>NZ_PDNU01000099.1 GCF_002631185.1 Teichococcus rhizosphaerae | reverse complement strand
AGGTCAGCTATGACTGGCAGCACTACCTCCCGCTGATCGAACGCAAGCCCGGTGCGCTGCGCAACGGCGCGCCCTTTGCTGATCTGCCGGCGCCGCTGCGTCAGCTTAAGCACGGTCTGGGGCGTCATGCCGGCGGTGACCGGATCATGGCGCAAGTTCTGGCTGCCGTACCGGTCGCCGGGCTCGATGCGGTGCTGGTGGCTGTTGAGCTGGTACTGGAAAGCGGCAGCCTGAGCGCCGAACACATCCTCAATGTCGTGGCGCGCCTGGCCGCGACCGAACCACCACCCAGCGTCGAAACCCACTTGTCGCTCAAGGAAGCCCCCGTCGCTAACACGGCGCGCTACGACCGCCTGCGTGGCCAGACCGAGGAGATCGGTCATGCGTGATTTGATGGCGGAACTCAAGGAGCTGCGCCTGCACGGCATGGCCACGGCCTGGGCGGAGTTGACTGCGCAGGGTGAGTCGAACACAGCCTCGTCCAAGTGGCTGCTCGAACACCTGCTGGAACAAGAGCACACAGATCGCGCCATGCGCTCGGTGAGCCACCAGATGAACATGGCCAAGCTGCCGATGCACCGCGACCTGGCCGGCTTCGACTTCAGCGCCTCCAGCGCAGACGCTCGTTTGATCAGCGAACTGGCCAGTCTGGCCTTTACCGACACCGCGCAGAACGTGGTGCTGATCGGTGGGCCTGGCACCGGTAAAACCCACCTGGCCACTGCGCTGGCCGTGTCCGGCATCACCCGGCACGGCAAGCGCGTGCGCTTCTACTCCACGGTCGATCTGGTCAATCTGCTGGAGCGCGAAAAGCACGACGGCAAAGCCGGGCGGATCGCCCAAGCTCTGCTGCGCATGGATCTGGTCATCCTCGACGAACTGGGTTATCTGCCCTTCAGCCAGGCCGGCGGTGCGTTGCTGTTTCACCTGCTATCCAAGCTGTACGAACACACCAGCGTGGTGATCACCACCAACCTGAGCTTCGCCGAATGGTCGAGCGTGTTCGGCGACGCCAAGATGACCACCGCCCTGCTGGATCGGCTGACCCACCACTGCCACATCGTCGAAACCGGTAACGAGTCCTATCGCCTGCAACACAGTAGCTTGGCGGCCCAGGCCAAGATCAAATCACGGGAGCGAAAGCGTAAGGGCGGCCAGGAACCGGAGGACGATGAGCCGTTCTGATTTCATGGCGACGACGGCCTGCTACATGGCTGCGTGTGGCAGGTCTTAAACAACTGAACTGGGCTAGCGAAGGAGTGGGGGCAACAGCAGCTGCGCTGGTAGACTTATCCACAGTTGCTGGTAACAAAATCAGCAATCCGCCCTGGGTCAAATTTCAATCGGCAGGGTGGGTCAATTTTCCATCAGCGCCAACAGTTACGCGGTATCTGTGCTGCTCCAACGGCAGTAAGACCGTTTTCAACGCGGGCGCGTGGGCGACGGTCGTCATGTGGTTGCGGGTCGAAAGCGGCTCGGCTCATATCTCGTCGGCGCCTTATACGACCCATCGCCTTTGGATCAATGGCGCTGTCGCTGCTCCTGGCGTGGTGCTGCCTGCGAACCAATGGGTGCATCTGCGGTTCTCGATGCAGTCATACAACGGCTATGACAACGCGTGTCCGTACATCTACGCATCCTCCGGGGCTCAGATCGCGTTTGCATGCCCGGCGTGGTTCGGTGGCCTCGTCGATCCGGGTATCCACGTTGCACCCATCCTGACAATCAACGGAGCAAGCGCATGACCATGAAACGAGTCCTACTGAAAGGCGAATTCTTCGCGGAATGGGATGGCACACTGGACGAGGCCGCTGCACTCGCTGGCGTCCCTGTCGGCGACTTGGCGTTCCACCCGGATGACGTGCTGGCCGAGGTCCAGGAGCTGCGCCGCCAGGCCTATCGCACCGAGTCCGACCCGCTGCGCCTGGAGGCCGAGTTTGACGCCATAGCCGCTGGTACCGAGCCGGACCTGGCGGCATGGGTCGCAGCCGTCCAGGCGATCAAGGAGCGCTAT
>NZ_PDNU01000098.1 GCF_002631185.1 Teichococcus rhizosphaerae | reverse complement strand
CACTTCGTCCAGCCAGGCCCGTTCGGGCGCGAGGAAGCCCGGCATCTGCTGACATTCGCGCCAGTTCTTCACATCCATCTTCTGATGGGCGACGTACAGCGAGCCGCAGTAGATGTATTCGCGGCGCTTGCGACGCTGCTTGCTCAAGTAATGGGTGAAGTCGTCCATGAACTTGAATTTCTGGTTCAAGCTCTCGTCTCCGCTCTGCCCGGAAGGCAGCAGCAGGGTGGCGATACTCACCTTGTCGAAGTCGGCTTGCAGGTAGCGCCCGTAACGATCGGCCGTTTCGAAACCTAAGCCGCTGATCACAGCGTTGGGCTGCAAACGGCTGTAGAGTGCGACACCGCCCTGTTCGGGTAGCTCGGCATCGCAGGCATAAAGGAAGTAGCCGTCCAGTTGGAAGGACGGGTCATCCAGATCGAAGGCGGAGGCTCGGGTGTCCTGCAAGCAGATCACGTCGGCATTCTGTGCTTGCAGCCAACTGAGCAAACCGCGCTCGGCCGCAGCCTGAATACCATTCACGTTCACACTGATGATCCGCATAAATGGCCCCCAAAATCACGTGCGTGTATGATACCCGAGCTCAAACGGTTTAGCTAAATTCATGCGGCTTGGTGTCATTCATGCAGGCGTATCAGCGCGATTTCATTCGTTTCGCCATCGAGCGCGGGGTTCTGCGCTTCGGTGAGTTCACCCTCAAGTCCGGGCGCACCAGCCCCTATTTCTTCAATGCCGGCCTGTTCGACAGCGGCCTGGCGCTGGCCCGCCTGGGACGCTTCTACGCCGAGGCGGTGATCGACAGCGGAATCGACTTCGACGTCCTGTTCGGCCCGGCCTACAAGGGCATTCCCCTGGCCGCCACCACCGCGGTGGCCCTCGCCGAGCAGCACCAGCGCGACCTGCCCTGGTGCTTCAACCGCAAGGAAGCCAAGGACCACGGCGAAGGCGGCACGCTGGTCGGCGCGCCGCTGAGCGGCCGGGTGCTGATCATCGACGACGTGATCACCGCCGGCACCGCGATCCGCGAAGTGATGCAGATCATCGACGCCCAGGGCGCCAGGGCCGCGGGCGTGCTGATCGCGCTGAACCGCCAGGAGCGCGGCAAGGGCGAGCTGTCGGCGATCCAGGAGGTCGAGCGCGACTTCGGCATGCCGGTGGTGAGCATCGTTTCCCTGGAACAGGTGCTGGAATATCTTGCCGAAGATGCTGAACTGAAGAAGCATCTGCCGGCGGTAGAGGCCTATCGCGCCCAATACGGTATCTGAACCTTTCACAAGGGACTGGCATGGTCGGACAGGATGTAATGCGTTGCCTGATGGCCCTGGGGCTGGTGCTCCAGGGGCTTTCCTTCGGCGCCCAGGCGGCGCCGGGCGGAGCGGTGGAGCTTTACCGCTACGTCAACGACAAGGGCGTGGTGGTGCTCGACCGCCAGGGTGTGCCGCCGCAGTACATCGGCAAGGGCTACCAGGTCCTCAACGACCAGGGCCGGGTGATCCGCACCGTACCGCCGGCGCCGACCGCCGAGGAACTGCGGCAGCGCAAGGCGGCCCAGGCCCAGGCCAGCTCCGATGCGCAGCTGCTGCGCCTGTATTCCAGCCTCGAGGACGTCGACCGCGCTCGCGAACGGCGCCTGGCGGAACTGGACGGGCTGAGCAGCGTGGCGCGCGGCAACCTGCAGTCGCTCAAGCTGCAACAGGCCAACCTGCAAGGCCAGGCGGCCAACCAGGAGCGTGCCGGACGTCCGGTGGCGCAGGCGCTGGTGGACCAGCTGGACGATCTCAAGCAGGAGGAAAAGCGCCTGCAGGGTGAGATCGGGCGCTTCCAGAAGGCCCGCGAAGAGGCGGAAAGAACCTATGCCGCCGACCGCGCGCGGCTCTCCCAGCTACTCGGCGTGAGTCCCTGACTCCACTGGCGACTGTCGCTCGAACGCCCTGATCTTCTCGCGCAGCCAGTCCGGTACGGGCTGGCTCTGTCGCTCGTTCGCATCCGCATAGACGTAGACCAGCTCGCCGACGGTGAGCAGCTGCTCGTCGCGCCAGATGCCCAGCTCGAAAACCAGGCTGCTGCGCCCCAGCCGCGCCACGCGGGTGCCGATGTCCAGCCAGTCGTCGAAATGCGCCGGGGCGCGGTATTCCAGGGTGCTCTTCACCGCGAACAGGTCGCCTCCGCCGCGCAGCAGGTCGGCCGGGTAGGACATGCCGAGCTGGCGGTAGTACTCGGTGGTGGCGACGTCTAGATAGGTCAGGTAGTTGCCGTTGAAGACGATGCCCTGCGGATCGACCTCCGCCCAGCGAACCCGCAGGGAATGGAAGAAGGTGTAGTTCTGGCGCTGTGCTGCGCTGCTCATGCCGGCTCCTCGACGCTGCTGCAGACATCGACTCTAGACCGCCATCGCGCGGTGCGAAAGGGCTGGCCGCAGAACCCCCCGTCGCTGGCCCGCATTGCCCTCATCCTCGGGGCGTCGCGGCCTTAGTGTTGTTCGACGAGAACGCACGCCGTGCGCAACGAGAGAGGAACACCATGTCGTCCACGCTCCGCCCCGGACCGGGCAACTCGCGCCTTTGCCGCCCGGGGTTGCTGCTTGCCCTGGGCCTGATGCTGGTGGCCTGCGGAGAATCCACGGAGCCGCCGGCGCGGGCCGCCGATTCCCAGCGTGTCCCTGCGGACCCTGCGTTGGCGCAGGTGTATTCCGCCAGTTGCAAGCTCTGTCACGCCAATCCCGCCTCCGGCGCGCCGCTGACCGGCGATGCCGCCGCCTGGGCACCACGCCTGGCGCAGGGCATCGACACCCTGCTGGACCACAGCATCAACGGCTACAAGGGCATGCCGCCCATGGGCATGTGCATGCAGTGCTCGGAAGAACAGTTCCGGGCTTTGATCGATTTCATGTCCGCAGTGCAGGACCGATAGGGGATACCGGCATGCCAAGTCATCTGTCGCGACGCCAGCTCCTGCAACGGGCGGGAGCGCTCGGTGCGTTCGCCGCCATGGTGGGAAACCCCGCGCTGGCGGAGTTGCTCCGCGCACCGCGCCTGATTCCCTGGCGCAACTGGTCCGGCGCGCAAAGCTGCCTGCCCCTGGCGCGGGAGGCACCGAAAGACCTCGACGAACTGGTCCGGATCATCCGCCAGGCGTCCGGCAGGATCCGCCCGGTGGGCTCCGGGCATTCGTTCAGCGCGTTGGTCCCGACCGACGGCACCCTGCTCTCGCTCGCCTACTTCAGCGGCTTGCTCAGCCACGACAGCGCGACCCTCCAGGCCGAGTTCGGCGGCGGTACGCCGATGTCGCAGATGGGCGCTCCGCTCAAGGAGATCGGCCAGGCGCTGGTGAACATGGCCGACATCGATTACCAGACCCTGGCTGGCGCCATCGCTACTTCCACCCATGGCACCGGGGTCGGCTTCGGTTCCTATTCCGCCCAGGTTCGCGGTCTGCAACTGGTCACCGCGAGCGGCGAGGTGCTCGAGTGCGACGCCAAGCGCAACGTGGAGGTGTTCGATGCCGCACGGGTCTCGCTGGGGGCGCTGGGCGTCGTGACCCGGGTGCGCCTGCAGAACCGCGCGGCCTACCGCCTGCGTGAACGGCAGTGGATCGCCCGGACCGAGGAGTTGCTGGAGGACGTGGAGAAGAACACGCGCGAGAACCAGCACTGGGAGATGCTGGTGGTGACCCACTCCGACTACGCCCTGTCGATCGCCCTTAACGAGACCGACGAGCCGAAGACCCCGCCCCTGGACCCGGCGAAGGAAGGCGGCAACGAGTTCGTCGGCCTGATCGAAGGTTTCGACAAGTACCTCAGCGACTTCCCGGAGACCCGCCGTACCCTGCTCAACAGCCTGCGCCACTTCGCCCGCTTCGACGAGCGGGTCGACGATTCCTATGCGGTCTACGCCAACGTGCGCAACGTGCGCTTCAACGAGATGGAGTATTCGGTCCCCGCCGAGCATGGCCCCGCCTGCCTGCGGGAGATTCTTGCGCTGATCCGCGACAAGGACCTGCGCACCTGGTTTCCCATCGAGTACCGCTACGTGAAGGCCGACGACATTCCCCTGAGCATGTTCGAGGGCCGCGACAGTTGTTCCATTTCCGTGCATCAGCACTACAGCATGGACCACCACAACTTCTTCGCCGCGGTGGAACCGATCTTCTGGAAATACGCCGGGCGTCCGCACTGGGGCAAGCTGCATGGCCTCAACGCGCACCAGTTGCAGGGGCTCTATCCGCGCTGGAAGGCGTTCGCCGAGGTGCGCCAGGCGCTGGATCCCCGCGGGCGGTTCCTCAATGCGCACCTCTCTTCCATCCTGGGCGTGACCTGAAAGGAGCGACGCCGTGAATCGACGCAAGTTCATGTTCGCCGGCCTCGGGGCCGGCGCGCGGCTGGCGGGAA
>NZ_PDNU01000097.1 GCF_002631185.1 Teichococcus rhizosphaerae | reverse complement strand
GTAATGACCGCCGAGGCCATCCAGGTGCCCCGGTCGGTTTTCACGGCCAACCGATCGCCCGCCTCCTCCACGGCCTGGACACGGACTGGCCGCCGGACCGGCAGGTCGTATCGCTGCTCGTAGCGGGCTAGGTAGTCGACCACCTGGTCCCGCGTCGGGTAGCCATCGCCCGAAGGCGGCATCGGCCACCCGGGGAGCGAGCTCATCTGCGCGGGCGAGAACAGCCGCAGGGAGTCCCAAGCGTCCAGCCATGCGCCGCCGGGGCGGTCATGGGCATCCAAGATCTCGAAACCGAGGCCGCTTCGGCGCAGGAAGTACCCAGCGGCAAGCCCCGACTGGCCGCCGCCGATGACCAGGACGTCGCATTCCACCGACCCGCTCATGGGGTGCCGACCATTGGCAGCCACAGCGCCAGGGCGGCCAGCACGGCCAGCAGCACCGGCGGCGTGATGACAAGGCCGACCTTCATGTACTGCCCCCAGGTGATCGTGGTGCCCTTGCGCGCCAGCACATGCAGCCAGAGCAGCGTCGCCAGGCTGCCGATGGGTGTGAATTTGGGACCGAGGTCGCAGCCGATGACGTTGGCGTAGATCATAGCTTCCCGGATAGCAGGCGGGATGTTCTGCGCCTGCTCGATAGCCAGGGCGCCAAGCGTTACGGTGAGCGCCGCCAGTTTCACTGACAGCATCACCGTGACGTAGCGGTCGAAGCCAATATTGAAGTAGCTGGCCGACACGATGGTGACGAGCTTTGAGATCACCAGAGGTAGACTCGTGGTGTCAGCCACGTTTCAATCCACATCCCCGGGCTGGATGCCAGGGAGATCTCAAGGATAATCTGACTGCACGCCGTCCGACCAAAGATTTTCTGAAATACTTGAAAGGATTCTGTGGTTTCAGAGGCCATCAGATTGGCACCCGCCGAGGGCTAACATGCGAAGGCAGCAGGAAGGTCAGGAGGGCGTAGGCGGCGAGCATCGCGGCCGACCCCCAGAGGCACCCTTCCAGACCGGCGTACTGCGTCAGGACGCCCGAGAGCAGGATGCCGCCCAGCCGCCCGGCAGCGTTGGCGGCGTAGTAGAAGCCGACGTCCTCGGCCGCCTTCTCGGAGCCCGCGTAGGCCAGGATGAGGTAGGAGTGCAACGACGAGTTCACGGCGAAGGCAAACCCGAACACCGCCAGCCCGGCAACCACCACAAGGTCCGGGCGGCCAACGGTGCCCATGGCCAGCGCGACGCAGAGGAGGACCGGGATGGCGGCCAGCGCCACGCCCCAAAGGCGCGCCTCCGGCACCTCGCGCGACAGCCCGTCGGGGCTGCGGCGGACCACCTGTGGCGCCAGGGCCTGCACCGCGCCGTAGCCGATGGTCCAGGCAGCCAGGAAGGTCGAGACGCCGACGTAGTTCCAGCCCTGGCTGTAGAGGAATACCGGCAGGCCCACGACGAACCAGACGTCGCGCGAGCCGAACATGAAGACCCGGGCGCCCGCCAGCAGGTTGACGCCGCGATTCTTGGCGAAGAGTTTCTTGAAGCTCTTGGATGACTTGGCCTTGCCCAGCTCGCGGGGGAGCGACAGCAGCACGCCCACCAGGGCCACCGCCAGCAAGGCCACCAGTATCCAGAGAGCCGGACGGAAGCCCACGGCCTGGAGCAGGAAGCCGCCCAGGAAGAAGCCGAAGCCCTTCATGGCATTCTTGGAGCCGGTGAACCACGCGACCCAGCGGAAGAGCTGTCCGGCACCCTGCTGCGAGGATGCCTTGATGGCCGACTTCGAGGCCGTCTTGGTCAGGTCCTTGGCCACGCCGGAGATGCCCTGGGCGCAGACGACCCAGGCAACCGACGCGGCGGCGCCCCAGGCCGGATCCAGGGCCGAGAGCATGAGCAGGCCGCCGATCTGCAGCGTCAGGCCGATCGCCAGCATCCGGGGGATGCCGAACCGCGCCGCCAGCCAGCCGCCGCCGAGGTTGGCGAAGATGCCCGCCGCCTCGTAGAGCAGGAACAGGAAGGCCAGGGTCAACGGCGTGTAGCCGAGCTGGTAGAAGTGCAGCAGCACCAGCATCCGCAACGCGCCATCGGTGAGCGTGAAGCCCCAGTAGGCGCCGGTCACGATGAGGTAGTTGCGGACGGCGGACATCAGACGCCCCGCTCACGGACGATGCAGGCCAGGTCGACCATCCGGCAGGCGTAGCCCATCTCGTTGTCGTACCAGGCGTAGACCTTCAGCATCGTCCCATCGGTCACCATGGTGCTGAGCGCGTCGACAATGGCGCTGCGGGTGTCGTTGGCGTAGTCCGCCGACACCAGAGGCCGCTCCTCATAGCCTAGGATGCCCGCCAGCGGCCCGGCGGCAGCCGAGCGGAACAATTCATTGATCTCGGTCGCTGTGGTCTCGCGCTGCATCTCGAAGACGGCGTCCGTCAGCGAGGCGTTCAGCACCGGCGCCCGGACGGCGTGGCCATTCAGCCGCCCCTTCAGTTCCGGGTAGATGAGCGCGATGGCCGTGGCGCTGCCGGTGGTGGTCGGCTGCAGGGACAGCATGGCCGACCGCGCGCGTCGCAAATCCTTGTGGGGCGCGTCCACCACGACGTTGGTGTTCGTTGGGTCGTGGATCGTGGTGATCTGGCCATGGCGGATGCCGATGGCCTCGTGGACCACCTTCACCACCGGCGCCAGGCAGTTGGTGGTGCAGGACGCCGCCGTCAGCAGGCGGTGCTGCACCGGGTCGTACTGGTGGTCGTTGACGCCCACCACGATGTTCAGGGCGGCCGCTGCCGGGTCCTTCACCGGTGCCGCCACGATGACCCGCTTAACGCCACGATCGAAATAGCCCTGCAACTGCTCCTGCTTCAGGAACTTGCCCGTGCACTCCAGCACGACGTCGCAGCCGAGGTCGCCCCAGGGGACGTCGCCCGGCGCCGCCGCGGCGCTGAAGCCGATGCGCCGGTCGCCGACAACGATGGCTTGCTCGCCTTCAACGGCAATCCGCTCCCGCCAGCGGCCGTGGATGCTGTCGAACTCCAGGAGGTGGGCCGTCGCGGCGGCGCCACCCTTGAGCTCGTTCACGTGAACGATGTCGAGGCGGTTCGCGCCACGCGGGTCGCTCGCCTCCCGGAACACGCCATCCAGGGCGGCCCGGAACGCCAGCCTGCCGATGCGGCCCATGCCATTGATACCGACACGCATGTCAGTGCTCCTTGGCGACGGTGAGAGGGGCCTCGCTCAGGTCGCCCACCCGGTGCCGCAGCGACATGCGATCCAGGGCTTCCATCTTGAGGCTGGTGAAGATACCGAGGCGCCGGTACAGGCTGGCATAGAGCTCATTGAGCATCAGGGTGCGCTCGTGCGAGCCAGACGCGAACTGGCCGGGCCCGGGAAGTGGCCAGGAAGCCGTGATGGCATGGCCGCCAAAGTCCGGGCAGTTCTGACCCTGAAGCTCGTCGCAGAGCGTGATGACGAAGTCCATCCGGGGCGCGTCGGGCTTTTGGAACTCCAGGTACGACTTGCTCCGAACACCAGAGATGTCGTGCCCGAGGCTTTCCAGTTTCTCGAGCACTTCGGGCATCGGCTGCGGCGCCGGATCCGACCCTGCCGAGTAGGCCCGGAAACGCTCGCCGCCCAGCTTGTTCAGGATGGCCTCGGCCATCAGCGACCGGGCGGAGTTGCGCGTGCACAGGAAGAGGACATTGTAGGCCGGGGTCATGGGACCGTTCTCCGGAGGGCTGGCGGGCCAGGCTTGCATCAGGTCGCCGCAAAGCTCAGGGCGTCCGCCGCAGCAGTCCCGCGACAGGAAGGTGACCAGATGGCGCAGGCGCTCGATCTGCGCGGCGTAGATCAGGCTGCGGCCCTGCCTGGTCGGGCGGACCAGCCCAACCTGCTCCAGCGCCCGCAGGTGGAACGACAGGGTCGAGGGGACGATGCCGAGGGCCGTGCCGACCGCGCCCGCGGAAAGGCCGGTCGGCCCCGCCTCAAGGAGGATGCGGAGGAGGTCCAGGCGAGACTCCTGTCCCAGGGCGGCAAAGACGGCAGCAGCGTCGTTCGATTTCATGATTCCAGTTTAATCGAAATGTCTGTCTGTGTCGCGTGACATCTTGCTCAGGTGATGGCCTTGCGCACTCGGGCACTGACCCATTCGCTGACGACCACGGTCGCCAGGATGAGCAGGAGGATGACGCTGACTTGGGGCCAGGCGAGCGTTGCCACCGATGCTTCCAGCTGAAGGCCAATGCCACCAGCACCGACCAGACCCAGCACGGTGGCCTCACGGATGTTGATGTCCCAGCGGAAGACCCCGATGCCCGCGATGGCTGGCGCCACCTGGGGCAGGTTGGACTTGCTTCGGGAAAGTGGAGAGGTCCCGATGATGCAAGAGGACCCCCATGAAGCAGCAGCGACGGGTC
>NZ_PDNU01000096.1 GCF_002631185.1 Teichococcus rhizosphaerae | reverse complement strand
TGGGGCAGAGCCGGCTACAATGCGGGCAGCAAGAGCGCCCTCACCGATTCAGCGGGACCGCCGCGGAGCACGCGAGCGAGGTGTATTGGCCGCAAGCTCGGCGCTACTTCTCTTGACCCTCTCGCCTGCACGTCTCAACGGCGCCTGAGCCATGGGTCCTTTAGACGCACCTTGATCTCGCCGGATATGATCTGGGTGCGCGGAATGGCTCCGGGTGCTGCGCAGGACGTTCGGCGCCCACAATGCCGCTGGTCCGCCTGCGTCGTAGCTGGCAATGGCCTGATCCAGCTTGCGCGCGATGGCGTCCTGGTCAGGTTCGGCATGCACCGGTCCGCCGGGCTTTGGAAGATGCATCTGGTGCACCGGGTTCCAGGCATAGTCGCGCAGCACCCGGACCCGCCGGTCATCCACCGCGCTGAGCATCACCTCGTCCAGCGCCGTGCTATAGGACATGCGGCCTTCCGCCACCTGCGGCGCCACCAGGCGCAGGGTCAGGGCTTCCAGGCTGATCCTGGGGCGCGGTCGCGGCGCGGCCCCGAGACGCTCCGCCGCCCGGCCCTGCACCTCCAGGTTCAGGCTCATCTGCCGCACCACCGGTGCGAGGGTCTTGGCCTGCCGGTTCTCCCGCGCCCGCTGCACAAGCCGCGTTTCCGGCAGATCCGCCTTCTGCCGCGTCTGCCGCCGCCGCATGCCCTCCTGAAAGGTGTCGCGCGCCTTCTGCGACAGGTCCTGGAACCGGCGCAGCAGGGCCAGCGCGCTGTCCTTCACCGGCGCACGGCCGAAGTTCCGCTCCACATTGGCCCAGGCCGCATCGAGCGCCGCCTGGCCCGTGAGCTTCGGCGCATTCACCGGCCGGCGATCCTCGACCTCCCGCGCCTCGGCGCCCAGGCTGCCGACGATGTGGCTGGCGACGCGATGCCGGCTGGCGCCGACATGCGCGGCGTAGAGGGTGACGCCGCGGCTGCCGGCCGGCATGGCCAGGATGTGCTCGTCGCTGGTGATCCCCTGGGCGGTGTTGATCGTCAGCACATCGCCATAGGCAAGCCGGATCTGCCCGCTGCGGCGGTCGCGGAACCCCTTCCAGGGCACAAAGCCTTCCTTGCCGTCGCGCGTTGTCAGCAACAAGCCACCCTCGCGGACCTCCTTGACGGTCAGCACCGAGCCGTTCTCGCCCATCATGGTGTCGCGCCCGGCCCCGGCACGACTGGTGCGCTGGAACAGCCGCACCCGGTCGCCCTCAGCCAGCGGCAGAGGGTAGCTGGCGCCGGTGGCATCGCTGGCCTCGATCGTCACCCGGTCCGGACCGAGCTGGCCTGAGGCCCGGCGTACCTCGCGGATGGCGCGGCTGACCGCCAGCGCGTCCTGGTTGGTCGGCGCCGACACGGTGACGCTGTAGCGCGGATCCTGCTGGTTGGCCGCCACGCGCTCGCCCCAGAGCGCCGCGGCCCGCCGCACGGCGGCCTCGTAGCCGCCCTGGACCAGCTCCGCCTGGCCCTCGGCCCGCTTGGCGGCCAGCGCCTCGCCGATGCGGCCGTCGCGGAACATCCCGACGATCGCGCGCTCGCGCTCGGTCGCCTGCCGCACGGTGGACAGCACCTCCGGAATGGCTTCGGGGCCCAGCGCCTGGCGCAGCAGCGCGATGGTGGGCCCGGCCTCGATCGCCTGGCATTGCCGGTCATCGCCCACCGCCACCAGCTTGAAGCCGAGTTGCGCCTGCTGCCGCAGCAGCTGCAGCAGCTGCCGTGTGCCGATCTGGCCCAGCTCGTCGAGCGCCACCACCGAGCGCGGGCCGAAATCCTGTGGCCGCCGCTGCATCCGGTCCAGCAGCGGCTCCAGCGCCAGGGTGCGCGCGCCGCTGATCCCCGCCTCCTGCAGCGCATTGGCCTGGCGCCAAGCCAGGGCGGTGCCCCAGACCTCGCGGCCCCGGCCGCTCCAGCCCTCGACCAGCGGCGCCAGGATGGTGGTCTTGCCGACCCCGGCGCCGCCGATCACCACGGCGAATTTGTTTCCCGCTCCCAGCGCCTCGGCGGCGTGAAGCTGCTCGTTGGTCAGGGGCGTGCCGCGTGCGGCGGCGGCTTGCACCAGGCGGGCAGGGGCCAGCGCCGCGTCCGGCTGCGCCTGCGCGGTGCGGGCCAGGGCGATCAGCTCCGCCTCCTGGTCGCGGTGCAGCGCCGTGGTGACGCGGACCCGCTCCGGCCGACTGGAGGCACCTGGACGAAACAACAGGGCGGTCTGCTGGCCATCCTGCCGCACCCCGTCCCGTGCCATGGCGCGGGTCACCGCCGACAGATCCTCCAGCGTCTCCATGCCGCCGGCGATCAGGCCACGCGCCGCCGCCAGACGCAGGTCGCTGCCGGTGACCACCGCCCGCTGCGCCAGCATCCCCTCCAGCACCGGCGCCGCCCCGGCGAGGGCATCCTCGGCCCGCTGCCGCGGGCTGCGCTCCGGCGCCGGCGGCCCCATCCGCACGGCGCTGCCAGAATACTGCCAGCCGAGCTCGGCGATCTGCGCCCGCCAGGCGGCGCGGTCGGCCAGGTCGTCGCCTTTGCCAAAGCGGCCTTCCTTGATCGCGGCCTTGAGCATGGCAACCCGCTGCTCCGGGCGCATCCCGGCCCAGGCCTCGGCGCTGTAGCCATGCCGCCGCGCCCATGCCTCGGCCGAGCGCTCGCCATTGACCGTGCGCTTGCTGAAGGCCTGGCAGATCTCCTCCGGGATGGCGGCGAGCCGCAGCGCCTGGGTGCGTTCGTCGAGTTCCACCGCCATGCCGAGGCGGCGCAAATTGCGCCCCAGCAGTGCCTGATACACCGCGCCGAACTCATGCACCCGCCCGGCGATGCGGGTGGTGTCGATGCTCATCGCCCGTCCGCTGCGGGTCAGCACCAGGTTGGGCACGATGGTGTGGCTGTGCAGCTGCGGATCGCCGGCCACCGGCACGCTGTAGATCTCGGTGGCCTGCACGCCGGTGGTGGGATCGGCGCGGCTGATTTCGACGGTCGGGCGGCTGGTGAAGTGATCGATCGAGACAAAGCCGAGCCGGCCGGTTTCCTCTGCCTGGCCGCTGCGGCCATGGCCGAAGGTGGCGCGGGCCACCTCCTGCTCGACATAGCCGAGCGCCTCCTGGACCGCATCCTTGTGCGCCTGATGGATGGATTGCCGCTCCGCCTCGGTCGCGGCCGCCATCCAGGCCACCGAGACGCTCTTGGGCGCCGAGAAGGTCAGGTCGATCCAGGCGATGCGACTGCGCTCGCCCGGAGCGTCGGCTCCATCGGCCCGGCTCCGATACGCGCGCAAATCCCGCTGGTGACCCGGCATGGCCCGGCCATCGGCGCGCAGCCCACCCAGGATGTTGCCCAGCTCCGCGGCGGTCAGCGGCCGGCTGGCATCGATCCCCAGCGCCCTGGCCACCTCCGGCGCCATCACCGGCGAGGGGCGGGGGGTGCTGCCCAGCCCCTCAGAGCGCTCCGGGTCTAAGGAACTCTCCCGCCCGTAGTAGTCGGCCAGCGCCTGCTGCGCCGGATCGATGGTCCGCTCCAGCAGATGCGCGGTGTAGGCCGCCGCCTGGGCGACACCGCCGGGCGCACCGGCCCGGAAGGTCATCATGCCAGCGGGCCCGGCGCCTCCTCGGCAGGAGAGACCGGCAGCTGCCGCAGCAGCGCGGTGACCGCCGCGGTGTTGCCGTCCACCGCCTCCACCAGGCGCCGCAACTCGGGTCCGAGATCGCTGGCCGGGCCCTCGGCCGAGGCCGCCTGGGAGAGCTGGCGCAACTCCTCGATCACCGTGCCGAGCAGCGGCGCCAGCTCGCCGATGGCCCGCACCAAGTTGTCCTGGCCGGCCTCCATTGACCGCACACTGTCCCGCAGCGCTTCCAGCTCAAGGGCCAGTTTCGTCGCGTCCATGTCCGCTTATGTCCCGCTTCTGTCCAGTACCGCCAGCGGCGGTGCAATGGTCTGTAGGAATTCTGCCCCTCTGGCTGTCTCCCGCTGGGGTAGCGGACCTGTCTCTGGTCAACAACCCAGATACTGCCGCCAGGCTGCCGCGGCCGCTTCGGGGAGTGTCCCGCTTGTGCCCTTGGCAGGATGAGCAACTGCCGGTAGGAGTGCGCGCATGTCGCAGGGCCCGGGAAGCGTGACCGATCCGATCCTGGCGCGGATCCAGGCCCTGCGGGCCAAGGGGCCTCGTCGGTCGCCGCTGGCGAACTGGATGCACCGCCATCGCCAGGCCTTCGCCCGCCTTCTGCGCGAGGGCGGCGCCGATTGGGAAAGCTTCGGCGTGGTGTTCGTCGAGGAAGGCCTGTTGCCGCGTCCCGAGCATTTCGACGCGCCGGGACCGGAGGGGCACACGGCCCGCCGCCGGGTGGCGGAAACCGCCCGCAAGGCCTGGGCGCGGACCGAGCGCGAGCAGCCCGCCCCGGAGGCGCTGCCAGCTCCGGAGCGCAGGGCCAGCCTGCCGGCCCC
>NZ_PDNU01000095.1 GCF_002631185.1 Teichococcus rhizosphaerae | reverse complement strand
ACCACGCGGTGGGACACGACCGCATCGACGACCCGGACAGAGAACTGGCCGTCCTCCTCGATGACCTTGACGGCCGATTTCACGTGGGGAAGCAGCAGCTGGGGAACCCCCCTCGCCCCGGCAATCGCGGCCGTCGCCTGGGCATCAACAAGGTGAGTTTCCAAGGCGCTGGTGAGCGAGCCGACCCGGTCTTGATGGGTCTTCAGCTCGGTGGCGTGGCGCTCCAGGAGCTGGCGCTCCAGGGCCTTCCAGTCGCCCTCATCCTTGGCCTTCTTAGTTGCCCGCTCGGCGTCCTCCGCCTTTAGGCGGGCATACTCATCGGCATCGATGCCGGAGAAGCGGCCCTTGAGGTCCCGGACGGCCTTGCGCTCGTTCTCCAGGGCGGTTTTTAGCCCTGTGACATCTTCGACGCCCTCAGCATCCAGACGGTACTTGCCGTCGGCGCCCTGGGTGTAGAGGTCACGGTACTTCTCATCGACCTCGTCCAGCGAGGTGACGATTGCCTTTAGCTTCATGATTGGGTTCCCCCCGTTGCGGCTTCCCATCCCGGGAACAGCCGTCCGACCGCCCAGAGGGAATCCCTCCCCCTGGGGTGCCAGTTATTCTGTGGTGACCACCGGCTTGGTGGTCTGCCTCGGCGGCTCAGCGGCCAGCCGGTCGCCCTCGATGGCCGCGTCGAAGGCCTCGCTGAGGAGGCCCCGGCGCTGCAGCTCGGCGTAGAGCGTCTCCCTGGACAGCTCGCCGGTCGCCCGGAGCTGCAGCAGGGTGGTCAGGTCGGACTGGCTGGTCGGGATGTCCGCGAAGTCGGTGCTGACCGTCCAGGTGCCGCAGTCTCCGAGCCCGGCGAAGTCCGCCATGGCCTGGGCAGCAGCGGTCAGGGACCCGGAGAGGCCATCCACCACCGCAGCCAGCTGACTATCGGATTCTGAGGAGTTCAGGCTCACTTCGGTGGCCGTGCGCTGGCGGGCTTCCTGCCGGACCAGCATCTCGGCGCCCAGGACGGCCATCTCCTCTTTGAGGCTGTCCAGATGCTCCCTCAGGGAGCCTAGGGCGGCGCCGGAGTGCTCGACGTATCCAAGCTTGGCCTGCGGGTCGGCGACGACCAGCATCCGGTTGGGACCGATGTCGAACTGGCCGCCAAGAGAGTCCTTGTCGATGCCGGCACCGAACATGAAGCCGACCGATGCGGTCCTCAGGATGTTCCGGTAATCCGAGTAGGACTGCCAGTGCGCCAGGTTCAGCCAGGCCAGGTCACTGAGAGGCGACCGGCCATCACAGAATCCCGTACGCCTGCCGTAGACCGGGAACAGGGGCACGTAGGGCAGCGATGTGGTGCCCTGCTCGTGGAGGACCCAGTCCTTGCGGCTGGTCTGCCGGTACACAGCCCAGCGCCCCGGCTCGAGGACGCGGACCTGATGGATGACCCCGTCGTCGGACCATGGCGAGCTGAGGTCAGGCACGGTCTCCGCGATGCGGGCTCGGGTGACCATCTCGACCCCGCCGACCCTCGTTGACCGGATGCCCAGGGCATCGACGGCACGGACATGGGTCGCATAGGGGCGGTCACCGCGTTGCCGCTGGTCGGCCAACGTGCTGCCAGGTACCGCCGGCGGGTGGTCCACCAGGATGAAGGAGAGACCGGAGGACAGAGTGTCTTGCAGCAGGGCTCGCCCAAACTCACTGACGTCCCGGCCAGTGAGGTCGAAATTCCAGCTCCAGGTCTCCAGCTCCCTCGGAACGTCCTGCCCCAGGGCAACCGGCTTGCGGAATGCCTTGCCTGCCAGGCTCTCAACCGTGCGGCGGAAGCCATTGAAGAGGTAGGACCTGCTAACCCGCAGCCGGTAAGCCTGGAGGGATTCTTTGGGCTCCCTGGGCAGAAGGTCTTCGCCAGCCTGGCGCATGGCTTCCGTGCCGCCCATGAGGGCATCCGTTAGCCTGCAGTCCGTCCGGAAGGCTCTGGTAGCCGCAGCCGGCGTGGCCACCGTGTCCCTGGAGGAGACGACCATGTGTGTGAGCCTCCCCTTCAGGATTAGAAGACCAGTTCGGTGTTGATGGTGACCTTCTGGTCTGCGTACCGGGTCCACATCATGTAGCCCGTGGCGTCGACCAAGTGGTCGAAGCCACCCTTCTTGTCCGGCTCGTTGGAGCCGGGCTTGTATTCCAGCTGCTCGTAGGAGCCGATGGATGCGGTACAGCGTGCCGACACAAACGCGCGTCGCGTCCCGTCAGCCGTGCAGAACCTCGCGTTGGTCTTGTTGAGCCGGTCACGCACCAGAGGCGGGCTCCTCAGAGCATCCACCCGGAAGCCGGCATCCCTCAGGATGCTGATATCCGTCCTGCCCTGCGCCGATGTCCTGTTCTGGGCGCCCGCTGGGTCAGGGTAGAAGGTGACCATGCTGGGCTCGCCGTAGCGACGCTTGACCTCAGTTACCAGCTCGTCGGTGTTGCTCGACTGGAGCACCAGCTCGTCGACCTGGTAATCAGCGCCATCCCAGGTGACCCAAACCGTCCCCGACATCGGATTGATGTTGAAGTCCTGCCCAATATGGAGCGGCAGCCGCATGGCCTGCCAGTCGACCGGGCATTCCTTGATGTTGTGGTCCCGGTCGAAGGCATGGAGGACCACGCCAGAGAAGCCCTCGAAGGATGCCTCGTACTCCTGCCTGAACATCTTGGGGTCCAGCTCGCGCCGAGCGCCTTCAATCTCCTCAGGAGGCAGGATTTCGGAACTCTTCCAGTGGAAGGCTCCCCACTCAGACCCAGTACCCAGAAGCTTCATCTGCTCCAGGGCGTACAGGTAGGTCTTGAAGTAGTGGTTCCTTCCCTCTGGCACCCCGATGAGGTCGCACCAGCCACGACGGTCCGCCAGGGCTGGCCTGACGTGTGCCGTCCAGGCCTTCGCCTTCATGTCGGCATACTCGTCGAGGATGCCACCGTCCCAGGGAGAGCCCTCAATGCGCTGGGGCTTGTCCATCCCGATGACGGCCAGCTCCGCGCCGGTTGTCATCCTGATGGTCAGCTGAGTCTCGCTGATGTCCCGAATGAAATCGGGCGGCACCAGGGACTTCAGGTCATCCCAGTAGATGCTCTTGGCCTGGTCCCGGGTGGGGGCAGCCGCGAAGAACCGGGGCCTGATGAACGCCGAACCCCTCATGGCCCGGGTGACCAGCTTCCGCTTGGCGCATTCCGTTTTGCCGGAACGCCTTCCGCAAGGAAGGACATTGAACCGGTGCGGCGACCGGAAATACAGGCCTTGCTGGCTATGCGGACGAAGGGGGTACCAGCGTGTGGTCAGGAGTTCCGACAACGGTGGCCTCCATCGCCCTCAGGCGCTCCAGCATCCGGCGCGCCTTCTCTTCCTCGGACTCCTGGGGCCCCTCAGGTTCCGCCGGCTTCTCAGAGAACATCCCTTTGCCCCGGGTCTTCATCAGGAAGATTCCGTATGCGGTGTTGCCCGCCATCGCCTGGGTGAAGGCATTCTCGGCGAGGTCGGCCATCATCATCACCCAGCCATGCTCCAAGGCAGCCTGGTAGTGCCTGGCCAGCGTCTTCACGCTGAGGCCGTGCCGGAGGGCTATCTGCTCCTGGCTGAACCCCATGCCAGACAAGCGCGCGATGGCCTGCGCGGTCTCTTCGTCAGGCTCATAGGCTGGCCTTCCACGCCCCCGCTTGGGTGCCTCATCCTCTACCTGGACGGCTGCTTTCTTCTTGGTGGGCCGAGGCATCCAGCCCTCCCTTTTTATAGCCGGCAGATAATGCTCAGGCGGCCACTTACGCCTCGTGGGCCGTCCTGGTGGCCCATGGTCGGCCGGACGGGGCTCTTGGCTATCCCCCTGCCCGGGGACCTGATTTGTGAATTGGTTCCTGAAGGACAAACCCCCGGAACCTTTCGGAACCGGGGGCCAAACAACTCTCAGGAGGATTCACCCTCGTGGCTGGCGCTGCCGGTGGTCGGCTGGACGCAGAACTCCGAAGGTACTTATGTGATACCCTCTATTGAACAATGCGTCAATACCTAAATTGAAGTTTCCTGCATTCCGACCACGGCCCGCCTTTATCAACTCAGAGTTCAAGAAAAAGATTGACTTCCAGATTCAGATGTGGGCCATATCATGAGGTATTCCAGACGACGGAGGCTCCAGATGCGCGGTGAAGGGATTGCTGTCGGTGTTGGCCTGGCCACCTACGCTGTGGCTGATGCGTTCCGCCAGGGGCTGGAAGAGCATGCCGTGCAGAAGACGGCCCGGTCCTGGGGTCAGTATGCTGGTGGCCTCCATGCCGACCTTGAGGAACTCCGGGCTGAGCGCACTCTTCTCATTGGCCGGCTGGATGACGCCATCAGCGAGATTGAGCTGAAGGACCAGGTTATCGAGATGCTGACCCGCCGCCTGAACGAACTGGCCAACTAATAAGCCACCTCCTTCCACCCGTCGGACGTAAGAAGGGCCCCTCTCGGGGCCCTTTCCTATTGGTGGTGGGATTGGACTCAGTCTTGGTCGGCCGGGGCCAGTCTGCGTCCCTTCACCTTGTTCAGGTGACCATCACCATAGCGCTCGTTCCTGAGCTCCAGGCGCTGCTGGAATGTCATCTTCGACTCATCC
>NZ_PDNU01000094.1 GCF_002631185.1 Teichococcus rhizosphaerae | reverse complement strand
GCCTGATCGGCAACGACGCGGCGAATGTCATCAATGGCAAGGGCGGCAACGACATCCTGACCGGCGGGCGGGGCAACGACACCTTCGTCATCGAGAAGGGGTTGGGGCACGATTTCATCACCGACTTCGAGGGCGCCATGGCCTCGGGCGGCGACGTGATCCAGTTCAAGGGCTTCGGGGCCGGGGCGACCCTCGGGCACGATGGGGATGTCTGGTTCGTCACCGCCGCCGATGAGTCCGTCACCTACCTGACGGTCGAGAACGTGACCGCCCTGCAGCCGGGCGACTACGTCTTCGTCTGAGGGCGATCGTGAGACATCTTCAGCCGGCAAGCCGCTGCTGGGGGGAATGGGTTCGCTGAGAATCCAGCGACCATGCCGGATATGGATGTTCTCCATATCCGGCCATGGCGTCCTGGACCACAGGCATCACCGTTGGAAAAGGCCGAGATGGCTGCTAGCCCGGCCCCTGCATACAAGCCGCAGTAACATAGGCCCTCGCCCACTCCGCAAGTGAGTCATCGTGCTCACTCCGCGCAAGACGGCTTCCACCCACCTTCCTGCGCTCGCTCCGTGCAGGTGGGTCCCTGTGAAGCCCTCTTGCGCTCCGCTGCGCACGTTGGCCCCTTGATGGGGTCAGGACGGGGAACGTCTTCAAGATTCGACCGGCCTCCGGCCCGGGGCGAACAGGGAACGGCAGTTTTGGGTTGGGCCGTTGGCGTGGTGGTGTGAACTGTAAAGGCGCCCGCGTCCTTGGCCCACTTCCTGGCCTTCTTGCGGCGCCTGTCGAGCAGGTCCAGACCCGCCCTGCCGCCGGATGATTTCGGCTCAATCATGTAGTCCATCACCAGCGAAATCGGCTCCGACACGCGAAGCATTCCCGCTGGCCTGTGCACTGAGCATCGAAGCCAGAACTGCAGCCCGCGTCGCCGCCGGGGCTCGCAAAGAATTCAACCAGAAGTTGAGAAGCTCTCTTGCACACTTGGATCAATCTGCGGCAAAAGAACAATTGCTGAGACGATCCGCAGAGGTGGTGAAAGGATCACACCGGGGTACCCCCTCGGAGTTGCTACGGCGACGTAGACCTCTGCTCCAGTCCCACTGCCCAGGCGGCCCTGTGCGCCATGCAGCCGCCCGGCCGAAATGCCTCTCAAGCCCGTGCGGTCGCCTGCAGATCCGCCAGCGCCGGCTCGCGTGCGCGGAGGGCACTTAACTTTCTGATCCCTGATTACGGCGTCGCGCAGGGACTCCCGGCCAGGCTGGCCAAGGCCGCCAGGCCGAGAATCCAATCAGGAACCGCCGCGGTTCACGAGCTTTGTGCGCCTGTCGTTGTACCGCTCCACGAACCTACCCCGGATGATCTTGAACATGCTCGGCGGCAGGTGGCCGTAGTGGAACCGCCCCGGCTGTTGCGGCAACTGCCGCAGGTCGGCGGGCCACGTGTCGATGTTGCACTCGGACACCCGGACCCACTGGGGCGCGCTGTCCAGTCCTGCCTTTGCCTTCACGCTGTCC
Organism: Teichococcus rhizosphaerae; assembly: GCF_002631185.1. Taxonomy (GTDB): domain Bacteria; phylum Pseudomonadota; class Alphaproteobacteria; order Acetobacterales; family Acetobacteraceae; genus Pseudoroseomonas; species Pseudoroseomonas rhizosphaerae. The sequence continues at coordinate 3,287 of NZ_PDNU01000094.1, read as the reverse complement.
GGCAGCTCGATGCCCTCCTCCTCGTCGGAGGGCGGCGTGTGCGAGATCGGCAGATAGAGGACGAAATCCTCCGGACTGCCCTGGCGCCGGAACATCGCCGGCCGCCCGGACGAGAGGCTCATCGCGGCGTATTGGTACGACCTGCTGCGGCTGGCGGCCTGGGTCCGCACCGGCGTGGTCAGCGCCTCCCTCATGCTCAAGCGCCTCGGCGCCTATCCGCGGCAGAATGGGCTGGCCCTGGCGTTGCGAGAGGTCGGCCGCATCGCGCGGACGCTGCACACCTTGGACTTGCTGCAGATGCCACAGCTCCGGCGGCAGGCGACCACGGAGCTGAACAAGGGGGAGGCGCGCAATGCGCTCGCCCGCGCCGTCTGTTTCCACCGGCTGGGGCGCCTGCGCGACCGCGGAACGGAGGCGCAGCAGCACCGTGCCAGCGGGCTGGCTCTGGTCACCGCCGCCATCGCCCTGTGGAACAGCGTCTATCTCGACCGGGCGCTGGAGGAACTGCGCCGCCGCGGCGAGGTGGTGCCGGAGGCGCTGCTCGCCCATGTCGCCCCGCTCGGCTGGCAGCACATCAATCTCACCGGCGACTATCTCTGGAGCGCAGACGCCGGCCTCGGTCCGGACGCCTTCAGGCCGCTACGTAGCACCTCGGTTGCGCCTTCCACCCTGGCTGCAGCCTGACCATGTTCCCGGTCCGTGCCGCCAACCGTGCTATTCTGCCCGTTCTATGGCGGGACCCCAAGAGGGAACCCCCTCCCCCGCCGCCAGGTCGTTGCTGCGAGGACTAGCGGCCCGACTCGTCTTCCTCCGGCGGCCAGGCGCGCGCGCCGTGCAGCACGGCGAGCACGTGGATTTCCCGACCGGCGACACGGTACGGCACGACGAACGGCGTGCTCGGCACCACCAGCTCGCGCGTGCCGGGCACCCGGCCCGCGCGCCCGCGCTCGGGGAATTGTCTCAGGCCGTCGATGGCTTCACGGAGTCGCGCCGCCAGGGCAGCGGCGGCCCTGGGGTTGTCCAGGGCGATGTAGTCCCGCGCGGCGTCGAGATCGGCGAGGGCTTGGCGGGTGTAGCGGACGATCACCGCCAGCGCGCGTAGGCGGCGGTGACTTCCTCACCGGTGGCGAACTCGCCCGCCTCGGCCTGGCGCAGGCCTTCCTCGATGTGGGCGATCTGCCAGCGATGCACGGCCAGATAGGCGTCCACGGCCTCGTTGATGAGATAGCTGCGGTCGCGGTCGGTGGCGCGCGCCAACGCATCGAGCGCCGCCCGCTTCTCTGCATCCATCCGTACGGTGATCGCCTCGCGTGCCATACCGGCCATAACGTCCCCCTTCAGCTCTTCGTATTCTATTGTATTACAGCGTGGTTCGCAACGATCACGCCCCCTGCCCTGCCATCCCTCTGGAGCCGGCCTGCGATCCGCAGACCGGCGCGCAAGCGGAAGTCAAACCCCTGGCCGTAGGCCAGCCGCGATAGCGGCGTGGAGCCACGCGCAACCCGTAGGGCGAGCATGGCGAGCGGGGTTAACGGAGCGAGCACGGTGGTAGGCTTGGTGTCAGGTTAGCATTACAGTTGCGTTTTCTGATGACCTCTGAATTCATGGGGAACCATGGTTCGGAGATCATGGATGGCGGGCGCTTCGATCGAGACGATGCTGGAGCTCTGGGCGTCGTCGCTGCGTGAGGTCAAGGCGCGGATACGACCGCTGTTCACCCAAGCAAGGGTGGCGGCGTCGGCGGGGTTGTTCCTGGACGGCCTGCTGGGGCCTGAGCGCCGCAAGACAGGCTGGATGCGGGCCGAGGTGGCGGGTGATCCCGGACCCTGGCGGCAGCATTGAATCGCTTCTAACCTGATGTCGACCCATCCGTGACAGGCAACGTGAGAGCTGGAGAGTAGGAGCGATCCCGTGCCCCTTCAAAGTCATACTCATACAGTCGAATGCGACCCATCGCAGCCTGACGCTGCCCCAAAAAGAACGTGAAGGCATTTGGCGCTGTGATAAAGAGGTGGATTGTTCCTGCTAGACGCGCACCGGCAGCCCGAACTTGAGCCGAGATTGCAGCAGCCAGTGTGTCGGCGTGACGACCGCAGACAACAGAGGTGCTGCCAGCTCCGCCGCTTAGATTGAACAGCAACAGCTTGCCGACGCTGGGCAGGTTGCGCTCGACGTAGCGTTCAACCTCATCAGCGATCTGATGGGTCAATCCAATGACAACCGCAACCTCCTGTCCGCCTGACACCATCTCCTTTTCCTCGACGCCAAGAGTCGGCCAACTCGGGTCCGGCTGCATGTCGTCAGCGGCCCAGATGCGCCGGCCGAGCGTGCGTTGTTCGAACTGGACCTGACGGCCAGATTTGATGTTCAAAATCGAGCCCGCCGCAAATGCGAGGGTAACATGCGCGTCGAGGACAAGCCGCAGGTGCGAATGATCCTTTGCGGCGCCCAGCAAGAAGGCGCGAAGCGCAGGATAGAGCGTAAGCTGCCAGTCGGTGTCGCTGCGAATGTAGCGCTCGTCGAAAGCAGGGATGAGGTCAAGGACCCTGAAGCAGCGCTCTTCGAGCCGGTCGATCGGATGCTCGAACGATTTGATGCCGTAGATGCGAGACTGGCCCTCAGCCTGTCCGATCAGTCCCTCACGGCGGCAGATTGCCGGGAAGGTCGAACGGTCAAATTCTAGGCGGCCCTGCGCCATCCACTGGAATATCGCGTCGTCATAGGGAAAAGCACTCTCGTTAGCTGGAATGCGGCGTAATCCGACCAAGCCAAAAACGGCATCAAGATACTCCCGGAGCCCATCGAGTGTATCTGTGGCTTGGCCAAAAGCTAGAGTTCGTGCGAGGAGCCGAAGCTCATTCTCATCAATGGCCAGATGATCGCGCCAAGCTTTCCGAACCGCACCAGCCCGGCTGTTGTCGGTACTCGAGCCGTACAGCCTATTGAGGCGCATTGCCCCCGATCGGTTGCCGATCATCTCACGAAGAGGATCGGCGCGGTCGAGCGACCAGTTGGTCAGCAGCTTGAAGCGAACTCCGTCACCGGTCGGCGCATAGTTCAGCTGGGCCTCTCGGGCTCGCTGCAGCAGCGAGCGAGCGTTGGCGTTGACAAACTCCGGATCGATGAGATGAGCGTAGCCGTAGCTATCGGGACTGACATGCCATTTACACTGAATGTGTTCGCGGCGTAGTGGCTCGCCGTACTGGTCAGCTGCGCTACGGGCAGGATCGTACTCGATCCAGATGTCGTCAAAGCTCTTAGGCCCCATCTCGAAGCCTACGCGAAGG
>NZ_PDNU01000093.1 GCF_002631185.1 Teichococcus rhizosphaerae | reverse complement strand
CTCGATGCGGGCGGGGCTCACCATGTCGCCGCCCAGCGTCTTGATGAAGTCCCGCTTGCGGTCGGTGATGCGCAGCGCGGGGCCGACCATCTCCCCCACATCGCCGGTGTGCAGCCACACCGCGTCCCCCTCGGCGCGCAGCGCCTGGGCGGTGGCCTCGGGGTTGTTCCAGTAGCCGTCCATGACCAGCGGGCCGCGGACCAGCACCTCGCCATCCTCCGCGATGCGCAGCGTGACGCCGGGCAGGGGGCGGCCCACCGTGTGGCGGTTGTTCTCCCACGGCACGTTGACGCTGATCACCGGCCCCGCCTCGGTCTGGCCATAGCCTTGCAGCACCGGCAGGCCCATGGCCAGGAAGAAGCCGGAAAGCTCCGGGTCCAGCCGTGCGCCGCCCGAGACCAGCGCTGCCAGCCGGCCGCCGAAGCGGGCCTGGATGCGCCGGCGCACCAGCCGCTCCAGCACCGCGTCCTCGAGCCGCTCCAACGGGCCGAGCGGCGGCCCGTCCAGCCGGCGCAGGCCGAGCCGCAGCGCCCGCTCGAACAGGTGCCGCTGCCAGGGCTTCTGCTTCTCCACCAGCCCCAGGATCCGCGCGCGCATCACCTCGAACAGCCGCGGCACGGCGGTGACGACCTGCGGGCGGATCTCGGTCAGCTCCGCCGCCAGCCGCTCGGCGCCGCGGCTGAACACGATCTCCATGCCGAAGGAGCAGAGCAGGTAGCTCACCGTGTGTTCATAGGCGTGGGAGAGCGGCAGGAAGGAGAGGTAGCAGGCGTCCTTCGGCAGGCCCAGGCGGTGGATGAAGCTGGCAATGCCATAGCGGTTGGCCAGCATCGCCCGGTGCGGCAGCATTACCCCCTTGGGCGGCCCGCCCGTGCCGGAGGTGTAGATCAGGCAGGCCAGCCGGCCGGCGGGGATGTGCTCCACCTCGGCCACCAGCATCGTCAGGTCGCCACGCGTGGCAGCGAGCTCGGCCCAGGGGAGGGTGCCGGGGCTCTCCTCCATGGAGACCAGCAGGTCGAGCCCCTCCGGCCCCGCCGCCTCGGCCACGGCCCGCGCCAGCCGGGCGGTGGAGACGATGGCGCAACGCGCGCCGCTGTCGCGCAGCAGATGCGCGTGGTCGGCCACGGTGTTGGTGGTGTAGGCCGGCACGGACACCGCGCCGATGGCCATGGCGGCCATGTCCGCCACCAGGAATTCGGGGCGGTTCTCGGCCACCAGCAGCACCCGGTCGCCGGGGGAGATGCCGCGCGCGCGCAGCCCGGCCGCCACATCGGCAACCTGCAGCGCGAATTCGGCCCAGCTCAGGCCGCGCCACCTCCCGCCGCGCCAGAAGCGCAGCATCGGCCGGTCGGGCCAGGAGCGGGCCAGGCCCAGCATCAGGGCGGGCAGGCTGTTCCAGTTGTCCTCGGCGCGCATGGGGTGGTGCGGGTCCTTCTCCTGGGTGGCGGAACGCCGGAGCGCGCGGCCGGTTGGGGCAGCGCCGCGGCGGCGGCGGCCCCTCGTGGCGAGGGTGCGGGGCGCTCCGGCACCGATCGTTGCGGGGAGGCGCTTGGCCTGCCTCCGCATGGCCTTATATCGGGAGGAGCGAACCCACAACCGCAAGGCGTCCCGTGCAGCTTTCCAACCTTCGCCCCTTCCATCGCGACACCGCCGGCCGTCCGCCAGGGGGCAACGGCATGGGCGATGCCGCCGGGGCGCTCCCCGCCTGGGATCTCTCGGACCTTTACGCCGGCCCCGCCGACCCGGCGCTCGAGGCGGACCTCGCCCGCGCCGACACCGAGGCCCGCGCCTTCGCCGAGGCGCGTTCCGGCAGGCTCGCCGGCCTTTCCGGCGACGCGCTGGCCGAGGCCATCGCCACCTATGAGCGGATCGAGGAGGTGCTGGGGCGGATCATGTCCTTCGCCTCGCTCACCTTCGCGGGCGATGCGCAGGACGCCGCCAATGGACGCTTCTACCAGACCATGCAGGAGCGGGTGACGGCGATCTCCAGCCACACCCTGTTCTTCACGCTGGAGCTGAACAAGCTCGAGGAGGCGGCGCTGGAGAAGAAGCTCTCCGGCTCCCGCGCGCTGTCCCGCTACCGCCCCTTCCTGCGCGACCTGCGCGTGTTCCGCCCGCACCAGCTCTCAGACGAGGTGGAGCGCCTGCTGCACGAGAAGGAGGTGACCGGCCGCGCCGCCTGGAACCGCCTGTTCGACGAGACGGTCGCCGCCATGGAGGTGAAGGTGGGGGAGGAGACGCTGAACGTCTCCGGCGCCCTCAACAAGCTTTCCGACCGCGACCGCTCCGTGCGGGAGGCGGCGGCCAGGGGCGTCTCGGCCGCCTTCGGCGAGAAGGCGCGGCTGTTCACGCTGATCACCAACACCCTGGCCAAGGACAAGGAGATCATCGACGGCTGGCGGCAGTATCCGCGCCCCGGCAGCAGCCGCAACCGCGCCAACATGGTCGAGGACGAGGTGGTGGACGCGCTGGTGAGCGCGGTCGTCGCCAGCTTCCCGAGCCTGTCGCACCGCTACTACGCCATGAAGGCCAAGTGGCTCGGCCTGCCGAAGCTGCAGCACTGGGACCGCAACGCGCCCCTGCCGGACGAGGATGACAGCCAGATTCCCTGGGACGCGGCGCGGGAGCGGGTGCTGAAGGCCTATTCCGGCTTCAGCCCGGAGCTCGGCAGCATCGGCCGGCGCTTCTTCGACAAGCCCTGGATCGACGCCGTGCTGCGCCCCGGCAAGGCCTCGGGCGCCTTCGCCCACCCCACCGTGCCGAGCGCGCATCCCTATCTGCTGCTCAACTACCACGGCAAGTCGCGCGACGTGATGACGCTGGCCCATGAGCTGGGCCATGGCGTGCACCAGATCCTGGCCGCCGAGCAGGGCTACCTGATGTCCGGCACGCCGCTGACGCTCGCCGAGACGGCCAGCGTGTTCGGCGAGATGCTGACCTTCCGCGCCCTGCTCGATGCCGAGACCGACCCCCGCCGCCGCCGCGCCATGCTGGCCGGCAAGGTGGAGGACATGCTGAACACGGTGGTGCGGCAGATCGCCTTCTACCGCTTCGAGACGCTGCTGCACGACGCGCGGCGCAAGGGCGAGCTGTCGCGCGAGGAGATCGGCGCGCTGTGGATGCAGGTGCAGGTGGAGAGCCTCGGCCCGGCCTTCGAGTTCACGCCGGACTACGAGATCTACTGGTCCTACATCCCGCACTTCGTCCACACGCCGTTCTATGTCTATGCCTATGCCTTCGGCGACTGCCTGGTGAACGCGCTCTACGGCGTGTTCCAGGAAGGCGGCGTGCCGGGCTTCCAGGAGAAGTACCTGGAGCTGCTGCGCGCCGGCGGCACGCTGCGGCACAAGGAGCTGCTGGCCCCCTTCGGCCTCGATGCCTCGGACCCCGCCTTCTGGCACAAGGGGCTGAACGTGATTTCCGGCTTTATCGACGAACTGGAGCGCGCGGATGGCTGAAGACCGCGAGGGCAGCACCCTCTTCGGCGAGATCCGCCGCATGGCGCGCACCTCGGGCGCGGTGGGCGGCATCGCCGCCCGCGTGGCTGGGGAGCGCTATCTCGGCATCAAGACCGACAAGGCCGTGCACGCCAACGACCTCAAGGCGCTTCTCGGCGGGCTGAAGGGCCCGCTGATGAAGGTGGCGCAGTTCCTCACCACCGTGCCCAACGCGCTGCCGCAGGAATACGCGCAGGAGCTGGCGGCGCTGCAGGCCAACGCCCCGCCCATGGGCTGGGCCTTCGTCCGGCGCCGCATGTCCTCCGAGCTCGGGCATGACTGGCAGTCGAAGTTCGCCAGCTTCGGGCAGGAGGCCGCGGCCGCCGCGAGCCTCGGCCAGGTGCACCGCGCCACCCTGCCGGATGGCCGGCTGGTGGCCTGCAAGCTGCAATACCCGGACATGGCCAGCGTGGTGGAGGCCGATCTCCGCCAGCTCAAGATCGCCATGGGCCTGTTCGCGCGGATGGACGACGCCATCCAGCACGACGACGTCTATGCCGAGCTGTGCGACCGGCTGCGGGAGGAGCTGGATTATTCCCGCGAGGCGGCGCAGATGCGGCTCTACAACCGCATGCTGGCCGATGAGCCCACCATCCGCACGCCCGTGCCGGTGGAGGATTACTGCAGCCGCCGCCTGCTCACCATGACCTGGCTGGAAGGCCGGCCGATCCTGGAGCGGCTGGCCGAGGACCCCTCGCAGGAGGAGCGCGACGCCTATGCCCGCGCGCTGTTCCGCGCCTGGTACATGCCCTTCTACCGCTTCGGCGTCATCCATGGCGACCCGCACCTTGGCAACTACCAGGTGCGCCAGCCCACGGCGGACAGCGCGGCGGGGATCAACCTGCTCGACTTCGGCGCCATCCGCGTCTTCCCGCCCAGCTTCCTCACCGGCGTGATCATGCTCTACGAGGCGATCCGCGACGGGGATGACGAGAAGGCGGCCGAGGCCTATCGCATCTGGGGCTTCACCGACCTCTCCAAGGAGAAGATGGCGGTGCTGGGCCTCTGGGCCAAGTTCCTGCACGAGCCGCTGCTGGACGACCGGGTGCGCCCCATCCAGGAGGTGGACGACCCGGATTTCGGCCGCAAGGTGGCGGCCGAGGTGCATGCTGGCCTCAAGCGCACCGGCGGCGTGAAGCCGCCGCGCGAGTTCGTGCTGGTGGACCGTGGCGCGGTGGGGCTGGGCAGCGCCTTCCTGCGGCTCGGCGCCCGGCTGAACTGGCACCGGCTCTTCAACGAACTGATCGCCGACTACAACGAGCAGGCGCTGGCCGCCCGGCAGGCCGAGGCGCTGGCCGCCGCCGGCGTGCCCCCGGTGGCCGGCGGGACAGGGAAGCCAGCGGGCGCCTGAGGCGGACCCGTCCGGCGGAAGGCGGGAGGTGCCGTGGCCCTGCCACCCGCCGCCA
>NZ_PDNU01000092.1 GCF_002631185.1 Teichococcus rhizosphaerae | reverse complement strand
ACCACGCGGTGGGACACGACCGATACGGGCTCCGAGATAATCGTAAGCCAGGATGTCCAGCATCTCTCCGCTGGCGGTCAGCAACCGGGTCTGCAGGCGGACCTGGTGCAAGAGCCCATGTGCCCAGGAGAGCGGCGCCGCGAAGCCCGCCAGGACCGCAGAGGCAACCGGAGCATCGTCCGGCAGCCATGTCAGGGGAATCTCCGCTCGGAGGCGGGTCTTCATATCCTGCGGGTCACCTATCATGGTGGCGTCCCTTCATCAGCTGACGACAACAGGGCCGGCGACCACCTGGCCGAGCTTGCCGGGGTCGACGTCGCCAGCGATGCCGTTGACCGTGAGGTTGGCGACGTTGGCGATGCCATCCGGCGAGACACCGAAGGCCGCATTGGTAATCCGGCTCATCCGGAGCGGAGCGCCGATGCCCAGGCCGTTGATGTAGGCCGTGACGGCCTGGGCAATGGGCGTCAGGAGGGTGTCTTTGTCGTAGCCCTCGTTGACCTCGATGGTCAGCCTGACGGAAGCCGTGGTCCGTAGCGGTCCGATGATGGCCGGGACAACGGTGACCGGCCGGACCGCATCCACGGCGGCGTAGATGGCCGACAGGAGCTCGCTGGAAGGCTGGCCGCCGGTGGCTGAGGGGTCACTGACAACCAGGAGGAAGCGCCCCGGGGACCAGTTGCCGGCGGCGTCGACATTCTCCACCAGGCGGAAGCTGAGGCCCTGCTTCACGCTGGCCGCCGCCGTCAGGATGGAGATGCCGGTGCCTCGGTGCAGGGAGGCGATGTAAGCCCGGAACCTGGCCCGGCAACTCTCATCGCTCTCGGCATCCACGCCGCCGGAGAAAGCAGCCGGATTAGAGACCCGGTCCCATCCACTGGCGTTGGAGCCGATGCGGGTATAAGCGCCCGCCAGGACGTTGCCCGCCACTCCCGCCTCGATGGCCTCGGCCGGAACATCCACGGCATAGACATCGGCTGGAACAAGGTAGCCGCCCTGGGAGCCGACATCTGCACTCCAGTAGTCGTGGCCGGTGTCGGCAATCACCAGGGCGGTCCTGGAACCATCATCCGTGCGGCACATGGCGCCTACCGGGAGGCCCAGTGCTCTTGGCGCTGAGTTCCTCTCCCACTTGGTAACTCCGGTGGCGTAGGTGGCCGCCTGCCTCTGCTGGACTTCCCAGTCCGCCAACCAGCTATCCACGTCGGTGCCGGTTGAGGTGGAGAGCCGGGTCACCGACAGCACCTCGTAAGCGATGAGCTGCAGCCAGAGCATCACCGCCGCAACCGCGTTGAAGAGCGACCGCAAGATGCTGCCGCTGGTGGTGTTCAGGTCCTGGCCAGGAAGCTCAGCCTGCATGGCGGTAATCTGCTGCTGGACCAGCTGGTCATGGGTGCGGGTATTAAGCTCCATCACCACCGCTCCTCTCCATGCCGACCGAGAGGCCGGAGTTCTCGCCCGTGCGCCGGGTAAATTTGACGCTCAGGAAGAGCGAGTTGTTGTCGTTGCTGCCAACCGCCTGGACGACCGGGGGCGGCTCCTGGGCGACGCTCTCTTCCAGGAGGGCTTGCTGCTGGGCGACCGCCTTAACGCGCTTGGTGTCGATGGGTCGGCCGACTTCCTGGGGTAGCCCGGCGCCATAGGCCGGGTCCCAGGTGTCATCGCCCTGGTTCGTCATGTACCGGCGAAGGAGACGCTGCTGCGTGTACGTGTCCCCGTCGGCCAGCAGCAGGTCTCCCGTGGGGCCCAGCGAAAGGTCGCTGCCCCATTGGTGGAACAAGTCCATGGTGTGGAATCCTGGTGTTAGGCGGGAGGCCCGCTCGTATCGCTGCCGCCGCGCACGCCGCTGTGGCGGTGATTCCGCAAGCTGACGCTGGCGGCTTTCACATCGGCGGGTGTGCTGATGTCCTGCTCGGCGGTAATCGTTTTCGTCACATGCAGAGGCCCGTCGAGGGTCATCCCTGCCTCGGGTGCCTTCACGTAGACGCCGCCCGGCGCCTCGATGAGGACCCTGTCCTGTGTCAGAACAAGCTCGACGCCACCCTTCATGATTACGGCGAACTCACCCGGCTGGACGGCTTTGCCGGTCGCCTTTGCCTGTGGCGGCGGGTCATCCGTGGTGAAGAGCCTGGAGACCACAATCCATTGCTGGCCGTCCCCTTCATGGGGAACCACCAGAACCACGTCACCGATGTTCGGGGGCACCACCACGAAGGCGTCCCTCACGGCGAGGCTTCCGACCTGAAGCCAGTTGGTTTCCGTCTCGCCAGGGTGGATTCTGAGCTTCGCCTTCCCGGTCTCTGGGTTGACGCTGGTCACCGTAGCCATCCTCGGCTGCGCCATCCGAGCGACCTGCCGGGCAGCATTGGCGTTCATGGCCGCCATCCATGAGGTGGATATCATTGGTCCCATCCTCCTGGGTCTGCGGTTGGCGCCTCGCTGGGCGGTGGCGGTTCGACATCAGCCGGCCCCGGCTTCAGGTCTTCCTCCGTAAGGGGAAGCACCTCACCAGGCTCGCCACCCGTGGTTGGCGCCGTCGTCGTTTCGGCGACATCCTCGGCAGCGTCACCCGCCACAGTCCTCGGCGAGGAGTTTCGGCACTCCACCCGCTGAGTGAAGCCAGACGAGCTCATGGAGCGCTGGATGCTGTGGATGTAGTATGTCTGGTCGAAAGAGCTGCCCGTCCCTTCCAGGGTGACCATGTTCCTGGGGGTCATCGCCAGCTCGCCAGGAATAGTGAAAGAGATGACCCGCTCGTGGTCGGTTATCTCTTTGTGTTTCTGCTGGGCAATCTTGAGGGCTTCGTCTTCGGTTAGTCCGGCAATGTCGAAGGTGTAATAGGTCCTGTCCGGGTCCATCCTTCGCGGCGACAGCGTCTTGGCCATCTTCGACCTGGCCGGGGTCCCGCCGAGGACCTCGACCTCCTCTTCGGAAGGGCCGTCTTCGTAGCGGATGCCGTCTGCGTCGAATTCCGGTCTGGCCTTCCTGACCTTGGGACCCTTGGCTGATGAGGTCACCGCCCCGCCGCTGTAGCGCGCAATGACGGTCTTCCCAGTGGCGATGTCGGCCGACCTGACCGCCACTTCGATGGTTTTCGACAACCAGTTGTTCTTGGAGAGCTTCAGTCCGACAGCGTTGATGGCCGTCGGCGTTCGCATCGAGCTGCCCGAGGCGCCTCTGGTGTGCCGTCCGGGAGCAACATGGACCAGCCAGGTGTTCTCACGGTCCGGCTCCCGCCTGGGCTGGTAGACCAGGGTCCGGCCCTCGATGAAGACCTCGTAGCCCTCGCGGTCAGCCAGGTAGCAGAGCAAATCCCATTTCTTCATCGCATGGGAGAAGACGCTGCTCATCTGGACCGAGCGGTCGCCCTCATAGTGCTGGCCGGCCGCGCCAGGAGAAGCCGTCACCCTTGCCTGCAGGCCATGCTCCCCGGCGAATTTAGTCGCCAGCTCGGAGGCCTTCAGGTTCGGGTAGCTCTCCATGACCGAGGCTTCCAGGAGCCTGGAGGTCAGGTCCCTACCCCGGATGGTCACTGTGTCGGTGTCCGGGTCCAGCTCGGTGGTATCCAGAACCCCGACGAGCATTGTCTGCCATGGAGGGGATTCCATAGAGCCCGGCGCCGCCAGGGCCATCTGGAGCTCGACATCGATGGACCCGGCATCCGCCCAGAAGCCAAGTTCTTTGGAATCCGGGCCCATTGCCAGGGTTGCTGACCACGCATCGGCCGCCGCAAAACCATTGCTCTCCAGGCTCAGGGAATCCACGCCGTATATGGCCTCCCCGCCAACCAGGAGGCGCATCATGGGACGGGTCAGGATGGACGGGGCATGACGTTCGTTCAGGTAGGCCATGCCGCCCTCCGAGTTCTTCGTTAGCTGTCTGGGAGGCCCCCGCCGCTGTTTGCACGGGGCTCAGGGATTTGAAGGGTCACCAGACCCACCACCATCGGGTCGGTGAGCCCGTTCAGGCGTGCGATTCGCCACCAGTCCCGGGCATCCCCCAGCTGCTGTGCGGCCACCCGGAAGAGCGTGGTGTTCGATACCGTTATGGTCTTGCTGGCCATCAGTTCTCCTCCACGACCTTTGCCACGGAGTTCTCGGCGCGCTTGATGTTGGCCAGCACGGCGACGGCTGCAGCCTCGGCTCGGGCGGCGGCCCGAAGCTGCAGGATGGCCGTCGAGGCGTCCTTGCCTTTGTTCCCGGTTGCCGAGACCATCGAGGAGAATCCCTGGCCGGCCGCTGCTAGGGTGGCAAAGCCGCCCAGTTTGCCTTCGGCAACCATCTTGGTGCCGTCGACGGCTGATGTGGCCGCCTTGAGGGCGCTGGTCACCCGGACGGCCTGGCTGGGTATGAAGGGCGCAGCGGCGTCCATGATGTCCTTCGCCTTGCCAAGGTAGGCACGCGCCGTGGAAAGGGTCGCCGTGATGTCGGTCAACCCCAGTCCGGTGGCGACGTCATTGCCCAGCTTCTCCATGAAGCCAGGCTCCCTGACAGGCTCAGGCGTCGGGATGACGACGCATGAGACTCTGTATGGAACCAGCAACCCCGAGGTGGTGTAGTCCGCTTCGAAGCCGACAATGAGGACCGTCCGCCAGAAGTCCGACCAAGTGAGAATCTCGGCCGCCCCTCGTTTGGCCGCCGCTTCGAGTCTGCGGGCTTTGGAGACGGCATCTGGCCCGAAGAAGGTGCCCTGGAACTGGACATCCTTCTCAGACCATCCGAGAGCCTGAACGGTGCGGCCGCCCCCAGGGAAGTCAAACCGCGCATGGCGCTGCTCGCCGCCCCATGGCATCGATGACGGGCTCTCGAAACCCTCCAGGGCGACCCCGGCAAGGGTCACTCCGGTGGAAGAGCCGTCTACCGCCCGGCCAATGGCATTCCCAAGATTCAGGGCGGTCCCGACGACGCGGGTCAGTGACACGGACATCGTCGGTCTCCGTTAGATGGGAA
>NZ_PDNU01000091.1 GCF_002631185.1 Teichococcus rhizosphaerae | reverse complement strand
TCACCTGGGTATCCCGCCGTCCGGCGCGCTCGACCAGTACGCCCTGCGCGCGGCCAACCTGCTGGTGGGCAACGCACCGACCGCCGCCGTGCTGGAGTGCGCGCTGCTGGGTCCGCAGCTGGAGTTCCAGCGCGACGCCCTGGTGGCCGTGTGCGGGGCGCGCATGACGCCTCGCCTGGAGGGCGCGGAGATGCCGCTGGATACTTCCTTCCGGGTTCGCGCCGGCCAGGTACTGGGGTTCGATTTCATCCGTGCCGGCGCCCGTGGCTATCTCGCCATCGACGGCGGCATCGCGGTACCCGAGGTGCTGGGCAGCCGTTCGACCTACGGTCTGGGGGCGATCGGTGGCTTGCAGGGACGGCGACTGGCGGAGGGCGACCTGCTGCCCCTGGGGCCTGCCTCGCCCTCTGCCGTGGAGGGCTTGGCGCTGCCGCGCTCGTTGCAGGTGGAGGTCGGCGGCGAGGTGAGCTTGCGGGTAGTTCCCGGACTCTACGTCCATCGCCTGACTCCCGACGCGGTCGAGCGTTTCTTCGCCGAGACCTGGACCGTCGGCTCGGAGGCGGACCGCACCGGCTACCGCTTCAAGGGCGGCACGGCGCTCCGGTTCGAGCCGCGCGAACAGCCATTCGGCGCAGGCTCGGACCCGTCCAACATCGTCGACGCCTGCTATCCCATCGGCTCGATCCAGGTACCGGGCGGGCTCGAACCCATCGTCCTGCATCGTGATGCGGTATCCGGTGGGGGATATGCCACGCTGGGCACGGTGATCAGCCCCGACCTGAACCGGCTGGCGCAGATGCAACCGAACCAGAAGGCGCGTTTCGTCGCCGTCAGCCTGGAGGAAGGTCTCGAGGCGCGTCGCCGTTACAACTGGCAAGTGCAACGACTCCAGCACTTCTTCCTGCGCTGAGTCGTCGATACCGGCCGCTTCCGTCTGCGAAGCGGCCTCCCGCTCACTTGTAGTAGATATCTATCGCAGTGGTGGCATTGAATCGACCCAACGTAGGTGCGTTGGTCATCCATTTCAGTTGGGCCAGGAAGTTCTTCACCACGACCTGGTCTTTGCTGTGTTCCACCAATTGGAATTCTTTGTTGAAGGGGACGATGCGACGGTCTTCTTGCCTGAGCACGGTGATGCCTACGGACTTGTTGTCTCCCGGCACCAACGTGTCGCCTACGGTGCTGGAAGAATTCACGGGTCTCAGAAGGGCTCCCAGGCCATAGGCGCTATTGCAGTTCTTGCTTGCAGTGATCTGGAAGGGCTTTTCCTTGATGGTCTGGTTGGTGGCGGCTTGAAGCGCTTGAAGTAGGCCGAAGTCGAGTGTCTTGGGTGAAATGCTCAGGGGCGACGATCGCCGATGAAATGATCAAATATTGATCAGGTGTATACCTGTGTCCTGGTCTGGGTTGACAGCGTCCTAGAGCCACTTATGATGCCCCTTAAGCCTGACCCCGGCGTGCCGGGGCTCCCCGACAAAAGGCGCCATGCAAGCGTCGAAGGAATCTTCCCCATGAGTGCAACCGCTTCCGTCGCCACCCGTCACGACTGGTCCCTCGCCGAAGTCCGTGCCCTGTTCGAGCAGCCGTTCAACGACCTGCTGTTCCAGGCGCAGACGGTGCATCGCGCGCACTTCGACCCGAACCGCGTACAGGTCTCGACGCTGCTGTCGATCAAGACCGGCGCCTGTCCCGAGGACTGCAAGTACTGCCCGCAGTCCGGCCACTACAACACCGGCCTGGACAAGGAGAAGCTGATGGAGGTGCAGAAGGTCCTCGAGGCGGCGGCCGAGGCCAAGGCCATCGGTTCGACCCGCTTCTGCATGGGCGCTGCCTGGAAGCACCCGTCGGCCAAGGACATGCCCTACGTCCTGGAGATGGTCAAGGGCGTGAAGAAGCTCGGCCTGGAGACCTGCATGACCCTCGGCCGCCTGACCCAGGAACAGACCCAGGCGCTGGCGGACGCCGGCCTCGACTACTACAACCACAACCTGGATACCTCGCCGGAGTTCTACGGCAACATCATCACCACCCGCACCTACAGCGAGCGCCTGCAGACCCTGGCCTACGTGCGCGAGGCGGGGATGAAGATCTGCTCCGGCGGCATCCTCGGCATGGGCGAGTCGGTGGACGACCGCGCCGGCCTGCTGATCCAGTTGGCGAACCTGCCGGAGCACCCGGAGTCGGTGCCGATCAACATGCTGGTGAAGGTCAAGGGCACGCCCCTGGCGGAAGAGAAGGACGTCGATCCCTTCGACTTCATCCGCACCCTGGCGGTGGCCCGGATCATGATGCCGAAGTCCCACGTGCGCCTGTCCGCCGGCCGCGAGCAGATGAACGAGCAGATGCAGGCGCTGGCCTTCATGGCCGGGGCCAACTCGATCTTCTACGGCGAAAAGCTGCTGACCACGAAGAACCCGCAGGCCGAAAAGGACATGCAGTTGTTCGCCCGTCTCGGCATCAAGCCGGAAGAGCGCGAAGAGCACGCCGACGAAGTGCACCAGGCCGCCATCGAGCAGGCGTTGGTGGAACAACGCGAATCGAAGCTGTTCTATAACGCCGCTTCCGCCTGACCATACTGGAAGGGAGGGCGCCGCCGTCCCTTCGTTGCAGCCGCTGATGTCGGCCCTGCGTGGACGGGTGCGCCTGCGTCCGTCCAGCAACACGAGCGACCTGCCATGTCCTTCGATCTCGCTTCCCGCCTCGCCAGCCGGCGCGCGGAAGACCTCTACCGCCAGCGGCCGCTGCTGGAGTCGGCCCAGGGCCCGGACGTCGTGGTCGACGGCCAGCCGCTGCTGGCCTTCTGTTCCAACGACTACCTCGGCCTGGCCAATCATCCCGAAGTGATCGCCGCGTTACGCGCCGGCGCCGAGCGCTGGGGCGTGGGCGGCGGCGCCTCGCACCTGGTGGTCGGCCACAGCGGTCCGCACCACGAACTGGAGCTGGCCCTCGCCGAATTCACCGGGCGGCCGCGCGCGCTGCTGTTCTCCACCGGCTACATGGCCAACCTTGGCGCGGTGACCGCGCTGGTCGGCAAGGGCGACACGGTGCTGGAGGACCGCCTCAACCACGCTTCGCTGCTGGATGCCGGATTGCTCTCCGGCGCGCGTTTCTCGCGCTACCTGCACAACGACCCGGCAAGCCTCGCCGCGCGCCTGGACAAGGCCGAGGGCAATACCCTGGTGGTCACCGATGGGGTCTTCAGCATGGACGGCAATCTCGCCGACCTGCCGGCCCTGGCCGCCGTCGCGCAGGCCCGCGGCGCCTGGCTGATGGTCGACGACGCGCATGGCTTCGGCCCGCTGGGCGCCAGCGGCGGCGGGATCGTCGAACACTTCGGCCTCGGCCAGGAGCAGGTGCCGGTGCTGATCGGCACCCTCGGCAAGGGTTTCGGTACCGCCGGCGCCTTCGTAGCCGGTAGCGAGGAACTGATCGAGACCCTGATTCAGTACGCCCGGCCCTACATCTACACCACCAGCCAGCCGCCAGCGGTGGCCTGCGCCACCCTGAGGAGCCTGGAGCTGCTGCGCCGCGAAAGCTGGCGGCGGCAACACCTGGCGGCGCTGATCGCCCGTTTCCGCCATGGCGCCGAGGCGCTTGGCCTGACCCTGATGGACAGCTTCACGCCGATCCAGCCGATCCTGGTCGGCGGCAGCCGCCAGGCCGTGGCCCTGGCCGGCATGCTTCGAGCCCGCGGCATCATGGTCGGCGCGATCCGCCCGCCAACCGTGCCGGCCAACAGCGCGCGGCTGCGCGTCACGCTGTCCGCCGCGCACAGCGAAGCGCAGGTCGACCGCTTGCTCGAAGCCCTCGGCGAAAGCTGGCGACAGCTGTCGTCTAGCCTTCTGGCAGAGATCGAAGCCGAGGAGGGAGACGATGCGTGACCACCTGATCCTGTTGCCGGGCTGGGGCCTGGGCAGCGCACCGCTGGAACCGCTGCGCGACGCGCTGCACGAGCGCGAGCCGCACCTGAACGTGTTGATCGAGCCGCTGCCGTCGCTGGACGATGCCGCCGACTGGCTCGACGAACTCGACGACAACCTGCCGCGCGATAGCTGGCTGGCCGGCTGGTCGCTGGGTGGCATGCTCGCCGGCGAACTGGCGGCGCGCCGCGGCGACGATTGCCGGGGCCTGCTGACCCTGGCCAGCAATCCGTGCTTCCGTGTGCGCGAGGACTGGCCGAACGCGATGCCGGCGGAAACCTTCGAGGACTTCTTCGAGGCTTTCCTGCTCGAACCGCACCTGACCCGCAAGCGTTTCACCCTACTGGTCAGCCAGGGTGCGCGCGACCCTCGGACCCTGGCGCGGCAACTGCAGGTGGCGCTGCCGCAGCTGGAGCGCGAGGCGCTGGTCGCCGGCCTGCAGTTGCTCGGCCAACTGGATACCCGGGCCGCCCTGGAAAACTTCCGCGGGCCGCAATTGCATCTGTTCGCCGAAGCCGATGCGCTGGTGCCGGTGGCCGCCGCCGAGGCCCTGCTCGAGTGGCTGCCGGACGTCGAGGTCTCGACCCTGGCGGCCAGCCACGGCCTGCCGCTGGAATGCCCGGACGAGGTGGCCAGCGCAATCCTGAGATTCCTTCGCGAGGGTGACGATGCCTGACGATTCCGCGCCGCTGCTGGCGCCCCATGGCGTTGCCGCGCTGCCCGACAAGCGCCGGGTCGCCGCGTCGTTTTCCCGCGCGGCGGCCAGCTACGACGCGGTGGCCGAACTCCAGCGCGGCGTCGGCGAGAGCCTGCTGTCGGCATTGCCGGAAGGCTTCTCGCCGCGCCGCTGGGTCGATCTCGGCTGCGGCACCGGTCATTTCAGCCGGGCCCTGGAACGCCGCTTTGGCGCGGCCGAGGGCCTGGCTGTGGACATCGCCGAAGGCATGCTGCGGCATGCCCGCGCGCGCGGCGGCGCCAGCCATTTCATCGGCGGCGACGCCGAGAGGCTGCCGTTGCGCGACGGCAGTTGCGACCTGCTGTTCTCCAGCCTGGCCATCCAGTGGTGCGCCGACCTCCCGGCGGTCCTGGCCGAGGCGCGGCGGGTCCTGCGGCCGGGCGGCGTGCTGGCGTTCAGCAGCCTGTGCGTCGGTACCCTGGGCGAGTTGCGCGACAGTTGGCGGGTGGTGGACGGCTTCGTCCACGTCAATCGCTTCCGCGCCTTCGCCGACTACCTGCAACACGCG
>NZ_PDNU01000090.1 GCF_002631185.1 Teichococcus rhizosphaerae | reverse complement strand
TCAGCTCTCCAGCAGGCTGTCGGCTTCGCGCCGCGCACCACGATCGAGGAGGGGCTGGCCAAGTTCGTCGCATGGTACCGGGACTACCACGCGGCATAGGCCTGCGGCTTGGCTGCCGGCCTGCGCGGGGCCTGGGAAGAAGCGCCCTGGCCGCCTGCCGGAAGGAATGGGCGGCCGGTTTCCGATCGCCGGAAAGCCGCTCCGGCAGCGCCTTATTCCGGCAGCAGGACCGGCTGCCCGTGCGGCGTGGCGGCGGCGGCGCGGGCCCAGGCATCGCACCGGGCTTCCAGCTCGGGGCGGGTGAGGATGCCCTTCCCGGTGAGCAGGTCCTCGAGTGCCGCCATCCAGTGCTCGTAATAGGGCACGTCGCCTTCCGCGATGCGGCGGCCCAGCGCGGCCGTCCATTCCGGCCAGGTGAAGCAGCCCGCCCGGTGCGCGGCGACCGCCATGGCGAAGGCCTGCGCCTCCCAGGGTTCGCGGAACACCGGCCCGTCCTGGTCGCGCGGCAGGCCAGGCGTGCTCGTGGATATCTCGTCAGGCCTCAAGATAGCTCTCCCAGGCATCGACAGAGACGGTCAGCATCGGGTCGGCGCCCTCGCCCCAGAGCTCGGCGGCGGTGAAGCGGACGGTGTAGAGCCATTGCGGCGCCTCGCCCTGTCCATGCGCGTGGCTGTCGGGAAAGACGAAGACGCCATGCACCCGCTCGATCACGCCGCTTCGGCCGCGGGCATAGCGCGGCAGGCGGGTATGCCCGGCGGGATTGACGTTGCGGGTGCGCACCGCGTCACCCGCCGCGAAGCGGGGCGGCGCGGTGGCCGGCCTGTCATAGGGCGAGCCGCGCGCCAGCACCGGCCACACCGCTTCGGCGCGCAGCGGTGGCAGCGCCGGGCCGGCCTCCCGCATCCGCCCGTCCCGCAGCTCCTCGGCGGTGACCAGGCCGCGCTCCAGCAGGAGCTTCTCCAGCCCCTTGATCCAGATCTCGTAGTAGCCGGAGGTGAGATACTCGCCGGGCGGCAGGCTTTCGCGCGCATGGCGGCTGGCGTCGATGTTCCATTGGCCCAGGGCGCCCGCGGCCAGGGTCACGGCCAGGGCGCGCTTCTCCCAGCCGGCATGGAAGCGCACCGCCTCCGGCTCGGGCCGCACCGGGCCGAAGCCCATCATGCCGCCCAGGTCCTGCGCTCCGTTCATGGCGTGGGGCCTGCCTCGCCCGGCTGCCGGGCCAGGGCGGTGCCGATCATGGCATCGCGGCTCACCAGATCGGCCAGCCGCTCCTCGCTCCAGCCCTCGGTGCCGGCGGGGCGCATCGGGATGACGAGGTAGCGGGTCTCGGCGGTGGAGTCCCAGACGCGGATGCGGGTTTCGGCCGGCAGCGCCACGCCGAACTCCGCCAGCACGCCGCGCGGGTCCATCACGGCGCGGGAGCGGTAGGCAGGCGCCTTGTACCAGGCGGGCGGCAGCCCGAGCACCGGCCAGGGATAGCAGGAGCAGAGGGTGCAGACGACGAGGTTGTGCTCCTCCGGCGTGTTCTCCACCGCCACCATGTGCTCGCCCTGGCGCCCGGTGAAGCCCATGCCGTGGATGGCGGCGCTCGCGTCGCGGCGCAGCCAGTCGCGGAAGTCCGGCCGGGCCCAGGCGCGCGCCACCACCAGCGCGCCGTTGCGCGGGCCGATGCGGGTCTCGTAGGTTTCGATCAGCGCGTCCAGCGCGGCCGGATCGGCATAGCCCTTCTCGACCAGCAGGGATTCCAGCGCCCGCACGCGCAGCGCCATGCCGGACAGCGCGCTGCCTTCGTGCTCGTGCTCGTGGTCATGCGTGTGGGCTGGGGGATGGCCATGGTGGTGCCCAGGTTGATGCCCGGTCATGCTGCGCTGGTCCCTCGCTGCCTTCGGCCGCCGCAGCCTGCGTCCTTCCATGTGATCCGGTCAAGCGCCGGGGCTGGTCAAGCGCTGGGGCTGGTCAAGCGCTGGGGCTGGTCAAGCGCTGGGGCTGGTCAAGCGCTGGCCCTGCCCGGGCAGGTTTCGCCATGGAGGGAAGGGGGTGGACCGGAGGGCTGCGCCCGGCGCAGTTTCCGCAGGCGGCCCGGGCCGGCCGGGGGCAGGATGAAGGAGCGGCGATGCAACGGGTGACCGTCACCCTCGATGACGCGCTGGCGGAGGAGCTGGACGCGGTGGTGCGCCGGCGCGGCTACCAGAACCGCTCGGAGGCGGTGCGCGACCTGCTGCGCGGCGGCCTGCAGCAGAGCGCCGCCACGGAAGGCATGGCGGGGCCGAGCCTTGGCGCGCTGGTCTATACCTATGCGCATGAGCAGCGGGACCTGGCGCGGCGGCTGACCGGCGCCTTCCATGATCACCACGGGCTGTCGGTGTCGTCGCTGCACCTGCACCTGGACCACGAAATGTGCCTGGAGGTCGCGGTGCTGCGGGGCGAGGCAGGCGCGCTGCGCCATTTCGCCGAGCATGTGATGGCGGAGCGCGGGGTGCGCCATGGCCGGCTGGTGCTGCTGCCGGACGATGCCGGCGAGGCGCTGTCCGGCTGAAGGGTGACGCGGCCAGGGCTGGCGCCCGGGCCGCGCCGGTTCGGCTCAATCGCCCAGGCGCTGCTTCAGGTCCTTGGCGGGCTTGAACTTGACGGACTTGCTGGCGGCGATCTCCACCACTTCGCCCGTGGCGGGGTTGCGCCCCTGGCGCGCCGCGCGCTGGCTCACGGCGAAGCTGCCGAAGCCGGCCAGGCGAACTTCGCGACCAGCGCCGAGGGCGTCGCCCACCGTGGCCAGGACGGCCTTCAGCAGGGCATCAGCCTGGGTCTTGGGCAGGCTGGTCGCGGCGGCGGCGGCATCGACCAGGTCCTGGCGGCTGAGCGGGCGGGTTTCTTCGGTCAAAAGGCGAACTCCGGCGATAATGAGTTAACGGGCGCAGGAGAGACATACTCCGGCCAGGGCGGTCAAGCGCGCGCCGATGCCCCGAGGGGTTGTGGAACCCTGGCATCACGCCTTTTTTCCGGAATAGGCCGCTGGCAGGCTCCCGGCATTGCAATCCGTTCATCTTCGCGTGCTTCCCCACGCCTGCCCTTCTCCGGGCGCAGGGGCTACCCGGGCCGGAAACCCCGTCCTAGAAAGGGTCTCCGCAACCGGGAGTTCCGCCATGACCAGCCGCACCGCGCGCCCTTCGAGTGTTCTGGCCACCGTTCTGTCGCGGGTGGCCTGATGCGCGTCCTGGTTGCCGGACAGACCGGCCAGCTTGCCCTCGCTCTTTCCCGGCGCCTGCCGCAGGATGGCCACACCGTCACCGCCCTGGAGGCGCCGGAGCTGGACCTGACCGACGCCGCCTCGATCGCCCGCGCCGTCGAGCAGGCGGCGCCGGAGGCGATCATCAACGCCGCCGCCTACACCGCCGTGGACCGCGCGGAGGATGAGCCGGCCATGGCCGAGGCCATCAATGCCACCGGCGCCGGCCTGCTGGCGGCCGAGGCGGCCCGGCGCGGCCTGCCCTTCCTGCATGTCTCGACCGACTACGTGTTCGACGGGCTGAAGGGCGCCCCCTACCGGGAAACCGATCCCACGGCGCCGGCCAGCGTCTATGGCCGCACCAAGCTGGCGGGCGAGGCGGCGGTGATGGCGGCCAACCCGCGCTCGGCCATCCTGCGCACCGCCTGGGTGTGCAGCGCCGATGGCAATAACTTCCTCAAGACCATGCTGCGCCTGGGCGCCGAGCGGCCTGCCCTGTCGGTGGTGGCCGACCAGCACGGCGCGCCGACCTTCGCCGCCGACCTGGCCGACGCCATCGCCCGGATGCTGCCGCGCCTGGCCGCCGCCAGGGCGGGCGACGAGGCCTTCGGCCTGTTCCACTTGACCGGCGCGCCCTGGACCACCTGGCACGGCTTCGCGCAGGAGATCTTCGCCCAGGCCGCCGCGCGGGGCGCCAAGGTGCCGGCGCTTTCCGCCATCACCACCGACCAGTATCCCACCAAGGCGCGGCGCCCGGCCGATGGGCGCCTCGATTGCAGCCGGATCGGGGCCGTGCACGGCATCCGCCCGGCCGATTGGCGGGAATCGCTCGCGCGGTGCCTGGAGGAGCTGCTGCCCGCCTCCGGCACGCGGGGCTGAAGCCGGCACGAGCAAAGAGAAGGACATCTGGCGATGCGGGATCCGGTTCTGGTCGAGGTGACGCGCGGCGGCAGGGTGGAGTCCCGCCATGCGGGGGCTTTCGCCGTGCTGGACGCGGAAGGCGGGGTGGTGCTCTCGGCGGGCGACATCGACCGGCCCATCTTTCCACGCTCCGCCGTCAAGGTGATCCAGGCGCTGCCGCTGGTGGAGAGCGGCGCGGCCGACGGCTTCGGCCTGGATGACGAGGCGCTGGCCCTGGCCTGCGCCTCGCATGGCGGCGAGCCGCGCCATGTCGAGGTGGCGGCGCGCATGCTGGCCGCCGCGGCGCAGGGTGTGGCGCAGCTGGAATGCGGCGCCCACTGGCCCAGCCACGCGGCCGCCGCCCGGGCCCTGGCCTGCGAGGGCACCGGGCCGAGCGCGCTGCACAACAACTGCTCCGGCAAGCATGCGGGCTTCGTCTGCCTCGCCTGCGGGACGGGAGTGGACCCGGCCGGCTACATCCGGCCCGAGCATGCGGTGCAACGCATGGTCAAGGCGGCTCTGGAGGGGGTGACGGGTTTCCGCCTCGCCGAAGGCAGCCATGGCATCGATGGCTGCTCGATCCCGACCTATGCCATCCCGCTGCGTGCCCTGGCGCTCGGCTTCGCGCGCATCGGCACGGGCCATGGGCTTGAGCCTGCGCGCGCCGCAGCGGCGGCCCGGCTGCGCGCCGCCGTGGCGCGGCACCCTTTCCTGGTGGCGGGCAGCGAGCGGTTCGACACGCGGGTGATGGAGGCGCTGGGGCCGCGGGCCTTCGTGAAGGTGGGCGCGGAGGGGGTCTTCTGCGCCGCGCTGCCGGAGCTGGGCCTCGGCGTCGCCCTGAAATGCGACGATGGCGCCTCGCGTGCGGCGGAGGTGGTGATGGCGGGCCTGCTCCGCCGCCTGATGACGTTGAGCCAGGCGGAGGAGGCTGTTCTGGCTCCTCTGGCCGCCCCGATCATGCACAACTGGAACGGCCTGGAAGTGGGCCGGATGCGTCTGGCGGAAGCCTGACCGTCCTGGTCAGGCGCCGGTGGGCGCCAGGAATCTTCCGGAAGGCGCTGAATCCGGTTTGACAGTTTTGTTGGGGCGTCCTAGAAGGCGCGCCCTGCTGTGGTTCTGGTTTTTGGGGCTGCGGTGGTCTGGAAGAAAATCTTCAGTGTTGGTGTTGACTGGCGAAGTAATCGCCA
>NZ_PDNU01000009.1 GCF_002631185.1 Teichococcus rhizosphaerae | reverse complement strand
CCTTCCCGGCCTACGCCGCCACCAGCGTGGAGGCGCGTCACCGGGGCGCGCTCTCCGGTGCTGCCTCCCGCCGCCGCTTTCTGGAGACGCTGTGATGGGCATCCTTTCCCGCCTGTTCGGCAAGACCGAGGCCCGCAGCGCCACCAGCGCCAGCTACGCGGAGGCGTTCGGCATCAGCCCCACCGCCAGCGGTGCCTATGTCTCGCCCCGCCTGGCTGAGAACCTGGCCACCGTGGCGGCCTGTGTCAGCGCCATCAGCAGCGCCATGGCGAGCCTCCCGGCCTATGTCTACCGGGCTGCCGAACGTGGTCGGACGGAGCTGCCGGGCCATCCGGTGGCCCGCATCATCCGCCATCCCAACACGCGGCAGACATGGCCCGACCTGATCGAATGGATCATGGCGCAGGCCCTGCTGCACGGGAACGCGGTGTGCGTGGTGGAATACGATGGCGCCGGCCGGCCCACGGCGCTGCTGCCGATCCCCTGGAACAACGTGCAGGTGTCGCTGCTGCCGTCCGGGCGCCTGGCCTATGACGTGGCGCACTTCTCCGCGCCCTGGGGCGGTCCGGGCCTCTCGCGACGGTATCTGGAGGGGGAGGTGTTCCACCTTCGCGACCGATCCGACGATGGCTTGCTGGGCCGCTCCCGCATCAGCCGTGCGCCCGAGGTGCTGGGCATCGCCATCGCCGCCAACAACGCGGTCAGCAAGCTCTACTCGGGCGGCTTGCGGGCGCAGGGCTTCATCGAGGCGCCGGTCTTCCTGACCGAGGCCCAGCGCAAAGACGTGGACAATTGGCTGGGGAAGATCCGCGAGGCGATGCAGCACGGCCGCCTGCCGATGCTGGAAGGGGGCTTCAAGTTCGGCAATGCCTCCATCAGCCCCGAAGATGCCGAGCTGCTGGCCAGCCGTCGCTTCAGCGTGGAGGAGCTGTGCCGGCTGTTTCAGGTGCCGCCGCCCATCGTGCAGGATCTGAGCCACGGCACCTTCACCAACAGCCGCGAGGCTGGGCGCTGGTTTGCGCAGTTCACCCTCTCGCCCTGGGCGCGGAAGATCGAGGCGGAGTTCTCCCGCAGCGTCTTCGGCGTCAACAGCGCCGACTGCACGCTGGAGCTGGACATGTCCGGGCTGATGCGCGCCGACGCCGAGGCGCGGTGGCAGTCCCACAAGATTGCGGTGGAGGCCGGCATTCTGGACCCGGACGAGATCCGCGATATCGAGGGATGGAACCCGAGGCCGGCCGGCAAGCAGCCGGTGGAGGGGGAGGGGGCCTGACGGTGCGGAGCGACGCTGTTCTTCCG
Source organism: Teichococcus rhizosphaerae (assembly GCF_002631185.1). GTDB lineage: Bacteria > Pseudomonadota > Alphaproteobacteria > Acetobacterales > Acetobacteraceae > Pseudoroseomonas > Pseudoroseomonas rhizosphaerae. The sequence continues at coordinate 4,213 of NZ_PDNU01000009.1, read as the reverse complement.
CCGAGCCTGCCGCCGCGTGGCCTCTGCCGCGTGACGGCGGCGGCCTATCTCGGCATCAGCCCGACCACGTTCGATGGCATGGTGCAGGATGGGCGGATGCCTGGTCCGAAGCGGATCGGGGCGCGCAAGGTGTGGGACCGGCATGCGCTGGATCTCGCCTTTGCCGCGCTACCGGGTGACGGCGACGCCAATCCCTGGGACACGCCATGATCAAGGTGGAGCGCAATTACCGCTACGTGGTGCAGGACCGGGACCGGCACGGCAATGTCCGTGTCTACCTGCGCCAGCCGGGCAAGCCCAAGGTTCGCTTGTACGAGACGCCCGGCACGGATGCCTTCGATGCCGAGTACCGGAAGGCGGTCAACGCCAAGCCGCAGAAGGCCAAGCCTGCGGTGGCCCCCGGCGTGGTGCTGCCGGGCAGTGTGGATGCGCTCTGCATGGCCTATTACCGCTCGGCCGAGTTCCGGCGCATGGATGAGCGCACCCAGCGCGTGCGGCGCGGCATCCTGGACCGCTTCCGCCAGAGCCACGGCAACAAGCCTGCGGCGCGGCTGGAGGCCCGCCACCTGATCGGCATCCGGGATGACCGGGCAGAGACGCCCGAGGCCGCCAACGGGCTCCTGAAGGCCCTGCGCGCCGTCTACCGGCACGGCGTGGCGCTGAGCCTGGTGCATGACAACCCGGCGGCCAAGGTGTCCTACCTGCCGGGCAGCGCCGAGGGCTTCCATGCGTGGTCGCTGGAGGAGGTGCGGCAGTTCGAGGCGCATCACCCGGTGGGCAGCAAGGCCCGGCTTGCCATGGCGCTGCTGCTCTACACCGGCCAGCGGCGCGGCGACGTGGTGCAGCTTGGCCGGCAGCATGTGCGCGACGGCTGGTTTGCCTTCACGCAGCAGAAGAATCGGAAGCGTCGTCCGGTGCGGCTTGAACTGCCCATCGTGCCCGAGCTTCAGCGCATCCTTGATGCGTCCCCCACCGGGGAACTGGCCTTCCTGGTCAGTGACCGGGGCACGCCCTACTCGGCGGAGACGTTCGGCAACCGCTTCCGCAAGTGGTGCCGGGAGGCCGGCCTGCCTCTCTGCTCTCCCCATGGGCTGCGCAAGGCGGCTGCCTCGCGCCTGGCCGAGCTGGGCTGCACGGCGCACGAGATCATGGCCGTGACGGGGCATCGCACCCTGAAGGAGGTGGACCGATACACCCGTGGAGCGGCGCAGCGGGTCATGGCGGAAAGCGCTTTCTCCCGCCTCGTTGCGGCCGATGCCGCAAACAAAAAGTCCCACCCCAACCCTGGCCGGTCGGAGTGGGACGAAAGCGATAGTCAAGCTACTGAAAACAGAGGAGATAAAAAGTGGATGGTGCCCAGAGCCGGAATCGAACCAGCGACACTGCGATTTTCAGTCGCATGCTCTACCAACTGAGCTATCTGGGCCCATGCTTGAGCGCCCCGGGAGGCGCCGTCGGCAGATGACGGGGAAATAACGGATGCGCCGCGCCCTGTCCAGCGGGGAGGCGGGATTGTTTTGTGGCCGGTCTCAAGCCTGGTGGCCTCTCAAGCCCCGGCATCTCTCAAGCCTGGCCGTTCTCCTCCTCCGGGTCGGCCACCGGCGGGCCGGGGATGACGTAGCCTCCTTGCAGCCAGCGCCCGAGATCGACCCGCCGGCAGCGATCCGAGCAGAAGGGGCGGTGCGCGGGGTCGGAGGGCTTGCCGCAGACGGGGCAGGCGGCGCGGCGGGGCTTGGGTTCATTCGGCATGGACATGCTCCTGTCCGGGGGCGCAGAGCGGGTCGGGGCGCAAGGTCAGCATCCCGGCGGCCTGGGCAAATTCCTCCAGCGCGCCGGGCCAGTCGCGCAGCGCGGCCAGCACGGCGGGGTGGGCGGTCAGCGCCAGCCTCGCGCCCGGACGGGCGGCGGCCTCGCGCAGGCCTCGCCGCAGGGCTGCGAGGCCGCGGGTGAGGGGGGAAGCGGGCGCGCCCAGCACCTCGTGGAGCGGCGTGTGGACGCGCCGCCTTTGCAGCTCGATCAGCCCCAGCCCCGTCATGCCCACCAGCCGCAGATGCGGGTCGGCCTCGAGATGCGGCTTCAGGCCGGGCAGCAGATCCCGCCGCCGTGCCACCGGCATCCCCGCCATGTCGATGAGGATGGCGCCGGCCAGGTGGCGCAGGCGGATCTGCCGCAGCGCCTCGGCCAGGGCCGCGGCATTGAGGTCGCGGTGTGCCGTGGCGTCGCGCCCGCCCGCGATGGCGCCGGCATCGATGTCGATGGCCAGCAGGGCCGGGGTGGGGTGCAGCGTCAGCCGCCCCCCGCCGGGCAGGGGCACGGCCATGCCGGCGAGGATCTCGAACGCCTCCTCCAGCGCCTCGTCGAAGGCGGGAGCGGCGGAAAGCGCCACCCGCTCGGCAGGCAACACAGCCCGCAGCCGGGCGGCGGTGGCGGGATGATCGGTGCGGATCAGCGCCCCGGGGTGCTGCGCGGCCAGGCGCAGCGGCGCGTCCGGGCCGCGCTGCAACAGGCGAACAGGGCCCTGGAAAGCCTCGGCCCCCGGCCGGGCTGCCAGGCGCGGACCCTTGCCGCCCTGCGGCGCGCGCGTCACCGCCACGCGCAGCCACTCGCCCTCGGTGCGGCCCTTGGCACCCTCGGAGTCGGGGAGGAAGCCGGTCTTGCCGCCGGCCATGGCCAGGAAGGCGCCCCCCATGGCGGGCGTGCGGGCGGAGATGCGGGCGATGTGCAGGTCGCCCACCCCCTCGGGCCGCGCGGGGCGCTCGATGAAAGCGGCCTCCAGCCGCCCCCCGGCCAGCAGGGCGGTGCGCTGCTCGCCAGGGGAGACGGAAACCAGGATCAGGGGCGCAGCCACCCGACGCCCCGCAACAGCTGCGCGGTCTCGTGCAGCGGCAGGCCCACCACGTTGGAATAGCTGCCCGACAGGAAGCGGACAAAGGCCTCGGCGGATTCCTGGATGGTGTAGCCGCCCGCCTTGCCCCGCCATTCGCCGCTGGCGACATAGGCCTCGAGCTGCGCCGGGCTCAGCCGCTGGAAGGTGACGATGCTTTCCACCACCCGCGTCAGCAGCCGCCCATCCGGCAGGCCGAGCGCCACGCCGGTATAGACGCGGTGGCGGCGGCCGGAGAGCAGCGCCAGGCATTCGCGCGCCTGCGCCTCGGTCTCGGCCTTGGGGAGGATGCGGCGGCCGACGCCCACCACCGTGTCGGCGGCCAGAACCAGCGCCGCGGGCTCGGCGGCCATCACGGTGCGCGCCTTGGCCTGCGAAAGACGCCCGGCGAGCTGGCGTGGCAGTTCCTGGCGCAGCGGGCTCTCGTCGATCTCCGGCGGCAGGATGCTCACGGGGACGACGCCGATGCGCGCCAGCAGCGCATGGCGGCGCGGGCTGCCACTGGCCAGCACCAGCGGCGGGCGCGCCTGCGGCGAGCGCGGAGGCAGCGATGGGTCCGCCTTGTCGGGGGAGGTGGCGGCGCCCTCGGGCGCGACGTCCGGCAGAACCGGCTGGCCCGCCTCAGGCATTACTTGAACCGGAAGGTGATGCGGCCCTTGGTGAGGTCGTAGGGCGTCATCTCGACATTGACGCGGTCCCCGGCCAGGACGCGGATGCGGTTCTTGCGCATCTTGCCGCTGGTATGGGCCAGGACCATGTGCTCGTTGTCGAGCTTCACGCGGAACATCGCGTTGGGCAGAAGTTCAACGACCTGGCCGCTGAACTCGATCATATCTTCTTTTGACATCAGGCCTCTTTCGGGGGTGGTGGCAGGCGGGGCGGACCATGATCGCCCGCGCCCGGCTGGTCAAGCACAGGCTGCGGAAGCGGGCAGGGCGCCGGCCGCTCGGTACGGCATGGAAATGGCGCCGGGAGGCGAATTCTTCAACCTTCAAGGACGGCGCGGAAAGGTGGCGGCAGGGACGGGGGCTCAGCCCTGCCCCAGCCGCATCGAGACGCTGCGGGCATGGGCGTCCAGGCCCTCCGCCCCGGCCAGCGCCACGGCGGCGGGGCCGATCGCCTCCAGCCCGCGCCGCTCGGCGGCGATCCAGGTGGTGCGCTTGAGGAAGTCGAACACCGACAGGCCGGAAGCGAAGCGCGCCGTGCGGCCGGTGGGCAGCACATGGTTCGGCCCCGCCACGTAGTCGCCCAGCGCCTCGGGGCAGTGGCCGCCCAGGAAGGCGGCGCCGGCATGGCGGATGCGGGCGAACAGCGCCTGCGGCTCGGCCA
>NZ_PDNU01000089.1:2500-5600 GCF_002631185.1 Teichococcus rhizosphaerae | reverse complement strand
TTGGATGCGGGGACAGGATTTGAACCTGTGACCTTCAGGTTATGAGCCTGACGAGCTACCGGGCTGCTCCACCCCGCGGTGGTGGTGTGGTGTTGTGTGTGATGTGACGTTCCGGCTGGGTGGCCCGGCGGCGACCTACTCTCCCGCATCTTGAGATGCAGTACCATGGGCGCTGTGGCGTTTCACGGCCGAGTTCGGGATGGGATCGGGTGTGGCAGCCACGCGATGGCCACCGGGCCACCGAGCCGGAGCGTTTTTTTCACACGGATGGTGTGGTCTGATGGGGTGATATCGTTGAGTGATTGTGGTGAGTGCGGATTGGTGCTGCGTGCGGTGTGACCGTTTCAGGTCACGGCGTGTGTGGATGAGATCGTTCGGGTGATTAGGACCGCTCGGCTGAGCCTGTTGCCAGGCGTATACCTGCGGCCTATCGACGTGGTGGTCTTCCACGACCCTCGGGGAGACCTCGTTTAGAGGCTGGTTTCCCGCTTAGATGCCTTCAGCGGTTATCCGTTCCGTACTTAGCTACCCAGCGATGCCGCGGGCGCGACAACTGGTACACCAGAGGTACGTCCATCCCGGTCCTCTCGTACTAGGGACAGATCCTCGCAAGTCTCCAACACCCATGGCAGATAGGGACCGAACTGTCTCACGACGTTCTAAACCCAGCTCACGTACCGCTTTAATCGGCGAACAGCCGAACCCTTGGGACCTGCTCCAGCCCCGGGATGCGATGAGCCGACATCGAGGTGCCAAACCTCCCCGTCGATGTGGACTCTTGGGGGAGATCAGCCTGTTATCCCTAGAGTACCTTTTATCCGTTGAGCGATGGCCCTTCCACGCGGGACCACCGGATCACTAAGGCCGACTTTCGTCTCTGTTCGCGCTGTCGCGCTCACAGTCAGGCGGGCTTATGCCTTTGCACTCAACAGCCGATGTCCGACCGGCTTGAGCCCACCATCGCGCGCCTCCGTTACCATTTGGGAGGCGACCGCCCCAGTCAAACTGCCCACCACGCAGGGTCCCGGCCCCAGATGATGGGGCTCGGTTAGACACCAGAAAGGCGCAGGGTGGTATTTCAAGGATGGCTCCGCCGAAGCTGGCGCCCCGGTTTCATAGCCTCCCACCTATCCTACACAGCCCCTTCCTGGTGCCACTGCGAAGTTGCAGTAAAGGTTCATAGGGTCTTTCCGTCTGACCACGGGTACCCCGCATCTTCACGGGGAATTCAATTTCGCTGAGCCCATGCTGGAGACAGTGGGGAGGTCGTTACGCCATTCGTGCAGGTCGGAACTTACCCGACAAGGAATTTCGCTACCTTAGGACCGTTATAGTTACGGCCGCCGTTTACTGGGGCTTCAATTCGGTGCTTGCACACCTCCTCTTAACCTTCCAGCACCGGGCAGGCGTCAGACCCTATACGTCATCTCTCGATTTCGCAGAGCCCTGTGTTTTTACTAAACAGTCGCCACCCCCTGGTCTGTGCCACCCCACACTGGTTGCCCAATGAGGGGTCTCGCTTATCCCGAAGTTACGCGAGCAATTTGCCTAGTTCCTTCAGCATGGTTCTCTCAAGCGCCTCGGTATACTCAACCAGTCCACCTGTGTCGGTTTCGGGTACGGTCTATGATGTCAGAGCTGTTTCCTGGAGTGATCCGGCAGCACGTCCAATCCAATAAGGACCCACTACGGTTCACACTCGTCACTTCTGACAGGCCCAGGAATATTCACCTGGTTTCCATCGGCTACGGCTGTCGCCCTCGCCTTAGGGGCCGGCTCACCCTGCGCGGATTGGCCTTGCGCAGGAACCCTTGGACTTTCGGCGAGAGGGGTTCTCACCCTCTTTGTCGCTACTCATGTCCGCATTCGCACTTCCGATACCTCCAGAAGCCCTCACGGGTCTCCCTTCGCAGGCCTACGGAACGCTCCGCTACCACGCATCCTTGCGGATGCATCCACAGCTTCGGCAGATGGCTTGAGCCCCGTTACATTTTCGCCGCAAGACAGCTATTAGACCAGTGAGCTATTACGCTTTCTTTAAAGGATGGCTGCTTCTAAGCCAACCTCCTGGTTGTTTTGGCCGTCTCACATGCTTTCCCACTTAGCCATCATTTGGGGGCCTTAGCTGGTGGTCTGGGCTGTTTCCCTCTCGACAATGGACCTTAGCACCCACTGTCTGTCTGCCAGGTAGCACTCACCGGCATTCGGAGTTCGGTAGGGTTTGGTAGGACTTTGGGTCCCCCTAGCCCTTCCGGTGCTCTACCTCCGGCGGTGTTCGCCTGACGATCTACCTCAATAGATTTCGCGGAGAACCAGCTATTTCCGAGTTTGATTGGCCTTTCACCCCTAGCCACAGCTCATCCCCGACTTTTTCAACAGGCGTGGGTTCGGCCCTCCAGTGGGTGTTACCCCACCTTCAGCCTGGCCATGGCTAGATCACTCGGTTTCGGGTCTTCTGCCTGCAACTCAGCGCCCTGTTCGGACTCGCTTTCGCTGCGCCTACACCTAACGGCTTAAGCTCGCTGCAAACAGAAACTCGCGGACCCATTATACAAAAGGTACGCCGTCACCCCACAAGGGGGCTCCGACTGCTTGTAGGCGTTCGGTTTCAGGTCTCTTTCACTCCCCTTGTCGGGGTGCTTTTCACCTTTCCCTCACGGTACTTGTGCACTATCGGTCGCCAAGGAGTATTTAGGCTTGGAGGGTGGTCCCCCCACGTTCAGACAGGGTTTCACGTGCCCCGCCCTACTCAAGACCCCATCAAAGCCATACGCCTACGGGGCTATCACCCGCTATGGCCGGACTTTCCAGACCGTTCGGCTTAACGTTGATGAGGCACTGGCCTGGTCCCCTTTCGCTCGCCACTACTCGGGGAATCTCTGTTGATGTCTTTTCCTCCGGCTACTGAGATGTTTCAGTTCACCGGGTTTGCCTCCCGACCCTATGTATTCAGGCCGGGATCTCCCATCGGGAGGGGTTTCCCCATTCGGACATCCGCGGATCAACGATCGCTCGCATCTCCCCGCGGCTTTTCGCAGCGTGCCACGTCCTTCATCGCCTCTTGGCGCCAAGGCATCCACTGAACGCCCTTCTCATACTC
>NZ_PDNU01000088.1 GCF_002631185.1 Teichococcus rhizosphaerae | reverse complement strand
TTTCAAATAAGTGTTGACGCCAGTTTCTATCTCCCTATAATGCGCACCACTCCCGGCGACGACGAAGAGTAAATGCTTGAAAATCAAGGATTTACGGATTCTCTCCCAGGGGTGGTGAAGCGCTCCGGCAGGTTGTTCGCCGCAGCGGTTCGGTCCCGAAAGGGATTCGAAACGAAGCTTCACCGAGGTGCTTGACAGCGAGTTTGAACGCTGTAGAATGCGCCTCCCGCTGATCGGAAGATGGTTTGAAGGTCGGCGCAAGCGGTTGAGTAGAAAAGAAAATTTTCGAAAATAACGCTTGACGGAACGAGAGGTTGCTGTAGAATGCGCGGCCTCGGTTGAGACGAAAGCCTTGACCAACTGCTCTTTAACAAGTCGAATCAAGCAATTCGTGTGGGTGCTTGTGATGTAAGACTGGTGATCGCAAGATTATCAGCAACGCAAGTAACACTCGTGAATTCGAGAGTTTTATCTCTTTTTAAGAGAATGCGATTGCTGAGCCAAGTTTAGGGTTTTCTCAAAACCCAAGCAGTATTGAACTGAAGAGTTTGATCATGGCTCAGATTGAACGCTGGCGGCAGGCCTAACACATGCAAGTCGAGCGGATGAAGGGAGCTTGCTCCTGGATTCAGCGGCGGACGGGTGAGTAATGCCTAGGAATCTGCCTGGTAGTGGGGGATAACGTCCGGAAACGGGCGCTAATACCGCATACGTCCTGAGGGAGAAAGTGGGGGATCTTCGGACCTCACGCTATCAGATGAGCCTAGGTCGGATTAGCTAGTTGGTGGGGTAAAGGCCTACCAAGGCGACGATCCGTAACTGGTCTGAGAGGATGATCAGTCACACTGGAACTGAGACACGGTCCAGACTCCTACGGGAGGCAGCAGTGGGGAATATTGGACAATGGGCGAAAGCCTGATCCAGCCATGCCGCGTGTGTGAAGAAGGTCTTCGGATTGTAAAGCACTTTAAGTTGGGAGGAAGGGCAGTAAGTTAATACCTTGCTGTTTTGACGTTACCAACAGAATAAGCACCGGCTAACTTCGTGCCAGCAGCCGCGGTAATACGAAGGGTGCAAGCGTTAATCGGAATTACTGGGCGTAAAGCGCGCGTAGGTGGTTCAGCAAGTTGGATGTGAAATCCCCGGGCTCAACCTGGGAACTGCATCCAAAACTACTGAGCTAGAGTACGGTAGAGGGTGGTGGAATTTCCTGTGTAGCGGTGAAATGCGTAGATATAGGAAGGAACACCAGTGGCGAAGGCGACCACCTGGACTGATACTGACACTGAGGTGCGAAAGCGTGGGGAGCAAACAGGATTAGATACCCTGGTAGTCCACGCCGTAAACGATGTCGACTAGCCGTTGGGATCCTTGAGATCTTAGTGGCGCAGCTAACGCGATAAGTCGACCGCCTGGGGAGTACGGCCGCAAGGTTAAAACTCAAATGAATTGACGGGGGCCCGCACAAGCGGTGGAGCATGTGGTTTAATTCGAAGCAACGCGAAGAACCTTACCTGGCCTTGACATGCTGAGAACTTTCCAGAGATGGATTGGTGCCTTCGGGAACTCAGACACAGGTGCTGCATGGCTGTCGTCAGCTCGTGTCGTGAGATGTTGGGTTAAGTCCCGTAACGAGCGCAACCCTTGTCCTTAGTTACCAGCACCTCGGGTGGGCACTCTAAGGAGACTGCCGGTGACAAACCGGAGGAAGGTGGGGATGACGTCAAGTCATCATGGCCCTTACGGCCAGGGCTACACACGTGCTACAATGGTCGGTACAAAGGGTTGCCAAGCCGCGAGGTGGAGCTAATCCCATAAAACCGATCGTAGTCCGGATCGCAGTCTGCAACTCGACTGCGTGAAGTCGGAATCGCTAGTAATCGTGAATCAGAATGTCACGGTGAATACGTTCCCGGGCCTTGTACACACCGCCCGTCACACCATGGGAGTGGGTTGCTCCAGAAGTAGCTAGTCTAACCGCAAGGGGGACGGTTACCACGGAGTGATTCATGACTGGGGTGAAGTCGTAACAAGGTAGCCGTAGGGGAACCTGCGGCTGGATCACCTCCTTAATCGAAGATCTCAGCTTCTTCATAAGCTCCCACACGAATTGCTTGATTCACTGGTTAGACGATTGGGTCTGTAGCTCAGTTGGTTAGAGCGCACCCCTGATAAGGGTGAGGTCGGCAGTTCGAATCTGCCCAGACCCACCAATTGTTGGTGTGCTGCGTGATCCGATACGGGGCCATAGCTCAGCTGGGAGAGCGCCTGCTTTGCACGCAGGAGGTCAGGAGTTCGATCCTCCTTGGCTCCACCATCCAAACAATCGTCGAAAGCTCAGAAATGAATGTTCGTGAATGAACATTGATTTCTGGTCTTTGCACCAGAACTGTTCTTTAAAAATTCGGGTATGTGATAGAAGTAAGACTGAATGATCTCTTTCACTGGTGATCATTCAAGTCAAGGTAAAATTTGCGAGTTCAAGCGCGAATTTTCGGCGAATGTCGTCTTCACAGTATAACCAGATTGCTTGGGGTTATATGGTCAAGTGAAGAAGCGCATACGGTGGATGCCTTGGCAGTCAGAGGCGATGAAAGACGTGGTAGCCTGCGAAAAGCTTCGGGGAGTCGGCAAACAGACTTTGATCCGGAGATCTCTGAATGGGGGAACCCACCTAGGATAACCTAGGTATCTTGTACTGAATCCATAGGTGCAAGAGGCGAACCAGGGGAACTGAAACATCTAAGTACCCTGAGGAAAAGAAATCAACCGAGATTCCCTTAGTAGTGGCGAGCGAACGGGGATTAGCCCTTAAGCTTCATTGATTTTAGCGGAACGCTCTGGAAAGTGCGGCCATAGTGGGTGATAGCCCCGTACGCGAAAGGATCTTTGAAGTGAAATCGAGTAGGACGGAGCACGAGAAACTTTGTCTGAACATGGGGGGACCATCCTCCAAGGCTAAATACTACTGACTGACCGATAGTGAACCAGTACCGTGAGGGAAAGGCGAAAAGAACCCCGGAGAGGGGAGTGAAATAGAACCTGAAACCGTATGCGTACAAGCAGTGGGAGCCTACTTGTTAGGTGACTGCGTACCTTTTGTATAATGGGTCAGCGACTTATATTCAGTGGCAAGCTTAACCGTATAGGGTAGGCGTAGCGAAAGCGAGTCTTAATAGGGCGTTTAGTCGCTGGGTATAGACCCGAAACCGGGCGATCTATCCATGAGCAGGTTGAAGGTTAGGTAACACTGACTGGAGGACCGAACCCACTCCCGTTGAAAAGGTAGGGGATGACTTGTGGATCGGAGTGAAAGGCTAATCAAGCTCGGAGATAGCTGGTTCTCCTCGAAAGCTATTTAGGTAGCGCCTCATGTATCACTCTGGGGGGTAGAGCACTGTTTCGGCTAGGGGGTCATCCCGACTTACCAAACCGATGCAAACTCCGAATACCCAGAAGTGCCGAGCATGGGAGACACACGGCGGGTGCTAACGTCCGTCGTGAAAAGGGAAACAACCCAGACCGCCAGCTAAGGTCCCAAAGTTGTGGTTAAGTGGTAAACGATGTGGGAAGGCTTAGACAGCTAGGAGGTTGGCTTAGAAGCAGCCACCCTTTAAAGAAAGCGTAATAGCTCACTAGTCGAGTCGGCCTGCGCGGAAGATGTAACGGGGCTCAAACCACACACCGAAGCTGCGGGTGTCACGTAAGTGACGCGGTAGAGGAGCGTTCTGTAAGCCTGTGAAGGTGAGTTGAGAAGCTTGCTGGAGGTATCAGAAGTGCGAATGCTGACATGAGTAACGACAATGGGTGTGAAAAACACCCACGCCGAAAGACCAAGGGTTCCTGCGCAACGTTAATCGACGCAGGGTTAGTCGGTTCCTAAGGCGAGGCTGAAAAGCGTAGTCGATGGGAAACAGGTTAATATTCCTGTACTTCTGGTTACTGCGATGGAGGGACGGAGAAGGCTAGGCCAGCTTGGCGTTGGTTGTCCAAGTTTAAGGTGGTAGGCTGAAATCTTAGGTAAATCCGGGGTTTCAAGGCCGAGAGCTGATGACGAGTCGTCTTTTAGATGACGAAGTGGTTGATGCCATGCTTCCAAGAAAAGCTTCTAAGCTTCAGGTAACCAGGAACCGTACCCCAAACCGACACAGGTGGTCGGGTAGAGAATACCAAGGCGCTTGAGAGAACTCGGGTGAAGGAACTAGGCAAAATGGCACCGTAACTTCGGGAGAAGGTGCGCCGGCTAGGGTGAAGGATTTACTCCGTAAGCTCTGGCTGGTCGAAGATACCAGGCCGCTGCGACTGTTTATTAAAAACACAGCACTCTGCAAACACGAAAGTGGACGTATAGGGTGTGACGCCTGCCCGGTGCCGGAAGGTTAATTGATGGGGTTAGCGCAAGCGAAGCTCTTGATCGAAGCCCCGGTAAACGGCGGCCGTAACTATAACGGTCCTAAGGTAGCGAAATTCCTTGTCGGGTAAGTTCCGACCTGCACGAATGGCGTAACGATGGCGGCGCTGTCTCCACCCGAGACTCAGTGAAATTGAAATCGCTGTGAAGATGCAGTGTATCCGCGGCTAGACGGAAAGACCCCGTGAACCTTTACTGTAGCTTTGCACTGGACTTTGAGCCTGCTTGTGTAGGATAGGTGGGAGGCTTTGAAGCGTGGACGCCAGTTCGCGTGGAGCCATCCTTGAAATACCACCCTGGCATGCTTGAGGTTCTAACTCTGGTCCGTGATCCGGATCGAGGACAGTGTATGGTGGGCAGTTTGACTGGGGCGGTCTCCTCCTAAAGAGTAACGGAGGAGTACGAAGGTGCGCTCAGACCGGTCGGAAATCGGTCGTAGAGTATAAAGGCAAAAGCGCGCTTGACTGCGAGACAGACACGTCGAGCAGGTACGAAAGTAGGTCTTAGTGATCCGGTGGTTCTGTATGGAAGGGCCATCGCTCAACGGATAAAAGGTACTCCGGGGATAACAGGCTGATACCGCCCAAGAGTTCATATCGACGGCGGTGTTTGGCACCTCGATGTCGGCTCATCACATCCTGGGGCTGAAGCCGGTCCCAAGGGTATGGCTGTTCGCCATTTAAAGTGGTACGCGAGCTGGGTTTAGAACGTCGTGAGACAGTTCGGTCCCTATCTGCCGTGGACGTTTGAGATTTGAGAGGGGCTGCTCCTAGTACGAGAGGACCGGAGTGGACGAACCTCTGGTGTTCCGGTTGTCACGCCAGTGGCATTGCCGGGTAGCTATGTTCGGAAAAGATAACCGCTGAAAGCATCTAAGCGGGAAACTTGCCTCAAGATGAGATCTCACTGGGAACTTGATTCCCCTGAAGGGCCGTCGAAGACTACGACGTTGATAGGCTGGGTGTGTAAGCGTTGTGAGGCGTTGAGCTAACCAGTACTAATTGCCCGTGAGGCTTGACCATATAACACCCAAACAATCTGATGATTGTGTGTTGTAAGGTGAAGTCGACGAACCGAAAGTTCGCATGAACCGCAAACACCTTGAAATCACATACCTGAATCCGGATAGACGTAAGCCCAAGCGAACGGATATCCAACCGAATTGCTTGACGATCATAGAGCGTTGGAACCACCTGATCCCTTCCCGAACTCAGAAGTGAAACGACGCATCGCCGATGGTAGTGTGGGGTCTCCCCATGTGAGAGTAGGTCATCGTCAAGCTCCTATCCCAAAACCCCTGGTCAGCGATGACCAGGGGTTTTGCTTTTGCGCGCGGAAAA
>NZ_PDNU01000087.1 GCF_002631185.1 Teichococcus rhizosphaerae | reverse complement strand
CCGAGGAACCCCATGATGGCCGCCCTCACCCAGACGGCCGCCTCCTACCCCACGCGGTGGGACACGCCCGCCGCCTTTTTGGCCACGCCCTCGCCCGCCACGGCGGTGGCTTGGCTGCGGCGCGCCAAGTCGCTGCTGGGCGAGAGCATCACCACCATGGAGCTGATGGAGCGTCGCTGCATCGACATCGCCATGCGCCACAACGGCGCCATCCGCGACCCGCTGGCCGATCGCCACGACTGGTACCTGATGGTGGAGATCGCCGACCAGGGCGAGCAGGCGCCGCTGGAAGCGCGCCTGCTCGCCGCCTTCGAAGCAGGGCTAGAGAATGGCGAGTTGCTGGACGGCACGATTGCCGCCTCGGCCGAGCAGGCGGCCGGCATCCGTCGCATCCGCGAGGGCGCGCCGGAAGGGCAGCGGCTGGAGGGCGCCTCCTACAAGCACGACGTTTCCGTGCCCGTCTCGCAGGTGCCGCACTTCATCGCCAAGGCGGATGCGGCGCTGGCGGCGCGGTTCCCCGGCATCCGCTCCTTCGCCTTTGGCCACCTGGGCGACGGCAACATCCACTACAATCCGATCCAGGCCCAAGGTGGCGACAAGGACCTCTGGCAATCCTTTCTGCCGGAGGTGAACCTGATCGTGCACGACATCGTGGCGCGGCTCGGCGGCTCCATCACCGCCGAGCACGGCATCGGCCGGCTGCGCATCAACGAGGTGCCGCGCTACAAGAGTGCGGTGGAGATGGAGATGATGCGCAGCCTGAAGCAGTGCTTCGATCCGCAGAACCTGATGAACCCGGGCAAGCTGCTGCCGGACGCCGGCTGAACGGCCCTATTCCAGCCGCAGCCCCGCTTCGCGCACCACGCGCGTCAGGGTTTCCACGTCCTGCCGCGCCATGCTGTCCATCTCCGCCGCCGTCAGCGGCTTCAGCACCACGCCGGAGGCGGTGGCGACCTCCTGCACCCTCGGGTTCCGCGTGGCCTCGCGCAGGGCGGCGTTGACCTTCTCAATCACCGGCTGCGGCGTGCCGGCGGGGGCGAAGACGGCGAACCAGGCATCCACCGTATAGTCCGGCAGCCCGGCCTCCGCCGTTGTCGGTACCTCAGGTAGTGCTGACAGCCGCGCCTCGCTGGCCACCGCGAGCGCCTTGAGCTGCCCTCCCTGGAGCAGCGACATGGCGGAGGACGGGGTGGTGATGAAGATGTCCACGCGCCCGCCCACGACATCCTGCAGAGCTGGCGCCGCGCCGCGGTAGGGCACGTGCAGCATCGGCGCGCCGACCCGTTGCGCCAGCTGCAGCCCGGCGATGTTCTGGATCGAGCCCGTGCCGGCGGAGGCGTAGGTGACGCGGCCGGGATTTTCCCTGATATGCGCCACCAGCTCGGCCAGGCTGCGGACGGGGATGCCGGGGCCGGAGAAGATGACATGGGGCGCCAGGGTGGCCATGCCCACGGCGGCAAGGTCACGGTTCGGGTCCCAACCGACATCCGGTGTCAGGGCCGCGTTGGCGCCGTGGTAGCCGGAATACTGCAGCAGCAGGGTATAGCCGTCCGGCTTGGCGCGGGCGGCGGCCAGGATGCCCACATTGCCGTTGCCGCCCGAGCGGTTCTCGATCACCACCGGTTGCCCCAGCGCTTGGCCCAGCGCCTCCTGGAACAGCCGGGCGGCGAAGTCGGTTCCCCCGCCGGGCGGGTTGGGCACGACCAGCGTGATGGGCCGGCTCGGCCACCCGGCCTCGGCCTCCCTCTGAGCCTGCGCTTGGCCCGCAGCAGCAAGCCCCGTCATCGCCAGCAGCAGGCGGCGTGTGATCTCCATGATGCGTTCCTCCGTTTTTTCTTTGTTTGAGGCGTCGTCGGAAGGCAGGGCGTCGTTTCAGCCCGGTGTCGGCTCGAGCAGGTTGACCGGCCGCCCGGCCTCGAAGGCCAGGATCTGCTCCACCGCCGTATCGTAGAGCGTCTCGTAGGTGGCTTCCTCCACATAGCCGAGATGCGGCGTGCAGAGCGCGTTGGGCTGGGCCAGCAGCGGGTGGTGCCCGCCCAGCACCGGCTCTTCCTCATACACATCGACCGCCGCGCGGCCGGGCCGGCCCTGGCGCAGCGCCGCTTCCAGCGCGCCAGCCTCGATGATCAGCGCCCGGCTGGTGTTCACCAGCAGCGCGCCGGGCTTCATCCGCGCGAGGTCGGCGGCCGTCACCACGCCCCGTGTGTCCGGCGTCAGGCGGATGTGCAGGGACAGCACGTCGCTTTCCGCGAAGAAACTTTCGCGGCTGTCGGCCACCGCGTAGCCGGCGGCGGCAGCGCGCTCCCGCGTGCCCTCGCGGCCCCAGCACAGGATGCGCATGCCGAAGGCCTCGCCCACCCTGGCCACGCGGCCGCCGATCCGCCCCAGCCCGTAGAGGCCCAGCACCCGCCCCGACACGCCGGTGCCGAGACTCCCCTGCCATTGCCCGCTGCGCAGCCGCTGCACCTCCTCCGGAATGTGCCGCAGTGCCGCCAGGATCAGCGCCCAGGTCAGCTCCGCCGTCGCCTCCACCCCGCCGCCACCACCGGCGCAGACGGTGATGCCGAGCGCCCGGCAGGCGGCGATGTCGATATGGTCGACGTTGCGTCCCGTCTGGCTGATCAGCCGCAGCCGGGGCAGGCGCTCCAGGATAGCGCGGGGCAGGGCGGTGCGCTGCTGGGTGAGCAGCACCGCCTCGGCCTCCGCGAGGCGCGCGGCCAGCTCGTCCGCGTCGCGCGGCGCGTCGTGGAAGATGTCGAGCCGGTGGCCGCCCAGCTTCGCGGCGCAGCGCAGATTGGCGAAGGCGCGTGAATAGTCGTCGATGATGGCGATGCGCATGCGGGTCGCCTCAGCCCTGCGCCGCTTCGAGCACCGGCCGCGCCGCTTCGCGCGGCAGCACCGCCCGCAGCGAAGTGCGCACCACGGCCACCAGCGGCCCCGGCGCGCGCAGCGCTGCCTCCAGTGCCGGCATGTCGGCCTCGCTGTCCACCCGGAGCAGCGGCGCGCCGAAGGCTGCGCACCAGGCGCCGAGGTCGGGGTTGGCGAGGTCGGTGCCCGAGACGCGGCCCGGATGCTGCCGCTCCTGGTGGATGCGGATGGAGGCGTAGCTGCCATTGTCGGACAGCAGCAGCTTGATCGGCAGGCCGCGCGCCATGCCGACGGCCAGCTCGCTGCCGGTCATCAGCGCACCGCCGTCGCCCACCGCGCAGATCACCGCGCGCTCCGGGTGGCGCAGTGCCGCGGCCACCGCCGCCGGCACGCCGAAGCCCATGGCACCCGAGATCGGCGCCAGCAGGCGCTGCGGCGGGCGCCAGGACAGCTTGCGGTAGAAGGGTGCGGCGAAGGTGCCTGCATCGAGCGTGACGATGGCATCCGCCGGCGCGCACGCGCCGACGAGCTGCGCCACGCGCAGAAAGGGCAGCCCGTCCGGAAAGCCCTCGACCGTGGCGCGACTGTCCGCCTCCTGGAGCTGGCGCAGGCGCTGGTTCCAGGCATTGCGGCCGGGCGGGGCGGCGGGGGGCTCGGCGGCGAGCGAGGCCAGCACGGCGGGGGCCTCGGCGGCGATGGCCAGCTCCGCCGGGAACAGCCAGCCCAGGAAGCGCGGGTCGGCGCAGACATGCACCAGCCGCTGCCCCGGCGCGGGCCAGCTATACCCTTGGGTGGTGATGTCGGTCAGCCGCGTGCCGAGGGCGAGCACGAGGTCCGATTCCGCGAAGGTGGCCCGCTGCGCATCCGGGTTGCGCAGGCCGAGATCGCCCGCATAGAGGGGATGGTCGTTGGGGAACAGGTCCTGCCGGCGGAAGGAGACCGCCACGGGAAGCCGCCACGCCTCGGCGAAGGCCAGCAGCGCCTCGCGCCCTCCCGCAACGTCCAGCCCATGGCCGGCCAGCAGGATGGGGCGCTCGGCGCGCCGCAGCAGGCCTGCGAGTTCCGCGGTGGTCGCGGCCGGCAGCGCGGCGCCGGCGAGCCGGGTTGGCGGCAGGGCAGGGACGGCGCAGGGCGCGGCCAGCACATCCTCCGGCAGGGCCAGCACCACCGGTCCCGGCACACCCTGGGTCGCCATGTTCCAGGCGCGGGCGATCAGCTCTGGTACCTCGTCCGGATGCGTGGCCTCGCCGACCCATTTGGCGATGCCGCCGAACATCGCGGCGTAGTCGATCTCCTGGAAAGCGCGGCGGCGCAGGTCGCGCTTCTCGATCTGGCCGACCAGCAGGATCAGCGGCACGGCATCCTGCTCGGCGGTGTGCAGGGCGATGGCGGCGTTGCAAGCGCCCGGGCCGCGCGAGACCAGCACAATGCCGGGGCGGCCGGTGAGCTTGGCATCGGCCACCGCCATGAAGCCCGCGCCGCCCTCGTGGCGGCAGGTCACGAGGTCGATGGAGGGGTGCGCGTGCAGCGCATCGAGCAGCGCGATATAGGACTCCCCCGGCACGCAGAAGGCGCGGTCTGCCCCCCGCGCGGCCAGGGTGTCGAGGAGGATCTCGGCGGCGGTCTTGGCGTTTCCCATGCGGCATGAATAGCGCGACGGGGCATGCGCTGGCTTGCAGTATCAGCTATAGCGTCAGGCTATGGATCAGACGCGGCTCCGCTCCCTGCTGGCGATCGCCGAGCATGGCGGCTTCGGCCGGGCGGCGGCCGCGCTCGGGCTCGCACAGCCCAGCCTGTCACGCCAGGTTGCGCTGCTGGAGCAGGAGATTGGCCGCCCGCTCCTCTACCGCCACGGCCGCGGCACTCGGCTGACCGAGGACGGGCAGCGTCTGGTCGATGCGGCGCGCCCGCTGCTCGCCGCCCTGGCCAACCTGCCCGCCGTGCTCAACGACCCGGTGCCGCGCGGTCAGATGACGCTGGGCGTGCCGACCTTCATGTCCGTGCATCTGGCGGAATCGATCTTCGGCGAACTGCGGCTGCGACATCCACAGCTGCATATCAGGTTGGTGGACGGGTTCAGTGGCTTCATCAACCAGTGGCTGACAGAGGGCCGGCTGGACGTCGCCATCCTCTATGACAGCCAGCGCAGCCGGGCGATCCTGGCGGAGGTGCTGGCCGAGGAGGACCTGCTGCTTTTTGCCCGGCGGCGCCGTGCCCGCGACCTGCCGGGAGAGGGGCCTGCGCCGGTCTCAGCGCTGGCGCGGCTCGACCTTGTCCTGCCGGACCGGCAACACGGGCTGCGCCGGGCGCTGCAGCGGGCAGGAGCGCGTCCCGATCCCGCGCTCCTGCTGGAGGTCGACAGCCTGACCGCCATCCGCGCGCTGGTCGAGCGCGGCATCGGCTGGAGCGTGCTGCCGCGCGCGGCGCTGACGCGGGAGGCGGCGGACCGGCGCTACATCCTGCGTGGCCTCGGCACGCCGCCGCTGCGCGCGCGGCTGATGGTGGCGGTCAGCCCGGCGCGGGGCATGACGCCGGCCTTGCGCGCCGTCATGGCGCATCTGCATGTCATGGTCGCCCGGCTCCAAGAGCAGGGCATCATGACGCCACCGGCCGACGTGCCGCAGCGCTGAGACGTGGCGCGGATGACAGGGATATGCCTGGGCCTCCTGCCCGGCAGCCAGCAGGACATCACTACGGCTCATCCTGAGCCGTTCCCTCTTCCGGCTTGCGCCCAGAAGGTGCTGAGTCCGGGAGAGGCCGCACAGCGCTGGGTCAGCCGAAGAGGCAAAATGATCTCTTTGTCCGGTTTTATTCGCTGATGCCGGGCCTTTCTCCCGTGCCGCCGGGCCGGCAACGTCGAGTCCGTCGTCGCCACGGATGGTGTGTGGTCGGGGCATTCTGAGTGTTTCTGCCGAGGCGCCGCTGTTGCTGGCTAATCCGCCGACGGTGGTGGCAGGCACAGAGCGTTCCGGCTGAGTGTTACGTACTTCAGACTCATCGGGGGCAGCTTCAGCTGGGACACATCCAGCGCCCATTCCTCATGGGACATGTCGGGCAGCTAGGACTTGCGAGCAGCTATGCTCGCAAGTCCATCATGTCCGCCCGCTTGTTCATCAGGTCGTGTCCCGGCTGGTGGTGTAGGAGCGGTGGCTCCTGACGGGCAGGGCCGCTGATCAGGCTGGCACGGCCG
>NZ_PDNU01000086.1 GCF_002631185.1 Teichococcus rhizosphaerae | reverse complement strand
GATGGGAATGACGCCAGGAGGCATGGGGAGCTGCATCCCATCGAAGCCCGTGCGCCCCCGAGGAGGTGCCGTGGCTTCTCGGTTGACCCGCCCCAGGACGGAGGAGCCCACTTTCTCGCCGTCCAGGTAGACGGCGACCTCGGTCGGCTGGCTTCCTCCCCGATTGGCGGGCGGGATGTAGCTGACGGGCTTCTTCAGGTTTCCTGGCGGGGCATTGACGCCGAGGTCGTTGAGGAGCTCGTCGACCGATTTGCTTCCCGGCACTGGCGTGTAATCGACACCAGGCGCTGGCGGGTCCTTGCTGCGGTCGATGATACCCCAATCACGCATCAGGGTGCCGAACTCGCCGATGCCATTGGCACGGTCGCGCTGGTGACTCCGTGCCTGCTCCTGGTAGTAGAGCTCCCGCTCACGCTTGGCCTCGTCGAGCTCACCGGGAACCCTGCTTGCACCAAAGCCAATCCCGGCGCCGACGACTGCACCAGTCGGACCCGCGACCCTGGCGCCAGCGGCGGCACCAAGGCCAGCCATCAAGACGGACTCCGGAATGGCTTTCAGGCCGTCCGAAAGGGTTTGGAGACCCTTACCGAGGGCCGTGAGCCCTTTCTCACCCGTAAGGTGTTCCAGTGCCGTATATGCGACCCCCGCCACCGCGAAGGGTACCAAGGCGCCGCTGAAGAGACGCATCGCTCCCAGGAGGCCAGCCGTGCCGCCGACGCCAACCAGGATGTCACCGACCTGGCGGACCTTGTCGCCGTTCTGGTCAGCCCAAGTTCCAGCGTCGCGCAGGAGACCGGTCATCTTGTTCAAGGTGCCCATCGACTGCGCCATGACCTGGTCGGACAGGCTCGCCTGGAAATCCTTCCAGGCGGCCGTGAACATGGTCATCTGGATGCCGGGATTGGTCTCCCGGTCCCGGTTGGCCTGGAACTCCAAGGACTTCTTTGCCCATTCGGGGTCCTTCTGGTCGAAGGTGCCCTTCTCTGTCGCGGCGGCAATCCGGTCTCCCCAGGACCTCTCCGACTGGATGAGGTTGTTCAGGACCTGAGTGGCACCCCGGCGTCCGGCCGATGTCGGCATCAGGCGATAGGTCGCTTCCGCCTCACTTACCTTCTGACGCTCGGCGTAATCTTTGATGCGCCCGCGAATCCAGGTGTACGGATTGACCTCGGCGCCACCGGCACCGGTGAGCATCTGCTCATCTTTCAGAGCACCGGGCTTCAGATAGTAGAGCTGGGAACCGCGACGGCGGAACACCTTGCTCCGGTCGAGGGCGCCAGCGCCGTCCAGGCCGAGGAACTGCTGCTTGGTGATAGCCCCCTTCAGGACAGGAGCCACGATGGACTCCACCACGGTGCCGCCCGGCTTGCCGCCGACGTTCTGGGCGATGTCGGCGCCGTATCCGAAAACCGCCTGGTCCGACATCGAGCGGCTCAGCGGGCCCAGGTAGTTGGTCATCGTCGCCATGGTCCTGGCGTTGATGGCCCCACCGGAGTGTGAAACCGACTGGAGCAAAAGCGCCATGGTCCTGGCGATGCCGGAGTAGTCGATATTGCCCTTGTCGTCGTAAACGCGGTTCAGACCCTCGGCAACTTTCAGGAGGGCCTGGAACTCGCCGTCCAGCGCTGCTTCGGAATTCGTCCCAGGCTTCTGGGTGGCCAGAAGGCGAGTGCGGAAGTCCGCGAACAGCGGGGCAAGCTGGAGGGCTGCATCGAAGCCCACCGTACCGGCGGACTCTCGTATCATCTGCATATAGGCGCTCTTGGTGCCGTCCCCCCGGGTCTTCACCAGGTTTTCGGCTACCGCCTCGGCGCTGCGGACGTCTGCAGGGCTTGCCCGGAAGTTCCGGATTTGCAGGCGTGCCTGCTCGCGCTCGATGCCCTCGGACATGATGTCCCGGCCGATGCTGGCTACCCCGTAGGCAGAAGCACCCACGCCTGCGAAAGCCCCCATCGTGTGGAAGGCGCCCAGGCCACCAGCGTTGATGCCGCTATAGGCCTTGCCCCAGGCCCTGGCACTCCGCCGGGCAGCGGCCTCTTGTGCTGCCGCCATCCGCTGTGCGGTGCGCTGCTCGGCACGGAGCATGGCGTCGTGCTGACGCATCTCCTGGGCCCGGATACGCTCGGCCTTGGCGGCGGCACGCTCCATGGCACGGATGCGACGCTCCTCGGCGCGCTCCTGCTCGACCAGGGCCCGCGCCTTCTCCCGCTCCGCCTGCCTCTCCCGCCGCCTGGCGGACTCCCAGGCTCGCTGTTCAGCGCGCATGTCGGCAGCGTCCTGGCGGGCCTGCCGCTCGGAAGCCCGCTGCTTGTCCCGGGCGGCCTTGGCTTCATCACGCACTTGCCTTTGGCGGCGGCGCTCGTCCTCTCGGTCTGCGGAGCGGACCCGCTCCCGGGCGCGTTCCTGGGCCTTGAACTGCTGTTCCTGGGAGAGCTTCAGGCCGCCCTGGGCGCGCTGAATTCGTTCATACTCGGCCGCCTGGGCACGAAGCATGCGCACGATTTCAGCGCCATTCGCCCGCATGCGAATGCCGATTTCATAGGCGTCCATCGCAGGGCGTCCCTTTCAGCTCAGGGCTTCTTCTTCAGCAGGGCATCCACAGGCATGGAGGCCATTGTGGCGGCAACATGGGCGCCTACCAGCCGAGCAGCGCCCCGTCCGTGGATGACGGCCGTCTTGGAGAAGACCGGCCGGGGCGGGATTCTGGCGGTGCCCTTTTCGTGGTGAACCGCCAGCGGCGATGTCGACCCCACCAGGGCTTCATCCCCCTGGACGGAGAAGCCGATGCTGTCCCTCAGGGCGCCAGTACGAAGCAGAGGCTCGTCAGGAGAGAAGCCCCTTCGAGTGCGCTCCGCCACCGTCCGGGGAGCCAGTGGAGCCCAGGCATTCGAGACGCGGTCGGATGGCTGGTACTCACCATGCATGCCCTTGGCCGTGGCGGCCATCATGGCTGCGCCCTGCCGGAGACCCCGGCGCTGGGCTGCCTCGACCTTGCTGGCCACCTTGCGCAGGTGCTTGGCGAAGGCCCCATAGCCATCGAAGTGCATGACCATGGTGCCCTCGCCCGGGGATTAGTCCCCCTTTTTCTTCCAGCAGCTGGCTTCCCAGTCCCAGTCATGGCCATCCAGGAAGCCGAATATCATCACGAAGGCCCGGACCTCAATTTCGTCCAGGCTGAAGGCCACGTCCCAGGGCACGCCGTTCTTCACCAGATGCAGGCACATCCGGAGGTTCATGTCGTCCGTGATGGCCTTTATCTGCGCGTCCTCGGGGCTGAGCTTCAGGTCCTCAGGAGGCTGGCTGGTCATCCTTGTTCTCCGCCGGCTCGCCGAAGAGAGGCTCCAGCTCCGGTCCCCAGATTGCCTCGTAGACCTGCTTGCGGGACTTGCTGCGCTGCTCTTCGCGCCAGACCTCAAGGCTCCACATCACGTCGTCGCCGGCCTTATAGGCCAGGTTCTCAGCCTCCTCGAAAGTCGAGGGGCGCGGAAACGGGATGCCGCCGACGGACTGAATCATGAAGACCAGCTCCACCTGCTCGGCATACACCCGGTTGTAGGAGTTGTAGGCCAGTGCTCGATTGAGCTTCATCGTGTCGACGTAGCCGAGCTCCCTGAACACCACCACCTGGCCGTCCGGGGTCGTGATGGTGTGCGTGGCGTTCTTCTTGGAGGCCGCGACCACCTGCTGGGTGGGCGTCATGACCTGGGGGTTCTCAGCCATCTCGGCCTCCCATCAGTTGTGGTTAAGCAATGTCTTTCTGGCTGGCGAAAAACTCGATGCGCTGGGTCACAGCCTCGGTCGCTCGGTAGGAACCGGCATCCGCCAGAGAAATGCTGACATTGGAGTAGCGGTAGGCCGAGATGGACCCGTCGCGCTCCGTCACGTACTGAAAAAGCGTGCAATACGGGATGGGAGTGCCAGCCCAGAACCTTGCTTCCATGCCGGAGAAGAGGTCGTCGGCTGCCCTGCCCTGGCGGCTCATCTCGAAGGAGCCCTCCCAGCCCGAGGGAATCTGCTGCTCCTGGGGCGGCCCGTTGAGAGGGTTCGTGCGGACTTTCTGGACGACCTGGCGGGCGTCGAAGCCCGTCACGGTTTCCAGCTGGATGACGGCGCCGTCGGGGCCGACAAGCACGGCGCGGCACTGCCGGCCAAGGTCAAATGGCTGCATGGTGGAATCCTAGTGATTTGGAGGGGAGCTGTAGGTGGGAGGAGCCGAAGCCCCTCCCTGCAGCCATCAGTCAGTCTTCGACGGTGACGACCGTCTGGCCGGCTTCCAGGTTCGCGATGAAGCGCTTGGCGATGCCGTTGATGCGCACCTTGGCGTCCGACTGGAGGTAGTTCAGCGCCAAGCGGTCATCCGGATTGTTGGAGCGGTCGCAGATGACCAGGTATGGCTTCCGCTGCCCATCCATCGACACCAGCATGCCCTGGCCAACCAACCCTTCCAGGAAGGAAACCTGGGTGGCGCGCACTTCCATCAGCAGGTCTGGCGTAATCATCCGGCCGACATACAATCCGAGACCCTCGTTCAGGGTCTTGGCGATGTAGTTGACCATCCTGGGATGGTTGTCGCCGTTGATGCTGGCATTCGTGGAGGCGTTGAAGCCGCCGCGAAGCGCCCAGACCGAACCACGCGGCGCGGGGTTGGTGATGACATCGATGCCGGCCCGGAACAGCACAGCCAGTTCGGCGGTGCTGTAGGGCTTCAGGGCGCCGGTCAGGCCGCCGGTCCGCTGGGTGGCGACGATGCCGACCAGGGGCTGATTGAGCGCCGAAAGGTTGGGCAGCAGGTTGCCGTACTTGCCGGCCAGGAACCCCTGCGGGGAAACCAGGCGGATGACTTGGTTGACCGGGTCACGCCAGTAGCACCAGTCGCCGAACAGGAGCGCCGCGTTGTGGTCATCCAGACCGGCGGTCTGCTTGCGCTCCACCGCGTCGAGGATGGTCTCACCCGGCTGGCCGACCATGACCATGTAGCAGCCGTTGGCCGCACCCCAGGCCGTCTGCTCGACATAAGTGGTTGCATCGTACAGGTCTGCCACCATGGCCGTGCTGACCTTGGTTCCCGCCAGGACGTAGAGACCGCTGCTGGCGCCCGAGCTGCCCATCAGGTCGAAGGAGTCGACATCGCCACCGTCAGTGCCACCGGTCAGGGCGTAGGTGGCGTTCTCGATGGTAGCGGTCACCTCGGCTGCGGGCGTGAAGCGGACCAGGTTGGAGGCAGGACGGCTGATATCCTGGCCGGACATCAAGGCCATCTGCAGGGCAGCCGCGAAGGCGGGTGCCTCAGATGGCAGGTTGTCAAAGACCTCAGGCGAGTTCCCGGTGAGATTCACCACAACTCGCTTAGTGTCCTTCCTGGACCCGGCAGACACGCTGACCCGGATGTTGTTGCCGTGGGAACCAGTATAGAGCGCCGTGAAGCTGCCCAGTCCGTCCACCTCGACAGCGGCGGCAGCATCTGTGCCGTCGGTCACTCGGACAACTCTGAAATCGGCTGCACCCTGCTGAATGGCAACTGCGACGGCAGTGCCAGCATCATGGAGCCTGTTCACCAGGCCACCGAACACGCGGTCGTAGTCCGCCATGCCGGCGATGATGGCCGGCTGGTTCACAGGACCCCAGTTCGCGGTGCCGACCACGCCGACGATGTGGGAGGCCACCCCGTTCAGAAGCAGCGCCTGGGGCGGCTGGACCTGGACGTAGATGTCGGGAACGTCGATGGCGGTTGTGTTGAAGGAGCCCGCCTGGACAATCGGCATGTGCGTTTCCTCATGCGTTATCGCCCCGGCGCGCTATGGCTCCAGGGTTACCTTGGTTCTTGGTAGGATGGCTTAGACGACGGCGGTGACCGTCGTGCCGGTGTTGGTCACCGTGGTTCCGCCGATGCCGAAGAGCACCGTCGGTACATCCTTGAATTCGAAGAGCCCGTACTCGACGGTGAACTCGAAATCGCGGCGGTAGAGGCCTGCTTCCTGGGCATCATCGACAGGCGTGGTGCCCGTGTAGATGAGGCGGCCTTCGGACCCATCAGGGAGAGGAAGCCAGTCTCGGGCAGCAATGAAGCTGTCGACCGCGATGGATGCAGAATCCCTGAGTTCAGGACTGGGCGCCCAGACCGTGATGGTGAACCCGTGGCTCTGGCGCCTGACCTCGCGCTGAGCTTTCCCCATGACGGCAACCCGTACCAGCCAGTCATGTGCGTAGGGTGCCGTGATGGCATCCCCGAAGGCGGTGGCGCCTGGGATGAGAGCGGCCAGCCTGGA
>NZ_PDNU01000085.1 GCF_002631185.1 Teichococcus rhizosphaerae | reverse complement strand
TGCCGTCGTGGCCGACCCGATCACCCAAAACCCCACCACGACCGCAGCGTGGCCAATGGTGGCACCCGGCATCACGACGCCGTCCAGCCAGCCAGCAGGCATCGGCTCGCCGCCAAAGACCACGAGCGCGGCAGTGGGCGCCGTCACGGCCGCCATCTTCAACGTGTAGGTTGCCAGGCTCATCGTTCGCTCCTGTCCTCGGCACCGAAACGTCCGGGCAGCATAGGCAGTTCAAGGGCACTTGCCAGGGCCATGACGTCCGGGAGGAACTGCGACCGCAGGTGCCCGGCCGATACCCTGCTCACTGCGGGAGGGGCTCGCTGGATGCGCCGGACGGGGTTGAGTGTGGCCGGTGATTGGCGCGGCCGTGTGATGGGCCTGGCGCTGGGCCGCGCGACCTGGCGGCGGAGGGTTGGGGCGGCCTCGCTTGGGTGCTGCGACAGGCTGGCCGGGCTGCACCGCCCACGACGCGCGGGCGCGGCACCGGAAGGCCATCCTGGAGCTGACCCGGGCTACGCGCGACCGCACCGGAAACCTCCCTCCCCTGCCCGCCATCTACCCTGATAGCATGGCGCCGGTCGTGCGCCAGACGCAGGACGGCCATCGGGAACTGACCGAGATGCGCTGGGGCATGCCGGGCCCCGAGCAGTACGGCGGCCACCCGGTGACCAACACCCGCAACACCCGCAGCCCGCACTGGCGCCGCTGACTGGGACCGGCGCACCGCTGCCCGGTGCCGGTGACGTCCTTCTCCGAATGGGAGGACACCAAGCCCAAGAAGACGCCGGTATGGT
Organism: Teichococcus rhizosphaerae; assembly: GCF_002631185.1. Taxonomy (GTDB): domain Bacteria; phylum Pseudomonadota; class Alphaproteobacteria; order Acetobacterales; family Acetobacteraceae; genus Pseudoroseomonas; species Pseudoroseomonas rhizosphaerae. The sequence goes on along the minus strand of NZ_PDNU01000085.1, from coordinate 5,625 downwards.
TCGCGCTGTCAGAGAAGCGGCCGCCCTTCGCCTGCGCGGGCATCTGGAGCAACTGGACCGGCACGCGCGGCCCCAAGTTCAATCCCGTCGAGGGCGAGCACGAGCTCTACGGCCTCCTAACCTGCGACCCAAACGAGACGGTGGGCGGCATCCATCCCAAGGCGATGCCGGTGCTGCTGACCACGCTGGACAAGATGGACACTTGGCTGGAGGCGCCGTGGCCGGTCGCCCGCGAGCTGCAGCGCCCGCTGCCGGAAAACGACATGCTCATCGTGAGCAAGGGCAACCGGGAGAGCCAAGCTGAGAGTCGATGGGCTCGGGGCGGACGGCAGCTCATGCGACGAACCCACGTCATCCGAGGATGGTCAGGCCGCATCCTTCGTGCGGTCGACCTTCTTCTGCGTTCCCGCCTTGCGCTGCGCAAGGAAGGCGCTCTTGACCTCCTCGAAGAAGCTTGGCGGGAGGGTGCCGTAGCGTTTCTGGCCGCGCTTCCCGGGAATGGAGACAAGGCGCGGGCCATGACGGTCGAAGTTGAACTCCGAAACGACGACCCACTGCCGGGTCCCGTCCAACCCAGCAATGGTCCTGACCTCAGGGGGGATTTCGACGGCCACTTGGCCCCTACGTGGCGGTTCGTGGCTGATGGCCAAGTACACGGCTTGGCCCGCGCCCAAAGCGAGAATGACGCAGCTCGGGCGCTGCTTCAGCCCACGGCGATTGCCACTCGCCTCCTCGCAGGCCCAAAGATAATCGTAGCGGAACACGCCACCGAGGACCTCCTGCGGATCGAAGGGTGGTTCCCCTGGCGCCGTCAGGAGGAGGTCGCGGCTGCCTTGGACCGGCGCGCAGCTTCCAGTTTGCGGTCCAGCTCAGCATGGCGTGGATGCATCGTCGCCGCCGACACCGCCTCGAACAGCCAGTCAGGAGCATCCGCGGTGGCCATGGCGACCTGCTTTGTCACCTTGGTTCTGCGCGGCTGCTTCACCACCTGCGCCGCGTCTTTCACTTTGGACACGCGCACGATCGCGGGCTGGCGGCGAAGAGCAGCCTTGGGCCGCCTCTTTACCTCCTTAGTGGTCCGCGCTTCTTGCCTCGTGATGACCAAAGCTTCGCTCATGGCGCGGATTATCGGTTCTCTCGTGGCGGCTTGCAAGGGCTCCCTAGAGCCTTCCACCCATGGATTTCCAGATCGCCTAGAGGGCACAAGAATGGTTAACGCATTGACAAGAAACAGGTTGCACTGGAGCTGGGCGGTGCCTGCCTTACCCGGGGCGGTAGCGTGATCGGGCGAGGCCATCGTCAGCCAACGGACTACTTACGTCTCACTACGCGATGCACACCGACATGTAGCTCTTGATACCTCGCCCCCCAAGGCATAGCGTTGTGAGATGTCGAAGGAACCCGCCCTCCGCGCTGTAGCCCGCCCCTCCCCGGACTTCACGGACCGCGCCTACTGGGCCGGGACCATCAAGATGGCCCTCAGTAGGTTCTTCGTCCTCCAGGTGCTGCACGATGGCCCGGCCCACGGCTACGACATCGCCCGCGCCGTCGAGCGGACCACCAACGGCTGCTGCTCGCCCTCCGAGGGTGCCCTGTACCCGACGCTCCGCGAGTTCGAGCAGGGCGGCTACGTGACATCCGCCTCCGAGGTCGTCTCCGGCCGTGAGCGCAAGGTCTACACGCTGACCGACAAGGGCCGCGACGCCTTCAAGGTCGGCCTGGAAGCCTGGATGGACGCCACGGCGACCCTGACCGAGACCGACCGCGCCGCCGCCGCCCGCGACCAGGCCAAGGGCGCCTGCCGGTGCTAAGTGCTGGCTTGCCCACATACATCGCCCACCGAGGCATACCCAAGAGGACCGTCAGATGACCTCCTGCTGCTCCGTCACGCCGCGCCCTCAGAACAGGGCCTCTGAGGTCCACGCCGCTCTCGGATCGCTACCTGTCGCCATCATCGGCGGCGGTCCGGTCGGCCTCGCCGCCGCGGCGCATCTGCTGGAGCGTGGCCTTGAGCCGGTCATCCTGGAAGCCGGTCCCTCGGTCGGCACAGCGCCGCTCGCCTGGGGCCACGTCCCCATGTTCTCCCCCTGGCGCTACAACATCGACCGGGCGGCCCAGGCCCTGCTGGAGCGGCACGGCTGGGCGGCGCCGGACCCCGACGGCTTCCCAACGGGCCGTGAGCTGGTCGGACGCTACCTGGCGCCGCTTGCCGCGCTCCCGGACATCGCCAGCCGCCTGCGCCTGAACACGCGCGTCACCGGCGTTGCCCGATGCCACGCTGGCAAGGTCCGCGACGCCGGGCGCGTGGAGCAGCCCTTCGAAGTCAGGTTCCAGGCAGACGGACGCGAAGGCCACCTACTCGCCCGCGCCATCATCGTGGCGACGGGCACCTGGGGCAACCCAAGCCCGGCCGGTGCCTCCGGCCTGCCCGCCATCGGCGAGCGCGAGGCCGCCGACCAGATTCGCCACGGCATGCCCGACGTCCTTGGCGCCGAGCGCGGCCGCTACGCGGGCAAGCGCGTCCTCGTCGTCGGCTCCGGCCACTCGGCCATCGGCACCCTGCTCGACCTCGCCCGCCTGGCCGAGCAGGCACCGGGCACGACCGTCCTGTGGGCGGCCCGCGGCGCCGACCTGACGCGGGCCTACGGCGGTGGCGCCGCCGACCAGCTGCCGGAGCGCGGCGCCCTGGGCCAACGCCTGCGGCGCCTCGTCGCGTCTGGCGCCGTCGAGCTGCTCGCGCCCTTCGCGGTGGATGAGATCCGCCGGGGCGCCGGTGGTTCCCTGCAGGTCATAAGCCTGGAGGGTCGGACAGCGGAGGCCGACGAGATGGTGGTCGCCACAGGGCTGCGGCCCGACCTCGGAATCCTTGGCGAGGTCCGCCTGGACCTGGACCCGGCGCTGGAGTGCCCGCGCGTGCTGGCCCCGCTGATCGATCCCAACCTGCACTCCTGCGGCACCGTCCGGCCGCACGGCGCCTTCGAGCTCCAGCAGCCGGACAGCGGGCTTTTCCTTGCCGGGATGGCCAGCTACGGCCGAGCGCCGACCTTCCTGCTGGCCACCGGCCACGAGCAGGTGCGCTCCATCGCCGCCTTCCTGGCGGGCGACCTCGAGGCGGCGCGCCGGGTCGAGCTCGAACTGCCGGAGACCGGCGTCTGCAGCGGGAGCCGCGCGTTCCCCGGCGCCGCCGACGCGGTGTCCTCTTGCTGCGCTCCCGCAGCACCCCCGGTCGCCTGCTGCTCCCCGCGGTCGGAGCAGGAGCTGGTCAAGGAGACGCCCTGCTGCGTGACCAACACCGCGCGGACAACCGCACCGGCAGAGCCCGCCGAATGAGCCAGGCCACGATGCCGGGGCGCGCCCCTGCCGGTGCTGCGGCGGACCGCAGACGGCTGACGGTCGTCTCGGCCATCGGCGTCGGGCAAATCCTTGCCTGGGGTTCCTCCTACTACCTGCTGGCCGTGCTGGCCGGGCCGATCGCGGCGGACACTGGCTGGCCGCTGACCTGGATCATGGGCGCCCTGTCCATCGGCATGCTGGTGTCCGGCCTGGCTTCGCCGCGCGTCGGCCACCTGATCGACCGGCACGGCGGCCGTCCCGTGCTCGCCGCCAGCGCCGTCCTGCTCTCCGCGGGCCTGCTGCTGCTCGGACTGGCGCCCAGCCTGCCGGTGTTCGTGGTCGCCTGGGTGGTGCTCGGGCTGGCCATGGGTGCCGGGCTCTACGACCCGGCCTTCTCTACGCTGGGGCGGCTCTACGGCGAGCAGGCGCGCTCGGCGATCACCCACGTCACCCTGTTCGGCGGCTTCGCCAGCACGGTTTGCTGGCCGCTCAGTGCCATCCTGGTCGATCAGCTGGGCTGGCGGGGCGCCTGCCTGACCTACGCCGCCGTCCATCTCGCGGTGGTCCTGCCGCTTTACCTGTTCGGAGTGCCGCGCGAAGCCGCCAAGCCTGCCGCGGCCCCTGCAGCCAAGGCCGCCGCGGTGCGGGGCCACATGCGGGCGGGCCAACGCTACGCCTTCGTCATGCTGGCGGCAGGGTTCACCCTGGCAGCAGTCATCATGACCGTGCTGTCCGTCCACCTGCTGACACTGCTGCAGTCCCAGGGGCTGGCCCTGGCCGCAGCCGTCGCCCTGGGCACGCTGATTGGCCCGGCACAAGTTGGCGCCCGCGTGCTGGAGATGCTGTTCGGCAAGAAGGCGCACCCAATCTGGAGCCTGCTCGCCTCGGCGGTGCTGGTGGCAGTCGGCCTGGGCATGCTGGTGGGCGCGCCGGGTGTCGTGGCGGCAGGCATCATCATGTACGGCATGGGCAGCGGCATCCGCTCCATTGCTCGCGGCACGGTGCCCTTGGCGCTCTTCGGCAAGGAGGGCTACGCGGTGCTCATGGGCCGCATCGCCATGCCGACCCTCGTCGCGCAGGCGGCCTCGCCGTTCCTCGGCGCCTGGCTGCTGGACGGGTTCGGCGCCTCCACTACGCTGGCCGTGCTGTGCGGCGCCGCCGTGCTCAACATCCTGATGGTGTTGGCGCTGCTGCCGGTGGCCCTGAAGCCGGGCAGCACCGCGCCAGCCACAACCTGACCAAACACTTTCATGCCCACCAGACCCGGGACCAGACGATGATGATTACAGCCCTCGGCAAGACATCCAGAGATCATACCGAGACTGCGGTGACGATCCGGTCCGCCACGGAGGCCGACATGGACGCCGTCGCCGCCATCTACCGGCACCACGTCATGCATGGCACCGCCACCTCCGGGACAGAGCCGCTTACGGCCGACGATGTGCGGCAGCGCGACGCTGCCATCACCGGGCGCGAGCTGCCCTATCAGGTGGCCGAGGACACAGATGGCCGCGTGCTCGACTATGCCTATGCGGGCGCTTACCGTCCGCAACCTGCCTACCGCAACACGCGCTCCACGGAGCAGGCCTCATCTGCTGCCCAATCGGCGAAGCTCAGGTAATAGGTGCCCACATCCGAATAGCCTGCCTGTGCCGCCGCCAGAGCCGCCAAGGCCGCACGTCCACCGCCATCGCAGTGTGTCACGATGCGCTCACCAGAATTAAGCCCAGCCTGATCGATCAATCCACGGAGATCCTCAGGCGCACGAAGCCTGCCATCAGGCCCGAGCAAAGCAGAATGAGCCAGGTGCCTCGCCCCCGGCAAATGCCCGCCGCGCCGGTTGGCACGCAGATCCTCGCCTCGGTACTCCGCTGCCGTACGGGCATCGAACACCTGGGGGCCGGTGCCCCGCGCCAGTGCATCGCGGAGCGAGCTGCGCTCGACCAGCGCGACCACCCCGGAACTAGGGCGGGGTGTGAATACAGCCTTGTGGGGCGACTGCGGTACGCCTTGCTCGGTAGCTCCGGCTTCCTTCAGCACCGCGAGCAGCGCGGGCCAGCCGCCGTTCACCACAGCCGCGGGCACGCCGAAATGTTGCAGGATGAACCAGGCGCGGGCTGCCTCTGTCATGCGGCCGTCATCGTAAACCACGACCTGCGTGTCGCCGTCGATGCCAAGGCGCCCGATGGCCTCCGCCCAAAAAGTCGTCTGGCTCAGGGCGCCTTCCGGTGTCTTGGCAGCCTTCTCCCACACATCGATAGACAGGCGGACGGCACCCCGCGCGTGTTGCGT
>NZ_PDNU01000084.1 GCF_002631185.1 Teichococcus rhizosphaerae | reverse complement strand
ACCACGCGGTGGGACACGACCGTCGGCCGGGCTCATCACCGCTGCTGACTTGCGTGCGCACCGGTCTCCCTTGCTCCGAGCAACGGACTGGACGGAACTGCCCGGAGCCAGAGCCGGCATGCCCTCCGGTCGGCCTGCGGCCTGGGATGCGTACCGGCAAGCCCTGCGCGACATCACGGAGAATGCCGTTCCCCTGGCTGGTGATGCGGATTTCGTCGCCTGGCCGGATTGGCCCGTGCCTCCTGCTGAGTGACACCAACCTCCACCCGTCTTGCTATCTTTATTAGGTGGTTGAGAGGAAAAGTCTCACTCTCTGCTTCTCGGCGCAGGGTCTGTTACTGACAGGCACCCACAGAAGCCCTGCTGCTATCTCTAATAGGTGGTTTAGACACTTTTGGCTCACGGCGAGGCGCGTCACTGCACCTGTTCCTGAACCTCACCACCCCCCGGCACTGCTATCTTTATTAGGTGGTTGAGAGGAAAAGTCTCACCGCCTTCGCCCCTCTGGCACCCCAGACAATCAATCAACATGACCCACGGAGGCCTCCTCCGGATGGGGAGGATACCTCACGCCATGACTGACCGCATCATCGTCACCCCCGGCCAAATCCCCCTGGCGGAAGACCAGCTCCATGCCCAGCGCTTCATGATGATTGCGCTCGGCATGCTGATGTCCGCCACGCACGGCCAGCGCACAACGGTCTCTGGCATCGATGCCTCGCCAACCCTGCCGGCCTCGATGTCCCTGCAGCTGGCGCCCGGTTCCATCATGCAGCCCTCCGTCGTGGATGCCTCCAGCTACGGCATCCTGCCAGCGGACCTGAGCTCCCTGATGAAGATGGGAACTTATCCCGGCGCTCGGATTCCCCTGACGGCTCCAGCTCAGCTCGGCACCAGCCTGGTCTACCTGGTGCAGGCCAGCCTGGTGGAGACGGATGAGGACCCCCAGGTGCTGGACTACTACAATGCCGCCAATCCTGAGCAGCCGTGGTCGGGTCCGGAGAATTCTGGCGCCGCTCAGTTCACCAAGCGCGTCCAGCGGTGTGCAATCCAGATTGTCGCCGGGGCTCCTGCCGCCACCGGCACCCAGGTTGCACCGGCGGCCTCGGTGGGATGGACCCCGCTCTGGCTGGTGACCGTGTCGAATGGCCAGACGGCCATCCTGGCGGAGCACATCCAGCGGCATCCCCAGTCTGGTCAGTTGCCCTATAGGATGTGGGATTTCGCTACATGGGCGCGCGTAGATGATGTCTTCAATGCGTTGACTTATCGCCTCAACAGCGACCGCAAAGTTCTAATTCAGGAACATTACCCAAACAATTCAGAGCAGATGCAGTACACTCGGCAATGGGTAGTGCCTGACCATGTTTATGCCGTTAAGGCCTCTGTTGTCGGCGGCGGCGGTGGCGGCTCTGGAACCGGTTCTCTGCTTGAGAGTGGCCAGTACATCGGCGGCGGCGGCGGTGGCGCCGGTGGCCGCGTCGAGGGCGTGATGCGCGTGCAGCCTGGTATGGTACTGACGTTGGTGACCGGCCGGGGTGGCGACGGCGGCGCCCATCTCGCTGGCGGAGCAGATGGTGGCGACACAGGTGTTTACGGCTCACTTGACGGCGACATCATCGCGCACGCCGGTCAGGGCGGCGGCATTTCATTCGGTGGAATCGGGGGCGGCGCAACCAATTTCGACGGACCGATTGCCATTTTTGGTGGCGATGGCGGCGACGGCGGTCTGGATGGCATGAACGGCGGCGACGGCGGCTCTTCGAGTTGGGGTGGCGGCGGGCGCGCCGGGCGAGGGGAGGGTGGTGGCGGTTGGGGCCGCGCCACCGGCTCTGGCGGCGGTGGCGCTTACGGCATCGCTGGCTCCGGCGGACGCGGTGCCCCCGGCCTCATCACCCTCGAATACTGACCACCACAGGGGAGGCTTCGGCCTCCCTTTTTCATATCAGCTGACCCGGTAGGCCGGGATTCCAGCAGACCCGGAACACCCCCTTAAATGCCTGAAAACAAAGAATCCGGCCGCCGTGATGAGCGGCAAACCGGTCTGTTCGGCCTGGCCGAAAGGTTGATGCGGCTGCCCACCGGCAAGGCCGTCCTGCTGATGCTGGTCGGCACCGTCTGCGCCGTCGTGTGGTCGGAGCGCGTGAAGATGCTGGACGGCGTCGCGGAGTGGGCCAAGACCGTTTCAGAGCGCCGGCAGCACGAGACGGCTCTGAGCGATGAGCTCCAGAGGCAGAACGCGGTCACCCCCATCCTGAAAGCCATCCTGAAGGAGAGGACGGCCAGTAGGGTCAGCGTGAAGCAGTTCCACAACGGAACCTCAAGCCTCAGGGGCATCCCGTTTCTCTTCGCATCCACCACCTACGAGGTCGTCGCCCCCGGCGTGAGTTCCGAGCAGCTCCGCCAACAGCGGGTTCCCGTGCAGACAATCATCGACTGGATACCCCGCTTCCTTGCCGGGGAATGCGTGGTCCAGAAGGTGGAGGATGCCAAGCCGCCTCTCTCGGATGCCCTGCAGGATTATGGGATTCATACCGCACTGGCATGCCCGATTTTTCTTGAGGGCTTCCGAGAGCCGGCGGCTTTCGTGACCATGGATTTCACCCGAGGGTGGGATGCCGGCGACGCGGCGACCATCGAGCAGTCTGAGCGTCGGCTGAAAGATGCCGCATTCATCATCGGAGCCAACATTCAGGCACCGAAGTACTGAGACTGAGTAGGAAAAAAATAAGCAAATCATTGTTCAAGATGTTTGCTTTTCAAGATTCCGCTCATTCATGATGAAATCAGTGGATGAAGGACGCTGGTGGTCAGTGACCTTTCCCGACCGGAGTAATCCGACATGAACGCGCCCCTTATCTCGGGGCCAATGCACTCGGCTTTGAGAACCCACGGTTCTCAGCGCGCGGCGGCTACGGCTCTCAATCTCTCTCGTGCAACATACCAGCGCCGCCTTCGTGCTGAAGCCGAGAATCCCTTTCCTGCTGATACCAGCATGATGACCCCGGTGACGCCGGATGCCGGCATGGCGAGCATCATGGCCTCCCTGAATGCCATCGCGGCCCGCCTGGACCGCCTGGAGGCCTCCGAGGTCGAGACGGAGGTCTCCCTGGAGCCCGTGGCTGCCCCGGTCGCTGAGAAGCCCCGCTTCCGGGTGCCGGCCGGCTCCGTGAAGAGCCTGCAGAAGCCCAACGTCATCAGCCGCATGGACCAAGCGCCCGCGCAGCAGCAGGTCGAGAAGTTCTCTCCACTCGGAGACTCCGGCCCCTACCTCGGCGAGATGTTCGGCACCTCTATCCGCCGCAGCCCCATCATCGACGCGCCGGTCAGCAGCAGCCCCATTCAGGTCACCACTATCGGGGACACTCACTTCCACCCCGGCCTGGACCACCTCACGACCCGCCTGATGCTCCTCGCTGGCATCCATGTCGCAGAGACCAGGACGCCCTACCTGCGGCACATCGGTGACACATCGGACTTCGCGTCCCTTTGCCGGCATACCCGCAACGACACCTGGAAAGCCCGGCAGAAGCCGAGTATCCGCCAGGACCTGGACAGCCTGCGCCTGAACTGGGATGCTTTGAACCTCCCGCTCGAGCTCTACAACCACAAGCCTCAGAAGCGGGTCACCCTGGGCAACCACTGCGCCTGGGCGGAAACTTTCGAGGATGCCAATCCTGAGCTGAAGGGCCTCATCACCGGCGAGCGCGACAGCATATTCCGCGCCCATGGCTGGGAGGTTTCAGCCTACGGAGAGTTCGCATTCCTGGGCGGCGTGGCCTTCACGCACGTGCCCCTCAACATCATGGGCAAGCCGGCCGGCGGCCAGACGCCCGAGGTGACCATCTCCAACCAGGTCACGCATGATTTGGTATTCGGCCACACCCACCGCCGGAACAGCGTCCTGCGCCCCAAGATGGGATACAACAACCGGGTGAACGTAGTGAACGTCGGGAGCGCGATGCCCGAGTTCTACGTCGGCGAATACGCCCAGCTGACCCAAGGGTCCGCCGTCACCTATGGCATCAGCCAGATGACCATCTTCGACGGCCGCATCCAGTCCGAGCGCCATATCCCCTGGCGCGAGATGGAGATGATGTACGGCAAGACCGCCGACGCGCTGCAGGGGAGGTCCCTATGAGCATGGTCCCCGTGCAAATCCCAGCCGCCTACCGAACGATGTCGGAGTTCGTGGCGACCTACCCGACGCGTGACGCCGCCGCGAAGGCCATCGGCTGCGGTCGGGGCAAGGTGCGCGAAGCCTTGGCCCTGGAAGCCGAAGGCAAGGAGTGGAGGGGGGTCGTCATGACCCCCGACACCACCAAGAGGCCCTGCGTTGGGGGCCGGGTGACCAAGACCTCCACGGCTGACGAGGGGCATGTCGCTTTCCGCCCGGTCGACAGCCGTGTTCCCCAGCTTCCCGAGCTGACGCAGTCGGTCTGGTCTCTGACCAGGCAGGGCCTCTGCACAGCCTCGGTTGGTCGCAGGCTCGGTCTGAAGCCCGGCCAGGTGATGGAGCATCTGGCCAAGGCCACCGCGTACATGAACGCACTGCATGCTGAGGCACTCCAGCGACTGAAGCGCCGCCGCGACGACGAGTAGGCCTGCTCGAAAATCCAAGACCACCCAGCCCCGGGAGCCATCAGGCCCCGGGGTTTTCCATGTCCATGTTCAGGGAAACACCAAAATGGAGATGTCCACCAAGAACCTGCTGGCGGCAGTAGAGAGCCCGCTGCAAACCAAGGTGCCTCTGCAGCGCCACCTGACCCAGGAGGACCTCCAGCGGGCCGCAGCGCGCATGGGATGCGATGTCGCCGCCGTGCAGGCCATCGCCTCAGTAGAATCATCGGGGGAAGGTTTCCTGCCGGATGGCCGCCCGGTCATCCTTTACGAAGCTCACATTTTCGGTCGGGTGACCGGGTACAAATATGCAACGCGGGATTCTCGGGGCAAGCCAATCTCATCCAGGACATGGGACCGCAGCCTGTACGGTCCGACGGGCGACCACCAGTGGAACCGGATGCGCATTGCGGAAGCCCTGAACAGGGATGCCGCGTGGAAGGCCTGCTCGTGGGGCATGTTCCAGGTCCTGGGCGAGAACCACAGGGCCGCCGGGTTCCCCACCGTTGAGGCATTCGTTCAGGCGATGGAGAGCGGCGCTGGCGCGCACCTCGATGCGGCAGTGGGCTTCATCCTAACCAACGGCCTTGCGGGTCACCTCAGGAACAGGGCGTGGGCGGCATTTGCCCGGGGCTACAACGGCCCCGGGTTCGCCGCGAACCAGTACGACACCAAGCTGGCGGCAGCCTACCAGGCAGCAGGAGGGCAGGGATGATGGGCTTCATGTCAGGTCTCTCCCTGAAGACCATCCTGACCTGCTTTGCCGGCCTCATCCTGACCGGCGGCCTCGGCTTGGCGGTCTGGTCCTACACGGCCACCAGGGCCGAGAACGCTGACCTCCACGAGCAGGTGGCCTCCCTGAAGGCCGCCCGCGACCAAGCCATCGAGGCCTCCAAAGCCACCATCGAAACACACCAGCGTGTTGTCGCCCAAATGGAAGCGGCTGCCGCCAAGACCAATGAAGTCCTCCAGGCTGAGCGGGCTGACCGAACCGCCGTGGAGGCTGACCTGAAGGCCATCCGCCATGCCAATGCCCGCCGCCAAGACGCCGAGGCTCGCCCTCCTTCTCCTGAGTTTGTTGCTGCTTTTGGCCGCCTGCGCCTCCAACTCGGAGCCGGTGATGGTGCCCCAGTTGGTGGAGACGCCGCGCCTGTCGCCGAGCCAAGTGGAGGGGTTCAGGTGCCCTGAGGTGTCGATTGGCCAGCCCGGCACCATTGGTGAGCTGGAGGAGCTGGCGGTGACCCTGGCCAGTGAGCTGGTCGCCTGCCGGAGACGGAATGAAGCCCTGATTGGCTTGGTGAACCGATAGGAAGGTAATATCCTGTGCGCATCAACTGAGGATTATGCGCGGGCTATGGGCTTTCGAGATATGTTCACCAGGAAGCAGCCTGGGTTTGTTGTCGGTGGCGTACAATACGACGGGCCGCCGAAAAATGATGCCGAGATAACCAAACTCATAGTGGCGGTGGCTACTGCGCTAACTCGCAAGCTGCCGACTGAACAGGACATATACTGGTTCGTTATCGAGCAGTACGACAAGTTCCTGGAGTACGGCGAGGAGATTACAAGCCGCGTCGACTTTCCCTTCTCGATGCACGAAATTGAATATGAAGGGCGAAGGTCCGAATCATCCTACGTCGGCAAACCAAATCCTGGAATTACCTTCCTTGATAAGGAATTCATGCCGCCTATCACAGAGCACATCAGCCTGAAGCAGGCGCAGCACTGGAGAGCCTTGATTTTCTGTATGTTCTGCCAGCGATTTCAAGCGCAGATTGCTCAGCTTAGGCTGAAGTATGCGGTGCATTACCATAATAACTGTATCAAAACTAACAGCTACCGGTTTGCCGATAAG
>NZ_PDNU01000083.1 GCF_002631185.1 Teichococcus rhizosphaerae | reverse complement strand
TGCCGTCCCAGGCGACGGCGTGGATGCAGAATGGCTCCCGCCTAGTCCCCGCCGTGCCGAGCGGCGTCCCCGCGGGAGTGGTGGCCCTCATCCGCGGCCGCTCGGCTGAGAGCCTGCGAATGGCTCCGGCGGGGACGTGTCCCTCGGCGTCGCAGCCTTCGGCAGCGGCGATATAGCAGCCATCCACTTCCTCACGGGTGCCCGCCGCGCGGCTCATCGTCGCCAGGGCGCCGGTCAGCCGAACGCCGACGGCGAAGCCGTTCCGCCGAAGGTGCGCCGCGTAGTCCTCGCAGTTGCACTGCGGGCTCTTTCGGAGCGTGACCTGCGTCGGGGTGTTTGCCTGCGCGCGCAGCCGGGCGCTGGCTGCCGCCGAAAGGGAGGCGCGGCGGAAGAGTGAGGTCGTCATCGGTTCTCCTTTTCTCGGTGTCCGGCTCGGCTCAGGCCACCCGCAGCACGCCCATCAGGCCGCTGACTTCGTGGTCCATGACATGGCAGTGCAGCATCCAGTCGCCCGGGTTGTCGGCGACGAAGGCGACCTCCACGGTCTGGCGCGGCTCGACGAGCACCGTGTCGCCCCATTCCGCCCCGGCCACCGCGGTGCCGTTCCGGGTCAGGACCCGGAAGCTGTGGCCGTGCATGTGCATCGGGTGCCACCACGCGGTCTCGTTCCGAAGCGACAGCACGCAGGTCCGGCCGCGTGCGAGGGTCAGCAGCGGCGGCATGCCCGTGTCGCCTCTGCCGGTCATGGACATGCCGTTGATGGCCCATGCCGCCCCGCGCATGCCCATCATCCCCATCATGCCCCTGCCGCCCATCATCCCGCCCTGGAGCGCGAGTTCGTGCCGCTCGGCCGTGGCGAGGTCCGGCTCGGGAAGCGGGTTCGGCGGCAGGCGGACCGGGGCGTCCAGTGGGTGGCCGCGAAGGGGCGCGGAGCCGTCATAGGCGAGCGCGACGAGCTCGTAGGCTGAGCGGCCGTAAAAGTCGTCGATCACGGCGTAGCGGCGCCTCGGCTCGCTAACCATGTCCAAGATGACGTCGGCGCGCATGGCGGGACCGAGCAGCAGCCGCCCACCCGCGGGTTCGTGCGGCTCGCAGGGCTGGCCGTCGAAGGCGATGACGACGGGCCGGTGCCCCTCGAACCGCAGCGCCATGATGCGCGCCGTGGCTGCGTTGATGATGCGCAGCCGCACGCGCTCCCCAGCGCGGACGTTGAGTGCGTCTGGCACCCCGCCGTTGACGGTGACCGTGTTGCCGAGGCGGCCACCCATCGCCGCCTCCATGCGGCCGCCGAAGCCCGGAGCGATCTGGGTGCCGCGCGTCAGCCGCCAGTCCTGGATGACCCAGAGCAGCTCGCGGTCCACCCGGGGCGGCTCCCGCTCCTCGACGATCAGCGCCCCGGCCAGCCCGCGTCCCTGCTGCACCAGGCCGTTATCGTGCGGGTGGTACCAGAAGGTCCCGGCGTCGGGCGGCGTGAACTCGTAGGCGAAGCTCCCGCCGGACTTGATGGACGGTTGGGTTAGTCCCGGCACGCCGTCCATGGCGTTGGGCAGCCGGATGCCGTGCCAGTGCACGGTCGTGCCCTCGTCCAGGCGGTTTTCCACGGTGGCGCGGAACCTCGCCCCTTGGCGGACCCGGAGCACGGGTCCGGGGACCGAGCCGCTGTAGGACCAGACGGCTGTGGCCGGTTGGTCGTCCCCGGCGATCAATGCGCGGGCCGGTTCGGCGGTCAGCCGCAGGGAAGCGGGCACGCTGGTGGCGGATGCGGCATGTCCCCTGCCGGGAAGCGTGCCCGCCAGAGCGAGGGCGCCGCCTGCGGTCCAGAGTTGCCGCCGCGTCAGGTCCGGCGGGGTGGTGATTGGCATGTTTTCCGTCCTCGTCATGCCGCCGCGGCCCGCAGGAGGGCGGGTGCACGGCGCGGATCCGGCGAAGGCCGGACCCATGGATCTCCGTCCGCCGCCCGCGGTGGGCGGGCGACGGTTAGACGAGGGTGGTGGGTCTGGGTGGGAAAGGGTCGGGCGGGAGCGCCCGGCCCCGCTGGCCCGCAGGCGCCCCCACAGCGTACTCGAACGCGACGGCAACGGGCGCGCTGAGGACCGCCGGGGCCGGTAGGCCGACGAATGCACCCAAGCAGGCGAGGGCACTGCACGGCATCATCTTGGCGCCGCCATCGCCGCCGGGTGCCTTGGCCGCGCAGTCGCCACAGGACTGGCCGGGGCCTCCGGCCGTCGTGGTGCCGCCGGGCATGGGCATTGCCGACGCGGTCCCCGGCAGCGCCGTCGCCAGCACGAAGGCGAGGGCCGTCAGGACCAGCAGCAGGCGTCGGAGGACGGGCATGCCCATGGCCGGACGATATGCACCGTGGTGTTCGCCGTGCAAGGTCACGCCCATCCGAACTCCCTCACCGAACCGGCGCCAGGTCGGCCCCGCGGGCGCGCCGGAGCGCGTCCAGCACCGCCTCGCGGCTCAGGACCTCGGACAGGACGATGCCCCGTGGGGCACCCGGGCCGTAGACCGCGTTGAAGGGGATGCCGAACCGGTCGTTGTTGGCGAGGTAGTCGGAGATCCGGACGTCCGGGCGGGTCCAGTCGGCCCGCATGGCGACCACGCCCGGCTCGGCCAGGGCCGCGGCCACCTCGGGGCGCTCCAGGACCAGGGCGTCGTTGACCTTGCAGTTGGCGCACCAGTCGGCGGTCACGTCCACGAAGACCACCTTGCCCTCGGCGACGAACCGCCGGAGGGCGGCCTCGTCGAACGGCGCCCAGGCCGTCGCCGCGGCATTCGGCGGAGCCGCCCGAAGCACGGCGGGCGCGGTTCCGGCGCCGAGCAGAGCGAGCACGACCACCACCGCGGCAGCGGGCGAGCCGATCCGCGGGCGCAGCGCCAGCGCCCCCGTCAGCACCACCAGCGCGGCGGCCACCGCGCCCGCGGCCAGCCATGAGGTCTGGGCAGCCAGCACGGTCAGGAGCCAGGCCGCGGTCCCCGTCAGGGCGATGGCCAGCACGCATCGGAGCGCGATCATCCACCATCCCGGCCTCGGCAGGAGGCGGACCACGCCCGGGAAGGCGGCGCCCAGGAGATGCGGCGCGGCCAGCCCAACCCCCAGGGCGCCGAAGATGGCCAGGATCTCGGCAGGGCCCCGTGCCAACGCGAAGCCGACGGCCGTGCCGACGAAGGGTGCCGAGCACGGCGTCGCCAGCACCGTGGTGAACGCCCCGGCCGCGAAGCTGCCCGCGAGCCCGTCCCCGCCCGCACGGCCCATCGCGGTCGCGAGGCGCGATGGCAGCGGGATCTCGAACAGCCCGGCGAGGCTCGCCGCGAAGACCGCGAGGGCGGCCGCCATCGCCACGAGGAACACAGGCTGCTGGAACTGCATGCCCCAGCCAACGGCGAGCCCGGCGGCCTTGAGGACGGCCAGCGCGCCGCCGAGGGCGAGCATGGAGGCGACGACGCCCGCCGCCGTGGCCAGGAAGCCGAGGCGGATCTGGCGGCGCGCCTGCCCCCGGTGGCGCAGGGCGGCCATGAGCTTCAGGCTGAGCACCGGCAGGACGCACGGCATCAGGTTGAGGACCAGGCCGCCAAGCAGCGCCACGCCAAGGAACGGCAGCAGGCTGCCCCACCCCGCTCGCGTGGCGCCCGCCGCGACCGTGCCTCGGGTCTCCGACGCCCGTTGCCCGTCGAGCAAGGTCACCGTGACGTCGGAGCCCGGCATACTGACGACGTCCGGCCCCGAGGTGACGGGGAGCAGCGCCGTCGCGGTCCCGCGGTCGGCGCTGAAGGAAAACTCTGGCCTGCCGAAGGTCCACCGCCCGCTCTCAACGATGACGTCCGGCGCCGAGAGCGGCTGCCGGGAGGAAATCCGGACCTCCAGCGCGGCTGGGTTCCCGGGCAGCGCGGCGACGCCGTCCACCGCGAGCCCGGACCGCGAGCCGTCGTCCGGCACCCGGGCCTCGTAGCGGGCGATGAGATTGGCCGCCTCCGGGTCCACGGCAGCGGCGCCCGCTGGCAGGTCGAGCGAGAGTTCCAGGCTCTTGGGCACGCAGACGGTGCTGCATACGAGGATGTCAAGCCTGCCCCGGAGCGCGACCGGCTCGCCGGGACGTTCGGAGACGATGGTCAGGGGAAAGACGACCTTGTCGAAGTAACCGAAGGTCTCGAGCCCGAACAGCGTGAACCGGGTGGGCGCGGGCCAGCGCCAATCCACCGAGGCGACATTGACCGAGCCGGTCCAGTCCACCGCGGGCGGCGTTCCGGCGTCCCCGGGCGACCGCCAGTAAGTGTCCCAGCCGTCGCCCATAGCGACCTGGAGCCCCGCGCGGACTTCCTTGTCGGATCCTGCTGTGTCGGCCGCCGTGAGCAGGCGGGCGCGAACGATTTCCCCGGACATCCACGGGCCGCTCGCCGCCATCGGCGCCGCGACGGGCCACGCCAGGACGAAGGCGACGAGCGCCGCGGCGAGCAGGCGCGGGCGGACTCGGAGAGCTTCCGATATGGTCCCGAAGCGTTTGCGGTATCGGTCCGCCTCAATCGTGGCAGCCACGCGCGCCGCCCCTCCGATGCTCATGCTTGCCCCGCCGCTACGACCGTGGGTTCCAGCCGCGGAGCAAGAGCGCGTTCGTGACCACGCTGACGCTGCTCAATGCCATCGCCGCGCCCGCGACCATCGGGCTGAGCAGCCCCAGGGCCGCCAGGGGGATGCCGACCAGGTTGTAGACGAAGGCCCAGAACAGCCCCTGCCGGATCTTGCGGTAGGTCCGCCGCGACACGTCGATGGCGCCTGCGACCAGCGCCGGGTCGCCACGCATCAGGGTCACGCCCGCCGTGTGCATGGCGACGTCGGTGCCGGTCGACATGGCGATGCCGACATCCGCCGCGGCGAGCGCAGGCGCGTCGTTGATGCCGTCGCCGACCATGGCGACCACCCTGCCCTCGCCGCGCAGCCCGGCGACCGCCTCGGCCTTGCCCTCGGGCAGCACCTCCGCGACCACCTTGTCGATGCCCAGCGACCGGGCGGCGGCGGCCGCGGCGCCTCGGTTGTCGCCGGTCAGCATGACCGTCTCGATGCCCTGGCGATGCAGCCGGTCAACGGCGCCACGGGCCGAATCCTTGACGCTGTCGCCGAACGCGATCAGGCCCAGAACCCGGCAGGTGGGCGCCGTCTCGGCCAGCCAGGACACGGTCCGCCCCGACTCCTCGAGGTCACTGGCCGCCGGGGCGAGCGCGTCCCCGGCCAGCCCGTTCTCCTCGAGCAGGCGCCGGTTGCCGAGGACGAGCGAGCGGCCCTCGACCGCGCCCGAGACGCCCCGCCCGGCGAGCGCCCGGAAATTCATGGTCGCGAGCGGCGTGACGCCCTCGGCCCGTCGCCGGACGGCGGCCGCCAGCGGGTGTTCGCTCCCGGCCTGGAGGGCAGCGGCCAACCGGAGAACCTCCGCCGCGCCCGTCCCCTCGACGGGGACGACGTCCGTCACCTCGGGGCGCCCCTCGGTCAGGGTCCCGGTTTTATCGAACGCGACCGTGGTGACCGCGTGCGCCCGCTCCAGCGCCTCGGCGTCCTTGATCAGGATGCCGTGCCGC
This sequence comes from Teichococcus rhizosphaerae, assembly GCF_002631185.1. Lineage (GTDB taxonomy): Bacteria > Pseudomonadota > Alphaproteobacteria > Acetobacterales > Acetobacteraceae > Pseudoroseomonas > Pseudoroseomonas rhizosphaerae. The sequence continues at coordinate 2,661 of NZ_PDNU01000083.1, read as the reverse complement.
GCCGCAGCGCCGGTGCCGACCATGATGGCGGTCGGCGTCGCCAGGCCCAGGGCACAGGGGCAGGCGATGACCATGACCGCCACCGCGTTCAGGATGGCCGCCGTCGCGTCACCCGTGACCGCCCACCAGCCGACGAAGGTGACGAGCGCGATGCCGAGCACGACCGGGACGAAGACCGCGCTGACGCGGTCCACCAGGCGCTGGATCGGCGCCTTGGATGCCTGGGCGCCCTCGACCAGCCGGACGATCCTGGCCAGCGTGGTCTCGGCGCCGACGGCGGTGGTCTCGATGACCAGCAGGCCGTCCGTGTTGATGGCGCCGCCGGTGACCTTGGCACCGACCACCTTTTCCACGGGCAGGCTTTCGCCGGTCAGCATGGACTCGTCGACGCTGCCGCCACCCTCCACCACGCGCCCGTCCACCGGGATGCGCTCGCCGGGGCGGACCACGACGGCGTCGCCGACCCGGACCTCGGCGAGCGGCACCTCGACTTCGGCGCCGCCCCGGCGCAGGCGCGCCTTGTCGGGCCGGAGATCCATGAGCGCGCGGATGGCCGAGGCCGTCTGTCCCTTCGCGCGCGCCTCCAGCCACTTGCCGAGCAGGACGAAGGTGATGATGAGCGCCGAGGACTCGAAGTAGAGCGCGGGCGCGTGATCCCCGTGCGCCGTCAGCAGCCCGTAGACGCTCAGGCCCCAGGCGGCCGTCGTGCCCAGGGCAACCAGCAGGTCCATGTTGCCGCTGAAGGACCGCGCGGCCTTCCACCCGGCCACGTAGAACCGCCAGCCCAGCCAGAACTGCACCGGCGTCGCGAGGGCGAGTTGAACCCAGCCCGGCGGCATCATCCACTCGGCCCCGAGCAGATGCCCCACCATGCCGAGCAGGAGCGGCGCCGAGAGCGCGGCCGCGGTCACGACGCGGAACAGGTCGCGGCGGCTCCGTGCCGCCGCCGCATCGGCCTCCTCCGCCGGGGAGCCCGCCTGCTCGACCGGACTGGCCTCGTACCCCGTGTTCTGAACGGCGGCGACGAGCTGATCGACCGAGACGGCGCCGCGGGCGGCGGTGACGCGGGTCCGCTCCGTGGCCAGGTTCACCTCGGCCTCAATGACGCCCGGCACCTGCTTGAGCGCCCGCTCGACCCGGCCGACGCAGGAGGCGCAGGTCATGCCCTGGACGTTCAGGTCGAACTCGGACACGGGGACATCGTACCCCGCCTCCTCCACGGCCCTGGCCACCGCCGCGGTGTCCGGCGGCCCGGCGAAGGCGACGCGCGCCCGCTCCGTGGCGAGGTTGACGGAGACGCCGGAGACGCCGGGTACCTGCTTCAGGACCCGCTCGACCCGGCCGACGCAGGAGGCGCAGGTCATGCCCTCGATGCCGATGTCCACCTCGGCACCGCCCCCGGCCATCGCGGCGGTCCCGGCTTCCGCAGTCAGAGCGTCCATTGCGCCCGTCTCCTGATAATCCCGACTGCCGGGCCACATGGGGCTTCCCACACTGGGAAGGTCAAGGGCCGCCGTCCGGCCCCGCCTCGGCGGCGGCGGCACTCCCTGGAGGCTGGCTGCGGCAGGCTTCCTTGGCTCATCGCCAACCGTCACTCCGCCATCGCGAATGACTCCGGCTCCTGAGCCGCCTCCGTCCGTGGCAGGCGCCATCCTTTGACCAGTCCGTAGATCGCCGGGATCACCAAAAGGGTCAGCACCGTCGAGGACACCATGCCGCCGACCATCGGAACCGCGATGCGCTGCATGAGCTCCGAGCCGGTGCCGGTGCTCCAGAGGATCGGCAGCAGGCCCGCCATGATGGCGGTCACCGTCATCATCTTGGGCCGCACCCGCTCAACCGCGCCCTCCATGATGGCGTGGCGCAGATCCTCCTGCGTCAGGCGCCGCCCCTCGGCCCGGCACCGCTCCCGAACCTCCGCGAGTGCGTGGTCAAGGTAGATCAGCATGATGACGCCGGTCTCCGCCGCCACCCCGGCGAGCGCGATGAACCCGACGGCGACGGCCACGCTCATGTTGAACTGCATCATGAACATGAGCCAGATGCCTCCGACGAGCGCGAAGGGGACCGAGAGCATGACGATGATCGTCTCGGTCAGCCGCCCAAAGTTCAGGTAGAGCAGCACAAAGATGATGAGCAGGGTCACCGGCACGACGATGGCCAACTTTGCCTTGGCGCGTTGCATGTACTCGAACTGGCCGCTCCACTCGACATGGTATCCGGGCGGCATCCGCACCTGCCCGGCGACGGCCCGCTGCGCGTCGGCCACGTAGCCGCCGATGTCACGCCCGTGCATGTCAACATAGACGTAGTTCACCAATTGCGCGTTCTCGGTCCGGATGGTCGGCGGGCCGCGGCGCAGCTGGACGGCCGCCAGCTGCCCCAGCGGGATGGCGGCCCCCTGCATGCTCTGCACGAGGACCTGCGCCGCGATTCCTTGCGGGTCGCTGCGCAGGCCGCGCGGGTACCGGACGTTGACCGTGTAGCGCGCGCGGCCCTCGACGGTGGTCGTGACCGGCTCGCCCCCGAGCGCCGTGGCGATGGTCTCTTGGAGGTCGCCGACGGTCAGGCCGTAGCGGGCCAGGGCCGCCCGGTCCGGCTCGATCTCCAGGTAGTAGCCGCCCTCGACCCGCTCGGCGAAGGCGCTGGTGGTGCCGGGGG
>NZ_PDNU01000082.1 GCF_002631185.1 Teichococcus rhizosphaerae | reverse complement strand
CTAACCTTCCCGACAAGAACCCCACGGGAGAGAGCAGTCCATGAACGTCCGACACCACATCATCCATTCCATCCAGCTTCCGGCCACGCTGCGGCCGGTGAGGGCCGAGCTGCACCGGCTCGGCTTTGCGGTCCTCGAACGCGACGGGCACCTCGGCGCCGACGCTCCGCTCTGGATCCTGGCGGACGGCTGTGAGCGCGCCTGGGGCGTCCGCCCCCTCGCCAACGACGTCTTCGCGATCGTGCTTCCCGATGGCCGCCCGGCGACTGGCGAGGGCTGGCTCGACTGTCCGACCACCGCACGCGAGGTCGGCGCCAGCATCGAGGTGCTGGAGATGCGGCGCCAGCGGGCCAAGGCCGCCGAGGTTGTCCCGATGATGTCCGCCGACGAGGAGCTGGAGACGCTCAGCGACTGGGCCGACGCCCAGGCCGCTCGTGCCGAGAAGGGGGACTTCTGATGCGCGCCCTGCTCGAGAAGCTGGGGCTCGCCAGCCCCCTCGCCCGTATCCTGCGGCGGCCCTCGAGGCCGCAGGCGCCTGTTTCGGGCCTCGCCGACGGCGGGACCTACAGGCGCAACAAAAGGGTGGCTGAGGACGGACGGGTCACGCTCGCCCGCGTCTGTCACCTCGAGCCATGGACGCAGGCCCTCTCGTCGCAGGGTGTCGACGAGCCCCTGGACCTGCCGGATCCCACGTACCCGTCGCGCTTCAGGGCGACGTCTCTGGAGCGCAGGGGCGAGGACCGCCAGGAGAGGCTCGCTCGCTGGTGCGCGTCGGAGACCGCGCGGATGGCACCGTGGGTTCGGTGCTACGTCGGACCGCAGCTCGAGGGGGAAGATGAGTCCCCGTACTGGGGCCGGGCACACTACTGCATGGCCGGGCAGGCCGGGCAGGGCGACACCATCGTTGTCCGGAGCGACATGCGCGAAGATGACGTGCGGCGGACGTACTGGCACGAGGTCTGGCACATCCTGGAGCGCTTTCTCACCAAAGAGGCGATGGCGGCCGTGAACGAGGCTCTGGTGCGCCAGGGCGGGGAGTGGGGCGGCGCCTCGAAAGTGCTCAGCGACCCGCGGAAGCAGTTCCCAAACGCTGGGGAGTTCGAGGGCGAGTACATGTCGAGCGACGTCGAACGGCGGGCTAGGCTGTTCGGGCTCTGGTGCGCCCTGATTGACGAAGGCGGCGGGGCAGTCATTCCAGGCGACCTAGCACCCCAGCGGGGCACCTATGGGACTGGCGCCAGATCTTCGAGTCCGCGCGGACCGGGCAGCTTGGCCAGTACCTCGTCGAGAAGGGGTTCGTCCGCAGGCCGTCCTGATGTGATGGACGTGTAGGGCAATGTCGGTCTACAACGGCCCTGTTCAACCGACACGACAGGGCCGTTATCATGTCTGCGACGCCGGTCTACCACAGCAGCGAGCCGCTCGCCGACTTCGACCCGTCGGCCCAGTTCCCACCGGACTCCTTGCGAGCCGAGGTTGGGCGCCGCATTCAGCAGAGGATGCAGGCGAAGGGATGGAACCAAAGCGACCTCGCGCGTGAGGCAGGCATCGGCCGCGACAACGTCTCGACATACGTCCGGGGCAAATCCATGCCGGGCCCCAAAATCCTTGCGGCGATCGCCAAGGCTCTGGACTGCACCGCCGAGGATTTGGCGCCCGGGATACACGGCGCCACGGCCGCAGGGCGCCCGGGCGGCGCCGCGCTGGCCGCCGTGCCCCTTGAAATAAGGCAAGTGTCCGATAACTCGGGCGAAGTCTGGGTCCGCATGCACCGGCGGATGAGCCTAGAGCAGGCCATGCGGATCATGGCGATACTCGCCGAGGGCAGTGTGGGCACGATAACGGACGGCAGGCCACCGGCCGCGAAGGCCGCGAACGCCAACGGGTGACGCATGCCTTGCGCCGCGGCATCCTTGCGGTGCTGCGGCGGCGTGGAGAGCCGACACGCAGCGCTCCCCCTTCCATCAGCCCAGCTCGGCGACCAACTCCGGGCGCTTGGCGGTCAGGTGACGCCGAACCGGCCGCGGAGCCTCGGCGCCCAGCGGCACCGGACCGGCGCAGCCCGCGCGCCGCGGCAGGCGCCCATAGTACCGGAGCGTCGTGTCCGCCGCGTGGCCGAGCCACCGGGCGCAGGCCGCGACATCACCGGGGAAGGCGTTCCTGGCGTCCGCGGCGCGCTGGTGCCGGATGTCATATGCCGATACCCGGCGGCTCCAGCGCCAGCCTGCTAGGTCGGCGATCGCCGTGCTGAGGGTGGCTGGGGCCGGGCCGGTGACGAGCACCGGCCCGCCAGCCGTCAGCCGCGAGAGGTGCGCCGCCGCCCCCTGCCCCGCCGCCACGCGCAGCCGCCGCCAAGGCTGGCCTTCAATCTCGCCCACCTTGGCGCCCGGGATGCTGAAGGCCAGCCCCCCCGCCCCGTCGCGTTCGACGAGGACTCCTGCCCCCACCTCGACCGGCCGGGCGCCGGTGCAGATGAGGACCGCGATGGCGTCCAGGTGCCGGTGGTCCGCCGCGACGGCCGCTCCCCAGAGGACGTCGAGCCAGTCGTGCGGGAGCGAGGCGAGGAACCGGCGCTTCGACCGGCTCTCGGCTGCGCGGGAACCCTCGGATGCCAGGCGCTGGGTCAGGCGGCTAGGCGCCCGGTCGCCGGGGCGCTCCGTCAGCGGGTCCGATGCCCGCGAGATCGGGTATGCCTCGGCCTGCGCAAGCCAGAGGCGGACCCGGCTCAGTCTTTCGCGGACGTCGGCGTCCGGCACCGGCGGCCGGAGTGCTGAGATGGCCTCGACGAGCTCCCCATGGGCGTGGCGGCTCCACGCGCTCCGGAGCTGGGCGTAGTAGGCCCGGCTGTCCGTGAGCTGCTCCAAGGGCGGGAACGAGCCGTCAGGGCGGCGTCGGGCGAAGATGCGGTCCGCGACCCGGCGATACTCCCGCGCGGTCGAGGGAGCGACGTCTGCAGGGGATGCCGCACGCACGACATGTACGGCGCGGCGGAGTAGGTCCTTGGTCTCCTGCGACAGGTCGGGGCGCATGGTGCTCTCCGGCGGCAAATGATGCTGGGCGGCGCAGGCGATGGCCAGGCGGCCCATATCCATGCCTCAAATGATGTCGGGTCCATTTGCATGGCAGACGCCGAAAGCACCGGATGAAGCGGACAGAAAGTCGGTAGGTTGCGGTAAGAAAGCCGCTTTCTACCGGCTTTCTGCGGTGCGACTACATCGTCCCTTATCTCGTGTTTTCTGAGGTTTATGCGGCTGTGTCCTCGAATTGGTCAACAGATGTGTCAACGCATGATGCGAGACGTGCGGAAGACGCCCTCGACACGGGGACGCTGGCCGCAGCCGGTGCACCGCAGGCGTGCCGCGACTTCCCACAGCTTGGTGTCCGGCGGCGCCGGGATCGTTTCAATCGGCATCTGCTCGCGGCGGCCGCACCCGCACCTGACGTCCAACGCCCAGCCGCGGCCGTACCAAAGAGGCGCCCCTGGGGCGGGGCGCCCATCGAGAGGATGACAACTCATGATAAGAACAATACAGGAACGTACAAGGCGTTGCCACGGCGCCTCTAGACGTGCACCACGCACCTGCTAAAAAGCCGAGAGAAAGCGGTCAGGAAGCGAAAAGAAAGCCGCTTTCTGCTAGAAAGCCGAAGGGTTCAGATGCCAGTCATTGCGGCCGTCTCCCAGAAGGGCGGCGTGGCCAAGTCCACCTTTTCACGCGCTCTTGCCGTGGAGCTGGCGCGGGCAGGCCTCTCCGTGCACCTCGCCGACCTCGACGTCGACCAGGGCTCCCAGGTCGATTGGCATCGGGACCGGCTGGCGGCCGGACTGACGCCGACCCCGCCGACCCAACTCTACCCGGACCTGTCCGCCGCCCTCGCGCAGGCGTCCAAAGTCGATGTGCTCATCCTGGATGGGCCCGCGAGGGCGAACAAGGACACCGTAGCGCTCGCCAAGGCCGCCGACCTGGTGATTCTTCCGGGCGGCGCCAGCATGGACGACCTGCGTCCACTGGTGAGAGTGGCGCATTCCTTGGTTCGGGCCGGTATCCCGAAGGAGCGCCTGGTGTGCGCCCTGTCGCGCATCTCGACCGAGGCCGAGGCCGAAGCCGCTCGCGGCTACATTCGCGAGGCGGGCTACCGTGTCGCCGATGGCTACTTGCCCGAACGCGCGTCGTACCGCCAGGCGCAGAACAGCGGTCGGGCGGTGACGGAAGTCTCGGCGCCCACGCTCCGGGCGGCGGCCGAGGTCGTCATCCAGTCCCTCGTCGACTCCCTGCCGGAGTAGCACCATGGCCATCAACGCATCCAAGGTCCGCCGCCTGCCATCTCCCCCGCCCATCGAAGAAGGCGCGGCGGGCATCGATCGGGCGCCCGAGCCGCCGCCTGTTCCGGCTCCGGCTACCCAAGTGATGGAGCCCGCCCCCGCCCCCGCCCCGGTGGTCGATGGCCGGAGCCTGCGGGCCACCGGGCGGACCGCGCATCTAAATCTCAAGGCGACAGCCGAGACCCGGGAGCACATCGTGCGCATCGCGCAGGAGCAGGGGTGGCTGATGGCCGAAGTCATCGAGCACGCCATCCAGGCGCTTAACAAGCAGCTAGAGCGCAAGTGAGCGCGGGATGGTAGGCAGCTTTCTGGCAGCAAGCGGCTTTCTCACCGCTTCCTGCCCGCTTCCTTTCGGCTTTCTTGCCGCTTACTAATGGTGCCGGATAAACCATGGGATCCGGCCGCGCTGACGTTCGAGCTGCTGGACGACCTCGTGTCCGAGCCGACTGTGACCATCATCGTGGGAACACCGGCCGGACAGGTTTACGTTATGGGCGACTATGAACGGGACGGGGGCAGAATCACGCTCCGGCGCGCCCATATTAACGGAGAGCCCGGCACCGGGCCGAATGCACTCGGGGTGCAGAATCTACGGGTGATTGCACGCGAAGCCCTGCTAAGGATGGGTTGTCATGAACTCCGCGTCGAAGGCTCAACTCGAACGACTGGGGCCGGTCCGGGACGTCTCCCGGGTGTCCTACGGTTCCGCCGGTGAGGCTCGGCTCATCCCCGCGCACGGTGACGTGCTGCGGAAGGTCACGGCCGCGCTCGCGCTAGTAAAGCGTGGCCTCTCGATGCGTGAGGCCCGTGACGCCGTGGACCAGATGGTCGAGCAGGGTGAGGCGACCGTGGCGCTGCCCATGATTGAGGATACGCACTCCTTGGCCGTTGACCTTGCCGCCAGTGGCATCGTGGGCGAGATCTGGCTCGAGAAGGTCCGCCAGCACCAGCATGTCCACCAGAGAGGCAGCTAGCCTTCTCGATGGCTTTCGATATTCGGCGGGGCCTGCTCCGCGCCTGGGTCCTCTTGTCCTTCCTGTGGGTCCTCTACGTAGGGGTTCTAGGGTTCCGAGAGGTCAAGGAAGAGTGGGCGCCAGGCATCGAGCAGGCGGCCATCATCGACGGCGACAACATGGCGGCCGTTCCCTGCGAAGCGGCGCCAACCGGGCACACGAAGATTGAAGGCTTCGGCCGTACCTATTGCCTGCTGCCCGTTCTAGAGTTCCGGCGGCAGAACATTGAATACCGCGACCTCGACTACAACGAGGTCATCCGCCGGTCTTACCAGCGGGTGGGACTCCATTTCGGTTGGCGGTACGACAGCACCAAGATGCTCGCGGCGTTCGCCCTTATCCCGCCAATTCTACTGCTAGCCCTGGGCGCCGCCGTCGTGTGGGTAATCCGGGGATTCCGGCGAGCCTAGCCGCTTCCTAGGGAGACGATGTCGAGGCGAAAGAAGTCCGGGTCGGAGACCGCTCGCAGCAGTTCGACCGGCTGCTTACGCCCAGCGACCCACGACCTCACATCGTCAATGTCTCTCTGTCGTGCCTTGCACCCGAAGATGACGCCATCCAGCGCGTCGGGATCGAACGGCATCGCGCCATAGCCGCCCACTTGGTTCACAGGACTGCCGGGATGGCTGATGACCCGCCACTCTTCTTCGTACTGCCAGAAGTCTGCCTTGGTCAGGAAGGTCTTGGCCATGATGGCGTCGGGCTCGTCGAACACTGGGTTCAGGACCGGCCGTTCGGCTTGGTACACGATCCTTTGCGCCGCCCGGAACGGGATGATGCCTTCGGTCGCCCGAAAGCGCAGGCAGATTCCAGTATGCGAACTCGCGTAGTGGGACCACATCAGCACGGCGTCCGGACGAGCTGAGAGCGACAGTACGCCTGCCTGATTGACCCCTAAGGCGGTCGCGCGCCGCATCTCGGCGACGAAGTCAGGCGACTTCTGAATGCTCTGGGGTTCGCGCTGAATCTCCCGCAGGCGAGCACGCAAGGCATGCTTGTCAGCGCCGAGCACCTGGCCCCCCTTCTTCTTAAACAGCTTTTCGATGTACCGCAGAAAAGTCGGCGCCGGAGCCTCGACAGAGAAGCCAGGCGCAGAGTCGAACGGGTCGTTGAAGTCAGACGCCTGAGCGAACCAGAGTTTGTTGTCACTGAATATGCTTCTAGTTCTGTCTCTGGCACTCCCGTCCATGGAGCGGTACTTGTACAGGTATGGTGTATCTTCCTCAGAGGCACTCATCGTCTTAGTCATCCACTCTCTCTTTGTGACCTCTACGCTGGTGCCGCCGGGCCGCAACAGGGTCGGCCCGAAGCAGGGCGCGCCGGACTGCCGTGGCCGTCCACCGGCCGCCGCGAGGGCCACGCCGCCCCATCCTGGTCAGTCCGTCGGCTAGGTCGGTAAGCGTGCGGGCGCCCTGCGCCCGAAGGCGGGCGACGGCGGGCAGGATGAGGCCCGCGCGCCGCTCCGCTTCGGCAGACAGGGCTACCCGGGCGGCTGCAGCGCGTTCCGGGCTGGGCCGGACACCCCGGTCGCCGCCGAGCTTCACGCCGCGGGCCTTGGCGGCCGCCAGGGCGGCCTTCGTGCGGGCACTGATCGCTCGGGCCTCTTCCTCGGCGACCAAGGCCATGATGCCCACGGTGAGCCGGTTGGCCGACGGCATGTCGCAGGCCAAGAACTCCACCCCGGCCTTCTGCAGGCCCAACAGGAAGTGGGCATCGCGGGCCAGTCGGTCGAGCTTGGCGACCAGCAGCGTGGCGCCCGTTGCTGCGCATTCGGCCACGGCTGCCGATAGCTGCGGCCGGGCGGCTTTCGTGCCGCTCTCGACCTCGACGAACGTTTCTAAGAGCCGATCACCAGGGTGCAGGTGGCGCTGGATGGCCGCCTGCTGCGCCTCAAGCCCGAGGCCGGAGCGGCCCTGGGCTTGGGTGCTCACCCGGGTGTAGGCCACATAGTCAGTCACCGGCGGCCTACTCCGCCGTCACCAGTCTTCGTCATCTTCCTCGCTTTGCATCAGCATCAGGACGTCCGACCAAGAGGCTGCGAGGCACTCCGCGTCCAATGCGCAGCGCCATGCCTCGGGGTACTCCGTGGTGCCCTTGTAGCGAGTGATCTCCCCCACGAAATTGCACTCGTGGCGCAGTTCCCAGCGCCAAATCCCCTCTCCGTGGGGGGCTGGCTTTACCTCGAGCCGCAGCGTTCCCCAGCCGTGGGGATGCCGCACCTGCCGCTGGAGCGACCCACTCCCCGTGTAGCCCCACCTGCTCAGCACGTCTTCTTTCGGTTCCCCAGCCGCTTCATCTGCGTGCTCCCATGCCAACCGCAGCAAGTGCCCAAGCTCCCTCGCTTCGTTCTGCGCATCGAGCAGCGGCTGGTCGGGCTCAGTGCCGGGATGCCCGTACAGGTACATGGAGACGCGCTGGGCATCACCCTTGGCGGCAGCGACCAGGGCAGCGGCTCGGTCGCGATGGTGCGCAACGATCTCGTTTGTATCGTTGGTCGAGGTAGGGGTGGGCGACATGCTCTCTCTCTAGCCATCCGGCCGCGTTGCTCACGGAACCGAGAGCAAATACCGGCGATGCGGCATGATTGTCAAAGAGGCAACGGACGTTGTCCAGACTGACAAAGCGCGGCATGGTGCGTTCCGGCAACGGAGCGGCTTGAGATGGATATGGACTGGGTGGCGGGAGAGGGCGGAGAGAGGGTGGCGACGCTGCGGAACATCCGTGCCGTCGTGCGCCAGGTAGGACCGCAGAACTTCGGGTTCTGGATCTACTCATTCGGCGATCTCGTCGAGCGGCTGGGTGGCAGCTCGGATGTCGAGGAAGCGATGCTCGAGGCAGAGACGATGGCAGAGGGGCACCTGGTCCCCGCCCGAGGCTGGAAGGCATGACGCACGACGAGCTGCTGGACATGCGTCGGCGAGCAGAAAGCGTCTCTGACTTTATGAGGCAGGGCACTCTCCCCGGAGATAGGGACCGCCTCGATGCCGAGGCGATCACCCGAGACGAGGACCGGCTCGACGGCGAAGCCATCACCGCGCTCCTGAGGCGCCACGATGCGCTTGAGGCCGCTCTGCAGGAAATTGCGCGCGGCGCCGCCAACCCGAGCAGGCTGGCGGAGCAGGCGCTG
>NZ_PDNU01000081.1 GCF_002631185.1 Teichococcus rhizosphaerae | reverse complement strand
CGGCGATTACTTCGCCAGTCAACACCAACACTGAAGATTTTCTTCCAGACCACCGCAGCCCCAAAAACCAGAACCACAGCAGGGCGCGCCTTCTAGGACGCCCCAACAAAACTGTCAAAGGGATTCTGCAGCGGAAGGTCCTGGAAGTGGGATGCGCTCCTTCCCCCTTCAAGAGGCCAGGATCGTCTCCGCCAGCCGGCCCGCCTGCGCGCGGATCTCCGGCACGGCGGTGATTTCCCACAAGGTTCCGCGCCCGAGGGGGCCCAGCACATAGAGGCCCGGCACCTCCCTCCCCTCCCCGTCCAGCGCCGCCCCGCCGGGCGAAACCGAAAGGCCCAGCCCATCCGGCCGCAACATCCCCCGCTCCACCATCATCGGCACGGGCGGATTCGCGGCCCAGGCCTGGCTGCCAGAAGGGCCGGTGCAAAGCAGGATGCGCCCGCAACGCAGGGCCCGCAGCCCTCCAGCCCGCAACCGCAGGATGGCTTCCGCGCCCTCCCCTTCCGGCTGCCAGGAGTCGAGCCGGCCCGCCAGAACCTCCAGCCCCCCCTGCCCCCGCTCCTCGGCGAGGCTGGCGAAGACCTCGGGCGCCAGCCTGTGGCGGTGCAGGTTCCACAGGCTGGCGGCATGGCGCAGGAACCGCCCCCGCTCTTCCACGTCCCAGGATTGCCAGATCGCCTGCACATGCGGCCGGATGCCATCCGGCACCGCCTGCCATGGCACGCCCGCCGCCTCCGCCTTCGCCGCCTCGGCCCGCAGCAGGCGCAGCAGGGCCAGCGGCCCCGGCATGCCTCCTTCCGGCAGTTCCACCGTCCAGGGAGACGGCAGCGGGCCCGGCACATGCGGCAAGGGAAGCCAGCCATGCCGCGAAACCGCCACCACCTTCCCGTGGTGGCCGCGCCGCCGCAGCGACAGCACCATGTCCGCCATGGTCAGCCCGGTGCCCACCAGCAGCACCGTCTCGCCCGGCGCCAGGTCTTCCAGCGCCCCGGCCTCCCAGGGGTGGCCGATCAGCCGGGGCGGCGCGCCGGGACCGCCGGCGAAGCCGCCCAGCGCCAGCACCACCTGCCGCGCCATGTGCCGCCCGCCCGCTTCGTCCCGCAGGTGGAAACCGCCTCCGGCCGCGGGCTCCACCGCCACGACCCTGCGGGGGAGGTGGGTCAGCGTGCCGCCCGGCGCTCCGGCCGCGGCCTGCCACGCCTCGCGCAGATAGCGGCCATAGAAAGGGCGGGGCGCGAAGATCGGGCCGCCCCCTTCCGGCGCGGCGGGGGCATCCGCCTGTCGGGCCAGCCATTCGGCGAAATCCCCGGGGCGCTCGGGCCAGAGGCTCATGCCGCCCGCCGGCACGTTCAGCAGGTGCTCGGGCGAGGCGGTGCCATAGGCGAGCCCCGGCCCGGGCACGCCCGGCTCGAACAGCAGCACCCGCGCGGCGCCCTGCAGGCGCAGCGCCAGGGCCGTGCCGGCGAAGCCCCCGCCCACCACCGCGACCACAGGAAGGCTGGATGTCATGCGGGCTCCGCTCCATGGAAGAAGCGCCGCCGCCTTTGCGGGGCGGGGCGCGAGGGGGCATGAAAAACCCCGCCGGGCCTCATGCCCGCGGGGCGGTCCTCAAGGCCAGGGCAAGGCGGGCTAGCGGCCCCGTGCCGGCGGGTCCCGGCTCAGGCCGCGGGCCGCGAGCTCGGCCTCGTAGGCGGCCTGCCGCTCATCCTGCTCCAGGCCCAGCCTGTAGAGATAGTCCCAGGTATAGATGCCGCTGTCATGCAGGTCGTCGAACACCAGGCGCACGGCATAGTGGCCCACAGGCTCCACCCGCAGGATGCCCACAAGGCGCCGGCCCGAGACGATCTTCTTCTGCCCGGGCCCATGCCCCTGCACCTCGGCCGAGGGGCTCTCCACCCGGAGGTATTCGGCCGGCAGCATGAAGCTCCGGCCATCCTCGAAGCGGATGTCGAGCCGCCGCTCGGCGCGGCGCAGGTGGATCTCGGTGGGCGCCGGCATCAGCCGCCGAGGCGCCGCGCCTCGTCCGGCAGCATGATCGGGATGCCGTCGCGGATCGGGTAGGCGAGGCCCGCCTGCTCGCTCACCAGCTCGCCGCGCTCCCGGTCGTAGCGCAGCGGCCCCTTGGTGACGGGGCAGACCAGGATCTCCAGCAGCCGGGGATCGACGGGGCCGCCCGGCGGGGCGGCGGAGGTGGGGTCGGAAGGGTTCATGGTGGTCATTCCTCGGGATTCCTGCGCCCGGCGGGGCTGGCCGTCAACTCCGGCCGCGGCCGCGCCCTCAACTGGGCCGGCCCGCTCCGGCGGCGGGGCCGGCGCTTTCCATCCGCAGCAGCGCCACCAGCATCGCGGCGCGCGCCGCGAGGTCTGGCGCCTCCAGCAGCGCCTGCTTCTCCGCGCCGCCGAAGGGGCAGATCATGCAGAGCGTGGTCACCAGCATGTCGGGTGGCGTGCGCTCGATCGCCGCCCAGTCCGCCTCGATGCGCCGGGCCTGGAAATAGGGGCGCAGCGCCGCCAGCAGCGCCTCGCGGTCCACGGCGTCCTCCGGCGCGGGCTGCCGGTCGGCGGGAAAGGCGCCATGGTCGGCGCGCACGCGCCGGTAGCCGCGCGGGCTGTCGGGCAGTTCCTCCAGCACGCGGAAGCGGCTGGTGCCGAGCAGGGTGATCAGGTAGCGCCCGTCGCCCGTTTCGGAAAAGGAGGCGATGCGCCCCAGGCAGCCGGCGCGGTAGATGGTGGAGCGCCCCTGCGGCCGCGGCCGGGCCGGGTCGGGCAGCACCATGCCGATCAGCCGGCCATGCCCCAGCGCATCCTCGACCATGGCGAGGTAGCGCGGCTCGAAGATGTTGAGCGGCAGCCGCCCGCCGGGCAGCAGCAGCGCGCCCGCCAGGGGAAAGACCGGGATCTCGTCCGGCAACTCTCCCGGCGGCGGCACGGGCCGGGAATGGGCGCTGTCCATGCCCGGCCCTCCCCGCTCAGCGGAACAGCAGGGTGGACAGGCCGCGCCGCGCCTTCACCGTCGCCGGGTCCATCGGGCCCCAGGCCTCGAAGAACTTCAGCAGCTGCTTGCGCGCCGCCTCGTCGTTCCAGGCGCGGTCGCGCCTGATGGCGTCGAGCAGCGCCTGGGCGGCCTCGGCACGCTGGTCCATGGCGTTCAGCGCCACCGCCAGCTCGATCCGCGCCTCGTGGTCGTCCGGATCGGCGGCGAGGCGGTTCTCGAACTCGGCCAGCCGCTCGCGCGCCCTGCGGCCCTCGACGGCCAGCTCCAGCGCGCTGCGCACGCCCGTCACCTCGGCATGATTGCGCAGCTTCTCCGGCACCGCCTCCAGCACCTGCAGGGCGCGCTCTTCCTCGCCCATCGCCATCAGGGTGCGGGCGAGACCCGCCAGGGCCTCGGCGTTCTCGGGCTCCTGCTGCGCCAGGGCGGCGTAGATCTCGAGCGCCGTCTGGTGGTCGCCCTCCTCGGCGGCCTGCCTGGCCTCGGCCATCAGGTCGGCCGCCGGCATCTGCCCGCCCGCCGCCTTCAGCAGCGTCTCGACGAACTTCTTCAGCTCCGATTCCGGCAGCGCGCCCTGGAACAGGTCGGCGATCTGGCCCTGCCAGAAGGCCACCACCGTCGGCACGGATTGCAGCGGCAGGCCCATCTGGGAAAGCTGCTGCACCAGGCCGCGGTTCTGGTCGATGTCGATCTTCACCAGGCGCACGCGGCCCTGGGCGGCGGTCACCACCTTCTCCAGCGCCGGCGTCAGCTGCTTGCAGGGGCCGCACCACGTCGCCCAGAAGTCGACGAGCACGGGCACCTCGCGGCTGGCCTGCACCACGTCCTGCATGAAGGACTTCGCATCACCATCCTTGATGATGGCGGCACCGCCGGCACCGGCAGGGTTGGGACGGTTCGGGTCGAGGATCGTTTCCATGGGGCACCAGCTCCGGTCTTCCTGCCCGCCATAGATGCGCCGGTCGCGCTCCGGCGCAAGGCGGGAAGCCGATTTCCGTGCCGCCTCTCACCCCGCCGGCTGCGTCTCCGGCAGATCCTCCGGCAGGTCCAGCAGCTCCGGCGCATGGCCGAGGGCGCGCAGGAAGCGCAGCAGCCCCTCAGGGGCCAGGGCGGTGGTGGCGGTGTTCACCAGCGGGTGGACATGCACCCGCTCCACCCCTTCCAGCACGGCGCGGTCGATCGCCACCCGCACCCGGCCGGGCACGGCGTTGACCATGCCGAGGGGCGTCACCGATCCCGGCCGCACGCCCAGCTCCGCCCAGAGCATCCCGGCCGGGGCGAGCTGGCCGCGCGGCACGCCGAGCCGGCGCAGCAGCGCGTTGATGGAGATCCGCCGGTCCTCCTCCAGCACCGCGAGGATGCAGGGGCCGGGGTCACGCGGGCGCAGGAACAGGTTCTTCACATGGGCGCCGGGCAGGCTGCCGCGCAGCGCCTTGCTTTCCGCCACGCTGTGCAGCGGCGGGTGGCGCACCGTCTCGGCCGCGATGCCGAGGGCGGCCAGGCGGGCGAGCAATCCTTCCGGCGTCTCGGCCGGGGCGCCGCTGGCCAGGGGGGCGAGGTGCGGATCGGGCGGGGTGGGGTTCTCGTGCTGCATGGGCGCCTCTCTGCCGCCCCGGCGCGCCGCCGTCGAGCGGGAGGCGGCGCGCGCGGTCCGGACGGCCGGCTCGGACCAGCCGCCTCAGGTCCCCACCTCGTGCAGCGTCAGCCCGTCATGGCCGGGCGGCGCCTCGGCCAGGCGGCGCAGCGCGGCGCGCAGCCCCGCCTCGCCCGCCCGCCACCGCTCCATGAGGCTCGGGGCGGAGAAGTCGAACAGCTTTCCCGGCCCCCCCTCGTCCAGCGCGGCGCGATAGGCGAACCGCACCACCGTGGCGGCGGCGGGCCCGGCAGCTTCCGCCAGCGCCTCCTCCACCCCCGCCTCGGCGCGCGCGCCGGCCGGCAGCCGCTCCGCCACCCGTCGCAGCGCGGCGCGCAGCCGCAGGGCGCGGCCCTGGCCTTCCAGGATGCGCTGGGTCTGGTTGCCAAAGGCCAGATCCCCCGCGCGCGACAGCGAATCGCCCAGCGAGCGCGGCACCTGGCCGGAGGCGGCGAACAGCTCCACCACCAGGCACAGCAGCGGGGCGGCATCGGGCGTGTCGAACACCAGGTCGAGCGGCGTGTTGGAGGCCAGGCCGCCATCGCCCAGCAGCCGCTCCCCGATCCTGGAGGGGCCAAAGAGCGGCGGCAGGCCGCAGGCGGCCACGATGTGCTCGGGCCCGATCCGGTCGCCGCGCCCGGTGTCGAACACCACCCGCTCGCCGCTGGCCAGGTCGGTGGTCACCACGCTCAGGCGCGGCGCGCCGGAATTGAGGCGATCAAAATCGACCAGCTCCGGCAGGCGCCGCCGCAGCGGCGCCAGGTCGTGCAGCGCGGCGCCGTCCTGCGGCAACAGGGCCGCCCAGGGGCGCGGGGCGAACAGCCCGGGGCGGCCGAGCAGCAGGGTCCGCCAGGCGGCGGCGTGGCTGCTGGCCTGCCGCCACGCTCCTCGCGGCGGCGGCCCAGCCAAAAACGGTTCGGGCAGAAAGGAAAAGGCGGGCGCCGGCTCCTCCGCCGCCTTCCAGAAGGCGCGCAGCGCCTCGGCGCGGCGCCCGGGCGGATTGCCCGCCAGCAGGGCGGCGTTGATGGCGCCCGCCGAGGTGGCCGCCACCCAGTCCGGCCAGGGCGTGCCCGCCGCCTCCAGCGCGGCGCAGAAGCCCGCCTCCACCGCGCCCAGCGCCACGCCCCCCGAGAGCACCAGCGCCGTCCGCATGGCCGGGGCAGCCGCCGGAAACGGAATGGTCGGGGAAGGGCTCGGGTGCTGCTCGGTCAAGGTGTCGGTCATCGGGCTCCTGCGCGCGGGGGCTTGGGCCCGCCATGGGCGCAACCCGGCCGCCGCCATCCGGTTGCTTTCCCGCATTGCCCCTCACAGCCGCTCCGAACAGCCAGGAGGCCACCATGCCGCGCGCCGACGACCCCGCCTTCCGCCTCTTTGCCGCCGACCCCGCCGGGCCGGGCGACGATGCCCCGCCCGGCACCCCCGGCACGGGCGAGGATGTCTGCCCCGATTGCCAGGGCCATGGCCGGATCGGCGGCCGGGAATGCGCGACCTGCCGCGGCACCGGCATCGTCAACAAGGGGGTTGGCGGCGCCTGAGGGCCGCCTCACCTGCTGGGGGCGCCCACGTGGGGGTGGCGGAACCGCCATTCCCGCCCCTCCGCGCCTGGACGTGGCCCGAACAGGGCACGGCCAGAAAAAGCGCGCCGCCAGAAAGGAACGACATGCCGGGCTTCGCCTTCGACAACAGCTATGCGCGCCTGCCGGAACGCTTCCACGCCCGGCTGCCGCCGACGCCGGTGGCCGCGCCCCGCCTGCTGCGGCTGAACGCCGCGCTGGCCGGGACGCTGGGCCTGGACCCCGAATTCCTGGCCAGCCCCGAGGGCGTCGCCATCCTGGCCGGCAACGCGGTGCCGGAGGGCGCGGCCTCGCTGGCCATGGCCTATGCCGGGCACCAGTTCGGCCAGTTCGTGCCGCAGCTCGGCGACGGGCGCGCCCTGCTGCTGGGCGAGGTGGTGGGGCGCGACGGGCAGCGGCGCGACATCCAGCTCAAGGGCTCCGGCCCCACCCCCTTCTCGCGCCAGGGCGACGGGCGGGCGGCGCTCGGCCCGGTGCTGCGCGAATACATCCTGGCCGAGGCGATGGCCGCGCTCGGCATCCCCACCACCCGGGCGCTGGCGGCGCTGTCCACCGGCGAGGCGGTGCGGCGCGAAAGGGCGCTGCCCGGCGCGGTGCTGGTGCGGGTGGCGTCCAGCCACATCCGCGTCGGCACCTTCCAGTACTTCGCCGCGCGGCAGGACATCGAGGGGCTGCGCCTGCTGGCCGACCACGCCATCGCCCGGCACGACCCGCATCTCGCCGGCGGCCCCGCCCCCTATCGTGGCCTGCTGGAGGCGGTGATCGCGCGGCAGGCGGAACTGGTGGCGCGCTGGCTCCAGGTCGGCTTCATCCATGGCGTGATGAACACCGACAACATGGCCCTTTCCGGCGAGACGATCGATTACGGCCCCTGCGCCTTTCTCGACGCCTATGACCCGGCCACGGTGTTCAGCTCGATCGACCATTACGGCCGCTACGCCTATGGCAACCAGCCGCCCATCGCGCAGTGGAACCTGGCGCGGCTGGCCGAGTGCCTGCTGCCGCTGCTGGCGGAGGACGAGGAGGAGGCGCTGGCGCAGGCGCGGGCCGCGCTGGGCGGGTTCTGGCCGCGTTTCGAGGCCGCCTGGCTCGCCGGCATGCGCCGCAAGATCGGCCTGAGCGGCCCGCAGGAGGAGGCGGATGCCGCGCTGATCCAGGACCTGCTGGACCGCATGGCCCGCAACAAGGTGGACTTCACCCTGTTCTTCCGTGCGCTTGGCGGCGCGGCGGCGGACACGGCGGGCGACGCGGCGGTGGCCGCCCTGTTCGAGGACCCCGCCGCCTATGGGGAATGGGCCATGTCCTGGCGCCGGCGCCTGGAGCGGGAGGGCGGCTTGCCGGAGGACCGGCGCGCCGCGATGGACGCCGTGAACCCTGCCTACATCCCGCGCAACCACCAGGTGGAGGCGGCACTTTCCGCCGCGGTGGAGCGGCAGGATCTCGGCCCCTTCGAGGCGCTGATGGACGTCCTCGCCCGGCCCTTCGAGGAGCGTCCGGGCCTCGAGAGCTATACCCTTCCCCCGCAGCCCCAGGAGCGCGTGCTGCAGACCTTCTGCGGCACCTGAGGCACGCGGTGCCACCGCTCGAGGAAGAGGCCAGGGGTCCGGAAGCGCCCCTGCCAGCCAAACGGCGCCACGGCAAAATTCCCATGAAGAAAATCATCCGCCAGGGCTTGCGAAGCCCCGGCGGCTATGAGATATCCCCGCCACGCCAGACGGAGCGCGGGCGTAGCTCAGGGGTAGAGCACAACCTTGCCAAGGTTGGGGTCGAGGGTTCGAATCCCTTCGCCCGCTCCAGTTTTCAAGGACTTAGAGGTCGGGTTGCAGCCCATAACCTCAAGCTCTGGCACGCAACTAGCACGCAAGTTGTTCAGTACCATCGGCCGCTTTGCAGAGCGGTCGATGTCGTTTGCGATCTCGTCCAGCACCGCGCGAGCGCGGGCCAGATGGTCGGGCGCTACATGCGTGTATCTCCCCGTGGTTCGAATGTTGGGCATCAGGTGTCCCATGAAGCCCGCCAGCTCCATCTCAGGTACCCCGCGCGCCCGCATCTCCGTCGCCATGGTGTGGCGCACCGTGTAGGCGGTCACGTCCATGCCGAAGCCCGCGGCGTCGCGTACAGTCTGGAAGGCTCCGGCGATCTTCTTCACCGGCTTGCCCCGCCAAGTCACCAGCGGGCCGGCACTGACGGCCTTGATCCAGGGGCGGAGGAAGTCCGCCATGGGCAGGATCGGCCGGCGCTTCTTCGTCTGGACCCGGCCAGGCGGGTTCAGGTTGATCGTCCCGCGCTCCAGGTCGCACTGGAACCGACTAAGCTGAAGCACGGCTTCAGGCCGGCCCACGGTGCCGATCATCAGCAGCAGGAACATGCGAACGTGATCCGGCATATCCTCCGACCACAGCCGCGCCAGCTCCTCGATACTGAGAACCCGCTCCCGCCCCTCCCCTTCCGGCAGGCTCAGGAAGGGCATCTGCCGGTCAAGCTCGCCGTTCTTCCAGGCCCAGGTCACGGCGGCCTTGCCGGCACCCATCATGCGCTTGATGGTCCCAGGGGCGTACCGCTGTGCCAGCTTGGCCACGGCCGCCTGCTGCGCCTCCAGGTTCAGCTCCGCCACGGTGATGCCCTCCGGCAGCGTCTCCAGGAGGGTCCGCAGGTTGCCGCGCTGGATGCTGGCGCCAACCGTGTGCCGGGCGTGCTTGTCGAAGTAGCGGGCAAAGACGGTCGCCAGGGGCAGGTCGCGCGGATGCTGAATCCGGAGCGTGACATTCAGCGTGACCCACTCGGCGAGCGCGAGCTGGGCTTGCTCAAAATCGTCAGTGCCGAGAGATGCGCGGCGCGTCTGTCGCGACTCGGGATCAAACCAGGTGCGGCACCATTGCGTGCTGTTGGGGCGGCGGGAGAGCCAGTAATCCCCAATGCGGCCGAGCTGATCCGATCCGCCTTTGCGCAAGGTGCAACCTCGTTCGCTGTGATGTAGTCGGCCAGGTGCCGCTCGGTATAGCGCGGCCGGCCACCAATCATGGTGTAACCGATCCTCTGGCGCCGCCGCTCCCGCCGCAGCGTGTCGATGGAGATGCCCAACCGCTCAGCGGCTACGGCTTCCGTCAACAGGCGCGGCAGGAAGACAGGATCGGTCATAGGCGGATCGGCTACCCTCAGAAGCTACCGTTAAGCCGCACGACCGCCATGGCGGCACCGCTGGGGTCGT
>NZ_PDNU01000080.1 GCF_002631185.1 Teichococcus rhizosphaerae | reverse complement strand
AGCATGGCCGAGTGGTTGTGCGCCTGATCGACCTCGTACTTGCCGCGCGAAACGATGCCGCCCGCCGGGTTGCGCACCGAGCCGTCGAACTTGGACTGCAGCGCGCCGGTGTAGCGGTACTCGGCGGTGATGGAGAGACCGGGCACGGAGGTGATCGGGAAGGCCAGGCCGGCGATGCCCTGATAGGCGAACTGCCCGGCCGTGTCGTCGATCTGCACGCTGTTGGCGCCGGCGGGCAGGCGGGTGCCGCTGGCCTCCAGATCCGTCCACATGTAGCCGACGCCGCCGCCGATATAGGGCACCACGGCCACCGGCATGTTGGGGAACCAGCGCGGAAGCTGGAAGTCGTAGAAGACGTTGGCCATCACGGCGTATTGCTGCATGTCGCCGTCGATGTTGCGGAAGGCGACGCCCGGCGCGCCGCCCGCGCGGTTCTGGAAGCCGCCCAGACGGTCGACATTGTTGTAGCGGTAGCTGCCCTCGATCTCGGTGCGGAGGCCGTTGCCGAAGCCGTAGCCGATCGACAGGGCGCCCATGAAGCCTTCCTCGAAGCCGAGCTTGCCCTGCCGGTTGCCCGAGGTGTTGTCGAAGTAGGCGGCGTTGCCGCCGAGGGCGGTGATGCCGCGCGCATCGGAGTGGTTCCAGCCGGCGCCGGCGCCGATATAGACGCCGGAAACAGGCTCGGCCGCGGCAGTCGGCAGCCAGCTCATCGGCGAGTACCAGGGGGAGGAGGACGAGCCCTGGGCGAGCGCCGCGCCGGGGGTGGCAAGGACGGTGGCGGCGAGAAGCAGGCGGCGTAGCGTCATGGTGTTATTCCTTGGCAACCCATTGAGCGGGCACAGGAAGAACCAGGGTTGCACGCCACGGTTTCGGTACGTTTCCACAATGAAATAGGGTTGTGGCAAATCTGTCACAAACCTTGCCCGCTGCCCCTTCTCGCGGGCTGAGCAAGGTTCATCCGCAGGAATTCACGGATTCAGGGACGCTGGCCGCAGGGCCAGGGCGCTCCCTGCCTTGCCGGAGAGGCAAGGGAAGGGCGAGCGGCCGCAGGGGCGCACAACCTTGTGACATCGCCGCCGGGAACCTTCAGCCTGGTCCCGGCGCACCCTCAGAAACCCGCGCCCGGCTGCGCCAGATAGGCGGCCTCGGCAGGGGTGTTCTCCCGCCCCAACGCCGCGTTGCGATGGGGAAAGCGGCCGAAGCGTCGGATCACCGCCCAGTGCCGCCAGGCGTAGTCGATGACGCCGCCGGGCTGGCGGGCCTCCCCGTGGTCTCGCAGCCCCTCGAACAGGGTGACGGAGAGCGCCTGGTCGGCCATCTCCTCCGAATGCTCGAAGGGAAGGTAGAGGAAGCCCCGCTGCACCGGGTGGAGCGCGAGGTCGTGCCGGCGCTCCAGCACGGCACGGCGGGCGATGGCGCGGGCATGGGCATCGCTGGCGAAGGCTTCCGGCGTGCCGCGGAACAGGTTGCGTGGGAACTGGTCCAGCAGGATCGTCAGGGCGAGGGCGCCTTCCGGGGTTTCGGCCCAGCCATCCAGCGCGCCGTCCCGCGCCGGTGCCACCGCCCCGCCGAAGCGGGCACGGATGGCCGCGTCGAAGTCGTCGTCACGTTGGAACCAGCGGCGGCGGAACAGCCCCGGCTCGCCCTCGAACCAGAAGTCGAGAACCTCCTGCGGCGCCGTCATGCCGGGCGCACCGCGCGGGCCAGGACCTGGATCGAGTGCAGCGCCTCGCGCCCCGAGAGGTCGCGGATCTGGTGGCGGCAGGAGGTGCCGTCCGCCACGATCAGGTCCTCGTCCGGGGCGGCGCGCACCGCCGGGATCAGGGAAAGTTCCGCCATCGCCTTGCTGACCTCCAGGTTCTTCGCCTCGTAGCCGAAGCTGCCCGCCATGCCGCAGCAGGAGGAGGCGATGGGCGTCACCTCCAGCCCCGGGATGCGGCGCAGCGTCTTCACCGCCGCCGGAAAGGCGCCGAACGCCTTCTGGTGGCAATGGCCGTGGATATGGGCGCGGCTGGCCTGGACGCCATGGAGCGGCAGCGGAGCATCCTCCTTCGCCAGGAACTCGGTGGCGAGGAAGGCACGCTCGGACAGGCGCCGCGAAGCCTCGCCGGGCAGGAGGGAGATGAACTCGTCGCGCAGCGTGGTCAGGCAGGAGGGCTCCAGCCCCACCACCGGCGCGTCGGTGTGGGAGAGGGCCTCCAGCGTGCGGCGCGCCTCCTCCCGCGCGCGGTCCACCATGCCGGCGGCGAGATAGGTGCGGCCGCAGCAGAGCGGGCGGCCCTCCTCCCGCGCCTGCGCCGGGCGAACGCGATAGCCGGCATGGCCCAGCACCGCCACCGCGTCGCGCAGCACATCGGGCTCGTAGTAGCGGTTGAAGGTGTCGGCAAAGAGCAGCACCTCCTGCCTGGGGCCGGCCGTCACCGCCTCGCGGTCGCGGAACACGTCGCGGCGGAACTTCGGCAGGCTCCGCCCGGCGGCGAGGCCCAGCATCCGCTCCGACAGGCCGGCGAGGCCGGGGATGGTGTCACGCGCATTGGCCACCTCCGGCAGCCGCGCCGCCCAGGGCGCCCAGCGCGGCAGCTCGGCGATGATGCGGTCCTTCAGCTTCACGCCATGCTTCCGCGCGCGGGCGTGCTGGGCCTCGATCTTCATCTTCGCCATGTCGACGCCGGTCGGGCATTCGCGCTTGCAGCCCTTGCAGGAGACGCAAAGGGAGAGCGCCTCGGCCACCTCGTCGCCGGCCAGGGCGTCGGGGCCGAGCTGGCCGGTCAGCGCCAGGCGCAGCGTGTTGGCGCGGCCGCGCGTCAGGTGCTGCTCCTCCCGCGTCACGCGGAAGGAAGGGCACATGACGTTGGCATCGAACTTCCGGCAGGTGCCGTTGTTGTTGCACATCTCGACGGCGCCGAGGAAACCCTTCTGCGGGCCGGGCCAGGCGGACCAGTCCAGCGCCGGCTGCACGGCGGGGTCGGCGGCATAGTCCGGCGGGTAGCGGAACAGGCTACGGTCATCCATGCGCGGGGCACGGACGACACGGCCGGGGTTGAGCAGCCCGTCGGGGTCGAAGCTGTCCTTCACCGCCTCGAAGGCGCGGACGATGCGGGCGCCGAACATCGGCTCGTGGAACTCGGAGCGGACGATGCCGTCGCCGTGCTCGCCCGAATGGCTGCCCTTGTACTCGCGCACCAGGGCGAAGCATTCCTCGGCGATGGCGCGCATCTTCGCGACGTCGCCGCCATCCTTCATGTTCAGCACCGGCCGCACATGCAGGCAGCCGACGGAGGCATGGGCGTACCAGGTGCCCTTGGTGCCGTGGCGCTCGAACACCGCGTTGAGCCGCTCCGTGTAGTCGGCGAGGTCGGGCAGGTCGACGGCGGTGTCCTCGATGAAGGAGACAGGCTTCCCGTCGCCCTTCATGCTCATCATGATGTTGAGCCCCGCCTCGCGCACCTCGGCGATGGCGGCCTGGAAGCCGGCATCGGTGGCGCGCACCACCGCGCCGGGATAGCCGAGGTCGCCCATCATCTCCTCGAGCCGGGCGATGTCGCGCAGCAGCGCCGCGTCGTCGTCGCCGTGGAACTCGACGATCAGCAGGCTGTCCGGCTCGCCGATCAGCATCTGCTCGATGGTGGCGCGGTAGATCGGGATGGAGCGGCCGAGGTCGATCATGGTGCGGTCCACCAGCTCGACCGCCTCCGGGTTCAGCGTGACGAGGTGCTGGCTGGCCGCCATGGCGGCGCGGAAGGTGGGGAACTGGCAGATGCCCAGCGCCTTGCGCGGCTTGACCGGCCACAGCTTCAAATCCAGCGAGGCGGAGAAGGCCAGCGTGCCCTCGCTGCCCACCAGCAGCCGCGCCAGGTTGCCGCGCCCCTCGGCGCGGGCGGCCGGCGTCAGCGCCTCGATGTTGTAGCCGCCGACGCGGCGGAGCTGGCGCGGGAAGCGCGCGGCGATCTCCTCCGCCTCGCGCGCGCCGAGCGCCCGCAGCGACTGCACCAGCGCGGCCACGCCGGCGGGCACCTCGCCGCCAAGGTTGTCCGGCACCTCGCCAAAGGTGAAGCGCTCGCCGCTGGCCAGCAGCGCGTCGATGGCCAGCACGTTGTCGGCCATCAGCCCGTATCGGATGGACTTGCTGCCGCAGGAATTGTTGCCCGCCATGCCGCCGATGGTGCAGCGTGCCCAGGTGGAGGGATCGACAGGGAAGAACTTCTTCCGGCTCTTCAGCGCGTCGTTCAGCGCGCCGAGGGCGATGCCCGGCTCCACCCGGGCAATGCCCGCCGCCTCGTCCACCTCCAGCACGCGGCGCAGGTGCTTCGTGCAGTCGATCACCAGGGCGCGGTTGACGGTCTGGCCGCACTGGCTGGTGCCGCCGCCGCGCGGCAGCACGGGCACGCCGGCCTCGCGGCAGATCGCCATGGCCGCCTGCACGTCGGCGACGCTGCGCGGCACGAGCACGCCGATCGGCTCCACTTGGTAGATGCTGGCATCGGTGGCGTAGCGGCCGCGGTCGGCGGGCGCGAACCTCACCTCGCCCTCGGTTTCGCGCTTCAGCCGCGCCGCCAGGGCCGGGTCGCCGGGGCGGACCTTGGAGTGGTGGATGGCGTTCATTCGGCGTTCCCCGACTGGCGGTGCTGGGCGTGGCGCCTGCGGAGCGGGCCACGCCGGAATCCCAAGCTGGCGACCGGAGCCGCCCTGTCCAGCATCTCCCTAGCGCGGCCGGCGCGTCCTGTCCGATCTATAATGCTCATCAATCCCACGAGCCGAACTCATTGGCGCCGGACATGGGCCGACCCGTAAGAGACAGCGCATCAGCACCCTACGCGGGGAAGGAAACGATCATGGCCTATTTCCAGTCCAAGCCCACCGCCGGCCGGCACTTCCTGCAGATCCCGGGGCCGAGCAACGTGCCCGACCGCGTGCTGCGCGCCATGGACAACCCGACCATGGACCACCGGGGGCCGGATTTCGGGCTGTTCGGCAAGCAGGTGCTGGAGAAGGTCAAGCAGGTCTTCAAGACCACCCAGCCGGTGATCATCTACCCGGCCTCCGGCACCGGGGCGTGGGAGGCGGCGCTGGTCAACACCCTCTCGCCCGGCGACACGGTGCTGATGTGCGAGACGGGCCAGTTCGCCTTCCTGTGGCGCGAGATGGCCGAGCGCCTGGGCCTCAAGCCCGAGCTGATCCAGACCGACTGGCGCCGCGCGGCCGACGTGCCCGGCATCGAGGCCCGGCTGCGCGCCGACACGGCGCATGCCATCAAGGCCG
Organism: Teichococcus rhizosphaerae; assembly: GCF_002631185.1. GTDB lineage: Bacteria > Pseudomonadota > Alphaproteobacteria > Acetobacterales > Acetobacteraceae > Pseudoroseomonas > Pseudoroseomonas rhizosphaerae. The sequence continues at coordinate 5,325 of NZ_PDNU01000080.1, read as the reverse complement.
TCTGCGTCGTTCACAACGAGACCAGCACCGGCTGCACCTCGCGCATCGCCGAGGTGCGGGCGGCGATGGACGCCACCGGCCACCCGGCGCTGCTGCTGGTGGACACCATCTCCTCCCTGGGTTCCATGGACTACCGCCATGACGAGTGGGGCGTGGACGTCACCGTCTCGGGCAGCCAGAAGGGGCTGATGCTGCCGCCCGGCCTGTCCTTCAACGCCGTCTCCGAGAAGGCGCTGAAGGCCAGCGAGAGCGCGAGGCTGCCGCGTTCCTTCTGGGACTGGAAGCCGATGATCGCTTCCAACGCCACCGGCTACTTCCCCTACACGCCCGCCACCAACATGCTCTACGCGCTGGACACGGCGCTGGACCTGCTGCTGGCCGAGGGGCTGGACAACGTCTTCGCCCGGCACGACCGCCACGCCGAGGCCACCCGCCGCGCCGTGCGCGCCTGGGGGCTGGAGGTGCAATGCGAGGACCCGCGCCACTATTCCTCCGTGCTGACGGCGGTGCGCGTGCCGGAAGGGCATTCCGCCAATGCGCTGCGCGCCGCCATCCTGGAGAAGTTCAACATGTCCCTCGGCAATGGCCTCGGGCGGCTGAACGACCGGGTGTTCCGCATCGGCCACCTGGGCGACTTCAACGACCTGGCGCTGATGGGCACGCTGTCGGGGGTGGAGATGGGGCTGCGCGTCGCCGGCGTGCCGCACCAGGATGGCGGGGTGAAGGCCGCCATGGACTACCTGTCCGGCAACGCCTGAGGCGGGGAAGCGGGGGCGCGGTCATCCGGCAACCGCGCCCGGGCGGCGGTGTTCATCACGCTATGCAACAGAGCATCACCATCAGCCGTCCCGCCGCCGAGGTCCTCGCCTATGTGGCGGATCTCGACCATTGGCGGGAATGGCTGCCCCAGCTCCGGCGGGAAGAGACCGACCGGCCGGAAGGCGATCTGGCGCTGGACCGTGCGGCGGGAACCGTCCGCTGGGAGTTCTCGCCCAGCGGCGAATGGCGGGTGGAGGGCGAGGGCAAGGTGGCGCGCCTCACGCTCCGCCTCGATGCCGAGACCGCCACGCCCAACGACCCGACCGAGCGCCAGACCCCGCACGACGCCCTGGCCAGCGGGATGGAGGCGGCGCTGCAAAGCCTGAAATCCCATCTGGAGCGCGCGGAGGGGGGAGATCCCGTCCTCCACACGGCCGGCGCGCCGCAGCGGGCCTATGGCCAGAGCACGGGCGAGGACACCGACCAGGTCAGCGGCAGCCCCTGAACGGGGGCTGCTTGCTGCCGTCCTCGAGGCCTGACCTCAGACCGCTTCCGGTTGCCTCACCAGCCCGCGGCAGATCTCGGCGCCGATGGTGAAGGAACGCAGCCGCGCCGCATGGTCGTAGATCTGGCCGGTCAGCATCAGCTCGTCCACGCCGGTCTTCTCGACGAACTCGGCGATCTGCCGCCGCACCGTCTCCGGCGAGCCCACCGCCGAGCAGGACAGGCTCTGGCCGACGCCCGCGTGGCGGGCCTCGTTCTGCAGGGCGGCCACGTCCTCGGCCGGCGGCGGCAGCTTGCCCGGCGTGCCCCGGCGCAGGCTCAGGAACTGCTGCTGCAGCGAGGTGAACAGGCGCTCGCCCTCGGCATCGGTGTCGGCCGCGAAGATGTTCATGGCCGCCATGGAATAGGGACGGTCGAGCTGGGCGGAAGGGCGGAAGCCCTCGCGGTAGATCTCCAGCGCCTGCATCATCGCCTGCGGCGCGAAGTGCGAGGCGAAGGCGAAGGGCAGCCCCAGCGCCGCGGCGAGCTGCGCGCTGTAGAGGCTGGAGCCCAGCAGCCAGATCGGGATCTCCATCCCGCCGCCCGGCACGGCCTGCACCGGCTGGCCCGGCTGCACGGGCGCGAACCATTGCTGCAGCTCCACCACGTCCTGCGGGAAGCTGTCCACGTCCCCCGCCAGGTTGCGGCGCAGCGCCCGCGCCGTGCGCATGTCCGTGCCCGGCGCGCGGCCGAGGCCGAGGTCGATGCGGCCGGGAAAGAGGGCGTTCAGCGTGCCGAACTGCTCGGCGATCACCAGCGGCGCGTGGTTGGGCAGCATCACGCCGCCCGAGCCCACCCGGATGGTGGAGGTGCCCGCCGCCACATGGCCGATCACCACGGCGGTGGCGGCGCTGGCGATGCCGGGCATGTTGTGGTGCTCGGCCAGCCAGAAGCGGTGGTAGCCCAGCCGCTCGGCGTGCTGCGCCAGATCGCGGGCATTGTGGAAGGCGTGGGAGGCCTCCTCGCCCTGCTTGATGGGCGCGAGGTCGAGGACGGAATAGCGGATCATTCGGGAACTCCCCAGGCGGTTGGCCGGGATGGCAGGAACCCCGCTGGGCGGGGCGGTCGCCGGGGATATGGGACCCGGGCGGCGCATCGTCAGGGGGGGCGCCTTGGCAGGAGGGTGGTTCCGACCCCACCTTGGCCCCCGACCCCACCTTTCCCCAGAAGGAGACCAGCCCCATGTCCACCGAGATCGACCCCGCCACCCGCACCGAACTGGAGGCCGCCGCCTTCCGCCGCCTCGTCGAGCATCTGCGCGAGCGAAGCGACGTGCAGAACATCGACCTGATGAACCTGGCCGGCTTCTGCCGCAACTGCCTCAGCCGTTGGTACCGCGAGGCGGCCGAGGCGCGCGGCATCGCCCTGCCGGACGCGGAGGCGCGCGAGACCGTCTACGGCATGCCCTACAAGGAGTGGCAGGCGAAGCACCAGAAGGAGGCCTCGGCCGAGCAGAAGGCCCGCTTCGCCGCCCAGAACCCGGGCCACTGAGGAGGGCGCCCACCCCGCCTCGTCGGCCCTTCGGCATTTGCCCGGCCCTGGCGGCGCGGCTATACCCGCGCCCCTCCGGCGCCGCCTTCGGGCGCCGGTTCTGGTCCGTTTCTGGAGACGATGATGAGCGATTTCGACGCGCAGGAGGCCCAGGCCAGCCGCGAGCGCCAGGAAGCCGATTCCGAGGCGGAAGTGGGCGGCATCGCCGCCGACCGGCTGCGCTCGATCATCGAGCGGGTGGAACGGCTGGAGGAGGAGCGCAAGGCGCTCGCCGACGACATCAAGGACATCTTCGCCGAGGCCAAGTCGGCCGGCTTCGAGGTGAAGGTGATCAAGCAGATCCTGCGCATCCGCAAGCAGGAGCCGGCCGAGGTGGAGGAGCAGGAGACGCTGCTCGACCTGTACCGCCGCGCCCTCGGCATGTGACCGGCCGCCGCGGCCGCCGCCCTCCGCGCGGCGCGCCCGGGCGTGCAACCGTGGCCCCGCGCCGCCTTTAGAGGGCCAGGCGTGGCCTTTCCGGCCACGCTGGCGGTATCCGTAGCGGGCCGCCCCCAGCCGGGCCTTCCGGCCCCTGCAAGCTGCGGAGCTTCCCTTGCCTTCCTCGCTCGTCAGCACCCTGGCCACCGTCTTCGCCCTGCTGTTCGGCTATGCGCTGCTGCAGATTGGCAACACTCTCCAATCCTCTCTGCTGGCCGTGCGCGGCGGGCTGGAGGGCTTCACCGCCACCGAGATCGGCCTGGTGGGCAGCGGCTTCTATGTGGGGCTGATGCTGGGCTCGCTGCGCGGCGGAAGGCTGGTGCGGATGGTGGGGCACACCCGGGCCTTCGCGGCGCTCGCCGCCGTGGCCTCCATGGCGCCGCTGCTGCACCTGCTGGTGATGGACCCCTGGGTCTGGCCGGTGACGCGGGCGCTGACCGGCTTCTGCTTCGCCGGGCTGTTCATCGTGGTGGAGAGCTGGCTGAACGGCGCCGCCTCATCCTCCGTGCGCGGCCAGATCCTCAGCATCTACGGCATGACCGGCATGATCGCGGGCGTGGCCGGCCAGATGCTGCTGACCGCCGCCGCGCCGGGCGGCTTCGTGCTGTTCTGCGTCATCTCGATGATCATCTCCTTCGCCCTGGTGCCGGTGGTGCTGTCCCGCGCCCAGGCCCCGGCGCAAACCGAGGGCGACGCGGCGCTCGATCTCGGCCGGCTCTACGGCCAGTCCCCCTTCGGCGTGGTGGCGGCCTTCCTCAGCGGCATCAGCACCGGCGCCTACTACACGCTGGGCCCGCTTTTCGCGCAGCGGCTGGGGCTCGACGCGGCGGCGGTGGCGGTGTTCATGGCCTGCGGCTCGCTGGGGGGCTTCGCCGCCACCTGGCCGATGGGCTGGCTGTCCGACCGCATCGACCGGCGCGGGCTGATCGTGGGGCTCGCCCTGCTGGCCAGCGCGGCGCTGCTGTCCATGGTGCTGCTGGTGCCGGAGGACCCGCCGCGCTGGCTGGCCTACAGCCTGGTGGCGCTGTTCGGCGCCATGGTGATCCCCGGCTACAGCCTGATCCTGGCGCATGTGAACGACCATGTGCAGCCCGGCGAGTTCGCCGCCGCCTCGGGTGGCCTGCTGATCCTGTGGGGCGCCGGCTCGGCGCTGGGGCCGATCATCGGTGGCACGGCCATGTCCATGCTGGGCAATCCGGGCCTTGGTTGGCTGATCCTCGCGGCGCAGCTGCTCATCGCCCTGTGGGGGCTGTACCGCATGCGCCAGCGCGCCGCGCCGGAGGTCAAGGAGGACTTCCTGGTGATGCCCGTGCAGCCTGTCAGCACCGAGTTGGTGGCGGTGGCGCAGGAGGCGGCGGTGGAGCGCGAGGAGGTGGCGGCGCAGGAGGCCGCCGCCGAGGACGCCGCCGCGGAGAAGGCGGCCGATGCCGCCCTGCTGGCTGGCGTGGGCGAGCCGCACCCGGGCCGCTAGAGCGGGCCTGGATCAGGCTGGCCGGAGGCTGGCGGGAGGGCTTGAACCCGGCCATGCGGCACCCCAGATGGTGCCTAGGCGGAAACCGCGCGGCGCATGCATCCATGCCGGCCCTCTGGGCCATGCCGGTTTCCTTCCCGCGCAAGCCGCTTCAACAATGCCCTGCAACCCCTTGGGCTCTGTGGCGTTCAGGCCGCGCGACGCCGCGTGGCCATGGTGGCCGCGCCGGCTTTCAAACTCCAGAACCAAGCCATGGCGGCGCAGACCCGCGCCGCCTCAAAGGATCGGACTACCTTGAATACGCATACCATCGAGCCCCGCATGCAGACCGTGACGGAGGCCCTGAAGGCCCCGCTGGCCGTGCGGAACGGCTCCTCCTCAGGCCTTTCCCAGGCCGAGATCCGCCGCCTCGTGATGGAAACCATCGGCTAAGGCGGCGCCCGCGGCCGGCACCGCCGGCCGCGGCATCAGCGATAAAGCTGTTCCACCACCGCCGCGTGGTCCTTCAGGACGGCGCGGCGCTTGACCTTCATGGTCGGCGTGAGGTGGCCGTTCTCCACGGTGAAGGGCGCCACGCTGGCGGG
>NZ_PDNU01000008.1 GCF_002631185.1 Teichococcus rhizosphaerae | reverse complement strand
TTGACGCGGTCCCCGGCCAGGACGCGGATGCGGTTCTTGCGCATCTTGCCGCTGGTATGGGCCAGGACCATGTGCTCGTTGTCGAGCTTCACGCGGAACATCGCGTTGGGCAGAAGTTCAACGACCTGGCCGCTGAACTCGATCATATCTTCTTTTGACATCAGGCCTCTTTCGGGGGTGGTGGCAGGCGGGGCGGACCATGATCGCCCGCGCCCGGCTGGTCAAGCACAGGCTGCGGAAGCGGGCAGGGCGCCGGCCGCTCGGTACGGCATGGAAATGGCGCCGGGAGGCGAATTCTTCAACCTTCAAGGACGGCGCGGAAAGGTGGCGGCAGGGACGGGGGCTCAGCCCTGCCCCAGCCGCATCGAGACGCTGCGGGCATGGGCGTCCAGGCCCTCCGCCCCGGCCAGCGCCACGGCGGCGGGGCCGATCGCCTCCAGCCCGCGCCGCTCGGCGGCGATCCAGGTGGTGCGCTTGAGGAAGTCGAACACCGACAGGCCGGAAGCGAAGCGCGCCGTGCGGCCGGTGGGCAGCACATGGTTCGGCCCCGCCACGTAGTCGCCCAGCGCCTCGGGGCAGTGGCCGCCCAGGAAGGCGGCGCCGGCATGGCGGATGCGGGCGAACAGCGCCTGCGGCTCGGCCACCATCACCTCCAGGTGCTCGGGCGCCAGGCGGTCGGTGAGCGCGGCGCCCTCCTCCCAGTCCCGCACCACGATGATGGCGCCGTGGCGGCACCAGCTTTCCCCGGCGATGGCGGCGCGCGGCAGGGTCTTCAGCGCCTCCTCCACCGCGTGCTCGACGGCGTTGGCCATCTGCCCGCTGGTGGTGATGAGGATGGCCTGGGCGCTCTCGTCGTGCTCGGCCTGGGCCAGCAGATCGATGGCGATCAGCGCCGGGTTCTGCGAGGCATCCGCCAGCACCACCACCTCGGAAGGGCCGGCGATGGAATCGATGCCGACCCGGCCGAAGACCTGCCGCTTGGCCTCGGCCACATAGGCGTTGCCGGGGCCCACCACGCGGTCCACCGGCGCGATGCTGGCGGTGCCCCAGGCCATGGCGGCCACCGCCTGGGCGCCGCCCAGCCGGAAGATCTCGCTGACGCCGGCGCGGTGGGCCGCGGCCAGCACCAGCGGGTTCAGCGCGCCATCGGGGGTGGGGACGCACATGGCGATGCGCGGCACGCCCGCCACCCGGGCGGGGATGGCGTTCATCAGCACGGAGGAGGGGTAGGCCGCCTTGCCGCCGGGCACATAGATCCCCACCGCGTCCAGCGGCCCCCAGCGCAGGCCGAGGGTGAGGCCGAGCGGGTCCGCCAGCTCCACGTCGCGCGGCAACTGCGCCTGGTGGAAGCGCTCGATGCGGGTGGCGGCGAGGTCCAGCGCGTCCAGCAGGCCAGGGGCGCAGGCGGCGCGGGCGGCCTCGATCTCGGCCTCCGTCACGCGCAGCGCGGCGGCGCTGCCGGGCGTCCAGCGGTCGAAGCGGGCGGTGATGTCGAGCAGGGCGTTGTCCCCGCCCGCGCGCACCTCGGCGATCAGGGCGGCCACGGCGGCATCCACCTTGGCGGTGGTGTCGCGCGCCTGGTCCAGCAGGGCCTGGAACTTGCCCTCGAAGCCGGGCTCGGCGGTGGAAAGGCGGATCATGCGGCGGACTCGGTTCCGGTCTCGGCCAGGGCGGCGCGGAAGCGCGCCAGCCAGGCGCCGATCGCCTCGGGCTGCGTCTTGAGCGCGGTGCGGTTGACGATCAGGCGGGAGGTCACCTGGGCGATCACCTCCGTCTCCACCAGCCCGTTGGCCTTCAGGGTGGAGCCGGTCTGCACCAGGTCGACGATGAGGCGGGACAGGCCCAGGGAGGGGGCCAGCTCCATGGCGCCGTTCAGGTGCACCACCTCGGCCTGGATGCCGCGGGCGGCGAAGTGGCGGCGGGCGACGTTCGGGTACTTGGTGGCGACGGCGAGGCGGGATTCGCGGCCCAGCGCGTGCTGCCCGGCGCTTTCCAGCGGCTCGGCCACCGAGACGCGGCAGCGGCCGATGCCGAGGTCGAGCGGCGCGTAGATCTCGGGGTAGTCGAACTCCATCAGCACGTCGGCGCCGCAGATGCCGATCTGGGCGGCGCCGAAGGCGACGAAGGTGGCCACGTCGAAGGAGCGCACCCGCACCACGTCGAGCCCCGGATGGTTGGTCTCGAAGCGCAGGCGGCGGCTGGATTCGGCATGGAAGTCCTCGGCCGGCACGATGCCGGTGCGGGCCAGCAGCGGGCCCAGCTCCTTGAGGATGCGCCCCTTGGGCAGGGCCAGGACGAGGGGCGCCGCATCGTCGGCGGCTGCCGTGGTCGGGTTGGCGATGGGCTGGTCCATGGCGGGTTGTATCATCGGAAAAGCGGCAAAGCCATGTCAGCCTTGAATACGTTCGATGTCGGCGCCGACGGCGGCCAGCTTCCGCTCCACCCGCTCATAGCCGCGGTCGAGGTGGTAGACGCGGTTCACGGTGGTCTCCCCCTCGGCGGCGAGGCCGGCAATGATCAGGGAGACGGAGGCGCGCAGGTCGGTGGCCATCACCGGCGCGCCGGACAGCCTGGCCACGCCGCGCACGATGGCCGAGGAGCCGTGCGCGTTGATCCGCGCCCCCATCCGGGTCAGCTCCGGCACATGCATGAAGCGGTTCTCGAAGATCGTCTCGGTGATCATCGAGGCGCCCTCGGCCACCGCCATCAGCGCCATGAACTGGGCCTGCATGTCGGTGGCGAAGCCGGGGAAGGGCTCGGTCATCACGTCGACGCCGTGCAGCCCGTTGAGGCGCCGGGCACGGACGCCGTCCGCCTCCTGGATCATCTCCACCCCCGCCTCGCGCAGCGAGCGGGTGCAGGCGCCGAACAGCTCCAGCGTCATCCCCTCCAGCAGCACCTCGCCGCCGGTGATGGCGCCGGCGCAGGCGAAGGTGCCGGCCTCGATGCGGTCGGGCAGGATGGCGTGGGTGGTGCCGGACAGGCTCTCCACCCCCTCGATGGTCAGCCGGTCGCTCCCCACCCCCTCGATGCGGGCGCCCATGGAGATGAGGCAGTTGGCGAGGTCGGTGATCTCCGGCTCGCGCGCGGCGTTGACGAGCTGGGTTGTGCCCTCGGCGAGCGTCGCCGCCATCAGCAGGTTCTCGGTGGCGCCCACCGAGACCTGGGGGAAGAGGATGCGGGCGCCCTTGAGGCGGCCCTCCACCCGGGCGTCGATATAGCCCGCCGCGAGGTCGATCGCGGCGCCCATCTGCTCCAGCCCCTTGAGGTGGAGATCGACGGGCCGGGTGCCGATGGCGCAGCCGCCGGGCAGCGAGACGCGGGCCTGGCCGTGGCGCGCCAGCAGCGGCCCGAGCACCAGGATGGAGGCGCGCATCTTGCGCACCAGGTCGTAGGGCGCCTCGAACTGGCGGGCCTCGCCCTCCAGCAGGATGCGGCGGGCTTCGGTGTCTTGCTCCACCCGCAGCCCGTGCTGGGCGATGAGGTGGCCCATGGTGGCGACGTCGGCCAGCGCGGGGGCGTTGGTCAGCACCACCGCCTCATGGGTGAGGAGCGAGGTCGCCATCAGCGGCAGGGCGGCGTTCTTGGCGCCGCCAATGGCGATGCGCCCTTCCAGCCGGCGGCCACCGCGAATGCGGATGCGGTCCATCGCCTTACTCCCTTACGGCCTTACAGCCGGGGCAGCGCGACGCCGCGCTGGCCCATGTATTTGCCCTTGCGATCGGCATAAGACACTTCCGGCGCGCCCGCGCCCTGCAGGAACAGGAACTGGCAGATGCCCTCATTGGCGTAGATGCGGGCCGGCAGCGGGGTGGTGTTGGAGATCTCGATGGTCACCTGCCCCTCCCATTCCGGCTCGAGCGGCGTGACGTTCACGATCAGGCCGCAGCGGGCATAGGTGCTCTTGCCCAGGCAGATCACCAGCACGTCGCGCGGGATGCGGAAATACTCGACCGTGTGGGCCAGGGCGAAGGAGTTGGGCGGGATGATGCAGGTCGGGCCGCGGCGGGTGACGAAGCTGTCATCGGCGAACTTCTTCGGGTCCACCAGCGCGTTGTCGACGTTGGTGAAGACCTTGAACTCGTCCGCCACCCGGGCGTCGTAGCCATAGGAGGACAGGCCGAAGGAGATCACCCCCTCGCGCCGCTGGCTCTCGACGAAGGGCTCGATCATGCCGTGTTCGGCCGCCATGCGGCGGATCCAGTGATCGGGCATGATGGACATGGCGTGGTGAACGTCCTTCGGCGCGGCAGGGCGGGCCCCGATAGCGCAGCGCGCCCTGGCGGGCAACACGGGGAAAGGCGGGCGGCGGCCGGCGCTCAGTCCCGGCGCGGTGGTTCGGCGGGCGTGGGGGGCGGGGAGGCGGGCTCTCCGGAGGGCTCCGCCCCGGCGCGGGCGCGGCTTTGCGCCTTGCGGCGGCGCAGGTTCTCGCGAAGGGCGGCGGCCAGCCGGGCCTCGCGATCGCTGTTCCGGTCGCTGGGCGGAGGAGGCTTGCTCATCGGGCGGGCCGCGCGGGGAATTGCGGAAGGAGGCTCAAGGAGGGCGGGCTCCCCGGAGGGAGAGGGGTGGTGCTGCTAGAGAGGATTGAACTCTCGACCTCTCCCTTACCAAGGGAGTGCTCTACCACTGAGCTACAGCAGCATGCCGCCGTGGAAGCGAGGCGCTCTCTACGGGCGCGGCCGGGGCGGCGCAACCCCTTTTTTGTGCCGCGGGCGGTAAAACAGGCCGGCGACCTGTGGCCGCGGCCCCCTCCCGCCCCCATGCCGGAGGCGGAAGGGAGGCGCCTCGGCCTCCGCCTCAGGCGCCGGGCTCGCCGAAGCCGCGGCCCTTGCGCACCGCCTCCCACACGCCGAGTGCGGCGATGGCGAGGTGCGGCAGCGCCGCCTGCAGCTCGGCCGAGACGGTGATGCCGAAGCCGGCGGCGAGCAGCAGGAACAGGCCGCGCCAGGTGCTGGGCTGGCTGATCTGCAGGCGGATCCAATCGGTCATGGAGAAGCTCCGGGAAAAGGGGGAGGATCAGATGCCGTTCAGGGTGAGCGCCTCGGCGGCGATGGTTACCGTGCCCGGCCCGGTCACGCTGGCGGTTTGCGCCAGGAGGCCGCAGGCCAGGGCATTGCCGCCGCTGGCCGCGTCATAGATGCCCAGATGGGTCAGGCTGCCGGCGGCGCCGGTGAAGACGAAGCGCAGCGCCTCGGTGTTGCGCTGCGCGCCGGTGCCGGTGAAGACGATGCGCTGGCGGGCATAGCCGTTGCCGGCCGGCTCGCCGGTCAGGCCGCCCGCGCCCGCGCCGGTGCCGAGCGCGGCATAGACGATGGTGGGCAGCGCGGGCGCCCGGCCGCACAGGGCGCGGGCCAGCATGTTGCGGGCATAGTCGGTCAGGGTCGGCATGGGCGTGCGATCCTTGCGAGGGGTGGAGAATGTGGCGCGGCCTCAGGCGGCCGCCGTCAGCGCCCGCAGCATGGCGTCGGGGAGGCGCTGCGGGCGGTAGTCGATCGAGCCGAGCTCGCCATTGGCCGCGCGGTTCAGCGCGGTGGAGGCATGGCCGACCAGCAGGCGTGACAGGCCGGGGGGCACGGAGACGGCGGCGCTCTGCACCGGCCTGCCGGCCATGCAGAAGGCCAGCCCGTCCGGAGCCCAGGCGAGGGCGGCGCGGAACGGCGTGCCGGGCGTCATGCTGCCGCCGGACAACGCGGCGAGGGTGGCGCCGCCGCTTTCCGCCACGCCGAACACCTCCGCGCCGCCCGAGGTGTTGCGCACCACCAGGCGGTTGGCGTCGGTTCCGTCATCGAGCTGCGCCAGGCCCTGGCTGGTGCCGAACAGGGCGAGGTTCGGCAGCATGGCCTCGAGCACCAGGGTTCCCGCCGTGCCGAACCCGCCCGGCGGTGTCCAGACCGGCACATCCGCCGCGCGGCTGCCAGAAACCAGGAGCCCCGCTGGCGGAAGGACGGGAGAGCTCATGGCATGCCCCGGCTCCAGCTGCGGAGCGCCGATGCGCAGCGTCACGTCGAGAGCGGCGCCGGAGGGCGCCCGGAACTCCAGCCCGGGCACGACGAAGGCGGTGCCGGAGGGTGCCGTGGCATTCGATGCGGTGCGGCTCTGTGCCAGCGAAGGGCCGCTGCGCAAGGGGGCGAGGCTGCTGATCAGGGCCCCGCCATTTTCATTGCGGTATCGGACCGTGACACCCAGGGTCGTGAAGCTGGCGACGCTGCCTGCCAACACCCGGCAGAACACCGAGCCGGTCCAGACCTCGTTCATGGAGGCTGCCACCGTCTCGCTTCTCTCGAAGCACAGGGCCCATGAAGCGGAACTGCCGTTGGTGCCGGAGAGGCGGACATCGACAAAGGGGATGCCGTCCTCGGTTCCGCCGCCCAGGATCTTGATGCTCAGGGTGGTGGAGCCGAGGATGTTCCAGTTGTGGGGCAGGCGCGAGGTCCAGGCTCCGGTGCGTGCTCCCTCGCCGCGTGGGTTGCGGATGGCGTTGCGGCGCGCCGCCTCCACCAGCAACCGCCGGCCCGTGCCGGTGAACCGCGCCATGTGGGGCGGGGCGGGCCACCAGGCGCCGGAGGCGTCCTGCGCCATGGCATCCCCCATGCGGCCGACAAGGACGCGCCCCGTGTGCTCCGCCCCCAGCGCGCGCAGCGGGACGCCCGCGCCAGGCAACCCGATGAGCCCGGGCGATGCGATCATCAAGGCGCCCCCGACCCCACCAGGTGGCAGATCCGCGTCGTTCCGCCATCGGGCGAGTAGGTCATCAGCGTCGCCACGCCGCCCGCGCGCACCTTGGTGAAGCCGTCGCTGTTGGTGGGCGCCGTGTTGCTGGTGAAGCCTGACAGGGCCAGCGCCAGGTCCGCGCCCGTGCGGTTGACCACGGTGCAGGAGAAGCCATCGCCCATGCCGGTCCAGCTCAGCGAGAGGGTGGTGCCGGGGTTGGCGATCAGCACCCGGGCATTGTGCGCCGCGTGGGTGAGCGCGGTGGCGCCGGCGAGCGCCAGCGTCGTCAGCCGCCGGCTGGTGAACTGCGTGTCCACATACTGGCGCGTCGCGGCGTGCAGGTTGGCCGTCGGGTTGGCTGGCAGCACCAGCGGGCCGGTCAGCGTCACCGTGCCGTTGGCGCTGATGCGGAAGCGCTCGGCCACGCTGCCACCCTGGCGCGTCTCCACCACCACCGCGCCCGCTTCCGAGCCGCTGGCCACGGCCTCCGCCACCGTCGCCACGCGGGCGAAGACCTGCTCGGTGCCGGCGCTGTTGTTGCCGCTGCTTTCCAGCACGCCGATGCGGTCATTGGCGGCGGGCGCGGCGGAAAGGCGGCGCAGGCGCACCGTCTGGGCCGCCGTCATGCCGCTGCCGCCGAAGGTGAAGCCCGCATTGGGGTTGTCCGCCTCGCCGGCGAACACGCAATCCGCCCCGGCGACCGTGAAGCTGGCATAGGGCGTGTTGCCGCCGTTGAACATGCGGAGCTGGCCGCCCAGCCCGCTGCCGCGGCGGTGCAGGTTCACCGCGCCATCCGTGTCCATCGACAGGCGCGTCTCGATCGCGGCGCCGCTGGAGACGGAGGCGAGCTCCACCCGCCCGGCGGCGATGCGCTGGACGGTGGCGCCGGCCCCGCCCAGGCGGTTGCCCAGCAGCTGCAGGCGCTGCATGGCCGCGGCGCTGTCGGCGGTGAAGGTGACGGCGCTGGTGTCGCAGCCTGAGACGATGAGGCTGCCGGCGCCGGCGCCGAGATGGATGGCGCTGATGGTGACGTTGCTGGTGCCCGGCGCGCCCGTGAAGTCGCAGCCGACCAGGGAGAGCTGGCCGGACAGCACCTCGGCGATGCGGCGCGCGCCGCCGGTGATGTTGACGCCGATCATCTCGTGCTGCTCGTTGCCGGTGGCGTTGACCTGCACCGAGCAGCCTTTGGAGGACAGGAAGCCGCCCACCCACTTGCAGCGCAGCGCCGTGCCGCCGATGCGCACGCCGATGGTGGCGGGGTCCGCCGCGTCCACCCAGCCATCCGTGCCGCTGTTGAAGAAGCTGCAGGAATGCGTGGCGTCCTGGATGTCGAAGCCGATCTCGTGGCCGAACTCGAAGCAGTTGTCGAAGGTGGCCATGTCCACGTCGTTGACGACGAAGCCGCTGCCGAGGCGGCGGTTCGGGCTGATGTAGACGGCGCCGCCCGAGGTCCAGCCGGCGGCGTAGCTGCTGCCCACCAGGTCCACGGTGGTGCCGTTCACCACGTTCACCTGCCAGCGGCCGTGGCAGGCCGGCGCGCCCGAGCTGCGCATCTCGGCGATGTTGATGATCTCGCCGCTCACCAGGCTGTGCGGCGCGGCCATGGTGACGCGGAAGAGGCCGGCGCCGTTGCTGGCGACATTGGTGATGAGGATGCGGGTGTTCGACCAGCTGCGCGAGGTGGTGACGAGCGGGTGCCAGTTCACCTCGCTGATGCGCGAGACGTCGAAGGAGCGCGCGAGGTAGAGCCCGTTGGTGCAGTCGCCCAGCACGTGCTCGATGCGCACGCGCGCATTGCCGTCGCTGTGGATGCCCCAGTTGAAGCCGAGGATCAGCAGCCGCGAGAGCTGGCTGTCGGCGCCGTTCGCGGTGCCGCCGGCGCCGCTGCCATCGCCCACCGTCACGGCGGTGCCGGCGAAGGCCGCGGCCTCGTCCAGCCCCTCGCGCAGCGTGGTGGGGCGGCCGAGGCCGCGGCGCAGCAGGGCGATGCCGTCCAGCCCGGCATTGCGGCGCACCCGCACCGTGCGCGCCGGATCGACGATCAGCGCGTGGCGCACGCCGCTGTAGTCGCCATTCATCCGCCAGCCGCCGGTGCCGGGGCGGCCGCGCAGGAACACGCCGTCCTTGAGGATCAGGTCGGCGGCGCCGATCAGGTAGCGGCGGGGGCCGATCAGCACGGTGCCGCCGCCCTGCGCCGCGGCCGCGTCGATCGCCGCCTGGATGGCCGCCGTGTCGTCGGTCACGCCGTCGCCCACCGCCCCGTGGTCGCGCACATGCAACTCGCGCTCCGCCATGATGCCGGCGCGCAGCTGCCGCACCGTGGCGCGCCGCGTCTCTGCCAGCGCCAGGCTGCCCTGCACCACCGGCGCCACGTCGTCATCGGCCAGCGTGGCGGCCGCCGGCAGCTCCGAGATCTTCTTGTCGGACATGGAAGCAATGATCCTTGCGAGCGGAAGAAAGGGGAGGGCGCGTGGTCAGAGCAGCAGCTCGCCGCCATCGGCGGCGGTGAGGCTGGCGCCCGCCTCGGTCAGCAGCGCGAACGGCTCGGTGACGACGAAGGAGGCGGAGGTCTGCGCCGCCAGCGGCTCGTTCGTGTCCTGCACGCGGATGCGGTAGCCCGAGCCCGGCGCGGGCGCGGTGAAGCTGGCCGAGGCGCCGCCCGAGGCCACGGCCACCGTGGCGGGGCCGGCGATCACCGCGCCGGCGGCATCGAGGATGCTGAAGGTGAGGCTCGCCACCGGGCCGCTCACGCGCGCGCCGATGGTGAAGCTGCGGCCGATGTAGAGACCCGTCGGCACCGGATCGAGCGAGACGCTGCGCGTCACCGCCGCCACCGGGCCGAGCGAGAACTCGAAGCCCAGCGCCGCGTTCCCGCCCAGCCGCAGCGGCGGGGCGGAGGCGTCCAGCACCAGCCCGTTCCCCACGCCCGCGCTGCTGCGCACCGGCAGGAAGGTGAGCGAATCCGCCGATTGCAGCACCACCACATGGCCGGGCTGCAGGCGGGTGGCGGCGGCGGCGAAGTAGCCCGGCGCCAGCACGCCAGCGCGGGTGTCGGTGGTGACGTAGAGCCAGAGGGTGAAGCTGTCCGTGCTGGCGAGCGAGGACAGGCCGCGGGGGTCGAACGGCATGCGCGTCTCCTGATGGGTCGCGGAAGGCGTGCGTCTCCGGCCCGCGCACGGGCCCCGGCGCATGGCGAAGGGCCGGCGCGCAGGCGGCCGGTGCAGAGGAGGGGGCGGGGAGGCCCGGATCGTTCGGGGAGGGGCGGGCGTGTGCGCCAGGCGCAGTTCACCCGTTGATGGCTAGGATTTAAAGGATTGATTGGGTATTTGTCAAGAAAATATTCCCAATGTTGTCTTCTGCGCCGCTGCCCGTGGACCCTTGGGCGGCGTGCAACTAACCTGCGATCTCCCCCTCCCCATTGCCGCAGGGACCGCTCGATGCCCCGACGCCGGATCGCCACCGCCGCCTTCGCCGCCCTGCTGGGCCTGTTCGCCGCCGGCCATGCCGGCGCGCAGCAGCCGGAGGCGGTGCTGAACGTCTACAACTGGTCGGACTACATCGACCCGTATGCCGTGGCGCAGTTCCAGAAGGAGACCGGCATCCGCGTCCGCTACGACGTGTTCGACAGCCTGGAGACGCTGGAGGGCAAGCTTTCCGCCGGGCGCTCGGGCTACGACATCATCGTGCCGACCAGCGAGCCCACCTTCTCCCGCCTTGCGCGGGCCGGCGCGCTGAAGCCGCTGGACCGCGCGAAGATCCCGAACTGGGGCAAGCAGGATCCCGCGCTGCTGCGGCAGGTGGAGAGCAGCGACCCCGGCAACCGCTTCGGCGCCATCTATCTCTACGGCACGGTGGGCCTCGGCATCCGCGCCGACCGCGTGCGCGAGCTGCTGCCCGACGCGCCGACCGACAGCCTCGACCTGCTGATGAAGCCCGAGAATGCGCGGCGCCTGGCGCGCTGCGGCATCGCGGTGATGGATTCCGCCACCGACGTGCTGCCCACCCTGCTGAAGTGGCTGGGCCGCAACCCCAGCAGCACCGAGCCGCAGGACCTGCGCGCGGCCGAGGATGCGCTGACCGCCATCCGCCCGCATGTGCGCGCCATCACCGCGAGCGGCAACATCCTCGATGCCCTGGCCAATGGGGAATACTGCGTGGCGATGACCTATTCGGGCGACGTCATCCAGGCACAGGCCCGTGCGCGCGAGGCGAAGCGCGGCGTCGAGATCGGCTATGTGGCGCCGAAGGAGGGCGCGCAGCTCTGGTTCGACATGCTGGCCATCCCGGCCGATGCCCCGAATCCGGAGGCGGCGCACCGCTTCATCGACTTCCTGCTGCAGCCGGCGGTGATGGCGGGCATCACCAACCATGTCCGCTACCCGAACGGGGTGCCGGAGGCGCGCCCGATGGTGGACCCGGCCGTGCGCAACGACCCCAATGTCTACCTCTCCCCCGAGATGCTGGCGCGCACCTTCACCCTGACGCCGCTGACGCCGGCGGCGGAGCGGGCGCGAAGCCGCAGCTGGAGCCGCTTCAAGGCCGGCCGCTGACTTGCCGCTGCTCTCCCTGCGCGCCCTGACCCGGCGCTTCGGCCAGACCCTGGCGCTCGACCGCCTCGACCTCGACGTGGCGGCGGGCGAGTTCCTCACCCTCCTCGGCGGCTCGGGCTCCGGCAAGTCCACCCTGCTGCGCGTCGTGGCGGGGTTCGAGACGGCGGATTCTGGCGCGGTGCTGCTGGAGGGGCGCGACCTGTCCGGCGTGCCGCCGCATGCCCGGCCGCTCAACATGATGTTCCAGTCCTACGCGCTGTTCCCGCACATGAACGTGGCGGCCAACGTCGCCTATGGCCTGCGGCGGGATGGCGTGCCGCGCGCCGAGCGGGACGCGCGGGTCGGGCAGGCGCTGGCCATGGTCGGGCTGGAGGGCTTCGGGGGGCGGCTGCCGCACCGGCTCTCGGGCGGGCAGCGGCAGCGCGTGGCGCTGGCCCGCGCGCTGGTGAAGCGCCCGCGCCTGCTGCTGCTGGACGAGCCGCTGGGCGCGCTGGACGCCAACCTGCGCGAGCGCACCGGCTTCGAGCTGCGCGCCCTGCAGCGCGAAACGGGCGCGGCCTTCATCATGGTGACGCATGACCAGCAGGAGGCGCTGGCGCTGGCCGACCGGGTGGCGGTGCTGGAGCATGGCCGGGTGGTGCAGCTCGGCCCGCCCCGCGCGGTGTATGACCGGCCGGCGACGCGCTTCGTCGCCCAGTTCCTCGGCGCCGCCAATGTGCTGGAAGGCCGCCCCGATGGCGCGGGCGGGTTCGACTGCCCTGGCCTTGGCGCCACGCTGCGGCCGGAGGGCGCGCTGCCGCCCGGCACCGCCGCCTGCGCCCTGCGCCCCGAGCGCATCGCGCTGCGCCCCCTGGCGGAAGGGCCGAACAGCGCCGAGGGCGTGGTGGAGGAGGTCGCCTTCCGCGGCGATGACAGCCTGCTCCTGGTCCGCGCCGGGGGCGGGGCGCTGCTGCGCGTCGGCCATGCCGAGGAGGATGGCGCGCCGCCGCCGCGTGGCGCCACGGTGCGGCTGGGGTGGGAGGCGGCCTCCGTGGTGCCGCTGGCCGGCTGATGCGCCCCCTGCTGCTGCGCGCCCTTCCCCTGGCCCTGCCGGGGCTGTGGCTGGCCCTGCTGGTCGCCGCGCCGCTGCTGGTGGTGCTGGCGCTGGCCTTCGCCTGGCCGACCGAGAGCGTGCCGCCCATCGCCCCGCCCTGGGGGGCGGAGGGGCCGAACATCGAGCCCTTCGCCCTGGTGCTGGAGGACCCCTTCTACCACGCCGCCTTCGCCCAGGCGGCGCTGGTGGCGGCGGGCACGGCGGCGCTCTGCCTGCTGCTGGGCTTCCCCATGGCGATCGGCCTGGCGCGCGCCACCCCCGCCTGGCGGCTGCCCCTGCTGATGGCGGTGCTGCTGCCCTTCTGGACCGGCTTCCTGCCGCGCCTCGGCGCCTGGATCGGCCTGCTGCGCGACGAGGGCTGGATCAACACCCTGCTGCAATCGCTGGGCCTCATCGCCGACCCGCTGCCGCTGCTCTATTCCTGGCCGGCGCTGTTCCTCGGCATGGCGCATGCCTACCTGCCCTTCGCCGTGCTGCCGCTCTATGCCAGCCTTTCGCGCCGCGACCCGGCGGTGGAGGAGGCGGCGGCCGATCTCGGCGCGACGCCCTGGGCGGTGTTCCGCACCATCACCCTGCCGCTGGCGGCGCCGGGCGCGGCGGCGGCCTTCCTGCTGGTGTTCATTCCGGCCATGGGCGAATACGTCATCCCCGAGCTGCTGGGGCCGCCGGGCGCGCAGCTTGTCGGCCGCGTGCTGTGGCAGGAGTTCTTCCAGAACCGGGACTGGCCGGTGGCGGCGGCGCTCGCCGTGCTGCTGCTGCTGGCGCTGCTGCTGCCCATCCTGCTGTTCCAGCGGCTGGAGGCGCGGCGGTGAGCCGGGGCGGCATGGCGCGGCTCGGCCTCGCGCTGGGGCTCGGCTTCCTGTGGCTGCCGGTGCTGCTGCTGGCGGGCTACGCCTTCAGCGAAAGCCGCATCCCCTTCCAGTGGGGCGGCTTCTCGCTGCGCTGGTTCGCCGCGCTGGCGGAGAATGAGCGGCTGCTGGAGGCGGCCTGGCTCTCGCTCCGCGTGGCGCTGGGCTCGGCCACGCTGGCGGTGCTGCTGGGCGGCGCCACCGGCTGGGTGCTGGCCCGGCGCGGCTCGTTCCGGGGGCGGGCGCTGTTCGGCGTGCTGGCCGGCGCGCCGCTGGTGCTGCCCGACGTGGTGATGGGCCTTTCGCTGCTGCTGCTCTTCGTGCTGCTGGAAGGCGCCACGGGCTGGCCCGCCGGGCGTGGCGCCACCACCATCCTGCTGGCGCACGCCACCATCGGCGCGGCCTATGTGGTGGTGCTGGCGCAGGCGCGGCTGGCCGAGATGGCGCCCGAGCTGGAGGAGGCGGCGCGCGACCTCGGCGCCGGGCCCGCCACCGCCTTCGCCACCATCACCCTGCCGCTGATGGCGCCGAGCCTGGCGGCGGGCTGGCTGCTGGCCTTCACCCTTTCGCTCGACGACGTGGTGGTGGCGAGCTTCGTGTCCGGCCCCGCCGGCACCACCCTGCCCATGGTGGTGTTCTCCATGCTGCGGCTGGGGCTGACGCCGGAGGTGAACGCGCTGGCCGTCGTCATCCTGGCGGTGGCGGCCCTGGGCGGCGGGCTGGCCCTGCTGGCGCTGCGGGGCCTCCGCCGGCTTTGAACCTTCCGTGTGCCGTGCTTGCTCCCCCGGCGCCGCATCCCAGATCCCTGGATGTGGACGACCTGGCTGCGCGCGGCGTGGTGGTCACGCCCCCGACGACATGGCCACCCGGTTCCCGGTGCCCGGGCCTTCCGTGAAGCGAATGCCGCGACCCTGAGAGGCGCGGCAGAAGTCGAACACGGCGCCCGCGTGGCGCGGGAGGAAGAACATGGCCACGACCTGGACGGATGCGCCCGGCATGACCCGGCGCGAGCCCTCCATACGCCGCATCGGCGGCTCCGACATCGGCGAGGCGCTGGCGCTGGGCTGGCGGGACTTCCTGGCCAACCCCACCCAGCTCGTCTTCCTGGCGATCCTCTACCCCATCATCGGCCTGGTCGCCGCGCAGCTGGCGGCGGGGCGGGAGCTGATGCCGCTGTTCTGGCCGCTTGCCTCCGGCTTCGCGCTGCTGGGGCCGGTGGCGGCGCTCGGCATCTACGAGCTGAGCCGGCGGCGGGAGCAGGGCCAGCCGACCCGCTGGACGGACGCCCTGGCCGTGCGCCATTCCCCGGCGATCACCTCCATCCTCGGCCTCGGCGTCCTGCTGCTGGCCATCTTCGTCCTCTGGCTCTTCACCGCCCGCCTCATCTACGGGATGACGCTGGGCAGCACCCCCGATAACGCGACCGACTTCCTGAGCCGGGTACTCTACAGCCGCGAGGGGCACCAGCTGATGCTGCTGGGCAACCTGGCCGGCTTCCTCTTCGCGGCCCTGGTGTTCTCGCTCACCGTCGTGTCCTTTCCCATGCTGCTGGACCGGGCGGGGCGGGGCATGCCGGTCACGGCGGGCATGGCCATGCGCACCTCGCTGCGGGCCGTGCGCGCCAACCCGGCGCCGCTGGCGCTCTGGGCCTTCGTCATCGCCCTGCTGCTGGCGCTCGGGAGCCTGCCGCTCTTCGTGGGCCTGGCGGTGGTGGTGCCGGTGCTGGGCCACGCCACCTGGCACCTCTACCGGCGGATGGTGCAGGACTGAGGCCCCGGCCCCGGTCCCGGCTGTGCCCTGGCCCTGGCCCTGGCGGTGCCGGGGGCCCGGGGCCGGCGCGCCAGCGCCGCGGAAGGGGCGAATCGGCCCCGCGGGGTGGCGTGCCGCCTTGTCGGGGCGGCCGGGTGGGGTCTAGGGTCCGGCGTCTTTCGAGTTGGACCCATTCACCCATGAACCTGATCGCCGAGCGGCTCGACCGCATCGCCCCGTCCCAGACCATCGCCATCACCGCCAAGGCGCGGGCGCTGAAGGCGGAGGGCAGGAACGTCATCAGCCTCTCGGCCGGGGAGCCTGATTTCGACACCCCGCGCAACATCAAGGACGCGGCGATCGCGGCGATCGAGAAGGGCGAGACCCGCTACACGGACGTCGCCGGCGCCCGGGCGCTGCGCGAGGCCTGCGCCACCTATTTCCGCCGCGAGCACGGGGTGGAATACAAGCCGGAGGAGATCGTCGTCTCCACCGGCGGCAAGCAGGTGATCTTCAACGCCATCCTGGCCACCATCGACGCGGGCGACGAGGCAATCATCCCGGCGCCGTGCTGGGTTTCCTACCCCGACATCGTGACCCTGGCCGACGGCAAGCCGGTGATCGTTCCGGCCGGGCAGAACCAGGGCTTCAAGATCACGCCCGAGCAGCTCGAGGCGGCGATCACGCCAAAGACCAAGTGGCTGATCCTGAACAACCCCTCCAACCCCACCGGCGCCGCCTACAGCGCGGAGGAGCTGAAGGCGCTGGCCGAGGTGCTGTTGCGCCACCCGGATGTCTGGGTGTTCACCGACGACATCTACGAGAAGCTCACCTATGGCGGCTTCAAGGCCCGCACCCTGGTGGCGGTGGAGCCGCGCCTGAAGGAGCGGACCGTGACCATGAACGGCTGCTCCAAGGCCTATGCCATGACCGGCTGGCGCATCGGCTTCGCCGGCGCGCCGGTGAAGCTGATCAAGGCGATGGACAAGCTGCAGGGCCAGTCCACCTCCAACACCTCCTCCATCTCCCAGGCCGCCGCCGTGGAGGCGCTGACCGGCCCGCAGGATTCGGTCGAGGAGATGCGCAAGGTCTACGAGAAGCGCCGCGACCTTGTGGTCGGCCTGCTCAACAAGGCCCCCGGCATCCACTGCATCACGCCCGAGGGCGCCTTCTACGTGTTCCCCTCGGTGCATGGCTGCCTGGGCAAGACCACGGCCTCCGGCAAGCGGATCGAGACGGACGAGGACTTCGTGACCGCGCTGCTGGAGGATGAGGGCGTCGCCGCCGTGCACGGCTCCGCCTTCATGTTCCCCGGCCATTTCCGCATCTCCTACGCCACGGACGATGCCTCCCTGACCGAGGCCTGCACGCGCATCCAGCGCTTCTGCGCCGGCCTGAAGTGAATGGCGGGAAGGGGGAGGGCGGTCCGCCGCCCTTCCGCTTCCACCCCGCGGCCGAGGCGGATTTCGAGCGGCTGCTCGACCTTTCCATCCGCGTGCTGCGCGCCGATCTGGAGCGCGTCGGCCGCTGGGACCCGGAACGCCGCCGCGCCCGGATGCGCGAAAGCTTCGACCCCGCCGCCACGCGGCTGGTCGTGGCGCCGGATGGCGCGCTGCTCGGCTGCGTCACCTGCCGCCACCATGCGGACCACACCGAAATCTCCAACCTCTACCTGGAGCCGGCCTGCCAGGGGCGGGGCCTCGGCCGCGCCGTGATGGCGGCGCTGCTGGCGGAGCGGCCCGGCCTGCCGGTGCGGCTGGAGGTGCTGAAGCAGAGCCGGGCGGTGGGCTTCTATCGCCGCCTCGGCTTCGCCCAGCTGCGGGAACAGGCCTTCGACCGGGCGATGGAGCTGCCGCCCCGGCAATAGGCCGGGCGGGCCACGCCCCCGCCTGGCCAGCCCCCGCCTGGCCAGACCCCCGCTTGCCCGGCAGCGCGGGGCCGCCCTGCGCGTCCCGGTGCCTGCCACCCTTGGCGGAGCCGGAAACGCCCACTAGGCTGCCCGCCTCGCCTGCCTGACATGTCGGAGATCAGCCCAGCCATGCCCGCCCTCGCCGGTCGCCTGAATGACATTGCCGTTTCCGCCTCCGTCGTCATGGGCACCCGTGCCCGGGCGCTGGCCGCCGAAGGCAAGAAGGTGATCAGCCTCGCCGCCGGCGAGCCCGACTTCCCGACGCCCGCGCACGCCATCGAGGCCGCCCACCAGGCGGCGCTCTCCGGCGACACCAAGTACCCGCCGACCGACGGCACGCCGGCGCTGAAGAAGGCGGTGCAGAAGAAGTTCCGGCGCGACAACAACCTCGACTACGCGCTGGACGAGATCATCGTCGCCAATGGCGGCAAGCAGATCATCATGGATGCGCTGCTGGCCAGCTGCGACCCGGGCGACGAGGTGCTGATCCCCGCCCCCTACTGGGTGAGCTACGCCGACATGGCGAAGCTGGCGACGGCGACGCCCACCTTCGTCAGCTGCCCGCAGAACAACGGCTTCAAGCTGCGCGCCGAGGACCTGGACGCCGCCATCACGCCGAAGACCAAGTGGCTGTTCCTGAACTTCCCGAACAACCCGACCGGCGCCGCCTGCTCCCGCGCGGAGATGGAGGCGATCGCGGCGGTGATGCTGAAGCACCCGCATGTCTGGATCCTGACGGACGACATGTACGAGCACCTTGTCTATGACGGCGAGTTCTGCACCATCGCCGCGGTGGAGCCGCGGCTGAAGGACCGCGTGCTGACGGTCAACGGCGCCTCCAAGACCTATGCCATGACCGGCTGGCGCGTGGGCTTCGCGGGCGGGCCGAAGGCGCTGATCAAGGCCATGGCCAACATGCAGGGCCAGCTCACCAGCGGCATCAGCACGATCAGCCAGGCCGCCGCCGTGGCCGCGCTGGAAGGGCCCCAGGACCTCATCGCCGAGCGCGCCGCCATCTACCGCGAGCGGCGCGACCTCGTGGTGTCCATGCTGAACGAGGCGCCCGGCATCACCTGCCACAAGCCGGAAGGCGCCTTCTACGTCTATCCCAACATCGCCGCCTGCCTCGGCAAGACCAGCAAGGGCGGGCGCAGGATCGGGAACGACACCGACTTCGCCCTGGCCCTGCTGGAGGAGAAGCTGGTGGCCACGGTGCAGGGCACGGCCTATGGCATGAGCCCTTATCTGCGCATCTCCTACGCCACCGACACGGAAAGCCTGCGCGAGGCCTGCGCGCGCATCCAGGAGTTCTGCCGGGAGCTGGCGTGAGCGGCGCCGGCCTCGGCCTGAGCGGCCCCGCCCGGAGCATCCCTGCCATGGGCGGCTTCACCATCCGCCCCGGACAGGACGAGGACGCGGCGGACTTCATCCGCCTCGTGGGCGACGCCTGGGCGGAATACCCGAACTGCTTCCTCGACGTGGATGGCGAGGTGCCCGAGCTGCGGGCGCTGGCCACCCACTTCGCCGGCACGGGTGGCGCGCTCTGGGCGGCGGAAGCGGAAGGGCGCGTCGTGGGCATGGTGGCGGCCCGGCCGCTCGGCTCCGACCGCGCCTGGGAAATTTGCAAGATGTATGTGGAGAAGTCGCAGCGCGGCACCGGCCTCGCCCACGCGCTGCTGGGCGGGGCGGAGGCGCATGCCCGCGCGCGGGGCGCGCAGCGCATCGTGCTCTGGACCGACACCCGCTTCGAGGCGGCGCACCGCTTCTACGAGAAGCGCGGCTATGTGCGCTCCGGCTCCATCCGCATCCTCGACGACATCTCGAAGTCGCTGGAGTTCCGCTACGCCAAGCCCGCCATCGGGCTGGTGGTGGAGGCGCTGGACGCCGCGGCCGCCGCCAGCGCCGAGCGCAGCCTGGCCGAGATGCTGGTGGCCTGCGTGGCGGATGGCGCCGCCACCGGGCACCTGCCGCCGCTTCCGCCAGAAGCGGCGCGCGCCTTCTGGCGCCGCGTCTCGGGCGAGGCGGCGCTGGGCAACCGGCTGCTGCTGGTGGCGTGGCAGGAAGGGCAGGTGGCCGGCACGGTGCAGCTCAACCTCGCCATGCCACAGGACCAGGCGCACCGTGCCGTGGTGGAGCAGCTCCTGGTGCATCCGCAGTTCCGCCGCCAGGGCATCGGGCGGGCGCTGATGCAGCGGGTGGAGCAGGCGGCGCGCGGCATCGGCCGTTCCCTGCTGACGCTCGACATCCGCGCCGGCGCCGCGGCCGAGGCGCTGTGCCGGGGCCAGGGCTGGGTGGAGGCAGGGCGCATCCCCGGCTTCTCGCGCGATGCCGGCGGCACGCTGACGGAGCAGCTGCTGCTCTACCGCCCGCTCTAAGGGGGGAGGGAAGGGACCGCTCCTTTCCCGGCCGCCTGCCTTTGCGCTACGGTTCCGGAATGGTCACGCCGGAATACTGCCGCGCCATGGCGGCCTACAACACCACGATGAACCGCCGCTTCTACGCGGCCGCCGCGGGCCTCGGGGCGGCGGCGCGGGAGCGGGAGCGGGGCGCCTTCTTCGGCTCGCTGCACGGCACGCTCTGCCATCTGGTGTGGGGCGACCTGCAGTGGATGAGCCGCTTCGATGGCGGCCCGGCGCCGGCGGCGAAGCTGGCGGACAGCGCCGGCATGATCCGCGACTTCGGCACGCTGCGCGCCACGCGCGAGGCGCTGGACGCGCGCATCGAGGCCTGGGCGGCGGCGATGGACGAGGTGCTGCTGGCGGGAAGCCTCACCTGGCACAGCGGCGCCGCCGGGCGGGAGGTGACGCGGCCCATGGCGCTGCTGGTGGTGCATTTCTTTAACCACCAGACGCATCACCGCGGCCAGGCCCATGCCCTGCTGACGGCCGAGGGCGCCCGCACGGGAGACACCGACCTGTTCCTCGTGCTGCCCTGACCCGTGTGGGGCGGAGAGCGGCGGGGGGAACCCGTCCCCGCCCCTGGTGTTTCTCCGCCGACACCGCCACGGAGAACAGACATGCCGGACATCAAGCAGAGCAAGATCCTCATCCTGGCCACCGACGGCTTCGAGGAATCGGAGCTTTTCGTGCCGCTGGAGAAGCTGCGGGCGGCGGGCGCCACCGTGCATGTGGCCGCCCCCGAGAAGACCCGCGAGCCCGGCAGCATCCTTGCCTGGGACGGCCAGAAGCAGCCCGAGGACTGGGGCCGCAAGGTGCCCGTGGACCGCAGGCTGGACGAGGCGAGGGCGGATGACTACGACGCCATCGTGCTGCCCGGCGGCGTGCTGAACCCCGACCAGCTGCGGGTGGACCCGGCGGTGATCGGCCTGGTGCGCGACTTCGCGGCCAAGGGCAAGGTGGTGGCCTCGATCTGCCACGGGCCGTGGATCCTGGTGGAGGCGGGCCTCGCCAAGGGCCGCAAGATGACCTCCTTCGCCTCCATCAAGACGGATGTGCAGAATGCCGGCGCCAACTGGCTGGACCAGGAGGTGGTGACCGACCAGGGCATCGTCACCAGCCGCTCGCCCAAGGATCTCGACGCCTTCGTCTCCAAGATCATCGAGGAGGTGCGGGAGGGCAACCACGGCGCCCGCCGCGCGGCCTGACCGGCAGGCGATAGGCCCAGGCCCGGGGGCCGTTCCGCCCCCGGCCTTACCGGCTCAGCGCAGGAACGGCCCCACCGCCGCCAGCACCTCGTCCGGCGCCTCTTCCGCCAGATAGTGCCCGCTGTTCACCGCATGCCCGCCCACCGGACCGGCGGCATGGTTCCTCCAGACCTCCAGCGGCCTGTACCATTGGCCGATCTTTCCCTTCTCGCCCCACAGCGCCAGCAACGGGCACTGCACCTTCTCGCCCGCCGCGCGGCTGGCGCGGTCATGCTCCAGGTCGATGGTGGCGGCGGCGCGGTAATCCTCGCAGATGGCGGTGACGGTGCCGGGCTGGCGCAGGGCGGCGAGGTAGTCGGCCCGCGCCTCGGGATGGAAGAAGCCCTTCTCCTTCGGCTCACGCGAGGTGTGCAGGTCGAACCAGTCCTCCACGTCGCGCAGGATCATCCGCTCCGGCAGGTCGTGCTTCTGGGCCAGGAAGAACCAGTGGTAGTAGCCGAGCGCGAAGGCCATGTCGGTGCGCTCGAAATGCTCCAGGGTCGGCACGATGTCGAGCAGGGCGAGGCGCTCCACGGCCTGCGGCGCGTCGAGCGCCAGGCGGTGCGCCACGCGGGCGCCACGGTCATGCGCCAGCACGCGGAACCGCTCATGGCCCAGGCCGCGCATCAGCCCGAGCATGTCGGCCGCCATGGCGCGCTTGGCATAGGGCGCGTGGTCCGCCGTGGGGCCCGGCTTGCCGGAAAAGCCATAGCCGCGCAGGTCGGGGCAGATGACGGTGTGGGTCTCGGCCAGGATGGGCGCGACGCGGTGCCACATGGCATGGGTCTGCGGATTGCCGTGCAGCAGCAGCAGGGGCGGGCCTTCCCCGGCCCGCCGCAGGCGCAAGGTCTGTCCCGCGACGTCGCGCTCCTCCAGGACGAATCCCTCGAAGATCATGCCGTTTCCTCCCCTTCGGAGGATCAGCCCAGCACGGTATAGACGCCGAGCGCCAGCCCCGCCGCGCAGAAGCCCATGGAGAGGCCGGGCCAGATGCTGCGCGGGCCGCGGCTGGCCAGCAGCAGGTTGAACAGCAGGCACAGGCCGAAGCCCAGCGCCACCTCGGTCAGCGGGCGCATGTAGATGCCCCAGGCCAGCAGGCCCAGCCACAGGAAGAAGGCCAGCTTGGCCAGGAGCCTCCAGATCGTGTCGGCCCTGTCCGAGGCGGGGCGGAGTTCCGGCACGTTGGAGCGGGTGTGGATGAAGGCACCGCCCGAGAGCAGCAGCAGCGCCGGAATGAAGGTGTCCATGCCTCAGCCGGGTAGCCAAGCCGGGCGCCCTTGCCAAGCCGCAAAGCGGCGCATGGGCACCGGCCCGCCGCCGCGCGGCAGGCGGCGAGCCGCGGCAGAGGGGGAGGGACGCCCTGCTTGGTCAGCCCTGCGGAAGGTGGCGGCTGGCACGCCTCAGCAGCCAGCCCTGCAGGCCGGGAGCCTTGTGGATGGCATCGCGCAGCGCCTTCAGCTCCGCCTCGGCCCGCGAGCGGGCGAGGGAGGCTTCCACCGCATGGCCACGGGCGATCTGGCGCTCCTCCTCCAGCGTGGCGAGGCGGCGCGCCAGCACGCTCCTGTCGCCATCGGAGCCCTGGCTCATCTCGCGCAACAGGGTGCGGGCCTCCTCCAGCTCGCGGCGCAGGCGCTCGACCTCGCCCTGCGCCGCCGGCGGCGGGCCGGCCGGACGAGGCGCGCGGGTGTTCGGGATGCTCTTGGAACGCTTGCGGCCCATACCGGCTCTCCCACTCTGCCAAAGCCAGGGTCGATACCCATTCTGGCCGTGAGGGGGAAGGCTGCCATCCACAAAAAGCCCGCGGCGCCGGGGGCGTGGCGCGGAGGGGTTCTCCGCGCCCTGCCACTTCAGTGGACCGCCTGACCTTCCTGCGCCTCCTCCTCGGCCTCCTCCACGGTCCGCTTCATGAGGCGGACCGCTTCCTCCACCGTGTCGGCGGTCCAGTCGGAGATCTCCCGGACCCAGACGCCGTTGCGGAAGAGCCGCGCCCGGACCATGCCGGAGGAGGCAAAGGTCTTGATGGTGTAGGGGCCGTATTCGAATGCGGCGGATTTCATGGCTTCTTGCCGTGCTGGATTGCGGTGGCGTGCAGCTTAGGGCCGGCTTTGTTAACAAAGGGTTCCGGCCGGCGCGAATATGGCCGCCAGGATGCACGGGGCCGGCCCGGCATGGTTGACGAGGATGCATGACGACCTTCTTCACCGCCGACACCCATTTCGGCCATGGCGGCGCGCGCGGCCTCTACCGCCGGCCCTTCCCCTCCGTCGCGGCGATGGACGCCGCCCTGGAGGAACGATGGAACGCGGCGGTGCGGCCGGGCGACGAGGTCTGGCACCTGGGCGATTTCGCCATCGGCTACCCGGCGGAAGCGATGGCGGCGCTGCTGGCGCGCCTGAACGGCACGAAGCGGCTGATCCTGGGCAACAACGATGCGGCGGCCACCGCCGGCCTGCCCGGCTGGGCCAGCGTGCAGCACTATGCCGAGACGGAGGTCGAGGGACGCCGTCTGGTGCTCTGCCACTACGCCTTCCGCAGCTGGCGCGACATGGCGCGCGGCGCGATCAACCTGCATGGCCACAGCCATGGCCGGCTGAAGCCCCTGGCCCGCCAGTTCGATGTCGGCGTGGATGTGCGGGAGTTCCGGCCCGTGACCCTCGCGGAGATCCTGCAGGCGGCGTGAGGCGCCCCGCGCCGCCTGTTCCCCGCTTCCTACCGGAGCCGCTGGGCCACCCGCTCGGCATCCTCGTCCGGCAGCGGGTCCACCAGGGTGCCGATCAGCCGCATCAGTTCCTGATGCTCCGGCCCACTGCCCCGGCGCGCCAGGAACTCGCCCAGCGGGACGAGGGATGCGGCTCCGCCGGACGGGCCATTGGGTTGATGCCTGACCATGACATCCTGTTCCCCCGGCCCACGGACCAGATGCCAGGTGTCGCCATTCGCACTCGCATAGATCAGCCGTTCCGGCCGGGACATGCACGCCTCCTTCTCATGGCCAGGAGGTAACGCGCCCACCCCCCCATCCGGATCACGCGCCCGCGCCAGACAGGGAGGGACGGCCCGCGAAGCGCCGGTGCAAAAAGAAAGCCCGCCGACCGAAAGGGCAGCGGGCCAAGGTATACAGGGAGGCTTCACGTCTGGGAGACGAAGGGTCAGGGACCCTCTCCGGCCAAATCGCCGGATGACAGGAAGCTAATGCGCCCTGTGACATGCGCGTAGATCAAATATCGCCGCCCCGCCATGCAGGCGACGCATGGTGAACATTTGATGGCTGCTATCAGCCGTTGAGAGCCGCCAGTTCGGACACCAGGAAGTCGCGGAACACGCCCACGCGCTTCGAGTGCCGCATCTCCTCGGGATAGACGAAATAGGCGTCGATGCGCGGCGCCTTCAGGTCGGACAGCACGGGGATGAGGTCGCGCAGGTCGTCGCCCATGTAGTCGGGTAGGGCGGCGAGGCCCAGGCCCGAGCGGACGGCGTGCAGCATGGCGGGCAGGCTGTTCACCTCCACCGCCGCGCGGCGCGGGCTGCCGGGGCGGCGTCCGGCCTCCAGCAGCCAGTTGATGCTCTCGACGGGCGGGCGGTAATCGCCATAGACGATCAGCCGGTGGACATCGAGATCCTCGGCCCGCTGCGGGATGCCCGCCTGCTTCAGGTATTCCGGCGAGCCCACCACCTTCCAGCCGAAGGTGGCGACATGCCGCTGGATCAGGTCCGGCTGCTTCGGCGGGTGCATGCGGATGGCGACGTCGGCCTCGCGCATGGCGAGGTCGAGATCGGCATCGTCGAGCAGCAGCGTCACCGTCACGTCGCTGTGCAGGCCCATGAACTTGCGCAGGCGCGGCGCCAGCCAGGTGGTGCCGAAGCCGGTGGTGGTGGTCACCTTAAGGCGGCCCGCGGCGCGCTCCCGGCTTTCGGTGAGCAGCGCCTCCGTCATGGCGAGCTTGGCGAACACCTCGCGCACGGTGCGGTTCAGCGTCTCGCCCTGTTCCGTCAGGATCAGGCCGCGCGCGTGGCGGTGGAAGAGGGGCACCTGCAGCGCCTCCTCCAAGGCCTGGATCTGGCGCGAGACGGCGGACTGGCTGAGGTTCAGCGACTCACCGGCATGGGTGAAGCTGCCCGCCTCGGCGACCGCGTGGAAGACCCGGAGCTTGTCCCAATCGAGCGGCATGGCGGGTCAGGCGGCTTCGGCCTGGGCGACGTCGTCGCGGAGCGCGAGGAACTTCTCCGCTTCCAGCGCCGCCATGCAGCCGGTGCCGGCGGCGGTCACCGCCTGGCGGTAGACCCGGTCCTGCACATCGCCGGCGGCGAAGATGCCCGCCCGGCTGGTCCGCGTCGAATCAGGAGCCGTCACCAGATATCCCTCCGCATCCATGTCCAGCTGTCCCTTGAACAGGCTCGTGGCCGGGGCGTGGCCGATGGCGACGAAGACGCCGTCCACCGCCAGTTCCCGCGCCTGGCCGGTTTCGCGGTCGCGCAGCGCGAGGCCGCGCGCGACCGGCGTGCGCCCGCCGGTCTCGGCCAGCACCTGCTCGGTCAGCGTGTTCCAGAGGATCGTCACGTTGCCCTTGGCCATCAGCCGCTTCTGCAGGATCCGCTCGGCCCGCAGCGTGTCCCGCCGGTGGATCAGGGTCACGTGCCGCGCCAGGTTGGAAAGGTAAAGCGCCTCCTCCACCGCCGAGTTGCCCCCGCCGATCACCGCCACGTCCTTGTTGCGGTAGAAGAAGCCGTCGCAGGTGGCGCAGGCGGAGACGCCGAAGCCGGACAGCTCCTTCTCTCCGGGGATGCCGAGCCACTTGGCCTGCGCGCCGGTGGCGATGACCACCGCCTCGGCCTCGTAGCTGTCCCCCGAATCGCCGGTGCAGCGGAAGGGCGGGCCGGCGGTGAAGTCGACGGCGGTGATCAGGTCGTGCCGGATGCGGGCGCCGACATGCTCGGCCTGCTCGCGCATCTGCTCCATCAGCCAGGGCCCCTGGATGGGGGCGGCGAAGCCGGGGTAGTTCTCGACCTCGGTGGTGATGGTGAGCTGCCCGCCCGGCTGCATGCCGGCCACGATCAGCGGCTCCAGGCCGGCACGGGCGGCATAGATGGCCGCGGTGTAGCCGGCGGGGCCGGCGCCGAGGATCAGGAGGCGGGTGCGGTGCAGTTCAGACAAGGGCTTGGTCCCGGAATCGCTCTGGTGCGCAGGATATCGGAAAGAACCGGTTTCCCCGCAACCCGATGCCTTGAATAGAAAGCCTCGTGCAAGGATATTGCGTCTGAAACGCCGCACGAGCAACGAAACGGTTCCGATGAAGCCTGAAACGATCGACAACCTGGATGCGGTGGACCGCCAGATCCTCGCCGAGCTTCAGGCCGATGGCCGGATGACGAATGTGGAACTGGCCCGGCGGGTGGAGCTTTCCGCGCCGCCCTGCCTGCGCCGGGTGCGCCGGCTGGAGGAGGGGGGCATCATCCGGGGCTACCACGCCGACATCGACCCGGTGGCGCTGGGCTGGCAGATCACCTTCTTCGCGGTGGTCGGGCTGGAGAGCCAGAAGCACGCCATCCTCTCCGCCTTCGAGGCGGAGGTGACCACCTGGCCCGAGGTGCGGGAATGCCACATGATCCGCGGGGGAGGGGATTTCCTGCTGCGCCTCGTGGCGCGTGACACCGCGCATGAGAACGCGCTGACCAACCGCCTGACCGCGGCCCCCAATGTCGGCCGGGTGACGACGCTGCAGACCATCCACACCGCCAAGGAAGTCCCCGGCGTGCCGCTGGAGCTGCGATAGGGAAAGCGCGAAAGGGCGGGCGAGGGAGGCCTCTCCTTCCCCCGCGCCCCGTGCCCTCAGGCGCGGCGCACCGTGTAGTTGGCCGCTTCCAGCGCCGCGACGATGGCGTTGCCCTGCACCGCGTCCCGCACCTCGATCATCAGCTCCAGCTCGGTGGACTGCACCGTGGGCGCGCCGAAGAGCTGCTGGTGCTTGACCTCGATGACATTGCCGCCGGCCTCCGAGATGCGCCTGGAGATGTCGGCCAGCACGCCGGGGCGGTCGGGAATGTCGAAGTGCAGCCGCATGATCCGCCCGTCCCGCAGCAGCTGGCGCAGCAGGACGTTGGACAGGGCGCGGGCGTCGATGTTGCCGCCGCAGACGGGCGTGCCCACCCGCCGGCCGGCGAGGCGCGCGGGATGCGCCAGCAGCGCCGCGACGCCGGCCGCGCCGGCGCCCTCCGCCACCACCTTGGCGCCTTCCGCCAGCAGGGCGATGCCCTGCTCCACGGCGCGTTCCGGCACCACCAGCACCTCGATGCCGAGGCGCTTGATCAGGGCATAGGGCGCCTCGCCCACGTCGCGCACGGCGATGCCCTCGGCGACGGTCGGCCCGCCGACGGCGATGGGCTGCCCCGCCAGGCGCTGCGCCATGGCCGGATAGCCCTCCACCTCCACGCCATAGACGGTGAGGGAAGGGTTCATCTCCAGCGCCGCCGCGGCGCAGCCGGCCAGGAGCCCGCCGCCGCCCACGGGAAAGACCAGCGTGTCCAGGCCCGGAGCGTCCTCGATCATCTCGATCGCCATGGTGCCCTGGCCGGCGATGACGCCCCGGTCGTCATAGGGATGGATGAAGGTCAGCCCCTCGCGCAGCGCCAGGGCATGGGCGTGTGCGGCGGCCTCGGCCAGCGTCTCGCCATGCAGCACCACGGTCGCGCCCCAGCTTTCGGTGCGGACCACCTTGGTGGCGGGGGTGAAGCGCGGCATGACGATGGTGGCGCGGATGCCCAGGCGGCTGGCATGGCGCGCCACCGCCTGGGCGTGGTTGCCGGCCGACATGGCGATGACGCCCGTGGCCTTCTCCCGCGCCGTCAGCAGCGCCAGCCGGTTGGCGGCGCCCCGCTCCTTGAAGGCGCCGGTGGCCTGGAGGTTGTCCAGCTTCAGCCAGACCTCGCAGCCGGCGGCGCGCCCGATGACGGGGGCGGGCACGGTGGGCGTGCGCAGCACCGCGCCCTGGATGCGCGCCGCAGCCTCCCGCACATTGGCGAGGGTGATGAGGGCGGGCGAGGACAGCTCGCCCGCCAGTCCCGAAAGGCCGCGGCTCGGCATGGTCAGACGAAGCGGACCTTGGCGATCTCGTAGGCGCGCGAGCCGCCGGGCGCCGGCACCTCGACGGAGTCGCCGAGCTTCTTGCCGATCAGCGCCTTGGCCAGCGGCGAGGAGATGGAGATGGAGCCCTGCTTGGTGTCCGCCTCGTACTGGCCCACGATGCGGTAGGTCTTCTCCTCGTCGCTCTCCTCGTCGATGACCGTGACGGTGGCGCCGAAGCGCACCTGGTCGCCGGAAAGCTTGGAGACGTCGATCACCTCGGCCGAGGGAATGATACCCTCCAGCTCGGCGATGCGGCCCTCGATGAAGGACTGCCGCTCGCGCGCGGCATGGTACTCGGCATTCTCGGAGAGATCGCCATGCTCGCGGGCCTCCGCGATCGCGCGGATCACCGCGGGGCGCTCCTCCGACTTCAGATGCCGCAACTCCTCCTCAAGCCTGGCGAGACCTTCGGCGGTCATCGGGAATTTCTGCACGGCAGATCTTTCCTTCATACGCGGCAACGACCGCCGGGCGGAACCCGGCGGCCTTCCGGCACCCAGACGGGCGCCATTGGCGGGAACATGGATCGGGCGGGGCCGGCCTTTCGGTCAGCCCCGCCCCGCCCTTCAGAACGAAGGAGGAAAGTAAGCCTGCAAGGGCGCCACTTCAAGTGTTCCGGCCTTCAGGGCGGCAATCGCGTGCACCGCGGCGCGGGCGCCGGCCATGGTGGTGTAGTGCGGCACGCCATGGGTCAGCGCGCCGCGGCGGATATCGAAGCTGTCCGCCACGGCCTGGCCGGTGCCGGTGGTGTTGATGACGAGCTGGATCTCGCCGTTGCGGATGGCGTCCACGCAATGCGGGCGGCCCTCCATCACCTTGTTCACCACGGTGACGGAAAGCCCCGCCTCGCGCAGCGCCGCCGCGGTGCCGCGCGTGGCCAGGATGCGGAAGCCCATGTCGGACAGGCGGCGCACGAAGGAGACGGCGCCCTTCTTGTCGCTGTCCTTCACCGAGACGAAGGCGGCGCCCTCGGATGGCAGCTTCACGCCGGCGCCGAGCTGGGCCTTGGCGAAGGCGCGCTCGAAGGAGGCGTCGAGCCCCATCACCTCGCCGGTGGACTTCATTTCCGGCCCGAGGATGACATCGACATTGGGGAAGCGGTTGAAGGGGAACACCGCCTCCTTCACCGCCACGTGCCGGTTGACCGCCTCGTCGTCGAGCCTGAACTCGGAAAGCTTCGCGCCGGCCATGACGCGGGCGCCGATCTTGGCGATCGGCACGCCCGTCGCCTTGGCGACGAAGGGCGCCGTGCGCGAGGCGCGCGGGTTGACCTCGAGGACGAAGATCTCGCCGTCCTTCACCGCGTACTGCACGTTCATCAGGCCCTTGACCTTGAGGGCCTTGGCCATCGCCTCCGTCTCGGCCTTCAGCTCGGTCACCACCGAGGGGGGCAGGGAGTAGGGGGGCAGCGAGCAGGCGCTGTCGCCCGAATGGATGCCCGCCTCCTCGATGTGCTCCATGACGCCGGCGACATAGACCTGCCCGTCCTCGTCGGCGATGCAGTCCACATCGACCTCGATCGCGTCCTGCAGGTACTGGTCGATCAGGATCGGGTTCTCGCCCGAGACGATCACCGCCTCCTGGCCGAAGCGCAGGAGCTGCTCGCGGTTGTAGGCGATCTCCATGGCGCGGCCGCCCAGCACGTAGGAGGGGCGCACCACGACGGGATAGCCGATGCGCTCGGCCTCGGCCACCGCCTCGTCCAGCGTGCGGACGATGCCGTTCTGCGGCTGCTGCAGGCCGAGGCCCTTGAGCAGAAGCTGGAAGCGCTCGCGGTCCTCGGCGATGTCGATGGCCTCGGCGGAGGTGCCGAGGATCGGGATGCCGGCCTTGTGCAGCGCCTGGGACAGCTTCAGCGGCGTCTGGCCGCCATACTGCACGATGCAGCCCAGCACTTCGCCCTTCTCCTGCTCCTTGCGGATCAGGGAGATCACGTCCTCGGCCGTCAGCGGCTCGAAGTAGAGGCGGTCCGAGGTGTCGTAATCGGTGGAGACCGTCTCGGGGTTGCAGTTGACCATGATGGTCTCGAAGCCCGCCTCGCGCAGCGCGTAGCAGGCATGGACGCAGCAATAGTCGAACTCGATGCCCTGGCCGATGCGGTTCGGACCGCCGCCGAGGATGACGATCTTCTTCTTGTCCGTCGGCCGGGATTCGCAAACGGGCGTGCCGAAGCCGCCTTCATAGGTGGAGTACATGTAGGGCGTGTCGGAGGCGAACTCGGCGGCGCAGGTGTCGATGCGCTTGAACACCGGCAGCACGCCGAGGCTCAGCCGGTGCTGCATCACCGCCGCCTCGCTCTGCCCGCTCAGCACGCCCAAGCGCTTGTCGGAGAAGCCCATCGCCTTGAGGCGGCGGAAGCCGGTGGCGTCCTGCGGCAGCCCCTCGGCGCGCACGCCCTCCTCGGCGCGGACGATCTTCTCGATCTCGCGCAGGAACCAGGGCTCGAAGCGGCAGGCCTCGTGGATCTCCTCGACGGTGAGGCCGGCGCGGAAGGCCTGCGCCACGTTCAGCACGCGGTCGGGCTTCGGCGTGGCGAGCGAGGCGATATGCGCCTCGCGGCTGTTGTCGGTCATGGCGATGTCGTCGAGGCCGGACAGGCCCGTCTCCAGGCTGCGCAGGCCCTTCTGCAGCGCCTCGTTGAAGGAGCGGCCGATGGCCATGGCCTCGCCCACCGACTTCATCGAGGTCGTCAGCGTCGCCGGGGTCCCTGGGAACTTCTCGAAGGTGAAGCGCGGGATCTTGATGACGACATAGTCGATCGTCGGCTCGAAGGCGGCCGGCGTCACCATGGTGATGTCGTTCTTCAGCTCGTCCAGCGTGTAGCCCACGGCGAGCTTGGCGGCGATCTTGGCGATGGGGAAGCCCGTCGCCTTGGAGGCCAACGCGGAGGAGCGGGAGACGCGCGGGTTCATCTCGATGACCACCATGCGGCCATCGGCGGGGTTGATGCCGAACTGGACGTTGGAGCCGCCGGTATCGACGCCGATCTCGCGCAGGCAGGCGATGCTCGCATCGCGCATGCGCTGGTATTCCTTGTCGGTCAGCGTCAGCGCCGGGGCCACCGTGATGGAATCACCCGTGTGCACGCCCATCGGGTCCAGGTTCTCGATGGAGCAGACGATGATGCAGTTGTCTGCGCTGTCGCGGACCACCTCCATCTCGTATTCCTTCCAGCCCAGCACGCTTTCCTCGATCAGCACCTCGTTGGTCATCGAGGCGGAGAGGCCGGCGGAGACGATCTGCTCGAACTCCTCCCGGTTGTAGGCGATGCCGCCGCCCGTGCCGCCGAGCGTGAAGGAGGGGCGGATGACGCAGGGCAGCTTCACCAGATCCAGCCCCGCGCGCGCCTCCTCCATCGTGTGCGCGATGGCCGAGCGCGGGCTCTCGATGCCGATCTTGGTCATGGCGTCGCGGAACTTCAGCCGGTCCTCCGCCTTGTCGATCACCTCGGCCTTGGCGCCGATCAGCTCGCAGCCATACTTCTCCAGCACGCCAGCCTCGGCCAGCTTCAGCGCGGTGTTCAGCGCGGTCTGGCCGCCCATGGTGGGCAGCAGCGCGTCGGGGCGCTCCTTGGCGATGATCTTCTCGACCATCTCCACCGTGATCGGCTCGATATAGGTGGCGTCCGCCAGGCCGGGGTCGGTCATGATGGTGGCGGGGTTGGAGTTCACCAGGATCACCCGGTAGCCCTCCGCCCGCAGCGCCTTGCAGGCCTGCGCGCCCGAATAGTCGAACTCGCAGGCCTGGCCGATGACGATGGGGCCGGCCCCGATGATCAGGATGGACTTGATGTCTGTACGCTTCGGCATCGGGGAGGACCTTATCGGCGGGAATCGGTGGCGAGCTTGACGGCGATCAGCCCCAGCGCGCCGCCCAGCACATAGCGCTGCGCGGCCAGCCAGAGGGGCCGCCTGGCCAGGAAGGTGGAGATGCCCCCGGCGCCCAGCACCAGGAGGATGTCGAACAGCGCGCCGATCAGCACCTGCACGCTGCCCAGGATGATGCCCTGCGCCAGCACGCTGCCGCGGGCGGGGTCGATGAAGGGCGGCAGCACCGCCACGTAGAACAGCGCCACCTTCGGGTTCAGCAGCGCCGTGGCGGCGCCCACGGTGAACAGCCGCGCGGGCGGCTCCGGCGGCAGGGCGCGCGGCTCGAACACCGAGGCGCCGCCCGGCCGCAGCGTCTGCCAGGCCATCCAGCCGAGATAGGCGGCGCCGCCCAGGCGCAGCGCGTCATAGGCGTAAGGCACGGCCAGCAGCGCCGCGGTGACCCCGGCGGCGGCCGCCAGCATGATCAGCGCCATGCCCGTCTGGCAGCCGGCCAGGGAGACCAGCCCCGCCCGCCGCCCCTGCGCCAGGGTGCGGGAGGCGAGATAGAGCATGTTCGGGCCCGGCGTGACCGCGAGGCCCACGGAAAGGGCGGCGAAGGCCAGGAGTGCCGCGAGCGAGGGCATCAGACCGCGCCCATGGCGTCAGCCCTGGATCGAGAAGCCGCCATCCACCGGGATGGCCGTGCCGGTGATGAAGGCGGCCTCGTCGCTGGCGAGGAAGGCGGCGATGCCGCCGAAATCCTTGGGGTCGCCCCAGCGCCGGCAGGGGCTGCGGGCGATGACGGCGTCGTTCAGGGTCGGCACGTCCTGCCGCGCCTTGCGGGTCAGGTCGGTGTCGATCCAGCCGGGCAGGATGGCGTTGGCGGTGATGCCATCGGCGCTCCAGGCGGCGGCGAGGGACTTGGTGTACTGCACCACCGCGCCCTTGCTGGCGCCGTAGGCGGGAGAGAAGTACACGCCGAAGATCGACAGCATGGAGCCGATGTTGATCACCCGCCCATGCCCGCTGGCCTTCAGCGCCGGGTAGGCGGCGCGGGTCAGGCGCATCACGCTGGTCAGGTTGGTGTCCAGCACCGTCATCCACTCCTCGTCCGTCACCTCGTGCGGAGCCTTGCGGATGTTGGTGCCGGCATTGTTGACCAGGATGTCGAGCCGGCCGGCCTGGGCCAGCACGTCCTCCACCAGCCTCGCCGGGACGGCGGGGTCGGTCAGCTCGGCCCGCAGGGCGAGGGTGCCGCCGCCCAGCGCGGACGCGGCGGCCTGGTTCTTCTCCGCGTTGCGGCCGGCGATGACCACGCGCGCGCCGCAGGCGGCGAGGCCGCGCGCCATGCCGAAGCCGATGCCGCCATTGCCGCCGGTGACCAGCGCCACGCGCCCCGTCAGGTCGAACATCCCAGCCATGCCCCGTTCCTCCTCCCGCCAGGCGGCTCAGGCCGCCTTGTGCTTCTCGATCATCTCGACAAAGCGGTGGAAGAGATAGTGGCTGTCGGAGGGGCCGGGGCTGGCCTCGGGGTGGTACTGCACCGAGAAGGCCGGCCGGTCGGTGGCGGCGATGCCCTCGTTGGAGCCGTCGAACAGCGACACATGCGTCACCTTCACGGTCTCGGGCAGGGACTTCTCGTCCACCGCGAAGCCGTGGTTCTGGCTGGTGATCTCGACGCGGCCGGTGGCCAGGTCCTTCACCGGCTGGTTGGCGCCGCGGTGGCCGCGGTCCAGCTTGAAGGTGCGGCCGCCCAGCGCCAGCGCCAGGAGCTGGTGGCCGAGGCAGATGCCGAAGACGGGGGTGCCGCTGTCCAGCACGCCGCGGATGGCCGGCACGGCGTATTCGCCCGTCGCCGCCGGGTCGCCGGGGCCATTGGACAGGAACACGCCGTCCGGCTTGTGCGAGAGGATGTCCTCGGCGGTGGCGGTGGCGGGCAGCACCGTCACCTCGCAGCCCGCATCGGCCAGGCAGCGCAGGATGTTGCGCTTGGCGCCGTAATCGACCGCCACGACCTTGTGCCGGCGCGCGGGCGCCACGTTGTAGCCCTCACCCCAGGACCACAGCCCTTCCGTCCAGGCATAGGACTGGCGGCAGGAGACGTCCCGGGCGAGATCCATGCCCTCCAGCCCCGGCCAGCCGGCGGCCTGGGCGCGCAGCGCGGGGATGTCGAAACGGCCGTCCTGCGGGTGGGCCAGCACGCCGTTCGGCGCCCCGCCGTCGCGGATGCGGGCGGTGAGCGCGCGGGTGTCGATGCCGGCGATGCCGGGGATGCCGTGGCTCTTCAGCCAGTCGTCGAGATGGCGGGTGGCGCGGTAATTGGCCGGCTCCGTCAGGTCCAGCTTCACCACCAGGCCGCGCGCGGCGGGGGTGATGCTCTCCACATCCTCCGCGTTGGCGCCCACATTGCCGATATGCGGGAAGGTGAAGGTGATGATCTGCCCGGCATAGGAGGGGTCCGTCAGGGTTTCCTGGTAGCCCGTCATGCCGGTGTTGAAGCAGATCTCGCCCACATTGGTGGTGTGGGCGCCGAAGCCCACGCCCCAGAACACCGTGCCATCGGCCAGCACCAGCGCGGCGGTGGCGCCGGCGGGGGGCTGGTCCTTGGTCTGGCCATCGGTCGGGGTGGCGGAAGCGGGCATGCGCGTCTCCGGGCTCGGTTCGGTCTGCGGGGTGGGGGCGGCGGCCAGCTCCGCCAGGGAAAGGCCGGTGGCGGCGAGGATCGCCGGCCAGTGCTTGGCGGGAATGGCGCGCGACTGGCGCCACTTGCGCACCGCCTCGGTGCCGACGCCGCAGCGCTCGGCCACGGCTTCGCTGCCGCCCATCAGGGCGATGATGTCATCCACGGACCGCATGGGCACGTTATGTGGGAAAAAATTTCCCGGCGCAACCAGAGGGCCGGAATTGGGAAAAAAATTCCCAGGCGCATGGACCCCTGGCCCCCGCCGCCCCGAGCGGCTTTATACCCCGCCCCGATCCCGATGGAGAGTGACCGATGAGCCTGCGCGAACGCTTCACCCAGGAACTGAAGGCCGCCATGGTGGCGAAGGATGCGGCCCGCACCTCCACCATCCGCATGGTCATGGCCAAGCTGAAGGACACCGACATCGCCGCCCGCCCCAGCGGCGTGGAGCAGGTGCCGGAGGAGCAGATCGTCGCCATGCTGCGCTCCATGGTGAAGTCGCGCCGCGAGAGCGTCGAGATGTACACCCAGGGCAACCGCCCGGAGCTGGCGGAGAAGGAGGCGGCCGAGATCGCCGTGATCGAGTCCTTCCTGCCGCGGCAGATGGACGATGCCGCCATGCAGGCCGCGGTGGCCGAGGCGGTGGCCGAGAGCGGCGCCAGCTCCATCAAGGACATGGGCAAGGTCATGGCCGCGCTGAAGGCGAAGCACGCCGCGACGCTGGACATGGCCAAGGCGGGGCCGATGGTGAAGGCCGCGCTTGGCGGCTGAGGCCGATCCCGCCGTGGCGCGGCGGGGCGGCATGGCTTAGGTAGGGCGGCATGTCCCTGCCGCCGAACTTCCTGGAGGAGCTGCGCCTCCGCACGCCGCTGGCGCCGCTGATCGGCCGCGGCGTGAAGCTGGCGCGCGCGGGGCGGCAGTGGCGCGGCTGCTGCCCCTTCCACGGCGAGAAGTCGCCCTCCTTCTACGTCTATGACGACCACTACCATTGCTTCGGCTGCGGCGCGCATGGCGATGCCATCGCCTATGTCATGCAGAGCCAGGGCGCCACATTCCCCGAGGCGGTGGAGCGGCTGGCCGCCGAGGCCGGGCTGGAGGTGCCGAAGGCCACGCCGCAGCAGGCGAGGCGGGAAGCCCGGCAGCGCGACCTGCACGGCGTCATGCAGGCCGCCGCCGAGGCCTTCCAGCGCCGCCTGCGCCTGCCCGAGGGCCGCGCGGGGCTCGACTACCTGCTGCGCCGGGGCCTTTCGGAGGAGACCATCCGCAGGTTCGGCCTCGGCTGGTCCGGCGCCGGGCGGGGCACGCTGGCGGCGGACCTGAAGCCGCTCGACATCGAGGTGCCGCAGCTGGTGGAGGCCGGGCTGATGCGGCCGGGGGAAGGGGACAGCCCGCCGGCCGACCTGTTCTTCAACCGCGTGATGTTCCCGATCCGCGACCGGCGCGGCCGCATCATCTCCTTCGGCGGGCGGGTGCTGGGGGATGCCCAGCCGAAATACGTCAACGGCCCGGAAACCGAGCTGTTCTCCAAGCGCCGCAACCTCTACGCGGCCGACCTGGCGCGGGAGGCCGCCTTCAGGGGCGCGCCCGTGCTGGTGGTGGAAGGCTACATGGACGTCATCGCCCTGCACCAGGCGGGGTTCGGCGGTGCCGTGGCCCCGCTCGGCACGGCGCTGACCGAGGAGCAGCTGGCCGAGCTGTGGCGGCTCTCGCCCCAGCCCCTCCTGTGCTTCGACGGCGACAAGGCGGGTGCCCGCGCCGCCGCCCGCGCCGCCGAGCTGGCCCTGCCGCTGCTCTCGCCCGAGCGCAGCCTGGGCTTCGTCACCCTGCCGCCGGGGGAGGACCCGGACACGCTGGTGGCCAGGGGCGGCCCCGCCGCCTTCCGGGCCCTGCTGGAGGCGGCGCGGCCGCTCTCGGCGGTGCTCTACGGCATGCTGGCCGAGAAGCACCCCGGCACCACGCCCGAGGCGCGCGCCGCGCTGCGCCACGCGCTGGAGGCGGCGGCGGGCACCATTCCCGACAAGTTTCTGGCCGGCGAGTACCGGCGGACCTTGCTCGACACCTTCTTCGCCAGCGGCCGCCGGCCCGCCCCGGCGGCCCGCCAGCCCTGGGCGCCGCGTGGCGGCGCCGGCGCCGGGCGCGGCGGCCGCCCGGCGGCGCCGGCCCTGAACCTGCCGCGCCCCGGCATCGACCCGGGCCATGTCCGGCAGGAGCAGGCCCGCTGCCTGCTGGCCATCACCCTGGCCCATCCCTGGCTGCTGGGCGAGGTGGAGGAGGCGCTGGCCAGCCTGGAGCTGCCCGGGGGCATGGCGCGCGGGTTGCAGCGGGCGATGCTGGCCTGGCATGGCGGGGCGGAGCGCCTTGAAGCCGCGGCGCTGGCCGACCACCTCGAAAAAACCGACCCCGAGGGCCTGGCCTGGCTGCGCCATTCGCCCCGCATGCTGCCCGCGGCGGCGCGGGAGGCGGCGCTGCCGCAGCTGGTGACGCAGCAAT
The DNA here is from genome assembly GCF_002631185.1 of Teichococcus rhizosphaerae. Lineage (GTDB taxonomy): Bacteria > Pseudomonadota > Alphaproteobacteria > Acetobacterales > Acetobacteraceae > Pseudoroseomonas > Pseudoroseomonas rhizosphaerae. The sequence continues at coordinate 182,073 of NZ_PDNU01000008.1, read as the reverse complement.
GGTGGTACTTCTTCGGCCGCTTCCGCGGCGAGGAGGCCCTGCTGGCGGAGCGCGAGGCGGCGGCCCGGGACTTCGCGGCCACCGGCAGCGAGGCGGCGCAGACCCGCCTGATCCGGCTCAATGAACTGCTCGCCGCCCAGCGGCGGGGCGAGATGGAGGAGGAGGGCTGGGGCGGTTAGGAAGGCCGCCGCCCCGCATCATTCCGCGTCCCGCTCTTGTGTTGCCCGGTGGGGGGGCGTTATGGCCCCGTTTCGTGGCGTTCATCCGGGCGCGGCGTGTGGCCCTCCTTCTCCTGTCTTTTTGGGGCGGGGCCGTTAGGACCAAAGCGAGGCTTCCTGGCCTAGACTGCGGGCCGGGCAGCGTCAGACGGAGCGGATCGGCATGGCGAGCAAGGTCGCGAACGGCACCGACACGGTCGAGAACCGGGACGAGGCGGTGGAGGGAGCGCTTCTCGACACCCTTTCGGCCGCGGTCAAGAAGCTGGTCGCGCGTGGCAAGGAACGTGGCTACGTCACCTATGACGAGCTGAACCAGGCATTGCCGGACAGCCAGGTTTCCTCCGAGCTGATCGAGGACACCATGGCGATGCTGAGCGAGCTCGGCGTCAACGTGGTCGAGGCCGAGGAGACCGAGGAGGCCGAGGGCGCCGCCAAGCCCGCCGCCAAGGCCGAGGGCGGCGAGGACGAGGAAGAGGAGGAGGGCGGCGGCAATGTGGACGAGGAAAGCCTCGGCCGCACCGACGACCCGGTCCGCATGTACCTGCGCGAGATGGGCAGCGTGGAGCTGCTCTCGCGCGAGGGCGAGATCGCCATCGCCAAGCGCATCGAGGCGGGGCGGGACATGATGATCGGCGGGCTCTGCGAGAGCCCGCTCACCTTCCAGGCCATCCTGACCTGGCACGACGCGGTCCGGGAAGGCCGCATGCTGCTGCGCGACGTGATCGACCTCGAGGCGACCGCCGCCGCCGACAGCCCGGACGTGCCGCCCGCCGCCGAGGAGGAGTTCGAGGAAGGCGAGGAGGGCGAGGGGATGGGCCTCTCCCTGTCCGCCCTCGAGGAGAAGCTGAAGCCCGAGGCGCTGGCCACCTTCGAGCAGATCGAGGAGATGTATGGCCGCCTGCAGAAGCTGCAGAACAAGCGCATGGAGGCCTACACGGCGGGCGAGGAGCTCGCCAGCCGCACCGAGGCGACCTACGAGAAGCTGCGCCAGGAGCTGGTCGCCCTGGTCGAGAAGGTGCAGCTCCACAACAACCGCATCGAGGAGCTGGTGGACCAGCTCAAGGGCCTGAACCGCCGCATCACCGGCTATGAGGGCCAGATCCTGCGCCTCGCCGAGGCCAGCAAGGTGAAGCGCGACGACTTCCTGGCGCAGTGGCGCGGCGCCGAGATCGACCCCGCCTGGTTCGAGCGCGTGGCCACCCTGCCGGGCAAGGCGTGGAAGACCTTCGCCGAGCGCTCGCGCGGCGAGGTGGAGCAGATCCGGACCCAGATCAGCAACACCGCCGCCGTCACCGGCCTGCCGGTGGGCGAGTTCAAGCGCGTCTATTCCACCGTCTCGCGCGGCGAGCGGGACATGACCCAGGCCAAGAAGGAGATGATCGAGGCCAACCTGCGTCTCGTCATCTCCATCGCCAAGAAATACACCAATCGCGGCCTGCAGTTCCTGGACCTGATCCAGGAGGGCAATATCGGCCTGATGAAGGCGGTCGATAAGTTCGAGTACCGCCGCGGCTACAAGTTCTCCACCTACGCCACCTGGTGGATCCGGCAGGCCATCACCCGCTCCATCGCGGACCAGGCGCGGACCATCCGCATCCCGGTCCACATGATCGAGACGATCAACAAGCTGGTCCGCACCAGCCGCCAGATGCTGCACGAGATCGGCCGCGAGCCGCAGCCCGAGGAGCTGGCCGAGAAACTCGGCATGCCGCTGGAGAAGGTGCGCAAGGTCCTCAAGATCGCCAAGGAGCCGATCAGCCTCGAGACGCCGATCGGCGACGAGGAGGACAGCCATCTCGGCGACTTCATCGAGGACAAGGCCGCCATCATCCCGCTGGACGCCGCCATCCAGACCAATCTGCGCGAGGCGACGACGCGGGTGCTCTCCTCGCTCACCCCGCGCGAGGAGCGGGTGCTGCGCATGCGCTTCGGCATCGGCATGAACACCGACCACACGCTGGAGGAGGTCGGCCAGCAGTTCAACGTGACGCGCGAGCGCATCCGCCAGATCGAGGCCAAGGCGCTGCGCAAGCTGAAGCACCCGAGCCGCAGCCGCAAGCTGCGCTCCTTCCTGGACAACTGAGCATGGCGCTCTCCCTGGTGGAGCCGGCCCTGCGGGTGGCGGTGGACGTCACCTTCCTCCGCATGGCGGCACCGCCGGACGGGCCGGCGCCGGCCCTGCCGGAGGGCAGCCGGGTGGAGCGGGTGGCCCGCTGCTCGGTGCCCTTCTACCGCTACCTCTACAACACGGTGGGCCAGGACTATGTCTGGTGGCTGCGCCGCGCCGCGGGCGATGCCGAGATCGCCACCATCCTGGCCGACCCGGCCGTGTCCATCCATGTGCTCTACCAGGGCGGCGCGCCCGCGGGCTTCTTCGAGCTGGAGCGGCGGGCGGCCACCGGGCTCACCGGCGCGGGCAGCGTCAACATCGCCTATTTCGGGCTGCTGCCGCACGCGGTCGGCACAGGCGTGGGGCAGGCCTTCCTGCGCCACGCCATCGACACCGCCTGGGCCGAGGGCTGCGGGTTGCTGACGGTGAACACCTGCACCGCCGACCATCCCCGCGCCCTGCCCAACTACCTCGCCGCCGGCTTCACCCGGCTGCGCACGGTGCGCGAGATCTGGCCCGTGCCGGTGCGGCTCGGCCTCAACGTGCCGGCGCACCTGCTGGCCTGAGGCGGCGGCCGCCCTTCCTGAAAAAACGAAGGGCCCGGGAAGGAAGCTTTCCCGGGCCCTCGCCTTGCTCCGCGGGTTTCCCCGCGAACATCACTTGGCGGCGGCGATCTGCCGCTCCAGGATCTCGGCGGCCTGGGCGGCGTTGCCCCAGCCCTTCACCTTCACCCACTTGCCCGGCTCCAGGTCCTTGTAGCGGGTGAAGAAGTGCTCGATCTGGTCGCGGGTGATCCTGGGCAGATCCTCCATCTCCTTCACGTCCGTGTAGGCGAGGGAGATCTTGTCGTGCGGCACGCAGACGAGCTTCTCGTCCTGGCCGCTTTCATCCTCCATGAACAGCACGCCGATCGGCCGGGCGCGGATCGTGGCGCCGGGCACCACGGGAGCCGGCACCAGCACCAGCGCGTCGGACGGGTCGCCATCGTCGGCCAGGGTGCCGGGGACGAAGCCATAGGCGGCCGGATAGGCCATCGGCGTGAACAGGAAGCGGTCCACCACCACGGCGCCGCTGTCCTTGTCCACCTCGTACTTCACCGAACTGCCCTGGGGGATCTCGATGACGACGTTGATGTCGTGCGGCGGGTTCTTGCCGGTGGGGAGCTTGGTCACATCCATGGGGGGCCATCCGTTTCGTGGCAGTGCGGGGGCTGGTTAGCAGGGGGCGGCGGCGGCGGCAATTCGGCCACGCTGCGGGCTTGCGGGCGGCCTCGCGGCGCGGGCACCATGGCCGCTCCGGCCGTGCCGCGCCAACCGCCCGCCCGGCCCGGGCCTGAGGGAGGGAAAACAGCACCATGACCACCCGTCGTTCCCTGCTGGTGGCTGCCTGGGCGGCGCCGCTGGCCGCCGCCGCGCCGGGCCTGCTGCCCGGAACCCTCGCCCGGCCCGCCCTTGCCCGGCCCGCCCTGGCGCAACCGGCGCTGGCGCAACCGGCCCCCGCGCCCCTGGTGGAGCGGCGCGAATTCAGCTTCCAGGGCTACACGACGCGGGGCGGGGCCGCCATCCCGGCCATCCGCACCGGCTACCAGACCCTGGGCACGCTGAACGCCGCCGGCGACAACGCCGTGCTGGTGACGCATTTCTTCAGCGGCAACGGCCATGCCTTCGGCCGGCTGCAGCCGGATGGGCCGGCGGGGTGGTGGGATGCCATCATCGGCCCCGGCCGCCCGATCGACACGGACCGCTACTTCGTCATCGCCTCCGACACGATGGTGAACCTCAACGCGCCGGACCGGCACACCATCACCACCGGCCCGGCCTCGGTGAACCCCTCCACCGGCCGCCCCTGGGGGATGAGCTTTCCCGTCGTCTCCATCCGCGACTTCGTCGAGGTGCAGAAGCGGCTGCTGGACCACCTGAAGGTGCGGAAGCTGGCGCTGGTGGCCGGGCCCAGCATGGGCTCGCTCCAGGCCATCGAATGGGCGGTGGCCTATCCGGAAATGGTCGAGCGCGTCATGCCGGTGATCGGCACGGGCGAGATGGATGCCTGGATGCTGGGCTGGCTCGACCTCTGGGCCTCGCCCATCCGCACCGACCTCGCCTGGCGCAACGGCGACTATTACGGCCAGGGCCGCGAGGCGCCGCTGCGCGGGCTGGCGGAGGCGCTGAAGCTCGTCACCCTGCATTCGCGCGACCGTGGCTGGGCCAGGCAGTTCGGCCGCCGCCCGGCCGAGGGGCAGGACCCCGCCCGCCGCATGCAGGACCGCTTCGCCATCGAGGCCGCGCTGGATGCCGCGGCGATGGCGCGTGCCAGGCTGTCGGACGCCAATTCCTTTCTCTACCTGGTGCGGGCCAACCAGCTCTTCCTGGGCGAGCATGAGGGGCTGGATGCCGCCCTGGCGAAAGCCGGCGGGCGCTGGCTGGTGCTGCCCAGCCGGGGGGACCGGGTCTTCCCGGCCGAATACAGCGACGAACTGGTGGCGGCGCTGCGCCGGGCCGGCAGGCCGGTGGCGCAGGCGGTGCTGGAGGGGCCGCAGGGCCATCTGGAAGGCGTCGTCGCCATCGCCCAGGCAGGAGAGGCGATCCGCGACTTCCTTGCCCGCTAGCGCGGCTCGGTCTAGCAGGGGGGAAGCATGGCGAATCGCCGGGCCTTCCCTTCGCGCCCGTAGCTCAATGGTCAGAGCGGGCCGCTCATAACGGCTTGGTTGCGGGTTCAAGTCCTGCCGGGCGCAAGGGGGGAAGACAGCGCGGCGCCAGGCCCGCCGCGCCGGGCCGGCGGGCCGCTCCGGAAGGGTGGCCCGGGAGCGGGCGTTAACCCTCACGCTTGGCGGGGCGGCCCGGGCTGGCTAGAACCACGCCTGAACCTCTGCCCGGAATAGTGTGACCATGGCCGCTCAGTACGTTTACGTGATGAAGGATCTCACCAAGTCCTACCCGGGCGGGCGAGAGATCTTCAAGGGCATCACCCTGTCCTTCCTGCCCACCGCCAAAATCGGCGTGCTCGGCCCGAACGGCGCCGGCAAGTCCACCCTGATGCGCATCATGGCGGGCATGGACAAGGAGTTCGGCGGCGAGGCCTGGGCGGCCGAGGGCGTGAAGGTCGGCTACCTGCCGCAGGAGCCGCATCTCGACCCCAACAAGACCGTGGGCGAGAACGTCCGCGACGCCTTCGGCACCTTGGCCGCCGACCTCGAGCGCTTCAACGAGATCTCGATGAAGTTCGCCGAGGAGATGAGCGAGGAGGAGATGAACGCCCTCCTCGCCGAGCAGGCCGAGCTGCAGGAGAAGATCGACGCGGCGGATGGCTGGGACCTCGACCGCAAGATCGACATCGCGCTGGACGCCCTGCGCGCGCCGCTGGCCGACAGCCCGGTGACCAACCTCTCGGGCGGCGAGCGGCGCCGCGTGGCGCTGTGCAAGCTGCTGCTGGAGAAGCCCGACCTGCTGCTGCTCGACGAGCCGACCAACCACCTCGACGCCGAGAGCGTGAGCTGGCTGGAGAAGACGCTGCGCGACTACCAGGGCGCCGTGCTGATCGTCACCCACGACCGCTACTTCCTCGACAACGTCACCAACTGGATCCTCGAGGTCGATCGCGGCCGCGGCATCCCCTATGAGGGCAACTACTCCGCCTATCTCGCCGCCAAGCGCAAGCGCCTGCAGCAGGAGGAGAAGGAGGAGAGCACCCGCCAGCGGCAGCTGGCCGAGGAGCAGGAATGGATCGGCCGCTCCCCCGCCGCCCGGCAGGCCAAGAGCAAGGCGCGCATCCAGGCCTATGAGGAGCTGCTGGCCAAGAGCCAGGAGCGCGCGCCGGACCCCACCGAGATCCAGATCCCGCCCGCGCCGCGCCTCGGCAACCTCGTCATCGAGGCGGAGGACCTGCGCAAGGGCTTCGGCAACAACCTGCTGATCGACGGGCTATCCTTCAAGCTGCCGCCCGGCGGCATCGTCGGTGTCATCGGGCCCAACGGCGCCGGCAAGTCCACGCTGTTCAAGATGATCACCGGCAAGGAGCAGCCCGATGGCGGCACGCTCAAGATCGGCGAGACCGTCTCCCTCGGCTATGTGGACCAGAGCCGCGACACGCTCGATGACAAGCGCACCGTCTGGCAGGAGATCTCGGACGGCGAGGACCTGATCATGATGGGCAAGCGCGCCGTGCCGTCCCGCGCCTATGCCGCCGCCTTCAACTTCAAGGGCGGCGACCAGCAGAAGCCGGTGGGCGTCCTGTCGGGCGGCGAGCGCAACCGCGTGCACCTGGCCAAGATGCTGCGCAAGCCGCACAACGTCATCCTGCTCGACGAGCCGACCAATGACCTCGACGTGGACACCCTCCGCGCGCTGGAGGAGGCGCTGGTGGACTTCGCCGGCTGCGCCGTGATCATCAGCCACGATCGCTGGTTCCTCGACCGGCTGGCGACGCACATCATGTCCTTCGAGGGCGACAGCCACGTCGAGTGGTTCGAGGGCAACTACCAGGCCTACGAGGCGGATCGACGTCGACGCTTGGGCGCGGCGGCGGACCAGCCGCACCGGATCAAGTACCGGCCGCTCACCCGGTAAACCGGTGGATGGCCTGGCGCGGGTGGAATCCCCGCATGCGGTGCGCACGTCGCGGCTGACGCTGCGCCCCGTCGGGCCTGAGCATCTGGCCGACCTCGTCGCGCTGAAGGGTGACGAGGCGGCCTTCGGCCTGATGCTCCATGGCACCCGCAGCCCGGCCCAGGCGCGGCAGGATCTCGAGCAGGACATCGCCTGCTGGGCCGTCCATGGCTACGGCACCTGGGCGGTGCACCTGTCCGCGACCGGCGCCTTCCTCGGCATCGTCGCGCTGGCCGAGCGGCCGGATGGCCGTGGCGTCGCGCTGCGCTTCGCGCTCTGGCCGCACACCCGCGGCAAGGGCTATGCGCGGGAGGCCGCCCGCGCCGCGCTGGAATTCGGCCACCAGAGGGCCGGCCTCGCCCGCATCGTCGCCGTGGCGCGGGAGGACAACCTGGCCTCGCGCGGGGTGCTGGAGGATCTCGGCCTGCGCCGCGCCAGCGAGTTCCCGCGCGATGGGCACCGCATGCTGGTCTATGAGAGCCTGCGGCCGCCAGCGTCGCCGGCCTCCCGGGACGGCGGCTGAACCGGCCGGCCGGGGGAGGGAAGCGCACCGCCATATTGTGGCAGGCCTGCCACAATATGGCGGCAATGCTCACCCGCCCGTGATCTCCTTTAAACAGCCGAAATCCCATAAGTATCTGAAAAGGCGTGACTTATAGAGCGCCTCGCCGACTTCGAGAGAAGTCGGTGGTCCCAGCATTGTGTTTGAAATATGGCAGTTGCGGGCTAATCCCCCCGCAGGGAAGGAAGCGCAGACTTGAGGGTCTCGCTCAATGCCAACAACTCGGTTTCTCGCCGCACTGATCGCCGTGCTGATCATCGGCCTCATGTCGCCCGCCGCGAAGGCGCGGGATGCGAAGGACTTCACCCTGGGTGTCGCCATCGGCGGCGGCGTGCCCTTCGCGCGGAAGGATTCCTTTCTGGTCGCCTCCCTCGGCGGCGCGAAGGGCGGCAAGATCTCCGTCGCCAGCAGCCTGTCGCTCGCCGCCCTGGCCCGGCCGGTCTTCGAGCCGCGCCCCCTCTACGTGCTGGGGGGCGGGCTGGGGCTGGGCCGGATCGGCGCGGCCCGGCTCTCGCTCGACGGGCAGATCGCAGCCGCCGCCAATCCGGCGCCGGATGAGAGCCGCGCCGTGCTGGGCCTCGCCCGGCTGCGCCTGGTGTTCTGAACCTGCCTTCCAGGCCGGCGCCCCAAGCGCGGGCGGTCAGGCACCCGCAGTCAGGCGCTGGCGGTCAGGCGCGCCATGGCCGAGGCGGTGGCATCGTCGGCCGGGAAGAAGGCCTCGATCGTCACCTCCGACAAGGTCACGTCCACCGCCGTGCCGAACACCGTGGTGGTGCTGATGAAGCCGAGCGGCCCCGCCTCGCTCGCCAGCCGCAGCGGCACCGCGATGCCGCTCTCTTCCGCAGGCGCGGCCCGCACGCCCCGGGCCTGCGGCGGGAGCGGGAGGGCCTTCAACTCCTCCAGCAGGCCGAGCAGCGCGGGGTCGGACGAGGCGCGCACCTCATGCCCCAGCCGCGCCAGGAGATGGGCGCGCCATTCCGGGAAGTTCAGGATGCGCCCGGCAAGCCCCCCGGGGTGCAGGCTGAGGCGCAGCACGTTGACCGGCGGCCGCATCAGCGCCTCCGCCACCTCCCCGATCAGCACGCCAATGGCGGCGTTGGCGGAAAGCAGGTTCCAGTGCCGGTCCACCGCCAGGGCGGGATGGGGCATGTGCCCGTGCAGGATGCGCTCCATGGCCTGGCGGGCCGCCGCCAGCGCGGGCGCCTGCAAGGGCCGCTCCCCATAGGCCGGCGCGAAGCCCGCCGCCACGAGCAGGGCGTTGCGCTCGCGCAGCGGCACGCCGAGCCGCTCGGCCAGGTGCAGCACCATGGCGCGGCTCGGCATGGCGCGCCCCGCCTCCAGGCAGCTGAGATGCCGCTGCGAGACCTCGGCCTCCAGGGCGAGGGCCATCTGGCTCAGCCGCCGCCGCTGCCGCCAGTGGCGCAGCAGGGCCCCGGCGGTCGGGCGCTCCGTTGTCATCATGGGGCAAGCCTAGCGAGTGCCGCCGCCGCCCGCGCTGCTGGGCGGGGCGGGGCTGGCGCTGCTGCCCGTGGCCGCCTTCATGGCCTGGCTGGCGCATGGCCCTGCCGTGCCGCGCCAGGGGCTGAGGCTGGTGGTGGCGGGCAATGTCCTGTGGGTGGTGGCGAGCCTGCTGCCGCCGCTGCTGGGGATGGTCTCGCCCAACGCGCTGGGCTGGGCCTTCCTGGTGGGGCAGGCGGGGTTCGTCGGCCTGCTGGCCTGGCTGGAGGCCGGGGCCGGCCGCGCCGCGGCGGCGGCCGCGTGAGCCGGGCCGGGAGGAGGATCGCGCCATGACCTGCTACGCCGTGGGCCTGCTGCACGCCGTGCAGATGGGACCGGGGATCGTCGCCTATCTGGAGGGGATCGACGCCACCCTGGCACCCTATGGCGGCCGCTTCGTCATCCATGGCGGCCCGCAGGAGGCGCTGGAGGGCGCGTGCGACCGCGACCTGATCGTCATCGCCTTCCCCGACCGGGCGGCGGCCCGCGCGTGGTATGGATCGCCGGGCTACCGGGCCATCCTGCCCCACCGGCTGCGCCACGCGCGGGGCGAGGTCTTCCTGATCGAGGGGATGGGGGAGGGGCACCGCGCCACCGACATCCTGCGCGGCGCCTGATGCCTCAGACCCCGCGCCGCCGGCGCAGCAGCCGCATGCCGAGGATCGCGCCGCCGATCACCAGGAAGGACAGGGCGGTGGAGACGGTGCCGAGCGCGTAGAGCACCGGCGTCGTCACCGTCGTCGTCATGCCGAGGATCTCCAGCGGCAGGGTGTTGCCGCTGCCGGCGGTGAGCAGGGTGCGGGCGAACTCGTCGAAGGACAGGGTGAAGCCGAACAGGGCGATACCCACCACGCTGGGCGCGATGATCGGCAGCACCACGTGCCAGAAGCTCTGCCAGGGGGTGGCGCCCATGTCGCGCGCCGCCTCCTCCCAGGCGCGGTCGAAGCGGTTGAACACGGCGAACATGATCAGCAGGCCGAAAGGCAGCGTCCAGGTGAGCTGCGCGCCGAAGGCGGAGGAATACCAGGCGGGCTCCCATTCCATCCGGTTGAACAGCAGCCCCACGCCGAGGCTGACCAGGATGGAGGGGACGATCAGGCTGGCCAGCGTCAGGTAGAACAGCGCGCCGCTGCCGGGAAAGCGCCGGCGGAAGGCCATGCCGGCGGCGAGCGAGATGACCACCGTGCTGGCCGTCACCATCGCCGCCAGCAGCAGGGTGCGCGTCATCGAGGCGCCGAGGTCGCCCACCGCCTGGGTCTGGAACAGCCGCCCGAACCAGTGCAGCGAGACGCCGTTCATCGGAAAGGTCAGGCCCCCGTCCGGCCCCTGGAAGGACAGGATGGTGATGGTCAGCGTCGGGCCGTAGAGGAACAGCAGGAACAGCACGAACAGCGTGCCGAGCAGGAGGCGGGCCGCGCGTCCGGGCATGGTTCAGAGCTCCTTGCGGATGTCGATGACGCGCAGCATCGCGGCCACCAGCAGCAGCACCATGGCCAGCAGCACCACCGCGTTGGCCGCCGCCGCCGGGTATTGCATCAGCCCGATCTGGTTCGAGATCATCAGCCCGACCGAGGCGCTCTGCCCGCCGCTCATCAGCCGCACCGTGGCGAAGTCCCCCATCACCAGCACGACCACGAAGATGGAGCCGATGCCGATGCCCGGCTTGCACAGCGGCAGGATGACGCACCACAGGGTCTGCCAGAAGCCGGCGCCCGCGTCGCGCGCCGCTTCCAGCAGGCGGCGGTCGATGCGCATCATGGTGTTGAAGATCGGCACCACCATGAACAGCGTGTAGAGGTGGACGAAGGCCAGGATCACCGCGAAGTCCGAGAACAGCAGGAATTCCAGCGGCTGCTCGATGACGCCCGCGCCCACCAGCGCGTTGTTCAGGATGCCGTTGCGGCCGAGGAAGGGCACCCAGGCGATCATGCGGATCAGGTTGCTGGTCCAGAACGGCACGGTGCAGAGCACGAACAGCACCATCCGCCAGGTGGCGTCCTGCACCACGAAGGCCAGGTAGTAGGCCAGCCAGAAGCCCAGCGCCAAGGTGACAAGCCAGGTGAGGCCGGCGAACCAGACCGTCTTGAGGTAGGTCTGCCACGTCACCGGGGAGGCGAAGACCTCCCTGTAGTTGGTCAGCACGAAGTCTGGGATCAGGCTGAAGCTGTCATAGTCGTAGAAGCTGACGACGACGATCAGGCCGATCGGCACGAGAAGGAAGCAGGCCAGGACCAGCGCCAGGGGCGCGGCCTGAAGCCAGGGGAACCATCGGGACATGGGCGCTCCGAACGAGAGGCCGGGGCAGGGGGCGCCGCCCCCTGAACCCCCGCCATCAGCGCGCGGCCGCCGCGGGGGCGCGCCGCGCAGGCGAACCATGGCTCAGGCGGCGATGAACTCGTTCCACTTCTGGATCATGTAGCGGTCCTCGTTCATCACCGAGTTCCAGCACACGACCTTGCCCATGCGCTCCTGGAAGGAGCCGCCGTCGCGCACCGCGCCGGCCTTCTCCATCACCTTGCCATCGGGGGCGAGGATGTCGGCGGTGGCGGGCTTGCCCTCCATCCAGTAGCCCCACTCGTTCTCGCTCATGTTGGCCTTGGCCGTTTCCAGCACCGCCGAATAATAGCCCTGCCGGTTGAGGAAGGCGCCGCACCAGCCGGAGAGATACCAGTTCATGTATTCATAGGCCGCATCCAGCTCGAGGCCCGAGAGGTGGCGCATCAGCCCGAGGCCCGAGCCCCAGGCGCGGTAGCCCTCGGCCAGCGGCTGGTACACGCAGGGAATGCCGCGCGAGCGCACGGCGGTGACGGCCGGCGACCACATGGACTGGATGACGACCTCGCCCGAGGCCATCAGGTTCACGCTCTCGTCGAAGGTCTTCCAGAAGGCGCGGAACTGCCCGGCGCGCTTGGCCTCGATCAGGAAGGCGATGGTCTTGTCGATCTCGGCGCGGGTCATGTTGCCCTTGTCGCCATACTTCAGGATGCCGGCGCTTTCCGCCACCATGGCGGCGTCCATGATGCCGATGCCGGGGATGTTCAGGATGCTCGCGCGGCCCTTGAAGGCGGGGTCCAGCAGGTCCTTCCAGTGGGTGATGGGGCGGCCCACCAAGTCGGGGCGGATGCCCAGCGTGTCGGCGTTGTAGACGGTGGGCATCAGCGTCATCAGCTCGGTGCGCTTGCCGGCGAAGGCCTTCGCGTCGCGGCTCTCGACGAAGCCCACCGAGAAGGGGCTGGTGCCCTGGCCGGCCGCGCTGTCCGGCGTCAGCCGGCCGGTGGTGAAGATCGGCACGATCTTGTCGGCCAGCTTGATGCGGCTGGTGTCGATCGGCTGCAGCGCGCCGGTCGGGTACACCTTCTTGATGCTGAAATACTCGATGTCGGCGATGTCGAAGCTGCGCGCCTGGGTGGCGGCGCGCTGCGCCACGGCGTCCGTGTCGGTCACCGTCAGCTGCAGGGTGAAGCCGAGATCCTTCTTCACCTGCTCGGCGATCGGGTTCAGGCCCGACACGCCGGTGCCGATCTGGCGCAGCGTCACGTTGCGGATGTTCTGCGCCCACAGCGTGGGGAAGCCGGTGATCGCGCCGCTGCCCATGGTGGCGCCCGCCAGGGCGAGCGCGCCACGGCGGGTGAGGGCGGCGGGCTTCGTCTGCTCGGTCATCTCTTACGCTCTCCTGGTCAGGCGTTGGGGCTGAGGGGGTGGGCGTCCTGCGCGTCCCATCCCAGCGTGGCGGCCTCGCCCGGTGCCACGGGCGCGGCGTGGAACAGGCCGTCCGGCAGCAGCGCCTCGGCGGTCTGGCCATCGGGGGCCCGCACCACCACGCGCACCGCGGCGCCCTGGTACTCGACGGCGGCCACCTGCCCGGCGAGGCTGGCGCCGCCGGGAGGGGGGGCGAGGCGGGTGCGGTCGGTCCGCACGGCGAAGCGCCCGCCCGGCAGCTCCAGCACGTTGTGGCCGCCGATGAAGCGGGCCACGAAGGCGCTGGCCGGCTTCTCGAAGATCTCGCGCGGGGGCGCCGCCTGGGCGATCCGCCCCTGGTCCATCACCACGGCCATGTCGGACAGCGCCATCGCCTCCTCCTGGCCGTGGGTGACATGGATGAAGGTGATGCCGAGCTCCCGCTGGAGGCGCTTCAGCTCCTCGCGCATCTGGGTGCGCAGGAAGGGGTCGAGGGCGGAAAGCGGCTCGTCCAGCAGCAGTACCTTGGGGCGGGTGATCAGCGCGCGGGCCAGCGCCACGCGCTGCTGCTGCCCGCCCGAGAGCTGCGCCGGCAGCCGGTCCGCCATCGCCCCGAGCTGCACCAGCCGCAGGAACTCGGCCGCCCGGGCCAGCCGCTCCGCCTTGCCCACCCCGCGCATGCGCAGGCCGAAGGCGATGTTCTCCAGCGCCGTCAGGTGCGGGAACAGGGCGTAGGACTGGAACATCATCGCCGTGCCGCGCGCGGCCGGTGGCAGCAGCGTCACGTTGCGCCCCGACAGCAGGATGTCCCCCTCGCTGACCGTCTCATGCCCGGCGATCATCCGCAGCGTGCTGGTCTTGCCGCAGCCGGAGGGCCCGAGCAGGCAGCAATAGCTGCCGGCCGGAATGGCGAGGGATATGCCGTCCACCGCCGCCGGGCCGTGGCCGTATCTCTTGGTGACGCCGATCAGTTCCACATCTGGCCGCAAGCGCCCGGTCCTGTCCCGTTTACTGTCGGGCAGGTTCCATGCAAGAGGCGCGCCACTCCCAGGGATGAATGCTGACTCACAACTTTCCGTGCAGGGAAAGCCTGTGGGCGCGGCAAAAAGAAGAAAATCGCCCAAAAAATAAGCGAAAAGGGTATTCCTGCCTTTTGGGCAGTCAGCCTTTGCGCCATTGAAATCACGGCACAATGTCATCCATCATCTTGATGATGCGCGCGGCTCCGCGGGCATGTCGAATAGGCTCCAGGAGAGCGAGCCATGCCTGACGCGACGCCACCGGGCCATAATCTGAGCGTGAGCCTGCCGGATGCCGGAGAGCTCGTGCCGGTGCTCGACGAGCTGGTGGACATGGCGTGGGAGCCCGGCTGGGGCCCCGCGGCCCTGGCCAGGCTGGTGCAGCTCTGCGGCACGCTGAAGCAGAGCCTGCCGCCGGCGGCCTGGCAACTCGCCCGCGCGGAGATGCTGGGCCACCCGCTGCACCGGCTGATGCAGGAAGATCCCCTTATCCGGGCCGCGCAGGAAATGGCCGGCCGCCCCGGCCTGCTTCCCCTGCTGCAGGATCTGCTGTTGCGGCACGAGGCGGTGCGGGACCGGATCGGCCAGGCCTCGCGGGCGGGGCGCGACCTGTTCGAGGCCACCACGGCACTGGGCCACTTCTCCGCGCTGCGCGGCCAGACCGCCTTTCTGGCGCGTGTGATCGATGCCGTGCTGGAGCGGCACCCGGGCGCCGAGATCCTGAGCCTCGGCGCCGGGCATCTGCGGGAGGCCGCGCTCCTGGCGGAGCCCGGCAAGCTGGGCCGCTGGGTGGCGCAGGAGGCGGATAACGGGGTGATCGCCACCCTGCGCAAGGGGCTGCCGCCCGGCATCCCGCTGCGCAGCCTGCGCTGCAACCTCTCCTACTTCGTCCGCAAGCCCTATCTGCGTGGCTGCTTCGACCTGATCCTGCTGCCGGACCTGCCGGGCTGCGGCGCCGCGCCCTGGCTGCGGGAACTGGTGGACTCCGCCTTCGCCGCGCTCAAGCCGGGCGGGCTGCTGCTGCTGGGCAGCGCCGGCCCCGCTCCGCCCGAGGCGGCCTGGATGGAGGTCTTTCTGGGGCTGCGGCCCTGCTGGCGCACCGCGGAGGAGATGAGCACCCTGCTGGCCGCCGCGCCCGAAACGGAGGCGTGGCGGCCGCGGGTGTTCCATGGCAGCGGCGGCGGCCCTGGCGGCCAGCGGCTCTATGCCATGGTGGAGCGGCGGCGCTAGCCTTTCCCGGCCCGCCGCCGCGGCCTCGTCAGCGGCCCTCGCGCGCCGCCAGGGTGGCGACCTGGCGCCGCATGGCGTCCAGCAGCGCCGAGACCTGGCCGCCATTGCGGCTGATCACGGCGGAATACTCGCTGCGTTGCGTCAGGCGGAGCGAGGTGCCCTCGGCGATCACGTCCACCACGCGCGGCTGGCCCTCGACCTCGCCCACCCGCCAGTCCAGGCTGAAGGGGGCGGTGTTGGGGCGCTCGATGATGGTGTTCACCAGCGCATCGTCCTCGGTGCGCTGCTGGCTGCGGCCCAGGCTGAAGCGCACCCCCTCATACTCGCCGAAGCGGGCGGAAAGGTTGCGGATCAGCGTCTCCTCGAACAGCTTCAGGTATTCCTGCTGCTCCGCCGGGGAGGCGGTGCGCCACCAGCGGCCGAGGATGAAGCGGCCGACGCCCTCCACATCCACGGCGCGGCGCAGGATGGCCGCCACGCGCTGGCGGCGCTCGGCCACCGGGGCGCGGGAGTTGAGGGCGCCGACCAGCTCCTGGCCGGTGCTCTCGATGAAGCCGGCGGCGCGGTTGATGTCCATCTCCGCCCGCGCGGGGGCGGTGCCCAGCGCGGCGAGGGAGAAGGGGGCGGCCCAGGCGGCGGCCAGCAAGAAACGGCGGTTCATCCTGTTCGGTCTCATCTCGTGTCCGGGCCGGCTCAGTTGCGGCCGGGCTGGGTTCCAGAGGGCGGGCTTCCGGCGGTGCCGAGCCCCGTGCCCCAGGCATTGGCGGGCGCCGGGTTGGCGCCGCCGTTGCGGATCTCCTGCTGGCGACGCTGGCGGTAGGCGCTGCGGAAGGTGGCGTAGGGGTCGAGGCTGGTTTCCTTTACCGAGTCGATCGTCTCGATCAGCCCCTCGCGGGTGTCGAGCACGGTCAGGCCGGTGAGGCCGTAGCCGATGTTCTCCAATGTGTTGTCGCCATTGGCGGTCACCCAGGTCATCGGGTTGCTGGCGATGCCAACTCCAAACCCCACCAGGTCGCGTGGGTTGCTCGGGCCCAGCACGGGAATGAACAGGAAGGGCCCTTCGCCCACGCCCCAGGTCGCCAGGGTCTGGCCGAAATCCTCCGTGTGCGCCGGCAGGCCGAAGCCCGTGGCCACGTCGAAGATGCCGCCCACGCCCAGGGTGGAGTTCAGCAGGAAGCGGCCGACGGTGTTGCCGAAGCGCTGCGTCTCGCCCTGCAGCCCATCGTTCAGCAGGATCACGGGGCTCCTCAGGTTGGCCAGCACGTTGCGCACCCCGGTGCGCACCGGCTGCGGCAGCACGAAGCGGTAGACCTCCGCCGCCGGGCGCAGCACCACCGTGTCGATGCCGTTGTGGACGGCATACAGGCCGCGGTTGAGGGGCTCCAGCGGGTCGTTGGTCTGCTCGTATTCCGCCAGCGCCTCGGGCTCGCTCGCTGGCGGGCGCGTGGCGCAGGCCGAGAGGGCCAGCATGCCGAGCAGCATAAGGAGCGGGCGGCGATAGGGATGCATGGGCGGAGCATTTCCTGCAAGGCCGGGAGGAAGCGGCGGGAAGGGCAATCAGCGGGCTACATACATCCAGGGATGAATGCCAGGAACATTTAAAGGTCAAGCTGCTGCAAACAACCCCGTGCGGTGCCGCATTCATTTCCGCCGCCGGGTGCAGTAAGGGAGGGGCATGAACCACCTCGCCGACCACGCAGCCTCCGCCGGCACCCCGGGCACCCTGCAGCGCTGGCTGACCGGCCCGCGCGTGGCCGGCCTGCCCGTGCCGACCGAGCTGCCGCCCCCCGCCCTTTCCTTCGAGTTCTTCCCGCCCCGCACGGAGGCGCTGGAGCAGCAGCTCTGGAGCTGCGTGCGGCGGCTGGAGCCGCTGGCGCCGCGCTTCGTCTCGGTCACCTATGGTGCGGGCGGCACCACGCAGGAGCGCACCCATGCCACGCTCTCCCGCCTGGTGCGGGAAACCAGCCTGACGCCGGCCGCGCATCTCACCTGCGTTGGCGCCAGCCAGGGCGAGGTGGACGACGTCGCCCGCCGCTACTGGGCCGATGGCGTGCGCCACATCGTGGCGCTGCGCGGCGACGCCCCGGCCGGCGAGGAGGGCTATGTGCCGCACCCGCAGGGCTACGCCTATGCCGCCGACCTGGTGGCCGGGCTGAAGCGCGTGGCCGATTTCGAGATCTCGGTGGCCGCCTATCCCGAGACACACCCCACCGCCAGCTCCGCCCAGCACGACCTGGACAACCTCAAGCGCAAGATCGACGCCGGCGCCACCCGCGCCATCACCCAGTACTTCTTCGACACCGAGGTGTTCCTGCGCTTCCTGGACCGCTGCCACGCCGCCGGCATCACCGTGCCGATCGTGCCGGGCATCCTGCCGGTCTCCAACTTCAACCAGGTGCGCAAGTTCTCCGCCATGTGCGGCGCCAGCGTGCCGGACTGGATGGGCCGCCTCTTCGAGGGGCTGGACGACGACCCGGAAACCCGCCGCATGGTGGCCGCCGCCCTCGCCGCCGAGCAGGTGCGCCTGCTGCAGGCCAACGGGGTGGACGAGTTCCACTTCTACACCCTCAACCGCGCCGACCTGACCTATGCCATCTCCCACATCCTGGGCGCCCGGCCGAAGGCGGCGCCGGCCGCCTGAAGAGGCGGGGAGGGGCGGCCCCCTCCCTCAGCCCCGCCGCGCCAGCCGGGCATAGACCGGCTTCAGCAGGAAGGGGCTGAGGAAGAGCGGAAACTGGCAGAGCACGAAGAACAGCAGGATGCGCGGCTCCGTGCTGGCCGGCATCACCGCCAGGTAGAGCGCCATGTTGCGGTTGCCCGAGAGCAGCCCCGCGGAAAGCGACAGGCGGTGCCCCGCCGGGCGGAAGGCCAGCGCCGTGGCCACGTTCAGCCCCAGGCAGCCGGCGAAGGCCAGCAGGATGCCGCCCAGCACCAGCCCGGGCTCGGCCAGCAGGCGGGCCAGCACGCCGTCCATCACGCCGAAGCCGTAGAGCACCACCAGCAGCACCACCGCGCCATCCACGGCGCCGCCCCAGCGGGCCAGCCGCGCCGGCCCGGCCATCTGGCGGATCGCCAGCGAGACCGCCAGCGGCAGCCCCACCACCAGCGCCAGCCGCGCCATCAGCCCGCCCACGGTGATGGACAGGTCGATCCCCAGCAGCCCCAGCGCCAGGGGCGGCGCGGTGAAGGGCACCAGCAGGGTGGAGAGCAGCGACACCACCAGCGCGATCTCGCCATCCAGCCCGACCAGCCGGGCGAAGGCGGGGGAGGAGGTGGCGGCGCAGCCGGTGGCCACGATCACCAGCCCCGCGCCCATCGGCCCGTCCAGCCCCACCGCCCGGGTCGCGGCATAGGCCAGCAGCGGGCATCCCAGCAGCAGCCAGGCCAGCATCGCCACCACCAGCAGCGGCCGCCGCAGATAGGCCAGCACCTGCACCGGATCGACCCGCAGCAGCACCAGCGTCATCAGCAGCGCCACGATCGGCGTCACCGCCTCGCGCAGGGCGCCAGCCAGGGGCGGGATGAACAGGCCGGCGAAGATGCTCGCCGCCAGAAGCATGCCGCCCTGCCGGGCGGACCATTCGAGGGCGCGGATCGGCAGGCTGAGAATGGCGGCGACTCCCTCCCGGCGGCCGGCCGGAGGTTGGCCGCGTTCGTGGCCCGTTCTATATCCAGCCCGTGTCCCCGCCAATCCTGCCCCTTCTTGCCCTTCCCCTGCTGCTGCTGCTGGGCATCGCCCCGGCCGCCGCCGCCTGCACGGACGCCCCCGCGCCCGGGGTGGACTGGCGGCGCTGCCTGCAGGACGGGCAGGATTTCCGCGGCGTGGACCTGACCGGCGCCGTGCTGCGCGATGCGAGCTTCGCCCGCGCCAGGCTGGGCCAGGCGAAGCTGGCCGAGGCGGACGCCCCCGCCGCCCGCTTCACCTCGGCCGATGCGTCAGGCGCCGATTTCTCGGGCGCCGTGCTGCGCGGCGCCGAGTTCACCCGCGCCCGGCTGGTCGGCGCCCGCTTCGCCGGGGCCGACCTGCGGGGCGCCCGCTTCTTCCGCGCCGACCTGACCGATGCCGACCTGACCGGGGCCAACCTGTCGGGCGCCGACCTGGGCACCGCCACGCTGGATGGCGCGCTGTGGGTCGATGGCGCCCGCCGCTGCGCCGCCGGCTCCGTGGGGTTCTGCCAATGACGACCATGCCCGCCTCCGCCACCGACTACCTGGCCCGGCTGAACCCCGAGCAGCGCGCCGCCGTGGAGACGGTGGACGGGCCGCTGCTGGTGCTGGCCGGCGCCGGCACCGGCAAGACGCGGGTGCTGACCACCCGCTTCGCCCACATCCTGATGACGCGGCGGGCCTTCCCCAGCCAGGTGCTGGCCGTCACCTTCACCAACAAGGCGGCGCGCGAGATGCGCGAGCGCGTCTCGGCCATCCTGGGCCAGCCGGCGGAGGGGCTGTGGCTCGGCACCTTCCATGCCCTCTGCGCCCGCATGCTGCGCCGCCACGCCGAGCTGGTGGGGCTTTCCAGCAACTTCACCATCCTCGACACGGACGACCAGATGCGCCTGCTCAAGCAGGTGATGGAGGCCGCCGGCATCGACCAGAAGCGCTGGCCACCGCAGGGTCTGATGACCGTCATCCAGCGCTGGAAGGACCGCGGCTGCACGCCCGCGCGGATCACGCCGGCCGAGGACTCGGACTTCGCCAACAACCGCGCCCGCAGCCTCTACGCCGCCTACCAGGAGCGGCTGAAACAGGTGAACGCCACCGATTTCGGCGACCTGATGCTGCATGTGGTGGAGATCCTGCGCGAGCATCCGGACGTGCTGGCCGACTACCACCGCCGCTTCCGCTACATCCTGGTGGACGAGTACCAGGACACCAACCTCGTCCAGTATCTCTGGCTGCGCCTGCTGGCCCAGCGCGAGGACCCGGCAAGCCGCAACATCTGCTGCGTGGGCGACGACGACCAGTCGATCTATTCCTGGCGCGGCGCCGAGATCGAGAACATCCTCCGCTTCGAGAAGGACTTCCCCGGCGCCACCATCGTGCGCCTCGAATCCAACTACCGCTCCACCACGCCGATCCTGGGCGCCGCCTCGGGCCTGATCGCCCGGAACAGCGGGCGGCTGGGCAAGACGCTCCGCCCCGGCCGCGAGGATGCGCGCGGCGAGAAGGTGCGCGTCGTCTCGCTCTGGGACTCGGAGGAGGAGGCCCGCATGGTGGGCGGCCGCATCGAGGCCGCGCGGCGGGACGGGCACAACCTCGCCGAGATCGCCATTCTGGTCCGCACCGGCTCGCAGACCCGCGCCTTCGAGGAGCGGCTGATCACGCTGGGCATCCCCTACCGCGTGGTGGGCGGGCTGAAGTTCTACGAGCGGGCCGAGATCCGCGATGCCATGGCCTATCTGCGGGTGCTGAACCAGCCGGCCGACGACCTGGCCTTCGAGCGCATCGTCAACACCCCCAAGCGTGGCCTGGGCGACACGGCGCTGCGCGCCATGCACCAGCTCGCCCGCGCCGAGGGCGTGCCCCTGCTGGTGGCGGCGGACCGGATGACGGCGCTCGGCGCGCTGCGGCCCAAGCCGCGCCAGGCGCTGCGGGAGCTGCTGGAGGGCTTCGCCCGCTGGCGCGAGGGGCTGGAGCGGGAGGGGCATGTGGTGGTGGCCGCCACCCTGCTCGACGAATCCGGCTACACGGAGATGTGGCGGCAGGACAAGTCGCCCGAGGCGCCGGGGCGGCTCGAGAACCTGAAGGAGCTGATCCGCGCGCTGGGCGAGTTCGAGACGCTGGCCGGCTTCCTGGAGCATGTCTCGCTGGTGATGGAGAGCGACCAGGCGCCGGAGGCCGAGCGCGTCAGCCTGATGACGCTGCACGCCGCCAAGGGGCTGGAGTTCGACACGGTGTTCCTGCCCGGCTGGGAGGAGGGGCTGTTCCCGCACCAGCGCTCGCTCGACGAGTCGGGCGACAAGGGGCTCGAGGAGGAGCGGCGCCTCGCCTATGTCGGCATCACCCGGGCGCGGAAGTGCTGCGTCATCAGCCACGCGGCCAACCGGCGGCTCTACGCCAACTGGAGCAGCGCCATTCCTTCCCGCTTCCTCGACGAGCTGCCGCCCGAGCATGTCGAGCAGGAGGGCGGGGCGCGCGCCGAGCGGGCGCGCATGGTTTCGGCGCCCTCGGTGTTCTCCGGCCAGTTCCCGCTGGTGGCGCGCAAGCCGCGCATCATTGAGGCCGGCGCCTGGGAAGTGGCGGAGCGCCCGGCGAAGAATGCCGCCATTCCGCCGGGCAGCCGGGTGTTTCACACGAAATTCGGCTATGGGCGTGTCGTGAGCGCCGAAGACAACAAGCTGGACGTCGAATTCGACAAGGCGGGGCGGAAGCGCGTGCTCGACAGTTTCGTGGAAAAGGCCTGATGAACCGCCGCCATCCCCAGACCCTGGAAACCCTGACCATCGACGGCCTGCCGGAAGAGGCGGTGCCGCATTTCGAGGCGGCGCTGCAGACCGTCTGCCCCAGCGTGGGCTACTTCAAGGACGACCCGACCGACAGCTGGGGCCTGGAGGCGGTGCGCGAGACCGGCGTGGGCGACGAGGAGCTGCTGCCCGCCCTGGTCCTGGCCGCGGCGCTGTCCGGCATCGAGATGCCGGAGCTGAAGCGCGCGCCCGTCGAGGCGGAAGGGTGGCTCGCCCGCACCGTGCAGGCCTTTCCCGAGCAGGAGATCGGCGCGCGGGTGCTGATCCGCCCGAGCCACCTGCCCAATCCCGTCACCTATGGCCGCACCGTGCTGCGGCTGGATGCGGGGCTCGCCTTCGGCTCGGGCGAGCACGGCTCGACGCGCGGCTGCCTGATCGGCTTCGAGGGCATGGCGCACCGCCGGCCGCGCCGCATCCTTGACCTCGGCACCGGCTCCGGCATCCTGGCCATGGCGGCGGCCAAGCGGCTGCGCCGCCGCGTGCTGGCCACCGACATCGAGCCCTGGAGCGTGCGCATCGCCGCCGAGAACGCCAGCGCCAACGGGCTACGCAACCTGATCCGGGCGCGGCTGGCCGATGGCTGGCGCCACCGCGGCGTGCGCGCCGGCACCTATGACCTGGTGTTCGCCAACATCCTCGCCCGCCCGCTCTGCGCCATGGCCAAGAGCCTGTCCGAACACCTGGCGCCGGGCGGCACCGCCATCCTGGCCGGCCTGCTCGGCACCCAGGTGCGGATGGTGCTGGCCGCGCACCGCCGCGCCGGCATGGTTCTGGAGCGGCGCATCGACCAGGGCGCCTGGTCCGCCCTGGTGCTGCGCAAGCGCTGAGCCGCATCGGGGCCGGGCGGGATCGAGCCCGCCGGGGGCCGGATATGGAACCGCCCCGCATCTGGGGGGATGCGGGGCGGTTCTGGCTGGAAGCGGCACCGGGGGGAGGGGGGGAGGAAGCGCCGCTTCCTGGTCTCTGGTGCTACAAACCAGGACGCGCGGCCGGAGTTGCCGCGCGCCAGCCGATTCTTTTCGGGCCGCTTCGTGTCAGGCGGCGCTGCGGCTGCCGGCTGGGGCGTTCGCCGCGCGGCTGGCCTGGGCCTCGAAATCGCCCTCGAACACGCGGCTGATGTCGCCGCGGCTCAGGCCGATGTCGGACAGCTCGCGGTCGGTCATCAGCGACAGCTCGTCCTTCACGCGGCGGCGCTGCGGGTATTCCACCACGGCGCGATAGGCCTTGACGATCGCCTTGCGGATCCACTGGCCGATCGCCTCATCCCGCGCGCGGATCGCGGCGAGCGCGACGGAGCGCGCCTCGTCCATGGCGAAGGCAGCGCTCGGGGTGGCGGAGTGAAACTCCGGCTTGGTGATGCGGGCGTCCATTGTCTAGCGTTCCAATTGCGCGCCGGGGTGGTCCGCAGGACTGGCTCGTGCCGTCGACCGCCCGCCCCTTGCGCGATGCGCCGGATGTAGGCTTGAGCGCGTGCAAAGACGAGCGCGACAAACGAAGCTTAGCCATGCGCTCGGCGCATTGAAACCTGTGGAAACATGTTCTTAACGGGATGCTAACCAACGTGACACACGCCGAACGCCTCGCCGCCCTCCGGGCCGAACTCGACCGGAGCGGGGTGGATGGCCTGCTGGTCCCGCGCAGCGACGAGTATCTGGGCGAATACGTGCCGCCCAGCGGCGAGCGCCTCGCCTGGCTGACGGGGTTCACCGGCAGCGCCGGCATGGCGGTCGTCCTGGCCACGCGCGCCGCGCTCTTCGTCGATGGCCGCTACACCACCCAGGCGCTCCAGCAGGCCGACCCGGCGCTGTGGGAGCATTGCCACCTGACCGAGCAGCCGCCGCAGGACTGGCTGGCGCGGCACGCGGCGGGCCTGCGCATCGGCTACGACCCCTGGCTGCACCCGCAATCGGCGCTGGACCGGCTGATGCCCTCCGGCGCCGTCCTGGTGCCGCTGGCCGCCAACCCGGTCGATGCCGTGTGGCGGGACCGCCCGGCACCGCCGCGCGCCGCCGCCGTGCCGCATCCGCTGGAATATGCCGGCCGCGACTCGGCGGAGAAGCGGGCCGAGGCCGCAGCCGGGCTGCGCGCCGCCGGCGAGGCCGCCGCCGTGCTGGCGGACCCGCATTCCCTGGCCTGGCTGCTGAACCTGCGCGGCGGCGACCTGGAGCACACGCCCCTGGCGCTGGGCTTCGCCCTGCTGCGGGCGGATGAGCGGGTGGAGCTGTTCATGGACCCCGCCAAGCTGCCCGAGGCCACGTGGGCGCATCTGGGCAATGCGGTGTCGGTGCATCCGCCGGCGGCGATGGCCGAGGTGCTGGCGGGGCTGGGCGGCCAGGCGGTGCGGCTCGACCCCGACGCCACCCCCGTCTGGTTCGCCGCCACGCTGCGCGAGGCCGGCGCCACGCTGCATGCCGGCGAGGACCCCTGCCGCCTGCCGCGCGCCTGCAAGAACCCGGTGGAGCAGGAAGGCGCCCGGCGTGCGCACCGGCGCGACGCGCAGGCCATGGCGCGCTTCCTGGCCTGGTTCGCCGCCCAGGCGCCGCGCGGCACCGAGACCGAGATCGGCGCCGCCGAGCGTCTGCTGGCCTTGCGCCGGGCGCAGCCGCTGTTCCGCGCCGAGAGCTTTCCCGCCATCTCGGGGGCGGGCGAGCACGGCGCCATCGTCCATTACCGCGCCACGCCGGAAACGGACCGGCCGATCCGCCCCGACGAGTGCTACCTGATCGACAGCGGCGCGCAGTACACGGACGGCACCACGGACATCACCCGCACGCTCTGGACCGGCCCCGGCACCCCGCCGGCGGATCTCGTGGAGCGCTACACGCGGGTGCTGCGCGGCCATATCGCGCTGGCCACGCTGCGCTTCCCGCAGGGTGTCGCCGGCCCGCACATCGACGCGGTGGCGCGGGCGCCGCTGTGGCAGGCCGGGCTCGACTACGACCACGGCACCGGCCATGGCATCGGCAGCTTCCTGTCGGTGCATGAGGGGCCGGCGAGCATCAGCCGCGCCGCGCGGGCCGTGCCGCTGCGCCCGGGCATGATCCTGTCCGACGAGCCGGGCTTCTACCAGCCGGGCGCCTATGGCATCCGCATCGAGAACCTGCTGCTGACCCGGCAGGCCGAAAGCCGCCCCGGCCAGACGCGCCCCTTCCTGGAGTTCGAGACCCTGACCCTGGTGCCCTATGAGCGCCGGCTGATCGACCTGGCCCTTCTCACCCCCGGCGAGCGCGGCTGGGTGGATGCCTACCATGCCCGCGTGCTGGCGGAGGTCGGCCCCGGGCTGGAGGATGACGGGGCGGAATGGCTGCGCCGGGCCTGCGCGCCGCTCTGACCGCCCGACGCCAGGGGAAGGGAAAGGGCGCGCCCCCTGGCTAGCCCAGCCCCGCCATGGCGCGCCACTCATCCTCCGTCAGCGTGCGGAGGTTGAGCTCGGCGGCCTTCTTGGCCTTCGACCCCGCATCGGCGCCCACCACCACGAAGTCGGTCTTCTTCGAGACGCTCTTGGTCACCCTGGCGCCGAGCCGCTCGGCCACCGCCTCCGCCTCGTCGCGCGAGGTCTTCTCCAGCGTGCCGGTGAAGACGACGACCTTGCCGGCGAAGGGGCTGTCGCTGGCGGAGAAGTCCTCGGCATCGGTGGGGCTCACCTCGCGGGCGAGGTCGTCCAGCGCGTCGCGGTTGTGCCTCTCGGCGAAGAACTCGGCCAGCTCGGTGGCGATGGCCGGGCCGATGCCCTGGATGGAGCCCAGCTCCTCCCGCGCCTCGGAGCCGATGGTGGTGGCCGCCAGCATCTTTTCCCGCCAGGTGGCGAGGGAATGGTAGTGCCGCGCCAGCAGCTTGGCGTTCTGCTCGCCGATGCGGCGGATGCCGAGGGCGAAGATGAACCGCTCCAGCGGCACGTTCCTGCGGGATTCGATGGCCGCCAGCAGGTTCGCCACCTTTCTGGTGCCGCCGCCCTTGGCCGACTTGCCCCAGCCCTCCCAGCCGCGCATCCGCTCGGCGTGCGGCGCCAGGCGGAAGATGTCGGCCGGGCTCCGCACCAGCCCCTCCTCGTGCAGCTTGAGGATGTTCTCCTCGCCCAGTCCCTCGATGTCCATGGCGTTGCGGCTGACGAAGTGCTTGAGCCGCTCCACCGTCTGCGCCGGGCAGACGAGGCCGCCGGTGCAGCGCCGCACCACCTCGCCTTCCGGCCGCACGGCGTGGCTGCCGCAGGCGGGGCAGGTGGTGGGGAAGGCGAAGGGCTGGCTGCCCGCCGGCCGCTTCTCCGCCACCACGGCCACGATCTGCGGGATCACGTCGCCGGCGCGCTGGAGGATGACGGTGTCGCCCACCCGCACATCCTTGCGGGCGATCTCGTCCTCGTTGTGCAGCGTGGCGTGCTGCACCATGACGCCGCCGACATTGACCGGCTGCATCACCGCGCGCGGCGTCAGCGCGCCCGTGCGGCCGACCTGGATCTGGATCTCCTGCAGCACCGTCTCGGCCCGCTCGGCCGGGAACTTCCAGGCGATGGCCCAGCGCGGCGCGCGGCCGACGAAGCCGAGGCGCGCCTGCCAGTCCAGCCGGTCCAGCTTGTAGACCACGCCGTCGATGTCATAGGCGAGGCCGGCGCGCCGTGCCGCCATCTCCGCCTGGAAGGCCTCGGCCGCCGTCTCGTCCGGCAGGGCGCGGGAAAGCGGGTTCACCGGGAAGCCCCAGGCCCTGAGCTGGTCCAGATAGGCCGAATGGGTGTCAGCCACCGGGCTGCTGGATTCGCCCTGGGCATAGGCCAGGAGCTTCAGCGGCCGCCGCGCCGTGACCTCGGGGTTGAGCTGGCGCAGGCTGCCCGCCGCCGCGTTGCGCGGGTTGACGGGGATGCGGACCGCCTCGCCCACCTTCTCGCCGCGCTCGCGCCGCCGCTCGCGCTCCTCGTGCAGCCGCGTCTGCTCGGCATGGAAGGCCAGGAAGTCCGCCTTGGTCATGAACACCTCGCCGCGGATCTCGATGGCATCCGGGAAAGGTTCGGGCAGGCGGCGGGGCAGCTCCTCCAGCGTCTCGAGGTTGCGGGTGATGTCCTCGCCCACCGTGCCGTCGCCCCGCGTGGCGCCGCGCACGAACACGCCCTTCTCGTAGAGCAGGTTAACCGACAGCCCGTCGATCTTGGGCTCGGCCACGAAGGCCAGCACCTCCTCCGGCGGCAGCTTGAGGAAGCGCCGGATGCTCTTGGCGAACTCGGCGAAGTCCTCGGGCGAGAAGGCGTTGTCCAGGCTCAGCATCGGCGTGCCGTGGCGGAACTTGGCGAAGCCCGCCGCCGGCGCCGCGCCCGGCGGCGCCTCGCTCGGGCTGTCCGCCCGCTTGAGCGCGGGAAAGCGCGCCTCGATGGCCGTGTTGCGCCGCCGCAGCGCATCGTACTCGGCGTCGGTCATCACCGGCGCGTCGTTCTGGTGGTAGGCGATGTCGGCGGTCTCGATCGCCTCGGCCAGGGCGGCCAGTTCCTCGGCCGCCTGGGCCTCGGTCAGCGCATCGACGGGGATGGAGCGGAGCGGCGCGGTCATGGCGCTCCTGCTAACGCGGGAACGGACGAAACAGGAAGCCCGGAAGCCGTATCTTTTTCGCCTGCCGCCGTTCAGCGCAGCAGCGAATCGGCGGCGGCGCGGGCGGCCTCGGTGATGGTTTCGCCGGCCAGCATGCGGGCCAGCTCCTCGCGCCGCGCGGCGGGGTCGAGCGGCTCCACCCGCGTCTCGGCCCGCTCGGCCCGCACGCCCTTGGAGACGCGCCAGTGCTGCGTGCCGCGCGCCGCCACCTGCGGGCTGTGCGTCACCACCAGCACCTGCAGCCGCTCCGCCACGCGGGCCAGGCGCTCGCCCACTGCCGCCGCCGTGGCCCCGCCGATGCCGCTGTCCACCTCGTCGAACACCAGCGTCGGCACGGGGGAGCCGCGCGCCAGCACCACCTTCAGCGCCAGCATCAGCCGGGACAGCTCGCCGCCCGAGGCGATCTTGTCGAGCTGCCCGGGCTTCTGGCCAGGATTGGTGGAAACCAGGAAGGTGACGCGGTCCTGCCCGTCGGCCGCCCAGGCGCGCTCCTCGCGCGGGGCGATCTCGATGTGCAGCCGGGCGCGCTCCAGCTTCAGCGGCGCCAGCTCCTGCGCCACCGCCTTCTCCAGCGCGCGGGCGGCCCCGCCACGGGCGGCGGAAAGCGCCTCCGCGCGCCGCACATAGGCCGTGCGCGCCGCCGTGGCGGCCTGCTCCAGCGCGGCGGCGCGTTCCGCCCCCGCATCCAGCGCGGAAAGGCGGCTGGCGAGATCGGCCAGCAGGGCGGGCAGCTCCACCACCGCCACCATGTGCTTGCGGGCGGCGGCGCGGAGCGCGAAGAGGCGCTCCTCCACCTGTTCCAGCCGGCGTGGGTCGGGGCCGAGATCGGCGCCCAGCCGCTCCAGCATGGCCTCGGCCTCGGCCAGCGAATCCTGCGCCTGGCCCAGCGCCGCGAGGATGGGGGAGGCCTCCTCGTTCGGCGCGGGCAGGCGCTCCAGCGCGCGGGCGGCATTGCGCAGGGCCGCGGCGGGGCCGGCGCTGCCGCGGCGGTCGCGCGGCTGCAGCTCGGACAGGGCGGCGGCCACGGCCTCGGCCCGGCGCTCGCCCTGCTGCATGGCCTGCCGCTCATTGGCCAGCGCGTCCTCCTCGCCCTCCACGGGGGCGAGGACGGAAAGCTCCTCCACGGCGTGGCGCAGCCATTCCTCGTCGCGCTGCGCCTGGGCGATGGCTTCCTGCGCCTCGCGCAGGGCGCGCTCCGCCTGCTTCCAGGCGCGGTAGGCCTCGGCCACGCCCATCCGATCGGCTTCCAGCGCGCCGAAGGCATCGAGCAGCGCGGCATGGGTGGCAGGGTCGGCGAGGCCCACCTGGTCGTGCTGGCCCTGCACCTCGACGAGCAGCGCGCCAAGGCGGCGCAGCAGCGCCACGCCCACGGGCTGGTCGTTGACGAAGGCGCGGGAGCGGCCATCGGCCTGCACCACGCGGCGCAGCACCAGATCCTCCTCCACCTCGATGCCCTGCTCCGCCAGGACGGCATTGGCGGGATGGTCGGCGGCGAGGTGGAAGCAGGCGGCGACCGAGGCCTGGGCCTGCCCGCCGCGCACCATGCCGGCCTCCGCCCGCTGGCCGAGCGCCAGGCCGAGGCTGTCCAGCAGGATGGACTTGCCCGCCCCGGTCTCGCCGGTCAGCACGGTGAGGCCGGCGCCGAGCGCCAGGTCCAGCCTGTCGATCAGCACCACGTCACGGATGGCGAGCGAGCTCAGCATGGCGGGGCCGCGGCCTTGGTCTTGCCTCTGGGGTCAGGGGCCTGGCGGCTCAGAACACCGAATTCCAGGCGCGGCGGAGGAAGCCCGGCCGGTCCTGCGGGGCGGGCTGCGCGCCTTCCACCAGCAGGGCATAGGAATCCTGGTACCAAGCGCTGCCGGGATAGTTGTGGCCCAGCACGCTCGCGGTGCGCCGCGCCTCCTCGGTGAGGCCAAGGGCGAGGTAGATCTCGGTCAGCCGGTGCAGCGCCTCGGGCACGTGGTTGGTGGTCTGGAACTCCTCCACCACCCGCTTAAAGCGGCCGATGGCGGCCGATTGCAGCCCGCGCGACTGGTAGAAGCGGCCGATGTTCATCTCGCGCCCCGCCAGGTGGTCGCGGGCGAGGTCGATCTTCAGCCGCGCATCGCGGGCATAGGAGCTTTCGGGGAAGCGGTTGATCACTTCCTGCAGCTGCGCCAGGGCGATCTCGGTGCCGCGCTGGTCGCGCTCGGCATCGACGATCTGCTCGTAGTAGCAGAGCGCGCGCAGGTAATAGGCATAGGCGATGTCGCGATGCGCCGGGTGGAGCTGGATGAAGCGGTCCAGCGCGCCGATGGCCTCGGTGTAGCGGTTGCGCATGTAGTCCGAATAGGCGGACATCAGCTTGGCGCTGGTGGCCCAGGTGGAATAGGGATGCTCCCGCTCCACCGTGTCGAAATACTCGATGGCCTGGACGTAGCGTTCCTGGCGCAGCGATTCGATGCCGGCGGCATAAAGGGATTCCGGCGTCTGCTCGGCCAGCGGAGCGCGAGGACGCAGCGAGTCGTCCCTGCCGTCCCATTGCGAGCAGGCGCCCGCCAGCAGCGGAGCGGCCAGGATCAGGGAAAGGCGGAGAGTCCGGTTCAGACGGGTGCGCATGGCGTCCGCTCTATATCATGCTCCCCCGCCAAGACGAAGAGGGCCATCCGGCCTGGCGCGCGGCCAGGCGAAGGCTGGCTTGGCGCGTGGCCGGCCGCCCGTTCAGGCGGCCACCGGCTCGGCGTCCAGGGCGCGGGTGGAGAGGGGCTCGGAGGCGGGCAGCAGCGGCGCGTCCTTCCAGCGCCAGGCGTTGCTGTCGGCGAACAGCGCGCGCAGCAGCCGGTTGTTCAGCGCGTGGCCGGAGCGGCTGCCGCTGAACCGCGCCGAGAGCGGGGCGCCGGCCAGGGCGAGGTCGCCCACAACATCCAGCAGCTTGTGGCGCACGCACTCGTCCGGATGGCGCAGCCCGCCCGGGTTGAGCACCAGCGGGCCATCCACCACCACCGCATTGGCCAGGCTGCCGCCCTGCGCCAGGCCGGCGGCGCGCAGCCGCGCCACGTCCTCGGCCATGGTGAAGGTGCGGGCATCGGCCAGCATGCCGCGGAAGGAGGCTTCCGTCACGCGCAGCGACAGCGACTGGCGGCCGATGGCGGTGGAGGGGAAGTCGATCTCCAGCGCGGCCTCGAAGCCCGGCGTGGCGGTGGGATGCAGCGCCACCCAGGGAGCGTCCGGCCCCTCGCCATCCTGCACGCGCACCGTCTTGAGCACCTCGATGGTGCTGCGCGGCATGGCGCTGGTGGCAATGCCCGCGCAATCGATCAGGAAGATGAAGGGAGCGGCGGAGCCATCCAGGATCGGCACCTCGGGGCCATCGACCTCGACCACCACGTCGTCGATGCCACAGGCGGCCAGCGCGGCCATGACATGCTCGATGGTGCCGAGCCGCGCCTGCGGCTGGCCGGGAAGGGCGATGGCCGTGCAGAGGCGGGTGTCGAACACCAGATCGTGGCGGGCCGGGATGTCCAGCCCGAGATCGGTGCGGCGGAAGACGATGCCGGCATTGACCGGGGCGGGGCGCAGCGTCAGCGCGGCGCGGCGGCCCGAGTGCAGGCCGATGCCGACGCACCCGATGGGCGCCTTCAGCGTCCTGCGTCGTTCCATGCCCCCTGCGAGGAAACCGTCCATCACTGCCCCTGGCCATTGCTGCATCGGCGGAGGGAAATCCCTCGGCCGTTTCGGCTGAGCGTTACATGACATTGGCGGCGGCACACTGCGAGTCAACGCTTGTTTCCGTTTATTTCAGTTTAGCTCAACAATATAAGCCATTGAAATTGGATGGTTGCTGCGATGCAAAAAGCCCCGCAACTTGCATTGCGGGGCTGCTCCGTCACTGGCGGCGTGGCCGGTCAGTTGTTCTGGCGGCGCAGGAAGGTGGGGATGTCAAGGCCCATTTCCTCGGCCTGCGGCGCGGGCTGCGGCGCCGGGGCGGCGGCCGGCCGGGGCGCGGCGGGCGGCACGGGCGCGGCGGCCACGGGGCGCGCCACGGGCGCCGGCGCGGCATCGCCCTCGGCCGAGAGGTTGCGGCGCATCAGACCAGTGGCGCGGCGGAACAGGTTGAAGCCGCCACCGCCGGCCGGCGGCGCGGAAACGGGGGGCGGCGCCATCGGGCGGGCCGGGGCGGGCGGGCGCGCCGCCAGGTCCGGATGCTGCGCGAGCGGCGCCGGTATGTCCTCGGGCGAGGGCGCCTCCGGCGCGGGCTGCGGCGCCTCATAGGCCACCGGCTGCATCACCGGGGCCATCTGCTGCGCCGTGGCGGCGGCGGTGGCGGGCGCCATGCCCGCCGGGCGGCGGGGCGCGCCGGCGGGGCCGGCCGGGCCCACGCGCACGGGCGAGGCGGGCTGCGGCATCACCGCGCGCTGCATGGTGGGGGCGCCGGGCACGCCGCGCGGAATGGCGGGCGGCACGGGCGCGCTGGCGACCGCCTGCGTCGGCGCCACGCCGCCGACCGCGACCAGCTTCGGCCGCTCGGCATTGTGTTCCTGGATGGCGTCGATGCCGGTGGCGACCACCGAGACGCGCAGCCGGCCATTCATGTCCTCGTCCACCGAGGAGCCGAAGATGATGTTGGCTTCCTCGTCCACCTCGCGGCGGATGCGGTTCGCGGCCTCGTCCACCTCGAACAGCGTCATGTCGTAGCCGCCGGTGATGTTGATCAGCACACCCTTGGCGCCGAGCATCGAGGTGTCCTCGAGCAGCGGGTTGTTGATCGCGGCCTCGGCGGCCTTCACCGCGCGGTCCTCGCCCTCGGCCTCGCCCGTGCCCATCATCGCCTTGCCCATCTCGGCCATGACGGTGCGGATGTCGGCGAAGTCGAGATTCACCAGGCCGGGATTGACCATCAGGTCGGTGACGCCGCGCACGCCCATGTGCAGCACGTCGTCCGCCATCTTGAAGGCTTCGGCGAAGGTGGTGCGCTCATTCGCCTTACGGAACAGATTCTGGTTCGGAATGACGATCAGCGTGTCCACATAGGACTGCAGATCCTCAAGCCCCGCCTCCGCCGCCCGCCGGCGCTTCGGCCCCTCGAAGTCGAACGGGCGGGTGACGACGCCGACCGTCAGGATGCCACGCTCGCGCGCCATGCGCGCGATCACCGGAGCCGCGCCCGTGCCCGTGCCGCCGCCCATGCCGGCGGTGATGAAGACCATGTGCATGCCTTCGAGATGGCGGGCCAGCTCCTCCGTCGCCTCCTCGGCGGCGGCGCGGCCGATCTCGGGCTTGGCGCCCGCGCCCAGGCCCTGCGTCAGGTGAGGGCCGAGCTGCACGCGGCGCTCCGCGCGGCTGTGCACCAGCGCCTGCGCGTCGGTGTTGGCCACCAGGAACTCGACCCCGTCGAGACCCATGGCGATCATGTTGTTCACCGCGTTGCAGCCCGCGCCGCCGACTCCGACGACGGTGATTCGCGGGCTGAAATCGGTGTGCTGCTGGCGCGGGATCGTCAGGTTCAGCGTCATTGCAGCGTGTCTCCTCGGGTAGCGGGCGTTGGGCGTGGCGGACGGGTTGCAGATTGCATCAGACGCGGTCGCGAAGCCAGTTGACGAAGCGCGCAAATCGACCGTTTCCGCGCTCCGGGCCAGGATCAATATCGAGCAGCGGGCGGCCTTCGCCCATGCCCCATGCGACAAGCCCCAGCGTTGTCGCAAAATCGGGACCCTGCGCGGTTTCTGGTAAGCCGCGCAGCGTGGCGGGGCGTCCGAGGCGCACGGGACGGTCGAGAATTTGTGCGGCGAGCTCGCGGAGTCCCACGAGCTGACTCGCGCCGCCGGTGAGCACGACGCGCGAGCCCGCGTCGCGGCCCAGCGCCGCGGCGTTCAACCGGCCGCGGACCAGCTCCAGCGTCTCCTCGATTCGCGGGCGGATGATGTTCACGATGCTCGCGCGCGGGATGCTGACGAGGTGGTCGTCATCCTCGCCCACCTGCGGAACGTTCACCATGGTCCGGGCGTCGTCGCCGCCGTTCAGCGCGCTGCCCTCGAGAATCTTGATCCGCTCGGCATGCGCGATGGGGGTGGCGAGGCCGCGCGCCAGGTCGTTCGTCACCTGCCAGCCGCCGACGGGGATCTGCGCCGTGTGCAGGAGATGGCCCTCGCCATACACCGCGATGCTGGTGGTGCCGCCGCCCATGTCCACCACCGTGGCGCCGAGCTGCCTTTCATCCTCCACCAGCACGGAAAGGGCCGAGGCGTAGGGCGCCGAGACCAGCTCCTCCACCTCCAGGTCGCAGCCATGCAGGCACACGCCGAGATTGCGCAGCGAGGCGGATGCCGCATCGACGAGGTGCATCTGCGCCACCAGCGATTCGCACACCATGTCGCGCGGGTCCTCGACGCCGGGCGTCGCGTCGATGGTGAAGCCGAGCGTCGCGGCATGCACCGTCTCGCGCCCGTCATCGGTGGCGCGGCGGCGGCCCTCGCCCAGCACGGCGCGCAGGTCGGCCTCGGTCACGGCGCGGCCGCCGATCGGCCACTGGATGTTCATCAGCCGCGAGCCGGGCTGGCCGCAGGAGAGGTTGACGATGGCGCCCGCCAGCTTGACCTCCGCGGCGTCCTCCGCCTGCGCCACGGCGGCGCGGATGCACTGCTCGGCCTCGTGCAGGTCGACGATGTTGCCGCCCTTGATGCCGCGCGCGCGCTGCCAGCCGCAGCCCAGGATGCGCGGCTGGCCGTCATTCTCCATGCGCGCGATCAGGCAGACGATCTTGGTGGTGCCGATGTCCAGCACGCCGAAGGGGCCGCTGCGCGCGCGCCGGCGGCGCGGCGTGACGAGGGGGACGGGCGGCGGCTCGACGGCGAGGCGGGGCGGGGTCCTCATCCGCGGCTGCTCCCGCCACGCCGCTTCGGCGGCTCGGGGATCGGCTCGGGCGCCGGGTTGTGCCGCACCACCAGCCGGTCCGGCAGGCGCATGTCGATCGCCACCAGCGGCCGGTCGAGCAGCGCGCTGCTGCGCTGCAACTCGCCCAGGCGTTTCACCGCCGCCTCCTCATGCGCCTCGGGCAGCATCACATCCGTGCCGTTGTGCAGCCGCAGGTTCCAGCGCCGCTCGCTGACCAGCACCAGGGCCTGCACCCGGCGGCGCACCTCGGGCTCGCGCGAGAGCGCGTCGTACAGCGTGGCGCCGAGCTTGTGCGCGCCATCGCCCACCAGCAGCGGCAGCGGGCCGAAGGCATCGAGCGTGTCGGCGGAGACGACGCGGCCGTCGCGGTCCACCACCGCGAACTCGCCCTGGCGCTGCCAGATGGCGAAGGGCTTGCGCTCGTGGATCTCGATCAGGATGTTGCCGGAAAGGTGGCGCTGCACCTCGGCGCTCTCGATCCAGGCGATTCTTTCCAGCCGCGCCTTGGCCTGGGTGGGGGAGAAGGCGAGCAGCGGGTCGCCGCGCCCGACGCCGATGGCGGCGCGGATCAGCTCGCGCGGCGTGTTCTGCTGCCCGCGCACGACGATCTCGTTCACCGTCATGCCCGCGGCACCGGCGACCTCCGCGATGTTCTCGGACAGCCAGGAGAAGCGGCCCGCCGGCTCGAGCGCCACCACCATCACGGTGCCGGCACCGAGCGCGCCAATGCCGAGCAGCGCGTAGAAGGCCGGGCGCAGCAGCCCGCGCCGCCGGCGCAGCCAGAGGCGCAGGCCGCTCGGCCGCTGCGGCGCGGCGAGGCTGGGTCGCCCGCCATCGCTGGCGAGACGGATGCGGTCCTCCGCGCGAAGGCGGGCGGGACTACGGGCCATGGCGTGCCTCCTGCACCAGCCAGGTGCAGAGCTCGGGGAAGCTGATGCCGCAATAGGCCGCCTGCTCGGGAACGAGGCTGGTCGGCGTCATGCCCGGCTGGGTGTTCACCTCCAGCAGGACGAGGCGGTCCGTCGCGTCGTCGTAGCGGAAGTCGGAGCGGCTGACGCCGCGGCAGCCCAGCGCCTGGTGCGCGCGCAGCGCCGCCTCCATCGCCGCCCGCGTCACCGAATCGGGGATGGCGGCGGGGATGGTGTGGCGGCTGCCGCCATCGGCGTACTTCGCGTCGTAGTCGTAGAAGGCGTGGCCGGTGCCGATCTCGGTGACGGCGAGCGGGCGGTCGCCCATCACGGCCACCGTCAGCTCGCGCCCGGCGATGAACTCCTCGGTCATGATCTGCCGGCCGAAGCGCCAGTTGCGGGCGATCTCGGCGCGGCGGTTGTCGCCTTCCTTCAGGATCTCGACACCGACCGAGGAGCCCTCGTTCACCGGCTTCACCACATAGGGGCGGTTGATCGGGTCCTCCGCCTCCAGCTCCTCCGGCGAGACCACGCGGTGCTCGGCCAGCGGCAGGCCGTGGGCCGCGAACACCGCCTTGGCGGCCGACTTGTCCATCGCCACCGAGGAGGCGCGCACGCCGGAATGGGTGTAGGGAATGCCGAGCCAGTCCAGCACGCCCTGCACGCAGCCATCCTCGCCGAAGCGGCCATGCAGCGCGTTGAACACCGCATCCGGCTTCGCCTGCCGCAGCGCGGCGACCAGGGCGGAGAGGTCCTCCGTCACCTCGACCGGCGTGACGCGGTGCCCCGCCTCGCGCAGCGCGGCGATGACCTGCCGCCCCGTGGAGAGGGAGACCTCGCGCTCGGTGGAGATGCCACCGAACAGGACAGCGACATGACTCATGCGGCGGGCTCCCCGAGGCGCTTGATTTCCCACTCCAGCGCGATGCCGGATTGCGCGGCGACGCGCGCGCGCACCGTCTCGCCCAGCCCTTCCAGATCGGCCGCCGTGGCGGCGCCGAGGTTGAGGAGGAAGTTGCAGTGCTTCTCCGACACCTGCGCGTCGCCCTGGCGCAGGCCGCGGCAGCCGGCGGCGTCGATCAGCGCCCAGGCCTTGTGGCCTTCGGGGTTCTTGAAGGTGGAGCCGCCGGTGCGGGCGCGCACGGGCTGGCTTTCCTCGCGCGCGCTTCGGATGACGTTCATGCGCGCGGCGATCTCCGCGGCGGCACCCGGCACGGCGCGGAAGCGGGCGCGCACCACGACGCCGCCAGCGGGAAGCGCGGAGCGGCGATAGGCGAAGCCCAGCGCGGCATTGTCCAGGCGCAGCAGGCCGGCGGGCGTCGCCACCTCGGCCCAGTCCAGCACGTCCTTCACTTCCGAGCCATAGGCACCCGCGTTCATCGCGACCGCCCCCCCAATGGCGCCGGGGATGCCGCTGAGGAACTCCAGCCCGCCGAGCCCGGCGGCGGCGGCGTGCTCGGCCACCGTCATGTCGAGCGCGGCGGCGCCGGCGATGATGCCGTCCGCCTCCACCGCGATGTCGGAGAAGCCGCGCGCGAGCTTGACGGTGATGCCGCGCAAGCCCCCGTCGCGCACCAGCAGGTTGGAGGCGGCGCCGATCACCGTGAGCGGCAGGTGCGCGGGCCGGTCGCGCAGCAGCAGCAGCAGGTCATCCACGTCGGCCGGCCGCACGAGATACTGCGCCGGCCCGCCCACGCGGAACCAGGTGAAGGGCGCGAGCGGCGCCTCCGCCTGGACGCGGCCGCGCAGCGGCGGCAGGGCAAGGGTGGCGCTGTCCGGCATGGCGCGGCTCACCGCCCCCCCCCGGCCAGGCGTGGCCCGCGCGGTTGCAGCGCGGCCAGCTTCTCCGGCAGCGCGTGCGCCCAGGCCGTGATGTTGCCGGCGCCGAGGCAGACCACGTAGTCGCCCGGCTTGGCGATGGCGTTGATCATCTCCGGCAGGCTGTCGGGGCCGGGCAGGGGCACCACGGAGCGGTGGCCATGCGCGCGCAGCCCATCGACCAGGCTGTCGCGGTCGGCGCCGGGGATGGGCTGCTCGCCGGCGGCATAGACATCGGCCACGATCACCGTGCCCGCGTCGTTCATGCACTGGCAGAACTCCTCGAAGAGCTGCTTCAGGCGCGAATAGCGGTGCGGCTGCACCACCGCGATGACATCCCGCGCCCCGGCCTGGCGCGCCGCCTTCAGCACGGCGGCGATCTCCACCGGATGGTGGCCGTAGTCGTCGATCACCTGGATGCCGTTGGTCTCGCCGACACGGGTGAAGCGGCGCTTGACGCCCTTGAAGCCGGCCAGCGCCGAGCGGATCGTGCCCTCGTCGATGTCCATCTCGATGCCGACGGCGATGGCGGCCAGCGCGTTCTGCACGTTGTGCTGGCCGAGCATCGGCAGGCGCATCGGCTTCAGGCTGCGGCTGCGGCCCGTGGCGCGGTCCTGCACGATCACCTCGAAGGTGGCGCCCATACGGTCGGTGATCAGGCGCTCGGCGCGCACATCGGCCTGGGGCGAGAAGCCGTAGGTGATCAGGCGCCGGTCGATGTGCGGGATCATCGCCTGCACGTTGGGATGGTCGGCGCACAGCACCGCGAAGCCGTAGAAGGGGATGTTGCCGACGAACTGGGCATAGCCCTGCTTCATCGCCTCCTCGGTGCCCCAGTGGTCCAGGTGCTCCGCGTCCATGTTGGTCACCACGGCGGCGACGGCGGGCAGGCGCAGGAAGGAGCCGTCGCTCTCATCCGCCTCCACCACCATCCAGTCGCCCTCGCCGAGCCGGGTGTTGGTGCCATAGGCGTTGATGATGCCGCCGTTGATCACGGTGGGATCGAGCTTGGCCGCCTCCAGCACGGTGGCGACGAGCGAGGTGGTCGTCGT
Source organism: Teichococcus rhizosphaerae (assembly GCF_002631185.1). GTDB lineage: Bacteria > Pseudomonadota > Alphaproteobacteria > Acetobacterales > Acetobacteraceae > Pseudoroseomonas > Pseudoroseomonas rhizosphaerae. The sequence continues at coordinate 144,476 of NZ_PDNU01000008.1, read as the reverse complement.
CTTGCCGTGCGTGCCGCCGATGGCGATGCCCCACTTCAGGCGCATCAGCTCGGCCAGCATCTCGGCGCGGCGCACCACGGGGATCAGGCGCTGGCGCGCGGCCACGACCTCCGGGTTGTCGCGCTTCACGGCGGTGGAGGTGACCACCACCTGCGCGGTGCCGAGATTGGCCGCGTCATGGCCCACCGTGACGCTGATGCCCGCCTCGCGCAGGCGCTCCACGTTGTAGCCCTCGGCGATGTCGCTGCCCTGCACCGTGTAGCCGAGATTGTGCAGCACCTCGGCGATGCCCGACATGCCGATGCCGCCGATGCCGACGAAGTGGATGGGACCGATGTTCAGCGGCAGGGCGCGCATTCTACGAGACTTCCTGAGAGCGGCGCGCGGCGGCGCGCGCGAGAACGAGATCGGCCAGGCGCGCGGCGGCATCCGGCGCGGCGAGGCTGGCGGCGGCGGCGGCGGCACGGGCCAGCGCCTCCGGCGAGTCGAGCAGGGCGGCGAGCTGCGCCGCCAGGGCCGGCGGCGTGCAGGCGGGCTGCGGCATCACCACCGCCGCGCCGCTGGCGGCGAGCGCCTTCGCGTTCGCCGTCTGGTGGTCGTCGATGGCGTGCGGCAGGGGCACGAGGATGGCGCCGCGCCCGGCGCAGGCCAGCTCCGCCACGGTGGAGGCGCCGGCCCGCGCCACCACGAGATGCGCCGTGCCGTAGAGCCCCGCCACGTCGCCGAAGAAGGGGGCGAGCTCCGCCGGCACGCCGAGCGCCTCATAGGCGGCGCGCACGCGGGGGAGGTCCTCCACCCGGCATTGCTGCACCAGGGAAAGGCGCCCGCGCAGCGGCGCGGGCAGCAGGCCCACCGCCTCGGGCACCACGTCGGAGAAGACGCGCGCGCCGAGGCTGCCACCGATGACGAAGAGCCGCACCGGACCCTGTGGCGGGGTGAAGCCTTGGCCCGCCAGGGCGGCGAGCGCGGGGCGCACCGGGTTGCCCACCACCGCGGTGGTGGTGCCGGCCGGCACGCGCGCCGTGTCGGCGAAGGACAGGGCGAGCGTGTCGGCGCCGCGCGCCAGCAGGCGGTTGGCGCGGCCGAGCACCGCGTTCTGCTCGTGCAGGATGGTGGCCGGGCGGCGCGCGGCGGGCAGGGTGCGCGCGGCCAGCAGCGGCGGCACGCAGGGATAGCCGCCGAAGCCCACCACCGCCGCCGGCGCCAGCGAGAGCAGCAGCCTGCGCGCCTGCACCGTGCCGGCGGCCAGCGCCATCGCGCCCATCGCGGCGCGTTGCAGCCCGTGCCCGGCCAGGCCCGCGCCCTTCAGCACGAAGCGCTCGGCATGGGCGAAGGCGGGGCTGCTGTAGTCGGCGCTGCGCGAATCCGTCATCAGCGCGATGCGGTGGCCGCGGCGCAGCAACTCCGCCGCCAGCGCCTCGGCGGGAAAGAAATGGCCGCCGGTGCCGCCGGCGGCGATGACGATGGGCGCGCCGCTCATGCCTCCTCCGTCCGGGCGAGCCGCCGCCGCGTCATGGCCAGCAGCATGCCCATGCCGAGCGCCACCGCGACGACGGAGGAGCCGCCATAGGAGACGAAGGGCAGCGTCATGCCCTTGGTCGGGATCAGGTGCAGCGCCGAGCCCATGTTGATGAAGGCCTGCAGGCCGAACTGCGTCAGCAGGCCGGTGGCGCCGAGGATGATGAACATGTCCTTCTCGCCGAGCAGCCGCAGCAGACCGCGCAGCACCACGAAGCCGAACAGCGCCAGGATCAGCAGGCAGATGGCCAGGCCGAACTCCTCGCCGGCGACGGCATAGACGAAGTCGGCATGGGCGTCGGGCAGCATGCCCTTCAGCCGGCCCTCGCCGGGGCCGACGCCGAGCAGCCCGCCATGGCCGAACGCCTCCATGGCGATCTGCACCTGGTAGGTGTCGCCCGATTGCGGGTCGAGGAAGCGGTCGATGCGCGACTGGAAGTGCGGCAGCACGAAATAGGCGCCGATGCCGCCCAGCACGCCGGCGACGCCAGCGCCCGCCACCAGCACCAGGCTGATGCCGGCGACGAAGAGCTGCGCGCAGAACACCGAGCCGATGACGATGAGCATGCCCATGTCCGGCTGCTTCACCAGCACCGCCGCCACCACCACGAACAGCGCGCAGGCCGCCGCCGTGGCGCGCCAGCCCAGGTTGCGCGCCTCGGACAGCAGCCAGGCCGCGACCACGGCGAAGCAGGGCTTGAGGAACTCGGAAGGCTGGATGGTCATGCCCGGCAGGTGCAGCCAGCGCCGCGCGCCCTTGATCTCGACGCCCATGGACAGCGTCGCCGCCGTCATCAGCAGCGCGCCGAAGAAGCCGAGCAACGCCAGGCGCCGCACCTGCTTCACCGGCAGCAGCGAGATGAACACCATCACGCCCGTGGCCAGCGCCAGGAAGAACACCTGCTTGAGGATGAACAGGTCGCGCGAGCTGGCGCCGATGCGCTCGGCGACGCCGGGGCTGGCGGCCAGCAGCATGACGTAGCCGAGGCCGACCAGCGCCAGCAGCGCCGCCAGCGTCCAGCGGTCGACCGTCCACCACCAGCGGCCAAGGACGGAGGTATCAGCGCGGGAGAGGGCCATCACACGTCCTCGGGCAGGGCGGCGACGAGGGCGCGGAACGCATCGCCGCGCGCGTCGAAGCCGGTGAACTGGTCGAAGCTGGCGCAGGCGGGGGAGAGCAGCACCGTGCCCACCCCGTGCCGCCGCGCCGCGTCCCGCGCCGCCGGCACCGCCGCCGCCAGCGTGCCGGCGACCCGCACGGGCACGCGGTGGGCGGCGAGGGTGGCGGCGAAATCCTGCGCGCTCTGGCCGATCAGCACCGCCTCGGCGATACGCGGAAAGAGCGGCGCCAGGCTGTCGATGCCGCCCGCCTTGGGCACGCCGCCACCGATCCAGACAACGCGGTCGTAGCTCGAGAGAGCGCGCGCGGTGCTGTCGGCGTTGGTGGCCTTGCTGTCGTTGACGAAGGCGATGCCGCCACGCGCGCCGACCCGCTCCTGCCGGTGCGGCAGGCCGGGGAAGCTGGCGAGGCCGGCGGCGATCTCGGCGTGGGAAAGGCCCATGAACAGCGCCACGGCCGCCGCCGCGGCGGCGTTCTGCGCGTTGTGGCTGCCGGGCAGGGCGGGCGCCGCGTCGAGATCGGCGATGACGCCCGCCTCGTCGCGCAGGAGGCGGCCCTCGGCCCAGACGCCGCCCGGCTGCGGTGCGAGGCCGGAGATGGGCACCACCCGCGCCGCGTGCCCTTGCGCGAAGGCGGCCGTGTCCGCGTCGTCCATGCCGATCACGGCGAGGTCGCGCGCGTCCTGGTGGTCGAACACATGCGCCTTGGCGGCGGCATAGCCCGCCATGCCGCCATGGCGGTCGAGATGGTCGGGCGAAAGGTTGAGCAGCACGGCGGCGTCGAAGCGCAGCGCGGCGGTGCGCTCCAGCATGTAGCTCGACATCTCCAGCACATAGCAGCCCTCGTCGCCGAGCAGCGGCAGGCCGAGCGCGGCGGGGCCGAGGTTGCCGCCCACCTCCGCCACGCGCCCCGCCTGCACGAGCAGGTGGTGCAGCAGCGCCGTGGTGGTGGACTTGCCGTTGGTGCCGGTGATGCCGATGAAGCGCGCGCGGCTGCCGCCCTGTTCCTGTTTCTGGGCGCGCACGGCGCGGAACAGCAGCTCGGCGTCGCACAGCACCGGCACGCCGGCCTCGCGCGCGCGCGCGGCGGCCGGGTGCGGCGCCGGCAGGGTGTGCGGGATGCCGGGGGAAAGCAGCAGCGCGTCGAAGCGGAAGCCGGCTTTCGCGCAGGGATCGCCCACCGGCAGGCCGGCGGCGAGGGCGGCATCGCGCGCGGCTTCGCCATCGTCCCAGCACAGGATCTCCGCGCCCCAATCCACCAGCCGCCGCGCCGCGGGCAGCCCGGCGCGGCCAAGCCCGACCACGGCGATGCGCTGCCCGGCGAAGGGCGCGAAGGCGGCAAGAGGAAAGGGGGCGGCGGCGCTCATCTCAGCGGATCTTCAGCGTGCCGAGGCCGACAAGGGCCAGGATCATGGCGATGATCCAGAAGCGGATGACGATGGTGGGCTCGGCCCAGCCCTTCTTCTCGAAATGGTGGTGCAGCGGCGCCATCAGGAAGACGCGGCGGCCGGTGCGCTTGAACCAGAACACCTGGATGATGACGGACACCGTCTCCACCACGAACAGCCCGCCGACGATGGCCAGCACCACCTCGTGCTTGGTGGCCACCGCCACGGCACCCAGCGCGCCGCCGAGCGAGAGGCTGCCCGTGTCGCCCATGAACACCTTGGCGGGCGGCGCGTTGTACCAGAGGAAGCCGAGCCCCGCGCCGATCAGCGCCGACAGGAACACCGCCAGCTCCGAGGTGCCGGGCACGCCGTTGAGCTGCAGGTAGTCGGCGAAGAGGCGGTTGCCGACGAGGTAGGAGATCAGCCCGAACACGCCGGCCGCCAGCATCACCGGAACGGTGGCGAGGCCGTCCAGCCCGTCCGTCAGGTTCACGGCGTTGGAGGCGCCCATCATCACCAGCATCCCCACCAGCGGGAACAGGATGCCGAAATTGATCATGGCCTCCTTCAGGAAGGGCATGGCCAGCTGCGAGGAAAGCTCCGCCGGCATGAGCTGGGTGATCCAGATGGCGGCGGCGAGGCCGACGCCCGCCTGCACCACCAGCTTCGCCTTGCCGGAGACGCCCTTGGTGTTGCGCTTGGTGACCTTCAGCCAGTCGTCCCAGAAGCCCAGCGCGCCATAGCCCAGCGTCACCAGCAGCACGGCCCAGACGAGGCCGTTGCGCAGGTCCGCCCACAGCAGCGTCGCCGGCACCATCCCGAGCAGGATCAGCACGCCGCCCATGGTGGGCGTGCCCTTCTTGGTCAGCAGGTGCCCTTCCGGCCCGTCCGTGCGGATCGGCTGGCCGCCATTCTGGAAGCTGCGCAGCCAGCGGATCACGGCGGGGCCGAAGAACAGCGTGACGAACAGCGCCGTCATGCAGGCGGCGCCGGCCCGGAAGGTGACGTAGCGGAACAGGTTGAACAGGATGAACCCGTCCGCTTGCGAGGACAGGAGGTTGTAGATCATGAATGCGCCCCTTCGCGCATCCCAGTCCGCATGTCCTGGGATGCCGATGTCAGGGCCCGGACCACCACCGCCATGCGGCTGCCCAGCGACCCCTTCACCAGAATGACATCGCCCGGACGCACGGCCTGCCGCACCAGCGGGGCCAGTTCATCGCTGTTGTCCCGATGCGCGCCGCGCCGGTTCTCCGGCAGGGCGTCAAACAGGCCGCGCATCAGTGCACCGCAGCAAAATACCACATCCGCCCCGGCCAGAACATCGGGGAGCAGGGATGCGTGCAGAGCGGGGCCGTGCCCGCCAAGCTCCCGCATGTCGCCCAGCACGGCGATCCGGCGCCCCCCCGGGCCAGGGCGCTGCGCCCCCAGCACGCCGAGCCCGGCGCGCATCGCCGGCGGCTGGCCGTTGTAGCTGTCGTCGATCAGCAGGGCGCTGCCGCCGGGCAGGTCCAGCGTCACCCGCCCCCCGCGCCCGGCGCCGGGGCGGAACCCTTCCAGCGCCGCCAGGAAGCCGGCGCGCTCGGCGCCCAGCGCCTCGGCGACCGCGATGGCGGCCAGCGCGTTCAGCGCCAGGTGCCGGCCCGGGGCCGCGAGCCGCAGGGTGTGGCCGGCGCCGCGCAGGGAAAGGCGGGCCACCCCGCCCTCGGCCGCGCCCTCATAGCCGAGCAGCCGGTATTCCGCCGCCTCATGCGCGCCGAAGGAGATGACGCGCAGCCCGGCCGCCTCGGCACGGGCGGCGAGGCGGGGGAACATGGCGGCATCGCGCGGCAGCACCACCGGCGCGCCGGGGACGAGGCCCGCCATGATGTCCGCCTTCTCCTCGGCGATCTCCTCGATGGAGCCGAGATGGCCGATATGCGCCGCCTCCACCGTGGTGATCGCCGCCACATGCGGGCGCGCGAGGCGGGCCAGCGGCGCGATCTCGCCGCGATGGTTCATGCCGATCTCGAGCACGCCGTATTCCGCCTCGCGCGGCATGCGGGCGAGGGTGAGCGGCAGGCCCCAGTGGTTGTTGTAGCTGGCCACCGCCGCATGGGTGCGGCCGAGCGCCGACAGGCCGTGGCGCAGCATCTCCTTGGTGGTGGTCTTGCCGACGCTGCCGGTGATGGCGGCGATGCGCGCCGTGCTGCGCGCCCGCCCGGCGGCGCCCAGCGCCTGGAGCCCTTCCAGCGTGCCGGCCACCCGCAGCAGCGGCGCGCCGGACGGCACGCCGGGCGGGTCGCGGTCCACCATGGCGGCGGCGGCGCCGCGCGCCAGGGCATCGGCCACGAAGTCATGCCCGTCCCGCGCGTCGCGCAGCGCCACGAACAGCTCGCCGGGGCCGGTGGCGCGGCTGTCGATGCCGATGGCGCGGATCTCCAGCCCGTCCGGGCAGGTGCCGCCGGTGGCGTCGCGCAGCTCGGCCGGGGTCCAGAGCGGGGTGCTCATGACGCCACCCCGGCGAGGCGGCGCACCACCTCCACATCGTCGAAGGGATGCGTCACGCCGGCGATGGTCTGGCCCGGCTCGTGCCCCTTGCCGGCCACCACCAGCACGTCGCCCGGCGCCAGCGCCGCCAGCCCCGCGGCGATCGCCGCCTCGCGGTCGCCGATCTCGGTGATCTCGGCCGTGCCCGTCATGCCGGCGCGCACGGCGGCGCGGATGGCGGCCGGGTCCTCGCCGCGCGGATTGTCGTCGGTGAGGATGGCGTGGTCGGCCAGGCGGGCGCAGATCCCGCCCATCAGCGGGCGCTTGCCGCCGTCGCGGTCGCCGCCGGCGCCGAACACCACATGCAGCCGCCCGCGGGTGTGCGGGCGCAGCGCGGTGAGCAGCCGCTCCAGCGCGTCCGGCGTGTGGGCGTAGTCCACATAGGCGGCGGCGCCGCCCGGCAGGCGCGCGGCCAGCTCCATGCGGCCGCGCACGCCGGCAAGATGCGGCAGCAGCCCCAGCACCCTGTCGGCCGCGAGGCCGGTGGCGATGGCGAGGCCCGCCGCCAGCAGCACGTTGTCCGCTTGGAAGCGGCCGGGCAGGGCGAGGACCACCTCGGCGCGGCGGCCGAAGGCTTCCAGCAGCAGCTCCTGCCCGTCGGGGCGGGGCGCCTGGCGCAGCAGGCGGATCGCCTCGCCCGCCTCGCCCACCGTGTGGAGCCTCAGGTGGCGGCGGCGCGCGATGCCGCGCAGCGCGTCCAGCACCTCGGGCGCCATGTCGGCATTGGCCACGGCGGCGTCGCCCTGGTCGAGCAGCGTGTCGAACAGGCGCAGCTTGGCGCCCGCATAGGCCGCCATGTCGCCGTGGTAGTCCAGGTGGTCGCGCGTCAGGTTGCTGAAGCCGGCGGCGGTGAGCATCAGCCCGTCGAGCCGCCGCTGCTCCAGCCCGTGCGAGGAGGCTTCCAGCGCCACGCTCTGCACGCCGGAGCGGGCGAGCTGCGCCAGGGTGGCGTGCAGCGCCACCGGGTCCGGCGTGGTGAGGGAGGGGGTCTCGGGGAAGCCCGGCGCGCGCAGGCCGAGCGTGCCGAGCGAGCCCGCCTTCAGCCCCGCCAGCGCCCAGATCTGGCGCAGGAAGTCCACCGTGCTGGTCTTGCCGTTGGTGCCGGTGACGGCGACGAGCCGCGCCGGCTGCGCGCCGTGAAAGGCGGCGGCCATGCGGGCCAGCGCCCGGCGCGGGTCGGCTTCGGTCAGCAGCGGGCGGGGCGGCACGCCGGCGGGCCATTCGGTGCCGTCGGGCGCCAGCACGGCGCCGGCGCCGCGCGCCACGGCCTCCGCGATATAGGCGCGCCCGTCCTGCCGCGCGCCGGGCAGCGCCGCGAACAGGTAGCCGGGCGCCACCGCCCGGCTGTCGGCCGTCAGCCCGGTGATGGCCAGGCCCGCGAAGGACATGGCGCCGGCGCCGCGCTGCGGTCCGAGGGCCTGCTGCATCAGCTCACCGAGCCGCAAGGCTCGCCTCCCGCCGGGGCGCCGGCGCGGCGGCGTCGGCCGAGGTCATGCGCAGCGGCACGGGGGCGGGCAGGCTGCCGGGCGTGGCCGGCATGTTGGGCATCGGCACCGCGCGGGGCAGGGGGTGGGGCTGCGCGGGCTGCGGCGCGCGCAGCGCCGGGGCCTCTGGCGCGGCGGCGGCGCGCGGGGCGGGGCTGCGCGGCGGCTCGGCCGGCCGTGCGGCGGCGGGCGAGACGGCGGGCGCCGCCGGCCGGGCGCTGGCCGTGGCCGGGCGCGCCCGGCCCGGTTGCAGCGGGATCTGCGTGGCGGCGACGATGGCCGGGTTGGCCGGGTCCTCCGGCACCAGCCCCAGGATGGGGGCGATGCGCGAGATGACGGTGTGCGCCGCCGGCGCCGCCACCCAGCCGGCGGTGGCGTAGCCATGGCTCTTGGCGTTCGGCTTCGGCTCGTCGACCATCACGTAGAGCGCGTAGCGCGGCGCCTGCATCGGGAAGGCGCCGACAAAGGCCGCGATGCGCTTGTTCATGATGTAGCCGCCGCGCGGGCCGGTCTTCTGCGCCGTGCCGGTCTTGCCGCCGACGAAGTAGCCCGGCACCTCGGCGTTCTTGCCCGAGCCGTCGGTGACGACGAGGCGCATCAGCCGGCGCATCGTCTCGCTGTTCTGCTCGCTGATCAGCCGGGTGCCCTCGCGCGCGGCGCCGGGCGGCTGGGCCAGCAGGGTGGGCGGCCGCAGGATGCCGCCATTGGCGATGGCGGACACGCCCGAGACCACGTGCAGCGGGGTGACGCTGATGCCGTGGCCGAAGGAGACGGTGTACATGTTGATGTCGCGCCACGCATTGGCGGGCGGCACCAGCGGCGCCGCCGCCTCGGGCAGCTCGATCGGCGGGCGCGCCAGCATGCCCGCGCGCTTCAGGAACTCGCGCTGCCGCGCCGGGCCGTAGGTGGCGGCCATGTGCGCGGCGGCGAGGTTCGAGGAGTAGGCCAGCATCTCCGGGAAGCTGAGCCAGCGGTTCTTGCCCTTGTAGTCGCTGATCGTGAAGCGGCCGTAGCGGATCGGGCGGGACGCGTCGAAGCTCGACGTGTTGACGTTGGCGGTGCCGTATTCCAGCGCCGCCGCGGCGGTGAACAGCTTGAAGGTGGAGCCCGGCTCGTAGACGCCGACGGTCACGCGGTTGAAGCGCTGGTCGGGCGTGGCGCCGCCGATGTCGCCCGCGTCGTAGTCGGGCAGGCTGACCATCGCCACCACCTCGGCGGTGTTGACGTCGAGCACCACGCCCGCGCCGCCGATGCCGTTGAAGTCGTGGATCGCCTGGCTCACCGCGTCGCGCAGCGCGAGCTGCACGCGCACGTCGATGGACAGCTTCAGCGGCGTGTCGCGCTCGGTGCGCAGCCGCTCGTCGTAGCGACGCTCGATGCCGGACAGGCCGTTGCCGTCCACGTCCACATTGCCGAGCACATGCACGGCGGCGCGGCCCTGCGGATAGTAGCGGCGCTCCGCCTCCTCGAAGTCCAGCCCGGCGATGCCGAGGTTGATGATGCCCTGCTGCTCGCGCGGGGTCAGCGCGCGCGCCACATAGACGAAGCCGCGGTCGCCCGAGAGGCGCTCGATCAGCTTGTCCCGCTCGAGCTGCGGCAGCACCGTGCGGATGCGGTCGGCGACCAGCTCCTTGTTGTCGATCACGCGCGGATTGGCGACCAGCGCGGTCACCGGCAGGGAGATGGCCAGCATCTCGCCGTTGCGGTCGGTGATCGGCGCGCGGCTGGCGGCGTGCTGCACGGGCGGCTGCAGGGCGCGCACGGCGGCGTTCAGCCGCTTCGGCTCGGCCGGCATGACAACCGTGGACCAAGTGGCCTTCGCCGCCACGGCCAGGAACAGCACGCCGAAGCCCAGCGCCGCGATCACCAGCCGGCCGCGGCTGCGCTCCAGCTGGGCGCGGCGCGCCAGGTCCGGCTGGGTGACGCGCACGACCACGCCCGGCGCCGGCGCGGCGGGATCCTCATGCTCCGGCGCGGCCTGGCGCGGATGGCGCAGGGGCGGGGAGTCCGGCGAGGGGGGCGTGACGTGCGGCATGGCCGGTTACTGCCTCCAGGCACCAGACGCGGCGGGAACGGGAGCGGCCAGCGGCACGGGCGGCGCGAGGCCGCGGCCGCCGGCCATGCCGAGGGCGGAGCCCATGGGCGGCGCCAGCGGGCGCGGGGCCGGCACATGCGATGCGGCGCGCAGCAGCGGCGCCTGTGGCGGGGTGGCGCGGGCCGCCTGGGTGGCCATGGGCGCGGCCGCGCGCAGCACCGGGGCGGGAGCGGGGGCCGGCGCCCGGGCCACGGGTGCCGCCATCGCGGGGGCGGCGCGGCGCGGCGCCTCCGCCCGGCTGGCGGCGAGGGCGACGCTGGAGGCGGGCGGGTTGGTGGCGCGGCCTGCCGGGCGCGCCGGCTCGGCCGCCCGCGCGGCGGCGGCGGGTGCGGGGCGGGAAGGCGCCTCGCTGGCGGCGCGCGGCGCGGCGGCGGCGCTGGACACGGCGCCAATCGCGGCCGCCGCCAGCACGGCCGTGCCAGCGGCCGGACGCGGGGCGGGGGAGGCGGCGGAAGGCGTGGCGGCGGAAGAGGCGGCCGCCGGCTGCGGTGCCGCCGGCTCGGCCGCGGCCACCGCGATCTCCGGCGCCGAGCCGAACAGGCTGACCGGCCCGGCAAAGGCCACCGCCTGCGGCAGCCGGCGCTCCAGCTCGGCGATGCGCACGAACTGGTCGGGCAGCATCGTCTCCAGCGTCAGGTGCCGCTGCGCCACCTGCCGCAGCCGCTCCGGCTCGTTCAGCATCGCCCATTCGGCGCGCAGCACCTGGGTCCGCTCCCGCGCCTGCTCGATGCGGCGGTTGAGGTCGCGCAGCTCGCGGTCGAGCTGGGTGGCGGCCTCCTCGGCACGGTAGACGTGCCAGCCCACCAGGCTGAAGGCAGCGATGGCGACCACGGTCAGGGGGCGGAACATCAGGCCTCCTCCAGCTTCTCAAGGGCCCGCAGGCGGGCGGATCGGGCGCGCGGGTTGGCCGATGTCTCGGCCTCTCCCGGGCGCTGGGCGTTGTTGACGACAAGGCGGAACGCCGCGCGGGCGGCGGGCGCCTGCATGGCGGCCGGCATGTGGCGCGAGGCGCCGGGCGCGCGGCCGGCGGCGGCCTGCATGAAGCGCTTCACCAGCCGGTCCTCCAGCGAGTGGAAGGCCACCACCACCAGCCGCCCGCCAGGGGCGAGCAGCCGGGCGGCGGCCGCGAGGCCGCGCTCCACCTCGCCCAGCTCGTCATTCACCTTCAGGCGCAGCGCCTGGAAGGAGCGGGTGGCGCTGTCGATGCCGGAGGGATCGCGCGGCATCACCGAATGGATGATCTGCACGAGCCGCCCCGTGGTCTCGATCGGCGCTTCCCGGCGGGCGGCCGCGATGGCGCGGGCGATGCGGCGGGAATGCCGCTCCTCGCCCAGCTCCCACAGCACGTTGGCCAGCTCGCCCTCCGGCAGGCGGTTGACCAGCTCGGCGGCCGAGGGGCCGGCCTTCTCCATGCGCATGTCGAGCGGGCCGTCGAAGCGGAAGGAGAAGCCGCGCTCGGCCTGGTCGAGCTGGAAGGAGGAGACGCCGAGGTCGAGCACCACCCCATCCACCGGCGGCACGCCCTCCAGCAGCGCGTCCATGTCGCCGAATCGGCCTTCGTGCAGGTGCAGCCGGCCGGCAAAGACCGCCTGCAGCGCGGCGCCGCGGGCGATGGCGTCCGGGTCGCGGTCGATCGCGTGCAGGGTGCAGGGGGCGGCCTCCAGGATGGCGCGGGCATAGCCGCCGCCGCCGAAGGTGCCATCGACATAGGTGCCGCCCGCGCGCGGGGCGAGCGCCGCCAGCACCTCGGCCAGCATGACGGGGAGGTGGCCGCTCATGCCGCGCCCCGCGGCGTGGCGGGCAAGGTCATGCGCTTCTGGAGGGCGCTCTGGCGGGCCTCCAGGCTGCGCTGCCGCCCGGCGGCGGGCTCCCACATCTGGAAGATGCGCCCGTTGCCGATGAAGGCGATGGAGTCGCTCAGCCCGGCATGGGCGATCAGCTCCTCGGGCAGCATGATGCGGCCTTCCCCGTCGGGACGCATCGGATAGGCGTCCGCGAACAGGGTGGCGGCGAGGTCGTCATGCTCCTCGGAAAACACTTCCAGCTGTTCCAGCTTGCTCGTCTCGGCCTCGAAGGCGGGCATCGGCCAGGCTTCCAGGCAGGGCCACTTGTGGGAGGGACGCAGCACCAGCTCGTCCGAGCCCAGCCGGGTCAGCTCCGCGCGAAAGGGCGCGGGGACGGAAACCCGTCCCTTGCGGTCCAATCGATTGGTGTGCGTGCCCATGAACCGGGTCATCTGGCCGCCATGTCCCCCTGCGGCGGTGATAAAGTCCCAGCCGGAAAGCGGCCGGCGAGGCCCCCCGACCCCGCCGGCTCACCCGACCATCCCCTTCACGACTCCCTCGCCCCCCCGAGCTACGGATCGTTCATGGGATAAGTTGGGATATCATGGGTTCAGTTTGGGCAGCAAGGGTAAAACCCCTGTTAAAGGCCTTCCCGAACACTGGGAAAACATCGCCTTATCCAGCGCACCTTCGGCGCTGTATTACGACTGTTCGGATTGTGAGTCGGGATGGGGTGTGCGCGTCAGATGGCCTGTAAGCCGGGTTCTGTCCGGGCACGCGGCAAGCCGCGCGCCCGGGGCGACCATTCCTCTGGGACATGCCTCGCGGCATGCCTCTCGCGGCCAACCCGGGTGGCGGGGCGGGAACGCCCCTGCGGCCGAGTCCCTCGCGGAACTCCCGCCGGCCACCCCTATTCGGCCTTGCTCCCGGTGGGGTTTACCGTGCCGCCCCTGTTGCCAGGGGCGCGGTGCGCTCTTACCGCACCGTTTCACCCTTGCCAGCGCGGCGAGCCGGGCTGGCGGTCTGATTTCTGTGGCACTTTCCCTGAGGTCGCCCTCGCCGGCCGTTGACCGGCACCGTATTCCCGTGGAGCCCGGACTTTCCTCCAGCCCCGGAACCTGCCCGGAGCCAGCGGCCGCCCGGCCATCTGACGCGGCGGCTCCTGTGCGCCGCCGGGGCGGGGAAGTCAATGCGCCCGTTGCGGCGATGCGCGCGCTGGCCGGCCGGGAGGCGCGGCGTCAGGGGGTGGGGTGGAGCGCGGCCACGGCCTCCAGCCGCGCCAGCGTGCCGGCATCGGCCCGGCCGTTCACGGCCTCCTGCCGCCAGCGGCGCTGGAAAGCGGCGAGCGCCAGCTCGGGCCGCGCCGGATCGGCCCGGTAGCCGATGCGCGCCAGCAGCGGCAGCGCCCGCGCCACGCCATCCGGCGCGGCCGTCGTTTCCCCGCCGCTGATGCCCCGCGGCCACAGGCCGATCCCGTTGGCCGCCAGCCCTTCCCAGTCGAACAGCTCGCCCGGGTCCTGCTTGCGGTCGGGCGCGATGTCGCTATGGCCGACCACGTTGCAGGGCGGGATGGCGTGGCGGGCGAGGATGCCGAGGCAGAGCTCGGCCACCGCGGCCATCTGCAGGGCCGGAAAGGGCCGGTAGCCCCATTCATGCCCGGGATTGGCGATCTCGATGCCGATGCTGCGGCCGTTGAGCGTCTCGTTCCCGCGCCAGAAGGAGATGCCGGCATGCCAGGCGCGCCGCTCCTCCGGCACCATCCGCCAGACCAGCCCGTCCTCCTCCACCAGGTAGTGGCAGGAGACGCGCGGCAGCGGCGGCGGCGGGGCGGGGTCGCAGAGCCGGTCCAGGGCGGCGGCGGCGCTGGTCATGCCGGTGTAGTGCAGCACCAGCGTGTCGATCGGCACGCCCGCGGGGCGCGAATCGTGGTTGGGGCTGGCCCGGTCGCGGCAGGGCAGGGAGGCTTCCGCGAAGGCCTGCCCCTCCGCCGCGCCGCTCAAAGGCTGCGCTCCCGCTTCACGCGGTCCCAGGCCGCGTTGATCTCGGCCACCTTGTCCGAGGCGCGGCGCAGCTGGTCGGGCGGCACGCCGCGCGCCGCCAGGCTGTCCGGGTGGTATTCCCGCATCAGCCGGCGCCAGGCCAGGCGCACCTGCTCGTCCGTGGCGTTGGGCGGCACGCCCAGCACCGCGTAGGGGTCCGGCCCCTGCGGCCGCACCAGCGCGGACTGCCCGGCCTGGGCGCGGGCGCCGCTCGCATCGTCCAGCCGGAAGCCCTGGCGCACCTTGGCCAGGAACACCGCCTCGCTGCGCGTCATCGGCCCGTCGGCACGGGCGATGTGGTGCAGCGCGGTCAGCACCTCCTCCAGCATCAGCTTGTTGTCGGCGAAGGCCTCGCCCATGCGGTTGGCGAAGGCCTCGTAGCCGCCCGGCTCCTCGCGCGCCTTGTCGAACAGCAGCCCCACCTCGCGCTGGCTCTCGGGCGGGATGCGGAAGGCGCGCTTGAAGGCATCGATCTCCTCCCGCTTCACGGCGCCGTCCACCTTGGCCAGCTTGGCCGAGAGCACGATGACGCCGATCGAGAAGAGCTGGTCGCGATTGGTGATGCGGGCGAGGGCCTCGGGCCTGGCATCCAGCTCCGGCAGGCGCGTCGCCCCCTCGTCGGCGGCATGGCCGAGCGCCGCCCCGACCACCGCGCCGAAGGGCCCGCCCATGGCGAAGCCCGTCACGCCGCCGAGGATCTTCCCCCACAAACTCAAGGCCCGCCAGCCTCCCGCCTTTGCGCTGTCCGCAACCTCCCTACCATGCCCGGGGGCGGCCTGCCATTGCCTCCGGTGGCGTCTCGGGCCTTGCATGGCACGCCGCCGGGCGCCACACGGAAGCGGCGAGGATCGGAGAGATGGGATGACCGCAGCGGGCTGGCAGTTCTGGGTCGATCGGGGCGGCACCTTCACTGACATCGTGGCGCGCAGCCCCGAGGGGACGCTCTCCACCCGCAAGCTGCTGTCCGAGAATCCGGGGCGCTACCGCGACGCGGCGGTGGCGGGCATCCGCGCCTGCCTTGGCCTGGGGGAGGGCGCGCCGATCCCGCCCGGCACCATCGAGGCGGTGAAGATGGGCACCACCGTGGCCACCAACGCCCTGCTCGAGCGCAAGGGCGAGCGGGTGCTGCTGCTGGTCAACCGCGGCTTCGCCGATGCGCTCCGGATCGGCAACCAGGCCCGGCCGCGCCTGTTCGACCTCGACATCCGCCTGCCCGAGCTGCTGCATGAGCGCGCGGTGGAGATTGGCGGCCGCATCGCCGCCGACGGCGCCGAGATCGAGCCGCTCGACGAGGCCGCCGCCCGCGCCGCGCTGGAGGAAGGCTTCGCGGCCGGCATCCGCGCCGTCGCCATCGTGCTGATGCATGCCTGGCTGGCGCCCGGCCATGAGCGGCGCCTCGGCGTCATCGCGCGGGAGGTGGGCTACACCCAGGTCAGCCTCAGCCACGAGGCGAGCCCGCTGCCGCGCATCGTGCCGCGCGGCGACACCACGGTGGTCGATGCCTACCTCTCTCCCATCCTGCGCCGCTACGTGCAACAGGTGGCGGAGCAGCTCCCCGGCGTGCCGCTCTACTTCATGCAGTCCTCCGGCGGGCTGACGCTGGCGGAAAGCTTCCAGGGCAAGGACGCCATCCTGTCCGGCCCCGCCGGCGGCATCGTCGGCGCCGCGCGCACCGCCGCCATGGCGGGGTTCGAGAAGATCATCGGCTTCGACATGGGCGGCACCTCCACGGATGTGGCGCTCTATGCCGGCCAGTTCGAGCGCGCCTTCGAGACGGTGGTGGCGGGCGTGCGGATGCGCGCGCCGATGATGGCCATCAACACCGTGGCGGCGGGCGGCGGCTCCATCCTGTCCTTCGACGGCGCCCGCTTCCGCGTGGGGCCGGAAAGCGCCGGCGCCGTGCCCGGCCCCGCCTGCTACCGCCGCGGCGGGCCGCTGACGGTGACGGACGCCAATGTCATGGCGGGCAAGATCCAGCCCGCCCACTTCCCCTCCATCTTCGGGCCGAATGGCGACCAGCCCCTCGATGCCGGTGTGGTGCGGGAGAAGTTCGCGGCCATGGCGGCCGAGATCGCCGCCGCCACCGGCCAACCGGCGCAGGACCCGCGCGCCGTGGCGGAGGGCTTCCTGCGCATCGCGGTGGCCAACATGGCGCGCGCCATCAAGCAGGTCTCCATCCAGAAGGGGCACGACCCGGCGGGCCACGCGCTGCAATGCTTCGGCGGCGCGGGCGGCCAGCATGCCTGCCTGGTGGCGGACGAGCTGGGCATGGAGACGGTGTTCATCCACCCCTTCGCCGGCGTGCTGTCCGCCTATGGCATGGGGCTGGCGGACCAGAGCGTGATCGGCGAGGCCGCCATCGAGGCGCCGCTCGCGCCCGAGGGGATGGAGGCGCTCGCCGCCCGCATCGCCGCGCTGGAGGCGGAGGGGCGCGCCGCCCTCGTGGCCCAGGGCGCCGGGGCCGCCCGGCTGCGCGCCGAGCCGCGCCTGCACCTGCGTTACGCCGGCACGGACAGCTTCCTGCCCGTGCCCTTCGGCGACCACGCCACGGTGCTGGCGGCCTTCACCGAGGCGCATCGCCGCCGCTTCGGCTTCGCGACGCCCGAGCGCCCCGTTCTGGTCGAGGCCTGCGTGGTCGAGGTGATCGCCCCCGGCGAGGCGGTGGAGGAGCCGCGCCTGCCGCCCCGCGCCGGAGGCGAGGCGCCCGCGGCTGTGGACACCGTTCCCCTCTTCACCGGCGGCGCGGAGCACGCGGCCCCCGTGCTGGACCGCGAGAGCCTGCGCGCCGGCGACCGCATCGCCGGCCCCGCCCTGATCCGCGAGCGCACCGCGACCACCGTGGTCGAGCCGGGCTGGACCGCCGAGGTGACGCCGCTCGACCATATGATCTTGCGCCGCACCGCGCCGCGCCCGAAGGCCGAGACGGCGGCGGCGGGGGAGGGCGCCGCCGCGCGGCCCGACCCGGTGCTGCTGGAGCTGTTCAACAACCTGTTCATGAGCATCGCCGAGCAGACCGGCACGGTGCTGCAGAACACCTCGCTCTCGGTGAACATCAAGGAACGGCTGGACTTCTCCTGCGCCATCTTCGACGCCGAGGGGCGGCTGGTCGCCAACGCGCCGCATGTGCCGGTGCATCTCGGCGCCATGGGGCAGAGCGTGCGCACCGTGATCGACAGCCGCGGCGCGACGCTCAGGCCCGGCGACGTGGTGGCGCTGAACAACCCCTACAATGGCGGCACCCACCTGCCGGACATCACCGTCATCACCCCGGTGTTCGACGAGGAAGGAACGGAAATCCTGTTCTTCGTCGGCAGCCGCGGCCACCACGCCGACATCGGCGGCCTCACCCCCGGCTCCACCCCGCCCGATTCCCGCACGCTGGAGGAGGAAGGCGTGGTGATCGACGACTTCCTGCTGGTCGATGCGGGGAAGTTCCAGGAGGAGGGCTTCCGCGCCCTGCTGGCCGGGGCGCGCTACCCCGCCCGCAGCCCGGACGTGAACGTGGCCGACATCAAGGCCCAGGTCGCCGCCAACGAGACGGGCGTGCAGGAGCTCCGCCGCGCCGTGGCGCAGTTCGGCCTGCCCACCGTGCGCGCCTATATGCGCCACGTGATGGACAACGCCGAGGAGGCGGTGCGGCGGGTGCTGGACCGGCTGCGGGACGGCGCGTTCGCCTACACCATGGACGATGGCGCGCCGCTCCGCGTGGCCGTGCGGGTGGACCGCGCCGCGCGCCGCGCCACCATCGACTTCACCGGCACCGCGCCGCAGCGCCCCGGCAACTTCAACGCGCCCGAGGCGGTGACGCGCGCCGTGGTGCTCTACTGCTTCCGCTGCCTGGTGGGGGAGGACATCCCGCTCAACGATGGCTGCCTGGTGCCGCTGGAGATCGTGGTGCCGCGCGGCTCCTTCCTGTCGCCCGAGCCGGGTGCCGCGGTGGTGGCCGGCAACACGGAGGTATCCCAGAACACCGCCAACGCTCTGCTGGCCGCGCTGGATGCCTGCGCCTGCGCCCAGGCCACCATGAACAACCTGCTCTTCGGCGACGACCGCTACCAGTACTACGAGACGGTGTGCGGCGGCACCGGCGCGGGCGAGGGGTTCGACGGCGCCTCCGCCGTGCAGACCCACATGACCAACACCCGCATGACCGACCCCGAGATCCTGGAGCTGCGCTACCCGGTGCGGCTGGAGGAGTTCGGCATCCGGCGCGGCTCGGGCGGGCCGGGGCGCTGGCGCGGCGGCGACGGCGCGCGGCGGCGCATCCGCTTCCTGCGGCCGATGCAGGCCATCATCGTCGCCAGCCGGCGCGAGGTGCCGCCGCACGGGCTGCATGGCGGCGCCGATGGCGCCCCCGGCCGGCAATGGGTGGAGCGGCTTGACGGCACCATAGAGCCGCTCGGCGGCCGTGACCGCGCCGATCTCCAGGCCGGCGAGGTGCTAGGGCTGGAAACGCCGGGTGGCGGCGGGTGGGAACCCGTGGCGGGCTGATGCCGCCCCTGCCACCTCCCACGCCGGGCGGCGCGCGGCCGCGCCGGCCCTGGCTCGGCCGGCTCGGCATCGGCGCGCTGCTGCTGCTGCCCTTGCTGGTGCTGGCCGCCCTCTGGTTCGGCCCCCGCCTGACCGACTGGAACGAGCACCGCGACCGGCTGGCCATCCTGGCCGCCGGCCGGCTCGGCCAGCCGGTGACGCTGGCAGGCCCCGTGAAGCTGGCGCTGCTGCCGCAGCCCATGCTGGAGGCGGGCGGCGTCACCATCGGCGGGCCGGACGGGGAGATCTCCATCGAGGCGCGGGCGCTGCGGCTGCGGCTGGACTGGCCGGCGCTGCTGCGGCTGGAGCTGGAGCCGCGCGAGGTGGCGCTGGTCGGCGCCGAGATCCGGCTGCCCTGGCCGCCGGCGCCCGGCCAGCCCTTCCGCCCGCCGCCATGGCTCACCGGCCTGCAGGGGCGCGTGCAGGATTCCCGCATCATCATCGGCCAGGTGGCGCTGGAGCGGGTGGAGGCGGGCCTCGCCGCCGGCGGCCCGGCCGATGCGCTGCGGATCGAGGGCCGTTTCCGCTGGCGGCAGACCGAGGTGGCCTTCGAGACCACGCTCGGCCGCCCGGGCTGGGACGGCATCGCGCCGCTGGCGCTGACGCTGAGCGGCGCGCGCGCCTCGGTCTCCACCAGCGGCGTGCTGCTGCCCGAGGGCGGCTTCGAGGGCAACCTGCAAGGGGGCGGCAGCGATCTCGCGGCGCTGCTGCCGGCGCCTCCGGGCAGCTTCCGCCTGCGCGGCCGGCTCAGCGTCACGGCCGAGTTGCTGGCGGCGGAGGAGCTGAGCCTCGACATCGCCGGCAGCCCGGCGCGCGGCGCGGCCACGCTGCGCGTCAGCCCCGCGCCGCGCCTCGACCTCGCCTTGCAGACCGGCCGGGTGGAGCTGGATCCCTGGATGGCGGCGCTGCGCGGCGCCGGCGCCGCAGCCCTGCCATTCGGCCTGGACCTGACGGCGGAGGCCGCGACGCTGCGCGGCATCACCCTGCGGCGGCTGCGCGGCGCGCTGTCCGTGGAAGGCGACCGGCTGACGCTGGCCAATGTCGGCGCCCTGCTGCCGGGCGACACCGAGGTCGAGCTGGACGGCGCCACCACGGGGCGCGGCGGCACCGGGCGGCTGGAGGCGGCGCTGCGCTTCCGGGGCGAGGCGCTGCGCGCCACCCTGGCCGCCCTCGGCCTGCCGCTGGAAGGCACCGACCCTTCCCGCCTGCGGAGCGGCGAGGGCCGGCTGCGCCTGACGCTGGACGAGGCCCAGGCCGCCATTTCCGAATTCGCCGCGACACTGGATGGCAGCCGTGTGTCCGGCGCCGGGGTGCTGCGCTTCGGCGCGCGGCCGGCGCTGGGCCTCGGCCTGAACTTCGAGCGGCTGGCGCTGGATGGCTGGCTGCCGCCCGCCCTCGGCTGGCCCGCCATCCAGGCCCGGCTGGCGGGCATCGACGCCAATCTGCGCCTGTCCGCCGAGCAGGCGGCGTGGCGCGGCCTGACTTTCCAGGGCCTGTCGGCGGATGCGGCGCTGGAGAACGGGCGGCTCACCGCGCGCCGCCTCGCCGCGCGGGTGGCGGAAAGCGAGCTGGCCCTGTCCGGCGTGGCGCAGCTCGGCCCGACGCCGCGGCTGACCGACCTGGCGCTGGAGGTGAGCGCGCCCTCCGCGGCGCCGCTGCTGGCGCTGCTGCCCGGCGCCTGGCCGGACCAGGAGCCGATCGCGGGGGCGCCGCTCTCGCTGCGGCTGTCCGGCAGCGGCCCCACCGGGGCGCTGGCGCTGCGCGGCGGGCTGGAGCTGGGGGATCTGCGGGCCGAGCTGAACGGCACGCTGGACCTCGCCCTGCCGCGCTATTCCGGCGCGCTCACCCTGCGCCACCCCGGCGCGCCGCGCCTGCTGGCCGAGCTGGCCGGCTTCGCCATGCCGGGCTGGCTGGACGAGGGCTCGCTCTCGCTCATCGCCAATGTGGCGCTCTCGCCGCAGGAGCTGGTGGCGGAGAACTTCGACCTGGTGGCCGCCGGGCTGCGGCTGGGGGGGCAGGTCAACCTCGCCCAGGGGGAGCGCCGGCCGCGCCTGACCGGGCGCGTCTCGGCCGAGCGGCTGCTGCTGCCGGGCCTCGACTGGCGCTCGCGCGAGCCGTTGGCGCTGGATGGGCTGCAGGTCCTGGATGCCGAGCTGGCGCTCGCGGCGCAGCGCGTGGAGCCGGTCGGCCTGCCGGTGCTGGAGCAGGCCGCGGCCACGCTGCGCCTGCGGGATGGCGCGCTGGTGCTGGAGGGCGCGCGCGCCCAGCTCGCCGGCGGCAGGATCTCCGGCGCGCTGCGGCTGGACGGGGCGGCAAGCCCCCCCGTGCTGGCCGTGCAGGGGAGCATGGCCGGCCTTTCGCTTCCCGGGCCGCTCACCGGCCTGCCGCTCGATCTTTCGGCGGGGCGGGTGGAGGCGGCGCTCGACCTGCGCGCCACCGGCCACAGCCCGGCCGCCCTGCTGGCCACGCTGGACGGCCAGGCGAAGCTCTCGGTGCGCGACGGCATCCTCACCGGCGCCGATCTGCGCGGCGCCCTGGCCGCCGCCGAGCGCGCCGACCTCGTGGCCGCCGAGGCGGGGCTGCGCGCCGCGCTGGGCGATGGTGCCACGGCCTTCGAGGGGCTCGACCTCGCCGCCCGCATCCGCTCCGGGCGGGCCGTGCTGGAGCAGGGGCGCATGGCCATGGCGGAAACCGCGGGCGCCAGCCTCGCGGGGGAGCTGGACCTGGCGCGCGGCGGCATGGACCTGCTGCTCGCCCTGCGCGACGCGGAAGGGCCGGAGTTCGGCCTGCGCCTGACGGGGCCGCTGCACCTGCCGCGCCGCGTGCCGGACCTCGCCGACTGGCTGGGCTGGCGGGCGGAGCGCTGAGCGGCGCTCAGCCGGGCGCCTCGATGCGCCGGTAGCGGGCCTCGGCGAACTCGAAGATGCCGAAGGCCGCCAGCCCCAGCGCCACCACGCCGAACAGCACCCGGCCGAAGGGCTGCTCCTGCAGGGCCAGGAGGGCGCTGCCCAGGCCGCGCACCTCCTGCGGGTCGGACTGCCAGGCGGCGACCACCAGGAAGATGCCGATGATCAGGAACACCACGCCGCGCGCGGCGAAGCCGAGCCGGCCGAACGGCACCACCCAGCGCGAGGCCTCGGCCGGGCAGCGCAGGTGGCGGGTGAAGGAGGCGCGCCAGCCGCGCGCCAGCATGGCCACGCCCACGCCCATGACGACCAGCCCCGCCAGGGCCACCAGGATCTCGCCGGCCGGCTTCGAGAGCAGCCACCGCGTCCAGTCCTGCGCCGACTGGTCATCGCCGCCGCCGCCCATCAGCAGCCCGAAGGCCGAGATGCCGAGGCCGGCATAGGTGACGGCCGAGATCAGCGCGCCGGCCCGGACGGCCAGCCCCTTGGCGCCGGTTCCGTGGCTGTCCGCGTCCAGCAGCCCTTGCAGCGTCCGCCACAGGGCGAAGCCGAACAGCCCCAGCCCGACGATGCCGAGCAGCACGCCGCCGAAGGGATGCAGCAGCAGCTCGCGCAGCGCCCCCTGGGAGCCGGTGGCCTGGCCGCCGGGCCCCAGGGCGGCGAGCAGGGCGAGGGAGCCGATGATCAGGTTGACGGCGCCCCGGGCGGCATAGCCGAGCCGGGCGAACATCTCGAGCGCAGCGCGGTGGGATGGCACGGGCAGGGTCTCCGGCGCGGGAAGGGAACCCTGGTAACGCTCCGGCCTAGCTTTCCGATGCAGGCAGGATGGCGCCCTCCGCGGCGGGCCTGCGGGCGGGCGGCAGCCGCGCCAGCAGGAACAGCATGATGCCCATGGCCGGCAGCGCCGCGAAGGTGGTGAGCAGGAAGAAGTCCGCCCAGCCCAGCCATGCGGCCAGGCTGCCGGAGCCGGCCCCCAGCGTGCGCAGCGGCACCGCCGCCAGCGAGGACAGCAGCGCGTATTGCGTGGCCGTGAAGGCGCGGCTGGTCAGGCTGGAGAGGTAGGTGACGAAGGCGGCGTCGGCCAGGCCATCGGTGAAGTTCTCGACGCCGACCTGGGCCCAGAGCATGGGCATGTCGTGCCCGGCATGGGCCAGCGCGACATACATCAGGTTGGAGAGCATCTGCGCCAGGCCGGTCAGCACCAGGGCGCGGGCGGTGCCGATGCGCACCACCAGCCAGCCCCCCGCCAGGGCGCCCAGCAGCGTGGCGAACAGGCCGAACACGCTGCCCACCGCCGCCACCTCCGTGCGGGAAAAGCCCAGCTCGCGGTAGAAGGGCGCCGTCATCACGCCGGCCAGCGCCTCGCCCAGCTTGAAGAGCGCGATGAACAGCAGGATCCACAGCCAGTAGGGGCGGCGGACGAAGTCGGCGAAGGGGTCCACCACCGCGGCGCGCAGCCGCGCCGACCAGCCCGGTGCTGAGGCCGGCGCCGCCGCCGGCTCCGGCCCGCGCCACACCGCGATGAAGCCGATGCCCACCAGCGCCGCGCAATAGGCGAAGGCCACCGGCCAGCCGGCGAACTCGGCCACCGCCAGCGCCCCGGCGTTGGAGGCCAGCAGCGCGCCCCGGTAGCCCCAGACATAGTAGGCGAGGCCGAGGCCCTGCTGCCGCTCCTCCAGGAACTCGATGCGGTAGGCATCCACCACGATGTCCTGGCTGGCGGACAGGAAGGCCACCAGCACCGCGACCGCCACGGTGATCTCCGGCGCCACGGCCGGGTTGGTGAGGCCGAGCGCCAGGATGGCCAGCGCCAGCACCGGCTGGATGCTGGCCAGCCAGCCGCGCCGCCTGCCCCAGCGGCGGAAGAAGGGCGGCGCCGCATGGTCGATCAGTGGCGCCCAGAGGAACTTCAGCGAGTAGGACAGGCCGATCAGCGCCGTGAGCCCGATGGCGGCCAGCGAGATGCCGGCCTCCGACATCCATTGCCGCAGCACGAAGGCGGTGAGCGGCAGCGGCACCCCGGCGGAGAAGCCGAGGGCCAGCATGACGAGGAATCGGCGGTCGCTGGCGATCGCGGGCAGGGGCAGGCGCATGGGCGGGCACCCTGCCACGCGCGGGGCGGCTTTTGAACCGCCGCGTCGCGCATCGGCCAAGAGGGCGGGCGGGAGGCGGAAGGCTCAGGCGGCGCCGGCTTCCGGGCGGTGGCGCAGGGCGCGAACCAAGGCTTCGGCCAGGATGCCGCGCGCATAGGGCTTGCGCAGCACCGCCGTGGCCGCGGCGGCGTGGCCGGCCAGCTCGGCGTCGTCGCCATAGCCGGTGATGAAGATGATGGGCACCTGCCGCGCCCGCAGCATCTCGGCCACCGGAAAGACCACCTCGCCCGCCAGGTTCACGTCCAGCAGCGCGGCGCTGAGCGGGGTGCCGGCGGCCAGGGCCATCGCTTCCTGCAGGCTGTGCGCCGGGCCCACGGGCAGGCAGCCCATCTCCTGGAGCAGCACCGCCGTCTCCAGCGCCAGCAGCGCTTCATCCTCCACCACCAGCACGCGGGGCGGGCCGGAGGGCTCCTCCACCAGCGGCTGCAGCGCGGCGACGGCTTCCGCGGGCGTGGCCAGGATCGGCGCCGCCATGCGCCAGACGGCGCCGTCCGGCGCGCTGACGTGCCGGGCGGGCAGGGTGAGGGAGACGCGCAGCCCGTCCTCCCTCCAGACGAGGCGCAGCAGGCCGCCCAGCTGCCGCTCCGCCAGCTGCCGCACCAGCCGCAGCCCGAAGCCCAGGCGGGGCTCTGGCGGGCCGCCCGTGGCGCCCTCGGGCAGGGGGGCGCCGTTCTCCGGCGGGGCGCCGCTTTCCTCCCACAGCAGCCGCAGGTCGCCCTCCTCGCCGTCGAAGGCCCAGGCGATCGAGACCCGCCCATCGGGCCGGGCCAGCGCGCCATGCCGCGCCGCATTGGCCGCGAGCTCGTGCAGCAGCATGGCCAGCGGCTGCACGGCGATCGCGGCGATCTGCACGGCCGGGCCGTCGAGGCGGACGGCCTCCCGGTGCGCCGCCAGCTCGCCTTCCACCACGGCGCGCAGGTCGGCGCCCAGCCAGGCGTGGCAGGCCAGCAGGGCATGCGCCCGCGCCATGGCGGCCACGCGCCCCTCCACCGAGGCTGCGAAACGCTCCGGCGGCACGTCGCGCGGAGCCAGGCGCACCAGGGAAAGCGCCACGGCCAGCGCGTTCTTGGCGCGGTGGTCCACCTCGCGCACCAGCAGCTTCTGGTTCGCCTCCGCCTCGCGCTTGGCGCGGGCGCGCAGGCGCAGCGCCTCGCCCGCGCGGATCAGGCCGGCGCGCGCCATCGCCACCTCCCGCACGGTGGCCGAGGCGCGGGCGGGGGGCGGCGCCTCGGCGAGCGCGACGGCCGCGGCGTCGATGCCCAGGCTCTCGATCTCGCGCCCCAGCCTGCGGCCGAGCCACAGCGCCGCCAGCGCCGCCAGCGCGGCGGCGCAGAGCCCGCCCGCCCCGGCCAGGCCCAGCGCCCGCCAGAGGGGGCCGTCCACCTGCAGGCGCGGCGCCGCGTAGACCACCATCCAGGGCACCGCGCCCGTGCGGTGGACCGCCGCATAGACCGGCACCCTGTCATAGGTGGCGGTGCGGACCAGGCCGTTGTCGCGCTCGGCTTCCGCCATGAAGTCGCGGATCTCCGGCATGGCGGGCTGCGCCAGCCACGCTTCCTGCTCGGCCGAGCGGGCGACGACCATGCCGGCGCGGTCCACCACCGAGGCCACCCATCCGGGGGGCGGCGCCTGCTCCTGAAGGATGCGGCCTATGCCCTCGGGGCGGAGATTGGCCGCCAGCACCGCGACGACGCGCCCTTCCCGCCGCACCGGCAGCGCCACGGCCACCACCCAGTCCCGCGCCAGCGCGGGCCGGTAGAGGTCGGAAACATAAGGCTGGCCGTCCTGCAGCGCCGTGCGCATGGGGAGGGCGGGTTCGTGCTCGCTCCCGTCGGGGCGGGGGGGCGCGCGCATGGGCCGGATGGCGGGCAGCGCCGCGCCCGGCACCACCAGCGTGTTCAGCACCGGGCGCGCCGCCTCGACCGAGTAGAGGCTGACATTCATCAGCGCGGCGGCGCGGCGCGCCACCAGCGCCGAGGCCTGGACGTGGAAGGCGGCGAGCGCCGGCACGGCACCCTCCTCGCGCAGGGCGCGGTCGAGGTCGGGCGAGGTGGACAGCACCTCCAGCGCCGCGATGGTCACGCGCAGCTCGCGGTCCACGGCGAGCTGCAGGGCGTTGGCGGTGCCGGCCATGGCACGCAGCATGTCGCCGCGCTGCTCCTGCGCCGTCCAGATCGCGAGGCCGGCCGCGAGGGCCACGAGCGGCAGGGCGGTGGCGAGCACCAGCCGCAGGAGGTGGGCACGGAAGCGGGCAGGTCTGCGGGGATTGGGCGCGGTCTTTTCTTGCTGCTGTCCTGTGCTCATATCGTGCCGATCTCAAAGGCTGCCTGCCCCAGATGACCGCGCACAATGATGCAGGCAGGACGGCAGGCAGCACGGGCCTAGCCCAAACTATTGCCGCCGGCGACGCACATTGCGTTGTTCAGGCCGGATGAAGTGCAGCGCCGCCCGCCCTCTGACCAAATCTTACGAGGAGGGCGGCGCAGGCGCATTTCTATTAAGCCATGTTTACCATGATGGTCTTCTTGTGGGTGAAGTGCTCCAGCATGGATTCCAGGCTGGCCTCCTTGCCGAGCCCGGAGGCCTTCACCCCGCCATAGGACAGGTTCGGCTGCACGACGAGGTTCTGGTTCACCTGCACCAGCCCCGCCTCGATGCGGTGCGCGAAGTCGAGCGCGATCCTCAGGTTGTTGGTCCAGACGCTGGCGGCGAGGCCGAACTCGGTGTCGTTGGCGGCGGCGAGCACCGCCTCGGCATCGTCGAACGGAAACACGACGGTGACAGGGCCGAAGATCTCCTCGCGCACCAGCCGGCTTTCGGTGCCCAGCCCGGTGAAGATGTGCGGCTGGATGAACAGGCCCTTCCTCAGCGCCGGGTCCGACGGCATGGCCGAGCAGGCGCGGCCTGTGGCGCCGGCGGTCGCCTTGCCCTCCTCGATGAAGCCGCGCACCTTCTCGAACTGGCCCGGCGAGATGATGGTGCCGATGTCGGTCTTCTCGTCCAGCGGGTCGCCCATCACCATGGCGTCCACGCGCCTGGCCATCTCCGCCACGAAGCGCTCGTAGATCGGGCGCTCGACGAAGATGCGGCTGGCCGCCGTGCAGCTCTGCCCCTGGCGCGTGAAGCGCATCGAGGTCAGCGCGCCCTGCACGGTCTTCTCGAAGTCGCAGTCGGCGAACACGATCATCGGCGACTTGCCGCCGAGTTCGAGCGTGACGGGGATCAGCTTCTCCGCCGCCGCGCGGTAGATGATCTTGCCGGTCTCGACCGAGCCGGTGAAGGTGACCTTCTTCACGAGGGGATGCTCGACCAGCGGCGCGCCGCATTCCGGCCCCTGGCCGCTCAGGATGTTGAACACCCCCGCCGGCAGCACGCGGTTCATCAGCTCGACGATGCGCAGCACCGCGAGCGGCGCCTCCTCGGCCGACTTCACGACGATGCTGTTGCCGGCGACGATGGCGGGCGCCGCCTTCAGCGCCATCAGCATCATCGGGATGTTCCACGGGATGATGGCGCCCACCACGCCGAGCGGCTCGCGCACCGTGATGTCCAGCACCTCGGGCGAGAAGGGCACGGTCTCGCCCTTCAGCTCGCCGCCCAGGCCGCCGAAGAACTCGAAGATATCGGCCACGTTGTTGGCCTCGACGCGGCTCTCGGTGCGCAGCGCCTTGCCGGTCTCGAGCGCCACCAGGCGCGACAGCTCCTCGACATGCTCGCGGATCAGGGCGGCGGCCTTGTGCACCAGCGCGCCGCGCTTGCGGGCGGGGACGCGGGCCCATTCCTTCTGGGCGCGCGCGGCTTCCGCCACCGCGGCCTCGACATCGGCCGCGTCGCCATCGGCCGCCTCGGCCACGGCCTCGCCGGTGGCGGGGTTCACCACCGCGAAGTTGCGGCCCGAGCGCGCCGGGACGTAGCGGCCGCCGATGAAGTGGACGCCCGAAAGCGCCTTCGCCAGCGCGAAGGGGTCCAGGCAGGGGGCCTCCGGGGCGGGGTTGGGGCGGTCGAGCATGGTTTTCCTCCTGGATCGGCCGGAACGGGTCGGCCGCGGACGATGCGCCGGCCATGGCGCCAGGGCAACCCATCCCTTCGCGCGCGGCTCCGGCGGGGCGGCCGGGCGGGCGTCCCGCCCCCGGAAAGCGGCCAAGATCAGGCTCCTGCGCGATTTCTGGTTTCCGATCCGGGCCGCCCTGCTCTACTCGGGTGGGCGACAAGGGCGGCCGGCGGGCAGGCCCGTGAGGCGGAAGGAGTTTCCATGGCGCTGTCCATCACCCTTGGCGCGCGCACCTGGATCGAGCGGCTCTGGTCCGGGATCGCTGATCGCGGCCGGCCCTATGCCGACGTGCCCGGCGCCGCCACCCCGCCGCTGGACCGCGCCCGGCTGCTCGCCCTGGCGCTGCTGTCCGAGCGTGGCGAGGCTTCCGGCGCCGCCGTGGCGCGGGAGCTGCTGCAGGTGCTGGCCACGCTGGAGGCGGGGGACCGCGCCGCCTTCCGCCATTTCCTGGCCGGCAACTTCCTGCCCGACCAGGCGACGCTCCGCGCCGCGGCGGAAGCCTACCTGGCGGAGCCCTCGCCCGAGCGGGCCATGGCGCTGTTCGAATGCGCCGAGCCGCCGCGCCAGGAGCTGCTGCGGCGGATGAACATGGCGCCGGGCGGCACCGCCGCGCTGGTGGCGCTGCGCACCGAGCTGCTGGGCGGGCTCAAGCGCGACCCGGCGCTGAAGCCGCTGGACTCCGACCTGCGGCACCTCTTCGCCTCCTGGTTCAACCGCGGCTTCCTGGAGCTGCGCCGGATCGACTGGGACACGCCCGCCGCCATCCTGGAGAAGCTGATCCGCTACGAGGCGGTGCACGAGATCCAGGGCTGGGAGGACCTGCGCCGCCGGCTGGCGCCGGACCGGCGTTGCTTCGGCTTCTTCCACCGCGCCCTGCCGGGCGAGCCGCTGATCTTCGTCGAGGTGGCGCTGGTGAAGGGGCTGGCGGGCGCCATCCAGCCGCTGCTGGCGCTCAGCCGGGAGGCGGCGCCGCAGCCGCCTCCCGGCTTCGACACGGCCATCTTCTATTCCATCTCCAACTGCCAGGAAGGGCTGCGCGGCGTTTCCTTCGGCAACTTCCTGATCAAGCAGGTGGTGGAGGAGCTGAAGGCGGAGCTGCCCGACCTGCGGCACTTCTCCACCCTCTCGCCGGTGCCCGGCTTCTGCCGCTGGCTGAAGCGCCGCCTCGACCGGGACGGCAACGCCTTCACGCCGGAGGAGCGCGGCGCGCTCGCCGCCCTGCTGCCGCCGGCCCAGGAGGAGCGGGAGGCGGAAGCCGGCCCGCCTTCGGCCGCCGCGCTGGTGGAGCAGGTGACCCAGGGCGAGTGGTGGCGCGACCCGGCGCGCGAGGCCGCGCTGCGCGGGCCGCTGATGCGGCTGGCCGCCGAGTACCTGACGCGCCCCAACACCGGCATGGGCGCCATCGACCCCGTGGCGCGCTTCCACCTGGGCAATGGCGCGCGGCTGGAGCGCATCAACTGGCTGGGCAACACCGCGCCGCGCGGCCTGGAGGAATCGCACGGGATGATGGTGAACTACCTCTACGACCCCGACAGCATCGAGGCGAACCACGAGGCCTTCACCCGCTCCGGCACGGTGGCGCGCTCGGCGGCGGTGGAGGCGATGCTGGCCCAGCCGCGCCTGCCCGCCCCGGCCGGCGCCCGCTCCCGCCTGCCGCGCCTGCTGGGCGGCGGCGAGGCGGCCGCTTCCGGTGCCCGGGAGAACGCCCCCTCCTGAGCCGCGGCCACAGGCTCCGGGCGGGCGGGCGGGGGCAGGCCCGCTCCGGTCGCGCCGGCCCCGAGGGGGTGGATTTCTCGGCCACCCGATCTGCCCTAAAGCCCTCTCCGCCAAGCCCACTCCGCGAAGCCCACTCCGCCAAGCCCACTCCGCCCTGGCGCCGGGGGCAGTTCCCGGCACCCTGGGCCCGTCCAGCAGCAGGAACGATCCAAGACCATGTCACCCGCACTCGCCTCCACGCTGGGGCTCGTCGTGATGTTCATCCTGGGCGCGGCGCTGCCCATCAACATGGGCGCGCTGGCCTTCGCCCTGGCCTTCCTGATCGGCGTCTTCGCGGTTGGCATGACGGCCAGCCAGATCCTGGCGGGCTTCCCGGGCGACCTGTTCGTCACCCTGGTGGGCATCACCTACCTCTTCGCCATCGCCCAGAAGAACGGCACCATCGACCTGCTGGTCCATTGGGCGGTGCGGGCGGTGGGCGGGCGCATCGCCGCCATTCCGTGGGTGATGTTCGGCGTCGCCGCCATCCTCACCGCCATCGGCGCCGTGAGCCCCGCGGCGGTGGCCATCATCGCCCCCATCGCGCTGCGCTTCGCCCGGCACTACGGCATCGACCCGCTGATGATGGGCCTGCTCGTGGTGCATGGCGCGCAGGGCGGCGGCTTCTCGCCCATCTCCATCTATGGCGGCATCACCAACGGGATCGTCGAGCGCGCCGGCCTGCCGGGCGACGAGACGGCGCTGTTCCTGGCCAGCCTGCTGTTCAACCTGGCGGTTTCCGTGGGCGTGTTCCTCGCCTTTGGCGGGGCGCGGCTGATCGGCCGCCGCGACGGCGTGGCGCATGACGAAGTCGAGGAGGGCGGCCGGGCCTCGCTGCCCGTGCGCGGCCATGGCGGCACCCCCGCCGCGCCGGGGGCGGGCGGGCCGCACGCCCCGCCGCGGGCCGACCGCGACCGCGTGCTGACGCTGCTGGGCCTGCTGGTGCTGGGGGTGGGCTCGCTGGCCTTCGGGCTGAACGTGGGCATGATGGCCATCACCGTGGCGGTGGCGCTGGCGCTGCTGGCGCCCGAGGCGCAGAAGGGCGCGGTGGACAAGGTGAGCTGGTCCACCGTGCTGCTCATCGCCGGCGTCATCACCTATGTCGGCGTGCTGCAGAAGTCGGGCGCCATCGACATGGTGAGCAACAGCGTGGCCAGCCTCGGCACGCCGCTGCTGGCGGCGCTGCTGCTCTGCTACATCGGCGGCGTGGTGTCGGCCTTCGCCTCCTCCACCGGCGTGCTGGGCGCCATCATCCCGCTCGCCGTGCCGTTCCTGGCGGGCGGCGAGGTGGGCGCGGTCGGCATGATCGCCTCGCTGGCCATCTCGGCCACCATCGTCGATGTCAGCCCCTTCTCGACCAATGGCGCGCTGGTGCTGGCCAACGCGCCGGAGGGCGAGCGGGAAAGGCTGTTCCGCCGCTTCCTCATCTATAGCGGCCTCATCGTGGTGGCCGGGCCGCTGCTGGCCTGGGCGGTGCTGATCGTGCCCGGCTGGCTGTGAGGGACGCCCACAAGGACCGGACCGGAAGCGGCGGGGTGGGCTGGTCCTGCGCCGCCGCTTCTGGCTTGATGGCGGCGTGGCCGGGAAGCCGGCTCGTGCCGTGGCATTCCCGTGAAGTGCTGACAGAAAACGGAAGACAGAAGCGATGACTGAGCCGACCGGCCCGCTGAAGGGCCTGCGCGTGGTGGACCTGACCCGGGTGCTGGCGGGCCCCACCTGCACGCAGATGCTGGGCGACCTGGGCGCCGAGGTGATCAAGATCGAGCGCCCCGAGGCCGGCGACGACACCCGCGGCTTCGCGCCGCCCTATGTGCCCAGGACCAAGGAGAGCGCCTATTTCGTCGGCGTCAACCGCAACAAGCAGTCGGTGACGGTGGACATCGCCAAGCCCGAGGGCCAGGCCATCGTCCACAGGCTGCTGGAGACGGCCGACATCCTGGTCGAGAACTTCAAGGTCGGCGCGCTCGCCAAGTACGGCCTGGGCTGGGAGCAGCTGAAGGAGAAGTATCCG
This sequence comes from Teichococcus rhizosphaerae, assembly GCF_002631185.1. Taxonomy (GTDB): domain Bacteria; phylum Pseudomonadota; class Alphaproteobacteria; order Acetobacterales; family Acetobacteraceae; genus Pseudoroseomonas; species Pseudoroseomonas rhizosphaerae. The sequence continues at coordinate 113,114 of NZ_PDNU01000008.1, read as the reverse complement.
GGGCTGATCTACTGCTCCATCACCGGCTTCGGCCAGACCGGCCCCTACGCGCCGCGCCCGGGCTACGATGCCCTGATCCAGGCCATGGGCGGCGTCATGTCCCTGACCGGCGAGATCGAGGGCGAGCCGCAGAAGGTGGGCATCCCCGTGGCCGACCTGTTCGCCGGCCTCTACGGCACCATCGGCGTGCTCGCCGCGCTGCGCCACAAGCAGGCCACCGGCCAGGGCCAGCAGATCGACATCGGCATGCTGGACACGCATGTGGCCTGGCTCGCCAATCAGGGCATGAACTACCTGGCCACCGGCGAGAACCCGCCGCGCCTCGGCAACCAGCACCCCAACATCGTGCCCTACCAGGTGTTCCCGACAGCCGATGGCTACATGGTGCTGTCGATCGGCAACGACCCGACCTTCGAGCGCTTCTGCAGGAATTTCGGGCTGGAGCACCTGCTGGCCGACGAGCGCTACGCCACCAACGCCGCCCGCGTCGGCAACCGCGCCCTGGTGACCGAGACGCTGACGGCGGTGACGAAGACCCGGCCGACCAGGGAATGGATCGAGAAGCTGGAGGCGCTGAAGATCGGCTGCGGCCCGATCAACACGCTGAAGGACGTCTTCGCCGACCCGCATGTGGTGGCGCGCAACATGGTGGTGGAGATGCCGCACGCCTCGGGCGAGACGGTGCAGGTGATCGCCAACCCGGTGAAGCTTTCCGCCACCCCGCCCGACTACCGCTCCGCCGCGCCGGTGCTGGGGCAGCACACCGAGGGCGTGCTGTCCGGCCTCGGCTATTCGGCCGAGGAGATCGCGGCGATGCGCCGGTCGGGCATTGTCTGACGGCCTGGGCGCCGCCTGAGGGGGGCGCCGCAAAAGGGAAGGGGCGGGTTGGCGCGCCCGCCCGCCGCGGCCCCTTGCGCCCCCCCCCGACTCCGGGCGGGCTTGAGCGGGGCCGGGCAACCAAGCCCTTGGCGCGACGTTCCGACCTCGCCAGGCCGCCCGCCTCAGGCCGGGGCCTGCCGAGGAGATGCCGATGACGATGATGTCCCGCCGCGCCAGCATGCTGCTGCCGCTGGGCCTGGCCGGCCTGGTCAGCGCCTGCGCCACCGAGCCCGTGCCGCTGCCCCCGGCCGACCCGACGGGCCGTGCCGACCCGCAGATGCGCGCGCTGCTGGAGAGCCTCCAGGCGCTGAACCCGAAGCCGATCGAGACGCTGAGCGCCGAGGAGGCCCGCCGCCAGCCCGGCATGGCCGACGCGGTGCGGCACCGGCTGCGCGCCATCGGCCGCCCCGACGCGCCGCGCCCCATCCCGGTGGTGCGGGACCTGGAGATCCCGGGCAATGCGGGGCCGCTCCGGGCGCGCCTCTACAGCCCCGTGGAGCCGCCGCGCGCCGGCCAGCCCGCCCGCCCGCTGCTGCCGCTGATCGTCTACTACCATGGCGGTGGCTTCGTCATCGCCGACCTCGACGCCTACGACGCCTCGGCCCGCGCGCTGGCCGCCGAGGCGCAGGCCGTGGTGCTCGCGGTGCATTACCGCCAGGCGCCGGAGCACAAGTTCCCGGCCGCGCATGACGATGCCTACACCAGCTACATCTGGGCGGTGCAGAACGCGGTGCAGCTCGGCGCCGACCTTTCCCGCGTGGCCGTGGTGGGCGAGAGCGCGGGCGGCAACCTGGCCATCGCCACCGCCATGTCGGCCCGCGAGGCGCGGGCGCCGCTGCCCGTCGCCATGGGCCTGATCTACCCGGTGGCCGGCACCGACATGACCACGCCCTCCTACCGCGAGAACGCGATGGCCAGGCCGCTGAACGCGGCGATGATGCGCTGGTTCGTCGAGAAGTACAGCAACAGCCCGGCCGAGCTGCAGGACCCGCGCCTGAACGTCTATGGCCGGGCCGAGCTGCGCGGCCTGCCCAAGGCCGTCATCGTCACCGCCGAGATCGACCCGCTGCGCAGCGACGGCATGCTGCTGGCCGAGAAGCTGCGGGCCAATGGCGTGCAGGTGGTGGCGCAGGACTATCCGGGCGTGACGCACGAGTTCTTCGGTGCCGACCCGCAGGTGCTGGCGCGTGCCGGCGAGGCGCAGCGCTTCATGGCGGGCGAGCTGCGCTCGGCCTTCGCCCTGCCGGCGCCGACCATCGTGCCGCCGCAGCCGCCGCGCCGCATTCCGCCCGTGCCGCGCGGCTGAAGCCGCCCCGCCTGAACCACCTGGCCTGAGCCAGGAAGCTGAAAGGGCGGTCCCGCCGCGCGGGGCCGCCCTTCATGTTGAACAGACCCGGCCTTTTCATCCCGGCGGCATCGCCGAACACTGCCGGGCGACAAGCAAGGAGATTCCCCGCATGGAACTGCGCGAACTGGGCCGCTCCGGCCTGCGCGTCTCGCCCCTGTGCTTCGGCGGCAACGTCTTCGGCTGGACCGCCGGCGAGGCCGAGAGCTTCCGCCTTCTGGACCGCTTCGTGGAGGCGGGCGGCAACTTCATCGACACGGCGGACGTGTATTCCCGCTGGGCGCCCGGCCACCAGGGCGGCGAGTCGGAGACGGTGATCGGCAACTGGCTGGCCCAGGGCGGCGGGCGGCGGGAGAAGGTGGTGATCGCCACCAAGGTCGGCATGGAGATGGGGCCGGACCGCAAGGGGCTGGCCGCCGCCTATATCCGCCGCGCCGTGGAGGATTCGCTCCGCCGCCTGCGCGTCGAGCGCATCGACCTCTACCAGGCGCACAAGGACGACCCCGAGACGCCGCTGGAGGAGACGCTGGCCGCCTTCGGCAGGCTGATCGAGGAAGGGAAGGTGCGGGCCATCGGCGCCTCCAACTACGAGGCGCCACGGCTGCGGGAAGCGCTGGAGACCAGCGCCAGGCTCGGCCTGCCCCGCTATGAGAGCCTGCAGCCGCACTACAACCTCGTCGAGCGGATGCGCTACGAGGCGGCGCTGGAGGAGGTCTGCCAGGCGGAAGGGCTGGGGGTGATCCCCTATTTCTCGCTGGCCGCCGGCTTCCTCACCGGCAAGTACCGCTCGGAGGCCGATCTCGGGCAGAGCCCGCGCGGCCAGGGCGTGGCCAAGTACCTGGACGAGCGCGGCCTCGGCGTGCTGGCGGCGCTGGACGAGGTGGCGGGGCGCCACGCCGCCACGCCCGCGCGGGTGGCGCTGGCCTGGATGATGGCGCGGCCGAGCATCACGGCGCCGATCGCCAGCGCCACCCGGCCGGAGCAGCTCGAGGAGATGCTGGCCGCCACCCGGCTTTCCCTCGGCCAGGAGGATATCGAGCGGCTGGACCGGGCCTCGGCGGGCTGAGGACAGGAAAGGCCGGGGGAAGGAATTCCCCCGGGCCCCCATCTTTTTTCTGGCAGATCAGCGGCCGGCCAGCTGGCGGGCGGCGTCCACCGCGAAATAGGTCAGCACGCCGTCGGCGCCGGCACGCTTGAAGGCCAGCAGGCTTTCCAGCATCGCCTTCTCATGGTCCAGCCAGCCATTGCGCACGGCGGCCATGATCATCGCGTATTCGCCGCTCACCTGATAGGCGTAGGTCGGCACGGCGAAGCGGTCCTTCACCCGGCGGACGATGTCGAGATAGGGCATGCCGGGCTTGACCATCACCATGTCCGCGCCCTCCGCCAGGTCGAGCGCCACCTCGCGCAGCGCCTCGTCGGAATTGGCGGGGTCCATCTGGTAGGTCTTCTTGTCGCCCTTCAGCGCCCCGCCCGAGCCCACCGCGTCGCGGAACGGGCCGTAGAAGGCGGAGGCGTACTTGGCCGAGTAGGACATGATGCGGGTGTGGATCAGCCCCTGGCCGTCCAGCGCCGCGCGGATGGCGCCGACGCGCCCGTCCATCATGTCGGAGGGCGCGATGACGTCGATCCCCGCCGCGGCCTGGTTCACCGCCTGGGCGGCCAGGATGGCCAGCGATTCGTCATTGGCCACATAGCCGTCGCGGATCACCCCGTCATGGCCGTGGTCGGTGTAGGGGTCGAGCGCCACGTCGCCCACCAGGCCGAGGTCGGGGAATTCCCGCTTCAGCAGCCGGGAGGCGCGGCACATCAGGTTCTCGGGGTTGGTGGCCTCGGTGCCCTCGGCGTCCTTCGCCTCGGGCGGCGTCATCGGGAAGAGGGCGATGGCGGGAATGCCGAGCTCCACCGCGGGCGCCACGTGCTGCGCCAGCCGGTCCAGCGTCACCCGCCGCACGCCGGGCATGGAGCCGACCTCGGAGACGCTGTCCCGCCCTTCCATGACGAAGATCGGCCAGATCAGGTCGTCCACCGAAAGGCGGTTCTCCGCCACCAGCCGCCGCGTCCAGGCATCGTGGCGGTTGCGGCGGGGGCGGATGGCGGGGAAGGCGCCCATGGAACCCGTCATCAGGGGAATCGTCATGCTGCTGCTCCGGCGGCGGCGGCCAGGGCCTGGTCCAGGTCGGCCAGGATGTCGTCGATGTGCTCGATGCCGATCGAGAGGCGCACATAGCCGGGCGTGACGCCGGCCGCCGCCTGCTCCTCGGCCGAGAGCTGGCTGTGCGTGGTGGTGGCGGGGTGGATGGCGAGGCTGCGCGCGTCGCCGATATTGGCGACGTGGTAGAACATCCGCAGCGCCTCGATGAAGCGGCCCCCCGCCTCGGCCCCGCCCTTCAGCTCGAAGCCGAGCAGGCTGCCGAGGCCGCCCCTCAGGTGCGCCTCCGCCCGCCGCCGCGCCTCGCCGCCGGCCACGGAGGGGTGGATGACGCGCGCCACCTCCGGGTGCGCGGCGAGAAAGGCCGCCACCCGCAGCGCGTTGGCGCAGTGCCGCTCCATGCGCAGCGGCAGCGTCTCCAGCCCCTGGAGGAACAGGAAGGCGTTCATCGGCGCCATGGGCGCGCCGATGTCGCGCAGCAGGCAGGTGCGCATCCGCAGGATGTAGGCGATGGGGCCCATGGGCTTCGCGGCTTCCGTCCAGACGGCGCCGTGGTAGCTGGGGTCGGGCTGGTTCAGCGTCGGGAAGCGGGCGGGGTGGGCCGACCAGTCGAAATTGCCGCCATCGACCACGATGCCGCCGATGCTGCTGCCATGCCCGCCGATCCACTTGGTGGTGGAGTGCATGACCACCGCCGCGCCATGGTCCAGGGGTCGGCAGATGACCGGCGCCGCCGTGTTGTCCATGATCAGCGGTATGCCCATGCCGCGCCCGAGCGCCGCCACCTCGGCGATGGGGAACACCTCCAGCTTCGGGTTGGGCAGCGTCTCGGCGTACCAGGCGCGGGTGCGGTCATCCGACGCGGCGGCGAAGGCCTGCGGGTCAGCCGGGTCGACGAAGCGGACCTCGATGCCGAACTGCCGCAGCGTGTTGGCGAACAGGTTCCAGGTGCCGCCATAGATGGCGGTGGAGGAGACGATGTTGTCCCCCGCCGAGCACAGGTTCATCACGCAGAAGGTGCTAGCCGCCTGGCCCGAGCCCAGCGCCAGCGCCGCCGAGCCCCCCTCCAGCGCCGCCATGCGCCGCTCCAGCACATCGACGGTGGGGTTCATGATGCGGCTGTAGATGTTGCCGCCTTCCTGCAGCGCGAAGAGCCGCGCGGCGTGGCCGGTGTCCTGGAACTGGAAGCTGGTGGTCTGGTGGATCGGCACCGCCACCGAGCCGGTGCCGGGGTCCGCCCGCCAGCCGGCATGCAGGACCAGGGTCTCGGGATTGCTCCCGGAACCGTTCCCGCGATCGCTCCTGGATTTGCTGCTGCTGGCCATTCCGCGCCTCCCGCCTTTGCGGCGGATGTCCTGCCACGGGGCGGGGCCATGGGGGAAGGGGGATGCGCGCGGCCCAGGCCCCGGCGCCCGGCTTTCCGGCGCGGGGGTGGCCTTTCTCGCCGCACATGCCGGCCCTGCGCGGAGGCCCTAGGGCTTCGCATTCCCCGCTGCCGCGAGGCGTGGTAACGGGGGCGCCATGAACCCGGCCGACACCCCCATCGCCCTTGGCGCCGACCATGCCGGCGTCGCCCTGAAGGACAGCCTGCGGGCCGCGCTGGAGGCGGCCGGCCACCCCGTGCTGGACTTCGGCACCCATGGCAGCGAGAGCTGCGACTACGCCGATTTCGCCCATCCCGTCTCCGAGGCGGTGGCGGGCGGCCAGGCCGTCTTCGGCGTGCTGGTCTGCGGCAGCGGCATCGGCATGGCGATCGCCGCCAACCGGCACCCGGCCATTCGCGCCGTGGTGGTGCACAACACCACCGAGGCGCGGCTGACCCGTGCCCACAACGATGCCAACGTCGCCTGCTTCGGTGCCCGCACCATCGGGCCGGAAGTGGTGCTGGACGCGCTTTCCGCCTTTCTGACCACCCCCTATGAAGGGGGGCGCCACGACCGGCGCATCGCCAAGATCACGCCGCGCATCGTCGCCGCCGGCGCCCAGGAGACCTGAACCGATGAACGAGCTGTCTTCCGCACACCGCGCCGGCCGCTTCTTCGGCGCCTCCCTGGCCGAGGCCGATGCCGACATCGCCGCGCTGATCGGCCAGGAGCTGGTCCGCCAGCAGGAGGGGATCGAGCTGATCGCCTCCGAGAACATCGTCTCGCGCGCCGTGCTGGAGGCGCAAGGCTCGATCCTCACCAACAAGTACGCCGAGGGGCTGCCCGGCCGCCGCTACTATGGCGGCTGCGAGGTGGTGGACCAGATCGAGACGCTCGCCATCGAGCGCGCCAAGCAGCTGTTCAACTGCGGCTTCGCCAATGTCCAGCCGCATAGCGGCGCCCAGGCCAACCAGGCGGTGTTCTTCGCGCTGATGCAGCCGGGCGACACCTTCATGGGCCTCGACCTCGCCGCCGGCGGCCACCTGACGCACGGTTCGCCCGCCAACCAGTCCGGCAAGTGGTTCAAGGTCGCGCCCTACACGGTGGAGCGCGAGAGCGGCCGGATCGACATGGAGGAGGTGGCCCGCATCGCGCGCGAGAGCGGCCCCAAGGTGATCGTGGCCGGCGGCTCCGCCTATTCCCGCGCCTGGGACTTCGCCCGCTTCCGCGCCATCGCCGACGAGGTGGGCGCCACCTTCATGGTGGACATGGCGCATTTCGCCGGCCTCGTGGCGGGCGGCGCGCATGACAGCCCGTTCCCGCACGCCCATGTGGTGACCACCACCACCCACAAGACCCTGCGCGGCCCGCGCGGCGGCATGATCCTGACCAATGACGAGGCGCTGGCCAAGAAGCTGAACAGCGCCGTCTTCCCCGGCCTGCAGGGCGGCCCGCTGATGCACGTGATTGCCGGCAAGGCGGTGGCCTTCGGCGAGGCGCTGCGCCCCGAGTTCCGCGCCTATGCCGCGCAGGTGGTGGCCAATGCCCGCGCGCTGGCCGAGGAGCTGGTGGCCCAGGGCGCCGGCATCGTCACCGGCGGCACGGACAACCACCTGATGCTGGTGGACCTCCGCCCGCTGAACCTGACCGGCAAGGCGGCCGAGGCGGCGCTGGGCCGCGCCCACCTGATCTGCAACAAGAACGCCATCCCCTTCGACCCCGCCAAGCCCGCCGTCACCTCCGGCATCCGGCTCGGCACCCCGGCCGGCACCACGCGCGGCCTGGGCGAGGCGGAGTTCCGCGAGATCGGGCGGATGATCGGCCGCGTGCTGCTCGGCCTGTCCCGCGCCAACGACCCGGAGGGCAATGCCGCGGTCGAGGCCGAGGTGGGCGCCGAGGTGCTGGCGCTGTGCAACCGCTTCCCCATCTACCGCGCCTGAGGGGCGGCGAGGGGGAGGGAGGCCGCCATGCGTTGTCCGTTCTGCGGCAGCGAGGACACGCAGGTGAAGGACAGTCGCCCCGCCGATGACGGGGCGGCGATCCGCCGCCGGCGTTCCTGCCCCTCCTGCGGCGCCCGCTTCACCACCTTCGAGCGCGTGACGCTGCGCGAGTTGACGGTGGTGAAGTCCGACCAGCGCCGCGTCCCCTTCGACCGCGACAAGCTCGCCCGCTCCATCCGCATCGCGCTGCGCAAGCGCCCCGTGGACGAGGACCGGGTGGAGCGCATCGTCAACGGCATCCAGCGCAGGCTGGAGGCCGAGGGCGAGAGCGAGATCACCAGCCGCGCCATTGGCGAGATGGTGATGGAGACGCTCAAGGAGCTCGACCAGGTGGCCTATGTGCGCTTCGCCTCGGTCTATCGCAATTTCGGCGAGGCCGCGGACTTCCAGGCCTTTCTCGGCTCGCTCGACCGCAACGGCTGACAGAAGACCATGGTGATCCTCTTCCATCCCGCGGCGCGTGCCGCCGGGGCTGCCTCCGCTGTCATGGCCACCCTGCGCCCGGCCCTGCCCGGCGACAGGGCGGCCCTGGCCGTGATGGCGGCCGCCGCCTTCGCCCAGGGGCCGGCCGCGCTGATGCCGGCGCCGCTGCGCGCCCGCGCCGATGCCGGCCGCTTCGCCGCGCTGTTCGCCGCCCCCGGCCCGCTGCTGCTGGCCGAGGCGGAGGGGCGGCCGGTGGGCTGCATCCTGGCCGAGCCGCCCGCGGCCGAATCCGGAGCTGACGCCACGGCCCGCATCACCGGCCTGTGGGTGGCGCCGGAAGCGGCGGGGCAGGGCGTCGGCTCCGCCCTGCTCGCCGCCATGGAGCGGCACCTGGCCGAGAATGGCGCCGCCTGCCTGCGGGTGCGGGTGCCGAGCGGGCATCTGCGCGCCCTCGGCCTGTTCCGCCGCCGTGGCTACGCCATGCAGGCGGCCGGGCAGCGCACCGAGCCGGTGCTGCAGGTGCCGCTGCCGCACACGGTGCTGGTCAAGCCGCTGGGCGCGGCCAAGCCCACCTGCACTTCCCTGGCCGGCACGGCCGTGGCCTGCGCCGCGGCATGAGCGCGGGCGCCGGCCCGGCGGCGGAGGCGGCCGACGAGACGCATCTGCGCGCCGCGCTGGCGCTGGCCGCGCGCGGCCTGGGCAACACCTGGCCGAACCCGGCGGTGGGCTGCGTCATCGTGCGGGACGGTGCCGTGGTCGGCCGGGGCTGGACCGCCCCCGGCGGCCGCCCGCATGCCGAGACCGAGGCGCTGAAGCGCGCCGGCCCGCTGGCGCGCGGCGCCACCGCCTATGTGACGCTGGAGCCCTGCTGCCACTGGGGCCGCACCCCGCCCTGCGCCGACGCCCTCGTCGCGGCCGGCGTGGCGCGCGTGGTGGTGGCGATGCGCGACCCCGACCCGCGCGTCGATGGCGCCGGGCTGGAGCGGCTGCGCGCCGCCGGCATCGCCGTCTCGGTCGGGCTGCTGGAGCGGGAGGCGCGGGCGCTGAACGCCGGCTTCCTCAAGCGCCTGATGCGCAACCTGCCGCTGCTGACGCTGAAGCTGGCCACCACGCTGGACGGCCGCATCGCCACCCGCAGCGGCGAGAGCCAGTGGATCACCGGCCCCGAGGCGCGCCGCCGGGCGCATGTCCTGCGCGGCACGCATGACGCCGTGCTGGTGGGCAGCGGCACCGCCCTGGCCGACGACCCGGAGCTTTCCTGCCGCATCCCGGGCTTCGCGCCCGTGCCCACGGTGCGCGTGGTGGCCGATGCCCGGCTGCGCCTGCCCCCCGCCGCCCGCATGCTGCGCGAGGGGAGCGGCCCCGTCTGGGTCGCCACCCGGCCCGGCCATCCGGACGCGCTGCTGGAGCCGCTGCGCGCCGCCGGCGCCACGATCGTCGAGATACCGGAGGCGGAAGGGCGGCCGGGCCTCGACCCCGCCGCGCTGCTGCGGGCGCTGGCGGCGCGCGGCCTGACGCGGGTGCTGGCCGAGGGCGGCGCGGCGCTGGGCGCCGGGCTGCTGCGCGCGGGCCTCGTGGACCGGCTGGCCTGGTTCCACGCCCCCGGCATCATCGGCGCCGATGGCAGGGCCGCGGTGGACGCCTTGCCGCTGGAGGTTTTGTCGGCCATGCCCAGATATCGCCGCACCGCCCTGGCGATGCCGGGGGCGGACCTGCTCAGCGAGTATGCCAGCGAGATTGGGGCCGACTGAATGTTCACCGGGATCATCACCGCCCAGGGCCAGGTGGCCGAGATCATGCCGATCGGCGGCGGCCGTGACATGCGCCTGGTCATCGCCACGCCGGAAGGCTGGCTGGAGGGGGCGGCGATCGGCGCCTCCATCGCCTGCTCCGGCTGCTGCCTGACCGTCGTCGCGCGCGACGCGGCGCGCTTCACCGTCGAGGTCTCGGCCGAGACGCTGGCGAAGACCACGCTGTCCCGCTGGGCGGCGGGCGGGACCATCAACCTGGAGCGCGCGCTCAGGATGGGCGACGAGATGGGCGGCCATGTGGTGTCCGGCCATGTGGACGGGGTGGGGGAGGTGGTCTCCGCCACGCCCGAGAACGGCTCGCTGCGCATCCTGGTGAGGCTTCCGCCCGATCTCGCGCGCTTCGTGGCGCCGAAGGGCTCCGTCACCATCGAGGGCGTCTCGCTCACCGTGAACGAGGTGCGGGGCGACACCTTCGGGGTGAACCTCATCCCGCACACAGCGCAGGTGACGACGCTGGGCGGCTTGTCGGCCGGCGCGCCGGTGAATATCGAGATCGACATGCTGGCGCGCTATGTCGCCCGGCTGCGTGAGTCCGAGGCGGGCGCATCCCGCGGGGGGGAGACCAAGGCATGAACGTTCTGACCCAGCGCACCTCCTTCTCGGAGTTCCTCAGCCCCACCGAGGAGCTGCTGGAGGAGGCGCGGCGCGGCCGCATGTTCATCCTCGTCGATGACGAGGACCGCGAGAACGAGGGCGACCTCGTCATCCCCGCCCAGTTCGCGACGCCGGACGCCATCAACTTCATGGCCCGCCACGCGCGCGGCCTGATCTGCCTCGCCATGACCAAGTCGCGGGTCGAGCAGCTTGGCCTGCCGCTGATGGCGCAGAGCAACGGCACCCGCCACCAGACCGCCTTCACCGTCTCCATCGAGGCGCGGGACGGCGTGACCACCGGCATCTCGGCCGCCGACCGGGCGCGCACCGTGGCGGTGGCCATCAACCCCGAGAGCCGGCGGGAGGAGATCGTCACCCCCGGCCATGTGTTCCCCTTGGTGGCGCGCGAGGGCGGCACGCTGGTGCGCGCCGGCCACACCGAGGCGGCGGTCGATTTCGCGCGCCTGGCCGGGCTGAACCCCGCCGGCGTGATCTGCGAGATCATGAACGAGGACGGCACCATGGCCCGCATGCCGGACCTGGTGGCCTTCGCCCAGCACCACGGCCTGAAGCTCGGCACCATCGCCGACCTGATCGCCCACCGCCGCCGCACCGAGCGGCTGGTGCGCCGCGTCGAGGAAGGCCGCCACGTCGAGGCGCCGGGCGGCGAGTGGCGCTCCGTGGTCTATGCCAACACGCTGGAATACGGCGAGCATGTCGCGCTGATCAAAGGCGACCTCGCGCGCCCCGGCCCGGTGCCGGTGCGGATGCACGCGGTCAACCTGTTTGCCGATATCGTCGGCGCCGGCGGCGCCAGCGAGCTGCACAACGCCATGGAGGCCATCGCGCGGGAAGGACGCGGCGTCGTCGTGCTGATCCGCGACGTGAAGCCCACCGCCCTGTCCGAGCGCGTCCGCGCCGGGCGCGACCGCAGCGCGCTGCCGGAGCTGCGCGACTACGGCATCGGCGCGCAGATCCTGGCCGATCTCGGCGTGCGGGAGATGATCCTGCTGACCAACCACCCCAAGGCGATCGTCGGGCTGGAGGGCTACGGCCTGACCGTGGCCGAGACCCGGCCGATCGAGCACCAGTGAGCACCTGAATTCATGAGCACCATCGACGCGCCGGAGCGCGCCACCCCCTCCATTCCCGGCCCGCCGCCGCGCATCCTGCTGATCCAGGCGCCCTATTACGAGGCGGTGGTTTCCGGCATGCGGCAGGGCGCCGAGCGCGTGCTGGCCGGGGTGGGGGCGACGCTGGAGGTGGTGGACGTGGCCGGCGCCTTCGAGCTGCCCGCCGCGCTGCGCATGGCCCTGAAGGCGGCGCCGGGCGAGGGGGGCGGGGGCTGGGACGGCTTCCTGCTGCATGGCTGCGTGGTGAAGGGCGAGACCGACCACTACCAGTTCATCTGCGAGGCGGTGTGCCAGGGCGTGATGGACATCAGCGGCGAGACCGGCGTGCCGCTGGGCTTCGGCCTGCTGACGGTGGAGAACCTGCCCCAGGCCGTGGCGCGCTCCTCCAACGACCGCCACAACAAGGGCGCCGAGGCGGCGCATGCGCTGCTGGCCCAGATCGGCCTGGCGCGGAAGTGGGGCGTGAAGTGACCGCGCCCGAGAAGAGCCCCGCCGCCAAGGGCAAGCGCCCCGTGCCGCCGCAGGGCCGCCCCCGCACCGGCTCGCGCGTCGCCGCCATCCAGGCGCTGTTCCAGAGCGAGCAGACCGGCGAGGCGGCCGAGACGGTGCTGGACCAGTTCGTCCGCCACCGCATCGGCCCCGATGCCAACATGTCCCAGGGCGGCTTCGAGGATGGCCGCGTGCCGCTGGCCGACGTGCCGCTCTTCGCCCAGCTCGTGCGCGGCGTGGCCCGCCAGGGCGACGCGCTGGACGGGATCGTGGGCGGCCACCTGGCGGGGGACTGGACGGTGGCGCGGCTCGACCCGGTGCTGCGGGCCCTGCTGCGCGCCGCCGCCTTCGAGCTGTCCTCCGGCACCCAGCCGCCGGCCCGCGTGGTGATCAACGAGTACATGGACATCGCGCACGGCTTCTTCAGCGGCGAGGAGCCGCGCTTCGCCAATGGCGTGCTGGACGCCATGGCCCGCTCGCTGCGCGCGGCCGAGTTCCAGCGCTAGCACCGCGCGGCCGGGCGCGGCGGGGTTTCCCGCCAGGGCGGGGAAGGGGGAAGCACCATGACATTGCCGCCGGAATTCTCCCTGATCGCCCGGCACTTCCGGCCGCTCGCCGGCCCGGGCGCGCTGGACCTGACCGATGACGCGGCGGTGCTGGCGCCGCCCCCCGGCCGGGAGCTGGTGCTGGCCGCCGACGCCATGGTGGCCGGCATCCATTTCCTGCCGGACGACCCGCCGGAGACCATCGGCCGCAAGCTGCTGCGCACCAACCTGTCCGACCTCGCCGCCATGGGCGCCACGCCGCTCGGCTACCTGATGACGGTGGCGCTGCCGCGCGGCCTGCCGGAAGGCTGGCTCGCCGCCTATGCCGGCGGCCTGGCGGACGACCAGCGGGAATTCGGCATCGTCCTGCTGGGCGGCGACACGGTCTCCACCCCCGGCCCCATCAGCCTCTCGCTCACCATCCTTGGCCATGTGGCGCCGGGGGCGGCGCTGCGGCGGGACGGCGCGCGGCCGGGCGACGAGATCTGGGTCTCGGGCAGCATCGGCGACGGCACGCTGGGGCTGGGCGTGCTGCAGGGTCATTTCCCGGCGGATGCGGGCGGCTTCCTCGCGGATCGCTACCGGCTGCCGCGCCCGCGCCTCGGCCTGGGGCTGGCGCTCGCGGGGCTCGCCCGCGCGGCCATGGACGTGTCGGACGGGCTGGTCCAGGACCTGGGCCATCTCTGCCGCGCCGGCGGCTGCGGCGCCGTGCTGCGCGCCGCCCAGGTGCCGCTCTCGGCCGAGGCCCGGGCGCTGCTGCGGGCGGAGCCGGCGCTGCTGGCCCGCATCCTGACCGGCGGCGACGATTACGAGCTGCTCTTCGCCGCGGCGCCGGAGGATGCGGGCGGCGTCCGCGCCCGGGCCGTCGCCTGCGGCGTGGCCGTGTCACGCATCGGGCATTTCGTGCCCGGCGAAGCCGTGGTTACGGTGCGGGATGGAGCCGGGGCGCCTCTCGATCCCGGCCAGGGGGGATGGAGCCACTTCTGATGGCAGGAACGGAACCGGCGGCTGCCCGGGGCGATGCCCGGGCGGATGCCGAGATGCGCAGGACGGTCTGGCTGATGTTCGCCTGCCAGGCGCTGATGAACGCCTCCGTGGTGGGGCAGGTGGCGATGTCGGCGCTGATCGGCCACAGCCTGGCCAGCGACAAGGCGCTCGCCACCCTGCCCATGGCGCTGCAGATGGCCTCCACCATGGCGGCCTCCATCCCGGCGGGGCTGGTCTTCGCGCGCCTCGGGCGCCGCGCGGGCTTCGTCCTCGGCGCGCTGGGGGCCTTTCTCGGCAGCCTGACCTTCGCGCTCGGCGTCTGGCAGGGGGACTTCCTGCTCTACTGCCTGGGCGCCATCCCGGCCGGGCTCGGCTTCGGCATCTCGCAGCACTACCGCTTCGCGGCGGCCGAGGTGGCGACGCCCGCCTACCGCCCGCGCGCCATCTCGCTGGTGATGGCGGGCGGCGTGCTGTCCGCCATTTTCGGGCCGGAGCTGGTCAAGCACAGCCGCGACATGCTGGCGCCCTTCCTGTTCCTCGGCACCTACCTGATCCTGGCGCTGCTGCCGCTGGCCTGCCTGGCGCTGCTCTCGCGCGCCAGCCTGCCGCCCGCGCCCCCGTGCCCGAAGGTGGCGACCCCGATCGGCGAGATCCTCGCCCGCCCCGCCTTTCTGGCCGCCGCCATCACCGGCGCCGTGGCCTATGGCACGATGAACCTGGTGATGACCTCGACGCCGCTCGAGATGATGCTCTGCGGCTTCGGCGTCGGCGCCAGCGCCACGGTCATCCAGCTCCACGCGGTCTCGATGTTCGCGCCGGGCTTCGTCACGGGCCGGCTGATCGCCCGCTTCGGGGTGCGGCGGATCATCGCGGCGGGGGCGGTGCTGAACCTGCTCTGCGTGGGCGTCGCGCTGTCGGGCCGGGAGTTCGGCCATTTCAGCGTGGCGCTGATGCTGCTCGGGCTGGGCTGGAACTTCATGTTCGTCGGCGCCACCAGCCTGCTGGCCGAGGCGCACCGGCCGGAGGAGCGGGTGCGCGCCCAGGCGGCCAACGACTTCATCGTGTTCGGCACCGTGGCCTTCACGGCCTTCGCCTCGGGCGCCATCCACGCCCAGGCCGGCTGGCTGCTGCTGAACCTGATGCTGGTGCCGGCCATCGCCCTGGCGCTGGGGCTGGTGGCGCTGCAATCGCGCCGCGCCCGCGCCGCCTGAGGCGGCCGGCGGGCGCTCTCCCGGGCTGGGGCGGGAGCCTGAGAAGGCCCGGGGGGCTCGCCTTGGGCTTTCTCGTCAGGCCGCGGAAGGAGGGGCGCTCAGCGCCCCGGCCCGCCGCCCGGCGTCGTTTCCGAGCCGAGGCCGCCGGCGCCGATGCGCCCGAGGTTGCCGAACAGGGCCTGCAGCACGGTGCGCTCCGTGCCCGGCACGGGGGTGGTGCGGTCCACCATGTCCACGCGGCGCATGTCGTCCTGGCCCACCTCGCGGATGTCGCGCAGCGTGCCGCCCTCGTCGAAGCGCATGGCAATGACGCGGCGGTCCTCGACGGTGAAGTGGCTCGCGGGGCGCATCCGCGTCACCGAGCTGATGTAGTACCACATGTTCCGGTCGAAGGTGCCGGTGGCGGTGGGCGAGCCGAGCAGGGCCTGCACGTCGGCCTGGGTCTGCACGCCCGGGGTGAGCTGGGCCAGCAGTTCCGGGTCGGCGCGGTTGCCGCGCTGCACGGGCGGCGCCTCGAAGATGGAGCAGCCGGCGGCCGGCAGCGCCAGGAGGAGCGCGAGCAGCGCGGCGCGCGCCCTGCCGGCCGGCCGCGGGCGGATCATGCCGCGGTGGGTCTCGCTGCTGGTCACGTCGCTGTTCGGGTGGCTGGTCACGGGGCGCCCCAATTCCTCTCGGCCTTCGCCCCGCGCGGCGCCCGCCGGCGGGCCGGTCGGATTGACCAATGCGGGGTTGCGGTCCATCTGCACGGTCGATTGCCACCGCCCCGCACCGGGGTCAACCGGCCTGTGCGGCCGGGGGGACCGTGCCCGGGGCGCCGTTCCTCCGGGAAACACGCCCGGGAACATCGAAGGAGCCTGTTCCGACCATGGCCTTGTTCGGCCTGTTCCGCCGCAAGCCGCATGAGCGGCAGGGCTTCGAGCTTTACGGCGCCGCCGTGCGGGCGGCCCGCCACCCCCTGTTCTTCGCGCGCTACGGCGTGGCCGACACGCTGGATGGCCGGTTCGACCTGATCGGCCTGCAGGTGGCGCTGCTGATCCGCCGCCTGCACCGCGACCCCGACCCGCGCGGCGCGGCCCTCGCCCAGGCGGTGTTCGACGCCATGTTCGCGGACATGGACTTCAACCTGCGCGAGATGGGGGTGGGCGACATGTCCATCGCCAAGCGGGTGAAGAACATGTGGGAAGCCTTTCATGGCCGCGCCCGCGCCTATGAGGCGCCGCTGGAGGCGCGCGACGAGGCCGCCCTGGCCGCCGCCCTGGCGCGCAACGTCTGGCGCGGCGCGGTGGCCGAGGATGCGCCGGCGCCGCGTGCGCTCGCGGCCCTGGCCATGGCCACCGACGACGCCCTGGCCGGGCAGGGGCTCGATGCCCTGCTGCGCGGCCAGGTGACCTTTCCCGCGCCCCGGGACATGCCGTGACCGAAGGAGAGCGCATGACCGACCAGCCCCTGGAATTCTCCCGCACCCTGCCCTGGGTGGCCGTGGGCCCCGAAGGGCGCCGGCAAAGCCTGCGCGCCACCGAGGCGGAATGCGCGGCGCTCGCCCGGCGCTTCGGCATTCCCGCCGTCACCGCCTTCGGCGCCGAGCTGGAGCTGCGCGTGGAGGGGGGTGGCGCCATCCGCGCACGGGGGCGGCTGCAGGCTTCGGTGGTGCAGTCCTGCGTCGTCACGCTGGAGCCGGTGGCGCAGAAGGTCGAGGATGCGGTGGACCTGCGCTTCCTGCCCTCCGGCCGGGAGCCCTCCGACGAGGACCCGGACGGGCCGGACGAGATCCCGACGGAACGCGGCGTGATGGAACTGGGCGAGGCGCTGGCCGAGCAGCTTTCCCTGGCGCTCGACCCCTATCCGCGCGCGCCCGGCGCCAGCCTGCCGGCGCTGGAGGAGGATGCGGCCGCCCCGGAGCCGGGGCCGGAGCGGCCCAACCCCTTTGCCGTGCTCAGGGGCGGCAAGGGTTGAGCTTGCAAGCGGAGGGTTGGCGTTTCAATCCTCTCCGGGCCTGAGTAACAACGGCGTATCAAGGCTGGCGATGGCGTTGGCCCGCCTGTAAGGAGAGCGGCATGCGCCGGAGAGACCTGCCTGCCCTGCTGCTCGCCGCGGCAATGCCCCTGCCTGCCCTGTTGCCGCCCGCCCAGGCCGCCGCGCCGGCGGCGCCCCGGATCAGGCCGGAGGCGATGCTGCGGCTGGCCGCGCGGCTGCGGCTGCTGACGATCGACGGCCTCTCGCCCCGCCTCTATGACATCCCGCCCGACGCGCGGATGGGCACCGACCCGCAGGGCCATGCCGCCGCCCTCCAGGCCGCCGCCGCCGCCGCCCTGGCCGACCTGGTGCAGGGCCGTGTCGCCGCGCCCCCGGGCCGCCCGGACATCCGCCGCGACCTTTCCGCCCAGCGCCTGGCGCAGTGGCAGGCGCTGCTGCGCAGCAGCCCCGAGCCGGCCGAGGTGATCGAGCAGGCGGCGCTGGCCCACCCCGACATACCGGCGCTGCGGCTGGCGCTGCAGGCCATCCGCGCGCGGGTGGAGGCGGGCGGATGGCCCGTTGTGCCGCCTGGCGGCACGCTGGACCCCGGCATGACCGACCCGGTGCGCGTCCCGGCCCTGCGCGCCCGCCTGGCGGCCGACGACACCACCCTGGCCGCCGCCCCCGATGGCGGCGAGCTGTTCGACCCGGCGCTGGACGAGGCGGTGCGCCGCTGGCAGGCGGCGCACGGGCTGGACGTGGATGGCCGCGTGGGCCCCGCCACGCTGCGGCTGATGAACCGCCCGGCCGAGGCCTGGCTCGGCCAGGTGCGCGTGGCGATGGACATGCGGCGCGGCGCCGCCCCGCCGCCCGCCGGGCGGCGCGTCGAGGTGAACATCCCCGAATACCGCCTCTGGGTGATGGAGGGAGCGCGCACCCTGCTGGAGATGCCGGTCATCGTCGGCAAGCCGGCGCGGGCCACGCCGCCGCTTGCCGTGCGGATGACGGCGGTGCAGTTCAACCCGCCCTGGGGCGTGCCCGAGCGCAACGCGCGCGAGGACCTGCTGCCGCGCTTCCGCCGCGACCCGCGCGCCATGATGGAGAAGGGCTTCCGCCTGTTCACCGTGGTCGGCGGCGAGCGGGTGGAGGTGGACCCGATGACGGTGGACTGGGCCGGCGTGAACCCCAAGCGCTTCCCCTACATCGTGCGGCAGGACGCCAGCGACGTCAGCGCGCTGGGGCGGCTGAAGTTCGTCATGCCGAACGGCGACGACATCTACCTGCACGACACGCCGGACCGCCACCTGTTCGGCCGCGGCGACCGCGCCCTGTCCTCCGGCTGCATCCGCCTCAGCCAGCCCATGGAGCTGCTGGCGCTGGTGCTGGAGGGTGCGCCGGGCTGGAACCGCGAGCGCGCCCAGCAGGCGCTGGACAGCCGGCAGACCAGCTTCGTGAGCCTGTCGCGCGCCCTGCCGGTGCGGCTGGCCTACACCACCGTGACGGCGGAGGGCGGGCTGGTGCGCGTCCGCCCCGACATATACGGGCTGGATGCCGACTATCTGCGGCTGCTGGACCAGCGCCGCCCGCCTGCCAGCCCGGCGGCGCCACCGGCGGCCCCGCCGCTGGCACAGGGCGCCCCCGCCAGGGCGGCATCCCGGACCGCCGCCGTTCCCGCCACTCCCGCCCTGGCGCATCCGGCGCCGGAACAGTTCCGCCCCGCCCATGCCGAGGCTTCCGCCCAGGCAGAGGCGACCAAGCTCGCGAGCCCTTGATGCCGTTCGGACGACACAAGCCCCAGGACTGCCCCTGCTGCGACCCCGCCCTGGCCGGGCGGCGCGAGGTGATCACCGCCGGCCTCGGCCTGCTGGCCTGCGCGGCGGTGCCGCGCGCGGCCCGCGCCGCGCCGCCGCTCGCCCCGGTGCGCAGCCTGCGGGTGGAGCGCAGCTACACCGAGGACAGCTTCGACGGCGTTTACTTCCGCAACGGCCGCTACGACCGCGAGGCGCTGCACAAGCTGGACTGGGTGTTCCGCGACCTGTCCGCCGCCGAGGTGACGCCGATGGACCCGCGGCTGTTCGACGTGCTGCACGCCGTGGCGCAGCAGCTCGACGCCACGGAGGCCTTCGTCATCTCCAGCGGCTACCGCACGCCGGAGCGCAACAGCCAGCTCCGCTCCAGCCGCGTCTCGACGGTGAGCCTGCACATGTCGGGCATGGCCGCCGACTTCCGCCTGCCGGGGCGCAACGCCTATGGCGTGGCGCGCGCCGCCGCGCAGATGCAGGTGGGTGGCGTGGGCCTCTACCGCCGCGAGGGCTTCGTGCATCTCGATTGCGGCCCGCCCCGGCGCTGGTAGGGCGGGCCGCGCGCACCCGCCGGATCAGCCGGCCAGCTTCAGCCCGATGATGCCGCCCGCGATCAGCGCGATGCAGAGCAGGCGTGCGGCGGTGGCGGGCTCGCCGAACAGGGCGATGCCCAGGACCGCCGTTCCCACCGTGCCGATGCCGGTCCACACCGCATAGGCGGTGCCGAGCGGCAGGCCGCGCAGCGCCAGGCCCAGAAGGCCAAGGCTGGCCGCCATGCTCGCCACCGTCAGCACGGTGGGCACGAGGCGGGTGAAGCCCTGCGTGTATTTGAGGCCGACGGCCCAGCCGATTTCCAGAAGGCCCGCCAGGGCCAGGTAGATCCAGGACATGGGGAAGGACCCCTCCCGAAGGTGGCGGGGCCGTCCCTGCCGTGACCGATGCGCGGGGAGGCCGTCCTCCCGGCCCCCTATCTAGGCGCTTCGGGGCCGGGTTGCAGCCCCGCGTCGCGCTTGCCCCGCTCAGTCGGTGGCACGGCCGGCGGACGGGCAGGAAGGCTCAGCGCGCAGGAAGTCGAGGTCGCAGCCCTCATCGGCCTGCAGCACCTGCTCCTTGTAGAGCCGGGCATAGCCGCGCTTCGGCATGGCGGCGGCGGCGGGCGCCTCGGCGCGGCGGCGGGCCAGCTCCGCCTCCTCCACCAGCAGGTCGATGCGCCGCTCCTTCACCGACAGGCGGATGCGGTCGCCGTTCCGCACCAGCCCGAGCGGCCCGCCCGAGGCGGCATCCGGCGAGACGTGCAGCACGATGGTGCCGTAGGCGGTGCCGGACATGCGGGCGTCCGAGATGCGGACCATGTCCTTCACCCCGGCGCGCGCCAGCTTGGCGGGGATGGGCAGGTAGCCCGCCTCCGGCATGCCGGAGGGCGAGAGCGGACCGGCGTTCTGCAGCACCAGGAAGTCGTCCGCCGTCACGTCCAGGTCGGGGCTGTCGATGCGGGCGGCGAGGTCCTCCAGCGAGGTGAAGACGACGGCGCGCGCCTCCTTCTCGAACAGCTTCGGATCGGCCGCAGCGCGCTTGAGGATGGCGCCGCGCGGGGCGAGGGAGCCGAACAGGGCCACCAGCCCGCCTTCCGGCTGCAGCGGCTCCTCCCGCGTGCGGACCACGGCGCGGTCCACATAGCCGGGCTCGGCGGCCAGCCGCTCGCCCAGCGTCTCGCCCGTCACGGTCAGGGCGTCGAGGTGCAGCAGCGGCTTCAGCTCCCGCAGCACGGCGCCGATGCCGCCCGCCACATGCAGGTCCTCCATGTAGAAGGGGCCGGTGGGCTTGAGGTCCACCAGCACGGGGGTGGTGTCGGACAGCGCGTTGAGCCGGTTCAGGTCCACCGTGATGCCGGCGCGGCCGGCGATGGCGGTGAGGTGGATGATGGCGTTGGTCGAGCCGCCGATCGCCAGCAGCACGCGCAGCGCGTTCTCCACCGACTTCTCGGTGATGATCCGGTCGGGCGTGATCCGCTTCGCCGCCAGCATCATGGCGGCGGCGCCGGAAGCCTCGGCGGCGCGGATGCGGTCGGCATGCACGGCGGGGATGGCGGCGGTGCCGGGCAGCATCATGCCCAGCGCCTCGGCCAGCGATGCCATGGTGGAGGCGGTGCCCATCACCGCGCAGGTGCCGGCGGTGGTGGCGAGGTTGCCCTCCACCTCCTCGATGGTGTCGGCGTCGATCTCGCCGGCGCGGAACTTGGCCCAGAAGCGGCGGCAATCGGTGCAGGCGCCGAGCCGCTCGCCGCGCCAGCGCCCGGTCATCATCGGGCCGGTCACCACCTGGATGGCCGGCACGTTGGCCGAGACGGCGCCCATGAGCTGCGCCGGCACCGTCTTGTCGCAGCCGCCCACCAGCACCACCGCGTCCATCGGCTGGCCGCGCACCATCTCCTCGGTGTCGATCGCCATCAGGTTGCGGAAGAACAGGCTGGTGGGGTTGAGGAACACCTCGCCGAGCGAGATGGTGGGGAACTCCAGCGGCAGGCCGCCGGCCGCCAGCACGCCGCGCTTCACCGCCGCCACCAGCTCCGGCACCTGGCGGTGGCAGTTGTTGAACTCGGAATAGGTGGCGGCGATGCCCACCACCGGCTTGCGCAGCAGCTCGGAGGAAAGGCCCATGGAGCGCGCCATGGACAGGCGCAGGTAGCGCGCGAAATCCATGTCGCCATAGTTGGTCAGGCCACGGGTCAGGCCGACGGGCTCGGGCTTCTCGGTCATGGGCAGGGCTTCCTCAGGGGTTCGGGCGGCCATCAGCCGAGCAGGGCGGGGTGCTGGCTGAGATAGGCTTCGCGGGCGGGGGCGAAATGCGCGGCGCAGAGCGCGACCAGGGCGCCGCGCTCGCCACGCTCCAGCGCGCCGAGCATGGCGGCGTGCTGGTCGCGCGCCCATTCCATGCTGCTCCGGCTGCGCAGGTTGGCATAGCGGATCACCTGCGCGCGCTGGCCCAGCTCCTCGATGGTCTCGGCCAGGAACAGGTTGCCGCAATGGGCGAAGAGCGCGCGGTGGAAGGCGAGGTCGGCGCGGAACACGGCCCGCGCATCGCCGGCGGCGACGGCGGCGGCGTGCTTCTGTTGCAGGCCGCGCAACGGCGCCAGCGCGGCCTCCTCCAGCGGCAGCGGGATCAGCGCGGCGGCCTGGGTTTCCAGCATCTCGCGCAGGGCATAGAGCTGGCGCACCTCGGCCGGGTTGTAGGCCTTCACCAGCGCGCCGCGGTGCGGGATGCGCTCGATCAGCCGCATCCGCTCCAGCTCGGCCAGGGCCTGCCGCACCGTGTGGCGCGTGGCGCGGAAGCGCTCGGCCAGCTCCTCCTCGATCAGCCGCTCGCGCGTGTGCAGGCGGCCGAAGACGATGTCCTCCTCCAATGCCGCGGCGATGGCGGCGGGCAGGGGAAGGGCACCCTCATCTCGGGCAGAATCATTCCAGGCTATGTCATTCCGGGCGACGTCATTTCGGGCGGCATCGGCCATGCGCGTGGCTTTCGTGGTGCGCGGTGTCGGTCAGGTTAATCGTCAATGAGATTGTCGACAATGCCGTTGACTCGTCTGGCCGAGACGGAAAGAGTGGGCGCCGAAAGAAAACTTCTGGAGGACGTTCCATGCGCAACCCCGCTTCGCAGGGCGCTTTGCCGCGCCGTGGCCTCGGCGCCCTCGCCCTGGCCGGCACCCTTTCGGCCGCCGGCTTCCGCCCCGCCCGGGCCGCCGCCTATCCGGACCGCGCCATCACCGTGGTGGTGCCCTTCGCGCCGGGCGGCGCCACCGACCTCGCCGGCCGCGTGCTGGCCGACCGCATGGGCCCGCTGCTTGGCGGCGACGGGCGCGCCCTGGTGGAGAACAGGCCCGGCGCCGGCTCCAGCCTCGGCGCCGACTATGTCCGCCGCGCCCGGCCGGATGGCTACACGCTGCTGGTGGGCTCCGCCTCCACCCTGGCGGTGGCGCCGGCGGCGCAGCCCAACATCGCCAGATACCATCCGGTGGAGGACTTCACGCCCATCGCCATCGTCGGCACCAGTGCCATGGGGCTGGTGGTGCCGGCCGCCTCGG
The DNA here is from genome assembly GCF_002631185.1 of Teichococcus rhizosphaerae. Lineage (GTDB taxonomy): Bacteria > Pseudomonadota > Alphaproteobacteria > Acetobacterales > Acetobacteraceae > Pseudoroseomonas > Pseudoroseomonas rhizosphaerae. The sequence continues at coordinate 90,348 of NZ_PDNU01000008.1, read as the reverse complement.
GCATCAGGAGCGTGCCGCAGCTGATCGCCCGGCTGAAGGAGAAGCAGGGGGCGGATGGCTATGCCAGCTCCGGCGTCGGCGGCGTGTCGCACCTCGCCTCCGCGCTGTTCGTGCAGATGGCGGACGCGCCCGCCAACCACATCCCCTATCGCGGCGGCAGCTCGGTGGCCGAGGCGCTGCTGAAGCAGGAGGTGGTGTTCGCCATCGACCAGATCGCCTCCGTCATCGGCCAGATCCGCGATGGCGGCCTGACCCTGCTGGCGGTGACCACGGAAACGCGGGACGCGGCCTTCCCCGACGTGCCCACGCTCGCCGAGGCGGGGGTGCCGGGCTACGCGCTTTCCACCTGGACGGCGATGGTGGGGCCGAAGGGGCTGCCGCCCGAGGTGGCGGCGGCGCTGAACAAGGCGGCGAACGCCGCGCTGAGCGAGCCCACCCTGCGCGAGCGGCTGTCCAGCAGCGGCACCGACCCGCGCAACGACAGCACGCTGGAAAGCGCCGCCGCCTTCCTGGCGCAGGAGTTCGACCGCTTCAAGGCGGTGGTGCAGCGCACCGGGCTGAAGCTGGACTGACGGGGCGGCGCGGCCCTCCCGGGCGGGAGGGCCGCGCCTCGGGCCAGTGCCTCAGATGGGCGCCTCCGCGCCCGCCTCGGCCGGGGCGGGCGGCAGGGTGAGGAGGGCGGTGCGCATGGCCTGCTCGGCGTCCGGCCAGCCGGTCTCGATGTCATCCCCCGCCAGGGTCAGGCTTTCCGGCGAGAGCAGGGCGCGCAGATGCGCCTCCCGCCAGGCCTTGGGCTGGTCGCGCTTGGCCAGGCCATAGGCCAGGGCGCGCACCACCCGCAGCACCATGGCGCGCTCCGCGATGGTCTGCGCCGCGTCGCTCGCGGCCTCGGGGTCCACGGTCGCGGGGGCCAGCGCCAGCAGCCGCCCGGCCAGGGCCGGCACGGCGGGATAGGCCAGGTTGATGTGCAGCTGGTGCGTCTCGGCGTAGTAGGCGGCGGCGCGGTGGGTCAGCTCGCGGTCGGCGAGTTCCGCGGGGTCGCGCAGCAGGAACAGCGCGGGCGGCGTTTCCAGCACCGGGGCGGGCGGCGGCGCCTGGGGTCCGGCCTTGGCGGCGGGATCGGCGGGCTGCGCCGGGGGTGCGGGCGGCGCCGCGCCGGGCATGCCCGGCTTCGGCGGCGGGCGGCGGCGCTGCACCTCCATCTCCTCCAGCATGGCGCGCATCATCTCCCGCACCTCGTCGAGATAGAGCGCATCGGGCGAGGCATCGGCCAGAAGCCTGGCCAGCCAGCCGGGGATGTGGCGCGAGACGAGGCCGGCATAGTCCATCAGCCGCAGCTGGGCCTGGGTGCCGGCGCGGTAGCGCAGGAACTCGCGATAGGCTTCCGGCTGCACCGGATAGTCGTCCGGCAGCTCGACAAGGACGATGACGTGGCGCGCGGCGAAGGGGATGCCGAAGCTCGGCGCCTCGCGCCGCCACACATTGCCGCGCGCCACCGCATACATCTCGTTCTGGTGCACGACGGCGCCGAGGCTCTCGTGCAGCATCACGCCTTCCTTGCGCGGCAGGGCCGGATCGTAGGCGTAGTGCAGCACGATGCCGTCCGGCCCCTTCACGGCCTCGTAGTGCTCGAGCCGCGCCAGCCGCTCGGCCAGGCTCACCACCGTCAGCGGCTGCGCGAGCCGCGCGATGCCGGGCCCGATGACGACCTCGGTCCCGGCGGGAAAGCGGAAGAAGCGGTGGCCGATGGTGTCGGGCAGCCAGTGGGCCGGGCTGCGCGGATGGCCGTTATAGGGGTCGGCCGCCGTGTTCTGCTCGGGCGCGTTGCCCAGCAGCACCACCTCGGTCCACTCCCGGTCGAGCGGGCGGCCCTCGGCGGCGGCGCTTTCGGTGACATGGATCACCTCGCGCATCTGCCCGTCCGGACCCGGCCGCAGCAGGCGGCCATAGACACCCTCATACTTGCCGATCATCACTTCCTGCACCGTGCCCTTGCGGGCCGAGCGGTAGCGCATGCCGTTCTGGTTGGAGGGCAGGGAGGCCACCTTGGCGCCCATGCCGAAATTGCGGTCGAGCCCGGTCTCCTTGCGGATGGAGGCGGCGATGTCGCACATCCGGTAGAGCTCGGGGCCGGTCAGGCCGGTGCCGCTGTTCCAGATGGCGAGCTTGGGCGTGCCGCCGACCGGAACGGTGGAGAACTCGACCCGCCGCTCGCCCTCCGGCGCCGACTGCGCCGCTTCCAGCGCGTTCTGGAGCAGCTCGCGGATCATCATGGTCTTGGGGCAGCGCTCGATCATCGAGGCCACCAGGAAGTCCTCGTCCTTGACGCGCAGCTTGGTGACGGTGGCGCTCACTCTGCATTCTCCCCTGCGGCGGCTCGACGGAGCCGCGGTCGAGATCGGGCTGCCGGCCTGGCGGCCCGGCCAGATCCGGACATGTCAGCCACGCCCATCATATGGGAAGGGGGGGCGCCATGACAGGCAAAGGTCCAGGCCATGGCCGGGCGGTGCCTTTTCCCCTCCGCGGCGTGGCCGGCTATGGCGGCGGGTAGGGCGGGGCATCGTCGAGCTCCGGCGGCGGCGTGGCCGCCGGGTCGCGCGCGATCAGCCCCGCGTCGTTCTCGGCGAAGCGGCCGACACGCGCCGCCACCGGCCAGCAGGCGAGATCCTCCGGCGGGCTCGGGCGCAGCAGCGCCAATGGATCGCCCTCCGCCTCGCCGAGCCAGACGGGCCAGTCCTCGCGCGGCAGGATCACCGGCATGCGGTGGTGCACCAGCGCCTGCTTGGCATTGGCTTCCGTCGTGACGATGCTGAAGCTGCGCAGCCATGCGCCGTCCGGCTGCTGCCAGCCCTCCCACAGCCCGGCCAGCGCCATGGGCGCGCCGTCGCGCAGCGCCACGGCATAGGGCTGCTTGCGCTTGCCCTCCTGCCGCCACTCGTAGAAGCCATCGGCGGGCACGAGGCAGCGGCGGCGGGCGAAGGCCTCGCGGAAGGAGGGCTTCTCCGCGATGCCCTCGCTGCGCGCGTTCATCAGCTTCGCGGCGCCGGAGGCATCCCTGGCCCAGCGCGGCACCAGCCCCCAGCGCAGCACGCCCAGATGCCGCGCGCCGCTTTCCGGGTGGCGGCGCACCACCAGCGAGTCCTGCGTCGGCGCCACGTTCCAGGAGGGCGGATGGTTCGGGAATGGCGGAACGGCCTCGAAATACTCCGCCAGGCGCTGCGGATCGCGTTGCAGGAAGAAGCGGCCGCACATGATGGATCTCCCTTCTGCCGCCGATCCTAGCCGCCGCGAGGGCGCCGGGCGAGGCGGGCACGCCGCGTTCCACCCTTCTGGGATCAGGCTCACGGCATGGTAATTTCGGAATCGAATTGAGATTCGATAGATGCAGGTCCCGGCCCGTGAAATGGAAGCCGGATCCGCTCAAGCTTGGCGCGGATGTTTCGAGGGGAGCGAGGATTATGGGTTTCGCCAAGTACCTGACATCGGACTGGCTGCACTACACCCGGCCCGTGGTGAACTGGATCAACGACAAGCTGTTCTATGGCACGCGCGGCGACGACACGATCAGCCGCGAGGATGGCGGCCTGTTCGTCTTCGGCCTCGGTGGCGATGACGAGATTACCGTCGACAACCGCGCCGGCCCGGATGAAGAGGGCAACACCGTGGCGGGCGGCACGGGGGACGACACCATCAGCGCCTCCGGCAGCGGCAACCGGCTGCTGGGCGAGACGGGGGACGACACCCTCAGCACCTTCGGCAGCGGCAACACGGCGCTCGGCGGCACGGGGAACGACACCATCTCGCTGAGCGGCCAGAACGCCAATGGCAACGCCGCCTATGGCGGCAGCGGCGACGACACCCTCTCCGCCTTCGGCTACGACAACATCCTCAATGGCGGCACGGGCGCCGACGTGCTGAGCAGCCGCAGCTTCAGCGTCGGCCAGGGCATCCAGGTCAGCGACGGCACGGTGATGACGGGCGGCGCCAACACCGACCGCTTCGTGCTCAACAACACCAGCAGCCTTTCCGTGCAGGACGATGACGGCAACGACGTCGTCTCCGCCGGCGACACCTTCCGCGGCGTGATCGACGTCATCACCGACTACCGCTCGGGCGAGGTGATCCAGACCGGCGCCACCACCCGCGAGAGCGGGCCCGTGGCGCTGGACGAGCTGATGACCATCCCCTCCGGCAATCTGGGCGCCGTGCTGGGAGCGGGCGAATACGCGCTGTTCCGCGGCGAGCTGACCGAGGCTGGTGTCTTTTCCGTGGCCGGGGCGGGGCCGGACCTGCTGATGATCTACGAGGCCGCGGGCGCCCCGGATTCCACCGCGAGCGGGGCGGTGGTGCTGCGCGACTATGCGTCCGACGACGTGCTGATCGCCTGAGCGCGCCGCGCGCCGGGCGGGCCGCGAAGGCCCGCCCGGGCGATGCCGGCCGCGCGGGATCAGTCCACGATGAACAGCGTGGCCCCGGTTTCGGTGGCGGAGCGGTGCGCCGCGTCGCCGAAGTCGGAGACCATGTAGCTCATCCCCGCCGTCAGCTCGGTGCGCCGCCCGTCCCTCAGCTCGCTGACCAGCGCGCCGGAAACGACATGGATGACGTGGCCCCGGTCGCACCAATGGTCGGCCACATAGCCCGGCGAGTATTCCACCAGCCGCACGCGGATGTCGCCGATGGCGAAGCTGCGCCACAGCGCGTGGCCGGTTTCGCCCTCGTGCCGGGTGGGCTCCACCGCCGACCAGTCGATGGCGGTGAAGGGCAGGGGCGGGATCCTCACGGCGCCGGCCTCAGCCGCGCGGCAGGAGCTGCTCGGCCAGCGCCGCGAAGAAGCTGGCGCCCACCGGCAGGACCGCGTCGTTGAAGTCGTATCGCGGGTGGTGCAGCCCGGCATCCGCATCGGTGCGGCCACTGCCCAGCATCAGGTAGGAGCCGGGCTTGGCGTTCAGCATGAAGGCGAAGTCCTCGCCGCCCATGGTGGGCTTGGGCAGCTCCCTGACGTTCGCCTCGCCCACCACGGCGGCGGCGGCGCGGCTGGCGAGCTCCGTCGCCCCCGCCTCGTTGATCGTCGAGGGATACATGCGGAAGAAGCGCACATCGGCGCTGGCGCCGAAGGCGGTGGCGATGCCGGAGGCGATCTCCGTCACCTTCTTCTCCAGGATGTCGCCCACCTCGGGCAGGAACCAGCGGGCGGTGCCGCGCAGGCTGACCGTCTCCGGGATCACGTTGAAGGCGTTGCCGCCCTCGATCTTGCCGATGGTGACGACGCCCGCCTCCACCGGCTCCACGTTGCGCGCCACGACCGATTGCAGCGCGGTGACGATCTGCGCCGCGATCACCACCGGGTCGTTGCCCATGTGCGGCATGGCGCCATGCGCGCCCTTGCCGGTGATGGTGATCTCGATGTCGGCCACCGCCGCCATCACCGGGCCGGCCCGCCAGCGCATCTCGCCCGCCGGCAGGCTCGGCCAGTTGTGGATGGCGAAGACGCGGTCCATCGGGAAGCGCTCGAACAGCCCTTCCTTCACCATCACCTCGGCGCCGCCGCCCATCTCCTCGGCCGGCTGGAAGATGACATGGACCGTGCCGGCGAAGTTGCGGGTCTCGGCCAGGTACCTGGCGGCGCCCAGCAGCATGGCGGTGTGGCCGTCATGGCCGCAGGCATGCATCTTGCCGGGGATGGTGGAGGCATGCGGCACGCCGCTCTCCTCCAGGATCGGCAGCGCGTCCATGTCGGCGCGCAGGCCGATGGCGGGGCCGGCGCCCTGCCCGCGGATGACGCCGACCACGCCCGTCCTGGCGATGCCGGTGATCACCTCGTCCACGCCGAAGGCGCGCAGCTTCTCGGCGACGATGCCGCTGGTGCGCACCTCCTCGAAGGCCAGCTCGGGGTGGCGGTGGAAATCCTGCCGCCAGGCGGTCATCTCGTCATGGAAGTCGGCGATGCGGTTCAGCACGGGCATGGGGCGGGTTCCGTCCGGTCGGTGTGCGGCGAAAGGCGCAGCTTTGCGGCGAGTGGCGGTGCGCCGCAAGGGGAGGGGGTTTGCCGGCGGCCGGGGCGGGGCCAATTGATGGGGGATGCTTCGCCGGGTCGTGATCCTCCTCCTCCTGCTGGCCCTCCTGGTGCCGGCCGGGCTCTACCAGGCCGGGGTGCTGCGCCTGCCGCCGCGATGGGACCCCCGCGCGCCCCTCGACATCCGCGACACGCCCACCCTGGTGACGCACTGGAAGCTGGCCCGGCTGGAATGGCAGCCCTCCGCCTGCCTCGCCGCGCTGGAAGCCTCCAGGCTGGAGATGCCGCGGGTGCCCGACCGTGCCTCGGACACCGGCTGCCCGATCGCGAACGCCGTGCGGCTGGAGGCGGGGGAGGTGGCGCTCAGCCCCGCGCGCCCGGTGGTGACCTGCCCGCTGGCGGTGGCCTGGGCGATGTTCGAGCGGCACGCGCTGCAGCCGGCGGCGCGGGCGCATTTCGGCCAGGGGGTGCGGAGCGCGCGGCACCTCGGCACCTACAACTGCCGCAACGTCTATCACCGGCAGGGCGGGCGGCGCAGCCAGCACGCCACGGCCAATGCCATCGATATCGCAGGCTTCACCCTGGCCGATGGGCGCGGCATCACCCTGCTGCGCGACTGGGGGGAGGAGGAGGGGGCGGAGGCGGCGCATGGCACGCCCGCCGCCTTCCTGCGCGATGTGCGCGACGGCGCCTGCCGCTACTTCAGGGCGGTGCTCGGCCCCGACTACAACGCGCCGCACCGCGACCATTTCCACCTGGACCGGGGGCGCTGGTCGCGCTGCTCCTGAGAGGGGTGGAGCAATACGGTATTATGATACCACATCTTTTTCCTTGACCCCGCGGCGCGTTGCACCGATAACCCGCCCCATCTTTCCAGGACTAAGCAAAGCAGATCATGCTCACCACGCAGACCCGCTCGCTGAAGCCGGCGGAGGTCAAGAAGGACTGGGTGCTGATCGATGCGGACGGGCTCGTGCTCGGCCGCCTCGCGGCGCTCGTGGCCAACCACCTCCGCGGCAAGCACAAGCCGCAGTTCACGCCGCATGTCGATTGCGGCGATCATGTCGTCATCGTCAACGCCGAGAAGGTGAAGGTGACCGGTAACAAGGCCGAGCAGTCGGTCTTCTACTGGCACACCGGCTATCCCGGCGGGATCAAGGAGCGCACCCTGCGTGAGCGCCTCGAGGGCCGTTTCCCCGAGCGCGTGATCGAGAAGGCCGTGGAGCGCATGATCACCCGTGGCCCGCTGGGCCGTCGGCAGATGAAGAACCTGCACGTCTATGCGGGCGCCGAGCACCCGCATGCCGGCGCGCAGCCCCAGACGCTGGACGTCGCCGCCCTGAACCGCAAGAACAAGGTGGCCTGAAGATCATGAGCGAACAGACCACCGCCACTTCGCTGTCCGAGCTGAAGAACCTGGTCGCCGGCACGCCTGCCGCCGGCGAGGCCTCGGCCGCCCCGCGCGAGCCGAAGAAGGACCAGTTCGGCCGCTCCTACGCGACCGGCCGCCGCAAGAACGCCATCGCGCGCGTCTGGGTGAAGCCGGGCAAGGGCACTGTCGAGATCAACGGCAAGGCCGCCTCCAAGTACTTCGCCCGCCCGGTGCTGCGCATGCTGATCGCGCAGCCCTTCCTGGTGGCCGACCGCTACCAGCAGTTCGACGTGTACTGCACGGTTGTCGGCGGCGGCCTGTCCGGCCAGGCCGGCGCGGTGCGGCACGGCATCAGCCGGGCGCTCACCAACTTCGAGCCGGGCCTGCGCCCGATCCTGAAGAAGGCCGGCTTCCTGACCCGCGACCCCCGCGTCGTCGAGCGCAAAAAGTACGGCAAGGCCAAGGCCCGACGCTCCTTCCAGTTCAGCAAGCGCTGACGCTGGCGGGCCGGCGTTGGCGCCGGCCCGGTCAAGGGCTGTTCATCGGCAAGGGCGGGTCCGCGAGGGCCCGCCCTTTCTGCTTTCCTGTTATCGTCACCGACCCTGAAGGAGGGCCAGATGGCCAAGGGTTCCGTTCCCGCGATCTTCATCGACGGCGAGGCCGGCACGACGGGCCTGGGCATCCGCCAGCGCCTCGAGGCGCTCCCGGGCATCGCCCTGCGCTCGATCGATCCCGCGCAGCGCAAGGACCCCGAGGCCAAGCGCGCCCTGATGGCCGAGGTGGACCTGGTGGTGCTCTGCCTGCCCGACGACGCGGCCAAGGAAAGCGCCGCCATGGCCGCGAGCCTCGGCGCGGAGGCGCCCAAGCTGCTGGATGCCTCCACCGCCCACCGGGTGGATGCCGGCTGGACCTATGGCTTCCCCGAGCTTTCGGCCGAGCAGGCGGCGGCGGTGGCGGCCAGCCCGCGCGTTTCCAACCCGGGCTGCTACCCCACGGGCGGCATCGCCCTGCTGCGGCCGCTGGTCGATGCCGGGCTGATCCCCGCCGACCACCCGCTCACGGTGAACGCCGTGTCCGGCTATTCCGGCGGCGGCAAGTCGATGATCGAGGCCTATGAGTCCGGCACGGCGCCCGCCTTCGAGCTGTACGGGCTGGGGCTGGAGCACAAGCACCTGCCGGAGCTGCAGAAATACTCCGGCCTGACGCGGCGGCCGATCTTCGTGCCGAGCGTCGGGAACTACCGGCAGGGCATGCTGGTTTCCATCCCGCTGCACCTGGACACCCTGCCGGGCCGGCCTTCGCCGGAGGACCTGCAGGCGGCGCTGGCGGCGCGCTATGCGGGGTCGCCCTGGGTGAAGGTCGTGCCCGCCACGGCCAATGGCAAGCTGGAGCCGGAGGCGCTGAACGACAGCAACGCCCTGGAGCTGCGCGTGTTCGGCAACGCGGCGCGGCACCAGGCGGTGCTGGTGGCGCGGCTCGACAATCTCGGCAAGGGCGCCTCGGCGGCCGCGGTGCAGAACATCGGCCTGATGCTGGGGCTGGAGCAGGCGGCCCAGAAGGCGGCCTGACGCGGGGCGGGGAAGCCCCTTCTGCCCGGCGCCGGATGAGAGGATGATGCGGGTGGGGAGCGGCACTCCCCGCCCATGCCCGCCACCCTGCGGCGGGCTAAACCAATGGCGGGGCCAACCCCGCCGCAGCGCGAGGATACCGTCACGCCCATGGCTCCGCTCCATCCCTTCGAAGGGCGCCTGCCCACCATCGATCCGAGCGCCTTCGTCGCGCCCAGCGCCGCCGTGATCGGCGATGTCGAGCTGGGGGCGGATGCCAGCGTCTGGTATCACTGCGTGCTGCGCGGGGACACGAACTTCATCCGCGTCGGCCCGCGCAGCAACATCCAGGACGGCACCATCGTCCATGTGAATGCCGGCACCCATCCCACCATCATCGGCGCGGACGTCACCATTGGCCATGCCTGCATCATCCATGCCTGCACCCTGCACGACCGCGCCTTTGTCGGCATGGGGGCCACGGTGCTGGACGGGGCGGTGATCGAGGAGGGCGGCATGCTGGGGGCCGGCGGACTGCTCTCGCCGGGCAAGCGGATCGGCGCCAACGAGCTGTGGCTCGGCTCGCCCGCCCGCAAGGTGCGGGTGATGGACGCGGAGGAGCGCGCCCGCTGGGACCGCACCGCCGCCCATTACGTGGAGCTGGCCAAGCGCCACCGCACCTCCCTGGCGGGCACGGGCGCGTGACGCCGCGCTGCGCCGCGCTGGCGGCCGGGCTGGCGCTGCTCGCCGGCTGCGCCCTGGCGCCGCCCGAGCCGCCGGTGACGCTGCCCCCTGTGGCGGCGCGCGGCGCGCCGGCGCCCGCCACGGCCGCCGTGCGCGGCGCGGCGGCGGCCTTTTCCGCGCCGGAGCGGCTGCATGGCCGCCCGGCGCTGGCGGCCATCGCGGTGGCGCAACTCGAATACCTCGCGGTGGAGCTGCCTTCCGGCCGCTGGGGCGAGGTAGGCATGGTCTCGCCCTCGCTGCTGGCGGCGCGGCAGGAGGTGCGCGGCGCCCTGGGCATTTCCTCGGGCGCGGACCCCCAGGCGGTGATCGATTCGCTGGCGGCGGCGGCCACGGCGCCCGGCGGCGACCCGGCGGCGCCCGCCCTGCTGCCGCGGACCCTGTTCCCGCTGGGCGGCGAGGAGACGTGGCGCCGGCTGGGGCGGCTCCCCCGCCTGCCACAGGCCAATGCGGCGACCCTGCGCGCGCTCCGCCACTGGGAGTTCGGGCCGGAGGAGCCGTTCGACATCAGCAGCCTCCGCCGCTTCTGAAAGGCGGGTTTTTTGGCGGATGGCGGCGGCTGCGGCATGCTGCCCGCCTTGATGTGGAGTGCCCCGCCATGCGCCGAGTCCCGACCTTCCGCCTGATGGCGCTGCCGCTGGGGCTGCTGCTGGGCGCCCTGCTGCTGCCGGGCTGCGAGCGGCTGGGCGCTGAGCTGCGGACGCCGCGCCCGCGGGTGAGCCTGCCGCTGGAGCTGGTGCCCGGCGCCGAGGACCCGCTGCGCAGCGCCGCCCGCCTTTCCGCCGCCGCCTTCGCCGACCAGGGCGCTGGCCTCCAGGGCCGCCCCGCCGAGACCGCCCGCGCCGCCGCGCGGCTCGAATACCTGGCCCAGGCCCTGGCGAGCGACCCGCGCTACAGGGCGCTGCCGCCGGGGCTGTCGCTCGCCCTGCGCGGCGCGGTGGCCGAGCTGCGCGCGGCGCTGGGGCTGGCCGAGGCGGCGCTGCCGGAACAGGCCATCGCCGCCCTGGCACAGGCCGCCCGCGCGCTCGATGGCGGCGGCGATGCGCGGGCCGCGCTGGCCCCGCCGCTCTTTCCCGCCGGACCCGAGGCCACGCTGCGCCGGCTGCGCGAGCCGGGCCCGCTGCCCGAGGCCGCCATCGCCACCGGCCGGACGGAGGAGGCGATCCGCGCGCTCGACGCGGGCAGCGGCTGGACGGTGACGCCGGAGCGCTCCCTGCCGCGCTGAACGCCGCCCCGCCGCATTCCTTCCCCCATCCTTTTCCTTCAAGGGCGGCCGTGAATATGCAGAATGCCGCCTTTCACGATCCGCATATCGGGGAGTTTCTCATGCAGCGACGCAGTTTCCTGGCTGGAGCCGCGGGCCTTGCCGCCGCGGCTCCGCTCGCGCGGCCGGCCCTGGCGCAGGGCGAGGCGAATCAGGTGCTGCGCTTCATCCCGCAGGCGGATCTCAGCATCATCGACCCGCTGAACACCACCGCCTACCCGACGCGCAACCACGGGCATCTCTGCTGGGACACGCTGTACGGGCTGGACCTCGACTTCCGCCCGCAGCCCCAGCTCGCCGCCGGCCACACGCTGGAGGATGACGGGCGGCGCTGGACCTTCACCCTGCGCGAGGGCATCCGCTTCCACGACAACGAGCCGATCCGTGCCGCCGACGCCGTGGCCTCGATCCGCCGCTGGATGCTGCGGGACACGCATGGCCAGACCCTTGCGCAGCGCCTGGAGGAGATCCGCGCGCTGGATGACCGCCGCTTCGAGATCCGCCTGAAGCGCCCCTTCGGGCCGATGCTGGACGCGCTGGCCAAGGCCTCGTCCTACCCCTGCTTCATCTATCCGGAGCGCTTCGCCGCGCAGGACCCGGGGCGCGCCTTCACCGAGGTGGTGGGCTCCGGCCCCTACCGCTTCGTGGCGGAGGAGCGGGTCTCGGGCAGCCAGGTCATCTATCGCCGCTTCGAGGGCTACAAGCCGGCCGAGGGCGCGGTCAGCCTGACGGCGGGGCCGAAGCTCGCGCTGTTCGAGCGGCTGGAGTGGAAGCACATCCCCGACCCCGCAACCGCCGCCGCCGCCCTGCAGGCGGGTGAGGTGGACTGGTGGGAGCAGGTGGCGCCGGACCTCCGCCCGCTGCTGCGGCGCGGCCGCAACATCACGGTGGACCGCCTGGACTACGGCGGCACGGTGGCGATGCTGCGCCCCAACCACCTGCACCCGCCCTTCGACAACCCGGCGCTGCGCCGCGCCCTGCTGCCGGCGATCCACCAGGCGGACTACATGACCGCCATCATGGGCGACAACCGCGACCTGTGGCATGAGGGCGTCGGCTGCTTCCCCGAGGGCAGCCCGATGGCCTCCGATGCCGGGATGGAGGCGCTGACCGGCCCGCGCGACCTCGACGCGGTCAGGCGCGCGGTGAAGGCGGCGGGCTACAAGGGCGAGAAGGTGGTGATGCTGCACCCCACCGACATCGTCAACAACAACAACCTGACCGCCGTGGCGACCGACATGCTGCAGCGCGCCGGGCTGAACGTGGAAAGCGCGACCTCCGACTGGGGCACCCTGCTGCAGCGCCGCTCCAACAAGAACCCGCCGGACCAGGGCGGCTGGGGCGCGCTGATCGTGCTGTTCGGCGGCATGGACCTGTCGAACCCGGCCGGCCACCCGCTGCTGCGCGCCAACGGGCAGAACGCCTGGTTCGGCTGGCCCACCGCGCCGAAGCTCGAGGCGCTGCGCGACCAGTGGTTCGACGCGCCGGACCTCGCCGCGCAGCAGCGCATCGGCCGCGAGATCCAGCTGCAGTTCTTCCAGGACGTGCCCTACTACCCGCTGGGCCAGTATCTCATCGACAGCGCCTGGCGCAGCAACCTGACCGGCCACCGCAAGGGCATGGCGCTCCCCCTCAACGTGAAGCGCGCCTGAGGCGGACGCAGGAAAGGGAACGGGCCAGGGGGAGGGTGCCTCTCCCCCGGCCCCGCCTCAGCAGCCTTCGGGCATGAACACCCGGCTCGGTGCCACGAACTCCTCCTGCGCCGCCACGGTGAGGATCTCCCGCGACGCCGCCTCCGAGGTCCGCCGCAGCAGCCCGTAGATGGAGGAGGCGGCAGCCCCCAGCGCCACGCTGGCGCTGCCGCTCTTGAGCCGGTGGAACAGGAACAGCGCGGCGATGGCGTCGCCCGCGCCGTTCACCGAGAGCGGCAGCATCGGCGTCGCCACGCGGTGGAACCCGCCGCCCTCGGCCGCCAGCATCTCGATCCGGTCCTCCGGCGTCTCGGCCACGCGCAGCGAGGTGACGAGCACGCAGCGCGGCCCGCCCGGCGCCATGGTGGCCTGCAACGCCGCCACCGCCGTCTTCGCCTCGGCCAGGGTGGTGACGGGCAGCCCGGTCAGCCATTCCAGCTCGAACTGGTTCGGCGTGATGATGTCCGCCGCCGGCACGGCGCGGTCGCGCATGAACTCGGGGATGCCGGGGCGGACGAACACCCCGCGCCCCACATCGCCGATCACCGGGTCGCAGCAATAGAGGGCGCGCGGGCTGGCCGCCTTCACCTTCGCCACCGCGTCGAGGATGGCATCGCCGATGGCGGCGTCGCCCATGTAGCCGGACAGCACCGCGTCGCAGCGGGGCAGGGCGCCGCGATCCTCGATGCCCTGCACCAGGTCGCGCACCAGCTCGGCGCCGAACACCTGGCCGCGCCAGGAGCCGTAGCCGGTGTGGTTGGAGAACTGCACCGTGTTCACCGCCCAGACCTCCGCGCCGAGACGTTGCAGCGGAAACACCGCCGAGGCATTGCCGACATGCCCATAGGCGACCCAGGACTGGATGGAGAGGATGTTCATGCGCCTGCCCGGTGGTTGAATCGGGGATCGAGACGGGGAGGAGCCCCGCCGGCCAAGCTGTAGGAAGGGGCGTGGGGCGGGTCAATCGGCGCCGAATCCGCTCATCCGGCGCCCCTGGACCCGTGGCATTGGTTGCGCCCGGGGGGCGCTGCCTGTAGAAGCGGCGCTTCCGTGCGGCCGGTCGGCATCGGCTGCTCCATAAACAGACGAGTGCGCCATGAAGCCCGATATCCACCCGGACTATCACGAGATCACCATCATCATGACCGATGGGACCACCTACAAGACCCGGTCCTGCATGGGCAAGGAGGGTGACACCCTTCGCCTGGATATCGACCCGAAGTCGCACCCGGCCTGGACCGGCCAGCAGCGCATCATCGACACGGGCGGCCAGATCGCCAAGTTCAACAAGAAGTTCGCCGGCATCGGCGCCCGCAAGAAGGCCTGATTCCAGCCTCTTGCCGAGGCCCGCGGGCCTCCCGGCCAAGTGAATTTTCCGCAGCGCCACTCCCTTGAAGCAGGGGGTGGCGCTTTCTATTTTCAGCCCTGCCAGCGGTGCCCGGATCGGGGCCGCAGGTGTGGTCCAGATGCGCCGGGGTCGCCCTTGTGGGGCCCGGACGACGCAGCGGGCCGCAACGCAACGGACCCTTGCTTGGATTGAGAAGGCTCCAGACCATGAACGCTTTCGACACCGCCCCCCTGTTCCGCTCCGCCATCGGCTTCGACCGCCTGACCCGGCTGATCGACACCGCACGCGCCGCGTCCGAGGGGCCGGCCTATCCGCCCTACAACATCGAGAAGACCGCCGAGGACGCCTATGTCCTGACCATGGCGGTGGCTGGCTTCGGCCCTGAGGACCTGGAGATCACCACCCAGGACAACGTGCTGGTCGTTTCCGGCAAGATGGCGCCGGTGAACGAGCAGGAGCGCCGCTTCCTGCACCGTGGCATCGCCGGCCGCGCCTTCGAGCGCCGTTTCGTGCTGGCCGACCACATCCAGGTGGAGGGCGCCGACCTCGCCAACGGCCTGCTCAACGTAGCGCTGAAGCGCCAGGTGCCAGAGGCGCTGAAGCCCCGCCGCATCGCCATCGGCGCCGCGCAGCCGCGCCAGCAGCCGGTGCTCGAGGGCAAGTCCGAGGACAAGGTCGCCGCGTAACCACGCAGATTGAACGGCTGATGGGCCGGGGTGGCGACACCCCGGCTTTTTCGCGCGCCGAAGCCTGGCCAGGACTTGCCGCGCGGCGCCGCCCCCCGGATGCTGCCCCGCACCCTTCGCTGCCGGGCCATGATCCAGGACACAGAGAAATTCCGCACCGTGACGGCGCTGGGTATCGCCCAGACCCTCGCCTGGGCGTCCTCATACTATCTCCCCGCGATCCTGGCCCGGCCGATGGCGCAGGAGCTCGGCCTCTCCACCTCCGCCATCTACGCCTATTTCTCCATGGCGCTGCTGCTGACGGCGCTGCTCGGCCCCGCCACCGGCCGCATCATCGACCGGCGCGGCGGGCGGGGCGTGCTGGCGGCCTCCAACCTCGTCTTCGCCGCCGGGCTGGGCACGTTGGCTGTGGCGCAGGGCCCGCTCGGGCTGGGGATCGGCTGGGGGCTGCTCGGCATCGGCATGGCGATGGGGCTGTACGATGCCGCCTTCGCCACCCTGGCCGGGCTTTACGGCGCCCTGGCCAAGGGGCCGATCACCGGCGTCACGCTGTTCGCCGGCTTCGCCTCCACCGTGGGCTGGCCGCTCAGCACCCTGCTGGACGCGGAACTGGGCTGGCGCGGTGCCTGCCTGGTCTGGGCGGCGCTGCATCTGGGTCTGGGCCTGCCGCTGAACCGGCTTCTGGTGCCTCCCGCGCCGCCCCCCGCGCCAAAGTCCGAGACCGGGGGCCAGGCCGCGCCGGCGCCGCCCCGGGCGATGTGGGTGCTGGGCTTCGTCTTCGCCGCCACCGGCATCGTCACCGCCGCCATCGGCGCGCACCAGCCGGCGCTGCTGGCCGCCGCCGGCGCCACGCCCGAGGCCGCGCTGCTGGCCGCCTCGCTCACCGGGCCGGCGCAGGTGGGGGCACGCTTCCTCCAGTTCAGCCTGCTGCGGGCGCTGCATCCGCTCTGGATGGCACGGGCGGCCTGCGTCATCCAGGGCATCGGGGCGCTGGCCCTGCTGTTCCTGGGCGGGCCGGCGGCGGCGGCCTTCGCGCTGCTGCATGGCGGCGGCAACGGGCTGCACACCATCGCCAAGGGCACGCTGCCGCTCGCCGTGTTCGGGCCGGTGGGCTATGGCCAGCGGCAGGGCATCCTGTCCGCGCCCGCGCGGCTGTTGCAGGCAGGGGCGCCGCTGCTGTTCGGCCTGCTGATGGAGGCCCATGGCGCCGCGGCGCTGTGGCTGACCACCGGCCTCTGCTTCGCGGCCTTCGCCGCCCTCTTCGCGCTGCGCGCGCGCTGAGGGCGGCGGCTCCGCTCAGGCGTTGCGCCGCAGCGCCTCGGGGTTGATCAGCGCGTCCGGGTCCGGCGCGCCGGCCAGGAAGTCCAGCACGTTGCGGGCGGAGGCGGTGGCCATGCGCTGCAGCCCCTCGGCGGTGCTGGCGGCCACGTGCGGCGTCATCACCACGTTCGGCAGGCGGAGCAGCGGGATCGGCGCCGGCATCGGCTCGACCTGCACCACGTCGAGCCCCGCGCCCGCGAGATGGCCGGAGCGCAGCGCCGCCTCCAGCGCCGCCTCGTCCACCAGCGTGCCGCGCGCGGCGTTGATCAGCACGGCGCCCGGCTTCATCGCCGCCAGGAAGCCGGCATCCACCATGTTCCGCGTCTCGGCGTTGGAGGGGCAGTGGAGGGTGACGATGTCCGCCTCCGCCAGTGCCGCCGGCAGGTCGCGCGCCGGCTCGTAGCCCAGGCCGCGGATGGTGTTGGCGGGGATGAAGGGGTCGTGCACCCGCACCCGCAGCCCGAAGGCGGCGCAGAGGCGCGCCACCCGCGTGCCGATCCGCCCGAAGCCCAGGATCAGCACGGAGCGCCCGCCGAGGTCGAAGGTGGCGGACTGGCCGGGCACGCGCCATTCGCCGCGCCGCACGCCCGCGTTGAAGGCCACCACCTGCCGGGACAGGGACAGCATCAGCATCATCGTGTGCTCGGCCACCGAGGAAGCGTTGGCCTCCGGCGTCACGGCCAGCAGGATGCCGCGCTCGGTGAGCGCCGGCACGTCCACATTGTCATAGCCGACGCCGTGGCGGCAGACGAAGCGCAACCGCGGCGCGCGGTCGAGCAGGGCGCGGTCCACCGCCATGCCGCGCACGATCATCGCCTCCGCCTCGGCCAGATGGGCGGGCAGGGTGTCGGGCGTCAGCGCCTCGGGCGGCAGCAGCTGCACGCCGGCGGCCATGCGCAGCATCTCCAGGCCGTCGCGGTGGATCGGGTCCGGCACCAGCACGGTGCGGAGCGGCATGTGGGCCATGGGGTTATCCGTTGCTCCAGGGGCGGCGGCGGAAAAGCTCGCGGACCGTTTCCGCCTCGCGCAGCGCGTTGGCGCGGTATTCGGCGCCGGTGAGGAGGCGCATCGGCAGGTTCAGCCGCGCCGCCTCCTCCAGGAAGGCGGGGTCCGCCAGTGTTGCGCGGAAGGCGGCCACCAGCGCCGAGGCGATCTCCTCCGGCAGCCCGGGCGGCGCCACGAAGCCGCGCGCCGAGCCGCTCACCACGGCGAAGCCCTGCTCCCGGAAGGTCGGCACCTCCGGCATGGCGGACCAGCGCTCCGGCGCGGCGGCGCCGAGACAGCGTGTGCGCCCCTCGCGCAACAGGGCGATGCCCTCGCTGAGATTGTAGGAGGCCACGTCGAGCTGGCCGCCCAGCAGGTCGCGGATCACCGGGGCGGTGCCGTTGTAGGGCGCGTGCAGGGCGCGGACCCCGGCGGCCTCCTCGAAGGCGAGGAGCAGCTGGTGGTCGTCCGAGCCGATGCCGGCGGCGGAGCCCACCGAGACCGCCTCCCGCGCCCGGCGCGCCGCGTCCCGCAGGTCGGCCAGGCTGCGCAGGGGGGAATCGGCGCGCACCCAGAAGGCGCCGGGGTCCTCCACGATCTGCGCGAGATAGGTGAACTCCTCCACCTTCCAGCGCGCCGGGCGCTCCAGCGGGATGGAGCTGAAGGAAAGGGTGGCGATGGCGCCCAGCGTGTGGCCGTCCGGCCGCGCCGCGAAGATCGCCTCGTTGCCCGTCTGCCCGCCGGCGCCGGCGCGGTTGGTGACGATGAAGCGCGCGCCGGGCAGGTGGTTGGGCAGGTGCTTCACCGCCAGCCGCGCCATGATGTCGATGCCGCCGGCGGGCGGGTAGGGAACAATGATCTCGATCGGCCGGGCGCCGGGCCAGCCGGACGCTCCCTGCCCAGCCTGGCCCGCATCGGGCTGGGCCGTGGCGGGCTGGGCCTTGGCGGGCTGGATCAAGGCGGGGCTGGCCAGCGCCGGCAAGGGAAGGAGACAGGCGAGGAGGCCGCGGCGGCTGGGCATGGCGTGGGGTCCCGGGATCGTTCCTGCGGGGCTCGCTTTGCCGGCCCCGGCCCCTGGATGGGGCTCTGCGGCGGGCACGCTAGAGCATGGGGGGCTGGCTGGCTATGGCGGCCGGTTGGCCATGGCTGCCCTGCGCGCGCGTCTTCGCACTTGCGTCAGGCCACGGCCGCGCGCATATCAGGCGCGCCGGCCTCCATGGGGAAGCGCCGGCCGCGCCCTGGCTGCGTGAACGGACCGCCCGCCCACTTCGTGGCGGCGGCCATGCCAGGGCCCCGGGACAAACCCCCCGGACCTTCTCCCTTCGGTACGACCCATCCACGCGGGGCGTCCTGACCCGCAACCGGTGCGGCCGTCATGGCGCGCGCCGAATCTTGGATTTGTCGATGACCGATTTCACGTCCCTCGGCCTGGCCGAACCGCTGCTGCGCGCCCTGGCCCAGGAAGGCTACGCCACCCCCACCCCGATCCAGGCGCAGGCGATCCCGCTGGTGCTCTCGGGCCGCGACCTGCTGGGCATCGCCCAGACCGGCACGGGCAAGACGGCCGCCTTCGCGCTGCCGCTGCTGCACCACCTGGCCGACCGCAAGGCGCCCGCCCCGCGCGGCGGCTGCCGCGCCCTGATCCTGTCGCCGACGCGCGAGCTGGCCTCGCAGATCCACGACAACATCCGCGCCTATGGCCGCTTCCTCGGCCTGTCCTCCACCGTGATCTTCGGCGGCGTCGGCGCGCGGCCGCAGGTGCAGGCGCTGAGCCGGGGCGTGGACGTCCTGGTGGCGACGCCGGGCCGGCTGCTCGACCACGTGCAGACGGGCGCCGCCCGCCTCCAGGGCGTCGAGATCCTGGTGCTGGACGAGGCCGACCAGATGCTGGACCGCGGCTTCTGGCCCGCCATCCGCAAGCTGACCGGGCTGATGTCGAAGAACCGGCAGACGCTGTTCTTCTCCGCCACCATGCCCACCGAGATCGCCCGGATCGCCGATGAGCTGCTGAAGGACCCCGCCAAGGTGTCCGTCACGCCCGTGGCCTCCACGGCCGAGCGGGTGGAGCAGCGGCTGATCCACATCGACGCCAGCCAGAAGCGCGTGCTGCTGGCCGAGCTGCTGCGCGACTCCGCGATCGGCCGCGCGCTGGTCTTCGCCCGCACCAAGCACGGCGCCGACCGCGTGGCCAAGCACCTGGTGGCCGAGGGCATCAACGCCCACGCCATCCATGGCGACCGCAGCCAGGGCCAGCGTGAGCGGGCGCTGGCCGAGTTCCGCAACGGCCGCGCGCCGATCCTGGTGGCGACCGACATCGCCAGCCGCGGCATCGACGTGGACGGCGTGACGCATGTGTTCCAGTTCGACCTGCCGGACACGCCCGAGGCTTACGTCCACCGCATCGGCCGCACCGCGCGGGCCGGCGCCAGCGGCGAGGCCATCGCCTTCTGCGCGCCGGACGAGGTGGTGAAGCTGAAGGCGGTGGAGAAGCTGATCGCCATGAAGATCCCGGCCGAGGACCGCCGCAGCCCGGCGGCCCGCGCCGAGGCCGAGGCGGCCCAGCCCAAGAAGCAGCCTCCGCGCGGCCGTGGCCCCCGCCCGCAGGGCGCCGGCGCCTCCGCCCGTCCGCAGGGTGCCGGCCCCTCCGCCCGCCCGCAGGGCCCGGCGCGGCGCGGCGGCCGTGGCATGCCGCCCGCCGCCGCCGGCGCGCGCAAGGACCGCAACTGGCGCGACGGCGACTTCCGCGACTCCTCGCGCTGACGGGAGCAGGCGGGGAGGCGCGCGCCGTCCCCGCCACGCCCCGCGCCGCCGGAAACCGCTTTCCCGGCTGTGTGCGATGCCGATATGAATATCCGGGGCCATCGCGGCGGATGGCAGCACTTCCCCGGAGCGGCCGATGACCTTCCAGGTCAGTGACGACCATTATCCCGGCACGGCCATCGCCTATATCGAGGCGCAATGGGGCGACCGCGTCCTTGCGGGCAGCGGCGTGCTGGTGGGGCGCAACGATGTCCTCACCGCCTCCCACCTCATCTACAATGCGAGCCTCGGCGGGCTGGCGGAGCAGGTCCGGGTCTATTTCTCCTTCGAGCCCGGAGAGCCTGGCGCGGTCGCCCATTCTCCCGTCCAGCTGCGCTATCACGCGACCCACAGCCTGGACGGAAGCGGGCTGATCCCCTCCGGCGACGGCGCGGGCGCGACCCTCGCCCATGGCGAGCTGGACATCGCGCTGCTCTCCATCCCCGCACCCGTGGGCGACCGGCAGGGCTGGTTCGGCTTCTCGGGCGGCTTTCCCGGCGGCCCCGTGGGCGTGCTGGGGCATCCGGCGCTCTACGGGCACCGGCTGATGTTCGATGACGGCTCGATCCGCCGCGACCCGCTGGAAAACCTCTTCTGGGTGAATGCGGATCTGGAGATCAATCCCGGCAATTCCGGCGGCCCGATCTACTACGACCATGGCGGCGGGCCGTTCGTGGTGGGGGTGGTCTCCACCCGCTCCTTCGCCGCGGCGGTGGACCGCCATCTCGGCTGGATCCAGGCGGAGATGGGGGTGAATGACCGCTTCCTGACGCCGGGGGAGGACGTCTTCCGCTTCTACAACACCGGCTCCGGCGCGCATTTCTACACCGGCAGCGCCGAGGAAGCCTATGATGTCGCGCTCTCCATGCCGGGCCTGCGCTTCGAGGGCACGGCCTTCTCGACCTCGGCCGATGCGGCGAGCGGTGTCGGCGTTCACCGCTTCTACCGCCCCTCCTCCGGCAGTCACTTCTACACCGCCAGCGCGGAGGAGGCGGCGTGGCTGCGGGCGGAGCCGGGCTTCCGCCACGAAGGGATCAGCCACTACGCCCATGGCGAGGCAGGCGCGGGGCGCGACGCGGTCTTCCGCTTCCACAACACCGAGCGCGGGGTGCATTTCTACACCACCTCGGCGGCGGAGCGGGACAGCATCGTCCAGGCGCTGCCGCAATACCGCTACGAGGGCATCGCCTACTACGTGGACGCGGTGGCCTGAGCGGCGCCGGACCCTGACAGCCGGAGGAAGGCCCGGGTTTTCCGCGCCTGGCCGGCGGGGCGGTGTTGCCATCGGGGCGCGGCGGGGCAAGGCTGGCGGGATCCGCAACCGCAGGAGTGCCGCCCCCGTGCCGCAAGAATCCGATCCCCGCGTCGCCGCCATCGCCGCCGAGGCGACGGAATGGCGCCGCCACCTGCACGCCAATCCCGAGCTGTCCTTCGAGGAGCACCAGACCAGCGACTTCGTGGCGGCGAAGCTGGAAAGCTGGGGCATCGCGGTGACGCGCGGCATCGCGGGCACGGGGCTGGTCGGCACGCTGCGCGGCGCCAGGGGCCAGCAGGGCGCCAATGCGGGCCGCGCCATCGGGCTGCGCGCCGACATGGACGCGCTGCCCATGCAGGAGATGACCGAGGACCTGCCCTACAGATCCACCCGGCCCAACGTGATGCATGCCTGCGGCCATGACGGCCACACCGCCATGCTGCTCGGCGCCGCGCGCTACCTGTCCGAGAAGCGCGATTTCGAGGGCACCGTCCATTTCATCTTCCAGCCCGCCGAGGAGAAGGGCGGCGGCGGCCGGGTGATGGTGGAGGAGGGGCTGTTCACCCGCTTCCCCTGCGACGCGGTGTACGGCATCCACAACGGCTCCAACGTGCCGAAGGGCCAGTTCGTCATCACCCGCGGCACCACCAACGCGGCCGCCGACACGGTGAAGCTGACCGTGCGGGGCCTGGGCGGCCACGCCGCGCGGCCGCACCAGGCGCTGGACCCGGTGCTGGTGGCCTCGCACATCGTGGTGGCGCTGCAGAGCGTGGTCAGCCGCCGGGTGGACCCGCTGGATTCCGCCGTGCTCTCGCTGTGCAGCATCCATGGCGGCAGCGCCTGCAACGTCATCCCCGAGGAGGTGGTGATCGAGGGCACGGTGCGCACGCTGCGCCCCGAGACGCGCGACGAGATGCAGCGCCTGCTGACGGAGGTGGCCACCGCCACGGCCACCGCGCATGGCGCCAGCGTGGAGATCGACTACGAGCGCGGCTACCCGCCCGTGGTGAACAGCGACGGGCCGGTGGAGCGCGCGCGCCTGGCGGCGGCGAATCTGGTGGGCGAGGGGATGCTGGTGCGCGAGGCGCCGCCGACCATGGGCGGCGAGGACTTCTCCTACATGGCGCGCACCGTGCCGGGCTGCTTCATCCGCCTCGGCCAGATGGACCCGGGCAAGCCGAATTTCTCCACCCACCACCCGCGCTACAACTTCAACGACGACATCCTGCCTACGGGCATCGCCTTCTGGTCGTCGCTGGTGGAGCAGGAGCTGACCCCGGGCTGAAACGGGCTGGGCCGGGGGGTGCCTTTCCCCCGGCCTTGTTCTCCTCTAGTCGGTGGCCATCACCTTCACATAGCTCCCCGGCGCGTCCTCGATCGCCGGCAGCCCGCCCTCGCCCGGCATGCGCGCCGGCACTTCCTCCTTGTCCAGCCCGCTCACCCAGCGGTGCCAGTCCGGCCACCAGGAGCCGGCGAACTCGGTGGCGGCCCCGAACCAGGCTTCCGGCTCGGGCGGCAGGCTCTCGCCCACCCAGTGGCTGTACTTGCCGGATTCCGGCGGGTTGGCGACGCCGGCGATGTGCCCCGAGGCGGCGAGCACGAAGCGCACCGGACCGCCATAGATCTGCGTCGCCTTGTAGGTGCTCTTCCAGGGCGCGATGTGGTCCTCGCGCGTGGACAGGATGTAGGTGGGCAGCTCGAGCTTCCGCAGGTCGAGCGGCACCCCGGCCAGGGTGATGCCGCCGGGCTTCACCAGGTCGTTCTGCTGGTACATGCGGCGCAGGTAGAAGCTGTGCATGGCCGCCGGCATGCGGGTGCTGTCGTCGTTCCAGTAGAGCAGGTCGAAGGGAAAGGGCTCCTGCCCCATCAGGTAGTTCTGCACCACGAAGGACCAGATCAGGTCGTTGGCGCGCAGCATGTTGAAGGTGGTCGCCATCTCGCGGCCCTCGAGGTAGCCGCGCTTCTGCATCCGCTCCTCGAGCGATTGCAGCTGCTCCTCGTCGATGAAGACGGAAAGCTCGCCCGCCTCGGCGAAGTCCACCATGGTGGTGAAGAAGGTGGCGGACTTGATGCGCGTGTCCCGCTTCACCGCCATGTGCGCGAGCGTCGAGGCCAGCAGCGTGCCGCCCAGGCAGTAGCCGATGGCGTTCACCGCCTTCTCGCCGGTGGCCTTCTCGATCGCGTCCAGCGCGGCGTAGGGGCCTTCGAGCATGTAGTCCTCGAAGGATTTCTGCGCGAGCCGCTCGTCCGGGTTGACCCAGGAGACCATGAAGACGGTGTGCCCCTGGCTCACCGCCCAGCGGACGAAGCTGTTCTTGGGCCGCAGGTCGAGGATGTAGAACTTGTTGATCCAGGGCGGCAGGATCAGCAGCGGCCGCTTCAGCACCGTTTCCGTCGCCGGCGTGTACTGGATGAGCTGCATCAGGTCGTTCTGGAACACGACCTTGCCGGGCGAGACGGCGATGTTCTCGCCGATCCTGAACTTGGTCTCGTCCGTCATGCGGATGCGCAGCTTGCCCTTGCCGCGCTCGAGGTCGGAGAGCAGGTTCTGCAACCCGCGCAGCAGGTTCTCGCCGCCCGTCTCGGCGGTGCGGCGCAGCACCTCGGGGTTGGTCATCAGGAAGTTCGAGGGGCTCATCGCATCCACGAACTGGCGGGTGTAGAAATCCACCTTCTGCGCCGTCTTGGGGTCGAGGTCGTCGGCCGCGTGCGCCACGTTGGTGAAGTAGCGGGCGGAGAGCAGGTAGGACTGCTTGATGAAGTCGAACACCTCGTTGTCGCGCCACGCCTCGTCCTTGAAGCGGCGGTCCTTCGGGTCCTCGGCGATGACGGGGCTGACCTCGCCGCCCCACATGCGGCGGGCGGTGTTCTGCCACAGCGTCATGTAGTCCTGCCAGAAGCCAAGCTGCGCCTGCATCAGCCGCGCAGGGTTGGTCATCAGCCGGGTGGTCATCTCCATGAAGGCGGAGCCGATATGCGCCGGGTCCGGCGCGTCCGCCGCGCCGCCCGGCCCGTCATCCGCCTGGCGGCGCAGGAAGTCGGCCACGATGCGCTGCCCACGCTCGGCCACGTCCGCCATGGTGCGGGACACCAGGGCGGGATCCGGCAGGCGGAAAGCGCCCGGGTCCGGGGGAGTGTCGTCCTTGGCCATGCGTCCCTCCGCGCCTTTGGCGCCTGCTTCCTGCGATGCCGCCGGCCTGCCTTGTGGCACGCCGTTCCTGAAGCCCTGGTTTCGCTGCACGGGGAACCGGGGCGTGGCGGCGCGGTTCCGCGCGGCCTTCCGCCAGCCCCGCCTTTCGGGCTAATGCCCTGGGCGATGGACGATAAGAGGCGGACCATGGACCAGCGCAGCGACCGAGGCCGCCTACAAGGTAGGGCCCGCGCGAGGGGGCATCAAGCAGCCTGCGGCGCGGTGCTGGCGGCGCTGCTGCTGGGCGGCTGCGTGGGCTCGCCGACCGAGGGGCCGGTGGAGTTCTGGAGGAACGCCTTCGGCGCGCCGCTGGAAGGCCGGCCGCTGCCCCCGGGCACGGAAGGGGCGTATCCCAGCATCGCCTCCGTGCCGCCCGCGCCGCCCCGCGGCGCCGCCTCCGAGCGCGAGGCGCTGCGCGACGCCCTGGCCGATGCGCGCAGCCAGTCCCGCACCCCGGTGCTGCCGGGCCGGCCCGTGCCGCCGCCGCCGGCGGGCGCCGAGAGCGCCGGGCAGGTGCCGCTGGCGCCCCCCCGGCCGCCCCGCCTGAGCGCCGCCCCGCCGGTGCCGCGCGGCAGCCCGGATGCGGCGCCCGGCCTCGCGCCCGCGCCTGCCGCGCCGGACCTGCCGGCCGACCCCGGCGCGCCTCCGGCGCCACCCCCCGCCGAGTTCATGGCGCCATCCCCGCCCGCGCCTCCCGCGGGCGGCATGGCCGCCCCGCCGCCGCCGCGGCTGTAGCCGCCCGCGCGCCCGTTTCCGCGGGGGCGCGATCTGCTCTATGGTCACGGCCCCGATTCACCGACTACTTCGCTTGTTCCAGTTCGCACGGACCCCCAAGGCCATGACCGAGGAATTCCACCGCATCCGCCGCCTGCCGCCCTATGTGTTCGCCGAGGTGAACCAGGCCAAGGCCAAGGCACGCGCCGCGGCCGAGGACATCGTGGACCTTGGCATGGGCAACCCGGACAGCCCGACGCCGCCGCACATCGTGGCCAAGCTGGTCGAGGCGGTGCAGAACCCGAGCACGCATGGCTATTCGGCGAGCCGCGGCATCCCCGGCCTGCGCCGGGCGCTGGCCGGCTATTACGCGCGCCGCTTCAACGTGAAGCTGGACCCGGAAACCGAGGTGGTGGCCACCCTCGGCTCGAAGGAGGGGCTGGCCAACCTCGCCGCCGCCATCTCCTCGCCGGGCGACACCATCCTGGTGCCGAACCCCTCCTACCCGATCCACCAGTTCGGCTTCATCATCGCCGGCGCCTCGGTGCGCTCCATCCCGCACACGCCGGATGACGAGATGCTCTCGGCGCTCGACCGCGCTGTGCGCCATTCCGTGCCGAAGCCCACCGCGCTGATCGTCAACTTCCCCTCGAACCCGACGGGGCTGATGGCGGGGCTCGATTTCTACAAGGAGATCGTGGCCTTCGCGAAGAAGCACGAGATCTTCGTGCTCTCCGACCTCGCCTATGCCGAGCTGTACTACGGCGACAAGGTGCCGCCCTCGATCCTGGAGGTGGAAGGCGC
The DNA here is from genome assembly GCF_002631185.1 of Teichococcus rhizosphaerae. Taxonomy (GTDB): domain Bacteria; phylum Pseudomonadota; class Alphaproteobacteria; order Acetobacterales; family Acetobacteraceae; genus Pseudoroseomonas; species Pseudoroseomonas rhizosphaerae. Next base: position 64,620 of record NZ_PDNU01000008.1, on the reverse strand, counting down.
CAAGGACGTGGCGGTGGAGTTCACCTCCATGTCCAAGACCTACAACATGGCCGGCTGGCGCATGGGCTTCGCCGCCGGCAACCCGCGCCTGATCGCGGCGCTGACGCGGGTGAAGTCCTATCTCGACTACGGCGCCTTCACGCCGATCCAGGTGGCCTCCACCGCCGCGCTGAACGGGCCGCAGGACTGCATCGAGGACATGCGCCGGCTCTACCGCGAGCGGCGCGACGTGCTGGTGAAGGGGCTGAAGCAGGCGGGCTGGGACGTGCCCGTGCCGGAGGCCGGCATGTTCGTCTGGGCGCCGGTCCCGGAGCGCTACAAGCACCTGGGCTCGGTCGAGTTCAGCAAGCTGCTGCTGGCGCGCGCCAAGGTGGCGGTGGCTCCCGGCCTCGGCTTCGGCGAGCATGGCGACGGCCATGTGCGCATCGCCATGGTGGAGAACACCCACCGCATCCGCCAGGCGCTGCGCGGCATCCGCGCCTTTCTGGCGACCGACAATGGCGGGCCCGTCGCGGAGCCCGCCGCCGCTGAACTGGTGAAATGATGACACGTCCGCTTTCCGTCGCGGTCGCCGGCCTGGGTACGGTCGGCGCCGGCCTGCTGACCCTGCTGCGCGACAATGCCGAGATCATCGCCGCCCGCGCCGGCCGGCCGATCGTCGTCACCGCCGTCTCGGCACGCGACCGCAGCCGCGACCGCGGCGTCTCGCTCGATGGCCTGCGCTGGTACGAGGACCCGGTGGCGCTGGCCGCCGACGGCCAGGCGGATGTGGTGGTGGAGCTGGTCGGCGGCAGCGACGGCCCGGCGCGCGCCCTGGTGGAGGCGGCGCTCGCCGCCGGCAAGCCGGTGGTGACGGCGAACAAGGCGCTGCTCGCCCTGCATGGCGCGGAGCTGGCCCGGGCCGCCGAGGCGACGGGCGCGACGCTCGCCTACGAGGCGGCGGTGGCGGGCGGCATTCCCGCCATCAAGGCGCTGCGCGAGGGGCTGGCGGGCAACCGCATCCGGCGCGTCACCGGCATCCTCAACGGCACCTGCAACTACATCCTCACCAACATGCGCGAGCAGAAGCGCGAATTCGCCGACGTGCTGGCCGAGGCGCAGAAGCTCGGCTACGCCGAGGCCGACCCCTCCTTCGACATCGACGGCGTGGACGCGGCGCACAAGCTCGCCATCCTGGCGGCGCTGGCCTTCGGCCGCCCCGTCGCCTTCGGCGACGTGCATGTGGAGGGCATCCGCGCCGTCTCCGCCCTCGACATCCGCCTGGCCGACGAGCTCGGCTACCGCATCAAGCTGCTCGGCATCGCGCAGCGGGAGGAGGGGGGCATCGCCACCCGCGTGCATCCCTGCATGGTGCCGGCGAGCCACCCCATCGCGCGGGTGGATGGCGTGTTCAACGCCGTGGTGGCGGAGGGCGACTTCGTGGGCCGCGTGGTGCTGGAAGGGCGCGGTGCCGGCGCCGGCCCCACCGCCAGCGCCGTGGCGGCGGACCTGATCGACATCGCCCGCAACCGGCAGACCCCCGTCTGGGGCGCGGCGGCGGCGGCGCTGGACGGCGAGCCGGCGCTGCCCATGGCGCAGCACCACGGCGCCTACTACCTCCGCCTGATGGTGCTGGACCGCCCCGGAGTCATCGCCGACGTCACCGCCACGCTGCGCGACCACGGCATCAGCCTGGAATCGATGATCCAGCGCGGCCGCGCGCCGGGCGAGGCGGTGCCGGTGGTGCTGACCACGCATGATTGCCACGAATCCGCGATGCGCGCCGCCCTGGCCCGCATCGGCGCGCTGGAGGCGGTGCTGGAGCCGCCCGCCTTGATCCGCATCGAATCCCTTTGACGAGCGTTGGCGGGGCTGTGCCGGCCTCGCGCCGGGTCAGGACCCGCACCGGGAAAGACAGGAGCCACCATGCGCCGCGACACCACCCCCGTTGACCGCAATCTCGCCCTCGAACTGGTGCGCGTCACCGAGGCTGCGGCGCTGGCCGCCAGCCGCTGGATCGGCCGCGGCGACAAGAACGCCGCCGATGGCGCGGCGGTGGACGCCATGCGCAAGGCCTTCGACACCATTGCCATCAGCGGCACGGTGGTGATCGGCGAGGGCGAGATGGACGAGGCGCCGATGCTCTACATCGGCGAGAAGATCGGCCTGGGCGGCCCCAAGGTCGACATCGCGGTCGATCCGCTGGAGGGCACCACCATCTGCGCCACCGGCGGGCCGAACTCCATCGCCACGCTCGCGGTGGCCGAGGATGGCGGCTTCCTGCACGCGCCCGACATCTACATGGACAAGATCGCGGTGGGCCCCGGCCTGCCGGCGGGCGTCGTCGATCTCGATGCCTCCCCGGGCGAGAACCTGCGCGAGCTGGCCAAGGCGAAGAAGGCCGAGATCAACGACCTCGTCGTCTGCATCCTCGGCCGCGACCGCCACAAGGAGATCATCCGCGCCTGCCGCGAGGTCGGCGCGCGCATCATGCTGATCCCCGATGGCGACGTGGCCGGCCTCATCGCCGTCTCGCAGCCGAATGCGGGGGTGGACATGTATCTCGGCTCGGGCGGCGCGCCGGAGGGCGTGCTGGCGGCGGCGGCGCTGCGCTGCATCGGCGGCCAGATGCAGGGGCGGCTGCTCTACGAGGATGAGGGCCAGATCGCCCGCGCGCGCGAGATGGGCATCACCGACCCGCAGAAGAAGCTCACCGCCGAGGACATGGCGCAGGGCGACGTGATGTTCGCCGCCACCGGCGTCACCGGCGGCCCGCTGCTCAAGGGCGTCCGCCGCGGCCCGACCTCGGCCTACACCCACTCCATCATCATGCGCAGCAAGACCGGCACCGTCCGCTACATCGAGGCGCACCACAACTTCTCCCTGAAGCCGCGTGCTTTCGTTGACTGACGCCATCGTCACGCACGGGGAGGGGATGCCGGCCGAGGCGGTGCTGGGCGTCGCCCACTCCGCGCAGGGGCGGCGCTGGATCTGGCGGCAGGGCGATTCCCGCATCGGCCTCGCCATCGCCCAGCGCCTCGGCCTGCCGGAGCTGGTGGGGCAGCTCCTCGCCGCGCGCGGCGTGGGCATCGAGCAGGCTCCCGTCTTCCTGGAGCCCACCCTCCGCGCCCTGCTGCCCGATCCCTCGGTGCTGCTGGACATGGACCGCGCCGCCGCGCGTCTGGCGCGGGCCGTGCAGGCGGGCGAGCCCGTCGCCGTGTTCGGCGACTACGATGTGGACGGCGCCTGCTCCGGCGCGCTGATGCTGCGCTTCCTGCGGGGGCTGGGCTGCCCGGTGCGCGCCTATGTGCCGGACCGGCTCAAGGAGGGCTATGGCCCGAACCCCGCCGCCATCGCCGCGCTTTGCGCCGAAGGGGCCACGCTGATCGTCTGCGTCGATTGCGGCATCGCCGCGCATGAGGCGCTGGAGGCGGCGCGGGGCCGGGCGGATGTGGTGGTGCTGGACCACCACAAATCCGAGGGCCCCGTGCCCGCCGTGGCGGCGGCGGTGAACCCCAACCGGCTCGACTGCACCTCCGGCCTGCGGCATCTCTGCGCCGCCTCGGTGGCCTTCATGGCGGCCATCGCCACGCTGCGCACGCTGCGCCGCGCCGGTTTCTTCGCCGACCGCCCCGAGCCCAACCTCCTTTCGCTGCTCGACCTCGTGGCCCTGGCCACGGTGTGCGACGTGATGCCGCTCACCGGCCTGAACCGCGCCCTGGTGACGCAGGGGTTGAAGGTGATGGCGCGCGGCGAGCGCCCCGGCATCTCCGCCCTGCTGGAGGTGGCACAGGCGCGCGACGCGCCTTCCGCCTACACGCTGGGCTTCCTGCTGGGGCCGCGCATCAACGCCTCGGGCCGCATCGGCGAGCCGGATCTCGGCCTGCGCCTGCTGGCCTGCGACGACCCCGTCGAGGCCCGCGCCATGGCCGAGCGCCTGGATGTGGTGAACCGCCGCCGCCAGGAGGTGGAGAGCGAGGTGCTGGCCGCCGCCTTCGCCCAGGCCGAGGCGCAGGCCGAGGCCGGGCACCCGGCGCTGCTCGTCTGCGGCGAGGGCTGGCATCCGGGGGTGGTGGGCATCGTCGCGGGGCGGGTGAAGGAGAAGTTCAACCGTCCCGTCTGCGTGGCGGGGGTGGCGGAAGGGCTGGCCAAGGGCTCGGGCCGTTCCGTGCCAGGGGTCGATCTTGGCGCGGCGGTGATCGCGGCGCGCCAGTCGGGCCTGCTGGCGACCGGCGGCGGGCATGCCATGGCGGCCGGCTTCTCCTTCCGCATGGAGCAGCGCGACGCCTTCCACGCCTTCCTCGACGAGCACCTCTCCCACGCCGCCACCCTGCCAACCAGCGCGGACCTTGTGGTGGACGGGACGCTGCTCGTCCCCGCCGCGACGGTGGCGCTGGTGGAGCAGGTGGCGCGCCTCGGGCCGTTCGGCGCCGGCAACGAGGAGCCGGTCTTCGTTTTCCCGCGCGCCCGCATCGTCCGGGCCGACCGGGTGGGCAAGGAAGGCAACACCATCCGCGCCTTTGTCGAGGGAGAGGGCGGGGGCCGGCTGAAGGCGGTGTGCTTCCGGGCGCGCGAGGGCGCGCTGGCGGATCTGCTGCTGAACAGCCGCGGCGTGCCCGTGCATCTGTGCGGCGCGCTCAGGGCCGAGAGCTGGAACGGTAACGTCTCGGTCAGCCTGCATGTGCAGGACGCGGCCATGGCCTGACCGTCGCGCCCTCCTGCGCGGAGGGCGCTGCCGCCGGGCATGGCGGCCGGCCCTGTCGGCCGGCCGCTTTCCTCAGCGGGACGCCTTGTAGAGCTTGGTGGCGATCTCGAACATCTCCTCGGGCGCGTAGTCCGGCGTGAAGGCCGAGGGGATGCCCGTCAGCTGGTGGATCTTGCCGCCCTCGGGCATGCCGTCCACCACTTCCAGCTCACCCGGCGGATCGGTCGGCAGGGCCTGCTCGCCATTGCCCCAGATGCCGGAGATCTCCTTGTAGTCGTTCGGGCTCCAGGTGTAGAGCCGGCGGTGCGAGCCTTCCTGGAGGTACTTCTGGCACTCCGGGATCTTGTCGAGCGGAATGTTCGGCGTCGGCAGGAACTTCTCCAGCTCCACCCCCGTGATCTGCTTCAGCGCCAGCGCATAGGCATGCGCATGCACCGAGCCGCGCACCAGGAGGTAGCCGCAGACCTCGCGGCCTGTCGGATCGGACAGGGTCTCATAGACGCGCAGCTTGTGCAGGCGCGCGCCGCATTCGAGGTGGAAGTTGTGCAGCAGGTCCACCACCACGTTGCCGGTGGTGGTCACCATGTCCGCGTTCCAGGACATGCTGTTGCTGTTCACCGGCAGGGCGCCGCCGCCGGCGGAAGCGAAGCTGGCGAAGGAACGGATGTCCTTCATCGCCTCCATCGGCGTCTTCGAGATGTCGCCGCCGCTGGCCATGTCGCCGTCATTGTCCGGCCCGTTGGCCAGCATCGCGACGCCGTTGCTGACCAGCTCGACATGGCCGAGCTCCTCGGCGGTGATGCTGGCGACCAGGCTGTAGAACGGCCTGAGCTTGTCCTTGCTGCGAAAGTTGAAGCTCTGGAACATGTAGTTGCCCAGGGTCGACATCTCGCCATATTTCCCGCCCAGCAGTTCCTGCAGGGCGGCGGCTGCGTTCGGATCGGCCTTCCGGGGTGCCGGAAGGGCTGCCTGAAGCTTGTCAACGCGCATGAACATCTCAGCATCCTTCGGGAGGAAGTTCCCGCCTCAGGAACATCCGAGAAGGCGCCGGGTTTTCCGCCCTCTCATCCCGCGCCGGGATAAGGGGAAGGCGCAGCCTTTCGGCTCAGCCTTTGGCATGGACTGGGAAGAAGGAGGGCGCCCCATTTCCAGGCGCCTCGGCAGCGATCTGGTTCCGGGAATGGATCGCGAAGGCCGGAGAGATGGCGTCCCCAACGGGATTCGAACCCGTGTTACCAACGTGAAAGGCTGGTGTCCTAGGCCTCTAGACGATGGGGACCTGCGCCATGATTGCCGCACGCCCTGAGGTGAAGCGCGACGGCGGCGGCTTACTAACCCAGGAGGGGCAAGGCGTCTAGGGGTTGTCGTGAGGCCCGGGGCCGGCACCTCGGTCATGCCGGGGCGGCGGACAAGCTGCGCTGTCCAGGCGAGCCAGCGGCCCAGGCGATGGAGCAGATTTGCCGCTGGTGTCGGAGGCCCTCGCGGCCATCCGGGCGGCGATGGAGACTGTGCGGGAGCATGTTGCCGCGGCCGTGCAGCCGGCTGCCGGCGCCGTCACCGGAAGGCAGGATGCCGCGCGGGTTCTGGTGCGTTGCGCCACACGCCAAGCCGGCGGGCAGACGGCAAACAGGCAAAGACGGTGGGTGAGGGAGGCGCAATGAACCCTCTGTGAGGGCATCGGAGGGCAGGCAAAGAAGCCTTGCGGAGTGTCTATAAAGAATCAGAATATTCACGAAATGATAACAAATTTTCCAAACAACCCCGCCCCTTCCAAGGGTGTCTCCGGACAACGCCTGGAGCGCATCCTCCCCTCCACCCACGCGCAGCAGATCTTCCCCTTGTGCCGCTTGCTGGCCGGTGCAGCCCTTGTCCTGCTCCTGCTGCAGGAAGTCATATCGCGCAGCCTCGGCATCGTCGCGCCGAGCCACTATCTCAGCCCCACCTTCCTGTCTCCCGCCGCGCTGGCGGCCTTTGCCCTGTTCGCCATCCTCAGCACCCGCGCGGAGCGGATGCGGGTGCTGCGCATCGGGCTCGGCCTTGAGGCGGTGCGGATCTGCCTGCATCTCCTCGCGGGCCGCGACCCCCTCAACCTCCTCCTCTTCCCCGGCTTCGGGCTGGGGGTGGCGACCTGGGGGTTCCTCGCCCACCAGGTCCTGACCAGCGCCGGCCCGCGCCGGCAGCGGTCGCTCGACATGCTGGCCGCCGCCCTGGCGGTGCCATTCGGCCACCTGCTCCTCTGGCCCTGCATCCTGGCCACCATTCCCCTGCTGCCCAACCTCCAGGACAACATGCTGATCCGCCTGGACGCGGCGCTCGGCTTCCAGCCAGCCGCGCTGGTCGGGCTGATGTTCCGCGAGGCGCCGTTGCTGCACGTCCTGCACCTGGTGATCTACTTCCAGATCCCGCTCGCCATGTATGTGGTCGCGGCGCTGGAGGAGCGGGCGCAGCGCCGGACGGGGGTGGGGCTGATCCCCGCCTGCCTGGTGGCCGCCGTGATCGGCTACGGCCTCTATGTCATGATGCCGGCGATCGGCCCGCGGCCCTATTTCGGCGATGGCTTCGCCGAGGCCATGTGGCACCTCGCCGCCCTGCCCACCGAAACCGTGGTCAACACCGCCAATCCGCGCAACGCCGTCCCCTCCCTGCACATGACCTGGGCGCTGCTGATCTACCTCGCCGCCCGGCAGGAAGGTCCGCTGGCCCATCTGGGCGCCATCGCCTTTGCCCTGGGCACCGCCCTGGCGACGCTCGGCCTCGGAGAGCACTACTTCATCGATCTCGTGGTCGCCGTTCCGCTGGTGCTGCTGGTGCGCGCCATCTGCGCCTTCGGCGTCCCGCTGGCCCGGCCCCAGCGCTGGGTCCCGCTCGGCCTGGGCGTGGTTCTCCTGCTCGGCTGGTCCCTCATCATCCGGCAGATCCTCGACCCGACCGGCATTCCGGGTCTGGCGCCGCTGCTGATGCTGGGGACCGTGGCCCTCTGCTTCTCCGCCGAGCGGGTGCTGCTCCGGCTCGAGCGGGGCGTGCAGGACACGCAGCTCTGGCGGCTCGGCGCCGTCGCGGGAACGTCCGACTGAGGCGCCCCCGCATGACGACAGCACCGGGAACCGCTCTCGGAGAGGCAAGCCGCGCCGCATGCTGATCATCTTCAATCCCACCGCCGGGCCCACCCGGCGGCGGAACATGACCCGGATCCTCTCGGTGCTGCTGGAGCAGGGCATCCAGGCAGAACTGGCCACGACCGCCCATGCCGGCCATGCCGAGGAGATCGCGCGGGAAGCCGCGCGGGAGGGGAGGAGGGTGGTGGCCGCGGCGGGGGGCGATGGCACCATTGCCGAGGTGGCCAGCGGGCTGGCGGGCAGCGGCACCGCGCTCGGCATCCTGCCGCTCGGCACCGTGAACGTGCTGGCCTGCGAGCTCGGCATCCCCCGCACACCCGAGCGCGCCGCGATGGTGCTGGCGCAGGGGCGGATGGCGGCGCTCCGTCCCGGCATGGCACGCTTCGCGGACGGGCGGACGCGGCTTTTTCTGCAGATGCTGGGCGCCGGCTTCGACGCGGCCGTGGTCGCCGAGCTGAGCCTGCCGCTGAAGCGGCAGATCGGCCGCGGCGCCTATGTCTGGCAGACGGTCCGGCAGCTCTCCGCCTACCGGTTCCCGCCGGTGACCGCCTGGATCGACGGCAAGGCCGAGGTCGCGGCCAGCGTCGTCGTCACCAAGAACCGCTTCTATGCCGGCCGCTACGAGCTGGCGCCCGAGGCGCTGCCTGGCGAGGAGGGCTTCCATGTGGTGCTGTTCCGCCGCTCCGGCGCGCTGGCCACGGCGCTCTACGGCGCGGCGCTGCCGCTCAACCTGCTTCCCCGCATGGCGGGCGTGGAGATCCGGCGCGCCAAGGCCGTCCGGCTGGAAGGCCCTGCGGCCCTGGCGCAGATGGATGGCGACCCGGCCGGCGCCCTTCCCGTCGAGATCGACGACGCACCGGGGCCGCTGCGGGTGCTGCTGCCGCCCTGAACGCCCGGCCCGCTGGGGCGCTCAGGGCGGAAAGGCGCGGGCCGCCAGGGGCGTGATCCGGCAGGGCTGCCCCACCCGCAGGAGGCCCTGCGGCGTTTCGGCCTCGATCACATGGCCGGCGAGCTCCAGCTCGGCATGGGCATGGCCGCCGGCCGGGCGCTGGCTGCGCAGAATGGCGTTGGCCTGGTCCGGGCCCGCCGCCTCCACCTTCCATTCATGCGCCCGGATGAAGGCCTGGACCGGCCCGTCGCCCGCCGGGGCGGCCCGCAGCGCCCCGCGCGGCAGGGGAGACAGGGGCAGCGCGCCGAAATGCAGCATGCCGCCCGCGAGCCGCGCCGGCAGCCGCGCCGCATGCCCGAGGAAGCCGGCGACAAAGGCGGTGTGCGTCCACCAGCCGCGCGGGGGTGTCGAACTGCACCACCCGCCCGGCCTCCATCACCGCCACGCGGTGGGCCAGCTCCAGGGCCTCCTCCTGGTCGTGGGTGACGAAGATGCTGGTCAGGCCAAGCTCGGTGTGCAGGTCGCGCAGCCAGCGGCGCAGGCCCTTGCGCACCTCGGCGTCGAGCGCGCCGAAGGGCTCGTCGAGCAGCAGCAGGCGTGGCTCGATGGCCAGGGCCCGCGCCAGCGCCACGCGCTGCCGCTGCCCGCCCGAGAGCTGCTCCGGCAGCCGCCTCTCCAGCGCGCCGATCTGCATCCGCTCGGTCTTGGGGTTGGGGGTGATGACGGCGACGCCGGGCCGCGCCAGGTCTCCCCAGTCCCGCAGCCCCTTCGGGTTGCCCTTGCGCACCAGGAAGACGATGGTGCTGGTATAGGGCGCGCTGTTGTGCGGCAGGCGCTTCTGCCAGCCGGGATCGATCAGGCCGCGCCCGGCGATGGCGTCGATGTCATGGGCGAGCGCCAGGGTGACGACATCGGCCTGCAGCCCGTCGATCACCGAGCGCGCCTGCCGGCCCGAGCCGCCATGCGAGGTGTTGACCCGCACGGACTGGCCGGTGCGGGCCTGCCATTGCGCGGCGAAGGCGGCGTTGAAGGCGCGGTAGAATTCCCGCGTCGGGTCGTAGGAGACGTTGAGGAGGTGCCCCAGGCCCTCGGCCGGCGCGGGAAAGGGAGCGGCGGCGGCCAGGGCGGAGCCCAGCAGGGCCCGGCGGGACAATGCGCGGGACAATGCGCGGGACGAGGCGCGGGGCAAGGCGCGGGGGAACACGAGGCGAGACAGGGCGGGCGGGGTCATCGCGACCTCCTCATCTCTCTGTGGCCCGATCATCCAGCCCGGGCGGGCGGGATGCAACGTTTCTGTGGCGCACGGTTTCCGGGGCGCCCCGTTCCCGGGGCGCGCGGCCTGCTGCAGGCTCCGGCCGGCCCTTCAGCCGCCGGGCAGCGACACCCACGCCTTGAGCGGCAGATGGTCCGAGGCGCGCCGGGCCAGCGGCGTGTCATGCGCGCTGATGGCGGCGGCCAGGCCGGGCGGGTGCGACAGGATGCGGTCGAGCGCGAGGCGAGGCCGGAAGGCGGGAAAAGAGGGCGGCGCCGCCGGGTGGCCGAAGGCGGATCCGAGCACGCCGAGGGCCGAGCCGCCTGCTCGCCATTCGTTGAGATCGCCCAGCAGCAGCGTGGGGAGGCGGCGGCCGGAGCCTTCCCGCATCGCCTGGAGCAGGAGCCGCGCCTGGCGCCGCCGCTGGGCCGCGCCCAGGCTTAAATGCGCCGCGATGAGGCGGAACGGCCCGCCGCCCAGGTCCAGCTCCGCCATGATGCCGCCACGCGGCTGCATGCCGCCCAGCCGCAGCCCCTCGGGCGGGCGCAGCAGGGTGGCGTCCCGCCGCACCAGCACCACGTTGCCCCGCCATCCCTGCTGATCCGGCGCCTCCGCCACGCGCAGCGGCCGCAGCCCCAGTGCCGCCACCGCATCCTCCGGCAGCATGGGGCGGCCGCGCCACAGATAGTGCTGCGCCTCCTGCAAGGCGATCACGTCCGGGCGGATCTCGCCGATGACGGACAGGATGCGGCGGGGGCGGAACCAGCCGGCCGGGCCCCGCCCGCCATGGATGTTGTAGGTGGCGACCAGCATCGCCCGTTCAGCGGCAGGGACCGGGAAGGCGTGTGTCCCGCGAGGCTGGCGTCTCGCGCCACACGGCCCAGGCGGCGGCGAGGACGGTGCCGAGGGCGGTCAGCGCCACATCCGTCACGGTATCGAGCCGGTCGCCGATCAGCCCTGTCGCCCATTCGAACAGCTCCCAGCCCGCCGCCAGGGCGAGGCCGAAGGCGGCCACCGACCAGACCAGCCGGCGGGCCGGCCGGCAACGCCCATCCGCCCGCAGCATCGCGATGAAGACGGCACCGGCCAGCACGCCGTTGACCAGGTGCACCACCTCGTCATAGGGGCCGGGCCGGTAGAACCAGCCAAGGCCGTAGCCGGGGGTGGAAAGCAGGGTCGCCAGCACCGGTGTCGCGTCCAGCCAGCGGGGCAAGGCCCGCAGCCGGCGCGGCAGCACGGGCATGCGCTCGCGCGGCGGCAGGATCAGGCCCAGGCAGCCCAGCAGGGCGGCGGCGGTGCCGAGCGCCGCGCCCTGCCGGCCCAGCAGCCAGAGCCCGATGCCCGTGCCGGCCAGCAGGACGAGGCAGGCCCAGGCCAGGGCCGAGTGGTGCCGCAGGTCCTCCCGGGTCAGCAAAGACATGGCATGTGGTTCCGGCCCCTGTTCGCGCCCCGGCGCAGGGTGGCCGGGCGGAGCCTTAACGCGCGGCGCCGGCATTCGGTGCAGCCCGGGCCTTCCCGCGCGAACCGGCGCCTTGGAGAACGGGCCGGCCGACGCTAATGCCGCGCGGTGGTTCCGAAGGGGAGGGTCTTTGTGCGAGCAGCCGAGCGCAGCGCCATGGCGCCGCCATGCTGAGCCTGGAGGCGGAGCTTGACGGCCTGGCCGGCCGCCTGTTCGGCGCGCTGCGGGAGATGAGCTTCGACGGCGTCGGCATCACCCGCGAATGCTTCACGGACACGGAAACGGCGGCGCTGCGGCTGATCGAGGCGGAGGCGCGGCGGCTGGGGCTGGAAACCGAATGGGATGCCGGCGCCAATCTCTGGGCCACCCTGCCGGGGCGGGAGCCGGAACTGCCGGCCATCGCCTGCGGCTCGCATCTCGACTCCGTCCCCCAGGGGGGCAATTTCGACGGGGCGGCCGGCGTCATCGCCGGGCTGCTGGCGCTGGGGCGGCTCAAGGCCGAGGGCTTCGCGCCGCGCCGCTCCCTTCGCCTGCTGGCGCTGCGCGGCGAGGAAAGCGCCTTCTACGGGCAGGCTTATCTCGGCTCCTCCGCGCTGTTCGGCAGGCTGGGCCCGGCCGACCTCGCGGCGGTGAACGTGGCGCGCCCGCAGAGCCTCGGCGAGGCGATGGCCGCCACGGGCATCGACACCGGGCGCGTGGCGCGCGGCGAGGCGCTGATCGACCCGGCTGGCCTCGCCGCGTGGCTGGAGCTGCATATCGAGCAGGGGCCGGTGCTGGTGGCGCGGCGCATGCCGGCGGCGGTGGTCACCGGCATCCGCGGCAATCTGCGCCACCGGGCGGTGGAGTGCCTGGGCGAGGCGGGGCATTCCGGCGCCGTGCCGCGCTGGCTGCGGCACGACACGGTGTTCGCCGTGGCCGAGCTGATCACCCGGCTCGACCGCCACTGGCGCACGCTGCTGGAGCGCGGGCGCGACCTGGTGGTGACGGCCGGCATCCTCGGCACCGACCCGGCCGAGCATGCCCTGGCGCGCATCCCCGGGCGGGTGACCTTCTCGCTCGACATCCGCTCGCAGAGCCGGGAAACGCTGGAGGCGTTCTACGACCTGTTCCTGTCGGAATGCGCCGGCATCGCCGAGGAGCGGGGCGTGCGCTTCGACCCGGGCCGGCGGCTGGAGGCGGCGCCGGCGCGGATGGACGAGGCGCTGGTCGGGCTGCTGCGCGAGGAGCTGCGCGGCATGGGCCAGCCGGACGAGCCCATCCCCAGCGGGGCGGGGCACGATGCCGCCGTCTTCGCCCAGGCCGGCGTGCCGAGCGCCATGATCTTCGTGCGCAACGCCAATGGCTCGCACAACCCGAGGGAGGCCATGGAGATGGAAGACTTCCATGTCGGCGCCGAGCTGCTGCGCCGCGGCCTCGCGAGGCTGGCCGCATGAGCCGCGACAGCCACCGCGCCATCAGCGGGCAGGCCGTGGCGCGGCTGCTGCTGGCGGCGGGCGCCATCCGCGTCAGCGCGGCGCAGCCCTTCTTTCTTGCCGCCGGCTGGGCCAGCCCGGTCTATGTGGATTGCCGCCTGCTGATCGGCCGCCCGCGCTGGCGCCGCAGCGTGACGGACCTGGCGGCGGCGACCCTGGCCCGCGCCCCGGCCTGCGAGTTCGAGATGGTGGCGGGGGCGGAAACGGCGGGCATCCCCTGGGCCGGCTTCCTGGCCGAGCGGCTGGACCTGCCCTTGCGCTATGTCCGCCGCCAGCCGCTCGGCATCGGCCGCAACGCCCAGGTCGAGGGCGGGCCGGTGGAAGGCTGCTCGGTGCTGCTGGTGGACGACCTGATCACCGACGGCAGCAGCAAGACGGCCTTCGTGCGCGGCCTGCGGCAGGCGGGGGCGGTGGTGACGGATGCCTTCGCCATCTTCCACCACGCCCTGTTCCCCGGCAGCCAGCAGCGGCTGGACGACCTGGCGCTGCGCCTGCACGTGCTGGCGGGCTGGGAGGACCTGCTGCGGCTCGACCCGGGCGAGGGGATGGAGAAGGCCGAGCGCGCCGTGCTGGAGGCGTTCCTGGCCGATCCCGTGCGCTGGTCCGGCAGCCATGGCGGGCGCGAGGGGTGAGGCCGCCGCCGCCCCGCCTCCCGCGCCCCCGCTAGAGGCGGTTCCGCCGCATGCAGGACCTCGCGGCTTATGGCGGCCTGTTCCTGGCCGCGCTGGTCGCCGCCACCATCCTGCCGGCGCAGTCCGAGGCGGTGCTGGCGGGGCTGCTGCTGGGCGGGGAGCACCCGGCAGCGTTGCTGGTGCTGGTGGCGAGCCTCGGCAACATCGCGGGCTCCGCCATCAACTGGTGGCTGGGGCGCTCGCTGGAGCGCTTCAAGGGGCGCCGGTGGTTTCCCGTCTCCACGGCGGCGCTGGCCCGCGCCCAGGGCTGGTTCGGCCGCATCGGCCTCTGGTCGCTGCTGCTTGCCTGGGTGCCCGTGGTGGGGGATCCGCTGACCGTGGTGGCGGGGGTGATGCGCGTGCCCTTCTGGCGTTTCCTGCTGCTGGTGAGCCTGGGCAAGGCGGGGCGCTACAGCCTCCTGGCCTGGGCCGTCTCCGGCTTCGCCTGAGGGCGCGGCCTCCTCGCGCGGAACGAGTGATCAACCAGGGGTTACGCTCTCCATGATTGTCATGGCGCGGGCGTTGCTCTACCAGACATCCATGAAGTGTGACCAGCCTGCGCCGTCCCGTCGCGGCTTGGATACACGGGCATCCCACAGGGAGCGCGCCGGCGGCGAGAAACCGCGGGCCCGGCCAGGGCAGGCGCCGGCATGCCGTTGAGGCGGGCGCAGCGTATCGCCCTGGTGGCGTCGGTGCTGGTGCCGGCCAGCGTCTTCGCCATCGCGGCCTGGTGGAACCGGGCCGAGGTGCTGCGGGAAGGCGGCGACGCCATGACCCGGAGCGTGGCCGCGATGCACGAGCACGCCGCCAAGGTGTTCGACACGGCCGAGCTGATCCTCTACCAGGCCGAGCGGCATGTGCAGGAGATGGAGCCGCAGAGCATCGCCACGCCGGCGGTGAACGCCTATCTGCGGCGGCTCGTGGCGCCACTGGACCAGGTCGTGTCGATCTGGGTGGCGGACGCCCAGGGACAGGTGCTGGCCGGCAGCCAGAGCTGGGAGCGTGGCACCACCATCGCCGGGCGGGAGTTCTTCCAGGGCGCCAAGGACCAGGCGGAGCCGGGCAGCTATGTCAGCGCGCCCTTTGTCGGGCGGGCCACGCATGCGCCCTCCTTCGCCATCAGCCGGCGGCGCCTGTCCCTGGACGGGCACTTCATCGGCACGGTGCATGTGGCGATGGACCCGACCTACTTCGCGCAGTTCTACGCGCAGACGACGCCGCCCTTCCTGCGCTACGCGGCGCTGGTGCGGATGGATGGCACCATCCTCACCGCCCATGCGGCGCCGGAGCGGCCGATGCCGCTCACCCACTTCCCGGTCAATGGCCCGTTCCGGCCCCTCGTGCTCGGCCGGCCCGAGGGCCATGTGATCCACGCCACCTCCCCCTATGACGAGGCGGAGGCGATGTTCGCCTTCCGCCGCATCAGGGAGCAGCCCGTCTTTGTCGCGCTGCGCGCCGACATGGACAACCTGCTGGAGCGCTGGCGGCGCAACATGATCGCCTATGGCACCGTGGCCGGCGTCGCCTCGCTGACGCTGCTGATGACGGCGGGCATCGCCATGCGGCGCGCCCAGGCGGAGCGGGTGGCGCTGCAGCGCGCGGCGGATGAAAGCGCGCGGCGGCTGGCGATGGAGGAGCGGCTGCGGCAGGCGCAGAAGCTCGAGGCGCTCGGGCAGCTCGCCGGCGGCGTGGCGCACGACTTCAACAACGCCGCGGCGGTGATGCTCGCCGGCATCACCCTGCTGGAGAAGCGCCACGGCGCCGCCCTGGAGCAGCACGGCCCGGAGGCGGCCCGGCTGCTGGGGGCCCTGCGGGAAGGGGCCGAGCGCGGCGTCGCGGTGGCCCGGCGCCTGCTGGCCTTTGTCCGGCGGGAAGGGCTGCGGGCCGTGCCCATCGCGGCGCTGCCGCTGCTGGAGGAGGTGCGGGAGGTCGTCACGCCCACGCTCGGGGCCGGGCAGGTGGGCCTTTCCGTGCGGGGCGAGCCTGGCCTGCCGCCGCTGCTGGCCGATCGCGGGCAGCTTGTGACGGTGCTGATCAACCTCGTCCTCAACGCGCGCGACGCCATGCCGCAGGGCGGCAGCCTGGTGCTGGCCGCGCGGCGGGTGGCGGCCGGCGAGCCGCGGCCCATGCTGCCCGACCCGTCGGGCACGGATTCGGCCGAACTGCCGCCCGGATGCTTCGTCTGCCTGGAGGTGGCCGATACCGGGGTGGGGATGGACAGCGAGACGCTGGCGCGCGCCACGGAGCCCTTCTTCACCACCAAGCCGCCGGGCAAGGGGACGGGACTTGGCCTTTCCATGGCCTTCGCCTTCGCTAACCAGTCGGGCGGCGGGTTGCTGATTCGCAGCGCGCCGGGGCAGGGCACCACCGTCTCGCTCTGGCTGCCCTGCGCCACGGCGAACCAGCCGGCTGCTTAACGGCCTCCCCTTCCGATCCATAAGGTTGTGTAAGAGAAAAAATGTCGCCTCCGGCGAATTTTTTTGGCTGGGCAGGGGCTGGCGCCGCCTGTTCGGCGGGGGCGCGAAGCCTCCAGATCCTTCCTCCGGAGACAGGGCGCGGCAATCCGCCCGGGCGCGAGACACGTGCCTGATGGCCGTCTGGTCAAGGAATTTTCAGGGATCGGCATGTTCACCGGCCCTCGCAGGCATCCTGCCGGCGGCTGTCATGGCTTCCCGAAACGGTTCCCTGATCACAGACAGCCATTCCCCATCTAGGTGAAAGGGGCGGCAGATTTCCCAACCATCCGGAGTTCAAGTTTTGATCGAGTCTTGCGGCAGGAAAAGGAGTCTCATTGCCGTAAACGTTTCGCAGGTTTCATGGCAGAACACACAATCCGGTGCGCTCGACTTAATGTGAGAAAATAACTAGGGCTTTGGCATTCCCGGCGCTCCGCGGAGTTGCGCGGAAACGGACGGGAAAGCGCCACAAGATCGGAGATCTCCGAAAGATCCTTTGCCGCAAAAGGACAAGCGGAACTCCGGCGACGCTTCACAGGATTGAGAATGACCCTTCTCGGCGTTTATGTCGGAAACGAGACTTCGCAGCTCAAGAACTTCGAGAAATGGCTGGGCCGCGACACGGATGTGGTGCACGCCGTCGTCGGCGGCGCCAACTGGAAGGATTTCACCAGCAGCGCCGAATGGATGGCGGAGCGCCTCTGGAACACCACAGGCCGCGACCCGTTCTGGTCGGTGCCGCTGATCACCTATGACGGCGCCACGCTGCAGAACGCCGCCTCGGGGCAGTACAACGGCTATTACCGCGACGTGGCGCGCACCATCGCGGACGCGCAGTCCGGCGACGGGCCGATCTATGTGCGCACCGGCTGGGAGTTCAACGGCGACTGGTTCCCGTGGAGCGCGATCGGCAAGGAGGAGGCGTTCAAGGGCGCCTTCCGCGCCTTCGTCGAGAGCTTCCGCTCCGTCTCCGACCGCTTCAAGTTCGAGTGGAACGTCAACGAGGCCTATGGCGGCATGGACCCGGCCAAGGCCTATCCGGGCGATGGCTATGTCGACATCGTCGGCATGGACTTCTACTGGAACACCCGTTTCGCCGACAGCAATCCCGCCAAGGCGTGGGACAATGTGGTCAACCAGAAATACGGGCTGAAGTGGCACCAGGCCTTCGCGGACGCGCATGACAAGCCCACCGCCTATTCCGAGTGGGGCGTGATGACCGACGCCGCCAGCCCCTTCGTCAAGGCGGCGAAGGAGTGGTTCGACAAGCACGACGTGGTCTACCAGGTGTACTGGGACTCCAACGCGGCCTTCCCCGGCAAGCTCTCGGACAACAGCGACCCCACGACGGGCGACACCTTCCGCGCGCTGTTCTCGGGTGCCTCCGGCAGCGCCCCGGAATGGAACGAGGCGCCGCAGAAGCCGGCGGCCGGCACCCCGGCGGCCCCGCCCGCCAATGACCAGCCCTCCGGCGGCGGCGGCGGCGACGAATCCTCTGGCGGCGCCACCGTCTCGGCCGCGCCCACCAGGACGGCCTGGGGCAGCCGTGGCCAGGACAACTGGCAGGGCACGGACGGGAACGACAAGTACGATTCCCAGGGCGGCGGCGACACGATGCGGGGCGGCAGGGGCGACGACACCTACCAGATCTCCAGCGGCGGCGACCGGGTGGTCGAGAAGGCGGGGGAGGGCGTGGACACCGTCGTGACCTGGCTGTCCTCCTACACCCTGCCGGAGCATGTGGAGAACCTGACCTTCTTCGGCACCGGCTGGTCGCAGGGCACGGGGAACTGGCTTGACAACATCATCATCGGCAATGACAGCCAGAACCGGCTGCATGGCGCCGGGGGCGACGACATCCTGACCGGCGGCGGCGGGCGCGACACCTTCGTCATCGGCAAGGGCGAGGGCCACGACACCATCACCGACTTCCGCCGCGGCGAGGACCGGCTGGAGCTGAAGAACTTCGGCTCCAAGGTGGGCGTGTGGAATGACGGAGACAGCTGGAGCATCCGCGCCGAGGATGGCTCCGTCACCAAGCTGACCCTCGAGGGCGTGACCAGCCTCTCGGGCAGCGACTACCAACTGGGCTGAGGCCGGCGGCCGGGGGGAGGGATCCTCCTCCCGGCAAACCGTGCCGCGCCCCCGGCAAGACCAAACCGGCGGCGGAATTCAACCAAGCCTTGCAACTTCAAGCCATGACTTGGCCTTTGGGCGTGCCTTTTCTGTTTGTGAGGCAAAAAATTTCACGCCCGCGTGAGATTATGGTTCAACTCCTCTGTTAAATTCCCCATCGTTCGGCACTATGGACAGGGAGGGACATGCGTGGCCGAGTTCTGGGCGGATTGGGGGGCACTGGCTTATCTGGCGGCCGCGGCCTGGGCGTTCTTCGAGGGCGAGACATTCGTCATTCTGGCTTCCGCCGCCGGACACGCGACAGGGCTGATCGACCCCTGGATCCTGATGGTCTCGGTCTGGATCGGCTCCTTCCTGGGCGACCAGCTCTGGTTCACCCTGGGCCAGCGCTACGGCATGCGCGCCGTGCGCAAGATCCCCGGCGCGGAAAAGCGGATGGCCGCGGCGCTGCGCTTCCTGGACCGCTACGGCACGCTGTTCGTGCTGTCCTTCCGCTTCGTCTACGGGGTGCGGAACGTGGCCTCGGCCGCCTGCGGCATCGCCGGCATGAAGCGCATCCGCTTCGCCACGCTGAACTTCATCGCCGCGGGGCTTTGGGCCGCCTCCTTCGTGGCCGCCGGCTGGTTCCTGGTGGCCTGGCTCGGCGAGCGCAACACCAGCTATGCCCTGGCCGGAATCGGCGGGGCGGTGGTGCTCTACCTCATCTTCCGCTTCATCCAGCACCGCCGCCGCAAGGCCCAGGCCCAGCTTCAGGCCCACGGCTCGCCCCAGGCTCCCGTTCACGCCCCGGCCGAGCCGCACCCCCAGCCTGTGCCGCAGGGCCCCGCCTCCGCGCCACCCGCGCCGGAGAAGGGCCACACTTTCAGCCGCGTGGCGGTGTGAGGCGGCTCAGCCCGGCAGGAGAGGGTTCATCTCCTCCTTCAGCCCGACGCCGCTGAGCCCCCGCGCCAGCGCCTCGCGCGCCAGCCAGGCGAGCTTGTCCGCCGCCGCCGCGTGGTCCAGCCCGCCCCGGCCATGGATGTTGGAGATGCAGTTGCGCTCCGAATCCGCCCTGCCCGGACGGGGCGCGAAGGTCATGTAGACGCCGAGGCTGTCCGCCACGCTCAACCCCGGCCTTTCCCCGATCAGCACGACGCAGAGCCGGGCCCGCAATGCGGCGCCGATCTCGTCGCCCAGCGCCACGCGGGCCTGCAGCGCCAC
This sequence comes from Teichococcus rhizosphaerae, assembly GCF_002631185.1. Lineage (GTDB taxonomy): Bacteria > Pseudomonadota > Alphaproteobacteria > Acetobacterales > Acetobacteraceae > Pseudoroseomonas > Pseudoroseomonas rhizosphaerae. The sequence goes on along the minus strand of NZ_PDNU01000008.1, from coordinate 45,285 downwards.
CACCAGCGGCGCCACACGATGGGGCCGCAGCCGCTCCAGCGCCGCCCGCAACAGGGCGGGGGCGTGGTGCTGCACGGCGGTGGCGGAAAGCCCGTCGGCCAGGATGAAGGCGATGTCGTGCTCGCCCGCTTGCAGCTTCGCCGCCTCCCCCGGCGCCAGCCGGCGGCCGAGATCGGGACGGCGCAGATAGGTGGCGCGGTCCGGCGCCGCGCTGCGCAGGGCGAGAAAGGAGAGGGGGGCGAGGTCGGCCGCCAGCCTGTCCAGGTCCAGCGGCGCGTGCACCGCGTCGCGCGCTTCCGCATGGGCCATCTGGAAGGCGAGCACGTCGCGCAGCGCCGGCGCGTCGCCCGCGCGGCCAAGGCCGATGCGCGCCCGGGTGGCCATCCGCAGCCGCTCCCACCCCGCCATCAGCCGGCCTCGATCAGCCCGGAAAGGCGGGCGGCGCCAGGGTCCAGCGCGCGCATCCGCCCCCGCGCGTCCAGCATCTCCATCCGCTCCAGCCAGCCCTCGAACTCGGGCGCGGGGCGCAGGCCGAGCAGGCTCCGCAGCGCCAGGATGTCGTGGAAGGACAGGCTCTGGTAGTTCAGCATGATGTCGTCCGCCCCCGGCACGGCGATCAGGAAGTTGACGCCGGCCGTGCCCAGCAGGGTCATCAGCGTGTCCATGTCGTCCTGGTCGGCCTCGGCATGGTTGGTGTGGCAGACATCCACCCCCATCGGCAGGCCGAGCAGCTTGCCGCAGAAATGGTCCTCGAGCCCGGCCCGGATGATCTGCTTGCCGTCATAGAGGTATTCGGGGCCGATGAAGCCCACCACCGTGTTCACCAGCAGCGGGCGGAAGGCGCGGGCCACGGCATAGGCGCGCGCCTCCACCGTCTGCTGGTCCACGCCGTGATGCGCCTCGGCCGAAAGGGCGGCGCCCTGGCCGGTCTCGAAATACATCACGTTGTCCCCCACCGTGCCGCGCTTCAGGGCCAGCGCCGCCTCATGCGCCTCGCGCAGCAGGGCGAGGTTCACGCCGAAGCCGGCATTGGCCTTTTCCGTGCCGGCCACGGACTGGAACACCAGGTCCACCGGCGCGCCGCGCTCCATCATGGCGATGGCGTTGGTCACATGGGTCAGCACGCAGCCCTGGATCGGAATCTCGTGGCGCAGCCGCAGCCGCTCCAGCATCTCGGTGAGCGCGATGCAGTTGGGGATGTTGTCGGTGGCCGGGTTGATGCCGATCACCGCGTCGCCGCTGCCGAGCAGCAGCCCGTCCAGCATGGCGGCGGCGATGCCGCGGGGGTCGTCCGTCGGGTGGTTGGGTTGCAGGCGGCTGGCCAGCCGGCCCTCCAGCCCGAGCGTGTTGCGGAAGGCGCTGACCACCCGGCACTTCCGGGCCACCGCGATCAGGTCCTGGTTGCGCATCAGCTTGGAGACGGCCGCCACCATCTCCGGCGTCAGCCCCGGCGCCAGGGCGGCGAGGGTGGCGGCCTCCGTCTCATGGGCCAGCAGCCAGTCCCGCAGGCCGCCCACGGTCAGGTGGCGGACGGGGGCGAAGGCGGCCTCGTCATGCCCGTCCAGGATCAGCCGCGTCACCTCGTCCCGCTCATAGGGGATCAGCGCCTCGCTGAGAAAGGCGGCGAGCGGCAGCTCGGCCAGCGCCATGCGGGCGGCGACGCGGCGGGCATCGCTTTCCGCGGCGATCCCCGCCAGCTCGTCGCCCGAGCGGCGGGGGGAGGCGGCGGCGAGCAGCGCCCTGAGGTCCTCGAAGCGGTGGCGCTCGCCACCGGCCAGGCTGGTGCGGGTCGTCATGCGCGGCCTCCTCGGGGCTCATGCTGCCATGGCCCCCGCGCGGAGCGCAGCCAACAAAGCGCGCGGAGCGCAGCCAACAATGTGCGCGGCCCGCTTTTGGCTCCCCGCATGTGGCAAAGGCAGGGAGGCGCCGTCACGCCGGCTCGCTGTCCGGCGGCGTGGCGTCGCCTTTCCCCAGAGCCCGCTGGAGCAGCACGGAATCCAGCCAGCGCCCATGCTTGCGGCCGACGCTGCGCAACGTGCCCACCAGGGTGAAGCCCATCGCCTCGTGCAGCCGGATGGAGGCGAGGTTGTCGCTGTCGCCCACCACGGCGATCATCTGGCGGGCGCCGCGCGCCGCGCAGGCCTCGACCAGCGCGCCGAGCAGCAGGCGGCCGATGCCACGCCCCGCGGCATCGGCCCGCACATAGACGGAGTTCTCCACCGTGTCGCGGTAGGCGGCGCGGGGGCGGTAAGGCCCGGCATAGGCGTAGCCCAGCACCGCGCCATGCTGTTCCGCCACCAGATACGGCATGTTCAGGGCCCGCAGCGCCTCGAAGCGGCGTCGCATCTCCGCCAGGTCGGGCGCGGTTGTCTCGAAGGAGGCGCAGCCCTGCCGCACATGATGGCCATAGAGGGCCGTGATGGCGGGCAGGTCGGCCTCGGTGGCGGGGCGCAGCAGGGTGGTGTCGGGGATGGTGTTCATGGCGAGGCGCTCCATGCAAGTGCCGGGCCAGCAGGCGTGCCGCGCCGGGAGGAGCCGCCGGGCGCCGCCTTTCTGGACCGCGCGGGCCTTGCCGGCACCGGGCCGGGCAGCGTATCGCAGCGCACCCGTTCCGTGCCGGGGGAAAAGGCGCGCGAACACGGCCCTGCGCGCCGCCGGAACCATCTCGGCCTTCGCGCGCGGTGCCGGCCAGGGGGGAGGCGGTGGCGCAACCCCCCGCACCGGGCCGGCATTCCCCCCTGACCCGACGCCACCGACCAGGAGTGAAGGAATTGCCGTGCCTGGAATTCAACGACTGACCGGATGGCTGGGCATCGCGCTGCTCGCTCTTGGCCTGGGGCTGCCGCTCGCGGCCCAGGGCCAGGGTCCCGCCGCGCCCGCCACCACGCCCGCCACCACGCCCGCCGGCACGCCCGCTGCGGCGGCTCCAGCGGCGGACCCCGTGGCGGCGCTGGACGGCATTCTCGCCACGCTGCGCAACGACGCGGACCGCGCCGCCTTCGTCACCCAGCTTGAGCAGTTGCGGGCGAGCCTCGCCGCGCGGACGCAGGCCGCGCCCAATGCCGCCGCGCCCGCCACCCCCGCCGAGGCGGCCGATCCTCCGCCGGAGGCGGGGCTGCTGGGCGCCGTGGCGGCGGGGCTGACCGATGTCGGCCAGTCAGTGCGCGAGCATGTGGAAGGCGGCACGCTCAGGCAGCGCTTCGCCGCCGCCGGCGAGCAGCTGGCGGGACGGCTCGGCACGGCCTGGGAGGAAGGCGACGTGCTGCGCTTCCTGCTCTGGGCGGGAGGCGGCTGGGGCCTGGCGGCGGCGCTGCTCTACGGGCTTTCCGCGTTGCCCTGGCTGCGGCCGCGCCGCGATGCCGAGCGCTTCCATCCCGAGAGCCGCGCCGATCTCTGGCGCACCGCCGGGCTGGAGGCCGCGCGCCGGCTGGCGCCGCTGGTGCCGGCCACCATGGTGATCTTCGGCTGGACGGCCATGGTGCCCGGTGGCTGGCAGGAAGCGCGGCTGTTTCTGGCGGTGGCCACGCCGTTCCTGCTGGGCGCGCTGGTCTGGCGGCTGGGCTATCCGCTGTTCTTCCTGCTGGGGCCGCTGCGGGGCTGGCAGATCGCCCGCTATGCCCGGCGCCGGGTGCTGCCCTGGCTGGTGGCGCTGGCCGCCCTCGCCGCCGCCAGCTCCAACCTGCGGGATGCCGAGCTGCGCTGGATCATCGGGCCGGACGCGGCGCTGCTGGCCGGCCTCGCGGTGGACGCGGCGCTGGTGGTCGTTTCCGTGCTGTTCGTGCTGCGCCGGCGCCGCGCCGTGCGCCGCCTGCTGGTGGACAGCCGCACCGAGGCCGCCACCGGCAAGGGCGGCACCTTCCGGGCCGTGGGCCGCACCGTGGCCGATTACTGGCACTTCCTGGCGCTGATCCTGGTGGCGGGCCATGTGATCTCCCGCCTGCTGGGGCTGGGCCAGGGCGCCTTCCTGGGGCGCGCGCTGCTCAGCATCGGCATGATCCTGCTGGTGATCACGGTCACCTTCGCGCTCTCGGGCATGCTGGCGCGGCTGACGGAGGCCATGCAGCAGGGCCGTGGCAGCCTCGCCCGCCAGCTCCAGGGCCGCTACCTGGCGCTGCTGCGGCAATTGCTGCGCGTCCTCGCCACGGTGGCGGTGGCGGTGCTCTGCCTGCGGCTCTGGAACTTCGACATCCTGGCCTGGATCTCGGGCGGCATCGGCTTCGCCATCTTCCGCCCCATCGCCTCCATCGCGGTGGCGGTGCTGGTGGGCTGGGTGATCTGGATCACGCTGGACACGGCGGTGGAACACGCGCTGACGCCGAGCGATTCCGCCGGCCGCCCGCGCGACCACAGCACCCGCGCCCGCACCCTGCTGCCCATGCTGCGCAACTTCGCCTTCGTGGTGCTCTGCGCGCTCACGGTCATCGCGATCATGAGCAACCTCGGCATCAACGTGGCGCCGCTGCTGGCCGGCGCGGGCGTGGTCGGCCTCGCCATCTCCTTCGGCTCGCAGCAGCTCGTGCAGGACGTCATCACCGGCCTGTTCATGCTGATCGAGGACACCATCGCCATCGGCGACACCATCGACACGGGCGACCGCGCCGGCACGGTGGAGAGCGTCACCATCCGCACCGTGCGGGTGCGCGACGGCGACGGCGCGCTGCACACCATTCCCTTCAGCCAGATCAAGGCGCTGAAGAACCGCTCGCGCGGCTTCGGCGTGTATACGGTGAAGGTGGTGGTGGGCTACGACACCGACCTCGACCGGGCCATGAAGATCATGAACGAGGTGGGGGAGGAGCTGCAGAACGACCCGGCCCTCGGCCCCAACATGCTGGGCGGGCTCGCGATCTGGGGCGTGGACCAGTTCACGCCGGACGGCATCACCATCCTGGGCGGGCTGCGCACCCGCGCCCTGCAGCAATGGAGCGTCGGCCGCGCCTTCAACCTGCGGCTGAAGCAGCGCTTCGACCGCGAGGGCATCGCGCTCACGCCGCCGCGCCCCTCGCTGGTCATGCCGGCGCGCGGCGCCTGGCCGGAGCCGGAAGCGGGGCCGGACTCCGGTACCGAGGCGCGGCAGCCGGCCTGAAGCGAGGGCCGGGGTGCCGCTGGCTCGGCGCCCCGGCCCTTCCTCAGCCGCCCTTCCTCAGCCGCCCTGCCTCAACCGTGGCGGGCCTGCCCCTCCAGCCAGCGGGCGGCGCCCAGCCCGGCCTGCCGCCCCGTGGCGAAGCAGGCCTGGAGCAGGTAGCCGCCCGTGGGTGCCTCCCAGTCCAGCATCTCGCCGGCGGCGAAGAGGCCGGGGCGCTCCCGCAGCATCAGCCATTCATCCAGCGCCGCGAGGCGCAGGCCGCCCGCCGAGGAGATGGCCCGCTCCAGCCCCTGCGGCGCGACCAGGCGCAGCGGCAGCGCCTTCACCAGCCGTGGCAGCTCGGCGGGCGGCGCCCCGGCGTGCAGCGCCTCCTGCAACAGCCCGATCGAGACGGGAGGCAGCGCCAGCGCCTTGCGCAGGAAGGTGGAGAGCGACTGTCCCCGGCGTGGCATGGCCAGGCGGCGCGCCACCTCGCCGGCATCGAGGTCGGGGCGCAGGTCGAGAAGCGGCACCGCCACGCCTTCCCGGGCGATGGCCTCCCGGAGCGGCGCGGACAGCGCGTAGACCGCGCCGCCCTCGATGCCGTCGCGGGTGATCACCGCCTCCCCGCGCACGGCCTGTTCCCCGAAACGCAGGGCGATGCGCTTCAGCGGCGTGCCCGCGTGCCGCGCCACGAACGGCTCCGACCATTCGGCGCGGAAGCCCATATTGGCCGGCCGCAGCGGCGCCACCGGCAGGCCGGGCAGGGCGGAGACCCAGCTTCCATCCGCGCCGAGCCGGGGCCACGAGGCGCCGCCCAGCGCCAGGACGGTGGCAGAGGGGCGCAGCGATGCCTCGCCCTCCGGCGTGCGGAAGCGCAGCGCCCCATCCGGCGCGAAGCCCAGCCAGTCATGCCGGAGCCGGATCTCGGCGCCCAGCGCGCCGAGCCGCGCCAGCCAGGCGCGCAGCAGCGGCAAGGCCTTCATGGCGCGCGGAAAGACCCGGCCCGAGCTGCCGGTGAAGACCGGCTGGCCCAGCCCCTCCGCCCAGCGCATCAGCGCCTCGGGCGGGAAGGCGGCGATGAGCGGCGCCAGGCGGGTGGCGGCCTCGCCATAGCGGGCGAGAAAGCCGGGCAGGGGCTCGCTGTGGGTGAGGTTCAGCCCGCCTCGCCCGGCCATGAGGAATTTCCGCGCCACGGAGGGCATCCGGTCGAACACCACGACGCGGTGCCCGGCGCTGGCCAGGGTTTCGGCGGCCATCAGCCCGGCCGGCCCGGCCCCGAGCACGGCGGCCCAGGGCGGGGAGGTCTCGGGAGGCGAGGAGGGTTCGTTCAACACGCCCGCCTTATAGCGCAGGCACGGCGCCGGAGGCATTTCGCGCGGGCGCGTCGCGCGGCGTTCCTGCTGCCCGCGCATTTTGCGGATTGGCAGGGCTCCTCCCAGCGCATAACCCAGCAGTTTCCCGACCGGAACCGCAGAGCACGCCCCCCGCGATGACCCTTCCCATCCCCACCGGCCAGAGCCGGGACAGCCAGAGCCGGGACAGCCAGAGCCTGGTCAAGATCCGCACGGACCATGTGCTGACGCTCACCTGCGCCAACCGCCCCGGCATCGTCGCCGCGGTGGCCACGGCGCTGTTCGAGGCGGGCGGCAACATCCAGGAGGCGCAGCAATTCGACGACACCGCCACCGGCCGCTTCTTCATGCGCGTGGTGCTCGACGTGCCGCCCGCGGTGGAGGCGGAGGCGCTGCGGGCGGCGGTGCAGCCGGTGGGGGAGCGCTTCGGCATGCAGTGGATGCTGCGCGAGCGCGCGGCGAAGCGCCGGGTGATGCTGCTGGTGAGCCGCTTCGACCACTGCCTGGCGGACCTGCTCTACCGCTGGCGGATCGGCGAGCTGCCGATGGAGCTGACCGGCATCGTCTCCAACCACCCGCTGGAGACCTACGCGCATCTCGACTTCACCGGCGTGCCCTTCCACCACCTGCCCGTGACGCGCGCCACCAAGATGGAGCAGGAGGCGGAGATCTGGCGCCTGTTCCAGGAGACGCGCTCGGAGCTGATGGTGCTGGCGCGCTACATGCAGGTGCTGTCGGACGGGCTGGCGGCGAAGCTGCCCGGGCGCTGCATCAACATCCACCATTCCTTCCTGCCCGGCTTCAAGGGCGCGCGGCCCTACCACCAGGCGCATGCGCGCGGCGTCAAGCTGATCGGCGCCACCGCGCATTTCGTGACCGCCGACCTCGACGAGGGGCCGATCATCGAGCAGGACGTGGAGCGCATCAGCCACCACGACACGGCCGAGGACCTGGTCCGCAAGGGGCGCGACATCGAGCGCCGCGTGCTGGCCCGCGCCATCACCTTCTTCCTGGAGGACCGGGTGATCCTGAACGGCAACAAGACGGTGGTGTTCACCGGCTGAAGCGGGCCGGGGCCGGGCGCGGCCTCATTCCAGCCGCACGCCGGGGGTGCTGGCGCGGCGCAGCAGGTCGGAGGCCCAGAACAGGAGGGAGCGCCAGAAGCCGTGCAGCGCAAGCTGGTGCTGCCGGTAGAGCGAGGCGTAGCTGAGCTGCGCGACCCGCCCTTGGATGAAGGTGCCGCCCCCCAGCAGCCCGCGCCGGCCGAGGCTGCCAAAGGCGTTGTAATGGCCGATCGCCACCAGCGCGCCCCGGTGCCGGTAGGCGAATTCCGGCAGCGGCCGGCCGTCCAGCAGGGCGGGTATGGCACGCGCCAGGTGCCGGGCCTGCTGCTGCGCCACCTGCGCGGTCGCGCCGAGCGGCCGCTCCTGCCCGGCGGGGACGAGGAAGGCGCAGTCCCCCATGGCGAAGACGGCATCGTCGCGTGAGGTCTGCAGGGTGGGGCGCACCACGAGCTGGCCGTTGCGCTGGCTTTCCAGCCCGTCCAGCCCGTGCAGGAAGGCGGGCGCGGCGACGCCCGCCGCCCAGACCGTCAGCCGGGCGGGGATGCGCCGCCCGTCCTTCAGGGCCAGCCCCTCGGCATCCACCGAGACAACCTGGGCGCCGGTCAGCACCGTGACCTTCTGCCGCTCCAGCTCCTGGCGGGAGGCTTCCGCCACGCGCTCGGGCAGGGCGCCCAGGATGCGCGGCGCCGTCTCCACCAGGGTCAGGCGCAGCCGGTCCCGCAGGCCGGGGAAGCCATAGGCGGCCGCGAGGTCGAGCGCGGTGTTGATCTCGGCCGTCAGCTCCACCCCCGTGGCGCCCGCGCCGACGATGGCGATGTCGAGCGACGCGCCATCCGCCGCGGCGAGGCAGCGGATCACCTCGGTGCGAAGCGCGGTGTTGAAGTCCTCCGCCTGGTCGCGGCTGTCGATGAAGTGGCAGTGCTCGCGCACGCCGGGGATGCCGAAATCATTGGCGCGGCTGCCCACGGCCAGCACCAGCAGGTCGTATTCCACGCTGCGCGGCGGCAGCACCTCGGTGCCGGCGCGGTCGCGCAGCGGGCCGAGCCTCACCTGCCGCGTTGCGCGGTCCAGCCCCACCATCTCGCCGGGCAGGTAGCGGAAGCCGTGCCGGCTGGCATGGACGACGAAGCCCAGCTGCTCCTGCCCCGTGTCCAGCGTGCCGGCGGCCACCTCGTGCAGCAGCGGCTTCCAGATATGCGCCGAATCGCGGTCGATCAGCAGGATCTCGGCGCGGCGGCGGCGGCCGAGGGCACGGCCCAGCCGGGTGGCCAGATGGACGCCCCCCGCGCCGCCGCCCACGATGACGATGCGGGCCGGCACCGCCCGCGCCGGCGCGGGATCGACCGAGAGCGGGCGGGGGGAGGCATCGGGGCCGGGCATGCGCGCGTCTCCATACGGCGAGGGGGCGCCACGCAGGATGGCGCCCCCTCTTCTGTCCTGCTGTGCGGGGTGAACCGGCGGGATGGGGATGAGTTGCCCCGCCAGCCCGCCCTCAGTGCCCCGTCCCCGGTGCCCCGCCTCAGTGCGCGGCGGAGCCGTGTCCGCCAGCGCCGGCCTCGGCATGGCGGCCGCGGCCGAAGCGGCGATGCGTCGCCTCGCGCATCTTCTGGAACACGACGTAGAGCATCGGGATCAGGAAGATGCCGATGGTGGAGGCCGCGATCATGCCGGCGAAGACGGGGGTGGAGACGGCCCGCCGCGCCAGCATCGAGGCGCCGCTCGCCCAGACCAGCGGCACCAGGCCGAGGATGAAGGCGATGGAGGTCATCATCACGGCGCGGAAGCGCAGGCGTGCGCCGAGCTCGGCCGCCTCCAGGATCGTGTGCCCCGCCTCCCGCTGCTCCTTGGCGAACTCGATGATCAGGATGCCGTTCTTGGCCGCCAGCGCGATCAGCACGACGAGGCCGATCTGCGCGTAGAGGTCCATCGACAGCCCGGCGAGCGAGATCGCCCAGACGCCGGCCATGATGCCCACCGTGACGGAAAGCAGGACCGGGATCGGGATCACCCAGCTCTCATACAGCGCCACCAGGAAGAGGAAGGCGAAGAGCACCGCCAGCGCCAGGATGTAGACCGTCTGGCCCTGGGCCTGCCGTTCCTGGAAGGCGGTGCCGGTCCACTCGAAGGTGTAGCCGGCGGGCAGGGTGTTGCGGGAGATCTCCTCCATCGCCTGCAGCGCGGCGCCCGAGGAAACGCCCGGGGCCGGGCTGCCCTGGATGGTGATGGAGCGGTAGTTGTTGTAGCGCGTGATGGTCTGCGGCCCGACCACCGTGCGCACGGTGGCGATGGCGCGCAGCGGCACCATGACGCCGCGCGAGTTGCGGATCTGGATCTTCCACAGATCCTCCTCGCTGCGCCGGTCCTCTGCCTCGCCCTGCACCAGAACCTGCCAGGTGCGGCCGTAGAGGTTGAAGTTGTTCACGAAGCTGCTGCCCAGCGTGGATTGCAGCGCCGCGAACACGTCCGTCATGGTGAGGCCCAGCGCCTGCGCCTTCTCGCGGTCGATGTCGAGGTAGAGCGAGGGGGCGCGGGCGGAGAAGGTGGAGAACACCTGGGTCAGCCGCGGGTCCTGGTTGGCCGCGGCCAGCAGCCCGCCCATCACCTGGCCGATCTGCACCGGCTCGGCGCCCTCCAGGCTTTCCAGCTGGTACTCGAAGCCGCCGCCGGTCGAGAGGCCGATGATCGGCGGCAGGTTGATCGGGATGATCTGCGCGCCGCGGATCTGCTGGCTCTCCATGAAGATCCGGCCGATCAGCGCCTGCACGTTGTCGCCCGGCCCGGTGCGCTCGGAGAACTCCTTGAGCTGCACGAACATGGTGGCGGCGGAGGAGGAGGCGCCGCCGTCGAGCAGCGAGAAGCCGACGATGGCGATGGCGTCGCGCACCTGCGGCAGGTCCTTCAGCCGGTTCTCCAGCTCCGCCACCACGGCGCTGGTGCGCGGCTGCGCCGCGCCGTCCGGCAGCTGGAAGGCGATGATGAAGGCGCCCTGGTCCTCGGAGGGGAGGAAGCCCTGCGGCACCTTGCCGGCGATGGTGAAGGCGCCGAAGCCGAAGGCGCCGACCAGCACGACGCTGACAATGGCCAGCCGCAGCAGCCGCCGCACCAGCCCGGCATAGCCGTCGCGCACATTGTCGATGCGCCGGCTGATCCAGCCCATGATGCCGCGCCGCTCGCCGCCATGGCGCATAAGCACGGCGCAGAGGGCGGGGGAGAGGGTCAGCGCGTTGATCGCCGAGATCACCATGGCGACCGAGATGGTCACCGCGAACTGCCGGAACAGCACGCCCGAGAGGCCGGGGATGAAGCCGATCGGCACGAAGACAGAGAGCAGCACCAGGGTGATGGCGATGATCGGCGCGGTGATCTGCGCCATCGCCTTCTTGGTGGCCTCGGCCGGCGAGAGCTCCGGCTCCTCCTCCATCACCCGCTCGACGTTCTCGACCACCACGATGGCGTCGTCGACGACGATGCCGATGGCCAGGACCATGGCCAGCAGCGAGACGGTGTTGGCCGAGTAGCCCATCACCAGCAGCACCGCGAAGGTGGTGATCAGGCTGACCGGCACCGCGATGATGGGGATGATGGTGGCGCGCAGGCTGCCGAGGAACAGGAACACCACCACGCCCACCAGCACGAAGGCTTCCACGAGCGTCTTGATGACCTCGTGGATGGTGTCGGAGACGAAGATGGTGGTGTCGAAGACGGGACGGACGCTCATGCTCTCCGGCATGCGGGTGCGCACGCGGTCGAGCGTCGCGCCCACGGCGGCGGCGGCGTTCACCGCGTTGGCGCCGGGGGCGAGGTAGATGCCGATGCCGACGCCGTCCTGGCCGTTCAGGCGGGTGCTGACGTCCTGGTTCTGCGGCCCCATCTCGACCCGCGCCACGTCCCGCACCCGCAGCAGCGAGCCGTCGGGGTTGGCGCGGATGACGATGTCGCCGAACTGCTCGGGCGTGGACAGGCGGCCCTGGGTGCGGACGTTCATCTGCAGCGCCTGGTCGCTCGGCACCGGCTGGGCGCCGATGCGGCCCGCCGGCGCCTGCACGTTCTGGGTGCGGATGACGTTGATGATGTCCGAGGGCGAAAGGTTCAGGCTGACCAGGCGCTCCGTGTCGAACCAGATGCGCATGGCGTAGTTCTGGCGCGAGAACAGCGTGGCCGAGCCCACGCCCGGGGTGCGCGAGATCTCGTCCAGGATGTTCAGCGTGGCGTAGTTCGTCAGGAACAGCGGGTCGTACTGCCCCGCCTCGTCGGCGTAGAGGAACAGCACCTGCAGGATGGAGGAGGACTGCTTGCGGACCTGGATGCCCTGCTGCTGCACCTCCGTCGGCATCAGCGACATCGCCGCCTGCACGCGGTTGTTCACGTTGACGGTGTTGATGTCGGCGTTGCTGCCCAACGTGAAGCTGACGTTCAGCGTGTAGCTGCCGTCGCTGCCGCTGTTGGAGCGCATGTAGATCGAGTTCTCGACGCCGACGACCTGCGCCTCGAGCGGCTGGGCGACGGCCTGCTCCACCACCTCGGCCGAGGCGCCGGGGTAGGTGGCGGTCACCTGCACCTGCGGCGGCACGATGTCGGGGAACTGCGAGACGGGAATGCGCGCGAGCGACAGCGCGCCCGCGATCGTCATCACGATGGCGATGACGATGGCGAGGCGCGGGCGCTCGACGAAGATTGCAGAGAACACGCGATCAGCCCCCCTGGCGCTGCGCCGAGGCGCCGCCCGGCTGCTGGCCCGGCTGCTGGACTGGCGCGGGGTTCACCTCCGCGTTCGGCCGCACGCGCTGCAGGCCTTCCGCCACCACCTGCTCGCCTTCCTTCAACCCCTCCGAGATGACCGCGAGGGTGGGGGTGGACTGCGAGCCGAGGCGCACGGCACGGCGCTCGGCCTTGTTGCCCTGGCCGATCACATAGACGAAGTCGCCCTGCTGGTCGGTGCTCACCGCCACGCGCGGCACGGTCAGGAGCTGCACCGGCTCCACCGCCTCCAGCACCACGGTGACGAACTGGTTGGCGGTCAGCTCGCGCCCGGCGCCCGGGTTGCCGGCGATGGGCGGGTTGGGCATGCGGCCGCGTACGGCGATGCTGTCGGTGTCCTGGCCGACGCTGACGTCGATGAAATCGAGCTTGCCGGCCTGGCCGTACATGCGGCCATCCGGCAGGCGCAGCTTCACCGTCACGGCGTTCAGCCCGCCCCGGCTCGCATAGCGGTCGCGCAGTTGCAGCATGGTGCGCATCGGCACGGTGAAGGAGACATACATCGGGTCCTGGCTGACAATCACCGCCAGGGGGCCGGAGGAGAGGGCCACCACATTGCCCGGCGTCACCGCCGCGCGGCCGATGCGGCCCGAGATGGGGGCGCGGATCTCGGTGTAGTCGAGGTTGATCTGCGCCTGCCGCTCCTGCGCCTGGGCGGACAGCACCTGCGCCTGGGCGCTGCGCTGCGCCGCCAGGGCGGTGTCGACGGTGGAGCGCTGGCCGGCCACGGTGTTGAGCAGGGCCTGGGCGCGGTTCAGCGTCACATTGGCGTTCTGGAGCTGGGCCTCGGCCTCGGCCACGCCGGCACGGGCGACCTGGAGCTGCGCCTCGAAGGGGCCGCGCTCCAGGCGGAACAGCAGGTCGCCCTGCTTCACCTCCGCGCCCTCGTTGAACTCGCGCTTCTCCAGGAAGGCCGTGACGCGCGCCATCAGCTCCACCCGGTCGGTGGCCTCGACACGGCCGATGAACTCGTTGGTCTCGGTGATGGCGCGCTTGGCCACCGGCGCGACCCCGACGGCCGGCGGGGGGCCGCCGGGCATCTGGGCCAGGGCGGGGCCGGCCAGCAGAAGCAGGCCAAGAGCGGCTATCCCGCGACGATGCAGGAGCTGCATGGATCCTCCAGGGAAGTGTTCCGCGGCATGGCCTGCGGCTTGTAAAGATACCTTCAAGTATGTATATAAAGGACAGTAACACAGCTACAAGGTTGGAAATGGCGCGACGCACAAAACAGGAAGCCGACGAGACGCGCGAGGCTCTCCTCGACGCGGCCGAGCAGGTCTTCCTGGATCGTGGCGTCGCCCGTGCCTCCCTCGACGAGGTGGCCCGCGTGGCGGGCTGCACCAGGGGGGCGGTGCATTGGCATTTCCGTGACAAGCTGGGCCTGTTCCTGGCACTCGACGAGCGCCTCGTCCTGTTGCAGGACGAGGTGAAGGACCGCCTCTGCATCGAGGAGGATGGATCGCTCCAGTCGATGGCCTGCGCCATCACCGCCGCCATGAAGGATTTCGAGGAGAACCCGCGCCGGCGGCGCCTGCTGACGATCATGCTGCAGCGTTGCGAGTATGTGGCCGAGATGGCGCCCGCCCTGCAGCGCCGCCGCCAGGCCGATACCGAGATCCGCGAGACGCTGCGCCGGCGCTTCCAGGAAGTGGCCGAGCGCGGCGACCTTTCGCCAGCCTGGCCGCCCGAGCGCGCGGCCCTGTTTCTTTATGCGCTGATCAGCGGCTTGCTGCATGAATGGTTGCGTGGCGAGGCGGACTTCACCCTTTCGGGAGAAGTGAGCGACGCCATACGGTCCTTCCTGGACTGCGTCGCCGCCCGGCCCGTTTCCGGAGGAGAGAAATGATGCGGAGCTTCCTGCGAATCGGCCTTCTGGCGGGCCTGCCCTGCCTGGTCGCGGCCTGTGGGGCATCAGGGGGCGGGGCATCTGGCGAGGCGGTGCCCGGCGTGCCAGCCGGCAGCACGCTGAGCGCGGTGCGGGGCGAGACGGGCGGCCTTGCGCCGCTCCGCCCGGAGCCGGGCAATATCTGGGCGGACGGATTGCAGGCGGAGACGCCGCCCCGTGCGCCCTGAACGCGCTCCGTGACCCCGATGCCCTGCCGATTCCCGATGAAGGTTGTCCGCCCATGAAAGTGTTTTCTCCGGTGCTGCGTCCGGTTGTGGCTGGTGTGGTGGTGTTGCTGCCGCTGCTGGGTTCTGGGGTGGCTGTGGCGCAGACGCTGCAGGAGGCGCTGAGCCAGGCCTATGCGAACAACCCGGTGCTGCAGACGCAGCGGGCGCAGCTGCGGGTGGTGGACGAGAACGTGCCGCAGGCGCTGGCGGGGTGGCGGCCGAGCGTGGTGGTGGCGGGCAATGCCGGCTATGTGGACGGGCAGGTGCGGCAGCGCGTGACGGATGCGTTCGGCACCACGCGGGGCATCTACAACGACGTGAACCGGCAGACGGCGGGGGTGCAGGCCACCGTGACGCAGCCGCTCTACAATGGCGGGCGGACGGTGTCGCAGACCCGGCGGGCGGAGAACCAGGTGCTGGCGCAGCGGGCGCGGCTGCTGGCGGCGGAGCAGCAGGTGCTGGCGGATGTGGTCTCGGCCTATGTGGCGGTGATCCGCGACCAGGAGACGCTGCGGCTGAACGTCAACAACGTGCAGGTGCTGCAGCGGCAGCTGGACGCGACCAATGAGCGCTTCCGGGTGGGCGAGATCACCCGCACCGACGTGGCGCAGGCGGAGAGCCGGCTGGCCGGCGCGCGCTCGGCGCGGGCCAATGCCGAGGGCACGCTGCAGACCAGCCGGGCGACCTTCCGCCGCGTGGTGGGCCTCTCGCCCGAGCGGCTGGTGGCGCCGCAGCCGCTTGGCGTGCCGGTGCGGGCGGAGGCCGAGGCGCGGGAGGTTGCGATGCGCAACAACCCGGCCGTGGTGGCGGCGCTGTTCGACGAGGCGGCGGCGCGGGACGCGGTGGACGTGCAGATGTCGGCGCTGCTGCCGACGGTGAGCGTGCAGGCGCAGGCCTTCCGCTCGGACAACCAGCAGCAGCCGGGCACGCGCGGCACCGGCCAGCAGATCACCGCCAACCTGTCGGTGCCGCTCTACCAGGGCGGGGCCGAGCACGCGGCGGTGCGGCAGGCGCGGCAGGATGCGGTGCGGCTGCGGCAGGTGGTGGACGACCAGCGCCGCCAGGCGATGCAGCAGGCGACGCAGGCCTGGGAGGGGCTGCAATCGGCCCGCGCCCAGGTGGAGAGCGTGCGGGCGCAGATCCGCGCCGCCGAGATCGCGCTCGACGGCGTGCAGCGCGAGGCGGTGGTGGGCAGCCGCACCACGCTCGACGTGCTGAACGCCGAGCAGGAGCTGCTCAACGCCCGCGTCACCCTGGTGCAGGCGCTCTCCGACGTGGTCACCGCCAGCTACAACCTCGCCGGCTCGGTGGGCCGCCTCACCGCCCGCGACCTCGCCCTCCCCGTCGCCCAGTACGACATGGAGGCCTACTACAACACCGTCCGCTCCCGCTGGTTCGGCACGGGGGACTATTCGGGGCGGTGAGCCGCCCTGGCGGCGTGGCGGCTCAGCCCGCCCGCCGCCGCGCCGCGGGCAGCATGCTGCCCGTCTGCTGCGCCCGCAGGTGCCAGGAGAGCGCCTCCTCCAGGAGGTGCGGCGCATGCCCGCCGCGCCTGCAGGCGGCGCGGAAATAGTCCCGCCCCAGCGGCCGGAAGTCCGGATGCATGCACTGGCCGATGATGCGCTCCGCGCGCTCGCGCGGGGCGAGGCCGCGCAGGTCGGCCAGGCCCTGCTCCGTCACCACCACGTCCACGTCCTGCGCGCCATGGTCCACATGGCTGGCCATCGGCACGATGCGCGAGAGCGCGCCGCCCTTCGCCACGGAAGGCGTGACGAACACCGACAGCCTGGCGTTGCGCGCGAAGTCGCCCGAGCCGCCAATGCCGTTCAGCATGTCCGAGCCGTTCACATGGGTGGAGTTGACATTGCCGTAGATGTCCACCTCCAGCGCCGTGTTGAGCGCGATGACGCCGAGCCGCCGCAGCACCTCCGGCGAATTGGTGATCTCCTGCGGGCGCAGCACCAGCCGGTCCCTGTAGCGGGCGAAGTCGCGCAGCGCGTCCTGCCGCTGGCCGAGGGTGATGGAGGAGCCGGAGGCGAAGACCAGGCGCCCGGCGTCGATCAGGTCGAAGGTGCTGTCCTGCAGCACCTCGCTGTACATGGTGATCCGGCTGAAGGGGCCGTTGGCGAAGCCGCCCAGCACCGCATTGGCCACGCTGCCGATGCCCGCCTGGAGGGGAGCGAGGGAACTGGTCAGCCGGCCCTGCCGCACCTCCCGCGCCAGGAATTCCAGCAGGTGGCCGGCGATGGCGGCCTTGGTCGCGTCCACTGGCTCCGCCTTGGCCGGGCTGTCCTCCGCCTCGGTGCGGACGACGCCCAGGATGTTGCGCGGGTCCAGCGGGAGGTAGGGAAGGCCCACCCGGTCCGCCGGCTCCAGGATGCCGAGCGGCAGGCGCTTGCCCCAGGCGGCGGGGGTGGCGATGTCGTGCACCCCCTCCAGCGCCGCCGGCTGCGCCGCGTTCAGCTCGACGATGACCTGTGGGCCGTGCTCCAGGAAGGCGGCCGAGTTGCCGACGGAGGTGGTCGGCACGATGCCCTGCCCATGCACCGCGACCGCCTCGATCACCACCACGTCCGGGCGCGGCAGGTGGCCCGCGCGCAGCAGGTCGGCCGTCTCCGACAGGTGGTGGTCGAGATACAGCACCTCGCCGGCATTGATGGCGCGGCGCAGGCGGGGATCGACCTGGAAGGGGTAGCGGCGGGCCAGCGCGCCGGCCTCGGCCAGCGCGCCATCCGTGCCGTGGCCGAGCGAGGCGCCGGTGGCGAGGGTCAGGCCAAGCCCCGCCGCATCGGCGCGGCGGGCGAGGGCGGCGGGCACCGCCTTGGCATCGCCCGCGCGGGTGAAGCCGCTGAGGCCCACCACCGAGCCGGGGCGGATCAGGCTCGCCGCCTCCTCGGCGCTCATCAGGCGGCTGGCAAGGGCGTCGTGGCGCAGGCTCTCGGAAAGCATGGGGGTGCCGTGTCGTCCGGGGTTCTTCTTGAAAGGTCCAGGCTAGGACCTCGCGGGATGATGAGGCATTGACCGGGGATGGGAAGCCGCTTCCCAAACTCCGCAAGGGCAGAAAAGGCATGGACCGCTTCGAGGCGATGGCCCTGTTCGTCACCGTGGCCGAGTGCGGCAGCTTCTCCGCCGCCGGGCGGCGGCTGGGCCTGCCGGTCTCCAGCCTGTCGCGCAAGGTGGCGTCGCTGGAGGCGAGGCTCGGCACGCGGCTGCTGGAGCGGCACGGGCAGGGGGTGCGGCTCACCGAGAAGGGGCGGGCCTGGCACCAGCATTGCCGCCGCATCCTGGCCGAGATGGAGGCGGCCGAGGCGGCGCTGGGCGATGACGCCGCCGTGGTCTCCGGCACGCTGCGGGTGACGGCGCCGGTCAATCTCGGCCAGCGCTTCGTGGTGCCGCTGCTCGCCGGCTTCACCGCGGCGCACCCGCAGGTGCGGGTCGAGCTTTCCCTGAACGACCGGCTGGTGGACCTGGTGGAGGAGGGGTTCGACCTCGCCATCCGCAGCGGCGCGCTGGCCGATTCCAGCCTGGTCGCGCGGCGGCTCGGCGCCTTCCGCCGCATCCTCTGCTGCGCCCCCGCCTATCGCGAGCGGCACGGCCCGATCGACACGCCCGCCGCGCTGGCGGAGGCGGAGGCGCTGGTCTTCACCCGGCTCGCCCATCCGCACCACTGGCGCCTGCTGGACGGGAATGGCGCCGAGCACCGCGTGCCGGTCCGCAGCCGCTTCCGGTCCGACAACGCGGACGCGCTGCACAGGGCGGCGCTGGCCGGTCAGGGGGTGATCCTGACCCCTGTCTGGCAGGTGGCGGAGGATCTGGCGCGGGGGCGGCTGGTGCGCGTTCTGCCGCAGCTGGCGAGCGCGCCGGTGCCGGTGCACGCGCTGTTCCCGGATGCGCGGCTGCTTTCCGGCAAGGTGCGGGCGCTGGTGGAGGCGGCGGTGGCCGCCGCCCCCGGGGTGCTGCCCGGCTGAGGGAGGCTCAGGCCGGCTCCAGCACCAGCATCTCGCCCACCATGGCGCCGATGGCCAGAGAGGCGGTCAGCCCCGGGCTCTCGATGCCGAACAGGTTCACCAGCCCCGGCTGGCCGTGCACCTCCGGCCCCTGCACCACGAAGTCCTGCGCCGCCTGGCCGGGCGGCACGATCTTGGGGCGGATGCCGGAATAGCCCGGCTGCAGCGCGCCTTCCGGGAGGCCGGGCCAGTAGCGGCGGATGGCGGCGTAGAAGCTGTCGCCGCGGCGGGGGTCCACCTCGTATTCCACCTTCTCGACCCATTCCACATCCGGACCGAACCGGCACTGGCCGCCGAGGTCGATGGTCAGGTGCGTGCCGAGGCCGCCCGGCACCGGCACGGGGTAGATCAGCCGCGAGAAGGGCGAGCGGCCGGCGAGGGTGAAGTAGTTGCCCTTGGCGTAGTAGGCGGTGGGCACATGCCCGGCGGGCATCCCCTCCAGCGCGGCGGCCAGCCTCGGCGCATGGAGCCCGGCGGCGTTCACCAGCATCCGGCAGCGCAGCTCCATGGGCTCGGCGCCGCCGACGCGGATCTCGGCGCCGCCCTCCGGCAGCAGCCGCCCCCCCAGCACCGGGCTGTGGAACACGAACATGGCCCCCGCATTCTCGGCATCGCCCTGCAGCGCCAGCATGTAGGCGTGGCTGTCGATGATGCCGGTGGAGGGGGAGACGAGGGCCGCGGTGCAGGACAGCGCCGGCTCCATCTCCAGCGCCTCCTCCCGGCTGACCAGCCGCAGGTCCGGCACGCCATTGGCGGCGGCGCGCTCGCGGATGGAGGCGAGCTTGCCCGTCTCCTCCTCGTTGGTGGCCACGATCAGCTTGCCGCAGTTGCGGTGCGGCACGCCGCGCTCGGCGCAGTATTCGTAGAGCCGGTGCTTCCCCTCGACGCAGAGCCGCGCCATCAGGCTGCCCCTGGGGTAGTAGATGCCGGCGTGGATGACCTCGCTGTTGCGCGAGGACGTCTCGGTGCCGATGCCCTCGGCCGCCTCGAGAACCAGCACCTCGCGGCCGGCCAGGGCCAGGGCGCGCGCCACGGCCAGCCCCACCACGCCCGCGCCGACGACCACGCATTCGACCTGATCCAAGGTCACTTCCTCCGGGGAAAAACAAGCGGGCCTCGTTTCTACCGCGTCCCGAAGCCCCCGTCGCGCCCCGGTTGAGGTTCAGGCGGGGAGAAGCCGCTCAAAATTGCGATGGCGGCCCGCAAAGGCGGCCGGAGCGCGGAGGGTGCTTGACGCGCGGCCCCGCCCGCTCCACGCAGCCGGCCATGGCCGCTCCTCCGCTTCTGCTCCTCCAGGACATCCGCCTCGGCTTCGGCACCACCCCGCTGCTGTCGGGCGCCACGCTGTCCGTCTCGCCCGGCGAGCGCCTGGCGCTGATCGGCCGCAACGGCTCGGGCAAGTCCACCCTGCTGAAGATCGCGGCCGGGCTGGCCCAGCCGGATGGCGGCAGCCGCTTCGTCCAGCCCGGCGCCACGCTGCGCTACCTGGAGCAGGAGCCGGACCTCGGCGCCTTTCCCAACGTGCTGGCCTATGTCGAGGCGGGGCTGACGGCGGGCGACGACCCCTACCGTGCCCACTACCTGCTGGAGCAGCTGGGCCTCACTGGCGAGGAGAAGCCCGCCAACCTCTCGGGCGGCGAGGCGCGCCGCGCGGCGCTGGCCCGGGCGCTCGCGCCGTCCCCCGACATCCTGCTGCTGGACGAGCCGACCAACCACCTGGACCTGCCGGCCATCGAGTGGCTGGAGCAGGAGATCGGCGGCATGCGCTCGGCGCTGGTGCTGATCAGCCATGACCGCCGCTTCCTGGAGACGATGACGCGCGAGATGGTCTGGCTCGACCGCGGCACCACGCGCCGCCTCGGCCGCGGCTTCGCGCATTTCGAGGAATGGCGCGACGAGGTGCTGGAGCAGGAGGAGCGCGAGGCCCACAAGCTGGACCGCCAGATCGTCCGCGAGGAGGACTGGATGCGCTACGGCGTCACCGCGCGCCGCAAGCGCAACGTGCGCCGGGTGGAGGAGCTGGCGGCGCTGCGCCAGCAGCGGCGGGAGCGCCGCGCGGCGCAGGGCGGGGTGAGGATGGCGGTGGCCGAGGGCGAGGCCTCCGGCACGCTGGTGGTGGCGGCCGACGCCATCAGCAAGGGCTTCGGCGAGCGGGTGGTGGTGCGCGACTTCTCGACCCGCATCATCCGTGGCGACCGGGTCGGCATCGTCGGACCGAACGGGGCGGGGAAGACCACGCTGCTGTCCATGCTGACCGGCGTGCTCGCCCCCGATTCGGGCGAGGTGAAGCTCGGCACCAACCTGCAGATGGTGACGCTGGACCAGCGCCGCGCCGCCCTCGACCCCACCAGCACGGTGGCCGAGACGCTGACCGGCAAGCGCGGCGACCAAGTGTGGGTGAACGGCCAGCCGCGCCATGTCATCGGCTACATGAAGGACTTCCTGTTCCTGCCCGAGCAGGCGCGCACGCCCGTCTCGGCGCTGTCGGGCGGCGAGCGGGGGCGGCTGCTGCTGGCCCGCGCCTTTGCCACGCCCTCCAATCTGCTGGTGCTGGACGAGCCGACCAACGACCTCGACCTCGAAACGCTCGACCTGCTGCAGGAGCAGATCGCCGAGTATTCCGGCACGGTCATCGTCGTCAGCCATGACCGCGACTTCCTCGACCGCGTCGCCACCAACGTGATCGCCTGGGAAGGGGAGGGGCGCTGGCAGGACTATGCCGGCGGCTACTCGGACATGGTGGCGCAGCGCGGCCATGGCGTGCGCGCCCGCGCCGAGGCCCTGGCCAAGCCCGCCGGCGCGGCGGCCAAGCCGGCGGCGGCCCCCGCCGCGCCGCCGGCCGGAAGGAAGAAGCTCTCCTTCAAGGAGCAGCACGAGCTGGAAACGCTGCCCGCGCGGATGCGCAAGCTGGAGGCCGAGGCCGCCAAGCTGCGCGAGATCCTGGCCGATGCCGGGCTCTACGCGCGCGACCGCGCCCGCTTCGACAAGGCCACCGAGCTGCTGGCCCGCGCCGAGGCGGGGCTGGCGGAGGCGGAGGAGCGCTGGCTGGAGCTGGAGATGCTGCGCGAGGAGCTGGGCGGCTGAGCCGCCCGGCGGCGTCTCTCCTCAGGCGGCGTCTCTCCTCAGGCGGCGCCCTTCTGCAGGGTGAAGGTGGTGGGCTGGGTGATGCCGGCCCGGAAGCTGACATCGTATTGCAGCCCCGTGGGCTCGAAGCGGAGCTGCGCCTGCGCGCCGGGCCCGAGGTCGTGCGCCAGGCCCCGCTCCAGGAAGCGCAGCCCGAAGCCGCGCTGGGGCGACGCCTCCGTCAGCCAGGCCTTGCTGGTCTCGTGCCAGGCAAGATGGATCATGCCGTTGGGTGCCATGCGCCAGGTGAGGCTGACACGCCCGTCATGCGCCAGGGCGCCGTGGCGGCTGGCATTGCTGGCCAGCTCGGAAATGGCGATGACCATGGCCTGCGCCTGGGCCGGGCGCACCACAACCCCGGACGGGCCGTGCATCGCGAGTTGCCCGGTGGCCAGCCACACCGCCTTCCAGGGCGCCAGCGCCGCCTCGATCGCGCCGTCGAGCGTGGCCTTTGACCAGCCGACGGAGGCCAGCAGCTCGTGCGAGCGGGACAGGGCGCCCAGCCGCGCGCTGAAATCGGCGGCGAAGCGGTTGGGGTCCTGCCCTGCGCCGCGCATGGTCTGGGCCGCCAGGGACTGCACGGTGGAGAGGGTGTTCTTGACCCGGTGGTTCAGCTCGTTGACCAGCTCGTCCCGCCAGCTCTCGACCGCCACCTTGTCGCTGACATCCATCAGCACCAGCGAAAGGCGCGCCTGCGTCCCGCCGCCCTGCACGGGCTCGGCGGCGATGAAGTAGTGCTGGCTGCGCCCGCCCGCATCCTCCGCATGCACCTCCTGCCCCGGCAGCCCCTCGCCGCGCGCCATGGCGCCGCGCAGCATCGGCAGCAGCAGGCCGCCCAGGACCGGCATGGCCTCCGTCAGGTGCCGCCCGGCCACCGCCGCCTCCGGCTGTTCCGCCAGGGCCGCGAAGCTCGGATTGACCTGGCGGAGGCGGCATTCGCCGTCCAGCAGCGCCAGGCCCACGGGGCTCGCATCGCAGACGGCCCGCAGCTCGGCCGCGCGGTGCTGCGCGCCATCCGCCTGCTGGTGTTCCCGCCGCCGCGTGGAGAGCAGGGCCGAGAGCAGCAGGAGCGCGCCCGCCCCTATGCCGGCCAGGCTCAGCACGAGGCTGACATGCTCCTGCTGCCGCTCATCGGCGCGCAGGCGGCGGATCTCCTTCTGGATGGCCTGTTGCAGCGCCAGCCCCGCCATCTCGGCCTGCGCCGGCTCTCCGGGCTGCGGCGGCTGCGCCGCGGCCGCGGCAAGCTCGGCCTGGGCGGCTTCCAGCGCCGGCTCCGCCGCCGCGAGGCGCGCCAGGGAGGCCAGGGCCGCCGCCGGGACGCTGCCATCCTGCCGCCCCTTCAGCAGGGCCAGCAGGCGCTCCGTGTCCTGCAGGCCGGCTTCCAGGCCCTGCAGGCGCTGCTCGTTCCGCCCGTTCTGGTACAGCATCTGGTGGGCGGTGATGGCCATCCCGGTCAGCAGCATGCCGAGCGCCAGCCCCAGCACCGGCCAGAAATAGCCCGGCCTGCCTGGAGGCTCCGTGTTGGCGGTCATGGGCGGGGCCGTGCTGCTGGGCGGTGATGGGTATGCGGGAGAACACCCGGCGTGAACCCGTTTCTGGCGCGTACTGGCATGGATTCGCCGACTGTTGGCACGATCATAGGATGAATATCGCAGAGTGATGCGCCATTTCGCCAGTGAGCCAAGAGGTCCTGGTCGCTTCTTTGGCAAGATGTTGCACCGGCGCACAACCTTGAGCTAACCCGCCCTCCCGCAGCAGCAATCGGGAGCCGCCATGGAGGAGGACGACGAGGAGGAAGCGCCGCCCGGCCTGCCCGCCGGCACGCCCTTCTACATGACGCCCTCCGGCCATGCCGGCCTCCAGGCCGAACTGCGCGCCCTGTGGAACGAGGAGCGGCCGCGGGTGGTCGAGATCGTCTCCTGGGCCGCCAGTCTCGGGGACCGCAGCGAGAACGCCGACTACCAGTACGGCAAGCGCCGCCTGCGCGAGATCGACCGGCGGGTGCGCTTCCTGCGCAAGCGGCTGGAGCGGGTGCAGGTGGTGGACCCCGCCAGCCAGCCCCGGCGCGACCAGGTGTTCTTCGGCGCCACCGTCACCTATGCGCGGGAGGACGATTCGGAGGTCACCGTCACCATCGTGGGGGTGGACGAGACGGATCTGGAGCGGGGGCGCATCTCCTGGGTCTCGCCGGTCGCCCGCGCGCTGCTGAAGGCGCGGGTGGGGGATCTGGTGCGGCTGCGCACGCCGGCGGGGGTGGAGGAGCTGGAGGTGGTGGCCATCCGCTACCCGGAGCCTGGCGCGGCCTGAGGGCGGTTGCCGGCGGGGGCTTTGTGCCGGGGGACGGACATATCCCCCTGGCGGCCCGCCGCGCGCGGCGCCATGCTGCGGTGCCGGGCCCGCCCGCCCGCGCAGAAGAACCGGAAACGCTCCGCCATGTCGCAGCACGTCGCCCGCCCGCCCGCCACGCCGGGGTTCCGGCCGCGTATCGGGGCGGCCTGGGGGCGGCTCTCGCCCGTCCTGCGCGGCATGGTGTGGATGGGGCTTTCCGGCCTGCTGTTCAGCCTGCTCAACGCCATCATGAGCGGCATGACGCGGGAGATGCACTCCTTCCAGGCCCAGTTCCTGCGCTATGCCTTCGGCTTCGCGGTGATGCTGCCGCTGCTGTGGCGGGAAGGGCTGCGGGCCTATGCGCCGAACGGCATGGCCGGCCAGCTCTGGCGCGGCGTGGTGCACACGGCGGGGCTGCTGCTGTGGTTCCTGGCCCTGCCGCACATCCCGCTGGCCGACGTGACGGCGCTGGGCTTCACCGGTCCCATCTTCATCATGATCGGCGCCGTGCTGTTCCTGAAGGAGAAGGTGGTGCTGGCGCGCTGGGTGGCGGCGCTGGTGGGGCTGGTGGGGGTGGGCATCGTGCTCGGCCCGAAGCTCTCGGGCGGCGGCGGGCTCTGGACGCTGGTGATGCTCTCCTCCTCGCCGCTTTTCGCCGCCTCCTTCCTGATCACCAAGGCGCTGACGCGGCGGGACCGGCCGGAGGTCATCGTCATGTGGCAGGCCATCACCATCTCGCTCTTCACGCTGCCCTTCGCCCTGGCCTACTGGCAGGCGCCGACGCTGGTGCAGCTCGGCTGGTTCGTGATGGCGGGGCTGCTCGGCACGCTCGGCCACTGGTGCCTGACGGAAGCCTTCCGCCTGGCGGATGTCTCGGCCACCCAGCCGATCAAGTTCCTCGACCTCGCCTGGGCGGCGCTGCTGGGCTTCCTGCTGTTCGGCGATATCCCCGGCTGGGCGACGCTGGCCGGCGCGCTGGTGATCTTCGGCTCGGCGAGCTGGATGGCCCGGCACGAGGCCCGCAGGCCCTGACGCCCGGGCGGGGAGGGGGAGGCCCTTTCCCCGCGCCCGGCCTCAGTTGCTGGCGATGCCCGCCAGGGTGAGGATGGTGCCCAGCGCCGTCGCCACCCCCTTGACGCTGGCGCCCCGCTCCACGTCGATCCACTCCTCCAGCGAGTGCTCCCGCCCGCCGCTGCCGCCCGTGCCGAGAGTGACGGCCGGGATGCCGAGGCTGATCGGGATGTTGCTGTCGGTGGAGGAGGCCTCGTGCTTCAGGACATAGCCCTGGGCCGAGATCATGGCGGCGGCGACGCCGGCGATGCGGCTGTCCCGTGGCGTGGTGCCTGCCGGGCGGTCGCCGATCTGCTTCACCTCGACGCGGATCCCGCCGCGCGCCGTGTCGCGCGCCGCGTTCTCGTCCGCCGCCGCCTGCGGCGGGATGTCGAGGAACCGCGCCTCCAGCTCCCCCAGCGCCTCGGCCGAGGCGGAGCGGAGATCGACCTCCATCCACATCTCCTCGGGAATGGCGTTGATCGAGGTGCCGCCGCCGATGCGGCCGATGGAGAAGGTGGTCTTGGGATGGGGCGGCACGCGGATGCGGCCGAGGTCGTCCGCCGCGCGCGCCAGGGCGAAGGCCGGGTTCACCAGCCCGAAGGCGCCGAAGGAATGCCCGCCAGGGCCGCGGAAGGTGATGCGGTAGCGCTTGCTGCCGACCGCGCCATGCACCAGCCGCGCCGGGTCGATCCCGTCCATGGCGATGAAGCCGGCCACCTGGTGCCGCCAGCGGTTGGCGCGGAAGAAGTGCTTCACCCCGCGCAGGTCGCCCGCGCCTTCCTCGCCCACCGAGGCCAGCAGCAGCAGCCCGGCGCGGGTGCGGATTCCGGCCGCGTCCAGCGCCCGCGCCATGGCCAGCAGCACGGCCAGGCCGCGCGTGTCGTCGCCGACGCCGGGGGCGCGCAGGATGGTGCCCTCGCGCCGCACCGTCACATCCGTGCCGGCGGGGAAGACGGTGTCGAGATGCGAGCAGAGCACGATGACGCCCGCCGCCGCGTCGGTGCCCGGGCGCAGGGCGGTGACATTGCCCTCCGCGTCGGTCTCCACCTGCTCCAGCCCCTGCTCGCGCAGCAGCCCGGCATAGGCGGCGGCGCGCGCCGCCTCGCCGAAGGGCGGCGAGGGGATCTGGGTCAGGGCGATGAGCTGCTCCACGAAGCGGTCATGGTCCGCCTCCAGCGCGCCGACGAGGCGGGCGAAGGCGGGGCTGGCCAGCAGGTCCCGCGCCTCGCCCCCGGGGTCGGCGCCGCCGGTGGCGGAAAGCAGGGCGCGCAGGGCGGGGGCGTCGTCTGGCATGGCGGGGGCCTCGGCGGGCAGAAGCATGAAGGGGGCGGAACTTCCGCCCCGCAGCGGGCCGGGTCAAGGGGGAGCGGCCCGCGCTCCCCGCCAGGGCGCGCGCGGGATCAGGTGCCGACGCGCAGCGGCGCGGACAGCTTGCGCAGGCAGGCGATGACCGAAAGCGCGGTGATCCTTCCCGTCTTGGGGTTCTCGCTCGGGATGTTCTCGATGGTCATGGAGAAGCTGGCCGAATCCGCCTCCACCTCGATGCGGTGGGTGTTGCGGGTCAGCGCCGGATCGGCCCAGATCTCGAGCGAGGTGCGGTCCGGCCCGATGCCGGCGAGCGACAGGGCCACGGCCACGTTGAGGTTGGCCGGGAAGCCGACCGCCGCCTCGCGCGGGGTGCCCTGGAAGATGCGCAGCGGCTCGCGGATGTCCTCGATGCGGATGTCGTGCTCGGCCAGGTAGGGCGCGCCCACCAGCCCGCGCACCGGCTTGCGGGTGATCATGCGCACCGCGTGGATCTCGCCCTCGGCGGCGGCCGAGACGGCGTCGAGCCCGAGCACCGCGCCGGTCGGCACGATGATCTGCCCGCCATGCCGCCGCGCCGCCTCGATCAGGTCCTCATGCGAGAGCAGGGCGCCGGCGCTCAGCACTACGGCTTTCTTGCCGGCCTCGACAAAGGGGCGGACGATCTGCGGCAGCAGCGCGGCGGGCGCGCATTCCACCACCAGATCGGCCAGCGGCGGCAGCTCGGCGATGTCGAGCGCCGGCACGGGCTGGCGCAGCGTGGCCAGCATCCGCCCCGCCTTCGCCTTGTCCCGCGCCGCGACGGCGACCAGCTCGCAGCCCGGAATGCCGGCATCCAGCGCCTCGGCGACACGCTGGCCCACGGCACCCAGCCCGGCGATGGCGACCCGCAGGGGACGGGGGCGCGCCTGTGACATGACATTCATCCTGTTCTACCTCTCGATGCCGAGCTGGGCGCCAGACCGGGAAAGAGGAGGCGAATCCTCCGCCCCGGCCATGGGCGCGTGTGCCGGAATCATGCACGGCCTGGCTCAGCCTTCCACCCCCTGGGGTGGAGCGGCCCGCGCGCGGGGCAGGCCCCGCAGAACCGGACCCCAGGCGGCCGCCGGGAGCCGCCGCCTGGGTCGCCAGGGCCCGCGAGGGAAGCGGGACCCGGAAAATTACGCCGCCATTGGGGGGGTGTGGCGTAATTTTCGGTAAGTTAACGGTTTGCAAGGCAATTGCCAAGCCCGGGCATGAGGCATGTGAAGGACCGCTCGCGCGGATGCGGGGGGCGGACGGAAAAACGGCCCGGTGGCATCGCCACCGGGCCGCTCCGCTTGTGCGCCGCTTCAGCTCTCAGCCGGCCGCCTCGGGGGCGTGCTCGTTCTCCCCGTCGCCATCCGGCCGGCCGTCATCCGGCTTGGGCAGGGCGGGCAGGGGCGCCTCGATGAACTCGAAGGTGAGGCTGTCATCCTTCTTGCCCACCTTGACCGCGCCACCCTTGGCCAGCTTGCCGAAGAGCAGCTCCTCGGCCAGCGGCTTCTTGATGTATTCCTGGATGACGCGGGCCAGCGGCCGGGCGCCGTACAGGCGGTCGTAGCCCTTCTCGGCCAGCCACTCCTTGGCGGCGGAGGACAGCTCGATGGTGACGTTGCGGTCCGCGAGCTGGGCCTCCAGCTGCATCACGAACTTCTCCACCACGCTGCCGACGATCTCAGGCGTCAGGTTGCCGAAGGGCACCACCGCATCCAGGCGGTTGCGGAACTCGGGCGTGAACAGGCGCTTCACCGCCTCCTCATCCTCGCCCTTCCGCTCCTCGCGGCCGAAGCCGATGCCGGCCCGGGCCATGTCGGCCGCGCCCGCATTGGTCGTCATGATCAGGATGACGTTGCGGAAATCGACCGTCTTGCCGTTGTGGTCGGTCAGCTTCCCGTGGTCCATCACCTGCAGCAGGATGTTGTAGAGGTCCTGGTGCGCCTTCTCGATCTCATCGAGCAGCAGCACGGCATGGGGGTGCTGGTCGATGCTGTCGGTCAGCAGCCCGCCCTGGTCGAAGCCGACATAGCCCGGCGGCGCGCCGATCAGCCGGCTGATGCTGTGCCGCTCCATGTATTCCGACATGTCGAAGCGGATCAGCTCGATGCCGAGCGTCTTGGCGAGCTGCTTGGCGACCTCGGTCTTGCCGACGCCGGTGGGACCGGAGAACAGGTAGTTGCCGATCGGCTTCTCTGGGTCGCGCAGCCCGGCGCGGGACAGCTTGATGGCGGCGGACAGGGCCTCGATCGCCTGGTCCTGGCCGAACACCATGGCCTTCAGGTCGCGCTCCAGGTTGCGCAGTGTCTCCTTGTCGTCCGACGACACGCTCTTGGGCGGGATGCGGGCGATCTTGGCGACGATGTCCTCCACGTCCTTGAGCGTCACGGTCTTCTTCCGCTTCCCCTCGGGCTGCAGCATGCGCGAGGCGCCGACCTCGTCGATGACGTCGATCGCCTTGTCCGGCAGCTTGCGGTCATGGATGTACTTGGCCGACAGCTCGACGGCGGCGCGGATCGCCTCCGGCGTGTACTTGACCTTGTGGTGCTTCTCGTAATTGACCTTGAGCCCGGTCAGGATCTTCACCGCGTCCTCGACCGTCGGCTCGTTGACGTCGATCTTCTGGAAGCGGCGGACCAGGGCGCGGTCCTTCTCGAAATAGGTGCGGTATTCCTTGTAGGTGGTGGAGCCGATGCAGCGCAGCGTGCCCTGGGCCAGCGCCGGCTTCAGCAGGTTGGAGGCGTCCATCGCCCCGCCCGAGGTGGCGCCGGCGCCGATCACGGTGTGGATCTCGTCGATGAACAGGATGGAGCCGGGCTGCTGCTCCAGCTCGTTCACCACGGCCTTCAGCCGCTCCTCGAAGTCGCCGCGGTAGCGGGTGCCGGCCAGCAGGCTGCCCATGTCGAGTGCGAAGATGGTGGACTTGGCGAGCACCTCCGGCACGTCGCCTTCGATGATGCGCTTGGCCAGCCCCTCGGCGATGGCGGTCTTGCCGACGCCCGGGTCGCCCACATAGAGCGGGTTGTTCTTGGTGCGGCGGCAGAGGATCTGGATGGTCCGCTCGATCTCGGAGTCGCGCCCGATGAGCGGGTCGATCTTGCCCTGCTGCGCCTTCTTGTTGAGGTTGACGCAGTAGTTGGAGAGCGCGTCCTGGCCACGCCGGCCCTGCGGCTTCTCCTCCTTCTCCGCGCCCTCCTCGCCACCCGGGGCGGCGCTGGGCGGCGCGCCCTGCACGGGGCGGCTGGTGCTGCGGCCGGGCGCCTTGGCAATGCCGTGGCTGATGAAGTTCACCGCGTCCAGCCGGGTCATGTCCTGCAGCTGCAGGAAGTAGACTGCATGGCTTTCCCGCTCGCTGAACAGGGCGACGAGCACGTTGGCGCCCGTCACCTCGTCC
Organism: Teichococcus rhizosphaerae; assembly: GCF_002631185.1. Classification (GTDB taxonomy): domain Bacteria; phylum Pseudomonadota; class Alphaproteobacteria; order Acetobacterales; family Acetobacteraceae; genus Pseudoroseomonas; species Pseudoroseomonas rhizosphaerae. The sequence continues at coordinate 15,706 of NZ_PDNU01000008.1, read as the reverse complement.
CGGCCGGAGGACTGCACATGGATGGCGGCGCGCTGCACGACGCGCTGGAAGCCGGCGGTGGGCTTCGGGTCGCCCGTGCGTTCGGTGACGAGACCGGCCAGATCCTTGTCCAGGAACTCGGCAAGGTCGCGCTTCAGCTTGTCCTGGTCGACACCGCAGGCGCGCAGCACGGTGGCGGCGTCGGTATCGTCGACCAGGGCAAGGAGCAGGTGTTCCAGCGTGGCGTATTCGTGGCGGCGCTCATTGGCGAGGGCCAGCGCACGGTGGAGCGTCTGCTCAAGGTTGCGGGACAGCATGCGGTGTGACGCTCCCCTTCCAGGAACGACACCGGTGGTGGGAGGCTCCGGTGCCGCAAGACAGGGCCTTTCAGCCCAGGATAGCCGTAATGTGGTCTCGCATCCCTATGACGGCGAGGGGTATTCTAAGTTTCTCCAGGTTACACAGAGATGATCACGCCCCGCATCACTCCTTTTCAATGGTACATTGCAGGGGATGCTGATTTTGCCGGGCGAGGTCCATCACCTGGGTCACCTTGGTCTCGGCCACCTCATAGGTATAGACGCCGCACACGCCCACGCCCCGGCGGTGGACATGCAGCATGATCCGCGTCGCCTCCTCGCGGTTCTTCTGGAAGAAGCGCTCCAGCACGTGGACCACGAATTCCATCGGCGTGTAGTCGTCATTCAGCATCAGTACTTTGTACATAGCGGGCTTGCGCGTGCGCGGGCGCGCCTTGACCACGACGCCGGTGTTGGTGCCGTCCTGGCCGCCGCCATTGTTGTCGCTGTCCTGATCCGGGCGCTTGTCCTGGTCCGTCATGTCACTGCCGCCGGCTTGCCGGTTGTCTGCTGCACCCAATGGGCTATCCGTCCGTAAGCGGGCGGAGGGGCCTGGAATCCGCCACTGGACCCCGCTCCTCGCGCCCATGATGGCCGAGAATATCGGAGCGCCGGGGCCAAGGTGAAGGGCCGACCATGCCGATGGCCGCGGAAAAGCGCCCTCTGCCCCTGGGGGAGCGCGGTGGCGCGGGCCGGATTCGGGTGCGGGGAGGGGGGCGCGGGAGGCGCGCCGGGCGCCGCGCTTCGCCCGTGCGGCCATGGCCGGGGCGAAGGGGCGGAAAGGGGGCCGGCGGCGCGGGAGGGCGCCGCCGGCATGGCTGTTCAGGCGAAGGTGGCGGGGCGGGTCATCCGCTCCATCGCCAGCGTCATGCGCGCGGCGATCGGGGCGGAGGCCTGCTCGGCCAGCTTGAAGGTCGCCTCGTTGAAGCGGGTCGCCTCGGCCACCGACTTCTCGAGCTGCGCCTTGGCGAAGCTGGTCTGCAGCTCGGCGGCTTCCTTCAGGCTCTTGGCCGAGGCCACGGCCTTGGCGTTCTGCAGGGCCTGCTCGTTGATCGCCTGCATCGCCGCGAAGGCCTGCTTGCTCAGATCCTGCAGGCCGCTGACATAGGCCTGGGTCGCCTTGGTGAAGGCCTCCATGTTGCCGCGGCCAAACTCCATGGCCTCCTCGGTCACCTTGTAGAAGCCCTCGGTCGAACGGGTCGCCTGATCCATCGTCTTCTCCATTGCCGTGCGGGGCTGCGCCGCGCTTTCCTCAGTCGTGTTCACCAGCACCTGCGCCGGCTCACTGTTCGGCGCCGGAACGCTGTCCGCCGCCTGCTCGGCCATGGCGGAGACGGTCTCCACCACGGCCTCGATCGCCTTGTCCTTGGGTGAGGCTGATCTGGCGTTCAGCTTCATCACCTTGGGCTCATTGGCCATTGATGCTCCTCCTCGGGCTCGCCGCGCCCCGTCCGGGCAGGGGAGGCGCTGGTTCCGGTGGGCCGCAAGACCCGTCCGAAACGAGGTCCAGCCTGGCAGCCGCGTTTGTTGCAGCGCAGCATGGCGACGATATGGCAATGAAACGGAGCGGCGTCCAGTAAAATTTTTGCGGTGCAGCAATCCCTGCGGATCAGGCTCGAGCCTCGCTTTTCCAGGGGCTTGGGCGCTCATCCGACGACGCTTAAACGAAAGGGGTTAAGCCCTTGTTGAAAGGGGATGTTCCGCATGAGTTCTCGATGACAGCCGCGCGCGCTCACGCCTAGTATGGCGTCTCCTCACTGGGGGGTGAGGTCATATCGGGGGATGGACATGTCATTTGTCCGCGCGGTGCGCCGGCTCGGCTTGCTGGCCGCATCGACTTTTCTTGCCGCTGCCCTTCCAGGGGCGGCGCAGGCGCAGATCGGCAGCGCGCGCTACGCGGCGGTGGTGATCGAGCCGAGCACGGGGCAGGTCCTGTTCGGCGCACATGCCGACGCACCGCGCCATCCGGCCTCGCTGACCAAGATGATGACGCTCTACATGGTCTTCGAGGCGCTGCGCACCGGCGAGCTGCGGCTCGACCAGCGCCTGGTCATGACGGAGACGGCCGCCAGCCGGCCGCCCTCCAAGCTGGGCCTGCCGCCCGGCCGGACCATCTCGGTGGAGAACGCCATCTACGCGCTCGTCACCAAGTCGGCCAACGACGTCGCCTCCCTGCTGGGCGAGACGCTGGGCGGCGGCAGCGAGGCCCGTTTCGCGCAGATGATGACGCTGCGCGCCCGCGCCATCGGCATGACGGCCACCACCTTCCGCAACGCCTCGGGCCTGCCGGACGTGGAGCAGATCACCACCGCGCACGACATGGCAACACTCGGCCGCCGGCTGCAGCGGGACTTCCCGGAGCGCTACCACTATTTCGGCACGCGCAGCCACCAGATGGGCACGATCAGCCTGCGCAACCACAACCGCATGCTCACCGAGTATGAGGGGGTGGACGGCATCAAGACCGGCTACATCCACGCCAGCGGCTTCAACATCGTCAGCAGCGCCCGGCGCGACAATGTGCGGCTGATCGTGGCGGTGTTCGGCGGCAGCTCCTGGGTGGAGCGCGACCGCCACGCGGCGGCGCTGCTGGAGCGCGGCTTCGCCCAGATGGGCGCGGGCGGCGGCGCGGTCATGGCGCGGTCGGCGCCGGCGGCCTCCCTCGCCATGGCGGCGGTGGGCGGCACGGCGGCGGCGGCCACGCTGCGCCGGGTGCGCGCCACCAGACAGGCGCGGGTGCTGCCCGCGCGCGTCGTCCCGGCCCGGGCGGCGGCGACGGCCCGGGCCACGGCGCCGGCCGCGGCGCGCCGTGCCGTGGCGCCCGCGCGCCTCGTCCGGCAGGCCGCGCCCGTTCGCGTGGCGCGGCAGGCCGTTCCCGCCCGCGGCACCGGCCGCGTGGCTGTGGCGCGGCGCGCATCGGCCACGGTGATCGAGCAGGGCGATGGCGGCACCCGCGTGCGGGCCACGCCGCCGCGCAAGGTGGTGCGCCGCAACCCGGCCCGCCCGGCGCGCTGAGCGCGAGGTTCCGTCACACTTCATCACCCGGGAAGGGGCGCGCCGAAATGCGCCAGTAACACGCCCCTCCCATTTCTCTTCCCATGCGGCAGCGATCGCCGTCCATTTCGAGGGAAGAGCCACGATGACTTCCAGCCTTGCGAATTCCAAGCTTGCCATGGGCTTGTTCGGCTTTGCCCTGGCCGCCGCCGCCCTGCCGGCCATGAGCCGGGACGCCATGGCGCAGCCGGGCGGCGGCCCCCGCCATGGCGCCCATGCCCGGCTGTTCCAGCAGGCCGATGCGGACCGCGATGGCCGCGTCAGCGAGGCGGAGGCGCTGAACTTCCTGTCCGCCCGCTTCGCCGAGGCCGATGCCAACAAGGACGCCGCCCTGGAGCGGAGCGAGGTGCGCGACCACCTGCGGGCGCAGCGCCAGGGTCAGGGCCAGAACCAGGGTGGCGAGCGCCGCCCCGTGCCGGAGCGCGTCCGCAACGCCATGGAGGGCCGCATGGACACCATGTTCCGCGCGGCGGATGCCGACCGCGACGGACGCGTGACCATGCAGGAGGTGCGGCCGATCGCGGTGGCGCTGTTCCGCGCGGCCGATGCCAATGCCGATGGGGCGCTGGAGGTGTCGGAGCTGCGTGGCCGGCGCCACCACCAGCACCGGCGCGGCGCCGATGCGCCCGCTCCCGGGGCGCAGCCTTCCCCCCAGGCGCCGCGCTGAGGCGGGGCGGGCTGGCGGCGCCCCGCCGCCGGGCCCGCCCGGCCGAACGGCAACGGGGCCGTGCGATGCACGGCCCCGTTGTCAGCCTGATGACCAGGAAATCCGGAGACCCGATGGTGGGTGCGACAGGGATTGAACCTGTGACCCCCGCCGTGTGAAGGCGATGCTCTACCGCTGAGCTACGCACCCATCGGGTGTGGGCGGGGAAATAACGGGGGCATGGGGGAGTGTCAAGCAGGGCTCACGATCATTCCTCATCTTCAAACATCCCGCCGGCACATCATGTGAGGGTGATGCCGCGCCGCCTCCTTCCGCTTCTCGCCGTCCTGCTCGCCCTGGCCCCCATGGCGCGGGCGGAGCCGCTCAGGGCCGTCTATGGCGTGCAGGCGGCGGGCATGCAGGTGATGCAGATCGAGGTGTTGTTCGACCTCGCCTCGCCCCGCCACTACCGCATCGAATCCGCCCTGCACCTGACCGGGCCGGCGCGCTGGTTCAGCGATGGCCGGCAGGTCAGCCGCGTCGAGGGGCAGTGGCAGGAGAACCGCGCCCAGCCCCGGCGCTATGTGGGGGAGGGGGTCTGGCGCGGCAGGCAGCGCCAGGTGGTGCTGGAATATCCCGAAGGACAGGCCACGCTGCGCCAGCTCGTGCCGGCGGTCGATCCGGAACGCGAGCCGGTGCCTCCGGCGCTCTGGCGCGGCACGGTGGATGCGCTGACGCCCGTGGCGCAGATGGCGCGCAACCTGGCGCGCACCGGCCGCTGCGAGGCGGAGGCCGCGGTGTTCGACGGCCGCCGCCGCGCCGAGTTCTCGGCCCGCACACTGGGGCGGGACTTCCTGCCGCCCTGGCGCGAGGCCTGGAGCGGCGAGGCGGTGCGCTGCGGCTTCACCGGCCGCCAGGTCGCCGGCTTCCGGCATGATGACGAGCGGGAGCTGCGCGAGCCGCAGGAGGCCATCGCCTGGATGGCCAGCCCGCGCCCGGGCGCGCCGTTCCTGCCGGTGCGGGTGGAGATGCCGGGCCGCTGGCTCGGCCGGCTCACCGCCTACCTGCTGGAGCTGAGCCCCGGCTGATCAGGCCGCGAGCGCCTGCCGCAGCAGCGCCGGCAGCGCGCCGGGGGTGGCGGCCACGGGCGCGCCATCGGCCATCTCGGGCAGGCCGTAGCCCCAGCCGCAATAGACCGCCGGCAGCCCGGCGGCGCGGCCGGCGGCGATGTCGTTGTGGTGGTCGCCCACCATCACCGCCATTTCCGGCGCGCCGCCGGCGGCCTTCAGCGTGGCCAGTACATGGGCCGGGTCCGGCTTGCGCACGGGGAAGCTGTCGCCGCCGCCCAGCGCCGCGAAGCGCCCCTCAAGGCCGAGCGCCGCCAGCAGCAGCCGCGCGGCCTTTTCCGGCTTGTTGGTGCAGACGGCCATCGCCCAGCCCTCCGCCGCCAGCCCGTCCAGCACCGCCTCCATGCCCTCGAACAGCCTCGTATGGACGGCGGCGTTGGCCTCGTAGTCGGCCAGGAAGGCGGGCAGCGCCGTCGGGTCCGCCGGCAGGCCGCGCGCGGCGAAGGCGCGCTGCAGGAGCACCGGCACGCCATCGCCGATGAAGCGCGTCACCTCCTCCAGGGTGAAGGGGGCGAGGTGGCGCGCCGCCATCAGCCGGTTCAGCGCGGCATGGATGTCCGGCCGGCTGTCCACCAGCGTGCCGTCCAGGTCGAAGATCACGGTTCGTTGCATGGTCGCGTTTCATGCCATGTTTCGCGCGGCAATGCGAAGTGAGGCCGGAAGCTCTTGCCCGGGCTTGGAGTTCCCGGGCAGAAGCGGGACATGACCGCTGCCGCCATCCTGCTCGCCGCCGGCCTTGGCACCCGCATGAGGAGCCGCCTGCCCAAGGCGCTGCACCCCATCGCCGGGCGCCCGATGCTCAACCACCTCATCGCCGCCTGCGAGGGGGTGTTCGACCGCCTGGTGGTGGTGGTCGGCCCCGGCATGCCGGCGCTGGAGCGCGCCGCCGCGCCGCACGCCACCGTGGTGCAGGCCGAGCGCCTCGGCACCGGCCATGCTGCCCTCCAGGCCGCGCCGCTGCTGGACGGCTTCGTGGGCGATGTCGCGGTGCTCTATGCCGACAACCCGCTGATCACGCCCGCCACGCTCCGCCGCCTGCGCGCCGCCCGCGCCGAGGCCGGCCTCGCCCTGCTGGCGATGCGCCCCGGGGACCCCGCGAAGTATGGCCGGGTGATGCAGGATGCGCGTGGCGACGTGACGCGCATCGTCGAATACGCCGACGCCACGGAGGCCGAGCGCGCGGTGGGGCTGTGCAATGCCGGCGTCCTCTGCGCGCCGGCCGCCGAGCTGTTCCGCTGGCTGCGCGGCGTGCGCAACGACAACAAGGCGGGCGAGTACTACCTGCCGGACGTGGTGCCGCTCGCCGTTTCCGAGGGCCGCCGCGTGGTGGCGGTGGAGGCGCCGGAGGCGGAGCTGCGCGGCATCAACAGCCGCGTCGAGCTGGCCGCCGCCGAGGCCACGGTGCAGGCCGCGCTGCGCCGCGCCGCCATGGAGGGCGGCGCCACGCTGGTCCAGCCCGAGAGCGTGGTGTTCAGCCACGACACGCGGCTCGGCCAGGACGTGACGGTGGGGCCCCATGTGGTGTTCGCGCCCGGCGTGACGGTGGAGGACGGCGCCGAGATCCGCGCCTTCAGCCATCTCGAGGGCTGCGTGGTGCGGGCGGGGGCGGTGGTCGGGCCCTATGCGCGGCTGCGGCCGGGGACCGATGTGGGGCCCGCCGCGCATGTCGGCAACTTCGTCGAGCTGAAGAACGTCGCGCTGGGGCAGGGGGCCAAGGCCAACCACCTGACCTATCTGGGCGATGCCAGCGTGGGGGCGGGCACCAATGTCGGCGCCGGCACCATCACCTGCAACTATGACGGCTTCAGCAAGCACCGCACCGAGATCGGGGAGGGCGTCTTCGTCGGCTCCCACACCACGCTGATCGCGCCGATCCGCCTGGGCGACGGGTCCATGACCGCCGCCGGCTCGGTGCTCACCCGGGACGTGTCGGCGGATGCGATGGCCTTCGCCCGCGCCCGCCCGGCCGAGAAACCCGGAGCGGCCGCGGTTTTCCGTGCCGCCCGCCGGAAGGAGAAGGGCTGATGTGCGGCATCGTCGGCGTGGTGGGGCGGGACGATGCCGCCCCGCGCCTGCTGGAAGGACTGCGGCGGCTGGAATACCGGGGCTATGACAGCGCCGGCATCGCCACCCTGGTGAACGGCCACATCGAGCGCCGCCGCGCCGAGGGCAAGCTGGTCAACCTGGCCCGCGTGCTGGAGGCGCAGCCGCTGGCGGGCACCACCGGCATCGGCCACACGCGCTGGGCCACGCATGGCGCGCCCACCGAGCGCAACGCCCACCCGCACGGCACCGCCCGCGTGTCCGTCGTCCACAACGGCATCATCGAGAACTTCTCCCAGTTGCGCGCCGAGCTGGAGGCGCAGGGGGTGGAGTTCGAGACGGAAACCGATACCGAAACCGTCGCCAAGCTGCTCGACCATCTGCTGGCGGGCGGCGCCACCCCGGAACAGGCCGTTTCCGCCACGCTGAAGCGGATCCATGGCGCCTTCGGGCTGGCCATGGTCTTCGCCGGCCATCCGCGCACGCTGATCGCGGCGCGGCAGGGCAGCCCGCTCGCGGTGGGCTATGGCGAGGGCGAGATGTTCGTGGGCTCCGACGCCCTGGCCCTTTCGCCCATGACGCGCCGCGTCGCCTATCTGGAGGAAGGCGACTGGGTGGTGCTCTCCGAAAGCGGCGCCCGCTTCTTCGACGCCGAGGACCGGCCGGTGGAGCGTGCCATCAAGCTCACTGCCTATTCCGGCGCCGCCGTGGGCAAGGGCAACTACCGCCACTTCATGGAGAAGGAGCTGCACGAGCACCCGGTGGTGCTGGGCGACACGCTCCGCCAGTACATCGACCCGGCCAGCCGTGCCGTGGCGCTGCCCGAGCTGCCCTTCGACCCGGTGGCGGTGCCCAAGATCTCCTTCAGCGCCTGCGGCTCGGCCTATCTGGCGGCGCAGGTCGGGCGCTACTGGATCGAGCAGGTGGCGCGCATCCCGGTGGATGCGGACATCGCCAGCGAGCTGCGCTACCGCGACCCGCCGCTGCCCGAGGGAGGGGCTGCGCTGCTGGTCAGCCAGTCCGGCGAGACCGCGGACACGCTGGCGGCGCTGCGGCTGCTGCGCGAGCGCGGCCAGCGCGTCCTTTCGGTGGTGAACGTGGCCGAGAGCAGCATGGCGCGGGAAAGCCACGGCACGGTGCTGACCGTGGCAGGGCCCGAGATCGGCGTCGCCTCCACCAAGGCCTTCACCGCGCAGCTCGCCGTGCTGGCCAGCCTGGCGCTGGGCTTCGGCCGGGCGCGGGGCACCCTGGCGCCGGCCGAGGAGGCGCGGCTCACCGCCGCCCTGCTGGAGGTGCCCGCCCATGCCGCCGCCCTGCTGGAGGACAGCAGCGAGATCCTGGAGCTGGCGCGCGAGGTGGCGCAGGCGCGGGACGTGCTGTTTCTCGGCCGCGGCAGCCTCTACCCGATCGCCCTCGAGGGCGCGCTGAAGCTGAAGGAGCTGAGCTACATCCATGCCGAGGGCTATGCCGCCGGCGAGATGAAGCACGGCCCCATCGCGCTGATCGACCCGGCGGTGCCGGTGATCGCGCTCTGCCCCTCCGGCCCGCTCTTCGAGAAGACCGCCTCCAACCTGCAGGAGGCGGCGGCGCGCGGCGGCCGCATCATGGCCTTCACCGATGCCGCCGGTGCGCCCGCGCTGCGCCGCTTCGCCGAGCGCGTGGTGGTGCTGCCGGCGGTGGACCCCTTTGTGGCCCCCATCCTGCACGCCATTCCCGTGCAGCTGCTGGCCTATCATGTGGCGGTGCTGAAGGGCACGGATGTGGACCAGCCGCGCAACCTGGCCAAGGCGGTGACGGTGGAGTAGCCGCCCGCTGCCCCCTGCCGTGCCCTTCAGGCGGTGAGGCGGATCGCGCCGACCCCCCGGTCCTCGGCGAGATGCAGCAGGAAGGCGCGCAGCAGCAGCGCGATGGCCAGCATCTCGACGAACTCCTCCAGCGTGATGAGCAGCATCATCAGCGGGGCGCGGTTGAACGTCTCGATATCGGCGTCGCGCAGTGCCGTTTCCGCTCCCGCCATCCGGTGCAGCAGCGCGGATTCCGCCAGCTCCATCCCCAGCGCGGCCCCGACGAAGAGGGTGCCGGCCAGGATGATGCGCCACAGCGTCCGCCGCGGCAGCCGGAAGGCGAGCGGCAGGCAGAGCAGCCCGGCCACCACCAGGAGCGCGATGTAGGGCACGACCCAGCCGATGTAGAAGACGCCGCCGAAGTCGAAGGCGGCCTGCAGCGGATAGGTGAGCCGGTCGTGCAGGGCGGCCCCCTCGTCGAAGGCGATGAAGGCGAGGCAGCCGGTGACGAAGGCCCAGCCCCATCTCTCCCCCTGCCCGGACCTGCGCGCATCGAGGGCGATCAGCGCCGCCACCGCCGCCGCGGCCAGCAGCCCGGCGGTGGAAGCGACGGTCGGGATCGAGGATTCCTCGGAGAAGTTGAGCACCTTGGAGATGCTCGACTCGCGCCCCTGGGCCAGGAAGAGAAGGCGCGAAGCGATGTGAGCCAGGGTGACGAGGCCAATCAGCCAGCAATGCAGGCGGAACAGCCGCCCGGTCTCTATACTCGGCATTTCCACTCCCTTCGTACCCTCCCGTCCTGCGAAAAAAGAAAGGCAGAAAGGGAGTGTGCCATGCTTGTAACCAGACCGTCCTAAAATCGTCATGGAATTGCAGTGAGGCATGGCCAGGGAACCGCGCCCGGCAGGGCGGCGTTTGCCTGTTTGTCCCATGGCGGGACAGCGGGGGTCGTCGGTCGCGGCTTGACGGCTCCGGCGCATGATTCATGCTGCGATGCAGCGCAGACTTCGGAGCCTTCCGCCGATGCCCCGGCTTCATGCCCTCCGCACCGAGATGCTGGCCCGCCGCTACCTCGCGAGCCGGGGCGACACGCCGATGGTCGAGGATCCGTTGCACATCGCCCTGCCGCGGTTGCGGGCCGAGGTGGTCGCCGCGACCCGGCTGGCGCGGCTTGACCTGACGATCGCGCTGGGCCTCCTCATCGCCGCCATGACGCTGGTCGTCACCGCATGGCTGGCGCCGATGCATGGCGGCCTCCTGGTCACCCTCCTGCACCTCCATCTGGCGCCGCTCGTCGGGCTTGGCGTCGCGGTCTGGGCGGCGATCGTGCTGGAGCGGTCGGGGCCGAGGCTGGTGGTGGCGCGCCGCATCGCCCGCGCGCTGCAGGCGGGGGCGCTGTTCGAGGCGCTGGAGCTGGCGGTGTGCGGCCTTCCCGGGCCGCACACCGCCTGACGCCGCCCTCCGCAGGGGAGGGCGCGGCTCGGTTCAGATCCGGCCCATCAGCAGCAGCACGATCAGGATCAGCAGGATGAGGCCGAGGCCGCCCGACGGGCCATAGCCCCAGCCGCGGCTGTAGCCCCAGCTCGGCAGCGCGCCGATCAGCAGCAGAATGACGATGATCAGCAGGATCGTACCCATGGCGCCCTCCTCTGGCCTGGCGGCCTCCGCCGGGGAAATCCGGCGCCCAGGGTGAACGCCAGCTTGGCCGGAAGTGTTGCGCTCAGGTTTCAGCGATCATCCGCGGGTGGGCTGACAGCGGCGCCCGCCGGTCCTACCTTTCCCTGAACGCCCGGCCGCCGCCCTTCTGGCGGGCCGATGAGGGGAAGGAGAGCCCGATGCTCGACACCGTTTCCAAGCTGCCGCTGAAAGACCCTGACCTGTTCCGGCAGGCCAACCTGATCGACGGCGAATGGGTGCAGGCCGACAGCGGCAAGTCGCTGGAGGTGCGCAACCCGGCCACGGGCGAGGTGGTGGGCCGCGTGCCCGCCATGGGCCAGGAGGAGACGCGCCGCGCCATCGAGGCCGCCAATGCCGCCTGGCCCGCCTGGCGCGCCATGCTGGCCAATGAGCGCGCCGCCATCCTGAAGAAGCTGGCCGCGCTGATGCTGGCCAATGTGGATGACCTGGCCGCCATCATGACGGCCGAGCAGGGCAAGCCGCTGGCGGAGTCGAAGGGCGAAGTGGCCTATGCCGCCAGCTTCATCGAGTGGTTCGCCGAGGAAGCCCGCCGGGTGAACGGCGAGACCATCCCGCAGAACGCCAAGGGCCGCCGCATCCTGGTGACGAAGGAGCCGGTGGGCGTCTTCGCCGCCATCACGCCCTGGAACTTCCCGGCCGCCATGATCACCCGCAAGGCCGGCCCCGGCTGGGCCGCGGGCTGCACCGGCGTGATCCGGCCGGCGTCCCAGACGCCCTTCTCGGCGCTGGCCATTGGCGTGCTGGCCGAGCGGGCGGGCATGCCCAAGGGTGTGTGCAACATCATCACCGGCCCCTCTTCCGGCACGGGCAAGGAGCTGACCGGCAACCCGCTGGTGCGCAAGCTCTCCTTCACCGGCTCCACCGAGGTCGGCCGCGTGCTGCTGGAGCAGTGCGCCGCCACCATCAAGAAGACCTCGATGGAGCTGGGCGGCAACGCGCCCTTCATCGTCTTCGACGACGCCGACCTGGATGCGGCGGTGCAGGGCGCCATGGCGTCGAAGTACCGCAACACCGGGCAGACCTGCGTCTGCGCCAACCGTGTGCTGGTGCAGGAGGGCGTCTATGAGGCGTTCAGCCAGAAGCTGAAGGCGGCGGTGGAGAAGCTCAAGGTCGGCAACGGCATGGAGGAGGGGGTCACCCAGGGCCCGCTCATCAACGCCGACGCGGTGAAGAAGGTCGAGGCGCATATTGCCGACGCGTTGAACAAGGGCGCCAGCATCGTCACCGGCGGCAAGCCGCACGAGAAGGGCGGCAACTTCTTCCAGCCCACCGTGCTGGCCAACGTGCCGCATGACGCCGTGATCTTCCACGAGGAGACTTTCGGGCCGGTGGCGCCGCTCTTCCGCTTCAAGACGGAGGAGGAGGCGATCAGGCTGGCCAACGACACCGAATTCGGCCTCGCCGCGTATTTCTACGCGCGCGACGTGGGCCGCATCTTCCGCGTCGCCGAGGCGCTGGAATACGGCATCATCGGCATCAACGAGGGCATCATCTCCACCGCCGAGGCGCCGTTCGGCGGCTTCAAGCAGTCCGGCCTCGGGCGCGAGGGCAGCAGCCACGGCATCGAGGAATATCTGGAGACGAAGTACCTGGCGCTCGGTGGCATCGGGAGCTGAGGAGACGCACCACCCAGGGGAGAAATCCCCTGGGCTTTCTCGTTGCCCGCGCAAGCCCTGAAGCGGGGCGGCTGGCGCAACGGAAGCCCAGGCACAGCAAAGGCCAAGCGATACGTGCCTGGTCTTGAACAAGATACTGCGGATTCTCTGGGAAAGCTGGCTGGGGAACCTGGATTCGAACCAAGACTGCCCGAGTCAGAGTCGGGAGTTTCCGAAAGCCATAAGAAATCAGCAATTTAATGGTCTACGGCCCCTAACATAAGCATGGGTTTCTGAGGTGTCCAGGGGGCCAAAACTGTCCCCCAAGGGGACAGTTCGAGGGGACACTTTGGAGGGTTGGCAGACACGGTGTCGGTCGGATTTCCCGAAGGGTTCGGGAACCCAAACCTTCAGAAGGTTCCCCCAATCTAAATGGCCCCCTTCGGCCAGAGGGTGCCCTCTTAAACCCGGACAACCAGACACTGGTCGGCCAGCACCGCGACATCGGTTGTCCACCCGGTCCTCAGCAGCGCCGCCCCAACCAGGTTCAGACATGAGGGCTCATGCACCGAGGAGACCGCCTCGGCCGGGTTCGCCATCCGCTCCTGGTAGCCCTGGATGGCGAGCTGGGCATCTTCGACGTGGCGGGTGTCATGAGTCTTGGCCTGCCCGGTGATGAACGCTTCCCAGATGAGCAGAGAGCCCGCCCCGGTAGGAGGATTCCGCCAGTCCATGGTCGCCACCGCCTCCGGACAGAGCTTCCTCAGGCGCTTCAAGACGTAGGTCGCAATCAGGAGGCCCAGAACGGCCACCGTGGAGCCCGCTGGCGCTGAGAAGGGACGGGAGAGCAGCCCTTTGCCGCTCTCGCCCTGACGAGCCTTGTTTAGGGTCAACGGGTCATCCCGGACGGGCAGGAAGAGCGGGCTCTCGAAACCTAGGCTCGCAGGGCCTCTCTGCAGCGCGGTCGCCACCGCCTCCACGCAAACATCCAGGTTCGTGCCGTCACTCGACACATCACCATCAACTGCTGCCCAGCCGAGATTGGCGCCCGGTTTACCGATGTCGATGCAGGCGATGAACATCCGGCTGATTAACCTCATCTTCATGGTGGAGTAGCGGAGGGGTAGCTATCAGGGCAGGCTGATGGCCTTCCTCACCGCATTGAGGGCTGCCTGCAATTCAGCAAGCTGGGCCTGGAGGCTGGTGACCTCCTTCTTCGCCTGGGCGGCTTCATCCATCGCCAAGTTGCGCTCTGCCCTGGCCACCAGGGTCCGCTGCCGCTCGGTGGCGACTCGGCTTAGGGCTTTGTCGGCCAGTTGCTGAGAGAGCTCCAGCTGATGCCTGGCCTCCGCCTTGCGGGACTTGTACTCCGCCGACGTGTAGCGGGGCCGCCTGGGGCCGCGTCGCTCCATGCCGTGCTGGAAGCCTACCTCAGCGTGGTACCGGTCCTGCAGGTCAGCCAGAGCTTGGCGGTAGGCCGTATGAGCAAGGCGACCTGCGGTCCTGGGGTCCTCCCCAGCCTGGATGGCCGCCTTGTAGGTCTCCTTCTTGGCCACTGCACCCGGATGAAGAAGGGTCGCCCGCATGCAGGGGTCCTGGGGGAGCAGGATGCCGTGGATGTGCGGGTTGTCCTCGTCCCAGTGGCGAACCACGCTGGCGAGGTCGGCGCCATACTCGACCTGCAGCCAGGCGATAGCGGTCTGCTCCCACGATTCGACGGAGGCCCTCAGTTCCAGGTTCCCCGGCAGGGTTGTGGCATCACCCTTATGAGAGAGGATGACGCCTGCCACTGTGTGCTGCGCCACCGAGATGGACTTTCTAACCCCGGCCTTTGTCTCCTCCGTTGCCAAGGCCACCATAGTGTCGTGGGCCGCTTCCAGCTCATGGAGACCTAGGCCCCACAGGACGACCGGCTCTTGCCGAGGGTGCTTAAGGTGGGTGGAGGCCCATCGGTCGCTCCGGAGCTCGGCGAACAGGAACTTGGTGTCCGCGCCATGGCGGGTGCCCTTGTGCTTGCCGTGCCGGCGCATGGTCGGCACACGCCCAAAGGTCTCTATCCTGAGAAATTGCGGCCCAGCCATCGTTCGGCCCTCCTGCAGAGAGGGTAGGCAAGAACATGGCAAGGAACACCGGTATATAACCGACTATATCCGTCCAGAAAGACGGTCGGGTCAGTTGTTCCACAAGAGAGACTGTGCATCATTGATGACGATGAGGAGCCGGCATAGAATGGATGGTCGTGCCGGTACATGAATATCCCGCCTCTGAGCGGCCCATATCACCCGAAAATCCCCGATTTTACCCCCTAAAGGCCTCTAATTTGTTTACAAATCCGTCAACAGATTCGATGAATATTGCCCCGGATGGTGCATTTATTTTGTTGACGCCGCAGGGGCTCCAGATGGCCCAAAATTGCCTTGTTCGAATTTGGGGATGTGAACGGGCCTCGCTGGAGGGCATCGATTAGACCCCGGCTTGATGGGCGCCATTTTGTTTCGTGTAACGAATATGTCAGGCCGTGTAACGCGGATGCACGCCGTGAAACGGATTTCTCAGGGATGTCCGGAGCGCGATGGAGGCGATTAGTTAAACCGCAAAATAAGGTATTTTATGGTTTAGTAAGTTATTAAACCTTGAAATAAGGCGAAATACCTTATCCAGGAGCTCTCCTAGAGCATTGGAGACCCCCCAGGAGGGGGGGCTCACCACACCGACTGCCGCTTGATGCGCTTCTTGGTGCCCGTCAGGCCACCGGCCTTCGGGGCTGGCTCGGTGACAGACATCTGCTCGATGTGCGCGAGCTGGTCCGGCGTCAGCTTGTGGTCGAGGTGGTCGATGGGGTGGAATCCGTCATCGACGAAGCGGGGCGCGACCAGCTCGATAAAGCTCTCCATGCTACCGTCGTAGTGCCGGGCGAAGGCAATCAGGCGGTCAAGAGCGGAGTACTCTGGAGCCATCTGGCCTCCGGCCGTGTCCAGGGACCAGTTGCGGTAGCCGGCATCGTCGATGATAGCCGTCAGAACATCGGCTGGTGATGCGCCATTGTCGATGTAGTTGCCAATTTGTTCCAGTATGGTGGCCATCGACCATTCCTGGTTGACCAGCACATCAAGCAGAGATTGCCGGCCATATGTTTCCTGGGCGGCGGTAAGGGCGGCATCGACATCCTGCGGCTTGAAATCGCAGAAGCTACGTTCGGCCAGGCGCAGCATGCAGATGCGGTTGTTCTTCCGGATTGCGGCGCGGAAGACGTTCAGCACGTCCCGGACGTCGCGGCGCTCCAGGAGGTGCTCCGAGATGGTCTGGTGGCACTCGTCGGGTAGCTGCCTGGCGAGGTGTTCGGCCACCGCCTCCCTGATGGCGGCTTGCTTCCGGAGCCGATAATAGGTGCTCTCGGGGAGGACCCTACCGTTGGTCGTGT
>NZ_PDNU01000079.1 GCF_002631185.1 Teichococcus rhizosphaerae | reverse complement strand
GGGTCATCCAGGTGGCTCAGCAGCCTCCCGAATGAGGACATGAGCTTCTGCCTGCCGACCTCGCCGATGCTGTTGCCGATCATCTCCATCCGGCTGTGACCGCCATCGCCAGCGCCCCTCCGCTGTCGTGGCGGAGGCGGTGCGCAAGTCACCCGCAAACAGCCCCACCTCAAGCCAGTGTTCCAGCGATTGCAACTGCTTGCTGACAGCACCCTACGTTCGGCATGAGTGCGAGTGTGGTGGCCGAACCACAATTACCAGGATAGCCACATCGGTCGCGGAGGTATGTAAGGCGGCTTTGTGGCTGCTACCGGGCTTCTTCGGATAGCCGGCGCACGCTGTCAAAGCCGCTCGGGTCTTCTCTGCTTGGGCATGACGAACCGTTTCAGCTTAGCTATAGGTTGTGCCGTGACGTGAGGAGAGCCAGCGGTTGGTTGAGACAAGCGCAACTCAGTTTCCGGCTGTAGCCGTCCGGCCGCTCCATCTCCTCACAACAGACCAAGTGCTCGCAGACTTGGTCTCGGGGCAAGCGATCGTTACTGACGAAGGTCATCACTTGACCCTGGCATCGGCTGCCGCGTGTGGTGTCTTGGCATGGTATCGGGGCGCAAGGGTGAAATGGTCCGGGAACGTTACGGTACAGGACTGCGAGGCAATCATTGCGAACGGGACCACGACGCCATCGGCAATTTCTATTCCGATGGTCCATTTTGGGACCGGACGTCGTACCCTGCGCCTGGCGAGGGTTGTCGCGCACCGTTTTGCGGGGATACACGCTTACGGAGCGGTGGACGACCCTGCGCCCGACTTCATCTTCGAACCTGAACGGCCGATCACACTGTTCGAAGGTTGGAACGGATCGGGCAAGACCAGCCTCGCCAATGCGGTCGTCTGGTGCCTCACCGGGAAGCTCCTCCGGTCTCAGCGCCTTCCGGAAGGCGGCGACAAGGAGTATGCATGCGAAGTTGAGCGCGGAGCGGAGGAAGAGGTCACTCAGCACACCATCAGCCCGGTTACGCCCCTGCCGACAGGGCAGCACTGGACACCGGATCGCTCTGAGAGGACTGTGCCAGCAGATACCTGGGTTGAATTGACCTTTGTTGGCGAGGACGGCATCCGGCTCCCGCCGATACGGCGGACGCAGTCACGCACCCCAAATGGGAAGCTTGTCGAGGAGGGACCCTCCGCGTCTGACCTGGGGCTGGACCTGATCACCTTCAGCCTGGGTACCACGATGCCGGGGATGCTGCCCTACCTCCAGGTAGGCAGCCAATCCGAACTCGGGCAGGCGGTCGCCCGGCTAACCGGCCTGTCCGACCTTGTGGATCTGGCACGTCATGCCACTCGGGCCAAAGCTCGGATCAGGGGCGATCTGACGAGGCAGCGGGGCGCCGACCTCGAGCGGGTAGAGGCAGACTTCCTCAGGCACCGCCGCGACCTTGAGGAACGCATCTCCGAGTTTCCCAGTATGGCACCCACAGCCCCACTGCCCTCGGCGGACGGCCCAGCGGAAGACCTCACGGCGCTTGAAGCTCACTTCGAGGGGATAAAGGCGGAGTCCTTGGCGCATGCGCGTGAGGTGCTCGGAGACACGTTCGACGCGGCCGAACCGGGGCAGCGCCGTAACCTCGAGGCATCCATCGTCCCGGCGATGGAGCAGATGCGCAGGCTTTCACAGCTTCAGTCCATGGAACGGCTGGCCTCCCTCCGGCTGGAGGCCGGCCCCCGGGAGGAACTAGAAGACCTGATCTGCCGCCTGCTTCGGGAGGCGCAGACGCTTGAGGAATTGGCGGCTGACCCAGTCCTCAAGCGGAGGACTCAACTCTATGCGCGGGTGACCGCCTGGATGCACGAGCACGGGCACGCCGACGATGGAAAATGTGCGGTGTGCCAGCATTCACTTGCGGGAGTGCTCGATGCCGAGACGGGCAGCCTCGTCTCCGAGCACCTCGATCAAGTGGCCAGAGACAGCGAGGTTCTGTCGCGGACGGTCGCTCAGTGGGAGGAGGCATGGACGGGCAGGCTTGCCCGCGACCTTCCACCCTCGCTGCGCCGTGAGCTTGATCGGGACCTGCCGGCCTCGCCGGCAACGCTCCTGCGCACAGCGATGACAGAGGAACTCTTCGCGACGGAGGGCTTCGCAGGCGCTCTGTCGTCGCTGCGCCCGGGTGTCGAGGCACTCACGAGCCGCGCCCTGGAACTGGTGCCGCCCTTCGCCGTTCCTGCTCTGCCTTCGCTGCCCACGAGCATCAGCGCTGCGACTCCAACCCTCAGTGTGGTACTGCGCCGCGTCAGGCGAGCCCTTGCCTTCAGCGAC
The DNA here is from genome assembly GCF_002631185.1 of Teichococcus rhizosphaerae. Taxonomy (GTDB): domain Bacteria; phylum Pseudomonadota; class Alphaproteobacteria; order Acetobacterales; family Acetobacteraceae; genus Pseudoroseomonas; species Pseudoroseomonas rhizosphaerae. The sequence continues at coordinate 9,789 of NZ_PDNU01000079.1, read as the reverse complement.
TGGATGTCGTGCAATCGGCCGGCACTTCTCCAGGCACTCAACACTGTCCGGACTGGCTTCAGCGAGGATGAGGCGATCGTGGGGCTAGACGCCCAGTTGTCGCGCCTGGACTTGATCGTGAAGGGAGTTGCTCCCATCAACGCTGCGACTGAGCTAGTCAGACGTCTCGTGTCCTCACGCGCGGAACGAACTAGCAGGCTGAAAGCCATCGAGGATTGCAGGACAGCCGCGCAAGCGCTCGATGAGATCATACCCATAGGAGCTCTCGCGACAGCGCAAGTCGAGGGGCTCCAGAGGCGCCTCCACGGTCGCGCTGAGCACTGGCGCAACGCCATCTATCAAAATGCCACTACCTTTTCGCCGGAGCCGCGCCGCACGGGCATGACGCCGCAGGGAGTCATTGACATTCATGTCGGGCGCGACGGCGTGCATGCGCCAGCGCAACACGTCTCGAACGCCTCGGCACTGCGCGCAAGTCTCCTGGGCTTCTATTTGGCTTTCCGCGAGCATGTCATGCGGACCAGTGGCGGCTTGGCACTTGTCGTTCTGGACGATCCCCAGGACCTGCTAGATTACGATAACCGACAACGCCTGGCACGAGCACTTACCGCGCTTGCGGCTGGCGGCGCGCAAATTCTGACAACCACGCACGACCGCAGTTTCGCGCGTGTGCTGGTCGCAGAGGCCAGGAGCGGAAACCAGATTGAGCATCGCTCCATCCATCCTGTGAACGCTTCGCGCCGCACGCTGGAAACATCGCTGGCGATCGAAGATCTCGACCGTAAGCGCAGCGATTTTATAGCGAATCCGGATTCGGCGCCGCATGCTCAGGACTACGCAAACCAGGCTCGGATCTTCCTGGAGGCGCGGCTCGGGGATCTCTTCGACGATCCCGCTTATCCTGCCTTCTCTGCTCCCTCTGATTCCACTACCCTGATGCCACTGTATGACCGCCTCAGGGGGCTGGTGTCCGGCCGCAGCAATGAGCTGTTCCGCAGCCCGGTGCTGGCGAAGTTTTGTGCAGACGCCGCGCTGGCCGAAGGCGCGGCTGCGAGGCGCGTGCTGAATCAGTCCCACCACCGTGACAGGGACGCGCTCAGTTATGTCGAAGTGCAGCAGGTGGATGCTGACCTTAGGCGGCTACGCTCGTCTGTCGAGCGCGTGCACGAGGAATTCCGACGCTACCGCTGGCGCGAGCCACTTGAGAATGAGAGGATCGAGGCTGTTGCGAGGCTCACGGGTATCAGCGCCCCGCCGCTCAACGTGCCGATCGTTCAAGACATCGCCGCCTTCAGTGGTCACGTACCAAGTGGTGGCAGTCAAGACAGTTCAGTCGAGATGTTCACGAGCGCATGGTTCGCGAACAAAGCACTATTCTATGTCCGGTATGACACGATGGGTTTCGCGATCCCCTCCGGATCTGTTGCAATTGTCGAGGCTACGCCGTCGGCACCGCGCGACCATGACCTTGTCGTGGCGCGCAGGGGCAGGGCCGCATTTGCACGACGTCTCCTGCGGCCTCGCAATGGTGAAGGCTTCTCACTCGCAGCTGAAGCGACCGATCCACGCCAGGGCAAGCCTACGTTGGCTTTCGAAGATCGAGCCGCTGAGCTTCACAGGGTTGTGGGAGTACTCTTCAGCCAGTTGCCCCCACCAGACGGCCGTGAAGAAGCGACTTTAATCGGTGGCGATCCTACCCTCGCTCGGATTGAGGTCGCGTATCGCGTTCGCGAGGACAGTGCCGTGCCAAGGGCCATGCCAGGCCAGATCATACTTGGTGGGGCGGTGATCTCGCCTGAGCGCTTGGACGCCATGGAGGGTGCCATGGTGGCCGTTACACTTGAGGACGGGGACAGCATTCTAAAGCGCGTTGGGGCACAATTGTCGCGCAGTCTGCCTTACCTCCGGCAATTCGAGACGATTGGAGGTCTGGGTGCGTCTGTCGTTATCGCGACTGAACGCGTCGAGGGTGCGCCAGACGTTCCCGTGATGCTCAATGCAAGGCCTGTCTTGGGCGTGATCTACCAGCCTTAGCCAACTTGCCGTCGAGGCGCCATGATGTAGAGGCGAGGACGGGGTCAGGCGACGCCTTACCCCCTGCGCCCCGTCGAGGGCGGGAGTAGCAAGCGCAAGGTGAGGCTCAGGGACACGCGCAGGGAGCATATCCACCGAGCGTGGGCGCCCAGCCTTGCGCGCGAGGGGAAGAGCCCCATAGCCGAACCGACGGCTCATGGCTGATCACTTAGAGTTCCCTGATTGCCAGACTTCTCGCGAATTGAGACAGGCGGACACTTCGAAAAACCTCGCGGCTGAGACGCGAAACTGATTCACTGGCTTTGGCCAGCGGGGGCAGTGGAATGGCGGATCAGCCGGGCTTCTTCGATGTGGATGAACGGTATGCGGCGCTTTCTGCTGCGGGCGATCCGCTGGAGCGCCTTGCAGCCGTGGTCGATTTCGAGATCTTCCGCCCGGTTCTGGATGCGGCACTGGCGCGGTCGGATCGCAGCCGTGGCGGCCGCCCGCCCTATGATGCGGTGCTGATGTTCCGGATCCTGGTGCTGCAGGCGCTCTACAGCCTCTCCGATCAGCAGGCAGAATTTCAGCTGCGCGACCGGCTGTCCTTCATGCGCTTTGCAGGCCTGGGCCTGCATCAGGCGGTGCCGGATGCCAAGACGATCTGGCTTTACCGCGAGCAGCTCAAGCAGGCAGGTGCCATCGAGGAGCTGTTCCGTCGCTTTGACGCGGTGCTGGCAGCCAAAGGCTTCCTCGCCATGGGCGGGCAGATCATCGACGCCACCTTGATTGCAGCACCGCGCCAGAAGCTCACCATCGAGGAGAAAGCCACGATCCGGGAAGGCGGCACGCCTGCGGATTGGTCGCCAGCCAAGCGGGCGCAGAAGGACCGGGATGCCCGCTGGACGCTGAAGCGCGGCAGAGCCAAGCCCAAACCAGAAGGCACGCAGCGGCAGGCCATCCAAATCGCGGTGCCGGTCTTCGGCTACAAGAGCCATATCGGCATTGATCGGCGGCACGGCCTGATCCGCCGTTGGACGGTCACCGATGCGGCCCAACATGACAGCCGCAGCTTTCCAGCCCTTCTGGATCCCGGGAACACCGCCAGCCGCGTCTGGGCGGATACCGCCTACCGCACCAAGCGCAATCTGGAGGTGCTGGAACGGCGCGGCCTGAGCGAGCGCATCCAGTTCCGCAAGCCACCCCGGCGTGGGCTTTCCGAGCAGCAGGCCAAGGCCAATGCCTCACGCGCTCGGATCCGCTCGGGCATCGAGCATGTCTTTGCCGCCCAGAAGCACCGCATGGCGCTGTTCGTGCGCACCATGCGGCACGGCCCGAGCGCAGGTGAAGATCGGCATGGCCAATCTGGCCTATAACTTCACCCGCTTCGCGTGGCTCAGCACCCGAACTGCGCCCGCATAACCCCACAGCGCCCACGAAGAGCGGCACTTGCCCTCCAAAGCCAGTGACCCGGCCGTGTCAGCAGAGGCACGTCACAGCCTGAGGCAACGATCCTGCTCGCCAAGCCGCGCAACAGCCGGTAGTTCGAGGTGTCCATTTGGCTGATCCACAACAGCGTACTGGACTTCGGTAGGAAAACGAGAGCTGGATTCTAGAAGGACTCTAGCACTACCTGGGCATTTTGTGATGAGGTGACAGAAATCTGCGTCGGCAGTGCGGACATCGGATCGGCGTGACGAGATGAGCGAACAGCCGGTCGAGAATGGCGCGCCGCACGGCGGGCAGGCTCGGCGAGGGCGGCGGGCCCGGCATCGGGGCCCGCATTTTTCCCCCGCCTCGTCCGGCGGTGCGCGGCGAGGCGGAGATGCTGCAGATAGGCAAAGGCGATGCAGCTCATCAGCGCGTGTCGGTGCAGGCCGGTCCACGACCGTCCCTCGAAGTGCCCGAGACCGAGCTCTTGCTTCAGCTGCTGGTGCGCCTGCTCGCAGACCCAGCGCCCTTTGATGGCAGCTGCCAGCGCCCGGAGTGGCGTGTCGGCAGGCAGGTTGCTCAGGTAGTACTTCCGCTCGCCGCCTGACCGCCATTCGCCGACCAACCAAGCCTCGTCGCCCGGCAGGTGGCGGTTGTTGCCCCACACCGCCCCGTCGCCCACCCGGATGCGGGCGGCGGCGAACCGGGCGGCGAGCGCACCTTGTGTGCCCTGCCGCCAGGTGATGCGGCGCCAGGCCTGCGCGGCCAGCACCTTCTCCGCTTCCGCAGGCTCCTCGTTCGGCACCAGCTTTTTAGCACGGCCCTGCGGCGCTACCAGCTGCACGGCGGCGCTGTAGACCTTCTGGTTGCGCGGGATGCCCACCGCCCAGCGCAGGCCCCGGGCCTGCAGGCCCTGGCGGAACGCCGCACTCGCGCCATAGCCCGCATCCGCCAGCACCGTGCCGAACCGCACGCCCGCCGCCGCCAGCCGGTCCAGCTCGTCGAGGGCGATCTCGCCCTTGGCTCGCAGCGTCATCGCCGCATCGGGCACGCCTGCCTGGGCGCAGCGCTCCGGATCATCGGTCCATTCCTTGGGCAGGAACAGCCGCAGGCCGACCGGAACAGGCACCTCGCCTTGCGCCAAGGTGAGCGACACCAGCGACTGGCAGTTCGCCTTTTTGCCGAGCTGGCCGCAGTACTGCGGCAGCACGCCGACCGACATCGTGCCCTTCTTAGGCAGTGCCGTGTCATCGATCACCAGCCAGGCCTGAGGACTACCCACCAGCTTATCCGCCTGCTGGGCCAGCACGGACCACAGCGGCGCGTCGTTCCAGGCGGGACTGGCGATGAAGTGCTGCAACTGATCATGCCCACCCAGCCCCAGGCGGGCCGCCATCGGCTGCAGGCTTTTGCGATCGCCGGGGCCGAGCAGGCCTCGCAGGTAGAGCGGCGCCCAGGTGCGGCGGGTCTTGCGGCCCAGCACCGCCAGGAACGGCGCCAGCCAGCGATCCAGATCGGCTCCACCACCAGGAATGCTCGTCATCAACGTCGCCCCCCCACGCAAGGCAACGTCTCACATCATCAAAACCAGCTCAATCAAAATACCCAGGTAGTGCTAGAGGCTGTTATGGACCTGCGGCGAGTTGAGCGGCCTGCTTGAGCATGATGCAGGCGAAGGCGATGAGGTGGAGATCAGCAAGAGTGCTGGCGTAGCGCTCGTAGTCCTTTACCAAGCGCCGGAAGCGGGTTGCCCAGGCGAATGAGCGCTCAACCACCCAGCGCCGCGGCAGCAGCACGAAGCCGCGCTTGGCTTCTGGTAGTTTGACCACCTCCAGTTCGATGCCATGCGCCTTCGCGGCATCGGCTGCTTTGCTTCCCGTATAGCCCTGGTCGACATAGGCCAGATCGACGCTCTGGCCTGTGGAGGCCTGCACTGCCTGGGCAAGCCGCCCAACCTCGGCCCGGTCGTCGGCACTGGCGGGCGTGACGTGCAACGCCAGCAGATGCCCCAGCGTGTCGACTGCCAGGTGCAGCTTGGAGCCCTTCTTGCGCTTGGCACCGTCGTACCCGGCGCGGGTTCCGCTTTCGGGTGAGGAGCGCAGCGTCCGGCTGTCCAGGATCGCAGCACTGGGCTGCGCCTTTCTCCCCGCGGCGAGCCGTAGCACCGTGCGCAGATCCTCGGCCAGCGCCTCGAAGCAACCTGCCGCCAACCAGCGCTGGGCCTGCTGGTACACCGCGGCCCAGGGCGGCAGGTCGTTCGGCATCCAGCGCCAGGGCGCGCCGGTCTTCACCACGTAGCGCAGACCGTTGAACACCTCGCGCAAGCTGTGCTCACGCTGTTGAGCATCCTCGGACAGCAATGTCAGGTAGGGCGCCACCAACGCCCATTCGTCGTCAGAAACGTCAGAGGGGTAGGGCTTGCGGGCACTCATGCCCCGCAGCCTGATCGTTACCCAGCCGCAGGTCCATAACAGCCTCTAGCATTTTGGCAGAGAGCGAGATGCCACCAGTGTGAGCCGTCCGTTTCGCCCGGCCACCGGGGGATGGCTGGGCTTTAGGAGTAGACCTCGCTCCTCCTCGTCGATTTGGGCATCAGGGTAGACAGCGAGAGCCAATGAGAGGGTCTCGCGAAATTTACGGCGGAAGTTGTCAATCCTACCATAGCCCTGCCCAAACTGTGCGTAGAGCGCCCGCCAAGATACTGGTGTTGGCCCGCTCAGGGCATGTAACCGGTAGGCTAGCCAGCAATACACATCTAGTGCCATTGAGTTATTAGCGAGCTGCCGTACCGCTGATTCTTCGATAGGTACGGGATGTTTTTTTAGCTGATCGTAGAAGGTCTGCGACAGCGTAGCGGTCTCGATAAACATCGAGCCCTTCTTATCGCCATCGTCTACGAACATCGCGGTATCTAGGATAAGCTGGTTGACCAGCCCTGCCCGCCCACCGTGCATGATCTGAAAGGACATACGGCAGCGGCTGATACGGTCAGCTTGGTCCCGTACGTCCCTCATGGATTTGCCGCCGATAGGAATAGATAGTCGCCGTAGCCAGGCGTGTAGTGAGCGTCCCAGTTCGATTTCGCGTGAGCTAGTGCGGAGCGCCTCTGATTGCAAATAGAGCAGAATCAGCCGGGCACGTGAGCCGTAGGGTACGCCGACATGCATAGGCGGACCGTCCTCGACTACCCGCACGCCGGGCTGCACTATCAGCGTAACTCGGTCATTCTTTACTTGCCAGAGCGCATCGTCCGCTAAACGCTTGTGCGGTAAGGCCGCTAGTGCCCAGCCAGAATAGAGATAGCCAGTATCAGCGTCCTCGCAGGCCAGATAGGCTGCAGCGGTATCGACCACTGTGCGGTCAATGTCGGCTTCAAGTGCCTTTTCTCTGCCGAACTCCAGCAGAAGCTGGTGGACGCTGCCCATTGGCCCCTATCCCTCTCCTGAGCCTATTGCTTTGTACCCGAACCAGCCGGCCTGCAAATGCTGGACTCTGGAAGGGATAGCTAGAGCTATTTGGTTATATTCTAGTATTGCCTTCCAGAGTCCAGTGGATAACAATTATAACGCACTGATTATGCTTGGCATCCCAAAGCTTTGCTCCTACCAAAGATCAGGTGAATCCTCCCAAAGTTCAGCCCAGGGGGGGATAACTGCGGGAACAGACTCGGCGAGCACGATCCCAGCACCCTCCCAGAGTCCAGTCTTGAGATGAGTATTGATCTGCGGCTTAGCAGTGGAGGTGCCTGCCCTCCAAGCCACTCGGCCTGCGGTGGTGGCTAGGGGTGTTGACGCGACGAAATGATGAGGCGGACCCGTTGGTATTTCAGCGAGGTAAAGCTGCTGGAGAAGAAGGAGCCCCTCCACTTGATATTCTTCAAGGAATGCCGCCTGAGCGGTAGATCAAGGAAAACATATTCAAAGGTATAGGTTCGAACGAATGATTGACTGATTGCAATCATTCATTCAATCATGAGTGTAAGAATAAGGGATTGAATGATGCACGTTCTAGTACTGGCGAGCCGCAAGGGCGGGGTGGGCAAGACCACCATCGCCTGCCATCTCGCCGTGGAGGCCGAGCGCAGCGGCGCCGGGCCGGTCGCGGTGATCGACACCGACCCGATGCAGGGTATGGCGCAGTGGTGGGACAGCCGCACCGAGGAGACCCCGGCGCTGATCAAGGGCACGGTGGCCGAGGCCATCCCGACGCTGAAGAAGCAGGGCTTCAAGCTGCTGGTGGTCGATACCCCGCCTTCCATCGGGCCGGAGGTGGCCGAGGCCATCAAGCACGCCTCGCTGGTGATGATCCCGGTGCAGGCCAGCCCCAACGACCTGCGCGCAGTCGGCTCCACCGTTGAGGTGGTGAACGCCGCGAAGAAACCGCTCTCCTTCATCATCAACCGGGTGAAGCCGCGCGTGCGGCTGACCACCCAGGCCTATGAGGCACTGAGTCCGCACGGCACCATCGCGCCGCTGCTGGCCGACCGCACCGACTACGCAGCCGCCATGGTCGATGGGCTGACCGCCCCCGAGCTGGGCGGCAAGGGGCCAGTGCCGGAGGAGATCGGTGCCCTATGGGAATACACCGCAAAACGCCTGGAGCTGACCCCATGAGCAAGCGTCCCCTGTCGCCCCTGTCCCTTGGATCTACCCTGGCCGCCAAGGGGGAAGGCACCACCCCGGAGAACCCGGTCCCTACGGTAGTGGCACCGCCCCCGCAGCCGGCACCACCTCCTGCCACCGAGCCCCGCATCCTGCTGTCCTACCGGCCGCGCGTGTCGGTCCACGACAAGCTGCGCCGGCTGAGCTTCGATACCCGCCGCTCCATGCAGGAGATGGTCGACGAAGCCGTCGAGACATGGCTGGCCGGGCAGGGACGTGACTGATTGATTGATTGGATGACTGATTGAGGGAATGACATAATGGCGTCAGATATGGAAAGGTACCAGGAGTTCGTGGACTGGCTGAGAGAGGCCGGCGGGTACAAGACAGTGGAGGTGAGGCGCCTTGTACGATGGAAGGGGCTGAAGCAGAGCCAAGCCGGTGTTCAGATCATCGAGGGCAAGATGTTTGACGAAGCTGCGGCTCAGGTGTGGGTCTATGACAACCTGGGCTCGGCCATCATGGCCTTCCACGGCTGGATCGATAAGGAACCCGAGCCTAGAGGGTGGATCAGCCATCAACCATCAGGGCGCCGGCAGGACAGGAAAGTTTTTGAGTGAATGGTTGATTGATTGAAGGAATGACGTCGTGAAGTCGGCGCCCGTAACTTGTCGCTCCGCTGGTTGGTACTGCCTGCAGCTTGGCGTAGAGAAGGCTCGCAAGGACTTCCCTGGCCAGATCGGGGCGCCGGACCCGGCGAAGGTCGAGGCCGTTTGCCTAGATGAAGCGGCTGGCGAGGCCCGCACTCTGCATGACCTGGATATCGCCCTGGACGTGATCCACATAGCGCAGATGGGCACGCTGGGCATGGATCAAGCCCGCTTTCACATCAACGCCGTGGATATGGAAGATGCCATTACCGAAGCGATGAATAAGTGAATGAATGGATGAATGAACGATTGATTGAATGAGGTCATGAAAGCACCAGAAAAGCCGCCCTCCATCACCTGTCCGCAATGTGGCCGCGTTTCGCTCTATCCGATGGACATCAAGGAGCGGTTCTGTGCTGCCTGCGACCAGTTCCACGAGGAGGTGAGGATCAGCGAGCCGCCAGCCGCGCCGACTCGCTGAGCGCCATTAAATGTTGAAATCGAGGCCCGCGATGACGCTCCCTGAACCGGGGAACTCGACCACGGCCTTTCCGCCTTCCCAGCCAACCAGCTCATCGAGCCAAGGCATCGGCACTTCGGAGACAACGAAGGTCGAACCGTTGTTGTCCTGTTTCCAGATCAGCGCGAGGTATGGGTGAACTTCGCCCGGAAGGACCATGACGCGTGGTGTCTCGCTGCCTCGGAAATCACCTTCCCACCCAACCTTGTCACCGGCCTCCAGCGCTTCCTCACAGAAGCGGCCGAAGTCGGCCAGATTACTCGCAACCCGCTTGGGCGAGATTTCGGGAGATGCGTAGTCGAGCAGCGTGCGCATGAACTGCTGTGTCGTCGACATGAGCGACCAGCCAAAATCCATCGGGGAGATGTGGTAGGCATAGAGCTGGCGGGGCATGTCGGATCCCTTTGGGTGGAGCCCGCAATCTAAACCTGTACGACATGCTCAATAAACTGCTTCGGCCACCAGCTGCAGTATTGGGCAGCCAATCATGCAGCGCGGTAAGGCGGTATTATCGGATCGGTCGGGGCGTCGCAGACACAGGGCAGGGGCCTGCCTAGCCCTCATCGGAAGGGGG
>NZ_PDNU01000078.1 GCF_002631185.1 Teichococcus rhizosphaerae | reverse complement strand
CCGCGGCCCCGGCCCGGCGCTCGCCCCGTGCACCTCATCGTTGACAGCACGGGGTTGAAGCTGTGCGGCGCGGGCGAATGGCTGACCGAGAAGCACGGGACCAGGACACGGAGGTCATGGTACAAGTTGCACATCGGTGTGGACGCTGACACCGGGCAGATCATGGCGGCGACGCTAACCACGAGCGACGTGGACGACGCCTCGCAGGTTGGGCCCTTGCTCGATCAGATCATCGCACCGGTCGCCTCGTTCACGGCCGATGGCGCCTACGACCAGGACGGCGTCTACGCTGAGGTGACCACACGGCATCCTGATGCTGCGGTGATCGTCCCACCACGGTCCAGTGCCGTGCCGAGCGCCACGGCCGAAACGGCGCCGACGCAGCGCGACCAACATCTTCGGGCCATCGCGGAGCGCGGGCGCATGGGCTGGCAGAAGGTGTCTGGCTACAACTCGCGTGCTCTGGTCGAGGCGGACATCAGCAGGTTCAAGCGGGTCATCGGTGGCGCGCTGCGTTCGCGCACCGACGAGCGCCGTGCGACCGAGGTGGCCGTCGCTGTCAGTGTGCTGAACCGTATGCTTGAGCTTGGACGCCCGGAGTATATCCGCATCACGTGACCGAAATGCGCCTGTGGCTCACTGCGCTTGCAAGCTGATCTGTGCAACGCAGTCATCTGAGCGGCATCCAAGTCTGATGGACAGGGAGCTCTAATCGTGAGCCTCGCCGGTTCGGGCAGAGATGGGCGGGGGTGGTGAGACCGTATGTCCTCCGCTAGCGCCGGTGGCCCGTCCGAGGACGCGCGGTGAACGAAGGCGGCCTGCGGAGGAAAATCTGTCTTTCATGCCTAAAGTGGTCTGCTTGCTCCTTCTAAGCTGATCTATTCATTAGATCGGTCGCGCAGCACCTGGTCCGGTCGGATGTTCCTTTGGTCACTCCGCAGCAGAATCGGGCAGTGGTAGGGTGGTTGCGGCGGCACTCTGAGCTGCCGCTCGTGGCAATGGAGCTTTGGGCCGAGTGCCTTCAGTGCATGTGCCAGGGCACGGGAGACATTCTCATCTCGCGCACTGCTCTTGCGGCGGCAGCCAACACAAGCCCAGACGAGGTATCGCGCGTCATGTCCGAGCTGGAGAGTATCGGCGCCATACGCCGCCACCGCGAGAAGATACCGGGACTCCGCGGACCGGGGCGAGCCCGCTATCAGGTCAATCTGAACGTCAGTACTCGCATCCCGTCTCGAGCCGGCCGGCCCTCATCGCCGTAACCTACGACCACCGCTTTGGGACGACGCTGTCCGGTTAGGATCGTGACCTCGCCCATGGCCGAAGGCGCCAACCCTCCTCCACTCATGGCGGCCGACGAAGGCAACGGCATCTACCGTCTGCACTTGGAGTTGCCGATGCGGGCGACCGCCGGGCTACCCTGACAGCGCCGGTTCACGGCGAAATGCCTCCGGCCCGCGGCACCTTCCCAATTGGGGTCAGGTAGCTCTCAGGCGCCCGGACGGAATCCTGGATTGTGACATCGAGTGGCAGGGCGATGAGAGGCCGGGGCTCATTTGCAGCGATCACTGCGAGGTCGTGGTGCTGGAAGCACTGGCTTGGTGCATGCCACCGCTCATGCTGCGGGCGACGCTTTCGCTCGCTGCCTGCATCACTCGCCCGACGGAGAGCTTCATGCGCTACGCCTGCCCGAAGCCGCCCGCGGGCGACCAAGAGCGGCGCGACGGCGGACGTGTAAGCGCCGCACCGGCAGAGGCAGGGGAGCCGCGCGCCTAGACGAGGTTTCGCGCAATGGCCTGGATCGGCTTCATGCCTTCGCCGAAACGCGCGATAGCCTCCCGGTTCGCCTTGAGCTCGCCGTAGGGCAGATAGTGCACCTTGAGGTCGGCGATGCGGGAGAACGCGGGCCGCGCAAGCTGTGCCTTCACCTCGCCCTCGCGGCCGTCCGGCGCCACGAGGAACATGCCCTCCAAGGCGTGCGCCTCAGGGCCGAGCGCGAGGTCCAGCATGCGTACAATCCCTGAGTAGATAGACGTTGTGTGCTCCACCTCGAAGGCAGCGACGATCCGTCCCGTCTCCTTGGCCAGCCAGAGGACGTCGATGAGCCGGACGGCGTCGGCACCCGGCGCTTGCCCGACAGCCGCTGGAAGCTCGCCCAGGCAGCCATCGCCCAGCTTGCCGCCGTCCAGCGGCCGGTTCCGGTCGTTCGCGGCGATCCAGACGTCGTAACCCAAGGACTTACCCAGGTCCCGGAGGCAGCCCTGGACCGCGGTATGGGTCTCGTCCTCCTCACGGGCCTCGGCCAGTGCCTTGGCGGCCCTCGCGCCCGCCTCGCGGACGAGGGCAAGGTCTGCCTGCCAGGCGGCCCGGGCGTCCGGGTCGTCCTCTCGGGGCGGCGCCGGGTAGCGGCCGCTGCCGAGGTCGAACAGCAGGCCGCCGATGGCACCCAGGTCGTTCGACAGCAGGTTGCGGTGCTTGGCGTTGAGGGCGAGGATTCCTTGCCGCATGGCCAGGTACTCGTCCCACCGGCCCAGCTTCACCTTCGCGCCGGTGAGGGCGTTGTAACCGTTGACAATGGCGGTGTTGAACGGCGGCACGATGGTGGGATGCAGGAAGTAGAGGAGGTTGGCGACCGCCGGACCGAGGCCCTTGATGGCTTTGGCGTCGATCTCCCGTACGGCGGCGATAACCTGCAACTCGGTGTTGCAGCAGACGCAGGTGTCGAGCAGGCGGCCGAAGGCGCGCTGGTTCTCCGGGTTCTCATAGATGTCGGGGATGCGGAGCTTCGGCTTCCAGAGGAAGGCGTGGTCCGCACCCTTGAAGATCTGCCGCTGCTCTGCGACGGAGTGGACCACGGTCTCCAGGGACGATCCGCGGTAGGCGACGCCAAAGGTCCCGGCCTCTATCTCGGTCACAACCTGCTGGATGCCGCGCCTGATAGAGCGGAAGTTCTTGACCCGCTCCTCCCAAAGAAACCAGCTCCGGTAGGTGGCGCCGGGGTCGTCGCGCCAGCGCGTCAGCAAGGGGGTCATCACATCGGGCGAACTCGCCCACGGTCCTCCAGAGTTCAGGAGGGCTGCCGAGACTTGCATTTCTTCGTTCCGAGGCCCGCCGAAACTGGCGGTGTGTTCCCATGCAACGATGATCCAGGCGAAGTCTACTCGCAAGAGGGTCGGCAGTTCCGGCGGTCTGGCGTGGTGCGTGATGGCGACTTGCGCTGCCAGCATCTGGGGTGCACCACGCCATCTCCAAACAGCAGCACCGGCCATCTCGCGGACGAGCGATCTTGCGGTCCCGGCGGACGCTTGAGGGCGGGTAAACACTAGCTCCTCATTTACATCAATTTGTTGCGGCGCGTTGCGCGGGCTGACTTGGAGGCACCGAAATTCCGTTTGAAATCCACTGTTTGCTTAAAGACACCACATCTCTCGATAGCGTCCCGGCCCTTGTGCCGGACCTTCAGCGTCTGGCTGGACCAAACCCTCTCTCCGGATGGGAGTTTTGCGCTGAGCTGTGTGAGGCGGTCCGAACTGCTCGGCTCCGCTTGACTCAGGTTATAGGCCGCATCCAGGAGACAGCCTGATGCATGTACAAGAGATGATAAGCTCGCACCCGCATGTGCAGGGCAGTACCAACGACGTGCTCATCCGGTGCATCGAGGAATGCTACTCGTGCGCGCAAACCTGCACTTCATGTGCCGATGCCTGCCTCGGTGAGAAGATGCTCGAGCAGCTGACGCAGTGCATCCGTCTCAACCTGGACTGCGCCGACGTCTGCGCTTCAACCGGCTCGGTCGCGACACGCCGGACCGGTTCCAATGAGCAAGTGATCAAGCAGATGTTGACCGCTTGCGAGACTGCTTGCCGTCTCTGTGGCGAGGAATGCGAGCGCCACGCCAGCCACCATGAGCACTGCCGGATCTGTGCTGAGGCCTGCCGCCGCTGCACGCAGGCGTGCCAGGAGGCGGCCCGCAGCATCACCTGATGCACGGTGTCCGGCGACCCACGCAGGGTGCGTTGGAAGCTGCAACAGAGTCAGCGGCACGGCCGGGCGCCGAGCGGTGCCGGGGGTGTGTTGTCCTCGCCAGCCGGTGGGCGCCCGAGGGCCACCTTTAAGGAACTGCGCCCGTCGTGAGGCGCGCACTTGAAAGGCCGAGTTTTCGTGCCGGAGGGGAGCCGCGCCCACTCTCCTACGGTGAACGCCTGAGCATGCCTCGTCATGGAGAACACGATGAGCATTGCGGACCTGAACTCTCGCGCCGGTTTCTTCCTGTCCTTCTTGGGAGACTTCGTCGCAGATGCCCAACGTCGTGCAAGCGATGGCCTGAATCTCGACTTCCACAGCGGTGACACCTTCTACGACCTCGCAGTCGGCGGCAGCGCGGACGACCAGATTGATGGCAGCAGCGCCATCAACTTCTCCTGGGGCCTGGGTGGTGCCGACCGCCTGGGCGGCGGTGAAGAAGACGATGTGCTCCATGGGGATGCGGGAGCGGACCTCATCTCGGGGAACTTGGGCGCCGACGAGGTCGAGGGTGGCCCGGGGAACGACGCCCTCTACGGTGGCCTCGGCGCCGACACGGTGCGCGGCGGTCCGGGGAACGACTACCTTGACGAGGGCGAGGGCCACAGCACCGTCGATGGCGAGGGAGGTGACGACACCTTGGTCGGAGGCGGTGGCCCCGACGCCTTCATGGTCGGCCGCACAAGCGGCGACGACGTCATCAAGGACTTCACCGCGGGCCCAGGGATGTTCGACCACCTCGCGATCATGGACGGCCTGCGGTGGGAGGATCTGTCGTTCGCCGACACGGCAGACGGTGTGCGGATCAGCTGGGAGGGCGGTTCCGTCCTGCTGGAGGGTGTAGCCCGGTCCGAACTCGCCCAGGATGACTTCATGTTCGCGGATTCACCGGACCTCCCTCCGGGCCTGCGGGATCCTGCGGGACCAACTGCGGAGCGGGCGACGCCGAGCGTGGCGGGGCCTGAAATCTCCGGCAATGAGGAATCCGGCCGGTTGTTTGACTTCCTGGCAGACACCCTGTTCTCAAACCAGCGGTTGAGTCTCGACTTCGACGAGTACGCGGTGACACGGGGCACGGACCGTGCCGATGAAGTCACCGGGACTGAAATGTCGGACACGGTATCCGGCCTGGGCGGCGACGACAGCGTCTCGGCCCTCGGCGGGGACGACCACATCCAGGGTGACGATGGCAATGACACGCTGGACGGCGGGGACGGCCGGGACCGCGTGGTTGGCGGGGGCGGCGATGACCGGCTGTTGGGCGGGGCCGAATCCGACGAGCTGATGGGAGGCGACGGGGACGACTATCTCGACGAAGGGGCGGCGCACGGCATGCTGGAGGGCGGCATGGGCGATGACACCCTCGTCGGCGGTGCAGGGGCCGATGCCTTCATGGTGTCGCCCGACAGCGGCAATGACGAGGTGCTGGACTTTGTGGCCACAGGGGATGCCCAGGGTGCCTTCGACCACATCGCCTTCATGGGCATCCGAGCGGATGACGTGAGCGTCCAGGATACGGATCGTGGCGCCCTTGTGAGCTGGGACGTTGATGGAGAGGTCGGATCCGACGGATCCATCCTGCTGGTCGATGTTCCCCTTAGCAACTTGCGGCAGAGTGACTTCATGTTTGAGGACGCGCCGCAGTTCGTGGCCGGAGTGAGTGACTTCGGATCCTGGTACATCTTCCCGGACAGCTCAGGCCCCATCGCCTGAGAGCACGCCCCGGCAAACCTCGGGCAGCGCCTTGAGGAAGGCCGGGGCGAACCGGCCCTAGGTCGTTCAGGAACATCTGTCATCCCAGTGAAATATCTTGATGTGGGGCGGCAAAGCGCCCGCAATGTGCACCCCCTATCTTGGCTTTGTCGGCGGGAATCGCTGACCCTGAGCTTCGCGCCCGGGGTGATATTGCGGGCCGTCGAGCGCAGCTGCTCCTCGGCCGCTTTGCTCGCAGCTGCAACCTCCGCTTGGGAGCGCGCCGCCTGTTCGGCCTGCTGGCGCTGTCTCTTGGTCTCGGCATCATCGCAAGCCGCTAGGGTGAGCGCCGTCATCAACAGCGACGCCATGATCCTCAGGCGCATGCATCAGCCCTTTGCTGTGGGATGGCTCAGGAAGCTGCAACGCGAGCAGGACCCGCCCGAAGGGCTGGTCTTGCTCAAGTGTGACCGCACCATCGCGTGCGAGTTCGAGCCCCGCCACAAGGGTGCTGGCCAGCGCTGCCCGGATCCGGATGGGCCGGTCCCTTGCGCTGTCTGGAATCGGTGGCAAGCAGTGCTCCAGCGGCAAGGCTGCCGGGGTCTGCTGGAGCAGCACGGTGATGCGCCTGAGGGCGTCCGGGATGCGCCAGAAGTCGGGCAGCGTGGGCCGGTAGGAGGGTGGCGGTTCGGCCCCCTGCCCTTCCCGCCCCTCCAGCAGGGTGAGCGTCGCCTCCAAGAAGCCGACATAGAGCTCCGCCTGCGGCCGGGCCTGCGGTGGGGTGGCTTGCCCGCGTCCGAACACCCCCTGCCCGAGCTGCGGCCGTGCCGCGAGCCAGGCCGCCGCCGCCCGCATGCGGGCAAGCTCGTCCAGCAGGTCGAGCTTCCGGGTGGCGGCCGCCTCCGCCGCTTCGGCCTCCTGCGCGTTGGCCGGGGCCAGCAGCTGCGCCTTCAGCAGCAGCAGCTGGCTCGCCATCACCAGCCAGTCCGCCCGCCGCTCCAGCCGGATCCCTCCCCCGCTGGCCTCAATCGCCGCGACCAGCTGGTCGGTCAGGGTGAGGATCGAGAGCCGGCCGAGGTCGACCCGTTGCCGCCGCACCATCTCGAGCAGGAAGTCGAGCGGTCCTTCGAAGCCCTCCACGCTCAGATGCGGGGCGGCCTCGCTTGCGAGGGGGCGGCCGCCCCTCCCCTCCCCCTCCCAGCCCTCGATCTCGAGGGTGGCGGCTTCAGACACGGGCGCTCCGCCCAGGCCGGGCCGGCTTGGCCGTCCGACCTGGCCCCTCGCGGTCCGCCCCGGCGCCCCGACTCACGGCGCGTCCCGCGTCCGCGCCCGGCGCATAGTGCGGCTGCAGGCCGAAGGCGAGATCGGGTGAGGCCCGGCGGAGCCGGGCCACGGCCTGCCAGGGCGACCAGTCCGCCGACCAGAAGCCGACCCGCCACTGGCCCATCTTCTTCTTCCGCCCGTCCAGCGTGCTCGGCAGCACGGCGGCATGGCGGAGCGGACGGGTCGTTCCCCAGTGCGCCCGCAGCCAGTCGCGACTGGCGCCCTCCTCCGGCCCGAGGGCGAGGATGGCGGCGGGGATCGGCAGCAGCCGGTGCAGGTCGAAGGGGCAGGAGCGGTCGGTCGCCATCCGGGCCAGCGCCCGCTGGTGGTTCAGGGCCACCGCTTCGCGGAGGCGCCGCGCCAGCAGCTTGGCCCCGGCGAGGCTGATCGCCCGCACCCCGTCCGGCGGCCCGGCCATCGGCAGTAGGAACTCCTCCTCGAGGGCGTCGAGGTCGAGCGTCCACGGGATCACGCCCGGACCGGCCGCGGCCGCCTGGAACGGCGCGACCGCCTCCGTGGGTCCGCTGACGGTCAGGGTGTTCCACAGCCAGTCCACCGGGACCGGGGTCGGCTGCCAGGGCCGCTCGGGCGGGTCGGGCTCCGGGCGGGGGACGGCGCGACCCCTCCCCTCCCCCTCCGCCTCGAGGGCACCGGTCACAGGTCGAGCAGCCGCGCCGGGCTGTCGCGGGTGATCTTCGCCCGCCGGCGGTAGCCCTGGGTGGTGGCCAGGCTCTTCTGCCGGGTGTGGTGCATCACCTGCTCGTCCAGCGCGCCCTTCAGATAGGCCTCGGTGATGAAGCCCGCCCGCAGCCCGTGCGGCGACAGCCGTTCGGTTTCGTCCACCGTGAGTCGGGCCAGCGTCGCCCGCCGCCGCAGGATCTTCCACACCCCCTGCGGGCTCAGCCGATCCTCCAGCGCCCCGCCCGGGCTGAGCCGCCGGAACACCGCCCCCCACTCGATCCGCGTCCGGCGGAGCCAGGCTTCCACCGCCCGCACCGGGCAGGAGAGCGGGTTCAGCCCGCGCGGGATGCCGATCGTCGCCCCCTCCCCCTCCTGGTCGCGCTTGGAGCGGGGGAGGAACACCGTCATCCCCTCGCTCGTGAAGCGCAGGTGCTCGCGATTGATCGCGACCAGCTCCGAGCGCCGCAGCGCGCCGGCGAAGCCCAGCAGCAGCAGCGCCTGGTCGCGCAGGCCGGCGGTGTCGCTCCCGCAGCTCGCCAGCAGCCGCTTCACCTCGGCCGAGGTTAGGGCCGCGGCCGGACGGGCGGGCTTGCCGTGCGTCGCGAGGATACCGCGCAGGGTGGCGCTGATCGCCGGGTGCCGCGTCTCCCAGGGATGGCCGGCCTGCCGGTGGTGGTGGGCGATGGCGGCGAGCCGCCGGCGCAGCCCGCTGCGCCCGAGGGTTTGGGCGAGGCTGGCGAGATGGCCGGCCACGACAACCGGCGGCGCCGGGAGCGGGGCGATGCCGCCGGCCGCGCACCACCCGCAGAAGGCGCGCCAGTCCGACTCATAGGCCCGCTTCGTGTTCTCCGAGAGCGCCCGGCCGGCATAGCCGGCCGCCTGGGCGAGGGCCTCGCCCACCGGGCCCGCGAGCACGGCCAGCGCCTCGGGCGGGAGCGCCTCCGGCACCAGGCGCCGGACCGCCGGGGGGAGTGGCTTGGACCCGGCACCGTTGGGCGGCGTCACGGCAGGTCCCACGGGTTCATCAGGATCAGGCCGAGACCGTCGAAATCAGCGGTGTTCCGGGTGGCCAAGGCCGCGCCGTGGGCCAGGGCCATGCCGCCAATCAGGCCATCGGCCATGGCGATCGGCCGACCGGCCGCTTCGCGGGCGGCCCGCGCCCGCGCGTCGTGGACCGCGCAACTCGCATCAAACGGCAGGACCCGCTCCGCGAAGCCCTCGGCGAGAAGGCGCGCGAACAGGGCCTCAAGGCCGGCGCGGCGCTGGCCCTCCGGCAGACGGGCGAGGCCGTAGCGGATCTCCGCGACGACGAGGCTCGGCAGGAACAGCGTCTCCAGCGGCCGGGCGGCCAGAAAGCCCATGACCCGGGCGTCCGGATGCGGCCGCATCAGTTCGGAGACGACGTTGGTGTCGAGGAGGATCACCGCGCCTCGCCGCCGAAGAGCGGCGGCCGCTCCCGCTCCGCGGTGCGTGGCGGCAGGGCGAGGTCGATCCCGTGTTCGGGGCCAAAGAGGCGCGCGGCGATGGCGGGCAGCGTTTCGCGGCCCGCGGCCTCGCGGGCGATGGCGGCGCGCAGGAGCTCGCGCGCCTCCTCCTCAAGGGAGCGGCGGTGCCGACGCGCCCGCGCCTTCAGCTGGTCGCGCAGGGCCTCGTCGACATTCCGGATCAACAAGCTTGCCATGCCGTCCCCCTCGTTCCACACAGCATGCTATCAAATGCTAGCAAAATTCGCCAGGCCGCTATTATCGGACAAAAACGGGGACTCGTCCCCCCGAGCCCCTGCCCTCGTCTGCCGGTCCAGAGAACGCCCCCAGCGCCCGCCGCTCCGGCCATCGTCAGTGTGCCCGGACCGGCCCGCCCATGGCAATCCGCCCCTCTCCGCCCCTTGGGCACGATAAAGAGGGATTATCGTGTCTGACTTTTCGCTAAGCGCCTGGACTTCCCCAGGAGAAGTGGAGAGCGCTCAGGTAAGTTCATGATCACCTGGAGGCCACCGGCCTCGATCAGGCGGGAGGTGGCGCTGCGTAGCAAACCGCCGCGTTCCTGGTGGTCCCAGCATCTACCATTCTCTGCTTGTCCCGGGTGCCGGCCTGCGCCAGCCGGAAGAGGCTAGCGATGACCTAGCGAACCAGGACGCCCTTTTCCGGCGGCTTTAGCAACCAAATCGGCCTCCTCGAACGGTCACCGCAGGACCAGACGGTACAAGCTGTGTCAGCCATACCCGCATCTTCTACTCCTGCAGCTTATGCCACCTTGAAACATATGGCATCACAGGCCATAGTGACACATGGATGCCATTCGCCTGCACGCCGAGAAGCTAGTGTTCGCGGACGGCGCGATCCGGGAGGAAGTCATCTGGCGCGTACCGTCGCCGGTGCCTCCCAGCGAGCATGGCTACAAGTATCGACTGGTCTACGTGGTGAACGGAACCAGGGTCATCGGGTACGACAACGAGCGCGGCAAAGGCGATCATCGGCACCACCACGGAGCGGAGCATCCTTATCAGTTCCGTGGCTTGGCTGCCCTTCTGGACGACTTCCGCGCCGAGGTTGAGCAGGAAAGGAGCCAGGCATGAGCAAGGTGACCATTCATTTCGCGGTCGATCGCCAGAGGGCTGATCATGACAGCCTCGCGCGCCTGCTGGAGGCGGACGCCCGCTACAACCGCGGGGAAGAGGTCGAGGCCGAGGACCACGTCACGTTCGAGTCGTTCGAGATGCTGCTCAGCGCACTGTCTCCCAAGCGTCTGGAATTGCTCCGTCACCTGCACCAGCATCCAGCGCGCAGCACCAAGGCCCTGGCCGAAGCGATCGACCGCGACTATCGCCGTGTGCATGACGATGTTGCGGCTCTGGCGCAGATTGGGCTGATCGAGCGGGATGGCACAGCGCTGCGGGCACCGCATGATGAGATCGCCTTCGCGCTCTCCCTCAGTGCACCGGCTAAGGCTGCATGATGACAGCAAAGGCGCCAAAGCTGGCGCCTACCAGCTCACATTGTTTCCACCAGCATCGACACCACTCACCTCAGGTGAGCCGCGTCGATGCTGGCTGTTGCCAGTAGATCCTAGGTTCGTAGCGAAAGGCTTGAGGGCTTCCAGATGAGCGTGATGGATGGTTCCAGTGAAGCCACTCCCGAGGCAAGCGAAGCCACCTCAGATCTGCCCCTGGCTGCCCCACAGCCGCCACCTGTCCTCATCAGGGCTTCGCTACAGCCATCCATTAACCTAGCGCTCTGGCACAACCATGTTCCGGCACTGACGGAACTGTCGTGGAGCGGCCCCCAATTCGACCGGACAGGCGGCGCAACCGTGAGGGCCTAGGCGCAAGCCTAGGCGTGCGCCTATGTCGAAGCCCATCGAGCGCGTCGAAATCATCACCGGCCGGGAGCGCCGGAGGCGATACACTGCCCAGGAGAAGGTCCGGCTGGTCGAGGAGACGATGCAGCCCGGCATGACAGTCTCGGCTGTCGCCCGGCTCCACGGCGTCTCTCCCAGCCTGCTGTTCGGGTGGAGGCGGCGCATGGCCGAGGGTGGCCTGGAGGCGGTCAGGGCCGACGAGGACGTGGTGGCCGCGAGCCGCGTCCGCGAGCTCGAGGCGAAGGTGCGCGAGCTAGAGCGTCTTCTCGGCCGCAAGACGATGGAGGCCGAGATCCTCCGTGAGGCCCTGGAGGCCGCGCGCCCAAAAAAACACGCGTTGCGCTTGCCGTCGCCGCCTCCGGGAGGTTCCCGGTGAAGGCCGTGGCCGACACGCTCGGCGTCGCCCGGTCCAACCTGGTCGAGGGGCTCCGGCGCCCTGAGCGGCCGCGGCGTGGCTCCTACCGCCGTGCCGAGGACGAGGCCGTGCTGGCCGAGATCCGCGCCATCACAGATGCCCGACCCACCTATGGCTACCGCCGCGTCACCGCCCTGCTGAACCGGGCCAGGCGCAGTTCCGGCGAGCCGCCCCTCAATCACAAGCGCATCTTCCGACTGATGCGCCTCTCCTCAATGCTGCTGCAGCCCCACACCGGCAGGCGACCGATCCGTGCCCACGAGGGCACCGTCATCGCGCCTGCCTCCAACCAGCGCTGGGCCTCTGATGGGCTGGAGATCCCCTGCTGGAACGGCGAGGTCGTCCGCGTGGCCTTTGCCATCGACACCCATGACCGCGAGATCATGGCCTGGGTTGCCACCTCAGGCGGCGGCATCTCCGGCGAGATGATCCGCGACATGATGCTCGACTGCGTCGAGCGCCGGTTCGACGCCATCCGCGCCCCGCAGCCCGTCCAGTGGCTCGCCGACAACGGCTCCGCCTACACCGCTGCGGAGACAGTCGACTTCGCCGCCGCTCTGAACCTCGTCCCGTGCTTCACGCCGGTCCGCAGCCCCGAGAGCAACGGCGTCTGCGAGGCCTTCGTGAAGACCCTGAAGCGCGACTATGCCCGTGTGAACCCCAGGCCGGACGCCATCTCCGTCCTGCAGCAAATCCCCGCCTGGTTCGAGGACTACAACACCGTCCATCCCCACTCCGGCTTGCGCATGCGTTCGCCGCGTGAGTTCATCGCCGAGCAGTCAGCCAACCAAGCCCCCTGTCCGGTTTGATGGGGGCCACTCCATGTCGATCGAGAACAGGGGTACGGAAACCCTGCGCGATGTGACCGTGGAGTTGCGCAGCAACCCACCTGCCATCCGGCCGCACACCTGGCGCCTGCAGCAGCTGATGCCGGGCCAGATCCGGCCGGTCAATGATCTCGACCTGCCGCTGGAT
>NZ_PDNU01000077.1 GCF_002631185.1 Teichococcus rhizosphaerae | reverse complement strand
CGGATCGGGCGCGACAGAAAGGCATCCTCACCCGCCGCGGGGCCGGCCATCGGCAGCACGCACAGCAGCGCGAAGGTCGGCAGCAGGAACCGCCACGTGTGTTTGCCACACCCCATTAATGTCAGGCCGCCGGACGCCCGGCCTGAAGCCTCTTGACGTCATAGGTCAGCACTATCTCGTCGCGCTGGTTCATGACGGCGACAGCGGAGCGGGCCGCCGCCCGCCCTTCGAGGTTGGCCGTATTTCCGTGATCTCCACCATGCCCCAGATCGCGTCGCCAACACGGACCGGCACATGGGTCCGCTGGGACATCTCCAGCAATGCGAGGCCCACACCCTGCACCAGCGTCCGTAGCAGGAATCCTTCGACAAGGGTATAGGTAAGCGTTGCCGGAACCGGCCGGCCGTCGCACCCTGGTGCGTGGTGTCGATGAAGATGGGCTCGAGCATCCCGGTGACGGAGACGAAGTTTACGAGGTCGGTCTCCGTAACGGTGCGTCGGGAGGTGCGGAAGCGTTGGCTGACGGCGAGATCCTGCCAGTAGAAGCCGCGTCCGAGAAGGGGCGCGGTGGCGGCCTGCGAAGGCCCGGCAGGCGGCCGGCCGTCGCCACTCATCGCTTCGCACCCGCATCTGCGGAGCCCGACCTCGTCAGCGCGGAGATCTCGGCTTCCGTCAGGCCCGCCTCGCCGAGAATTTCCTCAGTGTGCTCCCCGAGCCGCGGAGGCAGGCCGACCGGCGGCCGCCGCCCGTCGAACCGGACCGAGACACCCGGCATGCGAAGCCGGCCCATGCCCGGATCCACATGTTCAGAGAAGAAGCCGGTGGCGTGCAGATGTGGATCCGACAGCAGATCCTCGATTCGCAGCACTGGTGCCGCAGGAATCTCCAGCCGCCGGCAGGCGTCCAGCCACTCGGCGGTGGTCCGCCCCGCGACGATCCGCCCCGCGGCCTCATAGAGCGCGCCGGTATTGCGCGTGCGGTTGTCGATGCCTGCAAACCGCGGATCCGCAGCCAGATCCGGCTCGCCGGCCTCCAGGAAGAAGTTCCGCCAGTGCCGGTCCGTGTATGGCATCAGGCTCACATGGCCGTCCTGGGTCCGGTAGGGCCGGCGCCAGGGCGAGAGCGTGCGCGGGTACCCGGCCGGACCCCGCGGCGGGACGAAGGTCGCGCCGTAGAGATGTTCCACCATGGTGAAGCCGACCATGGTCTCGAACATCGGGATCTCGACGAAGCAGCCGCGCCCCGCGCGATTCCGCCCCATCAGCGCGGCAAGGATCGCGTTCGCAGCGAAGAGGCCGCTGACCTTGTCAGCGATGACGGTCGGCAGGTAGCGCGGCTCGCCGAACTGCGTCTCACTCACAGCGACGAGGCCGCACATGCTCTGGATGACATCGTCGTAGGCCGGGCTGCCGCCATAGGGCCCGCCCTGCCCGAACCCGTGCAGCCCGGCATAGACCAAGCGTGGATTGCGCTTCAGCAGCGCGTCGGGATCGATACCGATTGCGGACAGCTTCTGCGGTCGGATGTTGTGCATGAAGACGTCGGCGCTATCCACGAGCCGTAGCAGGGCCTCACGCGCCCTGGCGTCCTTGAGGTCGAGCACGACGCTGCGCTTGTTCCGGTTGAGGCCGAGAAAGGTCACGGCCATCCCCGCCTCGGTGGCGACGCCGGTGCGCCGCGTGGAGTCGCCTTCCGGCGTTTCCACCTTGATCACCTCGGCCCCGTAATCGGCCAGCGTCTGGCTGGCGTAGGGCCCCATTAGCACGGTGCTGAGGTCGACGACCCTGATCCCGTGCAGGGGCAGTGCCGGATCCGCGCCGCCTGCCTCTCTTCCTGTCATGGCCGGTCCTCTCGTCAATAGGATTTGGGAAGGCCGAGCACACGCTCGGCAAGGAAGCTCAGGATGAGATGGGGGCTGATCGGCGCGATGCGGGGAATCAGGCTCTCGCGCAGGTAGCGCTCGACGTGATACTCCTGCGCATACCCCATGCCGCCGAGAGTCATCACTGCCGTCTCGCAGGCAGTGAAGGCCGCCTCGGCGCCAGGTATTTGGCAGCATTCGCCTCGGCGCCGCACTCCTTGCCCTGGTCGTAGAGGGAGGCCGCCCGCAGCACCATCAGATTGGCCGCTTCCAGATGCGCCCAGCATTTGGCGAGTGGGTGCTGGATGCCTTGGTTCTGGCCGATTGGACGGCCAAAAACGACTCGCTCCTTCGCGTAGAGAGAGGCCTTCGCGAGCGCGGCGCGGCCAATGCCGACGGCCTCCGCCGCTACGAGGACTCGCTCCGGGTTCATTCCATGTAGAATGCAGTGGAACCCGTTGCCCTCCTCGCCGATCCGATCCTCGACGGGCACCCGCATCCCATCGAAGAACATCATGTTCGAGTCGATCGCATGCCGGCCGAGCTTGTCAATCTTGCGGATTTCGACCCGGCTGCGGTCGAGGTCGGTGTAGAAGAGGGAGAGCCCGTCGGTCTTCCGCCGAGCTGATTCGAGCGGGGTCGTGCGCGCCAGCAGCAAGATCTTCGTCGCCACCTGCGCTGTCGAGATCCACATCTTCTGGCCGTGGATCAGGTAGTGGTCACCATGGCGGTCCGCCCGCGTCCTGAGCTGGGTGGTGTTCAGCCCGACATTCGGCTCGGTGACCGCGAAGCAGGCCTTGTCCTCGCCGCGGACCAGTGGCGGCAGCATGCGACCCTTCTGCGTGTCGGTGCCGAACACGACGACGGGATTCAGGCCGAAGATGTTCATGTGAATGGCGGAGGCGCCACTCATGCAAGCCCCGGATTCCGCCACCGCCTGCATCATCACAGCGGCCTCCATCATGCCGAGGCCGCTTCCCCCGAAGTCGGACGGCATGGCGATCCCGAGCCACCCGCCCCGCGCCATCGCGTCGAAGAACTCCTGGGGGAAGGTGCCCTCGGCGTCCTTGCGCAGCCAGTAATCGTCTCCGAATGCCGCGCACTGCCGGAGGATCTCCTGCCGGATCTGCTCCTGGCCGGATGTCAACGCAAGCATGTGACGCTCCTCAGTTCTCATGGTACAGGCGAGGAAAGGTGGTGACCGACCGTGACAAGGTTGCGGCATCAGCTCGACAGGCCGGACGCGCGCAGGGCCGCCACCTCGTCGCTCACAAGCCACTCTGCCAGGGTGTCGGCGGCCTGGGCGGGATCCGCTTCCTGCGGCGAGGTGGGCGGCGCGGGCTTGGTACGGCTGAAGCGCGGCGCCGGCCCGGGCTGCGCGATGCCGTCGACGTCCAGATAGGTGCCGCGCGCCACCATGTGTGGGTGCCGCTTCGTATCCTCCATGTCAGTACCGGCGCGAAGCAGGCATCCGTTCCCTCAAGCGCCGCGCACCAAGCCTCGTGGATGCGGGTGCGGAACGCGGCCGCGAGGCTTGGTGCGCCTGCGGCCAGCTTGCGCGGTCGCGCTGCGGCGGGAAGCTCTCCGGGTCGATGTCCAGGCGGCGCAAGAGCTCCGCGTGGAAGCGTCTCTCGGTCGGCGCGACCGAAATCCACTTGCCGTCAGCGCACTCGTAGCAATCGTGGAAATAGGCATCGGAGTCGAGCAGGTTCGTCCCGCGCTCCTCACGCACTATTCCGGCGGCGAGCAGGCCATGGAAGCCGGTCATCAGATGCGCCGTGCCGTCTACGATGGCAGCGTCCACCACCTGTCCCTGTCCAGACCGCCGCGCTTCCAGTAGCGCGGAGAGCACGCCGACCGCGAGGTGGAGCGAACCGCCGGCGTAGTCACCGAGTAGGTTCAGCGGCGGCGCCGGTGGCTGTCCTGCACGGCCGATGGCATGCAGTGCCCCGGCCAATGCGATGTAGTTGAGGTCGTGCCCCGCGGCCTGGGCAAGTGGTCCGGCCTGCCCCCAGCCTGTCATGCAGCCATAGACGAGGTGCCGATTGCGGGCCTGACAGTCCTCCGGCCCGAGGCTCAGGCGCCCCGCAACGCCTGGGCGGAATCGCTCGGGCAGGCAATCTGCTCTCTCGACCAACTGCAGGACGAGCACCTTCGCCTCAGGCTGCTTGAGGTCGAGCGCAATGGCACGCCGGCCCCGCAGAGCGAGGTTCGCCGCGATCGGGCGCTTCACGCCGAGTTCGGGCGGGTCTGACCCCTGGATTCGAAGAACTGTCGCGCCGAGATCGGCGAGCAGCATGGCGCACATCGGAAGCGGGCCGATGCCGGCGAGTTCCAATATCCTGATCCCGGCAAGCGGTCCCATGTCGATCTCCAGGATGTTTCGTTCACCCACTTCCTGGCGGCTGGGATCGCCGCCACCGGCTTGCGCGGCGTGAGACCGGACAGACCTCAGTCCACGACCTTCCACTGCACTAGGGTGTAGGGAGGATCTGCCTCGTCATGCGGCTCGAAGACGGCCTCCACATCGGCGCCGATCTCCACCTTCGCGTCAGACGCGCAGAGCAGGTTGCCGACCATCCGGACCTTGCCGGCATGCGGCAGTTCGACCAGGACGATGGTGTAGGGGCCGTGCCCGGTCAGCGCTGGGTGCACCGGATGGTGCGGGCGCTGCCAGGACCAGATCCGCCCGCGCGGTGCCACCTCCTCCCAGCCGAGATCGAAGGAATGGCAACGATGGCAAAGCCACTCGGGGCCCCACTGATGAGCGCCGCAGCCCCCGCAGCGCTGGATCACCAGCTTGCCGGCGCGCGTCCCTTCCCAGTATGGCTTGGTTAGCGGCTCCTGGTTGGGCGCCGGCAGGCCGGCAGGCAGGGCAAGGGTCTTCGTTGTGCTCACAGGGTTGCCTCCGTGCCAAGGACCAGGCTGCTGACGGGCGTCACCATCGGGCCGCCGAGCACTGCGACGATCTCGGCGTCCGGCACCTGGTTGTTTGCCGTACCGCGCAACTGGCGAACGGCCTCGTTGACCATCTCAAGTCCGTGCATGTAGCACTCGGCCAGGTTCCCGCCACTGGTGTTCAGCGGCATCTTCCCTGACGGCGCGAACAGGTTCTCCGGCACCAAGAACTGATTAGCGGTCCTGGGGTCGACGAAGCCATGCTCCACCAGCGACAGCAGCACGCCGCCAGTGAAGTTCTCATAGGCCTGCACGACATCCACATCCTGCGGACCCAGCCTGGCCATAGCCCACATGTTCTTCGCCACGGTCGGGAAATGTGCAGACGCGTACTCCGGCGCGTTGTGCACTGGCGCGGCGCTGCGATGATGCCCACCCTGTGCGGTGCCTAGAAGGTAGGTCGGCCGGTGCGGCAGGTCCTTTGCCCTGTCCGCCGGCACGACCAGGACTGCGCCCGCACCGTCGTTCTCCTGGCAGCAGTCGAAAAGGCGGTGGAACGGCTCGATGATCCAGCGGGAGGCGTCGTATTTCTCCTCCGTCAGCGGCCGGCCGTGCATCACCGCACGCGGGTTGTTCTGCGCGTGGTGGTAGGACGCCATGGCGATGCTGCGCAGCGCCTCGTGCCGGATGCCGTGCTCGGTCATGAAGCGGGTGATCTTCATGGCGAAGCGCTGGGCGGGTGAAATCAACCCGTAAGGTGCCAGGAAGGCGTCGTCGTCCTTCGCGGTGTCGCCAAGCCGGCTAAGGCCGTAGCGGGCGAACTGTCCCTGCGCGAGGGAGCGGAAGGCGATGACGCAGTTGGCCAGACCCGAATGCACCGCCGCCGCCGCATTCGCAACCGACGCGGCGACACCGCCGCCGCCGCCGCCCCAATGCATGTTGGAGAAGCGCAGTTCCTTGATCCCGAGCGCTGCGGCGAGGCGCACTGCCTGTGACCGGTCGTCGCCATAGGACGCGAATCCATCCACCTCCCTCGGGTCGATGCCGGCATCCTCGCAGGCGGCGAGCACCGCCCGAAGCGCCAGCTTGAACTCCGCATCGGGCGACTGCCCGTGCTTGTAGTAGGCGGTCTCGCCGATGCCGGCGATTGCCACCTTTCCGCGCAGAGTGCGCTCGCTCATTGGTGCCAAACCCTTCCTGTCATTCCATCGCCTTCAGTCGAGGCGGAACCCGCTTGCCTCCGCGAAGCCGCGCCACTTCGCCACTTCGGATGCGAGGAAGTCGCGCAGTGCCTGATCCTTGAGCATCAGGGCCGAGGCACCCTGACGGTGTATGAAGGCGGCGAATTCCTCGCTCGCCACAATAGCCTTCGTCTCGCGTGCGAGCCGGTCGAGTGCTTCGGCCTTCAGACCTCGCGGGCCGAAGAGAGCGAACCAAGTCTCGGCCTCGACGCCGCGGATCCCTGCCTCCGCCATCGTGGGCACCTCGGGCAGGCCATCGAGCCGCTCGGGCGCCGCCACGGCGAGTGGGCGGATGCGTCCAGCGCGGATGTTCTCAATCCCCGGATTTGGATATTCGAACATCAGGTCTATGGCGCCTGCCAACAGGTCGGTCAGGGCCGGCGCGCTGCCACGATAGGGCACATGAACGATATCCACGCCAGCGGAGAGCCTGAACATCTCCCCAAGCAGGTGCTGCACCGTGCCGCTTCCGGATGAGCCGTAGGTGATCCGGCCGGGCCGCTGCTTGGCGTCGGCCACCAGCTCCGCCACGGTCCGCCATGGTCGCGCAGGGTTGCACACCAAGGTGCCAACGATCTTCGCGAGACCATGCACCGGGGTGAAGTCATTTATGGGATCGTAGCCCGCATTGCGCAGCAGCGAGGCGTTCGAGGCGTTCGTGCCTTGCGTGCCGACCAGCAGCGTGTAGCCGTCCGGCGCCACGCGCGCGACCGACCGCGCGGCGATAGAGCCGCCCGCGCCCGGCCGGTTTTCCACCAGCACCGACTGACCGAGGCGCGGCGTCAGCGCGGAGGCGACGAAGCGGCCGACTGCGTCGGTGAAGGCGCCCGGCGCAAACGGGATGACAAGGGTGATCGGGCGTTCGGGCCAAGCCTGTGCCCGAACCGTCGAGGCCATCGCCAGCCCGGGCAGAGAGAGCGCCAGCATACAGCGTCTGGGGAGATGCATGGCCTCGGCCCTCAGTTCATCTCTAGGACGAGACCTTCTCGCCGGATGACCTCTCGCCACTTGCCGATCTCGGCATTGACGAAGGCGGCAAACTCCTCGGGCATGGCGACGTGCGGTTCAGACCCGGCCTGGCGAAGCTGCGCCACGGTCTGCGGCGACTGAAGCATGGCGCGCGCCTCGGCGTTCCAGGAGATGATCGCCTCCCGCGGCGCCGCGGCATGGCCGAACAGTGCCACCCAGGTGCTGACATCGTAGGCTGCGAGGTCCGGTGCCGTGTCCCGCAGTGGCGGCAGGTCGGGAAAGAGCGGGCTGCGCGTCGCCGATGTCACAGCGATGGCGCGCAGCCGTCCAGCCTGAATGTGCTGGCTCGCCGCGATCAAGTTCTCGAACATGAACTGAAGGTTGCCCGCGAGCAGCTCGGTCATCGCGGGCGCGGAGCCACGGAAGGGAACATGCGTAGCCTCCGTGCCGGTAAGCTGGAGGAACCAGACGCCCGCCAGATGCGGCGACTGACCGATGCCCGATGAGCCGTAGTTCATGCTGCGCGGCGCGCGGCGAAGCAGAGCGACGAGTTCGCTGACGCTGGTCGCCGGCACCGAAGGATGCACGACCAGCACATTCGGCCCGCGGATGAGGCCCGAAGTCGGAGCGAATGCGTCGGCCGTATAGGGCAGGTTACGGAACAGCGAGTAGGCGGTAGCCTGCGGCCCGATGTTCCCGACGAGCATGGTGTGCCCGTCCGGTGCCGCGCGCAGGAAGTCCTGCGTGCCGATCACGCCGCCGCCGCCCGCCTTGTTGTCCACCACGCAGGGCTGACCCCAGCTCTCCTGCAGGTGGGCAGCGAGGAGCCGTGCGCCGATATCGGTAATGCCGCCGGGCGGTGCCGGCACGACCAGGCGGACCGGCCGGGACGGGCGCCAGCCCGAAGCGGCGGCGCGACGCACCGGCACCCCGGCCGATGCGGCGGCAATCCCCATCAGCACGCGGCGGGGCAGATGTTCCATCGCGTTTCTTCTCCCGTAATGGCGCCCGGCGCCGCGTCAGTTGATGCGGCGGGCGCGGTCTGCCCACCAAGGAGCCCGCAATGCGCTCTTCAGGATCTTGCCGACGCCGCTGCGTGGCAGCAGCTCCGCCTGGATTTCCACGGCCTTGGGGCATTTGTAGCCGGCGATCAGACTGCGACAGTGCGCGATGACGGCCGCGGACGTTAGTTCCTCCCCGTCCTTCGCTACTACGACGGCGTGGACGGCCTCGCCCCAGACCGGATCGGGAATGCCGAAGACGGC
This sequence comes from Teichococcus rhizosphaerae, assembly GCF_002631185.1. Classification (GTDB taxonomy): domain Bacteria; phylum Pseudomonadota; class Alphaproteobacteria; order Acetobacterales; family Acetobacteraceae; genus Pseudoroseomonas; species Pseudoroseomonas rhizosphaerae. Next base: position 4,585 of record NZ_PDNU01000077.1, on the reverse strand, counting down.
ACATTCTGCGACGGCCGGATGGCGGTGGATGGCGTTCTCAACCTCCGCCGAATAGACGTTCTCCCCGCCCGATACGATCATGTCCTTGAGACGATCGACCACGACCAGGTAGCCATCCTCGTCGAGGTACCCGCCGTCGCCGGTGTGCATCCATCCGCCGCGCAGCGCCGCCTCGGTGAGGTCCGGCCGGTGCCAGTAGCCGAGCATGACGGTCGGTCCGCGCACCTGGATCTCGCCCACTACCCCGCGCGGCACGGGCCGGTCGTCAGGATCCGCGATGCGCAGATCCACATTCGCGATGGCCCGACCCGCCGAGTTCAGCTTGCCGAGGGCGGGATCATGCATCTCCCGCGTGAGCATGGTGACGACGGGCGAGGTTTCCGTCATGCCGTAGGATTGCAGCAGGCCGCAGCGCGGCAGGACTTCCATCAGCCTGCGCTGGAGCGTTTCCGGCATCGGAGCGGCGCCATAGCTGATGGTGCGCAGGCTCGAGAGGTCATGCGCTTCGAGATCCGGCTCGGCGAGCAGGCTGTTAATCATCGTCGGCACGAAGGTCGCGAGTGTCACCCGGTGCCGGGCGATGGCGCGCAGGACCTCGGCCGGATCGAAGCGTGGCAGCACCACATGCTGTCCTCCGAACACGGTCACTGCGAAGACCCGCCCGGCCGCGGCCAGGTGGAACAGCGGTCCGCAATGCAGATGAATGGCGTGCTCGCCCAAGCCGACGGGCCCCGAGATGTTGAGCGCGTTGGTGCAGAGATTGGCGTGGCTCAGCATCACGCCCTTTGCTTGGCCCGTCGTTCCCCCAGTGTAGAACAAGCAGGCGAGGTCGTCGCCGCCGCGGCCGGCATCCTCTATCGGCGGCGTCGCGGCAAGCACCGCCTCATAGCTGAGCCACCCCGCAGGAGCCGGTTCCTCGCCGGCATGAAGCAGGACCGGCCGCTCCGGCAGTTCCGGCAGGACGGCCTCGGCATCGGCGAGGAAGGCGTCGTCGATGATCAGCACCTTCGGCGCGCAGTCGCGCAGCATCTCGGCGATCTCGGCGCGGGAGAAGCGGCTGTTCACCGGCGCCGCGACGCCACCTGCCCAGAGCGCGGCATGCAACGCCTCCACATAGCGGTGACTGCTATGCGCGAGGATCGAGGTGCGATCCCCCTCGCCGGTCCCCAGCGACCGCAGGACGCTGGCGAGCCGCGCCACGCGGTCGCCGAACTGGTGCCAGGTCAGGTTCAGCGTTCCGTAGGACAGGGCTGTCGCGTCGCCCCGGATCTGCCGGGCCCTATCGATGCCGCGCGTCAGACGCAAGCGGCGGTCCATCAGTGCCGTCATGATCCCGGAGATGCCCTTCCTGGAACGTGTTCCTGTCCCACCCACAAGCCTAGGGCTCCGCGCCCGCCTGCGGCAAGCCAAAATATTCTAACAAGAGAAGAGCATTCGTAATGCCGAAAAACCCAAGACCCTGAGCCTAGAGACCGGCAGCGGCGAGGCGCAGGCTCTCGCAAAGCCCCTTCAGATCCTCCGCGACCCGGAAAATCGTCACGCGGTCGTGCTGCTCGCCGAACATGGTGCCGCTGCAAACGAGGTTGACCGCGCCCCGGTCGTCCACCACCGGTGCCGCGACGGTCAGCGTCCCCTGCACATGCGCGCCGTTGTCCATCGCCCAGCCCTGCCGGCGGGTCTCCTCGATCTCCCTGAGATAGGCCTCGAAGGTCGGCTGCCGGTGCCAGCGCAGCTCCTCGAAGCCGCGGCGCAGCTCGGCCTCGTCAAATCCGGCATAGGCCGCCATCACCCGTCCGCCGGCGCCGATAAGCAGCGGCAGGCGCTGGCCGATGCTCATGCGGATGCGCATCAGGCGGTCGTTCTCGACGATGTTGGTCAGGACCATCCGATCAGTGCTGACCCGGCGCCACAGGGTGACGGTCACCCCGTGCCGCAGCGCGATCTCGCGCATCATCGGCTGGACGGCCGCGGCCGCACCGCCAAGGGTCAGGATGCCCCGCGCGAGATCGAGCACTCCGAGACCGATCTGGTAGGTCTTGGCGCCGACATTCGCCCGGACCAGGCCGAACTCCGCGAGCGTGCGGAGGAGATTGAGGCAGGTGCTGACATTCAGGCCGAGCGCCCGGGCGAGCGGCGTCAGCCCCACCGGCTCGGGCGAGCGCGCGAGGTGCTGAAGAATGCGCACGGCGCCGGCCGCCGCGCCGACCAGCTTGATCTCCTTCCCGGCCACCACGGCCCCCTTCCGCGCACGCGCCCCGGCACGGCCCGCTTGCGGCAAGTTTTCCCCATCCGGTCCCATGATGCCTTTCCCATTCCTGCGGGGAGCGCCCCGTCGGGCGTTCCCCGCAGCGGAGGATAGCGGCACCGTCTTCGACATGCAAAAATCCTATTCATATCAGAAAACCACCGCTAGGGTCGAGCCCCAGTCTTGAGGAAAGGGCGCCAGGTGATCCCGAGAGGCATTTTCACCCCGGAACATGAGATTTTTCGCGACTCAGTGCGGCGCTTCGCCGAGCGCGAGATTGTGCCCCACCACGGAGCATGGGAGGAGGCGGGCATGGTCCCGCGCGAGGCGTGGCGGAAAGCCGGTGAGGCCGGCCTGCTCTGCTGCGCCATCCCGGAGGAGTATGGCGGCATGGGCGGAGATTTCCTGCACAGCGCCGTCGTAATCGAGGAATTCGCCCGGGTGGGCGCGACCGGTCCCGCCTTTTCGCTCCATTCAGACATCGTTGCGCCCTATTTGCTGCACTACGGCACCGAGGCTCAGAAGCGTCTCTGGCTCCCCGCCATGGCGAGGGGCGAGGCGCTGGCCGCGGTCGCCATGACCGAACCCTCCGGTGGCTCCGACCTGCAGAACATCCGCACTCGCGCCGTCCGCGACGGCGGCGACTACGTGCTGAACGGCCAGAAGGTCTTCATCACCAACGCCCAGGGCGCCGACGTAGTCGTCGTCGCGGCGAAGACCGACCCGACCGCGCGGGGCAAGGGCATCAGCCTCATCCTGGTCGAGGCCGACCGTCCGGGTTTCCGCCGCGGCAAGCCGCTCAAGAAGATCGGCTGCAAGGCGATGGACACCTCGGAGCTGTTCTTCGAGGATGTCCGCGTGCCGGTCGCGAACCTGCTGGGTCAGGAGGGGCGCGGCTTCGCCCAGCTGATGACCGAGCTGGCGCAGGAGCGCCTAGTGCAGGCGGTGCGCGCCATGGCGGCGGCCGAGGCGGCGCTTGCCTGGACCATCGAGTACACGGTGGGTCGGCAGGCCTTCGGCCAGGCCCTCGCCGACTTCCAGAACACACAGTTCAGCCTTGCGGAGATGCGCGCGGAGCTTGCCGTGCACCGCGTCTATGTCGACCGCTGCCTGGAGGTGCACCTGCAGGGCCAGCTCGATGCCGTGGATGCCGCCATCGCCAAGATGCAGACCACCGAGCTGCAAGGGAAGGTCGTCGACCGGTGCCTGCAGTTCTTCGGCGGCTGGGGCTACATGTGGGAATACCCGATCGCGCGCGCCTACGCCGATGCGCGGATGGCACGGATCGCCGGCGGTTCGATCGAGGTGATGAAGCAGATCATTGCCCGCAGCATCCTGCCGAAGCAGGAGAAGCGTGGCGTGGCGCAGCAGCAGGCGACTGCCTGAAGGAGAAGGGGGCCGAGCGCTATTCCGCCATGGCGCCCGCACGTGCCATCAGGTCCCGGTTGAGATCAAGGTTCCGGCGGATGCTCTCCCGCAGCGCCGCCGCGCCGGGAGGCGAGGGTTCAAGGCCGACTGCGTCCAGCCGCTGGCGCATTTCCGGTCGCGCGAAGATATCGACCAGTGCGGTCTCGAGCCTCGCCAGGATCGGCGCCGGCGTGCCGGCGGGGGCGGAAACGCTGAGCCACGCATCAAACGTGAAGCCTTCATAGCCCAGCTCGATCATGGTCGGGATCTGCGGCATGGACGCGACGCGCTGAGCGCTTGGTACACCGAAACCGCGCAGGCGGCCCGCCTCCACATGCGGCTTGGCAGAGGCGTAGGTCGAGAACAGCAGATCAAGCCGCCCGCCCAGGATTTCCGTAATGGCCGGGCCGGACCCGCCGAACGGGATGTGGAGCAGTTCGATCCCGGCGCGGCGCATGAAATCCACCATCACGATGTGGGAGGTGGAACCGACGCCCCAACTGCCATAGGCAAGTTGTCGCGGCTGGCGCTTCGCTTCGGCGACGAAGGCTTCCAACGTCGGCCAGCGCGGATGGCCGACCAGCATGAAGAGCGTGTTACCGATCATGGTGAGGTGGTCGAAGTCGGCCAGCGCGTCGTAGCCTGCATTGCGCACAGCGAAGGGCACCATGGTGAAGACGCTGACACTAGCCATCAGCAGCGTATGGCCATCCGGCCTCGCGCGGGCGACTTGGCGTGTGCCTATGGTCTGTGATCCGCCAGGACGGAAATCTGCCACAAAGGTGCCGCCCAGTCGCTGCGTGAGACCCTCGGTCAGGTCGTGTCCCATCGCGTGGTGTAGGAGCGCGATGATCTTCGGCGGGTTGGGCTGCCGGGTCAGGCTGTCACGGCCGAGAGCCTGACGGTGGCATTATCGCTGACTGTGCTGATGGC
>NZ_PDNU01000076.1 GCF_002631185.1 Teichococcus rhizosphaerae | reverse complement strand
CCGGCCGGCGCGGGGCCGCCGCCTTCGGGGCGGGCTGGAGGAGCGCGGGCCGCGCGAGGGTCACGGGCGGCCCGCTGCCGGCGGGGCGGATGCGCCGTCCCTCGGCCGGACGCCCAGGATGTGGGCGATGGCGTAGGTCAGCTCCGGCCGGTTCAGCGTGTAGAAATGGAACTCGTCGATGCCGTTGGCCTGGAGCGTGCGCACCTGCTCGGCGGCGACGATGCTGGCCACCATGCGGCGGATCTCCGGGTCGTCCTCGGTGCCCTCGAACAGGGCGCCGAGCCAGGCGGGAACGCTGGTGCCGCACATCGCCGAGAAGCGGGCGGCCTGGGCGTAGTTGGAGACGGGCATGATGCCGGGCACGACCGGCGCGGTGATGCCGGCGGCCAGGCAGCGGTCCAGGAAGCGCAGATAGGTGGCCGTGTCAAAGAAGTACTGGGTCGGCCTTGAACAACCCGTTCAGGCCGCCCGGGCTGTCACTGGATGGCGGCCCGGCTGGGCGATTGCGTGGATGAGGCTGGCGAGGAGAGCGAGTAAAAGTGCCCTGAGGTGGGCGAGGATCTTGCGGATGTTGTGGCCGCAGCCGCAGAGGAGAGCGAAGAGGGCGTCGCCGAGGGTGCCCTTGAGGGCGCAGCGTGCAAGGCGGCCATCGGTCTTCATGTGGCCAATCTCGGGTTCGATGGCGCTGCGTCGCCGGAGGAGCCTGGCCAGCCTTGGTGTCAGGCCACGGCGCGTGCCGCTGATGAGCACCCTGGTGCCTTGTACCCCATGGCCGCGGTAGCCGCGATCGACCACGGCGAGGCTGGGGGATCGCCCGGTCAGGGTTTCGACCTGCTGGAGGGTGTCGGCGAGGGTGTGTCCGTCATAGGGATTGCCGGGCATGGAGCGCATGCCCAGGACGAAGCCACCGGCGAGCGTGGTGGCGATGCTGACCTTGGTGCCAAACTCGTAGCGCACCCGCGCCTTGCCCTTGGAGATGCAGTCCACCTCCGGCTCGTGCAGGGCGTAGATCTTGCCCGCGCTCTTGGGTGTCTGCCGTAGCAGGCGGGTGACGAGCGCGAGGCGCTGCTCGATCTGCATCCGCAGCCGCCCTGCGGGGACGGCGCCGAGCTTGCGGCCGATGTCGCGTAGGACACGCCCCGTGTAGCCCTTCAAGGTGCGCAGCGCCTTGCGCATCCGCCGGAACTGCCGGGCATGGGCGTGCCGCCCCGCTTGCGCGGCCAGACGCGGAGCCTTGCGATTGTAGTTCTGCCGCAACCGAATGCCCGCCCTCTCGGCCAGCGTTACCAGCGAGCGGCGCGCCTTCTCGTAGAGGCGGCTGTCGGTCGGATGGGCGATGGCCTTCTCCATCACGGTGGTGTCCACCGCGATTTCGGCCAGGCTGCGTTCCGACACGGCCCCCGCGGCACGGCCCGCCTCGATCGTCTTGCTCAGCAGCCACTCCACGCCCTCCTCGCCGATGCGGCTTCGCCAGCGGCTGAGAGAAGAGGGGTGAATGGGCAAGCGGTGCTGGAAGAACGTCTCGCCGGTGAAGTGCTGGAAATACGGGTTCTCCACCCAGCGGGCGAGGACGGCCTCGTCGGAGAGGCCGTAGGCGTGCTGCAAGTACATCAGTCCCGCCACCAGCCGCGGATTGGTAGCAGGCCGTCCCTCGGAGGCGGGGAAGAAGCCCGCCCATTCCCGCTCGAACCAGGACCAGTCGATCAGCGCTGCCAGCCGGACCAGTTCGTGCCGCCCATCGATCATGTCGAGCAGTCGAGGACGCAGCAGGTCGTCCTGCTCAGCCGGGCGGGAACGGTGCTTCATGGCTGGCAGAATCGCAGGCTTTGCCGCCCATTCCAATCAAACCTTGCAATTCCAGCACCCCAAATCCCGAGCTTTCCTGCCTCAGATCAACGGGTTGCTGGTTGTTCAAGGCCGACTACTGGGTGATGGCCCGCGTGGCGCCCGCATCCAGCTTGCGCTTGAGGTTGTCGAGGTCGTCCTCCGCGCTGCGCGCCGCCGGGTGGACCTCCGGATAGGCGGCGACCGAGATCTCGAAGTCGGCGATCCGCCGCAGGCCCGCCACGAGGTCGCTGGCATGGCGGTAGCCGCCCGGATGGGGCTCGTATCCAGTGCCGGCGGGCGGGTCGCCCCGCAGCGCCACGATGTGGCGCACCCCCGCCGCCCAGTAGCCGCGCGCCACCTCGTCCACCTCCTCCCGCGTGGCGCCCACGCAGGTCAGGTGGGCGGCGGGCACCAGCGCCGTCTCGCGCGCCAGCCGCGCGACGGTGGCATGGGTGCGGGCATGGGTGCTGCCGCCGGCGCCGTAGGTGACGGAGACGAAGCGCGGCGCGAGCGGCGCCAGCCGCCGGATGCAGGTCCAGAGCTGCTGCTCCAGCGCCTCGGTCCGGGGCGGGAAGAACTCGAAGGAGAGCAGCGGCGGGGGCTGGCCCGCCGCGCGCACCGGCAGGGGGCCGATACGCTCGCCCGAAAGCCAGCGCTGCAAGGTCGGTGCCGGCTTGGCCAGGCTGCCCATGGTGAGAACCCTTTCCCGGTGATGCGGCCAGGGAAGCGCGGCCGCCGGTGGAGGAGCCGCGCCCATGCGCGGCCCCGGCTGTCGTTCAGGCCCGCGCGCGCGCCTGCTTCGCCGCCGCGACCATGTTGGCCAGCGCGGCGCGGGTTTCCGGCCACTTGCGGGTCTTGAGGCCGCAATCGGGGTTCACCCAGATCTGCTCCGGCGCCAGGCGCGCGCGCGCCGCCTCCAGCAGCGCCGCCATCTCGTCCACCGCCGGCACGCGCGGGGAGTGGATGTCATAGACGCCGGGCCCGATCTCGGCCGGGTAGCGGTACTCGGCGAAGGCGCCCAGCAGTTCCATCCTCGAGCGCGCCGTCTCGATGGAGATGACGTCGGCATCCATGTCGCCGATGGCGGCGATGATGTCGTTGAACTCCGAGTAGCACATGTGGGTGTGGATCTGCGTCGCGTCCGCCACGCCGGAGGAGGCGATGCGGAAGCACTCCACCGCCCAGTCCAGGTAGTGCCGCCAGTCGCTCCGGCGCAGCGGCAGGCCCTCGCGCAGCGCCGCCTCGTCGATCTGGATGACTCTCGCGCCCGCCCGCTCCAGGTCCACCACCTCGTCGCGGATGGCCAGCGCGATCTGCCGGCAGGCGTGCTCGCGCGGCACGTCGTCGCGCACGAAGGACCAGTTGAGGATGGTGACAGGCCCCGTCAGCATGCCCTTCATCGGCCGCTCCGTGAGCCCCTGGGCGTATCGCCACCATTCCACCGTCATCGGGCGGGGGCGCGACACGTCGCCGAACAGGATGGGCGGGCGCACGCAGCGGGAGCCGTAGGACTGCACCCAGCCATGCTTCGTGAAGGCGAAGCCGGAGAGCTGCTCGCCGAAATACTGCACCATGTCGTTGCGCTCGAACTCGCCATGCACCAGCACGTCGAGGCCGATCTCCTCCTGCCAGCGCACGGTGCGCGCCGTCTCCTCGCGCAGGAAGGCCTCGTACGCGGCATCCGTCATCGCGCCCTTGCCGTGGGCGGCGCGGGCCTTGCGCACCGCCTCGGTCTGCGGGAAGGAGCCGATGGTGGTGGTGGGGAAGGCGGGAAGCCCGAGCTTCTCCATCTGGACCTTGCGGCGCGCCGCGAAGGGGCTGGCGCGGCGGGCCAGGCCGGTATCCGCGCCGGCCATCCGGGCGGCCACGGCCGCGTCATGGATCTTGGGCGAGGTCCTGCGCGCCCGCGCCGCCGCCGAGGAGGCGGCCAGGGCTTCGGCCACGCTGCCGCGCCCCTCGTTCAGCGCGCGGGCCAGGGTCGCCAGCTCCTCGAGCTTCTGCACGGCGAAGGCGAGCCAGCTCCGCACATCCGCGTCCAGCGCCGTCTCCTGCGCCAGGTCGATCGGCGTGTGCAGCAGCGAGCAGGAGGGGGCGAGGACGATGTCGCGCTCCCTCGCCACGGGCTCCAGGCGGGCGAGGATGGCCTCGAGGTCGGCGCGCCAGACATTGCGCCCATCCACCACCCCGAGCGACAGCACGAGATCCGGCCGGGCGGCGGCCAGCACCGGCCCCAGCTGTTCCGGCGCGCGGACCAGGTCGATGTGCAGCCCGGCCACCGGCAGGCCGAGCGCCGTCTCCAGATTGCCGCTGAGCCCGCCGAAATAGGTGGCCAGCATCAGCCGGATGCCGGGCGCGGCGTCGGCCAGCGTGCCATAGGCGTGGCGCAGCGCGGCGTGCTCCTCCGCCGCCAGGTCGAGCACCAGGCAGGGTTCGTCGACCTGCACCCAGTCGGCGCCGGCGGCGGCCAGCCGCTTCAGCACCTCGGCATAGACGGGCAGGATGGCGCGCAGCAGCGCGTCCCGGTGCAGCCCGCCCGCATGGCCCTTGCCGAGCTTGAGGAAGGTGACGGGGCCGAGCAGCACGGGGCGGGTGTGGATGCCCTGGGCCTTCGCCTCCAGGAACTCGTCCACCACCTTGGTGGAGGAGAGCGCGAAAGCCTGCCCGGCGGAGAACTCGGGCACCAGGTAGTGGTAGTTCGTGTCGAACCACTTGGTCATCTCGGCGGCCGGCACGTCCACCGCCTTGTGGGTGCAGCCATGGCCGCACTCCGCATGCGCCTCGCCCTGGGCGCCGCGCGCCATGGCGAAATAGGTGTCGAGGTCCACCGGCCCGCCGGTCCAGCCATAGATGGCGGGAATGGCGCCGACCATGGCGCTGGTGTCGAGCACGTGGTCGTAGAAGGAGAAGTCGTTGCTTGGCACGTGGTCGACGCCGAGCGCCTTCTGCCGCGCCCAGGCCCCGGCCCGCAGCGCGGCGGCGGCGGCCAGCAGTTCGCCGCGGTCCGACTGGCCGGACCAGTAGCGCTCCAGGGCCAGCTTCAGTTCCCGGCGCGGGCCGATGCGGGGGAAGCCAAGGGATGCGACCGTGACAGACATGAACCTCGCCTTTGCGGTTCTGGCGAGGAGGGGCAGGCGCGAGCCGTCACGCGGCCGCGGCCCGCCGCGAAGCGGGCTCCGGCCATGCGGGAGCTGCGACCTGACCGGGCACCCCGCCGGAGGACGTTATGTGCCGGGGCAGGTCTCCTGGCTCACGGGTCATCGCCTTGGTCCGGCCTTCCCGGCGCCTGGGGCTGAGCCCGGGGCACCAGTGGCGCGTGATGGACCGCGGCTCGCCGCTCACAGTTGCGGGGGCAGCTCCGGCCTGGGCGCCACACCGCGGCGCCGGCACCGGATTCCCTCTTAGCCCCGGCGCGCGATACCGCGCCGGGGAACCTCGACCCCGCCATGTGGCGGAAGTTCCGTGACGAGGTCAAGCCATATAAAGATATCATTATGTTATTTTATGGCGAAAGGCGGCATCGGCCGACCCCGCCCTGTCCTCCTGCTCCCGGGCGGTGCCGGGGTCAGGCAGCAACCCGCTCAGAAGGTGGCTTCGAGCCGGAGGCCGGCCACCAGCGCGTCACGGATCGGGCGGCCGGAGACGCGCTCATCGGGCTCCCGCGCGGCGGGATGGACCAGCCATTGCAGGCCCGGCCGCAGGTGCAGCCGCCCTTCGACGAGGGGAATGTCGTAACTGGCCTCGACCACCCATTCATGGTCGCGCCGCACCCTGTCCTCGTCGCCGAAGGCGGCGATGTCCCGGTCCAGCCCGCGGGCATCCTGTCCAATGCGGGCGAAGGAGGTGCCGAGGCTGAAGGTCTCGCCCGCGCGGCCGAAGGGGCCGGCCCAGGCGATGCCGGCATCCGCCTGGAAGGAGACCAGGTTGCGGTCGGCGGGCTGGGCGAAGACCCGGCCGAAGGCGGCGAGGCTCTGCGCGCCGCTTCTCCACAGCGTCGCCTCGGCGATGCCATAGGCGCCATGGTTGCCGCGATGGCCGCGCGGCTCGCCGCTGGAGGCCGGGTCGGCCAGGGACAGCCCCTCCGCGTCGCGCCGCTGGTCGGCGAAGGCGCCGCGGGCGTGCAGCCACAGGCCGAGCTTCGCCGTCCAGGGGCGCGGCCCCTCCTTCGCCGTGCCGCCGGTGACCGCCTCCAGAATCATGAAGGTGCCGCCATTGAAGCTGAAATTGGTGCCGTGGCGGTTGTGGCGCTGGGGGTCGGTCTCATCGCCGTAGCGGCCGCCCGGATCGCCCGCGAAGACGCCGAGGCGCAGGCCGGTCGCGCCATCCGGGTCGCCGAGCGCCAGGCGGATGCCGGGTGCCGCGAAGGGATAGGCGACGCCGCCGCTGGGCAGGCTGGTGGCCAGCGCCACGGGCCAGCCGAAGGTGCCGTTCCTCAGCAGGCCGGCGGCCTCGGCGGCGGCGAACTCGCTGTCCACCGCGAGCTGGCCGAGGCGGATGGCGGCCACGCCCTCCCAGGACCGCTCGACCCACAGCTCGTTCAGCCGGAAGGTGGAGAGCGCCTCGGCATTGCTCACCGGCGCCAGGCTGCCGACCAGCGTCGGCGTCGGCTGCCGACCATGGATGCCAACCGTGCTGAGGCCAAAGCTCCAGCCCTCCAGCGCGGGCGAGATCGCCTGGCCGAGATCGGCCTCGAGGGCCGCGGAAAGCTGCCCCAGCGCGGCGGCGGAGCGGTGGATGCCGCCTCTCAGATTGGCGAAGCCATCGACCACCAGGCCGGCGCTGACGCAGACGCCCTGGGCGAGGCGGTGCCCCTCGGCGCAGGCGGCGTCGGCGGGGACGCTGCCAGGGGCCTGCGCCAAAGCGGGCGCCGCCGGATGCAGCGCCGCCAGGATGGCCGCCAGGCTGAAGCAGCCCGCGGCGCTGCGGAGATGGATCATCGGATGCAATTCTCCTGTTTCTTCTGCTTCAATGTTTAGCAATTGCTATATGAGGGGCGTGCGAGGGCCCGGCCGGGCGCCGCGGGCTATTCCGCGGCCGCGCGGCGCCTCGCCCGGCGGCTCGCCAGCAGCCCGTGCTCCGGCGCCGCGACCAGCGTGACGGCGAAGACCAGCGACAGCACCACGACGATGGCGCCCGCGGGCGAGATGTTGAGGTGGTAGCTCAGCAGGATGCCGGCGAGGTTGGCGAACACCGCAGCGGCCACGGCGATGAGCTGCATCGGCCCGAAGCGGTTGCACAGCAGGTAGCCGATGCAGCCCGGCGTGATCAGCAGCGCCACCACCAGGATCACGCCCACCGCCTGCACGCCGGCCACGATCGCCGCCGACAGCAGCGCCAGGAACAGGTAGCGCAGCGCCGCGATGTTCAGGCCGATGCCGCGCGCATGGGTGGGGTCGAAGCAGAACAGCGTCAGGTCCCGCCCCTTCACCAGCAGCACCAGCAGCGTCGCGCCGCCCACCGCCAGCGTCTGCCAGAAATCCTCCGGCTCGATGCCGAGGATGTTGCCGAACAGGATGTGGGTGATGTGCGCGTCCGTGCGCAGGAAAGCGAGCATGACAATGCCGGCGGCGAACATGCCGGTGAACACCACGCCGAGCGCCGCGTCCTCCTTCACCCGGCTGTGGCTCTGCACGAAGCCGGCCCCGAGCGCGCAGGCCATGCCGGCGGCGAAGGCGCCGATGGCGATGGGCAGGCCCAGCGCCGAGGCGATCACCACGCCGGGCAGCACCGCGTGCGAAATGGCGTCCCCCAGCAGCGACCATCCCTTCAGCACGATGTAGCAGGAGAGCAGGGCGCAGGCGGCGGCCACCAGCGCGCCGACGCCCATGGCCTCCAGCATGAAGGGATACTGGAAGGGCGCGAGAAAGGACTGCATCATGCCGCGAACCCCGCCGGCCGCGCGGCCTGCCGCCGCGCCCTGCGGGCGGCGAGCAATCCGTGCCGGGGCGCCAGGACCAGCGCCAGGATGAAGATCAGCGCCTGCAGGCAGACGATGACGCCGCCCGTCGAGCCGTCGATGAAGTAGCTGGCATAGGCGCCGGCCAGCGCGGTCGCGGCGCCGAGCGCCGTGGCGCCGGCCAGCATGCGCCCGAAGCGGTCGGTGAGCAGGTAGGCGGTGGCCCCGGGCGCCACCAGCATGGCGATGACCAGCACCGCGCCCACGGCGACCATGGCGGCCACGGCCACGGCGGCGACGCAGCCCAGCAGCAGCATCTGCAGCAGCCCGGTGTTGAGGCCGATGGCGCGCGCATGCGTCGCGTCGAAGGCCCAGAGCATCAGGTCGCGCCCGCGCAGCGCCATGACCGCCAGCACGCCGGCCGCGACGATCAGCATCTGCGTCGTGTCCTCCGGCGCGATGCCCAGCACGTTGCCGAGGATGATGGTCTGCAGCCGGATGTTGCTCGGAAAGAGGGTGAGCAGCACCAGGCCGGCGCCGAAGAAGGCGGTGAAGACGATGCCGATGGCGGCATCCTCGCGGATGCGGCTGTTGCGACGGATGAAGCCCATCACCCATGCCGCCAGCATGCCCGAGGCGAAGGCGCCAAGCGCGAAGGGCAGGCCGAGGATCCAGGCCAGCGCGACACCCGGCACCACCGCATGCGCCAGCGCGTCGCCCAGCAGCGACCAGCCCTTCAGCGCCACGAAGCCGGACAGCAGCCCGCACACCGCGCCGATGACGGCGCTGACCAGCATGGCGTTGCGCATGTACTCGTATTCGAAGGGCACCAGCAGCATCTCGGTCATGGCCGCGCCGCCACGCCGGCATCCAGCCGGCCCAGGATGGCGCCCTGCGCGTCCACCACCAGCGTCGCGCCATCCGGCCCCGCGACCAGGGTGGCCGCGCCCGCGCCGCCCGCCTGCCGCCGCGCCGGGGCGCCAAAGGCGCGGGCGAGCTGCCGGGGGGTGAACACCTCCGCCGTGGGCCCCGCCGCCAGCACCGTTTCCTTGACCAGCGCCACCTGGTCGCAGAAGCCCGGTACGCTGGCGAGGTCGTGGGTGGAGACGAGGATGATGCGCCCTTCCGCCCGCAGCTCGCGCAGCAGCGCGGTGATCTGCTCCTGCGTCGTCACGTCCACGCCGCCGAAGGGCTCGTCGAGCAGGATGACGCGGCCATCCTGCGCCAGGGCGCGGGCGAGGAAGACGCGCTTCTTCTGGCCGCCCGAGAGCTGGCCGATCTGCCGGTCGCGGAACTCCCACATGCCGACGCGCTTCAGCCCCTGCTCGACGGCGGCGCGGTCGGCGGCGCGGGGGATGCGGAGCATGCTCATGTAGCCGTAGCGGCCCATCATGACGACGTCGCGCACGCTGACGGGAAAGGCCCAGTCCACGTCCTCGTTCTGCGGCACATAGGCGACCCAGTTCAGCTTCTGCGCCTCGGCCACGGGGCGGCCGCCGAGCCGCACCTCGCCGCTCGCCGGCTTCACCATGCCCATGATGGCCTTGAACAGGGTGGACTTGCCCGCGCCGTTGACGCCGAGCAGGCCGCAGATGGTCGGCCCCTCCAGCGCCAGCGAAGCGTCCCGCAGGGCGACATGGCCGTTGGGATAGGCCACCGTCACGTCGCGCACGCGCAGTTCCGGGCAGGGCGGCGGGGCGGCGGGCCGCTCCGCCGGAGACTGGCCGTGAGGTCCGCCGCCCGGCCCGGGGGTGGGGCACCGGCCGAGCGCGGGCGGGAGGCGCTCAGCGGCTCCAGGGGAGGCCGGGCGGCGGCTCATGGCCTCAGCGCCCCGCCTGGCCCTGAGCCTGGCCCTGGACGGGCTTGGCCTGGAAGGCGCGCACGATGGCGTTGGCGTTGTATTCCAGCAGCTTCACATAGGTCGGCGCATCGCCGCCCTCATCGGTCAGGCTGTCCGCGTACAGCTCGCCCGCGAAGCGGGAATTGCCCTCGCGCGCCACCTGCCGCATGGCCCGGTCGCTCACGGTGCTCTCGCAGAACAGCGCGGGGATGCGGTTCTTGCGGACGGTGTCCACCACCTTGCGGATCTGCTGCGGCGTGCCTTCCTCCTCGGCGTTGATCGGCCAGAGATACAGCTCCTTCATGCCGTAGTTCTGGGTCAGGTAGGAGAAGGCGCCCTCGCAGCTCACCAGCCAGCGGCGCTCGGCCGGGATGCGCGAGAGCTGCTCGCGGATCGGCGCATCGAGCGCCTTGATCTGCTCGGCGTAGCGCGCGGCATTGGCGTTGTAGACCGCCTCGTTGCGCGGATCGGCGGCGACCAGCGCCTTGCGGATGTTCTCCACATAGATCACCGCATTGGCGGGCGACATCCAGCTATGCGGGTTGGGCCGGCCGGAATAGGGCCCCTCGGTGATGTTGACGGGCGTGATGCCCTCGGTGAGCACGGCGGAGGGCACGTCCTTCACCCGCTGGAAGAAGCGCTCGAACCAGCGCTCCAGCCCCATGCCGTTCCACAGCACCAGGTCGGCCGCCTGCGCCTTCACCACGTCGAGCGGCGTCGGCTCGTAGTCGTGGATCTCGGCGCCGGGGCGGGTGATGGATTCCACGATGGCCGCCTCGCCGGCCACGTTCTGCGCCATGTCCTGCAGGATGGTGAAGGTGGTCACCACGCGGATGGGCTTGCCGCCGGCATCCTGCGCCGAGGCGCCGGGGGCGGCGCCGAACAGCAGCGCCATGCCGAGCACGGCGGCGCCGGCCAGGCGCCGGGTCGTTCGGATATGCATCACACTCTCTCCTGTTGCCGAATCGCTAACTTGAAGCTTCATGGTGATAGTATAGCTTATGCTATACACAAGAGGGAAAACCGTCCATGCAGCCATGGCCCGCGTCGCCACGCGACGACCAGGAGAACGGGCCGGCGGCGCAGGGTCGCGTCTCCGCCGTGCTCGAGGGCTATCTGGTCACGATCGCGCGGCTGATCGGCGAGGAGGGGGAAGCGCGGCCCACCGCCATCGCCGCCCGGCTGGGGGTCTCGCATGTCACCGCGATCCGGAGCATCGCGCGGCTCAAGGCGCTCGGCCTCGCGCACTCCAAGCCCTATCGCAGCGTGTTCCTCACCGTGGAGGGGGCCGAGCTCGCCGCGGCGATATGCACCCGGCGCGGCATGGTGGCCGCCATGCTGGTGGCGATGGGCGTGCCGCCGCCCACCGCCGGGCGCGACGCCGCCCGCATGGCGCATGGCATCAGCGAGGAGAGCATGGGCCGGGTCGCCGCCTTCCTGCGGCGGCACCGGGCAAGGCCGCCGCGCGGCGCGGACCTTGCGTGATCAACGGGAGGGCCGTGTGGCCCGGGCGGAGGCCTGGCTAGGACGGACGCCTTGCCGCGAGCCTGCGGAAGACCTCGAGCGTCTCGGCGCTCACATGGTGCTCGATGCCCTCGGCGTCGATGCGCGCGGTCTCGGCGCTGACGCCGATGGAGCGGAGAAAGGCCTCGACGATCTCGTGCCGCTCCCGGCTGGCCTGGGCGATGCGCGTGCCGGTCTCGGTCAGGAAGATGCCGCGATAGGGCCGGCGCTCCACCAGCCCCTCCTCCGCCAGACGCGACAGCATCTTGGCGACCGTCGGCTGCGCCACGCCGAGGCGCGCGGCGATGTCGACCTGGCGCGCCTCGTTGCCGTCCTCGATCAGGTCGGCGATCAGCTCGAGATAGTCCTCGACCAGCGCGGAGCGGCGCGCCTCCCTGGTCTGCCGGAAGCCTTCCGAGTGAGCCTGGGCCTCCGGCAATGCCTGGCCACGGCGCCGCTTCACCAATCCCGTCCGCTCCTCTTTCGGTTCCGGCAGGATAGCAGAGCGGCGGCGGGCCAGCCACGCCCCGCAGCCCTCGCGGCGGGTGCCGTCAGCTCCTCTCCCCGCGCCCCTTTGGCAGCCGCGCGAACCATTCCGCATAGGGCGTGTTGCGCGCCAGGCGCCGGTTGAGGTCGGGCGCGCCGTCATCCCACCAGACCGGGCCGCGCTCGCCCAGCGCGTGCTTCGCGGCATCGACCCGCGCCCGCGCCGCCTCGCGCGCCGCGGCGTCGCCCCGGCGCATCGCCGCACCCTTGTCGCGGCGCGCCGCCATCAGCTCCCGCATCAGGCGGGCGCGGCACGCCTCATCGAGGGCGGGGTTGGCGCGGCGCCACAGCCGCCCGCGCACCACCAGGTAGCGGCCATCGGGCGTCACGGGATGGCCGCCGGACAGCGAGGGTTCGCCGGCGTCATCCTCCCGCTCCCGGGGAGCGGACCCCTCCCCTTCCACCCCAGCGGCGCCCTGGCGCGGAGGCGGGGGCGCCGGGCTCGCGGGCGCAGGCTTCGGGCGGGGGGGCGAGTTGGGCGGCATGGCACGGAACATGGGGATGCCGGCCGCCACCCGGAAGCGCCGCCCACCCGCGCGGGCCATTGGCGGAGAGGGGCGAGCGGGCCCATGCTGTGGGCCGAGGGGCGGGCATGGCGCGCCCGCCCTCCCCTTCCCCGCCGCGCGCGGCGCGCCGGTCCTGCGGGGGAGGCCTGTTTCACGCGGGCGCATGGCCTGCTGGGAGGCGGCATGGAGGTCGAGGCTCATCCTTTCGTCGCGCGCATCGAGGGGCGGCTGGAGCGGCTGGAGCTCGCCGCCGGCGAGGCCCTGCGCGCCGCCGGCCTGGCCCCGGACCTGCTGGAGCGCATCCGCCAGGGCAAGGCCCGCCCGCCACGGGGGCAGTCGCTGGTGCGGCTCGCCGAGGCGCTGTCCACCTCGGTCGCCTATCTCGTGGGCCTCGACCCGGATGCGCAGCCGCCCCAGGAGCTTCTCGAGGAGGAGCAGGCCAGCCTCGGCCTGCTCGCCGCCGACGAGGATGCGCTGCTCCGCGCCTATCGGCGCCTGGACATCCCCGGCCGCGCCGCCGCGCTGCATGTCATGCGGGCCATGGCCGGCCCCGAGCCCGCGCCGCCGGAAAAATCCCCTGTCAGGCCTCCGAAACGCCGCCAGCCGGGTTGAGGAGGCGGGGCCGGACCGCCGAAGGAGCGTGCGGCCCCGCCGCCCCCGCGGGATGGGCGGCAGGAAAGCAGCGATGGCCCGCCTGTGAAGCCGAGCCGGGGGGCGAGGACGCCTCCGGTTCCCGGCAACAGGACAGTATTTAGGAATATATTGACAATCCCCCGCCTTGTCTTTGGTC
>NZ_PDNU01000075.1 GCF_002631185.1 Teichococcus rhizosphaerae | reverse complement strand
CCACGCGATGGGACACGACCTTGGAACCTAGAGCAAACGCCGGACGGGCTCTGTCGTCGGAAGGCGTGACCCGCTCGCTCCAGCATCCCGTCCGCCAGGCTCGCGCGGCAATCCCGCGCGCCTCGCGGGCAGGGCCACGGCGCATTCTCCGCCCGCACCGGCTCGCGGAGGATGCTCCGGCAACCTGTCTTCACAGCATCCTCACCCGGCCGGGCGGTGGCGCCACGCCGGAACCTGCCCTGGGAGCGGCATCGTCATGGCACAAGGGAGCCCCTGGCGCGACGCCTGCGGCTGCGGCGAGATCGGGAACACCCCCGGCAACACGGCTGGCGACGCGCCCGGCCATGCGGCGCTACGCCGGCTGGTGAACGGCTTCAGCCGGTTCCGGCACCAGCATTTCGAGGCGGATGAGGACCTCTACAGCCGCCTGCTGGAAGGCCAGCATCCGGAAGTGATGGTCATCGCCTGCTCGGACAGCCGCACCGATCCCGCGATCGTCTGCGGCGCGCGGCCGGGAGACCTGTTCGTGGTGCGCAACGTGGCCGCCCTGGTGCCGCCGCCCACGCCGGACCGCCAGCCGCATGGCACCGCCTCCGCCATCGAGTTCGGCGTCAGGGCCCTGGGCGTGCGGCACATCGTCGTGCTGGGCCATTCCTTCTGCGCCGGCATACGCTGCCTCCTCGAGCATGATCACGGCGCCGGACAGTTCGAATACGTCTCGGACTGGGTGAATGTGGTGCGGACGGTGCGCGAGGAGATGGACGGCCTGGTGACGGAGGCGGACCGCGCCTCCGTCGCGCGCCGGGCCGAGCAGGCGGCCATCCTGGCGAGCCTGCGGAACCTCGCGGCCTATCCCTTTGTCGCGGAGCGCGTGGCGCGGGGAAGTCTCATGCTGCATGGCTGGTACTTCCACTTCGGCTGGGGCGTGCTCCAGGCGGCCGCCAGCCCCCGCGGGCCGTTCCTGCAACCCGATCCGGACGAGCCGCCACGGCCGGCCATGAGCGAGGCCGCCGCGGAGGGCCAGGCGGCCCTGGCCGGTGCCGCGGCCGGGTAAGGCCGGAAAACGGACGGGCGGGTTCCACCGCCGGCCACGGCATCGCTCACGCCGTTCCGCCCGCCACCCGCCCCTGCGCCTTGCCCTGCGCGCCGCGAGCCGCCGGACCCCGCCCTTCCTCCGGCGGGGGTGGCGGGGATCGCCTCACGGTGAGAGGGTGGATGCGGCCTGCCGCGACGGCCTCAGCTTGCCGGCCAGGAACAGGCCCTGCATCGCCAGCTTGCGCGCCGCCGCGTAGGGCCCGGGGGCATGCGCGGCCAGGTCGCGCAGGAGGCGGTTGCGCAACCTGTCCTGGTCGTGCAGCTGCGCCACCGGCATGCCGTTCACCAGGGTGGTCTTCTGGCGCCGGATGCGGGTGTGGAACTGCAGCATCTCGTCCTCGGCCGGCAGGTAATGCGCGGTCAGGGAAGCGCGGGACACGCCGCTGCCAGAGGGCGCGAAGCTGCCATGGACGGTCAGCGACGACCAGAACAGCACGTCGCCCTTGGCCATGTAGGGCGCGCGGAACTCCAGGTTGAAATGGCGGATGGTCTCGAGCACCGCCTTCCTGTAGCGGTTGTGGCCGGTGGCGAAGTCCAGCTCCCCCGCATTGCGCAGCACCGGGACGATGTGGTGGCTGCGCGGGCAGACATAGAAGCGCCCGGCATTCGCGTCCACGTCCTCCAGCGCGTACCAGCCGGCGACGCAGCGGCCCAGGCCCGCGGCGCTGTCCTGGTAGTAGCTGTCCTGATGCGCCCAGGTGCCGACCGGGGCCTCGAAGAACATGCTCTGGATCAGCTTGGTGGCGCCAACGCCGGCAAGCGCCGCGGTGAACTGAGCGACATCCTTCTGCGCCAGGCCCAGCAAGGCGTTGCGCTTGAACTGCCCGAAGCGGCGGGTTTCCAGGTCCTGCACGTTGAAGATGGGGTTGTCGAGAAAGCCGTCCTTGTCGAAGCTGTTGCGCTCGTAGCGCATGTTCTTCTGCCGCAGGATCGGGGTCTGCGAGGGCTGGACCTCGGCACGGTAGGCGGCGCGGATGGCATCGCACAGTTCCGGCGGAAGCAATCCGCGGATGACCACATAGCCATTCCGCCGGTAATACCTGACCGCTTCCCCAAGGTCTGTGGAGCGGAAGTAATGCCGGTCCTCCGCCAGGCTGTTCGGGACATCCACTTCCGTATCGATGGGCGTCATGACTTTCATGAAGGCTCTCCCCAGCCGTTTGTCCACAGGCGAGTCGTCATCCTCGCCTTCTCGCGTGGCGATGGCGCCGGAGGGCAAGCGGTCCTGCACGGAGCCTGAACAGGACTGTAGTCGTTTCATTAAAGAGATTTCAATCGATAACGCTCTTTGCGTTGGAAAATTTAAGCTTCCCGGATGCCTCGCGGGTGGCGCAGGATGAGCGGCTTGGACCGCGGCGCGCCTCGCGCCACAGAACCCGGAAATCTCGTTACTTGGCAGGATTGTAACGGGCCGTGCACGAATGGCGGGGCAGACCGGTGCCCGCCGGGAGGGGGCGGGAAGTGGCGCGGGGTCGCGGGGCCTTCCGCCCTTCCCTTCCCTGCCTCCGCCGCCGGCCTGCCGAGGCGCGGCCGGGCAACGCTGCACCGGGGAATGGAATGTCCGGCCGCGCAGCTGGCGCGGCGGGGCCTGCGCGCGGCGCGTCTCCTTGTCCGGCCGGGCGCTTCCACCCGGCCGGGATCGCCTTCAGGGGCCGGCTTCCACCATGGCACGGCGCTGCGCGCGCTGCTGCCGCACCAGCCCGACAAGGGCCCAGGCCAGCAGCGCGAAGGTGACGGCCAGGAAGCCGGCGCTGATCGGCCGCTCCAGGAACACCGCCGGGTCGCCCCGCGAGAGCAGCATGGCGCGGCGCAGATGCTCCTCCATCAGCGGCCCGAGGATGAAGCCGAGGATCAGCGGCGCCGGCTCGAAGCGCAGCAGCATCATGACGTAGCCGACGATGCCGAAGATCAGCACCAGCAGGATGTCGAAGGCGCTGTTGTTGACGCTGTAGATGCCGATGCAGATGAACAGCAGGATGGCCGGGTAGAGGATGCGGTAGGGAATGGAGAGCATCTTCACCCAGATGCCGATCAGCGGCAGGTTCAGGATCACCAGCATGATGTTGCCGATCCAGAAGCTGGCGATCAGGCCCCAGAACAGCTCCGGATGCTCGGTGACCAGGTGCGGCCCGGGCTGGATGCCCTGGATGATCATCGCGCCCAGCATCAGCGCCATCACCGCGTCGCCCGGGATGCCGAGGGTGAGGGTCGGGATGAAGGCGGTCTGGGCCGCGGCGTTGTTGGCCGATTCCGGTGCCGTCACGCCCTCGATCGCGCCCTTGCCGAACCGGCTCGGGTCGCGCGCGACCTTCTTCTCGATGGCATAGGACATGAAGGAGGCGATGGTGGCGCCCGCCCCCGGCAGCGCGCCGAACACCGCGCCGATGCCGGTGCCGCGCAGCATCGGAAGGGTGGAGGCCATCATGTCGCGCGCGGTCGGCACCATGGAGCGCAGCGTGATCTTCTCCTTCGCCTTCTGGCCGGCGCCCATGCGGTTGATCGAGGCGATCACCTCGGCCACGCCGAACAGGCCCATGGCGAGCGCCACCAGGCTGATGCCGTCGGCGAGTTGCGGGATGTCGAAGGTGAAGCGCTGCTGGCCGGTCTGCACGTCGGTGCCGACCATGCCGAGCGCCAGGCCCACCAGCACCATGGCGATGCCCTTGACCGGCGAGCCCTGCGCCAGGGTCGCCGCCGCCACCAGGCCGAGCAGCATCATGGCGAAGTAGTCGGCCGGGCCGAAGGAAAGCGCCACATCCGCCAGCAGCGGCGAGAAGGCCGTCAGGATGATGATGCCGAGGCTGCTGCCGATGAAGGAGGCGTAGGTGGTCATCAGCAGGGCCACGCCGGCGCGGCCCTGCTGGCCCATCGGGTAGCCGTCGAGGCAGGCGACGGCGGCGGAGGGCGTGCCGGGCAGGTTCAGCAGGATGGAGGCGGTGGAGCCGCCATACTGCGCGCCGTAATAGATGCCGGCCAGCATCACCAGCGCCGCCGTCGGCGGCACGTAGAAGGTGAGCGGCAGCAGCATCGAGATGGTGGCGAGCGCGCCGATCCCCGGCAGCACGCCGATGAAGGTGCCGAGAAACACGCCGATGAAGCAGTAGAGCAGCGTCTGCGGCGCGAAGGCCTCGCCGAAGCCGAGCGCGAGGTTTGCGAAGATGTCCATCAGAGGCTCCACCGGATGGCGGGAATGGGAATGCCCAGCCCCTGCGTGAACACGAGCACCGCGCGGGCGCTGAGCGCCAGGCCGAGGATGGCGGTGAGGCGCAGGTCCGGGGCCCTCTCGGCCCAGGCGGCGAGGGCGGTCAGGACGAGCGTGGCCGGCACCAGCCCGGCGCGCTCCACCGCCAGCGCGAAGGCCAGCACGGCGGCACAGATCGCGAGGAACGGCCGCAGCTCGGGCCGCGGCACGCCGCCCGGCCGGCGCAGGGCCGGCAGCACCAGCAGCAGGCCGAACAGCACCACCAGCACGCCGATGCCGAGCGGGAAATAGGCCGGGCCCATGCGGCGCAGCGTGCCGAGATTGTAGTTGAGCGCATAGAGCGAGAACCATGCGCCCCCCGCGATCATCAGCGTGCCGCCGATGATGTCGTGGTAATCCCTTGTGCCTTTCAACGGCGCTCCCCCCTGGAGATTCCTGGAATTCGTCAGTCCTTGATGCCGAGGCGCCTCATCCGCTCCCACAGGGTGGTGCGGGAGATGCCGAGGAACTGCGCGGCATCGCCCATGCGCCCGCCGGCGCGGGCCAGCATGCGGCGGATGTGCTCGCGCTCGGCCGCGTCGCGCGCCTCCGCGAGCGAGAGCGGCGGCGCCTCCGGCGCCTGGGCCTCGGGAAAGAGGTCGGCCGCCTCCAGCCGCGGCCCCTCGGCCAGCACCATGGCGCGCTCGATGCGGTTGCGCAGCTCGCGCACATTGCCCGGCCAGCCATGCGCCAGCAGCGCCTCAAAGGCGGGCGCGCCGAGCTGCGGCTCCTCCCGCGCGAAGGCGTCGGAGAAGTGCCGCAGGAAATGCGCCGCCAGCATCGCCAGGTCCTCGGGCCGCTCGCGCAGCGGCGGCACCCGCAGCTCCACCACGGCGAGGCGGTAATAGAGGTCCTCGCGGAAGCGGCCCTCCGCCACGCGGGCACGGAGATCGGCGTTGCTGGCGGCAATGATGCGGGCCCGCAGCGGCAGCTCCTCCCGCCCGCCGAGACGGGTGAAGCGCCGCTCCTGCAGCAGGCGCAGCAGCTTGGCCTGCGGCGCCGGCCCCAGCTCCGCCACCTCGTCCAGGAACAGCGTGCCGCCGGCGGCGCGCTCGGCAAGGCCCAGCTGCCGCTCCGCCGCGCCGGTGAAGGCGCCGCGCTCATGGCCGAAGATCTGGCTCTCCAGCAGCTCGGCCGGAAGCGCCGCGCAGTTGATGGCGACAAACGGCCCGGCGGCGCGGCTTCCGCCCTCGTGCAGCGCGCGGGCCGCCACCTCCTTGCCGGCGCCGCTCTCGCCGCCGAGCAGCACGGTGGTGTCCACCTGGCCGAGCTTCAGCAGGTGGCGGCGCAGCGTCCGCATGGCGGGGGAGGACCAGCCGGCGGCATCCGGCGCCGGCGGGGCGGGCGGGTTCCAGCCGGCATAGGCGGCCAGCTTGTCGATCAGGAGCTGGGCGGGAAAGGGCTTCTCCACATAGTCGTCGGCGCCGGCGCGCAGCAGGCGCACGGCCTGCCCCACATCGCCGAA
This sequence comes from Teichococcus rhizosphaerae, assembly GCF_002631185.1. Lineage (GTDB taxonomy): Bacteria > Pseudomonadota > Alphaproteobacteria > Acetobacterales > Acetobacteraceae > Pseudoroseomonas > Pseudoroseomonas rhizosphaerae. The sequence goes on along the minus strand of NZ_PDNU01000075.1, from coordinate 7,276 downwards.
GGCGGTGACGACGATGATGGGCGTGCCGCCCAGCTCCGGCATCAGCCGCGTCAGCAGCGCCTCGCCGCTGCCATCCGGCAGCCGGATGTCGCAGACGATCAGCGTCGGCCGCTGCCGGCGCAGCAATGCCTCGCCCTCGCGCGCTGCGCGCCCAGGCGGTGGCAATGCCCTCCAGCGTCAGCCGCTGCACCAGGCTCTCGCCCAGCACCGCATCGTCCTCGATCAGCACCACGGAACGCGGCGCGGGATTGGCCGGGATCATGGCGTGCCCTCCGCCTGGGCCGGAATGTGAAGCGTGATGCAGCTGCCGCGCGCCCGCTGCTCCACGCCGATGCGGGCGCCCAGGCTGGCGGCGAGCTGCGCCGCGATCTCTAGAGCCGTTTCCGTTCGCCTTGGCTCACGTCCACTGCTCCAGCCTTCTGTTTTTGCGAGCATCTTCACCCGATCAGATGCTTCCATCTGATCGGGATCTGCTCTAGCCCCAGCCCGCCGGAGGCGCTGCCCGCACCGCTGCCGGCGAGGCGCCGCTCCGCCTCGGGCGGCATGCCGCCGGCCTCGTCCTCGACGCTGGCGACCAGCAGAGCCTGCGCGGCGCGGTCCACGCGCAACCGGACCTGCCGCCCCGCCGGCGTGGCGGTCACGGCGTTCAGCAGCAGGTTGAGGAGGAGCTGGCGCAGCCGCAGCGCGTCGGTCGGGAACGGCTCCGGCAGGGAGACGTGCCAGTCCAGCCCGACATGGCCGCGCCGGGCCTCGGGCATCACCAGCAGACGCAGATCCTCCAGATCCTCGGCGGAAAGGGGGCGGCGCCCGCCCTCCTGCCGGTAGGTGGCGAGCGTGCTGCGCACCACTGCCTCGATCTGCCGCAGCCCGCGCTCCACCAGGTCGAGGGCGCGGCCGCGCGCCGCCCGGTCGTCGCCGAAGCGGCGGGCCGTCTCCAGCGCGGTCAGCATGCCGGCGAGGGGATTGCGCACCTCATGCGCCACGCTGGCGGCGAGGCGCCCGAGCATGGCGACGCGCTCCCGCTCGGCCAGGCGGGCGGCCAGCTCCTCCCTTTCCCTGAGGCGCGCGGCCATCAGGTTGAAGGCCTGCGCCACGCGGCTCGCCTCGGCATCGCGCGGGGCGAGGGGCAGCGGGTCGAAGCAGCCCGCCCCGGCGCGGCCCAGCGCCGCCGTGACGGACAGGAAGGGCCGCATCAGCCGGCGCGCGACCAGCATGGCGAGGCCGGCGGCCAGCGCCGCCAGCATGAGGTCGGCCACCGCCAGCACCCAGGTCACCCGGCGCTGCCGGCCGGCCTGCTCGGGAAAGGCGAGCTGCGCCGCCACCAGCGCCACCACCTCCCCCTCCGCCACCAGCTCGCGCTGGGCCCAGGCGGTGTCGCCCGCCGGGTCGGGCGACCAGCGCAGGCCGGTCAGCCCGAGGGCCATGGGCGGCCTGCCCTGCGGCTCGCCGGCGCGGGCCAGGGGCAGGCCGTTCGGATCGGCCACGATGATGGCGAGGTCGTTCACACCGCGCTGGAATCCCATGCTGCGCTCCAGCGCCGCCTCGAGCCCCGTGAAGTCGCCGGCGCGCAGCCATGGCAGGGCGGTGCCGGCGAGGCTGTCGATATAGACGTCGGCCATGCGGGCCACGCCGCTGTCGAGCTCCCGCTGCATGAAGCCCAGCGCCAGCTGCGTGGTGCCGACGGAGGAGATGAAGACCGCGAGCCCTGCCAGGAGCGGCAGCCGCAGGGCCAGGGCGAGCGGGCGGAGGGTGGGGATCATCGGCGTGGCACATGCTCCGGCAGGGCCGCCGGCCGGTCCCTGGCGGGCGGGCGGGGCGGGATTCCACCGGTTGATAGCAGCTTGCCCGCCCGCCGCCCTTTCGGGGCGGCGCGGAAGGGCCGGCTGCGGCATGGCCTTGGCGCGTTGCATCGGCGGCAGCTCTGCAAGGGCCTTGCCAGAGCGCCGCGCCGCGCGAATTCAGTGCCTTGGACACCGGCGGCAAGGCGGCGCCGTCCGGCTTTCCGGACAGCATCGCCGCCCGCTGTCCGGAAATCCGGACGCGCCTTGCCGCCGCGGCCCTTCCTGGCGCCGGAAGGGCCGCCTTCCCGTCAGCCCGGCCTCACCAGGCGGGCTTTACTGGGCGGGCCTCACCGGGCGGGCTTCACCGGGCGGGCCTCACCGGGCGGGCGGCAGATACCGGTCGATCGCCGTGAAGGCCGCCATGCCGGCCAGCATCGCCGCCAGGAAGACCAGCGCGGGCGTGCCGGCGAGGAGAAAGGCGGCCAGGGCCGGGCCCGGGCAGAAGCCCGCCAGCCCCCAGCCCGTGCCGAAGATCAGCGCACCTGCGACCAGCCGCCCATCCACCGCCTTCCGGACGGGGCCGGAAAAAGCCTCGGCGCAGAGCGGCGCCTGCCGCCGCCGGGCGAGAGCGAAGCCCAGCGCGGCCACCGGAATGGCGGCGCCCATGACGAAGGCGAGGCTCGGGTCCCAGTTTCCGGCGACATCAAGGAAGGCCAGCACCTTCTGCGGGTTGACCATCTGCGAGACGACCAGCCCCAGCCCGAACACCAGGCCCGAGGCAAGCGAGACGAGGATGCGGCCCATGGCGGTCAGCCTCCGGCGAGGTGGCGGGTGATGAAGACGGTCACGGCGGCGGCCAGCATGAACAGGATGGTGGCCACGATGGAGCGGCGCGAAAGCCGGGCGATGCCGGCCACGCCATGGCCACTGGTGCAGCCGCTGCCCAGGCGGCTGCCAAAGCCCACGAGCAGCCCGGCCACCGCCAGGGTGGGATAGGTGGAGCGGATGGAGATCTCCGGGGCGCCCAGCAGCAGCGCGTGGAACAGGGGGGCGCCGATGAGCCCGGCCAGAAAGGCGACGCGCCAGCCGGCCTCGCCGGCCTGTGGCCGGAGGAGACCGCCCGCCACGCCGCTGATCCCGGCGATGCGGCCATTGCCGAGCCAGAGGATGAGCACGGACAGGCCGATCAGCGCGCCGCCCAGCGCGGCCGAGAGGGGGGTGAAGTTTTCCATGGGTGTCAGCCCTTCGCCATGCCGGCGGCTTGGTGGAACTGGTTCAGCGGGATCTGGAGACGGGAGACGCCATTCGCTTCCGGCTCCGGCAGGCATCCGCCCGGCTGGCCGCCATGGCCGGTGAAGACGCGCGTCTCCGGCGGCAGCGCCAGGATGCGCCCGATGCTGCGGCAGGACGCGCAGGCCTCGTCGCCGGGGAAGCCCGCGAGCGGTGCCGCCATCCGGCCGGCGAAGCGGGCGCCGGTGCCGCCGCAGGCACGGCCGAAGCCGAGCACCGGGTCGATCAGGGCACAACGCCGCGTCGCCGGGGCGGCGGCGACAGAGGCGATGCTGCGGGCACCCTCGCGACAGAAGCCGATCACCACCGGCCCGTTGCTGGGCATCCCCGCGGCCCCCTCCCCCGGCCTTGCCGCCGCTGCCGGAACCCTGGCCGGAAGAAGGGTCGGGAAGCGGCCGGCCTCCCGCATCGGCCGGGCGGCGGCCCGTCCCTGCCTGGCAGACGGAGGAGCGGGGGACAGGCGGCTCACACGTCGAGGTTGCCCACCTTCAGCGCGTTGCCCACGATGAACTCGCGGCGCGGCTCCACCACGTCGCCCATCAGGGTGGAGAAGACCTGCTCGGCATCCTCCACATCCTCGATCCTCACCTGCAGCAGGGTGCGGGCGGCCGGGTCCAGCGTGGTCTGCCAGAGCTGGTCCGGGTTCATCTCGCCCAGGCCCTTGAAGCGCTGGATGGCCAGCCCCTTGCGGCCCTGCGCCAGGATGCGGTCCAGCGCCGCGAGCGGGCCGGCCACCTCCACCGGATGGCCGTCCAGCGACAGCGTGGCAGGCCGTGCCCAGGCGGCAGCCAGGGCGGCATGGCGCTCGGCCAGCCAGCGCGCCTCGGGGCTGCGCAGCGCGGCCGGGTCCAGCCGGTGCCGGTCGGCCACGCCGCGCACGGTGCGGCCCATCACCAGCCCCTCGGTGCCCGGCGCGACCTTCCAGCCACGCTCGGTCGGGCGGGCCAGGGCATCGAGCCGCGTGGCCAGTTCGGGCGCCACGGCGAGGGCGCGCGCCGCGTCGGGCGTCAGGGCGCCGGCGATGGCGGCCTGCTCCACCAGCTCCGCCGGCAGGTTGGTGGAAAGGCGGCGGATGCGGTGCGCCGTCTGGCGCAGGCCCTCCACCACCTCGCGCAGCTCGTCGCCCTCGGCCGCGCGGCCATCGGCGAAGCGGAGGCTCGCGCCGTGCAGCGCCTTTTCCAGCAGGAAGTCCTCGAGCGCGCGGTCGTCCTTGAGGTAGCGCTCCTCCTGGCCGCGCTTGGCGCGGTAGAGGGGGGGCTGGGCGATGTAGAGATGGCCGCGGGCGAGCAGCTCGGGCATCTGCCGGAAGAAGAAGGTCAGCAGCAGGGTACGGATGTGCGAGCCGTCCACATCCGCGTCAGTCATGATGACGATGCGGTGGTAGCGCAGCTTGTCGGCCGAGAAGCCGCCCTTCTCCACCGGGCCTGTGCCGATGCCGGTGCCGAGCGCCGTGATCAGCGTGCCGATCTCGGCCGAGGAGAGCATCTTGTCGATGCGCGCGCGCTCGACGTTCAGGATCTTGCCCTTGAGCGGCAGGATGGCCTGGAAGCGGCGGTCGCGGCCCTGCTTGGCGGAGCCGCCGGCGCTGTCACCCTCGACCAGGAAGATCTCGCACTGGGTGGGATCCTTCTCCTGGCAGTCGGCCAGCTTGCCGGGGAGGGTCGAGATGTCGAGCGCGTTCTTGCGGCCGACCTTCTCGCGCGCCAGCTGCGCCGCCTTGCGGGCGGCGGCGGCGAGCACGACCTGGTCCAGCACGATGCGCGCTTCCTTCGGATGCGTCTCGAACCAGTGGGAGAGCGCGTCGGCCACCGCCATGTGCACCACCGGCTGCACCTCGGAGGAGACCAGCTTGTCCTTGGTCTGGGAGGAGAACTTCGGGTCCGGCACCTTGACGGAGATGACGGCCGTCAGCCCCTCGCGCATGTCCTCGCCGGACAGCTCGACCTTCTCCTTCCTGGCCAGCTCCTCGGCATACTTCATCACCACGCGGGTCAGCGCCTGGCGGAAGCCGGCCTGGTGGGTGCCCCCGTCGCGCTGGGGGATGTTGTTGGTGAAGCACAGCGCCAGCTCGTGCGGGCTGTTGTTCCACCACATCGCCAGCTCGACCTGGATGCCGGTGCCTTCCTTGGCCTTCAGGCTGATGGCCGGCCTGAACAGCGGCTCCTTGGAGCGGTCCAGCCATTCCACGAAGGCGGTGAGGCCACCATCGAAGTGGAAGACCGTCTCGCGCGCCGCCTCGCCGAGCGCCACGGGGCGCTCGTCGCGCACAGTGATGGCGAGGCCGGAATTGAGGAAGGCCAGCTCGCGCAGGCGCTTCTCCAGCACGGCGAAGTCGTATTCGGTGCGGGTGAAGGTGCCGGCGGAGGGCTTGAACGTCACGCGGGTGCCGGTGGCGTGGTCCGAGGGGCCGATCACCTTCAGCGGCTGCACCGTCTCGCCATGCTCGAAGCGGATGAAGTGCTCATGGCCGTTGCGCCAGATGACCACTTCCATCCACTCGGACAGGGCGTTCACCACCGCGGCGCCGACGCCGTGCAGGCCGCCCGAGACCTTGTAGGAGTTCTGGTTGAACTTGCCGCCGGCATGCAGCCGCGTCAGCACCACCTCGGCGGCGGAGACGCCTTCCTCGGAATGGATGTCGGTGGGAATGCCGCGCCCGTCATCGGTGACGGTGACGGAGCCATCGGCGTTCAGCACGACGTCGCAGCGCGTGGCATAGCCCGCCTGCGCCTCGTCCACCGCGTTGTCGATGATCTCGAAGGCCATGTGGTGCAGGCCCGAGCCGTCATCGGTGTCGCCGATATACATGCCAGGGCGCTTGCGAACGGCTTCCAGCCCGCGCAGCACGGTGATGGAGGCGCTGTCATAAGTGTCCGCCGGCAGCTCGGTGACGGGGGACGGTGCGCGCGCGGACTCACTCATGCCGGCGAAGAACTCCTGCTGACGGCGTGCGGAAACACGCGGATTTATAGCATTTTATCGGTCATACGACACGGGGAAATCGGCAAGCGGCCGCAGCCCGCCCGGCTCTCCCCCGAGGAATTGCGCAATGCCGGACAAGGGCGCGAAGGGCAGCGCCTCCGTGCCGGTGAGAAAGCACTGCGCCGGCAGCGCCGCCAGGGCGGCGAACAGGGCGGCGCGGCGCTGCGGGTCCAGATGCGCGGCGACCTCGTCGAGCAGCAGCAGCGGCGCGAAGCCGCGCTGCGCCGCCACCAGCGCCGCCTGTGCCAGCACGATGCTGACCAGCAGCGCCTTCTGCTCGCCGGTGGAGCAAAGCTCGGCCGGAAGGGCCCTGGGCAGGAGGAGCAGCCGGAGATCGGTGCGGTGGGCGCCCTGCCGGGCACCGCCCGCCGCCGCATCGCGCGGGCGGTCCGCCGCCAGGCCGGCGCGGAGCTGGTCCTCGACCGCGAGGGCGGGCTGCGAGGCCAGCGCCTGGGCGATCGGGCAGGCCAGCTCCAGCCGCGCCGCCGGAAAGGCGCCAGCCACGCCATCGGCCAGGGCTGCGTTGAGCTGGGCCGCCATGGCCCGCCGCGCGGCGATGGCGGCCACGGCATGGCGTGCCATGGTGTCCTCCAGCGCCGCCAGCCAGCCGGGGTCACGCCGGCCTTCGGAGAGCAGGCGGTTGCGCTGGGTCATGGCCGCGTCATGGGCCGCGACGTCGCGGGCATGGGTGGGCTCCAGGGACCAGACCAGGCGGTCCAGGAATCTTCGCCGGCCGCTGGCGCCTTCCTGGAAAAGACGGTCCATCTGCGGCGTCAGCCACAGCATGGCGACATGCGCGGAAAGCTCGGCCTGGCTGCGGATGGCCCCGCCGTCGAGGCGGAAGCTGCGGCGGTCCTGCCCCGCCTCGGCGCCGGTGCCGATGACCAGGGGGCCGAGGCGCCCCTCGAAATGCCCCGCGATGGTCCAGGAGAGGCCGGCGCCGCCTTCGCGCTGGCCCAGCTCCGCTCCACGCGCGCCGCGCAGCCCGCGGCCTGGGGAAAGCAGGCTGATCGCTTCCAGCAGATTGGTCTTGCCGACGCCATTCGCCCCGGCCACGACCACGATGCGTGACGTGAAACCCTGGTCCAGCTCTGCATAGCTGCGAAAGTTCCGCAGCATGAGGCGGCGGAGTTGAAGGGTGGGTGCGTCGCTCACGGAACACGATAGGCCCGCACCTGCCATGGGATGGCAAGCCGGGCTGTTTCGGATTTCGGATTTCACCA
>NZ_PDNU01000074.1 GCF_002631185.1 Teichococcus rhizosphaerae | reverse complement strand
CTGCCGGAGCTGTTGGTCAAGGTGTTGCTCCGGCGGAACGGACATGGGCGCTGCGGATCTTCATACGCTCGCTCCCCGGCGGAAGTTGAGCCTGAGGTCGGCGGCGTTGATCACCACAGCCGCACTCGGATGCTCGGTGATGCTCACTGCCATGCGCTCGGGCGCCAGATGGGAACCGAGCGACAGCATCCCCTGCAACCTTCATTTGGCTCAGCCTGAGCAGTGCGGGAACAGGGGGAGAGGGTGACGGCAGCAATGCCGGTTGGTAGCAATTTGCACTGAGAGACCGGAATCTCCACCGTCCCCACGAGCTCCTATCGCTACATTCCCCGCGTGATCCGGGGCGCTTCCTACGTTCGGCCGCTGCAGGCGGTGCCTCGCCGGTACCCGCGAACGTCATGATTCGCGCACTCCGATATCAACGCTGAGCGCCGCATCAGCAATCGCCTACCGTGCGCTGTAATAAAACGTAAGAAATGAAAGCCGCTCAGAAGGACGACGGACATGGTGGGAACGTGTAGGCTCCTCCGCATCCTGCTGACGGCGCGTCACGAGGGTGGCTTGCCGACGGAACAAGCCGCGCGTGCCGACCAGGCCTTGTGCCACGTCTGCCGTCGGTGGAGGCGTCCCGCCGAACACGGGATATCCGCTCTGACGGCCAGCCCGGTTCGGCGCGGCGTGGCAAAAGGAGGAAGCATGACCGCCGCTTCTCGTCGCAGCTTGACCGCACGTCTCGTCATTGGATTCGGCCTCGCGCTCACCGCCGCGGCCTGCGCGCCGCAAGGCGCCACGCCCCAGGCCTCGGTTCCCCCCGCATCGCAAATGTCGCTCCAGCCGTCGGGTCAGGCCGCCGCCTCGTCCGGTGGGGGCATGTCGGGCATGGACCACTCCAACATGCCCGGGATGAGCCATTCCAACATGCAGGGCATGCAGGGGCACAACATGTCGGGCATGAGCATGCAGGACACGATGGCCCACTGCAGGCAGATGCAGGCGGACGCGGGCCGCGGGGCCCGAATGTCCCCCGACATGCAGGCCATGATGGCGCAGTGCAGCCAGATGCAGTCGCAAGGGGGCTCCACATCCGGCGGCGCCGCTCACCGCCACTAACGAACGTCGGAATGGGGGTGTGTGACCCCCATTCCTCGATGTGCCCGGTCTAAAGCCGCACCGTCCGCAGCCGCAGCGCATTGCCGATGACGGACACCGAGCTGAGCGCCATCGCCAGCGCGGCGACGATCGGGCTGAGCAGGAGGCCGAGGAACGGGTAGAGCACGCCCGCCGCCAGCGGCACGCCGGCCGCATTGTAGACGAACGCGAGGAACAGGTTCTGCCGGATATTCCTCATCACCGCGCGCGACAGGTGCCGCGCCCGCGCGATGCCCGCCAGGTCGCCCTTCACCAGCGTCACGCCCGCGCTCTGCATGGCGACATCCGTGCCGGTGCCCATGGCGATGCCCACATCGGCCTCGGCCAGTGCCGGGGCGTCGTTCACCCCGTCGCCCGCCATGGCGACGACCTTCCCCTGTGCGCGGAGGTCCCGGACGATGCGGTGCTTGTCCTCGGGCAGCACGTCGCCCTGGAACTCATCAATGCCGAGCTTCCGCGCGACCGCTTCGGCGGTGGTGCGGTTGTCCCCGGTCAGCATGACGATATGGATGCCATCGGCCCGCAGGCTCTGCAGGGCGGCGGACGTGGTCTGCTTGATGGGATCGGCCACCGCGATGACGCCGCCCGGCTTGCCGTCCACCGCCAGGAACAGGGCCGTGCCGCCCTCCCGCCGCAACTCGTCCGCCCGGGCGGCGAGCCCGCCCAGCTCCACCCCCAGCTCCTGCATCAGGCGGGCGTTGCCCAACGCGACGCGACGCCCGTCCACCGTGCCGGTCACCCCCTTGCCGGTCACCGAGGTGAAGTCGGCGGGCTCCCACATCTCACCTCCTCGTTCGCGCGCCGCGGCGACGATGGCGGCCGCCAGCGGGTGCTCGCTCGAACGCTCCAGGCTGGCCGCGAGCGGCAGCACCTCGGCCTCCGCCAGGCCGGGCGCCGGAACCACGGCCACCACCTTGGGCTTGCCTTCGGTCAGCGTGCCGGTCTTGTCCACGACCAGCGTGTCCACCTTCTCCATGTGCTCGAGCGCCTCGGCGGACTTGATGAGGACGCCCGCACCGGCGCCCTTGCCGACGCCGACCATGATCGACATCGGCGTGGCCAATCCCAGCGCGCAGGGGCAGGCGATGATGAGCACGGAGACGGCCGCGATCAGCCCGTAGGAGAGCGCCGGGCTCGGGCCCCAGACCGCCCAGGCGATGAAGGACAGGATGGCCACGGCGATCACCGCGGGCACGAAGTAGCCGGAGACGGTATCGGCCATGCGCTGGATGGGCGCCCGGCTGCGCTGGGCCTCGGCGACCATGGCCACGATGCGCGAGAGCATGGTGTCGGATCCCACCTTGTCCGCCCGCATGACCAGCGAGCCGGTGCCGTTCACCGTGCCGCCGATAACCTTGGCGCCAGGCGCCTTCTCAACCGGCAGGGACTCGCCGGTAACCATGGACTCGTCCACGGCGCCGCTCCCCTCCAGCACCTCGCCGTCCACCGGCACGCTCTCACCGGGCCGCACGCGCAGCCGGTCGCCGACATGCACCTCGGCGAGGCTGATTTCCTCGTCCGTCCCATCCAGCCGGATACGCCGTGCCGTCTTGGGCGCCATGTTCAGCAGCGCGCGGATGGCGCCGCCGGTCTGCTCGCGGGCGCGCAGCTCCAGCACCTGCCCGAGCAGCACGAGGACCGTGATGACGGCGGCGGCCTCGAAGTAGACGGCGACGGTGCCGTCCATCCCGCGGAAGCCCTCGGGGAAGACGCCGGGCGCGAAGGTCGCGATCAGGCTGTAGAGGTAGGCGGCGCCGGTGCCGAGCGCGATCAGGCTGAACATGTTGAGGCTGCGGTTCACCACCGACTGCCAGCCGCGCATGAAGAAGGGCCAGCCCGCCCAGAGCACCACCGGTGTCCCGAGGAGGAACTGGATCCAGGTGGAAGCTCTTGGCGAGATCAGGTTATGCAGGTCGAGGCCGGGGATGTGCGCGCCCATTTCCAGGACGACCACAGGCAGCGTCAGCACCAACCCGATCCAGAACCGGCGGGTCATGTCGATGAGCTCGGGGTTCGGTCCGGCCTCGACCGCCACTTCCAGTGGCTCCAGGGCCATGCCGCAGATGGGGCAGTTGCCCGGCCCCTGCTGCCGGATTTGCGGGTGCATCGGGCAGGTGTAGATGGCGGCCTTCTGCGCCGCTGTCGGTGCGGCCGCCTTTTCCGGCTTGAGGTACTTCTCGGGCTCGGCCTCGAACTTCGTCCGGCACCCGGCCGAGCAGAAGTGGAACGTCGTCCCGCCGTGCTCCACGCGGTGCTTCGAGGTGGCCGGGTCCACCTTCATCCCGCAGACCGGGTCGGTGACGAGCCCGGTATCGGCCACCGCCACGTCCCCATGGCCATGCTGGTGATGGCTGTGCTGATGCTTGGCACGGTGTTCGTGGCCATGGCCTTGGTGCTGACCGCTCATCGAGTTTTGCCTCCAGCTCGCCGCCCGCAATGCCGCAGGCTCCTGTACCTCAACTACACGCAGGGTGCGGCTTCCCACGGCGGGAAAGTCAAGCCCGGTCCGAGCCTCAGTTCATCCAAGAAGCGCTTGACCCTCCCACAGTGGGAAACCCGAGAATTTCGCTCGGACCACTGCGTTCGGTCGACATGGAGGCCATCATGAACATCGGGCAAGCCGCTAAGGCATCCGGCGTCTCCGCCAAGATGCTCCGGTATTATGAGAGCATCGGCCTGCTCGCGAAAGCTGGTCGCACAGCGGCGGGCTATCGGGTTTACTCGGATCGCGACGTGAACACGTTGCGCTTTATCCGGCGGGCACGAGACTTCGGGCTTCCCCTTGAACGCATCAAGCTGCTCATCGGCCTTTGGCAGGACGAGAACCGGGCGAGTGCGGACGTGAAGCAAATTGCCCTCGAGCACACGGCCGAGCTGAGGGCCAAGATCGACCAGTTGACCCGAATGTGCGAAGCACTTGAGAGGCTCGCAATATCCTGCGACGGCGGACACCGGCCAGAGTGCCCCATTCTCGACCAGATCGCCGAGGGGGGACTGGGTGATGATGTTCCGCACGGGCGGCGCGCCGAGCAAGGAAGCAGGACCAGACACAGCGTGCCGGAAGACTCCGGCCACTTCAGGGAACAACGTGATGAATGGTAAGATCGTCCTGATTTCAATGAGCAGACGGTCCATCCTCAGCCTCGGGCTGGGTGCAGCGGTTCTCCCTGCCAGCCTCGCCAGCGGGACCTAGGGCCCTCGGTTGGAGGTTTGGAAGGACGCGACCTGCGGGTGCTGCGACGGATGGGTCAAGCACATGAAGGCGGCGGGCTTTGAGGCCACCGTGCACGACGTGACCGACCTCCAGGCGGTCAAGGCCGCCCATGGTGTCCCGGACGCCCTTCAGTCCTGCCACACGGCCGTCGTGGACGGATACGTGGTCGAGGGGCATGTCCCCGCCGCCGACGTACGCCGCCTGCTCGCCGAACGGCCCCGCGCCAAGGGGCTGTCCGCGCCGGGGATGCCGCCTTCCTCGCCGGGGATGGACATCCCGGGTACGCCCTACGAGGTCGTGCTGTTCGGCGCGCCCGGCGGCGACCGAGTTTGGGCGCGGCACTGACCATCGGGACGGGACAATTGCCACCCCGGCCTCGCTCGGTTTGAGCCAGGTCAAGGCGGCGCGCGCCGCCGCCTACCAAAGTCACGGAAGACGAGAGAAGGAAAGCTGCGATGCACGACAATTCTCCGACGTCCTGGTGGCGCAGCAGGGGCGGCATCGCCCTGATCGGTTTCGGCCTCGTCGCCGCGTTCTACGTCCTGCGCGAGCACTACGCGCACGCCCTGGGCGCGTTGCCGTACCTGCTCCTGCTTGCCTGCCCGCTGATGCACCTGTTCATGCACCACGGCCACGGGGGCCATGCGGGGCACCGCGAGCCGGGCGGGCGCACAGAGCGGGAGCAGCCCCGGGGAGGCGCATCATGACGCACGACGTGCGCCCGCCCGCGGGCTCTGGACCCTGGTCATCCTGAACTGACTGAACGCAGGCTGAGCACCCCTCGGCCACCATCCGCGCGGGCGCCCGCGCGCCGCCACGGCAAGGAGAGAGGGCATGAGCACCGCCACGTTCGACATCCGCGGCCTCCTTTCGCCGCTGAGCGCGCAGGGCATCGAACGGCGGCTCCGCACGCTGCCGGGCGTCACCGCCGTGGCGGTGAACCCGGCGGGGAGCAGTGCAACCGTCACCTTCGACGAGGGCCGCATCTCGGGCGAGGCGCTCGCCGCCGAGATCCGCGCCTGCGGTTTCTACTGCCGTGGCGAGGCCGTGCCGCGGCACCTCTGTGACGCCGAGGGCACCCCCGATATCGGACACGCGGGGCACCGGACCGGACCGCCAGCGGGCCCCAAGCGCGGCCGCACCGCTGAGCACGGCGCGATGGCGCACGAGATGGGCCACGGCGCGGGCCAGGACATGGGCGACATGGTCCGCGACATGCGTCGGCGCTTCCTCGTGGCGCTCGCCTTCACCGTGCCGATCCTGATCTACGAGCCGATGGGGATGTCCTTCACCCCGCCCTCGCCCCCCTTCGGCCTCAACCTCGACCTGCTCCTGTTCCTGCTCGCGACCGGCGCGGTGCTCTATCCCGCATGGCCCTTCGTGGTGGCGGCCTGGCGAGCGCTGCGCAACGGCGTCCTGAACATGGCGGTGCTGGTCGTGCTCAGCGTCGGCACCGGCTACCTGTTCAGCATCGGCAGCACCTTCTTGTTCGACGGGCCGCAGTTCTACGAGGCCGCCGCGGTCCTGATGGTCTTCATCCTGCTCGGCCACTGGCTGGAGATGCGGGCCCGCGCCGGGGCCTCGGCGGCGGTCCGCGCGCTTCTCGACCTCGCTCCGCCCAAGGCAACCGTCCTGCGGGGCGGCCGCGAGGTGGAGATCCCGACGGCCGAGGTCGTCCAGGGCGACGTCGTCGTGATCCGCCCAGGCAACAAGATCCCGGTGGACGGTACCGTGATCGAGGGCTCGTCGCAGGTGGACGAGTCCATGCTGACCGGCGAATCCATGCCAGTCACCAAGGGCCCTGGCAGCGCCGTCACCGGCGCGACCATCAACAAGAGCGGGACCTTCCGCTACCGCGCCGAGCGAGTGGGCGCCGACACCGCGCTGGCGCAGATTGTCAAGCTGGTGCAGGAGGCGCAGAACTCGAAGGCGCCCGCGCAGCTGCTGGCCGACCGCGCGGCGCAATGGCTGGTGCTCGCGGCGATCGTGTTCGGGCTGCTGACCTTCGCCGTCTGGTACTGGGTCGTGGGCCAGACGCTCCTCTTCGCCGTAACCATGATGATCACGGTCTTCGTCATCGCCTGCCCGGACGCGCTCGGCCTGGCGATGCCCATGGCGGTGATGGTCGGCACCGGGCTGGGCGCGAAGCACGGCATCCTGTTCAAGAACGCCGCCGCGCTCGAGGACGCGGCCAAGCTCGATGTCATCGTCTTCGACAAGACGGGCACGCTCACGGTGGGCCAACCTGAGGTGGTCGAGCTGGTCCCCGCCCCGGGCGTGGAGGCGCCCACGCTGCTCGCCCGCGCCGCCGCGGTGGAGATCGGGACCGACCACCCGCTGGCGCAGGCGATCCTCCGGCGGGCCAAGGATGCGCTCGCCGTCGCTCCGGCGACCGGCTTCCGCGTCCTCGAGGGGCGCGGCGCGCAGGCGGAGGTCGAAGGCCGCACCATCCTGCTCGGCAACCGTCGGCTGATGGACGAGGAACGGGTGGACCTCGCGGGCCTTGAGGCCGAGGCGGCACGGCTGCAGGGCGCGGGCCGCACGGTCGTGCATGTGGCCGAGGCAGGGCGCCTGCTCGGCCTGGTCGCCATCGCCGACGCGCCGCGACCGACCGCGGCCGAGACGGTACGGCGTCTGCGCGCGCGCGGCGTGCAGGTGGCGATGCTGACCGGGGACAACCGAGGCACGGCGGACCGCATCGGGCGCATGCTCGGCCTCGACCTCGTGCTCGCCGACGTGCTGCCTGGGCAGAAGGCCGAGAAGATCCGCGAACTGCAGGCCCAGGGCCGCCGCGTCGGCATGGTGGGCGACGGCATCAACGACGCCCCCGCCCTGACCCGGGCGGACGTCGGCTTCGCCATCGGCGCTGGCACCGACGTCGCGATCGAGAGCGCCGATGTGGTGCTGATGCGCAGCGACCCGCTGGACGTGGTCACCGCGGTCGAGCTGTCGCGCGCGACGCTGCGCAAGATGCACCAGAACCTCTGGTGGGCGGTGGGCTACAATGTCATCGCCTTCCCGCTGGCGGCCGGTGTCCTGTACCCCTTCACGTTGAGCCCGGAGGTGGCGGCGCTGTCGATGTCGGGCAGCACGGTGATCGTGGCGCTCAACGCCCTGATTCTGCGACGCACGCGGCTGAGCAGTGACGCGGCGGCGCAGGGCCGCGGCATGGCGGCGGCGCCTATCGACGTGCATCCCGCGGAGGGGCGGGTTTGAGCGGACTTGCCGCTCGTGTTGCACGGCGCGGGGCCGCGTGTGTCCGGTGGCGTGCCGCCGTTCGCGACACTGGGCCGCAGGCTGGTGCCGTGGCTCTCAATCCGGTGCGCGCACCGTAGCGCGGCCGGGGCATCCCCGACAGTGGACAAAGAGGAGGATGATCATGGCGAACAACGCAAGAATCCGGGTTGGCGTCGTTGGCTACGGCGTCATCGGCAAGCGCGTCGCGGGCGCGGTGGCCTGCCAGGAGGACATGGAACTCACCGGCATTGCCGACGTGCTGACGGACTGGCGCATGCGGGCCGCCGCGCGGACGGGCTTCCGGCTGTACGGCGCGACGCCGGACCACGCCGAGGCGATGCAGCGCGTCGGACTGCCGGTGGAGGGCGACCAGGAGGCGCTCCTCGGCCGCTTGGACGTGGTGGTGGACTGCACCCCGAAGCACGTCGCGGTGAAGAACGTCGAAGCCTACCGGCGGCGCGGGGTGAAGTTCATCCTCCAGGGCGGCGAGAAGCACGAGACCACCGGCCATTCCTTCGTAGCCGAGGCGAACTACGCGACCGCCATCGACCGCGACGCCACCCGGGTCGTGTCCTGCAACACCAGCTCGGCCGTCCGCACGCTCAGCGCGCTGAAGCGCGCCGGTCTGCTGCGGCGCGCCCGTGGCACACTGCTGCGCCGGGCGACGGACCCGTGGGAGAGCCACCTCGGCGGCATCATGAACACCCTGGTGCCGGAGGCGGAAATCCCGAGCCACCAGGGGCCGGACGCACAGACCGTCGATCCGGAGCTGGACGTGGTGACGGTCGCCATCAAGGTTCCGGAAACGATCGGCCATGTGCACAGCTGGGCCGTCCAGCTCACCCGCTCCGCCTCGCGTGAGGAGGTCCTCGACGCCTTCCGGACCTCCTCCCGGATCGCCTTCGTCGAGGCGCGGGACGGGCTGCCCGCCCCGAACACCATCAAGGAGCTGACCGCCGACCTCGGCCGCCCGCACGGCAACCTGTACGAGGTCGCGCTCTGGTCCGACACGCTGAAGGTCCTGGGGGACGAACTGTTCTACCTCTACATGGTGGACAACCAGGCGATCGTGATCCCCGAGACGGTGGACGCGATCCGCGCCCTCACGGGCCGCGAGCTGGAGGCGCGCGCCTCGATCGCGCGCACCGACGCAGCCCTCGGCATCACCGGCACGCTGGTCTGACGGGCGACATGGCCGAAGGGACACGAACTCCCGGTCGCCGAGAGGGCGTGCCTCCCGGCGCTCGCCGCCCTCTCGCCCACGGCACGCATCGAGCGCCTCCCCGCCGAGTCCGGAGGAGCGCTGCCATGAGCGACGCGGCAGCGGCACTGGGCGTCGACCACCTTTCGCCCGAGAACCCGCTGGCCGAGGCCGAGGTCGTGACCCCGCACATCCCCAATGGCCCCGGCACCCGCCACCTGATCTCGGACGCCGAGTTCGCCCGTATGAAGCCTGGCGCCGTGCTGGTGGACACCGCGCGCGGCGGGGTGATTGACGCCACCGCGCTAGTGCGGGCGCTGGATGCGGGCTGCCTCGGCGGCGCCGGGCTGGAGGTGCTGCCGGAGGAGTGCCTGATCCGCAGCGAGGCGCAGATCTTCCGCAGCGATCCGCTCCTTGACAGCGAGCGCCTCCGCGGGCTCCTTGAGGGTCGGGCGCTGCTCCACTTCCCCGACGTGGTCGTCACGCCGCACAACGCCTACTACACCGAGGGGGCGCTGCGCCGCATCCGGGAGACCACCCTCGGTAACGTCGAGGTATTCGCGCGGCGCGGATCGCGGAACCTCGTCTCCTACTCCGGCACTCCGGCTTGACCCGCTCGCTGAGTACGGTGCGGGTCGAGCCCGGCGAGCCGCTGCCCTTGGGGCTGAGCGAGGCCTGCGACGGCTTCAACCTGGCGGTCTTCAGCCGCCACGCGACCCGCCTGACCCTGCTCCTGTTCGACGGCCCGCACGGCGCGCTGGCCGCCACCGTGCCGCTCGACCCCGATCGGCACCGCACAGGCGATGTCTGGCATGCGCGCCTCGTCGGCCTGCCGCATGGCGCGGCCTATGCCCTGCGCGCGGAGGGCCCCTTCGCGCCCGCGGAGGGCCATCGCTTCGACCCCACCCGGACGCTGCTCGACCCCTTTGCGAGCGCCGTGACGACGGGTCCTGACGGGGCGGGCCGTTGCCTCGTCGCCGACCAGCGCTTCGACTGGGGCGACGACCGGCCACCGCGCCATCCCTGGCGCGACACGGTCATCTACGAAACCCATGTCCGCGGCCTGACTGCCCATCCCTCATCGGGCGCTCGGCAGTCCGGCTGCTTCGGTGGGGTGTCGGAGATGATCCCCTACCTCCGGAAGCTCGGCGTGACGGCGCTGGAGCTGATGCCGGTGCAGGAAGCCGCCGCCCTCGGGCGCGGCGCGCGCGACCCGGGGACGGGGGCGCCGCTGCCGAATTACTGGGGCTACGACCCGGTCGCCCTGTTCGCGCCGCGCGCCGCCTACGCCTTCGGAGGAGCGGAGGCCGCCTTCGCCGAGTTCAAGGCCATGGTGCGGGAGCTGCACCGCGCCGGTATCGAGGTGATCCTCGACGTCGTCTTCAACCACACGGCCGAGGGCGGCGCCGATGGCCCGACCTTCGCCTTCCGTGGCCTCGACAACGCGATCTACTACCTGCTCGGGCCGGGCGGCGGCTACGCCGACTTCACCGGCTGCGGCAACACCCTGAACTGCAACCACCCTGTGGTGCGCTCGCTCCTGGTGGACTGCCTGCGGCACTGGGTCATGCACGGCCACGTGGACGGCTTCCGCTTCGATCTCGCTTCGGTGCTCGGCCGCGGCCCGGACGGCGCGCTGCTGTCCAACCCGCCCTTACTGGAGCAGATCGCCGAGGATCCGATCCTGCGCCAGGTGAAACTCATTGCGGAGGCGTGGGACTCCGCCGGGGCCTTCCAGGTCGGCGACTTCCCGCACCAGGCCTGGGCCGAGTGGAACGCCCGCTACCGCGACGACGTGCGCCGTTTCTGGCGTGGCGACCCGGGCATGACGGCCGCCTTCGCCACCCGGCTCTGCGGCAGTTCCGACCTCTACGGCGGCGACGTGGGCGGGCCGCTGCGCAGCGTGAACTTCGTCACCTCGCACGACGGCTTCACGCTGAACGACCTAGTGACCTACGCCCGTCGGCACAACGAAGCGAATGGCGAGGGCAACCGCGACGGGCCCAGGGAGGAGTTCAGCGACAACAACGGCGCCGAGGGCCCGAGCGAGGACCCGGCCGTGGAGGCGGTGCGGCGACGCCAAGTTCGCAACCTGCTCGCCACCCCATTCCTCTCGCGCGGGGTGCCGATGCTGCTCGGCGGCGACGAATTCCGCCGCACCCAGCGCGGCAACAGCAATCCGTGGTGCCAGGACAACGAGGTCTCCTGGTATGACTGGGACCTGGCGCGGCGCAACGCGGACCTGATCCGCTTCGTGCGCGGCCTGACGGCCTTGCGCCGGGCCCACCCGGTGCTGGCGGCGGAACGCTTCTACACGGCCGGGGAGATCGCCTGGTTCGGGCCCGACGGCGGGCCGCCGGACTGGCATGGCCCGGAGAACCGCCTCGGCTGCGTGATCCGGGAGGAGGCCCCCGCGCCCGGCGGGCTTTGCCTGCTGTTCAACGCCGCCCGCCGCTCCGCCCGCTTCGTTCTGCCAGTGCCCCCCGCCAGCCCCTGGGGCGTCGCGCTGGACACCGCGGCCGCCCCGCCCGGCGACATCGCCGAGCCGGGGGCCGAGCCGTCGCCGCCCGACCCCGCGGCTACGGTGCTGCCGCCCCGCTCCACCCTTGTCCTCGTTTCCCGCTGAGGAGTCCGCCATGGCCGCGTCCCTCGACCCCTTCCTCGCTCGGACGCGCATCGCCTACCTCTCGATGGAGATGGCGCTGCACCCCGGGATCCACACCTACTCCGGCGGCCTCGGCGTCCTCGCGGGCGACACCGCCCGCTCGGCCGCTGACCTCGAGTTGCCGATGGTCTTCGTGACGCTTGCCAGCCGCGAGGGGTACCTGCGGCAGGAGATCGGCCAGGACGGGCGGCAGGTGGACCACGCGGATCCGTGGGAGCCCGCGGATTGGGCCTCGCCCCTCGACGCAGCGGTGGCGATCCGGATCGAGGGTCACTCTGTCTGGATCCGCGCCTGGCTCCGCGTCCTGACCTGCCCGCTCGGGCACCGCGTGCCGGTGCTACTGCTTGACACACAGCTCGAGGTGAACGCCCCCGAGGACCGCGGCATCACGGACCGGCTTTACGGCGGTGACGAGGTGCTGCGCCTGCGCCAGGAAGCGGTGCTCGGCATCGGCGGCGAGCGGATGCTCCGCGCCCTCGGCTTCGAGATCGAAACCTACCACCTGAACGAGGGCCATGCCGCGCTTCTGCCGCTCTCGCTGCTGCGCCGCCACCGGCTGGCATCCGACCGCCCGGCGGAGGGCCCGCTGCGCTATGACCCGGATCCGGTGCGCGAGCGCTGCATCTTCACCACCCACACCCCAGTCGAGGCCGGGCAAGACCGCTTCCCTTATGGGTTGGTCGAGCGAATCCTGGGCGACTTTTTCGAGACCGACCAGCTCCGGCTGCTGGCTGGCGAGGAGGCGCTGAACATGACGCGCCTCGCCCTGAGCCTCAGCGGCTGGGTGAACGGCGTGGCAACGCGCCACGCCGAGACAACGCGTCGCATGTTCCCGGGCTATCGGATCAACGCTGTCACCAATGGCGTGCATGTACCGACCTGGGCCCATCCCGCCTTCGCCCGCCTTTTCCAGGAGATCGCCCCGAATTGGGCGCATGAGCCGGAGGGGCTGGCGCGCGCCGACCGGCTGCCCGACACGGCGGTCCTCGCCGCCAAAGCCGAGGCGCGGGCGGAGTTGCTGGCCGAGGCTCACCGGCGCACCCCCGAAGCCGCCGCGGCGCTGCGGCCCGACCTGCCCCTGATCGTCTTCGCGCGGCGGATGACCGGCTACAAGCGCCCCGACCTGCTCTTCTCGGACCTTGGTCGGCTGCGGGAAATTGCGGAACGCTCCCCGTTCCAGGTCCTCGTCGCGGGGAAGGCGCACCCGCGTGATGACGTGGGCAAGGAATTGATCCGCACACTCCAGGATCATGCACACCAGCTGGGGGGCGCCGTGCCAGTGGCCTTCCTGCCTGGCTACGACATGGCGCTGGCCCGGTTGATGGTCGCCGGAGCCGATGTCTGGCTGAACACGCCGCTGCCGCCGATGGAAGCCTCCGGGACCAGCGGCATGAAGGCGGCGCTGAACGGCGGGCTGAACCTCAGCGTGCTTGACGGTTGGTGGGTCGAGGCGTGGGAGGAAGGCGTGACCGGTTGGGCGGTCGGTCGCGACGGCGAAGCACCTGGGGATCACGCAGGCCACCTTTACGAGCAGCTTGAGCAAGCCGTGCTGCCGCTCCTCCATGGCGAACCGGCACGCCGGGCCTGGATGATGAAGCAGGCGATCTCCCGGATCGGTGCGCATTTCAACAGCCAATGCATGATGCGCCGCTACGCGGCCGAGGCCTATCTCCGGTGACGCTCCGGATCTCGGGCAACAGCACGTCGATGAGCCGGACGGCGTCGGCACCCGCGCCACTGCCGGACGCCGCCAGGGCGGCGAGGCAGCCATCGCCGAGCTTGCCGCCGTCCAGTAGGCGACTGCGGTTGTTCGCAGCCACCCGGACGCCGTAGCCGAGCGGCAAGCCGAGGTCGTGCAGCCAGCCCTGCACCTCGGTGTGGGTGTGGTCGGCCTCCCGCGCCTCAGCCAGTGCCTTGGCGGCCTTCGCACCCTCATCGCGCACCCGAGCGAGGTCCGATTCCCAGGTGGCCCAGGCACCCGGGTCGTCCTCCCGTGGCGGAGCCGGGTAGCGGCGCTGCCGAGGTCGAAGAGCAGACCGCCGATGGCGC
>NZ_PDNU01000073.1 GCF_002631185.1 Teichococcus rhizosphaerae | reverse complement strand
AAGATCCGCATCGGCGTGGTGGGCCGCACCTATCATACAGGGCGCAAGGGCGAGCATATCGTCGCCCAAGTGATGGACATTCCCGAAATCGAATGGTCCTTCACCGGCGAGGGCTGGCCCGACCCCGCGCTGAAGCTGCCCGACGCCGTACTGCCCGATTTCTACCGCCAACTCGACTATGTGCTTGTCCCCGCCCTTTACGAAGGCGGCCCGATGAGCGTGGTGGAGGCGCTGGCCTGCGGTACCGAGGTGATCTCGCCACCCGTAGGTTGGGTGCCCGAGTTCCCGCACATCGAATACAAGGTGGGCGACGCCGAGGATCTGCGCCGCGTCCTGCTGGAGCTTGTCGAGAAGAAGCGCAAGCTCCGCCAGTCCACGCTGGACCGCACCTGGGATGCCTGGGCCGAGGGCCATGACCGCGTCTTCCAGGAACTGGCCCGCAAGAACGGGCTGACTCTGGCGCCGCCCCCGCCGCAGAGCCGCGGCCGCAACCCGCGCAGGATCGGCCTGTTCCTGCACGGCTCCGAGGGCAAGTCGCCCGGCGGCCCGACGGTGCGCGTGCCCCGGTTAGGGCGGGAGCTGCGTGAGCTGGGGGCCGAGGCCGGCGTGGCCCGTCATCCTGGCTCCGACATGTCGCAGTACGACATCGCCCACGTCTTCAACGCCTGGGCGCCGAAGGCCGCTCTGGACGCGATCCGCCGCGCCAAGACGGCGGGCGCCGGCGTCATTTTCTCGCCGATCTTCCTCGACCTTTCCATGCGCTCGCTGTGGCAAGATGAGCTGCCACGCATTTTCGAGAGCTCGGAAAGCGAGGCCGAATTAGAAGGGCGGCTTCAGCAATTCCGCCTTGATTGCGAGCGTCAGCGCGCCTCGACCGAAGCGCCGCCGGAGCCCGTGCCCGGCTATTACGCCTCGGTGCGCGAGATGATGGCTCGCGCCGACCACGCCATCTTCCTGTCCGAGCGCGAGAAGCGGCGCCTTGAGATGATCGGCGCCGACATCTCGCGCGGCACGGTGGTGCGCAACCCCGTCGACTGGCAGCTCTTCTCCGATGGCGACCCAGCCCTGTTCGAGCAAGAATATGGGCTGAAGGATTTCATCCTTTGCGTCGCCCGGCAGGAAAGCCGCAAGAACCAGCTCATGCTGATGCGGGCGCTGCAGGGCACCAACATTCCCCTGGTCCTCGTCGGCCATGCGGCCAATGCGCAATACTATGCGCTGATGGAGCGCTACCGCACGCCCAACGTGCATCTGATCGAGCGCCTGCCGCCGAACTCGCCTTTGCTGGCCTCGGCCTTCGCGGCCTCGCGCGTTGCGGTGCTGCCGAGCTGGGCGGAAGGCGCGCCGCTCGCGGCGCTGGAGGCCGCCGCCGCTGGCGCCTCGCTGGTGCTGAGCGACGAGTCCGGCGAGAGCGAGTATTTCGGCGATTGGGCGCAGTACTGCGACCCGGCCTCCGCCTCCGACATGCGGCGCGCGCTCCTCGAAGCCTTCGAGACGCGCCGCTCGCCGGAGCAGGTGGCGGACCAGAAACGCTTCATCGCCGAGAACTTCAACTGGGACCGCCATCGCGACGCGACACGCGAGGTCTACCGCCTGGTGCACGAGGCGCGGAAGGATGCCGCCCCGGATGCAGCCCCGCCGGTCGAGATCCTGCCCGAGGCGCTGCCCGCCACCCCCGCCAGCGCGGCGCGGATCGACATCGTCTACGACGTGACCACCAGCGCCAATCACAAGGGGCGCTGGACCGGCATCGCCCGCGTCGAGGCGGCACTCGCCATTGCGCTGCAGCAGAGCAGCCGCGTCTCCAGCATCCGCTTCGTTGCCTGGAACAACAAGGCGCAGGCCTTTGTTGAAATTCCATTCGAGGCGATCCGCTCCGGCAAGACCAGCAACATCGTGGCGCACTACGACGCCACGGCGGTGCGGCCAATCAAGCTGCCCGAAGGCGCCTTTTACATCGTCGGCGGCAGTGGTTGGATGCAGAACTCGCTCTATGTCGAGGGTCTCACCGCCTTCAAGTACCGCCACAAGCTGAAGCTCACCCCGATCATCCACGACGTGATCCCGGTGCGCTTCCCGTTCTGGTTCGGCGAGGGCTACGCGCCGGTCTTCAACCACAATCTCAGCATTTTGCTGGGCAACTCCGATCTCATCGTCTCGATCTCCGAGTGCACGCGGGCGGATATCGGCTTCTTTGCCAACAACCAGCTCGACCTGTTCATCCCGCCCATCTGCACTTTCCGCGAGGGCGACGAGATCTCGCAGATCCCCGCCCGCACCTCGCTGCCGGAATCCGTGCAGGCGCTGGAGGACCAGCCCTTCATCCTGTGCGTGGGTGCCATCCACGCCCGCAAGAACCACAAGCTGCTCTACGATGTCTGGGTGCGGCTGCGCGAGCGCATGGGCGGGCGCTGCCCCAAGCTCGTCCTGGTGGGCGGCGTGGCCTGGAACGGCCAGGACGTGGCGCATGCCATGCAGGGCGATGCGCGCGTGCGCGACCAGATCCGCATCCTCGACCATATCGACGACCACGCTCTGGAATGGCTGTACCGGAACTGCCTCTTCACGGTTTATCCATCCCTCTACGAGGGCTGGGGCCTGCCGGTGTCGGAAAGCCTGCGCTACGGCAAGATCTGCCTTGCCTCCAACGCCTCTTCCGTGCCGGAGGTGGCGCCCGGCTTCGTGGAACTGCTGGACCCGCTGGACCAGGCGAAGTGGCTGGCCAAGATCCAGTTCTATGCCACCTCCCGCCAGGCGCGTGCCGCGCGCGAGGCCTACATTGCCGAGAACTACCGCAGCTTCACCTGGGGCGAATCCGCCGACACGCTGATCGACAGCCTGAGCGCCCATGTAGGTCTGCCGGCGGTCGAGCGTCCCTACACCGCGGGCACGCCCGTCACCCTCGCCAACCGGATCGAAGGAGCGCGGCACAAGCGCAGCGGCTGGCACCTGACCGAGAAATGGGGCTGCTGGTCCTCCGGCCTCACCGCGACGCTGAACTTCGATCTGGCCGAGCCTTTCAAGGACGATGCGGTGCTGGTCGCCGAGGTGAAGGGCTTCTCCTATTCAGGCAGCCTGCATGAGGCGCGCATCCTGGTAAACGGCATGCCGGTGACGCGCTGGTCCGTCCCGGGCGGCGACATGGTGGTGCGCCATGCGCTGATCCCGGCTGCGGTTCTCGCCAATGCTCGCCGGCTTGAGGTGCAGATTGAGAATGCCGGGCTGACCCCGATCGCGCGGGTGAGCAAGTCGACCGACCACCGCTCGGTCGGCCTCGGCGTCGGGCGCTTCGCCCTGGCGCCGGCCGCCGCGGTCGCCGACGCCGCCACCTATCTCAACTCCAAGCTGGGCGACAAGCAGTCCATCCTGCTCGGCCGCAGCTACGACTTCTTCAAGGAGGCCGCCAGCCGCACCTGCCTTGAAGGCGAATGGACGGCCAATTCGGCCTGGGGCTCCTTCAATACGGATATGCGCCCGCGCATGTCCCTGGTGATCCAGGAAGCGCCGGGCGAGGATCTGGAGGTGGAGCTGTTCCTCCGCCCCGTTGCCTCGGAGGCGGACCCGCTGACCCTGATCATCCTGGTCAACGACGTTCCGAGCTGCAGCTGGAGCTTTTCCGACGACCTTATCCACCGCGTGCGCATCCCCGTCACCCGGCAGGCGCGCGAGGCGGCGGAGCCGATCACCATCGATCTGGTGCCAAGCGACATCCGCGCGCCGAAGGACTTCGGCATCAGCGAGACGGAAACAGCCTTCGGCTTCGGCCTGTTCAGCATGCGGGTGGATGCGCCGCGCGTGGCGCGCGAGGCGGCGCCCATCCCCTATGAGGTGGGGCAGAAGCTGCGCTTCAGCTCGGCGCCGTCCGACTCGCCCTTCCAGCTCGCCAGCATTCCCGGCCCCTGGCATGCGGTGGAGACAGGCGGCGTGTGGTCGGCGGGCGCGGTCGGCATCCTGGCATTGCGGCTGAAGAGCCACCGCCGCGCCAACTTCATGCTGAACCTTGAGGGCCGCGCCTTTGGCGCGCCTGGCTCCGAGATGCCGGCCGAGCTGCGGGTGAATGGCGAGTTGGTGGGCACGCCCCTGCTGGGGGCGGATGACTTCCGGCTGGTCGAGTGCCCTGTGCCGGCCCGGCTTGTCGGCGAGGAGGGCGTGCTGCGGATCGAGCTGTCGATCCCCGCCGCCGCTTCGCCGCGCAAGCTCGGCACGGGCACCGATGAGCGCCTGCTCGGCGTCCGCATCGCCAGCCTCTCGCTGGTGCCCGCGGCGCTGATGGCGCCTGGCACGGTGGTCACCTTCTCCAACGCGGAGCAGGCGCGGGAAAGCGAAGCCTACATCCAGGGTGGCTGGTTCCCGCCCGAGCGCGTCGGCCGCTGGTCGCGCAGCGACCAGGGCGAGCTTGCCTTCGTGCGCACCTCGACCGGGCCGGAGCAGAGCTTCTGGGCCGTGGTCCGCGTGGCTGGCGCCAGCACCATGCGCCCTGCCTTTGTGGACGTCGTCGTCAATGGCCAGCGCGCCGATACCTGGGTTTTCTGGAATAACGATCCAACCCTGGTGGAGCTTCAGCGCTTCGCGGTAGCAGCTGGCGCCATGAGTCGGGTTGAGATTGCTCTGCGCCGGCGAGATGCCCGCTCCCCACGCGAGCTTGGCGTTGGCAATGACGGCCGCAAGCTGGGTGTTCAGCTGACCGGCTGCCTACTTGCGGAGGCTGGACTGAAACTGGAGGAGGCAGCTCAGCGCCTTATCTCCGCCGGCGCCAGCTTCCGCGGAGTGTTGCAGCGGCAGCGCGAGCCGGAAGGTTACGCGGCGGTGATCGACGTGCCGCAGGAGGGCCTGCAGATGCTAGAGGCAGACCTTGCGGCCCGGAACAACATGACTGCCATTGACGTGACCAACCTTGGCAGATCCTTCGACCTCTTGCTTGAAGGCTGGTACGCGCCCGAGGACGAGGGAACCTGGAGCCATTCTAGCAATGCCCGGATGCGGCTGGTTGTTTCGGGTGCGAAGCCGAACGCGGTCGAGTTGCTGGTCCGGCCTTTTGGCACAGAGGTGACTGGCCCGGCGCTGGTGATTGCGCGAACAGAGAATGGCACAGAATATATGTTCCGATTCCGGACGGACATGTACGGTATTATCACCATCCCCATCACGGATGCGGATGTGAATGCAGAAGGGGAAATTGATCTCATCTTCGACAGGCTTGGCGCCATCTCCCCACGTCAGGTTGGCAGCGGTACAGATGATCGGATACTTGGCATCATCGTGAAGTCAGTATGGCTGCCGCAGCCCTCCCCGGAGTTGGCGGAGTGAAGCTGAAGGGCTTGCGGAGGAAGAGTTCCAGAGAAGTCCACCCCTGACCTTACCCGCCACCCAGCACGCGCACCGCCAGCGCGGCGGCGGAAGCGCGGTTCTCCACGCCGAGTTTTGCGAAGATGCCTTCCAGATGCTTGTTCACCGTGCGCGGGCTCATGGTCAGGATCTCGGCGATGTCGCGGTTGCTCTTGCCGCGGCCGAGCCAGAGCAGAACCTCGGCCTCCCGTGCCGTCAGGCCGAGGCGGTCGCGCAGCACGGCTTCCTCCCGCTTCGGGTCGGTGGCAGTGACGCGCAGCAGCAGTTCCTCGGGCTCGATCTGGCCGACATGGTGGAATTCCAGCCGGCGGCCATCGGGCAGCGGCACGGGCGGCAGGCGGGGCAGCTGGGCATCGGCCAGGGGCTGCCAGCCGGGCAGGCTGGCATCAATCGGGTTGGCCAGGCGCAGCAGGCTGGAGGCCTGCGGCGTGGCCCAGAGCACGGTACCGTCGCGGTCCACCGCCAGCAGGAAGCGGCCCGCCACATCCAGCGCGGCATGGGCGCTGCGGGTCAGGCGGGCATTGGCCAGATGGGCGCTGATGCGGGCCAGTACCTCATCGGGCGCCACGGGCTTGATGACGTAGTCGACGCCGCCGGCATCGAAGCCGCGCACCACATCCTCGCTTTCCGTCAGGCCGGTCATGAAGATGACGGGGACCGAGATCAGCGATGCGTTGCGCTTCATGCGGCGGCAGGCCTCGAAGCCGTCCATGCCGGGCATGACGGCGTCCATCAGCACGATGTCGGGCGTGATGCGCTCGATGACGGTCATGGCGGCGGCGGCGGATTGCGCCACCAGCACCATGTAGCCGGCGGATTCCAGCGTATCGTTCAGCAGGCCCAGGGTGCCGGGCGCGTCATCCACAACCAGCACGATGTCGCGGCGTTCCATCAGGCGTCTTCCTCCGGCAGCGCGGCTATGAAGGCATCGAGCCGGTAGTCGGAGATATAGCCGCGCAGGGCGGCGATGGCGGGGGCGGCTTCCGGCGCCTCGGCCTCCAGCGCGTCCAGCCGTTCGCGGATGCCGCCGACATAGCCGATGGCGGCGAGCTGGCGCAGATTGGCGGCCTGGGCCGGCGTCAGCTTCACGGCGGGCGCCGTTGTGGCCGGCGGGTCGGCGAAGGTCCAGGAAATGCCGAGCAAATGGCCGATCTTCTCCAGCAGGGCGGTGACGGAGAGAGGCTTGGGCAGCACGTCGTTATGGTGCTGCCCTTCGCCCGGCGGGCCGAGTTCCAGGGCATTGGCGGAAACCATGACGATGGGGGCCGTCTGCCCGGCCTCGCGCAGCCGCCGGGCCAGGTCCCAGCCGGTCATGCCGGGCATGGCGATGTCGAGCAGGAAGAGATCCGGCGCTTCCTCCGCCGCCAGGGCCAGGCAGGCGGCGCCATCGCCAGCGAGGCGCACGGAGAAGCCCAGCGGTTCCAGCAGGTCGGCCACCAGGGCGCGGTGGGCGGGGTCGTCATCGGCCACCAGCACGCGCAGCGGCTGGCTGGCGCCGGCGCGGCCGGTGATGCGGCATTCCACCACCGCCGGCGCATGCCCCTTGCCCGACAGCAGCAGCCGGACGCGGAAGCGGCTGCCTTCGCCCAGCTTGCTGGTGACCGAGATCTCGCCGCCCATCACCTCCGTCAGCGTCTTCGTGATGGTCAGGCCGAGGCCGACGCCGGGGGTGGAGGGCGCGTGGACATTAGCGCCGCGCTGGAAGGGCTCGAAGACGCGGGCGAGGTCTTCCCCGGCGATGCCGATGCCGGTGTCGATGACCTCGAATTCCGCGACCTCGGAGCGGAAGCGCAGGCGCAGGGTGACGCTGCCGGCGCGGGTGAATTTGATGGCGTTGGAGAGCAGGTTGATCAGGATCTGCCGCAGCCGCCGCTCGTCGGTATGCACGATCTCCGGCAGCCGGGGCGGGGCATCGAAGGAGAAGGCGATACCCTTTGCCTCCGCCTGCAGGCGCAGCATCTGCACGATCTGGTCCAGGAAGTCCGGGAAGCGGATCTCGTCACGGTAGAGTTCGATGCGCCCGGCCTCGATCTTGGAGATATCCAGCAGGCCCTCGATCAGCGCCGCCAGATGCTCGCCGGAGCGGCGGATGGTGCGCAGGCCGTCGCGGCGGCGTTCCGGGATGGTGGGGTCGCGCTCCAGCAACTGCGCATAGCCGAGGATGGCGTTGAGCGGCGAGCGCAGCTCATGCGACATGCCGATCACGTAGCGGCTCTTGGCCATGTTGGCGGCCTCGGCGTTCTCCTTGGCCTTTTGCAGCGCGGCATCGGTGCGCTGATGGGCGCGGATCTCGCTCATCAGCAGGCTGGTCTGGCGGCGGGTCTCCTCCTGCGCCACGGCGCGGCTGTTATGCGCCAGCACCAGCGTCCAGGCGGTGATGCCGCCGATGACCATTAGCACGAAGAAGGCCTTCCAGAAGGCGGCGTCGAGATCGGCGCTGGGCGGTGCCTGGGCGCGGATGCCGAGGAAGACGATGCTGATGGTGGTGGCGAAGAGCAGGAAAACCACCGCGAAGGAGCCGACCGGCGTGGAGAGCGCGCGCAGCAGCGGCGCCGGCAGGGCGGCCCGCAACGGCGTCATGACCTGGGCGGAAAGGCGCGCATGCGGCTTGCAGCCATCGCCGCAGCGGGCGTCGAGCGAGCAGCAGAGCGAGCAGATGGGGCCGGTATAGACAGGGCAATAAGCCATGTCGCGCGGCTCGAAATCATGTTCGCAGATGACACAGGAGAGGGCTGATTTCCGCGCCCAGGCGGCGCGCGGCTTGCGCGCCAGATAGAAGCGCCCGCCGGTGGCCCAGGCCAGGGCGGGCGCGGCGGCGAAGGCCACCCCGAAGGCGATGAAGGTGGACATGGCCTGCGCCAGCGCGCCGAGGAAGCCGTAATAGGCCAGGAAGGAGGCCGCCACCGAGAGCAGCATGCTGCCGACGCCCACCGGGTTCACGTCGTAGAGATGCGCCCGCTTGAACTCGATGCCCGGTGGGCTGAGGCCGAGCGGCTTGTTGACGGCGAGGTCCGCCACCAGCGCGCCCATCCAGGCCGCCGCGACATTGGAATAGATGAAGAGCACCTGCTCGATGGTGTTGTAGACGCCAAGCTCCATCAGCAGCAGCGCGACCGCGATGTTGAACACCAGCCAGACCACGCGGCCGGGGTGGCTATGCGTCAGGCGCGAGAAGAAGTTGGACCAGGCCAGCGAGCCGGCATAGGCATTGGTGACGTTGATCTTGATCTGTGACAGCGCGACGAACACGGATGTCACGACCAGGACCAGCGTGGGGGAGGCGATCAGCGCGCCGAAGGCCAGGCGATACATCTCTGCCGGCTGCACCGCCTGCGCGACCGAGAGCCCGGCCTGGAGCCCGGCATAGGCGAGGAAGGAGCCCGCGAGCAGCTTGAGCACATCGAAGACGATCCAGCCAGGCCCGCCCGCCAGCAGCGCGCCCCACCAGACCCAGGGCTTTTGCGTCCTGCGCGGCGGCAGGAAGCGGATGTAGTCCACCTGTTCCCCGGTCTGGGTGATCAGCGCGAAGAGGACGGAGGCGGCGGCGCCGAAGGCCAGCAGGTCGAAGCCATCGGTGCCGCGCGCGCCGCCGTACTGCGTCCAGCCCTCGATCCAGTCGGGATGCGCCACCAGCAGCGCGATCAGGGGCAGCACGTTCAGCACCAGCCAGACCGGCTGCGTCCAGGTCTGCACGCGGCTGATGAAGGTAATGCCATGCGTGACCAGCGGCACCACCACCACGGCGCAGAGGATATAGCCGAGCCAGAGCGGAACATTGAAGAAGCTGTCCAGCATGGCGGCGAGGATCACCGCCTCGATGCCGAAGAAGATGAAGGTGAAGCTGGCATAGATCAGCGAGGTGATGGTGGAGCCGATATAGCCGAAGCCCGCGCCGCGGCTGAGCAGGTCGATATCCACGCCCGCCCGCGCCGCGTTCAGGCAGATGGGCAGTGAAGCCACGAAGATCAGCACACTGACAAAGAGAATGGCGGAGACGCTGTTGGTGAAGCCATGCGCCACGGTCAGGGCGCCGCCGATCGCCTCCAGCGCCAGGAAGGAGATGGAGCCCAGCGCGGTATTGGCCACCCGGAAGGCGGACCATTTCCGCGCGCTTTCCGCCGTGAAGCGGAGGGCATAGTCCTCCATCGTCTCGTCCGCGACCCAGCGGTTGTAGTCGCGCCGGATACGCATGATGCGCTGGCGTGTCGCCATGCGGTGTTCCTGGGGTGCTCGGGCGGGAAGAGTGGGGCAGGGCCGGCCACAGGGTCAAGCAGGCCCCGCCTACGTCATTTGACGTATAACGCCCCCGGAAGGATTGCCGTGAGACTGGGCGCATCCATTGCAAGGCGGCCCCCGCCATTGCCCCAGGAGAGCGATCCATGACCGTCCGGACCCCCTTCTCCCGCCGCGCCTTGCTGGCTGGCGCCGCCGGCGCCCTGGCGGTGCCGGCCATCCGCCCCGCCTTCGCCCAGGGCTCCGGTCCGATCAAGGTGGGCGTGCTGCACTCCCTTTCCGGCACCATGGCGATCAGCGAGACGGCGCTGCGCGACACCGTGCTGATGATGGTCGAGGACCAGAACAGGAAGGGCGGCATCCTGGGCCGCAAGCTGGAAGCCGTGGTGGTGGACCCCGCCTCCAACTGGCCGCTCTTTGCCGAGAAGGCGCGGGAGCTGCTGCAGGTTCACAAGGTGGATGTCACCTTCGGCTGCTGGACCTCGGTGTCCCGCAAATCCGTGCTGCCGGTCTTCGAGGAACTGAACGGCCTGCTGTTCTATCCGGTGCAGTACGAGGGCGAGGAGCAGAGCAAGAACGTCTTCTACACCGGCGCCGCGCCGAACCAGCAGGCGATCCCGGCGGTGGAATACCTGATGAGCGAGGATGGCGGCGGCGCCAAGCGCATCGTGCTGCTGGGCACCGACTATGTCTACCCGCGCACCACCAACCGCATCCTGCGCGCCTTCCTGAACAAGAAGGGCATCGCGGATGCCGACATCATGGAGGAATACACGCCCTTCGGCCATTCCGACTGGCAGGGCATCGTCTCCCGCGTCAAGCAGTTCGCCGACCAGGGCAAGAAGACGGCCATCGTCTCCACCATCAACGGCGATGCCAACGTGCCCTTCTACCGTGAGCTCGGCAACCAGGGTATCAAGGCCGAGGACATTCCCTGCGTCGCCTTCAGCGTGGGCGAGGAGGAGCTGGCCGGCATCGACACCAAGCCGCTGGTCGGCCACCTGGCCGCCTGGAACTACTTCATGAGCGTCGAGAGCCCGGTGAACACCGAGTTCAAGAAGATGTGGGGCAGCTACATCAAGAACGACAAGCGCGTCACCAACGACCCGATGGAGGCCACCTATACCGGCTTCAAAATGTGGGCGCAGGCGGTGGCCCAGGCCAAGACCACGGCGGTGGATGCGGTGCGCACGGCGATGTACGGCCAGAAGGTCGATGCGCCCTCCGGCTACACGGAGCAGATGTGGGAGAACCACCATCTCTCCAAGCCGGTGATGATCGGCGAGATCCAGGCGGATGGGCAGTTCAGCATCGTCTACAAGACGCCGCAGGCCATCAAGGCCGAGAACTGGTCCCCCTACATCCCCGAGAACGCCAGCCGCGCCAAGGCCGGCTGATGTCGCGGCTCCTGCGCCTCTTGCCTCTGCTCCTGCTGCTGGCGGGGCCGCTGCGGGCGCAGGAGGGTTTCGAGACTGCCGCCGCCGGGCTTTCCGGCGGCTTCGCGGCCCAGGTGGAGGCGGTGGACCGTCTCGGCGCCCTGGGCGACCCGCGTGCCTTGCCGATCCTGCGCGCGCTCTCCGAGGGCCGGTTGCAGAAGACACCGGAAGGCGTGCTGGTGATCGGCGGCCAGGATGCGCTGACCGGCGCGCCCGCCGCCACGGCTTCGCTGGAAACCGTGCGCATCAACAACCGCGTGCGCGGTGCCCTGCGTGGCGCTTTCGGCCGGCTGGAACTGGCATCTTTCAGCGTGGCGGAGCGGATCTCTGCCGCCGGCGGCCTCTTCCGCGCCCGCAGCCCCGACAACATCGCCATGCTGGAGGACGCGCTGGGCCGCGAGAGCGATGCCGCCGCCCGTACCGCCATGGAGCAGGCGCTGGCGGCCTCCCGCCTCGCCGCGCCGGAGGCGGCGGTGAAGCGCCAGGGCATCCTGCTGCTGGGCGGCACTGGCTCGCCGGAAGCGCGTTCGCTGCTGCTGGAAGCCCGCGCGGCCAACCCGGACCTCGCCGCCGAGATCGATGCCGCCGTATCCGCCATCGATGGCCGGCTGCAACTGCGCCGCGCGGCCGAGACCGCCTTCCAGGGCCTCTCGCTCGGCTCCGTGCTGCTGCTGGCGGCGCTGGGCCTGGCCGTCACCTTCGGGGTGATGGGCATCATCAACATGGCGCATGGCGAGATGGTGATGCTGGGCGCCTATACCACCGTGGTGGTGCAGGGCCTGCTGCGCGGCACGCCGCTGGCGCCCTGGGCGCTGCCGCTCTCCGTGCCCGCCGCCTTCCTGGTTGCGGCCGCCGTGGGCGTGGCGCTGGAGCGCACGCTGATCCGCCATCTCTATGGCCGCCCGCTGGAGACTCTGCTGATGACCTTCGGCGTCGGCATGATTTTGCAGCAGGCGGTGCGGCTGATCTTCGGCGCGCAGAACCAGGAGGTCACCAGCCCCGCCTGGATGCAGGGCATCGTCACCCTGCCCGGCGGGGTGGAGGTGACGCAGAACCGGCTCTGGATCATCCTCTTCGCGCTGCTGGTGCTGGCGGTCACCGTCGCCGCCATCCGCTTCACCCGCTTCGGGCTGGAGATGCGCGCCGTGGTGCAGAACCGGCGCATCGCCAGCACCATGGGCATCCGCACCGGGCGGGTGGATGCCATGACCTTCGCCTTCGGCTCGGGCATCGCCGGCATGGCGGGCGTGGCCTTGAGCCAGATCGACAATGTCTCCCCCAACCTCGGCACCGGCTACATCATCGACAGCTTCATGGTGGTGGTCTTCGGCGGCGTCGGCAGCCTCGCCGGCACCATGATCGGCGCCTTCACCCTGGGCCTCGTCAACAAGATGCTGGAGCCCTGGGCCGGGGCGGTGCTGGCGAAGATCGCTGTGCTGGTGGGCATCATGCTCTTCATCCAGCGGCGGCCGAAGGGCCTCTTCGCCCTCAAGGGAAGGGCTGCGGAACAATGAGCGCGACAACCACCCTGGCCCCGCCGCCGCGCCTGCAGAGCGCGCTGGTCCTGCGCGGGCTG
This sequence comes from Teichococcus rhizosphaerae, assembly GCF_002631185.1. Classification (GTDB taxonomy): domain Bacteria; phylum Pseudomonadota; class Alphaproteobacteria; order Acetobacterales; family Acetobacteraceae; genus Pseudoroseomonas; species Pseudoroseomonas rhizosphaerae. The sequence continues at coordinate 2,546 of NZ_PDNU01000073.1, read as the reverse complement.
TTGCTGGCGGGCCTCGCCATCCTGGCGCTGCTGCCGCTGCTGAACCGCCTGCCGGTGGATTCGGTGCTGCATGTCTCAGACTTCATTGTCGCCGTCACAGGAAAATGGATCTGCTACGGCGTGCTGGCGCTGGCGATCGACCTGGCCTGGGGCTATGCCGGCATCCTCAGCCTCGGCCATGGTGCCTTCTTCGCGCTCGGCGGCTATGCCATGGGCATGCACCTGATGCGGCTGATCGGGCCGCGCGGCGTCTATGGCAACCCGGTGCTGCCGGATTTCATGGTCTTCCTGGGCTATGCGGAACTGCCCTGGACCTGGTGGGGCTTTTCCAGCTTTCCCTTCGCGCTGCTGATGGCCTTGCTGGTGCCGGGGCTGCTGGCGGGGGTGGTGGGCTACCTCGCCTTCCGGTCCCGCATCACCGGCGTTTATCTCTCCATCATCACGCAGGCCATGACCTATGCGCTGATGCTGGCCTTCTTCCGCAACGACATGGGCTTCGGCGGCAACAACGGCTTCACCGACTTCAAGGAACTGCTGGGCATGCCGCTGAATTCCGGCGGCACGCGCGCCATGCTGTTCTACGCGGCGCTGGCGGTGCTGGGGCTGTCGCTGCTGCTCTGCCGCCACATCACGCAGTCCAAGCTCGGCCGCGTGCTGGTGGCGGTGCGCGATGCCGAAAGCCGCCTCCGCTTCCTGGGCTACAACACCACGCATGTGAAGCTCTCGGTCTTCGTGCTCTCCGCCATGCTGGCGGGGCTGGCGGGGGCGCTCTACGTGCCGCTGGTCGGCATCATCAATCCCGGCGAGTTCAGCCCCGGCAATTCCATCGAGGCCGTGATCTGGGTAGCGGTCGGCGGGCGCGGCACGCTGGTGGGGGCTTTGTTGGGGGCCTTCTCGGTCAATGCGCTGAAGACATGGCTGACCTCCTTCGCGCCCGACCTCTGGCTGTTTGTGCTGGGCGGGCTCTTCGTGGCCGTCACGCTCTTCCTGCCGCGCGGGCTGGTGGGGCTGATGAGCAGGGGGCCGGGGCGGTGATCGGCGGCATGAGCGGCTCCTCCCTTTACCTCGATGGCGTCTCGGTGGTCTTCGATGGGTTCCGGGCGCTGAACAACCTTTCCCTGATCATCGAGCCGGGGGAGTTGCGCGCCATCATCGGCCCCAATGGCGCCGGCAAGACGACGATGATGGATATCGTCACCGGCAAGACCCGCCCCACGACCGGCGTGGTGCGCTTCGGCGAGCATGACCTGACGCGGATGGATGAAGCCGCCATCGCCAATCTCGGCATCGGCCGCAAGTTCCAGAAGCCCACGGTCTTCGATGCGCTGACGGTCTTCGAGAACCTGGAACTGGCGCTGAAGGCGCCGCGCGACCCCTGGTCCTGCCTGCGCTGGGTGCTGGGCGCCCAGTCGCGCCGGCGCATCGAGGGCGTGATGGAGGAGATCGGCCTGGCGGAGCGGGCGCGGGACCGTGCCGCCATCCTGTCCCACGGCCAGCGGCAATGGCTGGAGATCGGCATGTTGCTGATGCAGGAGCCGCAACTGCTGCTGGTGGACGAGCCCGTGGCCGGCATGACGGACCAGGAGACGGAGCACACCGCCGCCCTGCTGCGGCGCATCGCCGGGCAGCGCTCGGTGGTGGTGGTGGAACACGATCTCGAATTCGTCCGCGCGCTCGGGGAGAAGGTGACGGTGCTCTGCGAGGGCACGGTGCTCTCCGAGGGCAGCATCGACCATGTGCAGAACGACCCGCGGGTCATCGAAGTCTATCTGGGACGCTGAGCCATGCTGCGGGTGGAAGGCATCGACCTCTTCTATGGCGCCAGCCGGGCGCTGCGCGGCGTCTCCCTCGGCGCCGATCCGGGGCGGATCACCTGCGTGCTGGGGCGCAACGGGGTGGGCAAGTCCTCCCTGATGCGGGCCATCGTGGGGCTGGAGCGCATCCGGGGCGGGCGCATCCTCTGGGAAGGCAAGGACATTTCTGGCCTTTCCGCCGCCGACCGGGCGCGGGCCGGTATCGGCTATGTGCCGCAGGGCCGGGAGATCTTCCCCTTCCTGACCGTGAAGGAGAACCTGGAGACCGCCCTGGCCGCCGCGCCGCGCGGTTCCAGGCTTTCCGACGACATCTTCGAGCTTTTCCCTATCCTGCAGCAGTTCCTGCGCCGGCGGGGCGGGGACCTTTCCGGCGGGCAGCAGCAGCAGCTGGCCATCGCCCGCGCCCTGACCGCGCGCCCGCGCCTGCTGATCCTGGATGAGCCCACCGAGGGCATCCAGCCCAATGTCATCAAGGACATCGCCCGCGTCATCGCCCTGCTGGCTCGGCAGCGGAACATGGCGGTGGTGCTGGTGGAGCAGTATTACGAATTCGCCCGCGAGCTGGGCGATGAACTCGCCATCCTGGTGCGGGGCGAGGTGGCCCTTGCCGGCCAGTCCGGCACGTTGGACGAGGAGGCAGTGCGGCGGCTGCTGACGGTATAATGCCTGCGCCAGACCCTCTCTTGAGCTGTCTGGTCGCGAGATGCCTTTAACGATGACGTAGGCGATGGT
>NZ_PDNU01000072.1 GCF_002631185.1 Teichococcus rhizosphaerae | reverse complement strand
ACCGAGGAACACCATGATGGCCGCCCTCATCCAGACGGCCGCCTCCTACACCACGCGGTGGGACACGACCCGGCACAGGCTCAATCTGGGAATTCAATCCTCGATTCGCAAGGCTGAATGATCACTCTTTGTTCTCTTTTTCGGGAAGCCGTGGCAGCGGATGCGGGCTTTCCGGTAGCTTGCCGGAACGATCCACACGCCTACGTGACTTGTCAGCGGCGAAGTCCTTGGAATGCCATGATGTTCTTCTTACGTTCAGAGCTTTCCGGAGTGTTGCCACGCCCATGCCGCCACCACGCCAGCTGCGCACGCATCAGCGCCGCCTCGCCGGGGTGGTGGAAGCCATGGTCCAGGGCCGCACCGCGGCGCGCGACATCCTGGCCGCCGTCACGCCGGGGGGCGGCAAGTCGCTGCTGCCGGTGATCGCGGCGGCGCGGCTGAAGGAAGCGGGGCTGATCGACCGCGTCTGCTGGGTGGTGCCGCGCGACAGCCTGCGCCTGCAGGCCGAGGAAGCCTTCGCCGACCCGGCCTGGCGGGAGGCGCTCGGCCATTCCATCGCCGTCCGCGCCGCCGAGAACGCGCCCGATCCCTGCCGCGGGCTGGAAGGCTACGTCACCACCTACCAGGGCATCGCCGCCGCGCCGGCGCTGCACCTGGCGGAGTTCCGCCGCCACCGCACCCTGCTGGTGGTGGACGAGATGCACCACCTGCCCGCCCTGCCCGAGACCGACCCCGCCGCCGCCGCCCAGGCCGAGGCGCTGCCGGAGGAGGACCAGGCCGGCGCCTGGTCGCGCGCCCTGCTGCCGCTGCTGGAATGCGCCGCGGTGCGGCTGCTGCTGTCCGGCACGCTGGAGCGGGCGGACGGGCGCGGCATATTGTGGCTGCCCTACCGCACCGGGCCGCGCGCCCGCACGCGGGAGGTGGACCTCGACGCGCCGGGCTGGGCCGTGATCGGCTACAGCCGGGCGCAGGCGCTGGCCGAGCGCGCCGTGCTGCCCGTCACCTTCGGCGCCATGGATGGCGAGGCGCGCTGGCGCGACGAGGAGGGGAACAGCCTCGGCCCGCACCGCCTGGGCGGCCGGCATCCGGACGAGACGACGCGGCCCGCCCTGTTCACGGCGCTGCGCACCGGCTTCGCCGAGGCGCTGCTGCACGAGGCGTTCCTGGCCACGCGGGAGCTGCGCGCGCGCCGCCGCCAGGCGCGCGGCCTGCCGCCGGGCACCGCGGCGCGGGGCCTGGGCAAGCTGCTGGTGGTGGCGCCGGACCAGAGCACGGCGCGCCACTATCTCGGCCTGCTGCGCCGCTGGGTGCCGGCGCGCGAGGCGGAGGAGACGGTGGCCCTGGCCACCTCCGACAGCGGCGACGCGCACCAGACGCTGGCCGCCTTCCGGCTGCGGGGGCAGCCCTCCATCCTGGTGACGGTGGCCATGGCCTATGAGGGGCTGGACGCGCCGGAGGTGGCGGTGGTGGCGGCGCTGACGCATATCCGCTCCCGCCCCTGGCTGGAGCAGATGGTGGCGCGCGCCACGCGGGTGGACCCCCATGCCGGCCCCTACGAGCAGCAGCGCGCCCTGGTGTTCCACCCCGACGACCCGCTGTTCGGCCGCTTCCGCCTGCGCATGGAGACCGAGCAGGGCACGCTGGCGCGCCGCCCCCGGCCGCGCCGCGCGCCGGGCCTGCTGCCGCTCTGGCTGCGCGAGCAGCTGCCGCCGCGGGAAGGCATCACGCCACTCGAATCGAACGCCCTGGCGCTGCGCTTCGACACGCTGGCGCCCGGCCCCGAGCTGGCCATGCGGCGCCCGGAGATGGAGGCGGCGCAGGAGGAGATGCTGGAAGCGCCCTCGGTGGCCGAGCGGCGGCTGCGCGCGCGCATCGGCGAGATGGTGGCCTCCCAGGCGGTGGAGGACGAGGCGATGCTGCAGGGGCCGCGCTCCCGCCTCGGCGGCCCCGGCCTCTACCACCGCTACAACGCCACGCTGAAGCGGGTGCTGGGCAACAAGAGCCGCGCGCAGATGAGCCTGCTGGAGCTGGAGGCGGCGATCGGCTGGCTGGAGCGCAACCGCCTGGCCGAGCACCAGCACCTGCTGGCGGGCGACCCCCGCTATGCCTGGACCGCCCGCAAGCGCGCCGAATGGAGCCCGCCCGCCCGGCGCGGCGGCGCAGGCGCCGCGGCGGCGGACGCGCCCCGCCGCCGCCACGGCGCCTGACCCCTCCCCTCCACGCCCCCCGCCCTGGCCGGAAGGGCGGGCGTGGGGGCACAGGCGCCAGGCTCCGGCCGGTTCGTTCGGATGCGTGACAGGACAACCGATCTGCCCGAAAATGCCGCCAAGCCGGCGCCATCAGGCCGGCCCAGTCCAAGGAGTGTCCGGCGTAATGATCCGTCGTCAATTGCTGGCCGGCGGGGCCGCCATCGGGGCCTCGGCCGTGGCCGTCCCGCTCGCCGCCCCCGCCATCGCGCAGACCGCCCCCGAGATCCGCTGGCGCCTCGCCAGCTCCTTCCCCCGCTCGCTCGACACCATCTACGGCGCTGGCGAGCACGTGGCCAAGCGCGTGGCCGCGCTGACCGACAACAGGTTCCAGATCCGCGCCTTCCCGGCGGGCGAGCTGGTGCCCGGCCTGCAGGTGGCGGACGCCGTGCAGAACGGCACGGTGGAGTGCGCCCACACCGCCTCCTACTACTTCGTCGGCAAGGACCCGACCTTCGCCTTCGACGGCGCCGTGCCCTTCGGCATGAACATGCGCCAGACCAACGCCTGGCTGCAGCAGGGCGGCGGGCGCGACGTGCTGAAGGAGTTCTTCGCCACCTACAACATGGTCTCCATCCCGGCCGGCAACACGGGCGCCCAGATGGGCGGCTGGTTCCGCAAGGAGATCAAGACCGTCAAGGACCTGGAGGGGCTGAAGTTCCGCGTCGGCGGCTTCGCCGGCAACGTGCTGCAGAAGCTCGGCGTGGTGCCGCAGCAGATCGCCGGCGGCGACATCTACCCGGCGCTGGAGAAGGGCACGATCGACGCCGCCGAGTGGATCGGGCCGTATGACGACGAGAAGCTGGGCTTCAACCGCGTCGCGCCCTTCTACTACTACCCCGGCTGGTGGGAGGGCTGCCTCAACCTCTCCATGTTCATCAACAAGGCGAAGTACGAGGAGCTGCCGGCCCTCTACAAGGAGGCGCTGGAGAGCGCCTGCCGCGACGCCACCATCGAGACGATGGCCAAGTACGACGTGCAGAACCCGCCCGCGCTGCGCCGGCTGATCGCCGGCGGCGCGCAGCTCCGCCCCTTCCCGCGCGACGTGATGCAGGCGAGCTACAAGGCGGCCTTCGAGCTGTATGACGAGACGGCGGCGAAGAACGAGACCTTCAAGAAGGTCTATGCCCACTGGAAGGCCTTCCGCGACGAGCAGTATGGCTGGTCCCGCGTGGCCGAATACAGCTTCGACCAGTTCGTCTATGCCATGTACGGCCAGGAGGCGCAGGCGCGCCGCTGACCGCGACGCCGGCGCCGCCCCTCGCGGGGGGTGGCGCCGGTCCTCTTCCACTTCCAATCCGGAGGGTTCCGGCGAATGGGTGCCCTGCTTGGCTTCAGTCGGGCGATGGACCGCATCAACACGAGCATGGGCGTCATCGCCTACTGGCTGGTCCTGCTGGCCGTCGTGACCAGCGCCGGCAATGCCGTGGTGCGCTATGCGTTCAGCTACTCCTCGAATGCCTGGCTGGAGGTGCAGTGGTACTTCTTCGCCGGCATCGTCATGCTCGGCGCGGCGCCGACGCTGCTGCGCAACGAGCATGTGCGCGTGGACCTGGTGTTCGGCAACCTGTCGGAGCGCAAGCGGCTCTGGGTCGACGTGTTCGGCCTGGTGCTGTTCCTGCTGCCCGCCATGGGGCTGATGGCCTGGATGACCTGGCCCTTCTTCCTCGACAGCTTCCAGCGCATGGAGGAATCCTCCAATGCCGGCGGGCTGATCCGCTGGCCGGTGAAGCTGATCCTGCCGGTCGGCTTCGTGCTGATCTGGCTGCAGGGCCTGTCCGAGCTGGTCAAGCGGGTGGCGCTGCTGCGCGGCATCCGGCCCGATGCCGAGGTGGTCACCGAATACCACCGCCCCGACCAATAAAACCCACCCGTAGCGCGGAAACCTCGCCCCGATGGTAACTCTCGAGATGATGCCGCCGCTGATGTTCGGCGGCCTCGTCGTCTTCCTGCTGATCGGCTTCCCGGTGGCCTTCTCGCTGGCCGCGGTCGGGTTGTTCTTCGGCTTCCTCTCGATCGAGCTGGGCTTCTTCACCACGGCCTATCTCGGCAACCTGCCCTTCCGCGTGTTCGGCATCATGTCGAACGAGCTGCTCCTCTCCATCCCCTTCTTCACGCTGATGGGGGCGGTGCTGGAGCGCTGCGGGCTGGCGGAGGACCTGCTGGAGGGCACCGGCCAGCTCTTCGGCAAGATCCCGGGCGGCCTCGCGGTCGCCGTGGTGCTGGTGGGCGCGGTGCTCGGCGCCATCACCGGCACGGTGGCGGCCTCCGTCATCGCCATGGGCATGATCAGCCTGCCCGTGATGCTGCGCTATGGCTATGACATGCGCATCGCCACCGGCGTCATCGCCGCCTCGGGCACCATCGCGCAGCTCATCCCGCCCTCGCTGGTGCTGATCCTGTTGGGCGACCAGCTCGGCAAGAGCGTGGGCGACATGTATGCCGGCGCCATCGGCCCCTCGATGCTGCAGGTCCTGCTGTTCCTGCTGTTCATCGCGGGCGTCGCCATCCTGCAGCCGCACCGCGTGCCGCCGCTGCCGCCCGAGGCGCTGGGGCCGCGCGGCTGGCCGCTCTACTGGCGCGTCATCAAGGGCATGGTGCCCTCGATCGTGCTGATCTTCCTGGTGCTGGGCACCATCTTCCTGGGCCTCGCCACCCCCACCGAGGCGGGCGCCATGGGCGCCTGCGGCGCCATCGCGCTCGCCGCCATCAACCGCCGCCTCACCTGGCCGCTGATGCGCCAGGCGATGGAGAACACCATGCGCCTCACCGCCATGGTCATCTTCATCCTGGTGGGCTCGACGGTGTTCTCCCTGGTGTTCCAGGGCGTCGATGGCGGGCTCTGGATCGAGCACATGCTGTCCCACCTGCCGGGCGGGCAGACGGGCTTCCTGATCTTCGTCAACATCTTCGTCTTCTTCCTGGCCTTCTTCCTCGACTTCTTCGAGATCGTCTTCATCGTCGTGCCGCTGCTGGGGCCGGTGGCGGCCAAGCTCGACATCAACCTGGTCTGGTTCGGCGTGCTGCTCTGCGTGAACATGCAGACCAGCTTCATGCACCCGCCCTTCGGCTTCGCGCTGTTCTACCTGCGCGGCGTGGCGCCCAAGACGGTGCTGACCAAGGACATCTACTGGGGCGCCATTCCGTGGCTGTGCATGCAGCTCGTGCTGGTGGCCATCGTCATCCTCTGGCCGCAGAGCGTCACCTACTGGCTGGATGCCGGCACCGGCGTCGATCCGAGCAGCGTGGTGATCGACGTGCCGATGCCCGACCTGACCGACGAGGCGCCGCCGCTGATCTTCAAGTGACGCGGACCGCCTGACCGGGCGGGGCGCCCCGGAAGCCCGGGGCGCCCCTTTTTCATGTCCGCCCCGCGCGGCCTCCATGCGCCGCCGGCGCTCTCTTCTCATGCACCTCCGGCATTTTCTTTTCCCGCGGCCGCGGCATCGGGCATGCGGGAGGGCGCCGCCGCCAGGCCGCGCGTCCGCCACAGCGAGTAGCCGATGCCGGCGGCCAGGATGGCGAAGGTGATGCCGAGCGACAGGGCGGGCGGCACCTTGCCGGTCTCGGGGAAGAGCAGGTCCGCCACGAAGATCTTGGACCCGATGAACACCAGCAGCACCGAGAGCGCGTATTTCAGGTAGTGGAAGCGGTGCACCATGGCGGCGAGCGCGAAATACAGCGCGCGCAGGCCGAGGATGGCGAAGATGTTCGAGGTGTAGACGATGAAGGGGTCGGTGGTGATGGCGAAGATCGCCGGCACCGAATCGACCGCGAAGATGACGTCCGCCACCTCCACCAGCACCAGCGCCAGGAAGAGCGGCGTCATGAACAGGGCGGGGCGGCCGGTCGCGGGGTCCGGCAGGCGGACCAGGAAGCGCTCGCCATGCAGCGTCTCCGTCACGCGGAAGCGGCGGCGCAGGAAGGCGAGCAGCGGGTTGCCGGCGATGTCCGGCACGGCGTCGGCCATGCGCCACATCTTGATGCCGGTGAGGATGAGGAAGCCGGCGAAGAGGTAGAGCACCCAGGAGAACTGCTGCACGATGGCGGCGCCGAGGCCGATCATGATGGCGCGCAGCACGATGACGCCGAGGATGCCCCATAACAGCACGCGGTGCTGGTAGAGGCGCGGCACGGCGAAGTAGCCGAAGATCATGGCGATGACGAAGACGTTGTCCATCGCCAGGGTCTTCTCGACGATGAAGCCCGTCCAGTAGAGCTGGGCGGCGGTGAAGCCGTCCAGCCCGCCTTCCGCGGCGGGGCGGAGATGGTCGAAGGAATACCAGACCCAGCCGCCGAAGATCAGGCCGAGCCCGATATAGCCGGCGGACAGGATCAGGCTCTCGCGCGCCTCGATCTCGCGGCTCTCGCGGTGCAGGACACCCAGGTCGAGCACCAGCAGGGCGGCGACGAGCGCCATGAAGACAAGCCACATCCACACGGGCGTGGCCAGGAAACTGGAGGCAAGGAATTCCACGGTCGGCTCCGGCATGGTCGGGCCCCTCCGGCGGAGGGGCGGGATCAAGCGATGTCCGACATCGCAGGCGCCGCGGCGGCGCGCTGCCAGAGGGAACCGGACCTTCCTGACGTGGCCCGCGCCCTTGCCGCTTCAAGGGCGGCGGCGGCGGCGGCGTCCGATTTTGTCTCCGCCCCCGGTTCCCGCCTCCCAGCCTCCTTCTCCCAGCCCCCTTCTCTCAGCCGTGGCCCGCCGCCCAGGCGGCGCGCGCCATCCGGTCCTCTCCCGCCACGGCCAGGCCCAGCAGCGGCCCGAACTTGAAGCCGTGGCCGGAAAAGCCGCTCATCACCAGGGCGCGCTCGCCCAGCGGCTCCAGCAGGAAGCGCTCCCGCGGCTCCACGTCGTAGTAGCAGGCGCGGGCGCCGAGCACGCGGTAGCCCGCCATGCCGCGCAGGCGCGGGCGGGCCAGGGCGAGGATGGCCTCCGCCTCGGCGGCGCCGGCCTCGCGCGGGTCGTCGGCATCGCCCTGGAGGGAGAAGCGGTGGTCGCCGATCTTGAGCGGCGTGCCGGCCACTGGCGGCACGGCGTAGAAGCCGCCCTGCTCGGAAAGGTCGATCAGCATCGGCGCCGCGGCCCAGGCGGCGCGGTGCTCGGGCGGCGGCTCCAGATAGACGACGACCTGCCGCGAGGCCGTGACGCGGGCGGCGAGGCCGGGCAGGAAGCGCGGCGCCCAGGGCCCGGCCGCGACCACCAGCAGATCGGCGCCGAGGGTGGTGCCGTCCTCCAGCGCCAGGGTGGCGCGGGCGGGGTCGGCCGCCACCGCGCGGGCGCGGCGGAAGGCCACGCCGCGCCGCTCCAGATGCGCGGACAGCGCCGCCACGATGCGCCGCGCCAGCAGCACCCCGCCCGGCGCCATGTGGAAGGCATCGCCCAGGCCGGCCCCGGCCAGTATGGGGAAGCGCGCCTCCAGCGCGGCGGGGCCGAGATCGGTGAAGGCGTGGCCGCCGGCGGCCAGGGCGGCGCGGCTCTCGGCCAGCCAGCCGGGGCCGGCCTCGCCCAGCGCCAGCACGCCGGTCGGCACGTGCAGCGTCTCGCCGAGATCGGCCCACAGCATGTCCCAGGCGGCATAGGCCTCGTCCACCATCCGCATGTAGCCGCGCTCGGCGCCATAGGCGTGGCGGATCAGCCGGTGGTCGTCGACGCTCGCGCCGCGCGGGTTGGGGCGGTCGTCCTGCTCCACAATGGTGACGGACCAGCCCGCCCGGGCCAGCCCCCAGGCGGCGGAAAGGCCCATGATCCCGGCCCCGAGGACAAGCGCGTTCGGCATGGCGCGCAGCATGACGCGGCGCGGCGGAAAGGCAATCCGTTCCCCATCCGGCCATTCCCCATCCGGCCATTCCTCAGCCAGGCGCGGCCACCGAAAGGGAGATCACCCCTTCCAGCGCCTCGCCGGGCGCCAGCACGCGCATGGCGCCATGCGGGGCCAGGCCAGGGCGGTTGATGGCGTCCGGCACATGGCTCACCGGCTCCAGGCAGAGCACCGGATGGTCGGCCGGGGCATAGAATTGCAGGTTGCGCGACCAGTCGCCGCCGGCACGCAGCGTCAGCGCCAGGTCCGGCCGGCGCAGCGTGGCCAGCCCGTCCCAGCCGGTGAAGTGCGTGTCCATGCCCAGCCACTCACGCTCGCCGCCATCGAGGCCGGGACTGTCCTGCGCGGCGACGGGCAGCTTGCGCGCATCGACCAGCAGGGCGGCGCGGGCGGCGAAGCGGACCGCGCAGCCCGCCGGCCGCGCGAACCAGGGATGCCAGCCGAAGCCCAGCGGGCAAGGGGCGGGGCCGGCATGGCGCACCGTCATGGCCAGGCGCAGGCCCTCCGCCCCCAGCGTGACGCCAAGCCGCGCCACATAGTCGAACGGCCCGCGCGCGAGGGACTGGGTGAGCACGGCCGAGGCCGCCCCCCGCTCCTCCACCCGCCAGGGCGCGAGGCGGGACAGGCCGTGCAGCGCATTGCCTTCCTGCGGGTGGGTGAGCGGAAAGGCATGGGTGGTGCCGCCCCAGGGGAAGCGGCCGCCATCGAGGCGGTTGGCCCAGGGCAGCATCCAGAAGGCGCCGGCCAGCGTGGCGTTGGGGTCGCGCCCCTCGAGCGGCGCCAGGATGGGGCGCCCCGCATGCTCCAGCGTGGCGAAGGCGGCTCCGTGCTCGGGGAGCAGCTCGGCCCGCCAGGGGCCGGATTCGAGACGCATGGGCGCTTTCCCCGGGAAAGTGGCGGGGAAAGGCATGTCCTTTCCCCGCGCTTCAGGTCAGGCGGGCGGCGTCAGTCCTGCCCGAAGGTCTCGCGCGGGCCGGGGGTGGCGCGGCTGTAGCCGCTGGCGCAATAGGCGCCGCCCTGGTAGCGCTCGGCCACCGGGTCGCCGGACACCTTCTCGCCCACTTCCGCGCGGAACGCCTCGGCGCTGTCCTCGGGCTTCCAGCCGATGCGCTCGCGGTGGTCGGCGCCCCAGAAGGTGGCGGGGTTGTCGCTGGCGCCCCAGATCACCGCATGGCCCACCTTCGGCGCCGCGATGAAGTCGGCGCAAAGGCGCGCGAGGTCGGCGAAGGACAGCCAGGTGGAGAGCATGCGGGCATCCACCGGCTCGGGGAAGCAGGAGCCGATGCGCACATTGAGGTTCTCCACCCCGTGCTTGTCCCAGTAGAGCCGGCCCATCAGCTCGCCATAGGCCTTGGACAGGCCGTAGAAGCTGTCGGGGCGGAAGGCGCAGTCGGCGTCGATCCTGGCCTCGTTGCCGGCGGGGCGCTCATGGAAGCCGATGCTGTGGTTGGAGGAGGCGAACAGCACCCGCGCCCCTTCCCGCCGCGCCGCCTCGTAGACGTGGTAGAGGCCGCGGATATTGGGGTCCAGCACCTCCTCGAAGGGCCGGTCCACCGAGACGCCGCCGAAATGCAGGATGGCCCCGCAGCCCTCGGCGATGCGCAGCATCGAGAGGCCGTCGCCCAGATCTGCGGCGACGAAGCGGGCGCCCGCCGGCAGCGGGCCGGGAAAGGGCTTGATGTCGGTCAGCACGAGGCTGTGGCCGCGCGCCGACAGCTCCGCCGCCAGCATGCGGCCCAGATTGCCGGAGGCGCCGGTCAGCAGGACGGGTTTCGGGGAAGTCATGCGGTGTCTTCGCTCCTGGCGGATTCGGGGCGGCGGCGCTCCATGGACAGGCCCAACGGAACAGCTCAGTGGAACAGGCTGGGCAGCCAGAGGGAGACCGCCGGCACGTATGTCACCACCAATAGCACGGCGAAGGCCGCGGTGTAGAAGGGCAGGCTGGTCTTGGTGGCCTCCCACATCGACACCTTGCCGACGGCGCAGGCGACGAACAGCACGGGCCCCACGGGCGGCGTGATCAGGCCGATGCCGAGATTGAGGATCAGCACCACGCCGAACTGCACCGGGTCCATGCCGAGCTTCATCACCAGTGGCAGGAAGATCGGCGTGCCGATCATGATCAGCGGCGCCATGTCCATGAAGGTGCCGAGCACCAGCAGGATGATGTTGATCAGCAGCAGCATCAGCAGCGGGTTGTCGGTGATGCCCTGCATCAGCTCGACCGTCATGGCCGGTACCTGGAGCAGCGCCATCAGCCAGCCGAAGGCGCTGGCGCAGCCGATGATCAGCATCACCATGCCCGTGGTGCGGGCGCCGCCCAGCACGGCGTGGACGAAGCCGTTCCAGTCCAGGCTGCGATACACCAGCAGCGTCACCAGCAGCGCGTAGAGCACGGCCACCACGGCGCTCTCGGTGGCGGTGAAGACGCCGCTGCGCACGCCCGCGAAAATGATGACGATCAGCATCAGCCCGGGCAGCGCCGCCGCCAGCAGCCGCGCCAGCGCCCACCAGCCGGGAAAGCGCTCGCGCGGGTAGCCGCGCCGCACCGCCACGGCCCAGGCGGTGAACATCAGCACCGCCATCAGCAGCATGCCGGGGACGATGCCGGCGGTGAACAGGTCCGCCACCGAGATCGCGCCGCCGGCGGCGATGACGTAGAGGATCATGTTGTGGCTGGGCGGGATCAGCAGGTCGATCAGCGCGGCGTTGGCGGTGACGTTGACCGCGTAGTCCGGCGCGTAGCCGCGGGCGCGCATCTGCGGGATCATCACGCCGCCGACGGCCGAGGCATCGGCCACCGCCGAGCCGGACACGCCGCCGAACAGCGTGGCCGCCACCACGTTCACCTGCCCCAGCCCGCCGCGCATGTGGCCCACCATGGCGGAGGCCAGCGCCACCAGCCGGTCGGCGATCTGGCCGCGCAGCATCAGGTCGCCCGCGAACACGAAGAACGGGATGGCGAGCATGGAGAAGACGTTCATGCCCGAGGAAAGCTGCTGGAACACGACCAGCGGCGGCAGGTCCATGTAGAGCACCGTGGCCAGCGCGGCGGCGCCGAGCGCGAAGGCCACCGGCGTGCCGATCAGCAGCAGCAGCGCGAAGCTGCCGAGGAGGATGGTGATCTCCATCGCCCCGCCCCCCCTCAGGCGTCGCTGACCAGCGGGGTGACCATCGCCTCGGCGGGGGCTTCCACCCCGGCCAGGTGCGCGGCCAGCCGCTCCAGCCCGAACAGGGCGATCATCGCCCCGCCCAGCACCAGCGGCAGGTATTCCACCGTGCCGGGCAGGCCGATGGCGGGCAGCGTGGCGTCCCACACATCCAGCGCCAGCTCGCCGCCGAACCAGGCCATGCCGGCGCCGAACAGCGTCACCACCAGGTCGGAGGCGATGTCGCAGGCGCGCCCCAGCGGCGCCGGCAGCAGCGCCTTGACCGTGTCGAAGCCCATGTGGAAGCCCTCGCGCACGCCGGCGGCGGCGGCGCCCAGGATCACCCAGCCCATCAGCAGCAGGGCGCCGGCCTCCGCCCAGGCCGGTGTGTCGTTCAGCACGAAGCGGCCGAACACGCCCCAGGAGACGACCCCCGTCATCGCCACCAGGGCCAGCCCGGCGATGCCGAGGCAGATGCTGCAGCAGTGGTCGAGCGCCCGGCCGAGGCCCCGCGCCCACGCCGCCGCGCCGGTCCGCGGCCGGCCGTCCCCCGTGGCGGCCATGGTCAGGCGGTCTCGCGGATGCGCTGCACCAGGCCCTTCAGCCGCGCATCGCGCACGAACTGGTCGTAGACCGGTGCCATGGCCTGCTCGAAGGGCGCCTTCTCAACGCTGTTGATCTGCGTGCCGGCGGCGACCACCTCCCGGCGCGCCGTCTCGGTGCGGGCCACCCAGAGGCGGCGCATCTCCGGCACGCTGTCGCGCGCGCTCTCGCGCAGGATGGTCTGCATGTCCCTGGGCAGCCTGTCGTAGCTGCGCTTCGACATCACCACGATCTCCGGCGACATCGAGTGCTCCGTGGTGGAATAGAACTTCGCCACCTCGAAGTGCCGCTGCGCCTGGTAGGTCGGGTAGTTGTTCTCCGCCCCCTCGATGACGCCGGTCTGCAGGGCGGAATAGATCTCGCCCGCGGGCATCGGGGTGGGATTGGCGCCGAGGGCGCGGATCATCGCCAGCCAGAGATCCGACTGCTGCACGCGGACCTTCATGCCCTTCATGTCGGCCAGGCCGTGGATCGGGCGGAGGCGGTTGTACATGCTGCGCGCGCCGCTGTCGTAGCAGCACAGGCCGATCAGCCCGTGCCGCTCGGCGCCCGCCAGGATCTCCTGCCCGATGGCGCCGTCCATGACGGTGTGCATGTGCGCCTCGTCCCGGAACAGGAAGGGCAGTCCCGGGATCACCGTTTCCGGCACCAGGTTGTTCAGCGGCGCGAAGTTGGTGCGGTTGATGTCGATGACGCCGAAGCGGGTCTGCTCCAGCGTGTCCTTCTCCTCGCCGAGCTGGCGCGAATGGAAGACCTGGATGTTGATGCGGCCGTTGGAGCGCTCCCTGGCCAGCCTGGCCATGGTCTTGACGCCCTCCACCGTCGGGTAGCCATCGGGGTGGATGTCGGCGGAGCGCAGGTTGATGGCCTGGGCGCTGGCCTTGAAGCCGATCAGCGTGGGCGCCGCCAGCGCCGGAAGCGCGAGCAGGGCGTTGCGCCGCGAAAGCGGGAAGGACATTGTCGGACGTCTCCTGTTGGAGCTGCGGAGCATCGGGCAGCCCGGCAATTCTGGCGGCACCCGGTATGATGTCCCGTCATCATACAACAATGACCGCCTTATTTTTTCGAATTTGGAACGAAGCCTTTTTCCCTGTCAACGCTCTCGTCCCGCAGGGCGCCCGCCGGCTTGCCCAAGGTCGGCTTGCCAGCGCCAGCTTGTCTGCGCCGGCTTGTCTGCGCCGGCTTGTCTGCGCCGGCTTGTCAGGGCCGCCCGGCCGCTCCAGCATCCCCCCCCCGCCTTTCCCGTCCCCGCCTTTCCCGCCGCTGCCGGATGCCCGCATGTCTCTTTCCGCCGATTCCCTCCGCCCCGCTTCCCTCGCCATGGCGGCCCAGGATCTCGCCGCCGGCCGGACCACCGCCCTGGCCCTGGCCGAGGCCGCGCTGGCGCGCATCGCCGACCCCGCCGGGGAAGGCGCCCGGGCCTTTGTCGCGGTGCAGGCGGAGCAGGCCCTGGCCACGGCCCGTGCCATGGATTCGCTGCGCGCCGCCGGCCGCGCCCCCTCGCCCTGGGCCGGCATCCCGATCTCGGTGAAGGATCTGTTCGACCAGCAGGGCGTGCCCACCCGCGCCGGCGCCGCGGCGCTGGAGGACGCCCCCCCCGCCGCCCGCACCGCCCCCGCCGTGGCGCGGCTGGAGCGGGCCGGCTTCGTGGTGCTCGGGCGCACCAACATGGTGGAGTTCGCCTTCAGCGGCCTCGGCGTGAACCCGCATCACGGCACGCCGCTTTCTCCTCATGACCGCGCCACGGGCCGGCTGCCGGGCGGCTCCTCCTCTGGCGCCGCCGTGGCGGTGGCCGACGGCATGGGCCTCGGCGCGCTGGGCTCCGACACGGGCGGCTCCTGCCGGGTGCCGGCGGCGCTGTGCGGCATCGTCGGCTACAAGCCCACCGCGAAGCGGGTGCCGCTGGAGGGCGTGCTGCCCCTGTCCCCCTCGCTCGACAGCATCGGGCCGCTGGCCAACACCGCCGGCTGCTGCGCGGTGCTGCACGCGCTGATGGCGGGCGCCGAGAGCGCGGCGCCACCGCCCGCCCGCTCCGTGGCCGGGCTGCGCCTCGGCATTCCCGAGGACAGCTTCCTGTTCGAGGGCCTGGAGCCCGCGGTGGCGGCCGCCTTCGGGCGCGCCGTGGCGCGGCTGGAGCAGGCCGGGGCGCGGATCGGGCGCTTCGCCCTGCCGGAGCTGGCCGAGATCCCGAAAGCGAACGCCACGGGCGGCTTCGCGGCGGCGGAATCCTATGCCTGGCACCGCGCGCTGATCGCCCGCGCCGCCGGCCGCTACGATCCGCGCATCCTGGCCCGCATCCAGCGCGGCGCGGCGATGAGCGCCGCCGACTACATCGGCCTGCAGCAGAACCGCGCCCGCATCATCGCCGCCGCCGCGCCGCGTACCGCGCCCTACGACGCGGTGCTCTGCCCCACCACCGCCCTGACCCCACCCGCGCTCTCCGAGGTGGAGGACGAGGCGGAATACAACCGCATCAACCTGCTGCTGCTGCGCAACACGGCGGCCTTCAACTTCCTCGACCGGTGCAGCATCAGCCTGCCCTGCCACGCCCCGGGCGAGGCCCCGGTGGGCCTGATGCTGACCGGCGCGCATGACGGCGACACGGCCCTGTTTGCCACCGCCGTGGCGGTGGAAGCGGCGCTGGCCGCCTGACATGCTCATCCGGGGGCTTCCCTTGCCGGCCGCATCCGGCTAAAGAGGCCCCTGGCGAGGACCCGTAGCTCAGCTGGATAGAGCGTTGCCCTCCGAAGGTCGCTCGGGTCATCGCCTAACGCTCTGAAAAACCTCGGTTTTTCGGCTAGCCTAACCTGTGCTTTTTGCAAAAGTCGCAGGAATGGATAACAGGAGCGTTACTGACGAAATAGCCTGACTACTTGCACCCGTAGATCAGTTGGATAGATCGCCAGATTCCGAATCTGGAGGCCAGAGGTTCGAGTCCTCTCGGGTGCGCCATCTACAAATTAGAAAGCTAAAGGCACCATTAAAAGCTTGGCCTTTGTGTTTTGGCTTTTTGGCACCCTGTGCTGCTTTCCTAGCACCCATGCTGATGGTGTTGAAATCCCGCTGCTATAATTAGCAGCCGCTGGCTTCCCCTCCCCCTACTACCCTGCCCCTACTAGAGGTTGTTATGGACCTGTGGGCTGGTAACGATCAGGTTGCGCGGCATGAGTGCCCGCAAGCCGTACCCGTCCGATGTGTCTGATGAGGAGTGGGCGCTGGTCGCGCCCTATCTGACGCTGCTGCCGGAGCGGTCTGGGCAGCGGGACCACAGCTTGCGCGAGGTGTTCAACGGGCTGCGCTACGTGGTGAAGACCGGCGCGCCCTGGCGCTGGATGCCAAACGATCTGCCGCCCTGGGCGGCGGTGTACCAGCAGACGCAGCACTGGCTGGCAGCGGGGTGCTTCGAGGCGCTCGCCGAGGACCTTCGAACCGTGCTGCGGCTGGCCGCGGGGAGAAAGGCGCAACCGAGTGCTGCCATCCTGGACAGCCGGACCTTACGGTCCTCGCCGGAGAGCGGTGAGCGGGCCGGGTATGATGGCGCCAAGCGAAAGAAGGGTTCCAAGCTGCATCTGGCGGTGGACACGCTGGGGCATTTGCTGGCGCTGCATGTCACGGTC
>NZ_PDNU01000071.1 GCF_002631185.1 Teichococcus rhizosphaerae | reverse complement strand
TTTAGCCCTTTCTCTGGCCCTTGGGTGGAGGCGGCATGGTCCGGCTGGATGTGATCACCACGCGCGGCGGCGATGGCGGGCGGACCTCGCTCGGCGACGGCACGCGGGTGGCGAAGGATTCGCTGCGCATCGAGGCGATCGGCGCGGTGGACGAGGCGAACGCGGCGATCGGCCTGCTGCGGCTGCACACCGCCGGCCTGCCGGAGGACGGGATGCTGGCGCGCATCCAGAACGACCTGTTCGACCTCGGCGCCGATCTCTGCGTGCCCGGCGACGGCGCGGCGGAGGAAGGCGCCCGGCTGCGCATGGCCGACAGCCAGTGCGCCCGGCTGGAGGCGGAGGTGGGGGCGATGAACGCGGCGCTGCCGCCGCTGCGCTCCTTCATCCTGCCCGGCGGCACGCCGGCGGCGGCGCATGCGCACCTTGCCCGCACCACGGCGCGCCGGGCGGAACGCGTGGTGGTGGCGCTGATGGCGGCCGAGCCGGTGAACGCGGCGGCGCTGCGCTACCTCAACCGCCTGTCGGACCACCTCTTCGTGCTGTCCCGCGTGCTGAACGCGGGGGGGGACGTGCTCTGGGTGCCCGGCGCGGCGCGCGGCTAGAAGATCCAGCCCAGCGCCTGCACCCCGAACCAGCACAGCGCCACCAGCACGGCGGCGGCGAAGAGGCAGCCCGCCAGGGTGATGCCGAGCCCCACCCCCACCACGCGGCTGTCCTGTTCCACCACGCCCAGCGCCGTGATGATGGTGCCGAAGGCGGGCGGCCCGTTGGTGCCGGGCCCGGGCAGGATCAGCATGGCGGCGGAGAACACCGTCATCCAGCCCACCAGCCGCTCGGCGGGGGCGGTGGTGAACCAGCCCGGGCGGGGGCGCACGAAGCGCTCCACCCGCCGCAGCGCGCCCGAGGAGGCGGAGGCCAGGCGCAGCAGGTCGGTGCGCTTCACCGTGCGCGCGGCCAGGAAGCGCGGCAGCTTCGGCACCCGCCATCCCAGCCCCATCTGCACGCCCAGGATCAGCATGGGCAGGCCGAACACGCTGGCCATGCCCGGCAGCAGGCTGGGCAGGCAGAGCAGCAGGATCAGCAGGCCGAAGGCGCGCTCGCCGAAGGCTTCCGCCATCTCCCCCAGGCTGATGCGCTCACCGGGAAAGGTCGCCGCCACCTCCGCCACGATGCGCGAGATGGGCGCCGATTCGTCATGCGCCGCCTTGGCCTGGAGCGAGGCCATGGCCGGTGGCAGGGTGTCGGGCATCAGGGAAGCCTTGTCCTGTTGCGAAGCCGCCGCGCGGGCGGGGCGGACCCCGCCACGGGCCCGGACCGGGGGGCCATGTAGCACGGATCTCCCGCCGGGCGGGGAGGCGGGCCGGAAATCCGCGCCCATTCTCGTGCCGGGTTCCGCGCCGGGTTCCGCGCCCGGTTTGATGCCGGCCGCGCCGCGCAGGGCACGCCGGGAGTTCCAGCCGCTCGGTCCATCCTCATCCCTTGCCGGCCCGCGCCACGGGGGCTGGTCGCCAGCACACGGGGTGGCTGGCGCATGACGCCGCGTTAATCTTCCTGGAGATGAGGGCGGCGGGTGATGGCTTCAACGCCACCGCGCCCACCCGTTGCGCTTTTCGCCCGCGCCCCGATGCTGGGGCGGCCTGTCCCCTCCTTTCGCGGAGCGCCCGCCGATGCAGCCTGTCGATCTCGCCCTGTGTCTGGCGGTGGATGTCTCGGCCAGCGTGGATTTCGACGAGTTCGGGCTGATGGCGGGGGGGCTGGCCGCGGCCTTCCGCACGCCCGACATCGCCGCCGCCTGCGCGGCCGGCCCGCGCGGGGCGGTGGCGGTGTCGCTGCTGTTCTGGTCCTCGGCGCAGGAGGTGGCGGTGCCCTGGACGCGCATCGCCGGCGCCGGGGAGGCGGAGGCGCTGGCGGCGGCGATCGACAACGCGCCGCGCCTGCCGGGGCCGGGCGCCACCGCGCTCGGCCCCGGCATGGCGGCGGGGCTGGCGCTGCTGGCGCGCTTCGGGGGGGAGGCGGGGCGGCTGGTGCTGGACGTCTCGGGCGATGGCGCGCACAACCGGGGCCGGCCGCCCGGCCCGGTGCGGGATGTGGGGGTGGGTGCCGGCGTCACCATCAACGCGCTGGCCGTGCTGAACGAGGAGCCGGACCTGCTGGCCCATTACGAGGCGGAGGTGATCGGCGGCCCCGGCGCCTTCGCCATGAGCTGCGCAAACTACGCCGATTTCGCCGACGCCATCCGCCGCAAGCTGCGGCGCGAGATGCTGGGCGGCGTGCTGGTGGCCTGAACATGCCGGTGGCCTGAGGGCGGCGCCGAAAAGGCGCGCTTCCCCTTCCATTTCGGCCGGCCCCGGTGCAGCCTGGAGAGCGGCTGTTTGTGCAGAGGCGCGGGTCGGGCCCGCCGGCTTCCGGATGGCCTTCCCGAAGTTCACTCAGGACCGTCCTCATGCTGTTGCTCATTCCCGGCCCCGTGCAGACCCGCCCCGAAGTGCGGGCCGCCATGGCCGTGGACATCGCCCCCTGGGACCGCGACTTCGCACCCGAATACATCGCCATCCGCGAGAAGCTGCGGGACCTGGCCGGCGGCGTCGCCGGCCGGCATGTCTGCCTGCCCTTGCAGGGCGCCGGCCACTTCATCACCGAGGCGGCGCTGCGCACCTTCGTGCCCGCCGGCACGGCGCCCGCCCCGGGCAGGCTGCTGATCCCGATGAACGGCGCCTATGCCGACCGCATGGCGCGGCTGGCGCGCGAGGCCGGCCGCGAGGTGGTCCTGCTGCCCGCGCCCGACACGCGCGGCGTGGCGCCCGAGGCGGTGGCCGCGGCGCTGGCCGCCGACCCGGCCATCACCCATGTCGGCGTGGTGTATTCCGAGACCGGCAGCGGCATCGTCAACGACGTGCCGGCGATCGGCGCCGTGGTGCGCGCGGCGGGGCGGCGGATGATCGTCGATGCCGTCTCGGCCTTTGGCGCGCTGCCCTTCGACCTCTCGGCGCAGCCGGAGGTGGATGCCGTCGTCTTCACCTCCAACAAGTGCATCGAGGGGCTGCCCGGCCTCGGCTTCGCCATCTGCCCGGTGGAGCGGGTGGCGGCGTCGCGCGGCAACGCGCAGTCCTGGTCCTTCGACCTGGCCGATGTCTACGACACCGCGCAGCGCGCCGGCTGGGGCAGCTTCCGCTTCACGCCGCCGGTGCAGGCGCTGCACGCCTTCGGCGTGGCGCTGGACATCTTCCTGGCCGAGGGCGGGCAGCCCGCGCGCCTCGCCCGCTACCGCGAGAACTGCCGCATCCTCTACGAGGGCGCGCGGGCGCTGGGGCTCGAGCCCTATCTGGCGTGGGAGCACCAGGGGCCGATCATCGCGCTGTTCCACCAGCCGCGGGTGCCGGGCTTCGAGCTGCAGCGCTTCGTCGAGGCGCTGAAGCGGCGTGGCGTGCTGATCAGCAACTTCCACAACACCGAGGCGCCCACCATGCGCATCGGCTGCATCGGCCATGTCGGGCCGGACGAGATGCGCTTCGCCCTCAACGCCCTGCGCGGGGCGCTGGAGGAGATGGGGGTGCGCCGGCGGGACGCGGCGTAAGGCGGGGCTCCTCCGGGCCCGGAGGGCCTTCCCTACAGCCCGAGCTTCGCCGCCAGCTCCTCCATGCTCTCCGCCACCACGTCCCAGTCCTGCTCGGGCGCGAGGTCGGTGGTCTGCCCCGGCCCGTGCTCGGTGGGGCGGGGGATGAAGGCGGTGCGCAGCCCGCAGCGCCGCGCCGCCGCGAGGTCGCCATTGTGCGCGGCCACCAGCGCGATCTCCGCGGGGCGCATGTCCAGCACCTCGGCGGTGCGCAGATACGCCTCGGGCGCCGGCTTGTAGGCCTGCGCCACCTCGGCGCCGAGGATCGCGTCCCAGGGCAGGCCGGCGCGCTTGGCCATGTCCAGCATCAGCACGATGTTGCCGTTGGAGAGCGGCGCGATGATGAAGCCCGCCTTCAGCCGCGTGAGGCCGGCCACCGAATCCGGCCAGGGGTCCAGCCGGTGCCAGGCGAGGTTCAGCGCGCGCAGCTCCGCCTCCGGCACGCCGGCCGGGTCGATGCCGAACTCGGGCAGCACCTTCTCCAGGTTCTCCCGGTGCAGCACGTCCAGCCGCGTGAAGGGGCGGCGGCCGCTGCGCACCTCCTCCATGGCGGGCGAGTAGCGGCGGCGCCAGGCATCGGCGAAGGCGGCCGGGTCGGCATCCGCCGCGCCGTGGCGGGCGAGAAAGGGCGCCGCCTCGCGCGCCACGCCCTGGCGCCAGTCCACCACCGTGCCGAACACGTCGAACACCAGGGCGCGCACATCCTTCAGCATCGTCTTCTCCCTCGCTGTTGCGCGGGATCATGCACGCCTTACCCCGGCATGCCCATCTCGTCCTGGCGGCGCTTGTCCAGCTCCTCGCTGTAGCGGCGCAGCAGGTAGGAGGCCTTGACCAGCCCCAGCACGCAGGAGGTGTCCTTCTGGTCCACCACCGCCAGCGCCTCGGCATCCGTGGCGTCGAACAGGGCCATGGCCTGCTTGGCGTTCTGCGCCGGCAGCAGCACCTGGTCCTTGAGGTGGACGAGGCCGGCCACCGTGTCGCCCTCCGCCACCTCCGGCGCGTGCGCCTCGGCCACCATGACCAGCCCGGCATAGCGGCCCGCGTCGTCGAGTGCCACGACATGGGTGGTGGAGCCGAGCGGGAACTCGCGGCGGAAGGAGGAGATGCGCGTGTCGGCTCGCACCGTGCGCACCTCGCGCCGCATCAGCTTGCCCACCGTCAGGTCGCGCAGCCAGCCGACATCGTGCGCGCTGCGGATCGCCTCGCCGCGCAGGTGGAAGCGCCAGGTGGCGAAGGAATAGCCGAACAGCCGCCGCACCGTGGTGGCCGAGACGATGACGGCCACCACCACCACCCCCGCCACCGCGAAGCTCTGCGTGGTTTCCAGCGCGATGAAGGTCATGGCGAGCGGCGCGCCGATGACGGCGGCGCCGAAGGCGCTCATGCCGACGATGGCGGCGAGCAGCGGGTCGAGCGCGATGCCCATCCAGGCGGCGGGCACCACCATCAGCTTGCCCAGCAGCGCCCCCAGCAGCAGCGAGGCGAAGAACAGCCCGCCCCGGAAGCCCGCGCCGATCGAGATGGCCGAGGCCAGCGCCTTGAGCAGCAGCAGGATCAGGATCGGCAGCGCCGGCCCCTCCACCACGAAGGTGAGGTGCAGCGCGCCATGCCCGGCCGAAAGCACGCCGGGCGTGATCTGCGCCAGCCCCCCCACCGCCAGCCCGCCAATGGCCGGCCGCAGCCAGCTCCAGGGAACCGCGCGGCGCATGCTGCCCTCGACCAGCGTGACGCCGCGCATCAGCACGATGCCCGCCAGCCCGCAGAGCAGGCCGATGGCCAGCGCGATGCCGCCATCGCTCCAGTCCGGCGCGCCGATGCCGGGGGAGGACAGCACCGGCGTGCCGCCGCCGACCAGCGCCGCCACCGCCGCCCCCGCCACCGCCGCCCCCAGCACCGGCGCCAGATGCGCGATGGCGTAGCTGCCGATCACCAGCTCGAAGGCATAGAAGGCGCCGGTCAGCGGCGCGCCGAAGGAGGCGGCGATGGCCCCCGCCGCGCCGCAGCCCACCAGCAGCCGCAGGTCGCCGCGCCGCAGCCCGAAGGCGCGCCCGAGGCGCGAGGCCACGCCGCCGCCCGCCTGGGTATAGGCCGCCTCCAGCCCCACCGAGGCGCCGAAGCCGTTGGAGAGCAGGTTCTGCGCCCCCACCACCACCCCGTCCCACAGCGACATGCGGCCGCCATGCAGGGCGTTGGCCTCGATCGGGTCGATGGGCTGGCGCGGCCGCCAGCGGGCCAGCCCCAGCCCCAGCAGGCCGAGCAGCAGCCCGCCCGTGGCGGGGGCCAGCAGCAGGGCGAGGGGATCGGGGTCGTGCAGCACGCTGAGGCCATGCGCGCTGCCGGGGCCGAACAGCAGGACGTGCAGCCCGCGCGCCGCCAGCCCCAGCGCCGCCGCCAGCGTGCCGCTCACCAGCCCCGCCAGCACGCCGAGGCCGATGATGCCCAGCTCGCTCTGCCGGATGGCGTCGCGCAGGCTGGAGGTGGCGTGGCGGGATTGCAGCCAGCGGCGCAGCGGCATCAGCGGAAACCCATCAGGAGGGCATGTCCGTCTCGGCTGTCCAGCCACAGGCGGCGAAGGCGGGGCGCAGCGCGTCGGGCACGGGGGCGGTGGCCTCCAGCGGCGGGACGAGGGGCAGGGCGATGGCGCGCGCCAGCAGGTGCAGCCCGCCCGGCGCCGGCGCGCCATAGAAGGGATCGCCCAGGATCGGCCAGCCTTGCGCGGCGCAATGGACGCGAAGCTGGTGGGTGCGGCCCGTCTCGGGGCGGAGCTCCAGCCAGGCGAGGCCCCGCTCCGGGGCGCGGCCCTTCACCCGCCAGCGGGTCAGCGCCGGCTGGCCCGCGGGGTGCGCCTCCATCCGCCAGCCGGCGGCGGCGCTGCTCACCTTGCGGAGCGCGAGGTCGATGCGGCCCGATTGCGCGGCGGGGCCGCCCACCACCACGGCCCAGTAGGTCTTGCGGGCGCGGCCCTGGGCGAACAGGGCGCCCAGCTCCGCCAGGGCCGGCCTGGTGCGGCCGAGCACCAGGCAGCCGGCGGTGTCGGTGTCCAGCCGGTGCGCGGGCTGGGGGAGGCGCTTCCGGCCCATCGCCAGGGCGGGCAGGAAGTCCTCCAGGCTCGCCCCGCCGCGCGGGCCGACATGGACCGGCAGGCCGGCGGGCTTGTCGATGACGAGGACCGCCTCGGTCTGCAGCAGCAGCCTGGGAGGGGCGGCGCCCTTCCCGGGGTCCTGCCGCCGTGGGCCGGGGCTTCCCGCGCTTCCCATCAGGCGGCCTGGGCGGGCACCCGGCTGCTGCGCTCGGCCCAGGCGAAGTACAGCTCGCGCGCCTTCCGCGCGATGGGCCCGATGGGCAGGGCGCGGCCCTCGAAGTTGGTGCAGAACTGCACCTTGCCGAAATTGCCGGTGGCGAAGATCTCGTCCGCCTCGCGCAGCATCTGCGGCGTGATGATGCACTCGCGCGCCTCGATGCCGGCCTCGCGCAGCAGGCCCAACACGCGGGAGCGGGTGATGCCGGCGAGGTAGGTGCCGTTGGCGATGGCGGTCATCACCACGCCGTCCTTCACCATCATCAGGTTGGAGGTGGCGAACTCGGCCACGTTGCCCTCGTGGTCGCACACCACGGCGTTCTCGAAGCCCTTCTGGCGCGCGTAATTCGCGGCGCGCGAGGAGTTCGGGTAGAGGCAGGAGGCCTTGGCGTCGGTCGGCGCCATGTCGGCCGCCGCGCGGCGGAAGGGCGCCATGCAGGCGGAGAAGCCGCGGTTCGCATCCGGCATCGGCGAGTCGTAGATCGCCAGGATGAACTCGGTGCTTTCGGGGTCCGGCTGCGCGGCACCGATGCCGCGGCGGATGAAGAACTGCGGGCGGATGTAGAGCTCCGCGTCGGCCGGCATCATCGCCACGCCCTCGCGGCATAGCGCCTCGATCTGCTGCGCCGTCAGGGTGGGCCTCATCAGCATCGCCTCGGCGCTGCGGATGACGCGGGCGCAGTGCAGGTCGAGATCCGGCACCAGGCCGCGAATCGCCCGCGCGCCGTCGAACACCACCGAGCCGAGCCAGAAGGCATGGTCCATCGGGCCGAGCACCTTGGGCTCCTCGGTCATCCACTTGCCATCGTGCCAAAAGACGCCCGCCATGGCCTGCTCCTTGGAATGCTACTCGTGGAAAGGGGCGAGAGTGCCACGCGCGGCGGGGCAGGTGAAGGGCGGTGACATGTCAAAAGGCCGGGCGGGGAAGGCCCTTCCGGGCCTTCCCCGCCCGCTTGCCTCAGTCCGCGCTCACGCCGAAGGCGTCCGGATAGCCGAACAGGCCCACCGCGCCGCCGGTGTGCAGGAACACCACGTTCTCGTCGCGGCCGAAATGCCCCTTGCCGATCAGGTCGATCAGCCCGGCCATGCCCTTCCCGGAATAGACCGGGTCGAGCAGGATGCCCTCCTTCTCGGCCAGCAGCCTCACCGCCGCGACCATCCCCTCGGTCGGGATGCCGTAGCCCTGGCCGACATAGTCGCAGTTCGCCACCACATGCTCGGGCCTCACGATGCCCTCCAGCCCGAGATGGGCCGCGGTGCGCTGGGCCAGCGCCAGCACGTTCGCCTCCTGCTTCTCGCGCGGGGCGCGCACGCCGATGCCGAGCACGGGGATGTTCGCGTTCAG
Source organism: Teichococcus rhizosphaerae (assembly GCF_002631185.1). GTDB lineage: Bacteria > Pseudomonadota > Alphaproteobacteria > Acetobacterales > Acetobacteraceae > Pseudoroseomonas > Pseudoroseomonas rhizosphaerae. The sequence goes on along the minus strand of NZ_PDNU01000071.1, from coordinate 7,945 downwards.
CGCCACCAGCCCGGCCACCAGCCCGGCCTGGGTGCCGGCGCTGCCCGTGGCGTGCACCACATGGTCGATCCGCAGCCCCATCTCGGCCGCCTGGTTCACCAGCTCCAGCGCCGCGTTCACATAGCCCAGCGCGCCCACCGGGTTGGAGCCGCCGCCGGGGATGACATAGGGCTTGCGGCCCTGGGCGCGCAGCTCGGCGGCCAGCGCCTCCATCTCCGCCGCCATGTCGGCCCCGCCGGGGCGGCGCGAGACATGGGCGCCGTGCAGCTTGTCCATCAGCACGTTGGCGGACTGGGTGTAGGCGGCGTCGGTGTAGCCGGTGCGGTCCTCCAGCAGGATGTGGCAGGCGAAGCCGAGCTTCGCCGCCGCCGCCGCCGTCTGCCGCGCGTGGTTGGACTGGGTGGCGCCCTGGGTGATCACCGTGTCCGCGCCCTCCGCGCGCGCCTCGGCCATCAGGAACTCCAGCTTGCGCGTCTTGTTGCCGCCGGTGGACAGGCCGGTGCAGTCGTCGCGCTTGATCCACAGGCGCGGGCCGCCCCCGGGGCCGGACAGGTGGCGGGTGAGGTTCTCCATGGGCTCCAGCGGCGTCGGCATGTGGCCGAGGCGGATGCGCGGGAAGCGGGCCAGGTTCATGGGGCGGTCTCCTTCATCTGTGCGTGCTTGGCCGGCAGCCTAAGGCCCTCCGCCGCGCCGTGCCAAACCGGGGCGCCGGTGCTATCCCGCCCTGGCCATGAAGCCCCCACGCCCCCGGCCGTTCCGCGCGCCCCGCCCCGCCCCGGCTCCAGCCCCGGCCGCGCCGCCGCCCGCGCCCGGCCCTGTTGCCCGCCCGCCGCGCCCGGCCCCGCCGGAGCCCGACCGGCTCTGCGGCCCGGTGGCGGTGGCGGCGGCCTTCGCGCACCGGCCCGAGGCGGTGCTGCGGCTGTTCTATGCCGCTTCCCGCCGGGCCGAGGCGGGGCCCTTCTGCGCGCGCCTCGCCCGCGCCCGGAAGCCCTACCGGGAGGTCCCGCCCGAGGAGCTGGCGAGGATCGCCGGCACCGCCCACCATGGCGGCATCGTGGCGGTGGCCGCGCCGCGCCCGGTGCCGCCCCTGCCGGCGCCCGAGGCGCTGCCCGCCGGCCTGCTGCCGGTGCTGGACGAGGTGGGCAACCCGCACAATCTCGGCGCCATCGCCCGCTCCGCCGCCTTTTTCGGCTGCAAGGCGCTGCTGCTCTCGGGCGACCCGCGCCAGGCCGGGCTGTCGGACGCCGCCTGGCGCACCAGCGAGGGCGGGCTGGAGGCGCTCGCGCTCTACCGCGCGCCGGACCTGCCGGCCGCGCTGCGCGCGCTCGCCCCGCGCTACCTCACCGTCGCGGCGGTGGCGCGCGGCGGAGTCGCGCCGGTGGCTCTGCCGTGCGGCCGGCCCATCGCCCTGGTGCTGGGCAACGAGGAGCAGGGGCTGGCGGAGGAGACGGTGGCCGCCTGTTCCGCCCGGGTCACGCTGCCGGGCTCCGGGCTGGTGGAAAGCCTGAACGTGTCCGTGGCGGCGGCGGTGCTGATGCACGCCCTGCGCGATGCCGGTCACGCTCCTGTCATTTAAACACTTGTCGCTGTTGCGGGAAAAAGTCAGAACCAGCACCCGGAACCATCCGGAGGCTCCCAAGACCATGACCATTCGCCGCCGTGCCCTGCTGGGCGCCGCCGCCACCTTCCCCGCCGCTCCCGCCCTGTTCGCGCCGCATGTGGCGCGCGCGCAGGCGGCCTTTCCCTCGCGCACCCTGCGCATCGTGGTGCCCTTCGCCGCCGGCGGCTCGGTCGACATGACCGGCCGGCTGATGGCGCAGATGCTGCAGCCCGTCCTCGGCCAGTCGATCGTCATCGACAACCGCGGCGGCGCCGGCGGCAATCTCGGCGCCGCCGAGGCCGCCCGCTCCGAGAAGGACGGGCACACCATGCTGCTCGGCAACACCTCCATCCTGGCGGCCAACAAGTTCCTCTACGCCAAGTCCATGCCGATCGACCCGGTGGTCGACCTGGCGCCGGTGACCCGCGTCACCACCGGCACGGTGTACATGACGGTCAACGCCAACAGCCCCTACAAGACCTTCCAGGACGTCATCGCGGCGGCCAAGAAGGAGCCGGGCAAGCTCACCATGGGCTCCTCGGGCACCGGCACCATCAGCCACCTGACCATCAGCAAGGTCTGCAAGGTGACGGGCGCCGAGATCACCCACGTGCCCTACCGTGGCGGCGCGCCGGCCCTGCAGGACCTGCTGGCCGGCAACATCGACATGATGTTCGACGTCATCCCGCTCTCCATGGTGCATGTGCGCGAGGGGCGGCTGCGCGTGCTGGCCGCCGCCAGCGCCGAGCGCACCACCTTCTCGGACGACCTGAAGGACGTGCCGGCGATGAAGGAGCTGCTGCCCGGCTCCGGCATCGACATGCAGTCCTGGTACGGCGTCAACGTGCCGGCCGGCGTTCCGGAAGACCGCATCGCGGTGCTGCACAAGGCGATCGTCGGCGTGGTGGACACGCCCGAGTTCCGCGCCAAGATGGAGCCCAACGGCTTCACCACCATCGTCGACAAGAGCCCGGCCGAGTATGGCGCCTACATCAAGGCGCAGGAGACGGTGTGGAAGGGCCTCGTCGCGGAGTCCGGCGCCAGCCTCGACTGAGCTGGGCGTTCCAGCGGGGCGTTCCGGCGGGGCGCCCCGATCAACCGGGCATCGAGGCCGCGAGCCAGGCGCCGCCGCGCCTGGAGCCCGCCGGGGGAGGGTCTTCCCCCGGCCGTTCTTCCGCCGCACAGATGGCCGTTCCGGCCGGAGCGGGAGCGCCCCGCCGCGTACCCTTCCGGCGCATCCCTGGAAGGATGGCACCGGGAGCCGGGCCTGGCCCCTTGAGAAAAGATGATGGGAGGGAAGGCCGCGGGCGGGCGGCCTGCCCGGCCTGTCGATTGCCGCGGCCCCGGGCGCGTCGCTATCCTCCCTCGTCCCGCCGCGAGGAAACGCCCGAATGACGCGCCGCACCGCCTCCGTTTCCGCCACCCTCTCCTGGGGCATCCTGCTGCCGGCCGTGCTGTTTCTGGGCGCCCTGCTGCTGGCGCCCGCCGCCCTCCGCGCCGCGCCGCCCGAGCCCGGCCCCGGCTGCCCGGAGCCCGCCGCCATGCGCGCCATGGCGGCCTCGCTGATGGCGCGCGCGCCGGTGCAGCCCTTCGGCCGCAGCCTGACGCTGCAGGACGGCGTGTGCGCCCAGTCCCGCCTGGTGCCCGCCATGCGCGAGCATCTGGGCGAGGTGGTGGGCTGGAAGGTGGGGCTGACCAACGAGGCCGCGCAGAAGCGCTTCGGCGTCTCGCACCCGCTGGCCGGGCCGATCTACGCCGCCACGGTGCGGGCCCGCTCCGGCGACACCCTGCCGGCCGGCTTCGCCGCCGTGCCGGTGGTGGAGGCCGACCTGATCGTGCGGGTGAAGGACGCCGCCATCGCCGGGGCGGGGGAGGACCATGTCGCCATCCTCCGCCACATCGACCAGATCATCCCCTTCATCGAGCTGCCCGACCTGGCGCTGGCCGATCCCGGCAGGATGGACGGGCCGAACCTGCTGGCGATCGGCGTCGGCGCCCGCCTCGGCGTGGTGGGCGAGCCGATCGCGCCGGAGGCGACGGAGGCGTTCGCCGCCCGCCTCGGCCGCATGACGGTGCGCTTCAGCGACGACCGGAAGGAGCTGGCCAGCGCCCCCGGCTCGGCGCTGCTCGGCCACCCGCTGAACGTCATCCCCTGGCTGGTGAAGGAGCTGGAAGGGCGCGGCCTGGCGCTGAAGGCGGGGGACCTGATCTCGCTCGGCGGCTTCTCCCCCGCCCTGCCGGCGGAAAAGGGCCGCAGCTACACCACCACCTATACCGGCCTGCTGGCCGAGCCGGTCTCGGTGCGTGTCACGCTGGAGTAGGGCCGCCCCCGGTAGGGCCATCAACAGGATCCCCGGCGGGCTTTCCGCCGCGCGCCGTCATCTCCAGCGCGGCCTCCTTGCGGCCCGCCTGGGCGATCTCGCGCTCCAGGAACAGGTTCAGCACGGTGCGCAGCGTGGCGATGGCGGCGAGCTGGCCGATGTCGTCCCAGCTCGGCGCCACCACGGTGCGCAGGATGTCCGCCGCCAGGGTGAATTCGAGCGCCACCATCAGCCAGCGCGCCAGGTGCAGCCGCACCGCCTGCTTGGCGGCGTCGCGCGCCGCGCCGGCGCGGCGCCGCAGCAGCGCCAGGACGCGCCACGCCCCCTCGGCCGCGGCGCCGGCGACGATCAGCGCCGCCACCACCTCCACCGCCAGCACCACCCACCCGATCACGCGCAGCACCATCTCTTCCATGCCCGCGGCAACGTGCGGGCGGCGGGGCGGTTCACATCGGGGGCGCATTTCGGCGATCAGTCTCTTGACCATGGCCGTTGGCCGGCGCATCGCCTTCCCTTTGCATCCCGGTCCGGAGGTCCGCCCCGCCATGATCGCGCTCCGTGTCATCCCCTGCCTGGACGTGAAGGACGGCCGCGTCGTGAAGGGGGTCAACTTCGTCGCGCTGCGCGATGCCGGGGACCCGGTGGAGCAGGCGCGCGCCTATGACCGCGAGGGGGCGGACGAGATCACCTTCCTCGACATCGGCGCGACGCACGAGAACCGCGACACCATGTACGACGTGGTGTCGCGCACCGCGGCCGAGGTGTTCATCCCGCTCACCGTGGGGGGCGGCGTGCGCTCGGTCGAGGATGTGCGCCGCCTGCTGCTGGCCGGCGCCGACAAGGCCAGCATCAACAGTGCCGCCGTGTCCGACCCCGATCTGGTGCGGCGCGCGGCGGAGGCCTTCGGCAGCCAGGCCATCGTCGTCGCCATCGACGCCCGGAAGGTGGGCGAGGGGCGGTGGGAGGTGTTCACCCATGGCGGCCGCCGCGGCACCGGCATCGACGCGCTGGCCTGGGCGGAGCGGGTGGCGGCGCTCGGCGCGGGCGAGCTGCTCGTCACCTCCATGGACCGGGACGGCACCAAGTCCGGCTTTGACCTGGAGCTGCTGCGGGCGCTGCGGGCGCGGGTGCGGCTGCCGCTCGTGGCCTCGGGCGGGGTCGGCACGGCGCAGCATTTCGTCGAGGGGGCGCGGGCCGGGGCCACCGGGCTGCTCGCCGCCAGTGTCTTCCACTATGGGGAGATGCGCATCGGCGAGGCCAAGGCGGCGCTCGCCGCCGCCGGCCTGCCGGTGCGCCCCCTTCCCGCCAGCGAGGTCGCCTGAGGCAATGGTCAAGGATGCGAAGAAGAAGGCCGTGAAGGCCAAGGCGGCGCCCCAGCCGGTGGCGAAGAAGGTGGCGGCGAAGAAGGTGGCGGCAAAGAAGGCGGTGGCGAAGAAGGCCGGCTCCGCCAAGCCGCCCAAGGCGGCGCTGCCGCTGCCGCCCGCCATTCCCGCCGTGGCCAAGCCGCGCAAGGCGGCGCTGAAGGCCGAGGCGCGGCACCTGGAGCCGCTTTCCGTGCCGGCGACAGGCGACATCGAGGTGCTGCGCCGGCTGTGGGAGACGGTGGAGGCGCGCCGCCTTTCGGGCGACACCACCATCTCGCACTCCGCCCGGCTGATGGCGCGCGGCACCGCCAAGGTGGCGCAGAAGCTGGGCGAGGAGGCGGTGGAATGCGTCATCGAGGCGACGCAGGGCAACCGCGAGGCCACCATCCTCGAAAGCGCCGACCTGCTCTACCACCTGATCGTGGTCTGGGTGGATGCGGGCATCCGGCCGGAGGAGGTCTGGAGCGAGCTGGTGCGGCGCGAGGGCATCTCGGGCATCGTCGAGAAGGCCTCCCGCCCGAAGGGCATCGTCCGCGCCGCCGAGACCACCAAGCTGCCCTGAGGCCTTCCCGCCCCGCCAGACACCCCCAGCCCAGAAGAGGAAGACGCCATGCCCGTGTCCGGAATGCCGCCCTATGACGAGGGCAACATCTTCGCCCGCATCCTGCGCGGCGAGATCCCGGCCAACAAGGTGCATGAGGACGAGCATGCCCTGGCCTTCCACGACATCGCCCCGCAGGCCCCGGTGCATGTGCTGGTGATCCCGAAGGGGCGCTACGTCTCGCTGGCCGATTTCTCGGCCGCCGCCAGCCCCGAGGCGATGGCGGGGTTCTGGCGCGCGGTGGGGCTGGTGGCGCGGCAACTCGGGCTGGAAGGGCCGGGCTACCGCGTGCTGACCAACATGGGCCAGGATGCCGGGCAGGAGGTGCCGCACTTCCATGTGCACATCCTGGGCGGCAGGCCGCTCGGCGCCATGCTGGTGCGCGGCGGCTGATCCGAAGAAGCTGGCCCGGGGCGGCCGGATGGCGGGGGGAGGCCCCTTGATTGGGCCGCTTTCCGTCGCCACCGTTTCAGGAATGGCCGATCCCACCGCCGAGGCGGAAGCGCGCGCCGCGCTGGAAGCCGCTGGAAGACTGCCCGATGCCGAGCTGGACATCGGTGCCGTCGCCCTGCAATTCGCCCGCATCGACGCGCCCGCCGCCGATTGGCGTGGCGCCGCGCGCCACCTCTCCGAGCTGGCCCGCGCCATGGTGGAGGCCGCCATCGCCGCGCCCGAGGCGGACCGCGGCGACGCCGCGCGCCGCATCGCCGTGCTGGCCGAGGTGCTGGGCGGCCGCTTCGGCTATGCGGGCGACCAGGAGAACTACGACGCGCCGGCCAATGCCAACCTGATCCGGGTGATCGAGCGCCGGCGGGGGCTGCCCGTGGCGCTCGGCATCCTCTGGCTGCACGCCGCCGGGGCGGCGGGCTGGGGCGCGCACGGGCTGGACTTTCCCGGCCATTTCCTGATCGGGCTGGAGGGCACGCCGGGCCAGGGGGTGCTGGACCCGTTCAGCGGCGGCGCGCCCTTGCAGGCGCCCGAGCTGCGCGGCCTGTTGAAGCGCCTGCAGGGGCCGCAGGCCGAGCTGCGGCCGGACATGCTGGCGCCGGTGGGCAAGCGGGACGTGCTGCTGCGGCTGCAGAACAACATCAAGCTCCGCCGCCTGCGGGATGGCGACGTGCCGGGGGCGCTGCGCTGCACCCAGGACATGCTGCGCCTGGCCCCCGCCGCCGCCGCCCTGTGGCGCGAGGCGGCGCTGATGCACCAGCGGCTGGACGAGATCGGCGCCGCGCTGCAATGCCTGGACCGCTTCCTGGAGCTGGTGCCGCCCGGCAGCGAGGCGGCGCAACGCGCCCGGCTGCTGGCCCTGGAGCTGCGCCAGCGCCTGCACTGAGAGGGAGGGGGGGCGGGAGCCGGGGTCCCGCCCCGCCGGTCTCAGTTGATCTCCTCGCCCGGGGCGATGCCCCAGATCTCGCTGCGCTTCAGGTAGCCGCGGTGGCTGCCCACCTGCACCTCGCACCAGGCGCCTTCCGCGCGGCAGCTCCGCAGCCGCCCCACCACCCCCGGCATCAGCCGCGCCACCACGGGGCTCGCCTCCGACTCGCTGTCGTGCAGCGCGTGCGGGCCCTCGCCGCGCGCCAGGAAGGTGCGGCGGCCGGCCAGGGTGGATTGGTGCACCCAGCCCTCCGTGCCCTCCATGTCGCGGATGCGGCGCCACTGGTTGTATTCGCGCAGGATCTCCACCGGCAGGTCGCGCCGCTGGTAGGTCCACTCGATCGGGTAGCGGGTGTCGGGGCCGATGCGCAGGTTCACCTCGTCGCTGCGCAGCGAGACGAAGCGCGGCACCGGCAGGCCGGTGACGCTGCCGACGCTGGGCTGCTGCTGCTCGGTGGGCGTCGGCGCCGGGCTGACGGGCGGCGGCGGCGGCTGCCCGGCCGCCGTGGCCGCCGCGGCGGCGGCACCGGCGGCGGCGCCGGCCGCGACACCGGCGGCGGCACGCGGGCGCTTCACCGGCGTTTGCGGCGCGCTCTGGGTGGGCGGCGTGCGCCCCGCCGTGGCGGGCGCGGCGGAAGGCGGCACGCGGGTGGCGCCGGGTGGCGGCGTCAGGCGCTGCGGGGGC
>NZ_PDNU01000070.1 GCF_002631185.1 Teichococcus rhizosphaerae | reverse complement strand
CGGCTCCGCTCCGCCGGAAGCCGCATGGCGGGCCGTCCCTCGGGGCGGCCCGCTTTTTTTGCGCCCATCTCCGGCGCGGGTGCCTCCTTCCGGGACGCGGCGGCGCCGCGGAAGGGCGGGAGCACCCAACCCTGCGGCAGCCCGGCAGGCTGGCGCGGCGGCGGGCAGGAAGCGGCTGCTGCCACCTGTTCTCCGCCTGGAGGGAAGGGCGCCGCCGCGCTGCATGGCTGGAGCTGCCGCATGCCGCCCCGGAGCGGCGGCAGGTGGCAGGCCCGCCATGCCGGAGGTGCCGCGCCGCTCGATGGAGAAGGCGCCGGCGCGTTGGGGAAGCACCCCTTTCAGCCTCTCGACAGCGCATTCGCCTTGACCTATAGACGCCTCCTCGCGCAGCGATGGCTGCCGTGCAGGGGCGTAGCTCAATTGGCTAGAGCGCCGGTCTCCAAAACCGGAGGTTGGGGGTTCGAGACCCTCCGCCCCTGCCAGCACCGCCCGCTTCCTGTGTGGGCCGGCCCCCGTGCGAGGCCGGATTCTTGCGGGGTGGCTCCGGCCCGGATGCCGCCCGCGAAGCGTGTCTTCCTTGAACCGTTAGGGTTGCGATTTTGGCGAAGCTCGATCCTGTGCTGTTCATCCGCGACGTGCGGCAGGAGGTGGCCCGGGTCACCTGGCCGACGCGCAAGGAGACGCTGATCACCACCGGGCTGGTGCTGGCGCTGTCGGCCCTTGCCGCGGTGTTCTTCCTGCTGACCGACAAGCTCATCCAGTTCCTGGTGAGCCTGCTGTTCGGCTTTGGCGCCTGAAGGGGACGGGAGCGGATCCATGGCTGAGATGAGGTGGTACGTCGTCCACGTCTATTCGGGCTTCGAGAAGAAGATCGCCCAGCAGATCAAGGAGCAGGCGGCGCAGAAGGGCCTGGCCGACAAGTTCGGCGACATCCTGGTTCCCTCCGAGGAGGTGACCGAGGTGCGCCGGGGCCAGAAGATCAACTCCGAGCGCAAGTTCTTCCCCGGCTATGTGCTGGTGAAGATGCAGATGACCGACGAGGCGTGGCACCTGGTCAAGGACACGCCCAAGGTCACCGGCTTCCTCGGCGCGCGCAACAAGCCGAGCCCGATCTCGGAGGCCGAGGCGCTGCGCATCGTGCAGCAGGTGCAGGAGGGCGTGGACAAGCCCAAGCGCCCCGCCATCGTCTTCGAGGTGGGCGAGCAGGTGCGCGTGGCCGACGGCCCCTTCACCAGCTTCAACGGCACGGTGGAGGAGGTGGACGAGGAGCGCGGCCGCGTGAAGGTCTCCGTCTCCATCTTCGGCCGCGCCACGCCGGTCGAGCTGGAATACGCCCAGGTCGAGAAGGTCTGAGCGCAGGGGCTCCCGCCGCATGCTCCACACGCTGCGGGAGAAGTGGACGGCCCTGCTGGCCACGCCCGAGGGGCCAGGCCGGGCCGCGCGGGGGCTGGCGGCCGGTGCCGCCGCCGCCATGCTCCCCGTCTTCGGGCCGCATCTCTTCCTTGCCGCCGCCCTTGCCCTGCTGCTGCGGGGCAGCCTTTCCATGGCGCTCGCCGCCTGCCTGGTGCTCGGCAATCCCCTGACGCATGCGGTGCTGGCCCCGGCCGAGTTCGCGCTGGGCCGGTTGCTGCTGTCGCCCGGCCCCGGCTTCCTGCCGGAGCATGGCCCCCGCTGGCTGCTGGCCCTGCTGCCCGCCGCCGAGGAAACCCTGGCCGGCGGCGTGGCGCTGGCGCTGCTGGCCGGGCCGCTCGCCTGGTTGCTGGCGCGGCGGAAGCTGTCCGGGCCGCCCAGGGCAGCGTCCAGGCCGCTGCGGGTGATCCATCTGAGCGGGCCGGTCAACAGCGGCAAGTCCGATGTGGGGCGGGCGCTGGCGGCGCTGCTGCCCCAGGCCGCGTTCATCGAGGGCGAGGCGCCGGGGCCGCCGGAGGCGATGCCGGACGAGCAGCGCTGGGCGGGCGCGCTGGGCCGCCTGCTGCGCCGGATCGCCGAGAGCGACCGCCCCTGCCTGTTGACGGCCTATCCGCTGGACGAGGCGGGCTACCGCCGGCTGCGCGTGGCCTGCGTGGCGCGCGGCGCCTCGCTTTCCGTCGTGACCCTGGCGCCGCCCCTGGAGGCGGCACTCGGCCCGCGCGGCGGGCGGGTGCCGGACGCGGCGGAGCGGTCGCGTATCCGCGCCATGTATGCCGAGGGCTACCACCAGCGGGCCTTCAGCGACGTGACGCTCGACACGGCCGGGCTGGAGCCCGGGGAGGCGGCCCGCCGCATCCTGGCGGCGCTGGCGCATCTCCAGGGCACCGCGCCGGCGGCGCCCGGCACGGACACCGGCCCTGCCGCGGGCAAGGGCACGGGCGAGGGCGCGGCCGCCGCCACCTCCTGACGCCGGGAAACACGCTGCCCCGCGCGAGCAGGGCGGGAACGGCGGGGCCTCTGGCCGGTTCCGGAACGGACCACCGCAACGGAACCAACCCCCATGCTTCGACGGAACACACTGGGCGCCCTGGCGGGTGCCGCCCTGCTTCCCCTCCTGGTTCCCGCCGCCGCAAGGGCGCAGGACCTCATGGCCGTTCGCCAGGCCGCGCTGGCGGGCGGCACCTTCGCCCTCAACAGCAGCCAGCTCGCCGCCACCCGCGCCGAGCATGCCGGCCTGCGCGCCTTCGCCGGCTTTGAGGTGGCGGAGCAGCAGGCGCTGCTGCAGGCGATGCAGCTGGCCGGGCTGCCGCTGCCGGCCACCGTGATGATGCCGGGCGAGAAGCTGCGCATGATGCAGCAGCTGCAGGAGCTGCAGGGCCGCGCCTTCGACGCCCTGTACCTGCGGGGCCAGATCGACGGCCATGAGGAGCTGCTGGCGGCGCACCAGGCGTTGCGCGCCGGGGGCGGCCGGGAGGAGCGGGTGATCTCCACCCTGGCCGTCGCCAGCATCGAGCAGCACCTGGCCATGCTGAAGGCGATGAGCGCCGCCTGAGCCGGCGGCGGGACCAAGGCCCGCCCCGCTGGCAGCGGAGCCATGCGCGGCGGGCCTTCATCGATCTCTGGACTCGCTCCGAAGAGACGGGTATACGCCCGCCTCCGCCGCAACGACCCGTGCCGCGCGCGTGCCGCGCGCCAGGCTGTTGCGGCGTTTTCTTCAGGGACGCGGGAGGCCCGGCCCCAGCCTATCGGGGACAGCCGCAAGCACCGCGCGCCTCTGAGAGCACAGAGGACGAGTCATGGCGAAGAAGATCGTCGGCTACATCAAGCTGCAGATCCCGGCCGGCAAGGCGAACCCGTCGCCGCCGGTGGGCCCGGCGCTGGGTCAGCGCGGCCTGAACATCATGCAGTTCGTGAAGGAGTTCAACGCGGCGACGCAGCAGATGGAGCCCGGCACCCCGACGCCGGTCGTCATCACCGCGTATTCCGACCGCACCTTCTCCTTCGTCACCAAGACCCCGCCCAACACCTACTTCCTGCTCAAGGCGGCGAAGCTGGACAAGGGCAGCCAGACCCCCGGCAAGGGTGGCGTGGTGGGCCGCGTGACCAAGTCGCAGCTGCGCGAGATCGCCGCGACCAAGATGAAGGACATGAACGCCAACGACGTGGAGGCCGCCGTGCGCATGCTAGCCGGTTCCGCCCGCTCGATGGGCATGTCCGTGGTGGAGGGCTGAGGTCATGGCCAAGCAGGGCAAGCGTCTGAAGGCGATCTACGCCGGTCTGGACCGCGACAAGCTGTATCCGCTGACCGAGGCCGTGGCCACGGTGAAGGCGAACGCCAAGGCGAAGTTCGACGAGACCGTTGAGATCTCGATGAACCTCGGCATCGACCCGCGCCACGCCGACCAGATGGTGCGCTCCATGGTCTCCCTGCCGCATGGCACGGGCAAGACCGTCCGCGTCGGCGTCTTCGCCCGCGGCCCGAAGGCCGAGGAGGCCAAGGCCGCCGGGGCTGACGTGGTTGGCGCCGAGGACCTGCTGGAGCTGGTGCAGGGCGGGACGATCGAGTTCGACCGCTGCATCGCGACGCCGGACATGATGGGCATCGTCGGCCGCCTCGGCAAGATTCTCGGCCCGCGCGGCCTGATGCCGAACCCGAAGCTCGGCACCGTGACGATGAACGTCAAGGACGCCGTGGCCGCCGCCAAGGCTGGCCAGGTGGAGTTCCGCGCCGAGAAGGCCGGCATCGTGCATGCCGGCATCGGCAAGGCCTCCTTCAGCGCCGAGCAGCTGGTCGAGAACGCGCGCGCCTTCGTCGAGGCCATCCAGCGCGCCAAGCCGACCGGTGCCAAGGGCACCTATGTGAAGAAGGTGGCGCTGTCCTCCTCCATGGGCCCCGGGCTCAAGGTGGACGTGGCCTCCCTCGCCGCCTCGGCCTGAGGCCGGGCGCAGAGAGATACGCGTCCCGCTCCGGCGGGGTGCGGGCAAGGGGGCGGGCTGGCCCGCCCTCTGAAACCTGTCCGAGAACGCATGTGGCCCGAGGGCCTTAAGGGGGCATCCGCCCCGCAGGCGTGAGATGGGGATGCCGAGAGAGATCGCCGCCTTGGCCGTGAACCGGCTGGGCGTGATGGCTTGGTCTTCCGCAGACTCAGACAGGCGAACCGGGGCTCGCGCGGGGGGGAGTTTTCCCGCGCCGGCCCCCGTGTGAACCGGCCGGAGCCCTTCCAAAAGGCGCCGGCCACCGTGTGGAGACGGGAGTTGGATCGTACGGAGAAGCGTGCGTTCGTTGCCTCCCTCGCGGAGGTGTTCGCGGATACTTCCTTTGTGCTCGTCGCCCAGAACAAGGGTCTGACGGTCGCCGAGGTGAGCAATCTGCGGCGCCAGATGCGGGCGGCGGGCGCGACGTATAAGGTCGCGAAGAACCGGCTGGCCACCCTCGCCCTCGACGGCACCCGCTTCCAGGGCATCTCGCCGCTGCTGAAGGGTCCGACCGCGCTCGCGTGGTCGACGGACCCGGTGGCCGTGGCGAAGACCGCCGTGGAGTTCGCCAAGGGTAACGACAAGTTCGTGATCCTGGGCGGGGCGATCGGGAACCAGACGCTGAACGCCGATGGCGTGAAGGCCCTGGCCACCCTGCCCTCGCTCGAAACCCTGCGCGCGCAGCTGGTGGGTCTCATCCAGACCCCGGCGACGCGCATCGCTGGCGTGCTTCAGGCACCCGGCGGGCAGGTGGCGCGCGTGCTGGCGGCTTACGCCAAGAAGGACGAGGCGGCCTAAGGGCGCCTTTTCGCGGAAGACCCCTGGCGGGCCGCACTTCGCCGGCCGGGGATTGCATTCATCATGCCAAGCGATTACATCGAAGGATAGAAAACCATGGCCGATCTCGCGAAGCTGGTTGACGAGCTCTCCAGCCTGACCGTTCTGGAAGCCGCCGAGCTGTCCAAGCTGCTGGAAGAGAAGTGGGGCGTTTCCGCCGCCGCTCCTGTTGCCGTGGCCGCCGCTCCGGCTGCTGGTGGCGCTGCCGCGCCGGCCGCCGAGGAGCAGACCGAGTTCACGGTCATCCTGGCCAATGCCGGCGACAAGAAGATCAACGTCATCAAGGAAATCCGCACCATCACCGGCCTGGGCCTGAAGGAGGCCAAGGATCTGGTCGAGGGCGCGCCGAAGACCGTGAAGGAAGGCGTTTCCAAGGACGAGGCCGAGAAGATCAAGAAGGTCCTCGAGGAGAACGGCGCCAAGGTCGAGGTCAAGTAAGACCGTCCTGGCCCTTCTCCGGGGCGTGCCGCTTCGGTGCGGGGCCAGGTCAGACTGGGCGAGGTTCGGGCAGGGACCCTCGGGTTCCTGCCCGCGATTGCGTTCCGCAGGGCGATCCTGCGGCACGCCAGAAGGTGGGGTGACCCGCCGGCCGGGACGGTTGGGCCGGAGCGAAGGGAAGCAGGACGGGCATGAACGCGATCACGAAGTCGTTCACCGGGCGGAAGCGCATCCGGAAGTCTTTCGGGCGGCTGCCCGAGGTGGCGCCGATGCCGAACCTCATCGATGTGCAGCGGGCCTCCTACGAGGCGTTCCTGCAGATGGGGGTGGATCCGGACGCTCGTACGAATACCGGGCTTCAGGAAGTGTTCAAGTCGGTCTTTCCGATCGACGATTTCGCGGGCCGCGGCCGCCTGGAGTTCGTGCAGTACGAGCTCGAAGAGCCGAAGTATGATGTCGAGGAATGCATCCAGCGCGGGCTGACATTCGCCGCGCCGCTGAAGGTGCGCCTGCGTCTCATCGTGTGGGACGTGGATGAGGACACGGGCAGCCGCTCGGTCCGCGACATCAAGGAGCAGGATGTCTACATGGGCGACATGCCGCTCATGACGGACAACGGCACCTTCATCATCAACGGCACCGAGCGCGTCATCGTCTCCCAGATGCACCGCTCCCCCGGCGTGTTCTTCGACCACGACAAGGGCAAGACGCACTCCTCCGGCAAGTACCTCTTCGCCGCCCGCGTCATTCCCTATCGTGGCTCCTGGCTGGACTTCGAGTTCGACGCCAAGGACATCTGCTACGTGCGCGTGGACCGGAAGCGCAAGCTGCCCGCCACGACGCTGCTCTACGCCCTGGAATCCGCCCGCACCGAGCAGCTCCGCGCCGAGCGCGGCGAGGCCCTGGAGCCGGGCGAGGTCCGCGGCATGGATGCCGAGGAGATCCTCAACACCTTCTACGACCAGGTGGTGTTCCGCCGCGGGCCGAAGGGCTGGAGCCAGCCCTTCCAGCCGGAAAGCTTCCGCGGCCTGAAGCTGATCGAGAACCTGGTCGATGCCGAGAGCGGCGAGGTGGTGGCCGAGCGCGACACCAAGCTGACGCCGCGCCTGGCGCGCAAGATCGCCGAGGGCGGCACCAGGGAGGTGCTGGTCGCGCGCGCCGAGCTGCTGGGCCGCTTCGTCGCCGAGGACATGGTGGACCTTTCCACCGGCGAGATCTGGGCCGAGGCGGGCGAGGAGCTGACCGAGCCCAAGCTGGCGCAGATCGAGCAGGCGGGGATCGACGCGCTGCCGACGCTGGCGATCGGCCAGAATGTCGGGCCGTGGCTGCGCAACACGCTGGTGGTGGACAAGAACACCTCCCGCGACGAGGCGCTGATGGACATCTACCGGGTGATGCGCCCGGGCGAGCCGCCGACGCCGGAGACCGCCGAGGCGCTGTTCCGCGGCCTGTTCTTCGATGCCGAGCGCTACGACCTCTCCACCGTCGGCCGCGTCAAGATGAACATGCGCCTGGGCTTCAGCCTGGAGGACGTGCCGGACCACATCCGCACGCTGCGCAAGCAGGACATCCTGGCGACGGTCAAGACGCTGCTCGAGCTGAAGGACGGCAAGGGCCAGATCGACGACATCGACAACCTCGGCAACCGCCGGGTGCGTTCGGTCGGCGAGCTGATGGAGAACCAGTACCGCGTCGGCCTGCTGCGCATGGAGCGCGCGATCAAGGAGCGCATGGGGTCGGTCGATATCGACACCGTCATGCCGCACGACCTGATCAACGCGAAGCCCGCCGCCGCTGCCGTGCGCGAGTTCTTCGGCTCCTCGCAGCTCAGCCAGTTCATGGACCAGACCAACCCGCTCTCCGAGGTGACGCACAAGCGCCGCCTCTCGGCGCTTGGCCCGGGCGGTCTGACGCGTGAGCGCGCCGGCTTCGAGGTGCGCGACGTGCACCCGACGCATTACGGCCGCATCTGCCCGATCGAGACGCCGGAAGGCCCGAATATCGGCCTGATCAACAGCCTCGCCACCTTCGCCAAGGTGAACAAGTACGGCTTCATCGAGACGCCGTACCGCCTGGTGCAGGACGGCAAGATCGTGGGCGCCCCCCGCTACCTCTCCGCCATGGAGGAGGAGAAGCTCGTCGTCGCCCAGGCCGATGCCGAGGTGAATGCCGACAGCGGCGAGTTCCTGTCCGACCTCGTCTCCGTCCGCCAGGGCGGCGACTTCCGGCTGGTGAAGCCGGAAGAGGTGACGGCGATCGACGTCTCGCCCAAGCAGCTCGTCTCCGTCGCCGCGGCGCTGATCCCGTTCCTGGAGAACGATGACGCCAACCGCGCGCTGATGGGCTCCAACATGATGCGCCAGGCGGTGCCGCTGGTCCGCTCCGACGCGCCGCTGGTGGGCACGGGCATGGAGGCCGCCGTCGCGCGCGACTCCGGCGCGACCATCGTGGCGCGGCGCGGCGGCGTGGTGGACTCGATCGATGGCGCCCGCATCGTGGTGCGCGCGACCAACGATGAGGACGGCACCACCCGTGGCGTCGACATCTACCGCCTGCGCAAGTTCCAGCGCTCCAACCAGTCGACCTGCATCAACCAGCGCCCGCTGGTGAAGGTGGGCGACCAGGTGGCGGCGGGCGACATCATCGCCGACGGCCCCTCCACCGAGCTGGGCGAGCTGGCGCTGGGCCGCAACGTGCTCGTCGCCTTCATGCCCTGGAACGGGTACAACTTCGAGGACTCCATCCTCATCAGCGAGCGCATCGCCAAGGATGACGTCTTCACCTCGATCCATATCGAGGAGTTCGAGGTGATGGCCCGCGACACCAAGCTGGGCCAGGAGGAGATCACCCGCGACATCCCGAATGTCGGCGAGGAGGCGCTGCGCAACCTCGACGAGGCCGGCATCGTCTATGTCGGCGCCGAGGTGAACCCGGGCGATATCCTGGTGGGCAAGGTGACGCCGAAGGGCGAGAGCCCGATGACGCCGGAGGAGAAGCTGCTCCGCGCCATCTTCGGCGAGAAGGCCTCCGATGTCCGCGACACCTCGCTGCGCCTGCCGCCCGGCACGACCGGCACGGTGGTCGATGTGCGCGTGTTCAACCGCCGCGGCGTCGACAAGGACGAGCGCGCCATGGCGATCGACCGCGCCGAGATCGAGCGGCTCGCCAAGGACCGCGACGACGAGAAGTCGATCCAGGAGCGGAGCTTCCATTCCCGCCTGCGGGAGAAGCTGCTGAACCAGAAGGCCTCGGGCGGCTTCAAGGGCGTGAAGGCCGGCACCCTCATCAATGATGAGGTGCTGGAGCAGTTCGCCCGCGCCACCTGGCGCCAGATCGGCGTGCAGGACGACGCCGTGATGGTCGAGATCGAGGCGCTGAAGCGCGAGTTCGACGCGGCGGTCGAGAAGCTGCAGAAGCGCTTCGAGTCAAAGGTCGAGAAGCTGCAGCGCGGCGACGAGCTGCCGCCCGGCGTGATGAAGATGGTCAAGGTCTTCATCGCGGTGAAGCGGAAGCTGCAGCCGGGCGACAAGATGGCCGGCCGCCACGGCAACAAGGGCGTGGTCTCGCGCGTCGTGCCGGTGGAGGACATGCCGTTCCTGGAGGACGGCACCTCGGTCGATCTCGTGCTGAACCCGCTGGGCGTGCCTTCGCGCATGAACGTGGGCCAGATCCTGGAGACGCATCTGGGCTGGGCCTGCGCCAATATCGGCAAGTCCATCGGCGAGCTGGTCGAGGATTACCGCCGTGCCGGCGCCGCCCGCGAGGCGCTGCTGGAGAAGCTCCGCGATGTCTATGGCGACGAGATCTATGGCCGCGACATCGAGGACATGAGCGAGGACCAGCTGATCGAGCTGGGCGAGAACCTGCGCAAGGGCGTGCCGATCGCGACCCCGGTGTTCGACGGTGCCCGCATGTCGGACATCGAGCGGATGCTGGACAAGGCGGGGCTCGACACCTCCGGCCAGAGCCGCCTGACCGATGGCCGCACCGGCGAGATCTTCGAGCGCAAGGTGACGGTCGGCTACATCTACATGCTGAAGCTGCACCACCTGGTGGACGACAAGATCCACGCCCGCTCCATCGGCCCCTACAGCCTCGTCACCCAGCAGCCGCTGGGCGGCAAGGCGCAGTTCGGCGGCCAGCGCTTCGGCGAGATGGAGGTCTGGGCGCTGGAAGCCTATGGCGCCGCCTACACGCTGCAGGAGATGCTGACGGTGAAGTCGGACGACGTGTCCGGCCGCACCAAGGTCTATGAGGCGATCGTCCGCGACCAGGACAGCTTCGAGGCGGGCATTCCGGAGTCCTTCAACGTCCTGGTGAAGGAGTTGAAGTCGCTCGGCCTGAATGTCGATCTGGAGAACCGCCCGGCGTGACGTTCTCGCCGAGCCTGAACCAAACTTTGCTCAGCCGCGCCGGGGATACCCCGGCGCGGCGGCCTCACCTTGAGAGGACGGCCGCATGAACGAGCTGATGAAGATCCTGGGCCAGACCGGCCAGGCGATGACGTTCGATCAGATCAAGATCACCATCGCCAGCCCGGAGCAGATCCGCTCCTGGTCCTATGGTGAGATCAAGAAGCCCGAGACGATCAACTACCGCACCTTCAAGCCGGAGCGGGACGGGCTTTTCTGCGCGCGCATCTTCGGTCCGATCAAGGACTACGAGTGCCTGTGCGGCAAGTACAAGCGGATGAAGTTCCGCGGCATCATCTGCGAGAAGTGCGGCGTCGAGGTTACGCTGGCCAAGGTGCGCCGCGAGCGGATGGGCCATATCGAGCTGGCCAGCCCGGTCGCGCATATCTGGTTCATGAAGTCGCTGCCCTCGCGCGTCGGCCTGATGGTCGACATGTCGCTGAAGGAGCTGGAGAAGGTCCTGTACTTCGAATCCTATGTGGTTCTGGAGCCGGGCCTGACCGACCTCAAGCTGCACCAGCTGCTGACCGAGGACCAGTATCTCTCGAAGCAGGATGAGTTCGGCGAGGACGCCTTCTCGGTCGGCATCGGCGCCGAGGCGGTGAAGCAGATGCTGGCCGGCATCGAGCTGGACCGCGAGAGCACCGAGCTGCGCGCCGAGCTGAAGGAGACCACCTCCGAGGCCAAGCGCAAGAAGCTGGTCAAGCGGCTGAAGATGATCGAGTCGTTCAAGGAGGGCGGCGCCCGCCCCGAATGGATGATCCTCGACGTCGTGCCGGTGATCCCGCCCGAGCTGCGCCCGCTGGTGCCGCTGGATGGCGGCCGCTTCGCCACCTCCGACCTGAACGACCTGTACCGCCGCGTCATCAACCGCAACAACCGCCTGAAGCGGCTGATCGAGCTGCGCGCGCCGGACATCATCGTGCGCAACGAGAAGCGCATGCTGCAGGAATCCGTTGACGCGCTGTTCGACAACGGCCGCCGGGGCCGCGCCATCACGGGGGCCAACAAGCGCCCGCTGAAGTCGCTCTCCGACATGCTGAAGGGCAAGCAGGGCCGCTTCCGGCAGAACCTGCTCGGCAAGCGCGTCGACTATTCGGGCCGTTCCGTCATCGTCGTCGGGCCGGAGATGAAGCTGCACCAGTGCGGCCTGCCCAAGAAGATGGCGCTGGAGCTGTTCAAGCCCTTCATCTACTCGAAGCTCGAGAAGTATGGCCACGCCACCACCATCAAGGCCGCCAAGCGGATGGTGGAGAAGGAGCGTCCCGAGGTGTGGGACATCCTGGAGGAGGTCATCCGCGAGCATCCGGTGATGCTGAACCGCGCGCCGACGCTGCACCGCCTGGGCATCCAGGCCTTCGAGCCGGTGCTGGTCGAGGGCAAGGCGATCCAGCTTCACCCGCTGGTCTGCACCGCCTTCAACGCGGACTTCGACGGCGACCAGATGGCCGTGCACGTTCCCCTGAGCCTCGAGGCCCAGCTGGAAGCGCGCGTGCTGATGATGTCCACCAACAACATCCTCAGCCCCGCCAACGGCAAGCCGATCATCGTGCCGAGCCAGGACATCGTGCTGGGTCTCTACTACCTCTCGCTGGAGACGCCGGAGTTCCGCGCCGCCCAGAAGGAGCTGGACGAGATCAAGGCGCTGATCGCGGGGGCCGCGGGCAAGTCGCCCGATGCGCTGAGCGAGGCCGAGAAGCAGGCGCTGTCGCACCGCCCCTACGTGTTCGGCGACCTCGGTGAGGTGGAGCAGGCGCTGGCCGCCGGCTCGATCACCCTGCACACCGCCGTGATGGCGCGCGTGCCGGCGCCGACCGCCGAGAACGCGAAGCGGCACGAGACGGTGCTGACCACGGCCGGGCGCATGATGATGGGCGCGCTGCTGCCGCGCGACCCGCGCACGCCCTACTCCCTGGTCAACCGCCAGCTCACCAAGAAGTCCATCTCGGACGTCATGGACGCGGTGTACCGCCATTGCGGCCAGAAGGAGTCGGTGATCTTCGCCGACCGCCTGATGGCGCTGGGCTTCCGCCAGGCGGCCAAGGCCGGCATCTCCTTCGGCAAGGACGACATGATGATCCCCGCCGAGAAGGAGGGGCTCATCGCGCGCACCAAGGCCGAGGTGAAGGAGTTCGAGCAGCAGTACCTCGATGGCCTGATCACGGCCGGCGAGCGCTACAACAAGGTGGTCGACGCCTGGTCGCGCTGCACGGACGAGGTGGCGAGCGCGATGATGAAGGAGATCTCCAAGCAGGAGATCGGCCGGCCCATCAACAGCGTCTGGATGATGTCGCATTCCGGTGCGCGCGGCTCGCCGGCGCAGATGCGCCAGCTCGCCGGCATGCGCGGGCTTATGGCCAAGCCCTCGGGCGAGATCATCGAGCAGCCGATCATCGCGAACTTCAAGGAGGGCCTGTCCGTCCTGGAGTACTTCAACTCGACCCACGGCGCCCGCAAGGGCCTCGCGGACACCGCGCTGAAGACCGCGAACTCCGGCTACCTGACCCGCCGCCTGGTGGACGTGGCGCAGGACTGCATCATCGTCGAGAACGACTGCGGCACCGAGCGCGGCATCACCGTGCGCGCCGTGATGGATGGCGGCGAGACCGTTTCCTCGCTGTCCGAGCGCATCCTCGGCCGCACCGCGCAGCGCGACATCACCGACCCGGCGACGGGCGAGGTGCTGCTGCCGCGCAACACGCTGATCGACGAGCCCAGCGCCGACCTGATCGAGAAGGCCGGCGTCGAGGAAGTCTATATCCGCTCCGTGCTCACCTGCGACGCGCGCTCCGGCGTCTGCGGCTTCTGCTATGGCCGCGACCTGGCCCGCGGCACCACAGTGAACATCGGCGAGGCGGTGGGTGTCATCGCCGCCCAGTCGATCGGCGAGCCGGGCACGCAGCTGACCATGCGTACCTTCCACATCGGCGGCGCGGCGCAGCGTGGCGCCGAGCAGTCGGCCGTGGAGGCGACCAGCGACGGCACCGTGGCCGTGCTGAACCGCAACGTCGTGGCGAACAGCCAGGGCACGCCGATCGTGATGTCGCGCAACTGCGAGATCGTGCTGTCGGACGCCAATGGCCGCGAGCGCGCCCGCTACCGCGTGCCCTATGGCGCGCGCCTGCTGGTGCTGGAGGACGGTGCGGAGGTGACGCGCGGCCAGAAGCTGGCCGAGTGGGACCCTTTCACCCTGCCGATCATCACCGAGAAGGCCGGTACCGTCGAATATGCCGACCTGATCGAGGGCGTGACCCTGGTCGAGCGGCAGGACGAGGTGACGGGCCTCTCCTCCCGCGTGGTGGTGGACTACAAGCAGGCGGCGAAGGGCGCCGATCTGCGGCCGCGCATCATCCTGAAGGATGAGAAGGGCGGGATCGTCAAGCTCGCCAATGGCGCCGAGGCCCGGTACTTCCTGTCGCCCGACTCGATCCTCTCGGTCGACAACGGCGCCCAGGTCCAGGCCGGCGACGTGGTGGCCCGCCTGCCGCGCGAAAGCTCCAAGACGCGCGACATCACCGGCGGTCTGCCGCGCGTGGCCGAGCTGTTCGAGGCCCGCCGCCCGAAGGACCACGCGATCATCAGCGAGATCGACGGGCGCGTGGAGTTCGGCAAGGACTACAAGGCCAAGCGCCGCATCCTGGTGGTGCCGGAGCAGGTGGGCGACGAGCCGCCGACCCCGCGCGAGTACCTGGTGCCGAAGGGCAAGCACGTCTCGGTGCAGGAAGGCGACTACGTCAAGGCCGGCGACCCGCTCGTCGACGGCCCGCGCGTGCCGCACGACATCCTGCGCGTGCTGGGTGTCGAGGCGCTGGCGAACTACCTGGTGAACGAGATCCAGGACGTCTACCGGCTGCAGGGCGTGAAGATCAACGACAAGCATATCGAGGTGATCGTCCGCCAGATGCTGCAGAAGGTGGAGATCCTCGATCCGGGCGACACCACCTTCCTGGTGGGCGAGACGGTCGAGCGCATCGAGTTCGAGATCGAGAACGAGAAGCTGCTCGCCCGCAAGGAGCGCCCCGCGCGCGCCGAGCCGGTGCTGCAGGGCATCACCAAGGCCTCGCTGCAGACCACCAGCTTCATCTCGGCCGCCTCCTTCCAGGAGACGACCCGGGTGCTGACCGAGGCGGCGGTGGCCGGCAAGGTGGACTACCTGGCGGGCCTGAAGGAGAACGTCATCGTCGGGCGCCTGATCCCGGCGGGCACGGGCTCGGTGATGAACCGCCTGCGAGCGCTCGCCGCCCAGCGCGACGGCCAGCGCCTGCCGCAAGGGCAGGGCGCCCTGCCCAAGCCGGGCAGCCAAGCCGCCGAGTGAGAGACCGGCCGCGGGGGCATCGCTCCCGCGGCCCTTCCGGGGGTGGCGAAGCCCTCGTTGGCCCGGCCCTGCGCCGGGTGCATGGGAGCCGGGCCCTGGATGGGCCCGGATTCAGGTGTTCGGGGGTGCGGCGCGCTTGACTCATTGGGGGTCGGCGCGTAGGTTCCGCGCCCTCGACGGGGCTTTGTCCGCCATATGGACATGGCCTGCGGAGTTCTGGACGACAGGTTCTGGGCAACCGGCGCCGCCCCCACTTTAGGGGCTGAGGCCGGGGGCGGGACAAGCCCGAGGGTGGCGCTGCGGCGTCGCCTTTTCGGGCGCTCTTGCTTGTCAGGGGCCTGGGCGTTCGAAATAGGGCACGAAGGGGCGTCATGCCGACGATCAACCAGCTCATCGCCACGGGGCGTGAGCCCAAGCCGAGCCGTAACAAGGTTCCGGCGCTGCAGGGCTGCCCGCAGAAGCGTGGCGTCTGCACGCGCGTTTACACCACCACCCCGAAGAAGCCGAACTCGGCGCTGCGTAAGGTGGCCAAGGTCCGCCTGGTGAACGGCCATGAGGTCGTGAGCTACATCCCGGGCGAGGGTCACAACCTGCAGGAGCACTCCGTGGTGCTGATCCGCGGCGGGCGCGTGAAGGACCTTCCCGGCGTGCGCTACCACATCCTGCGCGGCGTGCTCGACACGCAGGGCATCGCCAAGCGGCGCAAGCGGCGCTCGCTGTACGGCGCGAAGCGGCCGAAGTAAGGGATAGAGAGCGATGTCGCGT
Source organism: Teichococcus rhizosphaerae (assembly GCF_002631185.1). GTDB lineage: Bacteria > Pseudomonadota > Alphaproteobacteria > Acetobacterales > Acetobacteraceae > Pseudoroseomonas > Pseudoroseomonas rhizosphaerae. The sequence continues at coordinate 1,212 of NZ_PDNU01000070.1, read as the reverse complement.
CGCCATAGCGCCGAGAAGCGCGAAGTTCTGCCGGATCCGAAGTTCGGCGACGTCGTGCTCAGCCGTTTCATGAACGTGCTGATGTATGACGGCAAGAAGAGCACGGCCGAGCGTATCGTCTACGCCGCCATGGACACCCTGAAGCGCCGCGGCGGTCCGAACAGCGACCCCCTGCGCCTGTTCCATGAGGCGATGGACAACGTGAAGCCGGCCGTCGAGGTCCGCTCCCGCCGCGTCGGCGGCGCCACCTACCAGGTGCCCGTCGAGGTCCGCCCGGAGCGCCGCCAGGCCCTGGCCATCCGTTGGTTGATCGAGTCTGCGCGCAAGCGTGGTGAGCACACCATGGAAGAGCGCCTCTCCTCCGAGCTGATGGACGCGGCGAACAACCGCGGCACGGCCGTGAAGAAGCGCGAAGATACGCACCGTATGGCAGAGGCCAACAAGGCCTTCAGCCACTACCGCTGGTAACAGACCCGATCGGGGACGAAGACAATGGCGAAAGCTAAGTTTGAGCGGAACAAGCCGCACTGCAACATTGGTACGATCGGGCACGTGGACCATGGCAAGACGTCGCTGACGGCGGCGATCACCAAGGTTCTGGCGAAGTCGGGCGGTGCGTCGTTCACGGCGTATGACCAGATCGACAAGGCGCCGGAGGAGCGTGCGCGCGGCATCACGATCTCGACGGCTCACGTTGAGTACGAGACGGCGAACCGCCACTACGCGCATGTGGACTGCCCGGGCCACGCCGACTACGTGAAGAACATGATCACGGGTGCGGCGCAGATGGACGGCGCGATCCTGGTGGTGTCGGCGGCCGACGGCCCGATGCCGCAGACGCGCGAGCACATCCTGCTGGCGCGTCAGGTGGGCGTGCCAGCGCTGGTGGTGTTCCTGAACAAGTGCGACATGGCCGACCCCGACCTGCTGGAGCTGGTCGAGATGGAGGTGCGTGAGCTGCTGTCGAGCTACCAGTTCCCGGGCGACGACATCCCCGTGATCAAGGGCTCGGCGCTGATGGCGCTGGAGGACAAGTCGCCGGAGCTGGGCGAGCAGGCGATCCTGAAGCTGATGGAGGCGGTGGACGCCTACATTCCGCAGCCGGAGCGCCCGAAGGACCGTCCGTTCCTGATGCCGATCGAGGACGTGTTCTCGATCTCGGGCCGCGGCACGGTGGTGACGGGGCGCATCGAGCGCGGCGTGATCAAGGTG
>NZ_PDNU01000007.1 GCF_002631185.1 Teichococcus rhizosphaerae | reverse complement strand
GCGATAATGCCCCCGTCAGGCTCTCGGCCGTGACACCCTGCCCGGGCAGCCCACCCCGCCGAAGATCATCGCGCTCCTACACCACGCGATGGGACACGACCCGAACCACCGCGGTGACCGCCTCAGATCCAGCGGTCAGATCCTACACCACGCCCTGAGACGCGACCCCCGCCACACCATTCCTTCCTGCAAACGCGCTCCCTCCTTGGGTAAGCGGCGCCCGGAGCCGCAGACGGCGCCTTTCCTCGCCCGCCCTGGGAACCGGTCCGTTCAGCCCCGAGGTTCGAAGCAAAGAGGAAGAAGCCGAATTTCGCCTTTGGCCGGGGAGCGGAACGTCGGCTTGCGGTTCGCCGGCCACCTTGCCTGGGCGTTCAGGCCTGTTCGGTGACCGCTTTCCCTTTCCATGAGCGCTGTGGACCGAAGCCCACCGCAGGCCGGAAGGCAGGCCGTGAACCCGCCCTGTCGCCGGTGGCCGGCCTTGCCGCCAGGCTGGCGCGGAAGTCTCCATGAGGATCGGTTCTCCGTACAGGATGGCCCTCCCGGAACGCGGCATGGCGAGGCCGGCACGGGGAAGGGGCGCAGGGAAGGGGCGCAGGCTCAACCCGCCTGGCGCGGCGCCTTCAGGAAAAGGCAGACCGCGCCGAGGCAGGCCAGCTGGGCCGCCATGAGGTGGAAGGCCAACGCATAGCCGCCGCTCCAGCCCACCAGAAGGGTGAACAGCAGCGGCCCGCAGATCGAGCCCACGAAGCCGAACAGGCTGGAGGCGGAGGTGACGCTGCTGACCAGTGGCAGCGGCGCCACCCGCGCCAGCTCCGCCATGTGCACGCCGTTCCAGCCGATGGCCGTGAAGCCCACCAGCGCGGCGCAGCCATGCAGCACCCAGCCGCCCTGCCCCCCGGCCGCCACCAGCAGCGCCACCGCCAGGGCGGAGGCGATGGCCTGCAGGCCGAGATGGCGCAGGGCGTGCCCCATGCGGTCGGCCAGCCAGCCCAGGGCGATCCGCCCCACCATGCTGGCCGCCTGCATCACCGCCATGACCTGCCCGGCCTCGGCCAGGGAGGCGCCGTGGCGGGTGAACACATAGGTGGCGGTGAAGGCCGTCAGGCAGGCCTGCAGCACGGAGAAGGACGCGCCGATCGCCGTCAGCATGGGCAGGGAGGGATGCGCGCGCAGGGCGCTGACGCAGCGCATCATCGCGGCGGGCTGGACCAGGGCGCGGCCCCATCCCGGATGGCCCGCCGCGTCCCGCTCCCCGTCCAGCCTCCGGCGAAAGGGCTGGACGAGAAGGGTGGTCACCAGCAGGAGCGCGATCAGGGCCGCCAGCGTCGCCGGAACGCCGTGGCGCACCACCAGCGGCGCCACGGCCAGTCCGGCCAGCGCGCCGCCCAGGGGGACCCCGGCCTGCTTGATGGAGAAGATCAGGGTGCGGTGCGCGGGCGGCGCCGAGCGGATCAGGATCTGGCTTCCCGCCGGCGTGTTGGGGCCGATGCCGAAGCCCACGGCGAGCGCCCCGGCAAGCGCCAGCACGCCGAGCGGCACCGACAGGACGGCAAGCCCAAGCGCCGTGCAGAGCAGCCCGATCTGCAGCGTCCGGACGGGGCCGTGATGGTCGAGCATCGGCCCGCCACAGGCCAGGAACCAGCAGATGCCCGCGGAGGACATGGCGGAGACGAGACCGATGCTTTCCGGCGGCAGGCCTGCCTGCGCCATCAGCGGCGGGCCGATGATCGGGACGGAGATGCTGGCGAAGGAGCTGACGGTCTGGACCAGCAGGGTTCCAGCGAGCGCGCTGGCCCACAAGGGTGCTCTCAAGGTTCGTATCCGCCCTTCCTTGCCCGGCTGCGGTGGCTCCGGCCGCCGCGCCCCGGGTTCCGGTGATAGCACCGGGGGCACATACGGCAATGCCGGGAGCGCGGCCGTTCCCGGCAGGGCGGCGCCCACCGCCCTCCTGGCCGTGAGGCCCGCGAAGGGCCTTTTTTCCTGGTCCGGAATGATGCACTCATTCCGGCACACCTCGCAGCAAGCGGAGGAAATCCGGGATGAAGCGTCGCGCGTTCCTTGCCACCGGCCTCGCCACGGGCCTCGCCCTGGCGCCCCCCGCCGCGCATGCCCAAGGCGCATCCGCCCAAGGCGCATCCGCCCAAGGCGCATCCGCCCAGGGCGCGCCCGGCCAGGGCGCCCTCCTCCAGGGCGGCGCGCCGGCCTGGCCCGAGCGGGCCGTCACCATTCTCGAAGGCTACCCGCCCGGCGGCGTGACCGACCTCGCCTCCCGCGCCGTGGCCGAGCGCATGACGCGCGAGCTCGGCGTGCCCGTGGTGGTGGAGAACCGCCCCGGCGGCGCCACCTCGGTCGCCGCCACCGCGGCGGCGCGGGCCCGGCCGGACGGCTACACGCTGGTGATGGGGACCACGACGCTGGCCATCAACCAGACGCTCCAGCCCGGCCTCACGCCGCGCGACCCGGCGCGGGAGCTGGACCCGATCGGGATGGTGTTCCGCACGCCGTTCATCCTGCATGTCCATCCCTCCATCCCGGCGCGCGACGTGGCGGAGCTGATCGCCTATGCGAAGGCCAATCCGGGCCGGCTGCTCTTCGCCTCGCCCGGCACGGGGGCGGTCAGCCATCTCTGCCTGGAGCTGTTCAAGGCCCGCACCGGGATCGATGTCGTGCACGTCCCGTATCGCGGCGGCGCCCCAGCGGCGCTCGACCTGCGGCAGGGCCGCGTGCACGCGATGTTCCAGGTGCCGCAGGAAGCGGGCGCGACGCTGCGGGACGGCGCGACGCGCGGCCTGGCGGTGACGGCCGCCGCGCCGCTGCCCGACCATCCCGGCCTGCCGCCGATCGGCCGGACGCTGCCGGGCTTCGAGGTGTTCTTCTGGCAGGGCCTGTTCGGCCCGGCGGGCCTGCCCGGCGCGGTGGTGGAGCGCGCCGCGGCGGCGCTGGGCGCCGCGACGCGCGACCCCGACATCCGGGCGCGGCTCGCGGAGCAGGGCGTCGAACTCGTGCATGGCGACGCCGCCATGCTGCGGCAGGCGCTGGCCGCCGACACGGAGCGCTGGGGCGGGCTGATCCGCGAGGCCAACATCCGGCTGGAATGACCGCCTGCCGCCGCGCCTCCCCCGCTGGGGCGGAGGAGGCGCGGCCCCGCCCTCAGCCGCGCAGCAGCGGGCAGGCGCTCTGCGCCGCCGGCTTGACCGTGTCCGCGGGCGCCATGGTGGAGACCAGCTTGCAGTAATCCCACTCGCCCCGGCTTTCCGCCGGCGTCTTCACCTGCAGCAGGTAGGCCGGCAGCACCGCCCGGCCATCGGCGCGGATCGAGCCTGCGCCGAAGGCGTCGTCCTCCGTCGGCATCGTCTTCATCTGCGCCACCACGGCGGCGCCGCTTTCCTTGGCCCGCGCCACGCCGAGCGCGGCGACGGCCTTCAGGTAATGCAGCGTTGTGGCGTAGCAGCCGGCATGCACCATGCCGGGATAGGCGCCGCCCATGGCGGGCAGCACGCGCCTGGTGAAGGCGCGGGTCCGCTCGTTGGTGTCCCAGTAGAAGCTGTTGGTGAAGAGGAGCTGCTGCATGGTCTGCAGCCCCGCCGCGCGGATGTCGTTCAGGAACATCACCAGCGCGGCCATCTTCATCGTGCGCGTGATGCCGAATTCCTGCGCCTGCTTGATGCAGTTGGGCAGGTCGTTGCCGCCGAGCGCGAGGCCGATCACCTCCGCGCCGCTGCCGCGCGCGGCGAGCAGGGTCGCGGAGAAGTCCCCCGTGCCCAGCGGCACGCGCGAGCCGCCCACCACCGAGCCGCCCGCCTCCTGCACGAAGGCGGTGGTCTCGGCCTGGAGCGAATGGCCGAAGGCGTTGTCGGTGGCGATGAAGTACCATTTGCGGCCGCCGCCCTTCACCGTCTCGGCCGCCACGGCCTTGGACAGCATGTAGCCGTCATAGGTCCAGTTGACGGTGTTGGGCGTGCAGAGCGCGTTGGTGAACTCGGTGGCGGTGACCGCGACGCCGAGGCAGGCCTTGTCCTTGTCGCGCGAGATGGTGGCCACGGCGAGGCCGACCGCCGAGTTCGGCCCGGCGATCAGCATGTCGACGCCCTGCTGGTCGAACCAGCGCCGCGCCAGGCTGGCGCCGATATCCGCCTTGTTCTGGTGGTCGCCGAAGACGACCTCGACATTCGTGCCGCCGAGATGCGGCGCCATCTCGGCCACGGCCTGCCGTGCGCAGGCCACGCCGGGCGGGCCCAGCAGATCGGTGTAGATGCCGGAGAAGTCGGCCAGCACGCCGATCCGGATGGTGGGAGCCTGCGCGATGGCGGGCGTGGCCAGGACGGCCGCGAGGCCCGCGCTGGCCTGGAGCAATGCGCGACGCGATGTGGACATGGACGTTTCCCCGTTCGTTGTGCGGCCCGTCATCTGCGCGACGGTGCCTGCCGGTTCCCCGACCCTGGAATGCGCCTTACGCCTGCCGCAGCCGCGGCTTCTCGATGCCGGCGACGTCGCACAGCGCGTCGGCCATGGCCGAGAAGTCGCGCCCGCCGAAGCCGCGCGCGCGCGCCGTGCTGAAGGCCTCGCGCGCGGCGGCGGCCATCGGCATCGGCACCTTCGCGGCGTTGGCCGCCTCGACGATCAGCGTCAGGTCCTTGTGCGCGAGGTCGATGGTGAAGCCGGGGTCGGTGTCGCCCTTCAGCACCTTGGTGGGCCAGGCGATCTTGAGCTGCCCGTTCACCGCCGTGGTGCCGTAGAGCACCTCCAGCGTCGTCTCCAGCGTGAGCCCGAAGCGCTGCGAGAGCGCCAGCGCCTCGGCGTTCATCTGGCAGGAGGCGACGGCGAGGAAGTTGTTCACCAGCTTGGTGCGGGTGCCGCTGCCCACCGGGCCGCAATGGTGGATGGTGCTGCCCATCGCCTCCAGCAGCGGCCGCACCGTCTCGAAATGCTCCGGCGCCGCGCCCACCATGAACAGGGACTCGCCCCGGTCCGCGTGGCTGGCCAGCCGCCCCACCGGCGCGTCCACGAAGCCGATGCCGCGCGCCTCCGCCTGCCGCGCCAGCCGGTCGGTGGTCTCGGGGTCGATGGTGCTCATGTCCAGCACGACCGAGCCCGGCCTCGCATGGGCCAGCACCCCCTCGGCGCCGCCCACCACCTGCTCCACGATGGCGGAGTTGGGCAGCATGGTGACGATCACCTGCCCGGCCGCCGCCGCCTCGGCCACCGTCCCGGCCCCGCGCGCCTGCAGCAGCTCCAGCTCGGCCACGGCCTCCGGGTTGATGTCGTTGACGGTCAGCCGGAATCCCTTGCGGCAGAGGTTCGACGCCATGGGGCGCCCCATGCGGCCCAGCCCGATGAAGCCAACATCCATGCCGTTGTCCTTCCCTGTTTGTCGTTCCTCCCGCGATTCGGGCGCGGGGTCGCCCTGGCACTGTCCTGCGGCCGGCGGTGGCGTACAAGGTGCGCTGTCGGAACGAGGGCGGCCCGCCATTGGCCGGAAGGTGCCCGGCCGCGCCGGACATGGCATAAGCGCGTCCGAACCGATCCTTCGAACCGGTCCTTCCGCACCGCTCCCCCCTTCAGGTACCCATGATTCGCCTAGACAACATCAGCAAGCAGAACGGCCGGCAGCTTCTTTTCATCGAGGCCTCGGCGGCGCTCCAGAAGGGCGAGAAGATCGGCCTCGTCGGCCCCAACGGCGCGGGCAAGACCACCCTGTTCCGCATGATCACCGGGCAGGAGCCGCCCGATGAGGGGCTGGTGCTGGTCGAGCGCGGCGTCAGCATCGGCTTCTTCAGCCAGGATGTGGGCGAGATGTCCGGCCGCAGCGCCGTGGCCGAGGTGATGAACGGCGCGGGCGACGTCAGCACCGTGGCCGCGGAGCTCGCGGCGCTGGAGGCGGCGCTCGCGGACCCGGAGCAGATGGACGCGCTGGACGCCAATGTCGAGCGCTTCGGCGAGGTGCAGGCGCGCTTCGAGAGCCTGGGCGGCTACGCGCTGGAAGGCCAGGCGCGCGAGGTGCTGGCCGGCCTCAGCTTCAGCGAGGCCATGATGGATGGCGATGTGGGCGCCCTTTCGGGCGGCTGGAAGATGCGCGTGGCCCTGGCCCGCATCCTGCTGATGCGCCCCGACGTCATGCTGCTCGACGAGCCGAGCAACCACCTCGACCTCGAGAGCCTGATCTGGCTGGAGCGGTTCCTGGCCGGCTACGAGGGCGCGCTGCTGATGACCTCGCACGACCGCGCCTTCATGAACCGCATCGTCAACAAGGTGATCGAGATCGATGGCGGCGCGCTGACCTCCTATTCCGGCGACTACGAGTTCTACGAGCAGCAGCGCGCCATGGCCGAGCGCCAGCAGCAGGCGCAGTTCGAGCGCCAGCAGGCGATGCTGGCCAAGGAGATCAAGTTCATCGAGCGCTTCAAGGCGCGCGCCTCGCACGCGGCGCAGGTGCAGAGCCGCGTCAAGAAGCTGGACAAGATCGAGCGCGTCGAGCCGCCGAAGCGCCGCCAGGCGGTGGCCTTCGACTTCCTGCCCGCGCCGCGCTCGGGCGAGGACGTCGTCAACCTCCGCGGCGTGCACAAGCGCTACGGGAACAAGGTGATCTATGAGGGGCTGGACTTCCTGGTGCGCCGCCGCGAGCGCTGCTGCGTGCTCGGCACCAACGGCGCCGGCAAGTCCACGCTGCTGAAGCTGGTCGCCGGCGCGACGGCGCCGGACGAGGGCACGGTGGCGCTCGGCGGCAGCGTGCGGATGGCCTATTTCGCGCAGCACGCCATGGAGCTGCTGGATGGCGACCGCACCGTGTTCCAGTCGCTGGAGGACGCCTTCCCGCAGGCGTCGCAGGGCTCGCTGCGGTCGCTCGCCGGCTGCTTCGGCTTCTCGGGCGACGAGGTGGAGAAGAAGTGCCGCGTGCTCTCGGGCGGCGAGAAGGCGCGGCTGGTGATGGCGCGCATGCTCTACGACCCGCCGAACTTCCTGGTGCTGGACGAGCCCACCAACCATCTCGACATGGCGACCAAGGAGATGCTCATCGCGGCGCTCGCGCAGTATGAGGGCACCATGCTGTTCGTCTCGCATGACCGGCACTTCCTGGCCGCCCTGTCCAACCGCGTGCTGGAGCTGACGCCCGAGGGCGTCCACCAGTATGGCGGCGGCTACACGGAATACGTGGCGCGCACCGGGCAGGAGGCGCCCGGCCTGCGGCACTGAGCCCGGCCGCGCCGCAGGCGCCGGCGCCGGCCCTCAGCCCGCGTTGCGCCGCGCCAGGCGCTGGCCGGCGATGAAGCCCCAGGTCATGTTCGGCCCGATCGTCGTGCCGGTGCCGACATTGCGCGTGCCGATGGGGTTGGCCATGGCCAGGCCGGCTGCGAACAGGCCGGGAATGACGCTGCCATCCGGCCGCAGCACCTCGGCATGCTCGTTGGTGCGCGCGCCGCCCTTGGTGCCGAGGATGGAGCGGCTGAACGGCATGGCCAGGAAGGGGGCGCGGGTGAGGGGCCTGATGCCCGCCCGCCGCCGCTTGTCGCCCGCCGAGGCGGCGTCGGCCCGCGCCGGCCGGCCGAAATCCTCGTCCCGCCCTTCCGTGGCGAAGGCGTTGAAGCGGGCGACGCTCGCCTCCAGCGCCGCGGCCGGCACGCCGATTTGCGCGGCGAGGCCGGCGATGCTTGCCGACCGGCGCAGCCAGCCCGGATCGGCCCTGGCCGCCCAGCGCACCGGCGGCACTTCCTCCAGCATCCGCGCATCGGTGATGACCCAGGCCGGCAGGTGGAGAGGCCCACCATCCGCCGGGTCGCGCCGGTCCAGCACCTCGCCGATGTTGAAGGTCAGCTCGTTGACGAAGCGGACGCCGTGGCGGTTGACCAGCATGGCATAGGGCTCGGTGTGGAAAGGCACCGGCTGGGCCAGCAGGCGCCCCTCGTAGCGCACGGGCACGGAAGGGGTGATGGTCGCCTGGTCCATCCGCGCCAGCGCCGCGCCGGCGGCCCCGGCCATGCGCTGGCCGTCCCCCTCATGCGCGCCGGGGCTGCCGCGATAGTCGAGCGGGCCGGGGAAGTGCCGCGCCATCAGCCCCGCATCCCATTCGAAGCCGCCGGTGGCGATCACCACGCCCGCCCGCGCGGCCCACATCTCCCGCCGGCCGCCCCGCTCCACCGCCGCGCCGGTCACGGCGCCCATCCCGTCCAGCGTCAGCTCCACGGCGCGGGCATCGAGCACCACCCGCACCCCGGCATCCAGGCAGCCGCGCAGCAGGCCGGTCACCAGCGCCGTGCCCTTGCCGCGCGTGTTGGTCAGCAGCCGCCAGAGCAGCCGGGGCCAGAGCTCCAGCGCGGTGCGGTAGGGCTTGTGGTAGAGATCCGTCGTCACCGCCTCGTGGTAGGTGAAGATCTCGGGGATGGTGGAGCGGCGGATGCGGAAGGCGAAGCGCCCCGCCCGCCAGCGGCTGAGCGGCAGGGGCGACATCATCCGCCCGCGCGGCTTGGCGCCCGGCAGGGCGCGCAGCGGGTCGGGCTCCGGCGTCAGGGCGAAGCGCAGCGGCGTGTGCGTCTCGACGAAGCGCAGCATCTCCGGCGCGGCCTGGACGAAGGCCCGCCACAGCGGCTCCTCCGTCTCCGCCCAGCCCTCGGGTGCAGCCGCACGGATATAGGCGAGCGCCTCCTCCGGGCTGTCCCCGATGCCGGCGGCGGCGGCGTGGTGGCTGGCGGGGATCCAGGTGCCGGCGCCGGACATGGCCGTGGTGCCGCCCAGCCGCCCGGTCTTTTCCAGCACGGTGACGGAAAGGCCGCGCCGCGCGGCGGTGAGCGCCGCCACCAGCCCCGCCGATCCCGAGCCCAGCACCAGCACGTCCGTCGCGTGTTCGCCCATGAATCCCGCCACCGCCCATGACCCGGCACGTCTCTTGGCACCGGACGCGCCCGCGCGCCAGCCGGGCGGGCCGCCCTGCTTGACGCCGGCCCGCGCCGGGCGGAGGAGGAGGGCGCCCCCCGGCCGGACCGGGGCGGGGGGAGGAGATGCGCCATGAGCGTGAAGGCCACCCGCGCCGCCGAGGCCGCCGGGTTGCGCGCCCGCCTGCTGGAATACGACTACGACCCCTTGGCCGAGGCGATCGGGCTGCACGCCGCGGCCTCGCTCGGCCTTTCGCCGGCCTGCGTGTTCAAGACGCTGGTGGCGGTGCTGGAGACGGGCGAGCTGGTCTGCGCCGCCATCCCCTCCGATGCGCGGCTGAGCCTGAAGGCGCTGGCCGCCGCGCTTGGCGCCAAGCGCGCCGAGATGGCCGAGCCCGCCCGCGCCGAGCGCGCCACCGGCTATGTGGTGGGCGGCATCAGCCCGCTCGGCCAGAAGCGCCGGCTGCGCGTGGTGTTCGACGCCAGCGCCCTGGAGCATCCGGAGATCGTGGTGAATGGCGGCCGGCGCGGGCTGCAGCTGGCCTGCGCGCCCGCCGCGCTGATCGCCGCGCTGGGGGCGGGAACGGCGCCGCTGCTGGCGGGGTAGGGCCGGCCCCGCCTTCTTCCGGCCCCGCCTTCTTCCAGCCCCGCCTTCTTCCGACCCGGCCCGGCTCAGTAGACGATGAAGCCCTTGATCGCGTCGAGCAGGGCCTGCGGCTCGTCGGCGCGGATGGAGTGGCTGCTGCGCTCGAAGATCCGCAGGTCGGAGCCCGGGATCAGCCGGTGGATCTCCTCCGAGAACTCGGGCGGGCAGATCCAGTCATGCCGCCCGGCGAGGATCAGCGTCTTGGCCGTGACGCGGGAAAGCTCCGGCCGCAGGTCGTAGCCCTCGCGCAGGAAGCCGCCCGGGCGGAAGGCCCGGTTCAGCGCCAGCGGCTCGTGCCGGGTGCGGCCGCGCCCGGCGGCGGCCGCCTTCTCGTCATGGCTGCGGGAATAGAGCGGGCCCATCACGGCGTAATATTGCTTGAGGTCGTCCTCGGTGTTCAGCGTGCCGTCCCACAGGCGCTGGCACATGTCCTGCTGCTCCGGCGTGCCGCGCTCGGCCACGATCTCCTGCGCGCGCCGCACGAAGCCCGAATGCGCGGCGGTGACGATCAGCACCAGGTGCGAGACGCTCTCCGGATAGCGCGCCGCATGCGCCATGGACACCATGCCGCCATAGCTGGTGCCGATGGAGACGACGGGGCCGAGGCCGAGATGCTGCCGCAGCGCCTCCAGGTCCTCGACATTCTGGTCCAGCGTGTAGGTTTCCGGGTCGCCCGGCGGAGCGGCCCTGGCCGCGATGGTCCACATAGACGAGCTGCATCCGCTCGGCGAGCGGCGAGAAGGCGGGCTTGAAGCCGGTATGGTCGCCGCCCGGGCCGCCATGCAGGATGAAGGCCACGGGCCGCTCGCGCATCTCCGCGCCATCGGGCACCAGGCCCATGCCCTCCACGTCGAAATAGATGCTGGTGCCGCGAATCCGCGCGAACATGGCGCTCTCCCCCTGCGTCAGGCGGGCGAGGCTGGCACGCCGCGGGGGTGCGGTGAACCCGCCCCGCCATCCTCCGCCCCGCCTGGCCGGCGCCGCGCCACCCTGGACGCGCCTCCAGGGGCCGCTACCATGCGCGCGGAGCAGAGGAGAACGTTCGTGCGCGCCATTTTCGTGGATGCCGGTGAGGCCCTGGGCCAGGTGATGCGGCGCCTGCGCCGCGACGGCGACATGCCCGTGACGGTCAACGTCCAGCCCGACGTGACGCCGGCCGAGCTGCCTGGCCTGGTGGCGGGGCATGAGATCGTCATCATCGACCACACCGCGCTGCCCACCGCCATCGCGAGGCAGATCCCGTCGCTGAGGCATGTGGTGTTCCTCGGCACCGGCGCGCGCAGCTACATGAACCCGGAGGAGCTGCAGGCCGAGTGCGGCATCGAGGTCCACATCATCAAGGGCTATGGCGACACGGCGGTGGCGGAGATGGCCTTCACCCTGATGTGGATCGCCGCCAAGGGTATCGCCCGCATGGACCGCGAGATGCGCGCCGGCAACTGGGTGCGCACCGACGGCGTGGAGCTGACCGGCAAGACGGTGGGCCTGCTGGGCTTTGGCGGCATCGCCGCCGAGATGGCGCGGCTGTGCCGCGGCGCCGGCATGAAGGTGCTGGCCTGGAACCGCAGCCCGAAGGCGGCCGAGGGCGTGGAGTTCGTCGAACTCGACCGGCTGCTGGCGGAAAGCGACGTGCTCTCGGTCCACCTGCTGCTGAACGACGAGACGCGCGGCTTCCTGTCCGCCGCGCGGCTGGCGCAGCTGAAGCCCTCCGCCATCCTGGTGAACACGGCGCGCGGCGCGGTGGTCGACGAGGAGGCGATGGTCGCGGCGCTGCGCGAGGGCCGTCTCGCCCATGCGGCGCTCGACGTGTTCAACATCGAGCCGCTGCCTGCCGGGCATGTGCTGACCACGCTGCCGAACGTGACGCTGTCCGCCCATTCGGCCTTCCGCACGCCGGGAGCCAGCGACAACCTCATCGAGGCCTCGCTGAACCATTGCCGCCGCATCGCGGCGGGCTGAGGGGAAGAAGGTCTTTCGCCAACTCCGCCGCTGTGGCAGGAAGCCGCGGCGGCGCGGGCGTGGCGGAATGGTAGACGCATAGGCCTTAAAAGCCTCCGTCCTCAGGGATGTACGGGTTCGAGTCCCGTCGCCCGCATCCGCTGCCGGCGAGCCCTGGAAAAAGTTCGGGGGCGCGGCTCGGGGCCGCGCCGCCCGGACCAGCGCCCGTCCCGAGGGGGAGGGCCGCTGCGTGGCGTTGGCCGCTTACTCCGCCGAGCTGATGCGCGGCAGGCCCGCGGGCCAGTTCAGGTCCATCAGGGACCGGGCATACAGTCCACCCCCGACGAGGGCGGCAACGACAGTGACAAAGAGGAATTCGGACATGGGTAGACCCCTGATCCTTTGAAACAGGCCGCGATGCTGCGGCTGCGAAAGGAAATATAGGGAGGATTGCCTCGCTTCAGCCCTGCGCTTTTCGCGGGTGCAGCATCAGGCGACGCATGGCTTTTCTGCCATGTGAGGCACACGGGTCTCTTGCATCCCACCCCGCTCCGCCATGCTTACGGCCGGCATCCTGAACGGGGCATCCGGAGGAAGCACGGGGAAGGGAAAAGCGGCGCCGGCCATGAAGACGCGAGGGCCGGGATGTCCGTTCAGCGCAGCAACCGCCGCGCCAGCCTGCGCACCCGCTCGCTGCGCGGCGGGTCGAACAGGCGCGCCAGGGCGAAGGGGCCGTGCCGCACCCGCGCGCGCAGGTCGCTGAAGCTCTCGAACCCCGCCCGCCCGTGATAGCGCCCAAAGCCCGAGGCGCCGACGCCGCCGAAGGGCAGGGCGGGAAAGGCCGCGTGCTCCACGCAGCGCTCCTCCACCAGCGCGCCGGCGCGCGTGCCGGCGGCGACAAGCGCGGCCTCCGCCCGGCTGGCGCCGAACAGGTAGAGCGCCAGCGGCGCCGGCCGCGCCCGCACCCAGGCGATGGCCGCCTCCAGCCCCGGCACGGCGCGCACCGCCAGGGTGGGGCCGAACAGCTCCTCCGCGCCCTCGTCCGCCACCAGCACCATGCCGCCGGGCAGCGCCTCGCCGCCCGCCGCCAGCGCCGCCTGCCGGGCGCGCTGCGCCGGGGCCACGGCGGTTTCCACCGGCATGGCGGCGGCGCGGCAGGCGGCGGCGAAATCCTCCGCCCGGTGCCCCACCAGCAGCACCGTGTCGGGCGCCACGCAGGTCTGGCCGGCATTCACCGCCTTGCCGGCCAGGATGGCCCGCGCCGCCCGCGCCAGGTCGGCGCCCGGCAGCACCAGGGCGGGGCACTTGCCGCCCAATTCCAGCGTCAGCGGCGTCAGGTGCTCGGCGGCGGCGCGCATCACCGCGCGGCCGGTGGCGGTGCCGCCGGTGAACACCAGATGGTCCCAGGGCTGCGCGGCGAAGTCGGCGGCCACCCGCGCATCGCCCTGCACCACCCGGGCCATGCGCGGCCCGAGCGCGGCCTCCACCACCTCGGCCAGCAGGGCGGCGGTGCGGGGCGTGTGCTCGCTCGGCTTCAGCACCACGCGGTTGCCGGCGGCGATCGCCTCCGCCAGCGGCCAGAGCCCGAGCTGGATGGGGTAGTTCCAGGGCGCCATCACCCCCACCACGCCCTTCGGCACCGGCTCCACCCAGGCCAGCACCGGCTGGAAGGGGAAGGGCGCCAGCACCGGGCGCGGCCGCGCCCACCACCACAGCCAGCGCCGCGCCCGCCGTGCCGCCTGCGCCACCAGCAGCACATCGGCGATCAGCGTCTCCACGGAGGAGCGGCCGCCATAATCGGCATCGGCGGCGGCGGCGAAGTCCTCCGCCCGGCGCAGCACCTCGCGCGCCAGGGCGGCCAGCAGGGCGCGGCGCTCCCGCAGCGTGGGGCGGTGGCGGGTCTCGGCCCGCAGGGCGGCCAGGGCGGTGGCGGGGGTGTCCGTCATGGCACAGGCTCCGGCCGGAAGGGTTCAGGAAAGCGCCCGCGCGGCGCGGAAGCCGGAGCGGATGGCAGCCTCCAGCGTGGCGGGCAGCACCGGCTCCATCCAGTCGCCGGCCAGGGCCAGGTTGGGCAGGGGCAGAACGGGAGGGGGCGCGGGCTGGTCCGGCGCGTGCAGCGGCGTCGCGCGCTGCTCCTTCACGGCGCGCCAGGGCGGCACCGCGTCGGGCCATCCTCCCGGCAGGCCGGCGGCGAGCGCGGCGCGGCGCAGCTCTCCCCAGACCTGCGCAGCCAGCGCCTCCAGCGGGGTTCGCAGCGCGGCGCCGGCGGCGCTCACCGTCACCGCCACGGCGCCCGGCCGCACCAGCACCCACTGCCCGATGCCGCCCAGAAGGCCGAGGAAGCGGGGCCCCGTTCCGCTGGCATGGGCGTAGTGCAGGTTCAGGATGGGCGCGTGCAGGACCGGCACGCGCAGCCCCGGCAGCAGCCGCGCGCTTTCCCAGGGTGGGGTGGCCAGCACCGCCCGCGCGCCGGGCGGCAGGACCTCGGTGCCGGCGGCGAAGTGCAGGGCGGCGGCGCGGCCGCCTTCCACGGAGATGCCGCGCAGCCGGTCGCCTAGGCGGATCTCCACGCCGCGCGCGGCCAGCGCCGCCAGGGCGGGCCGCACCAGGTCCGGCCCCAGCCCGTCCCGCGCGACATAGAGCCGGCAGGCGCCGGGGCGGCCCATGCGGCGCAGCACGGCGCCCAGGCGGCGCAGCCCGGCCTCCTCCGGCGTGGTGTTCAGCGCCGCCAGGGTCAGCGGCTCGACGAAGCCGCGCAGCAGCACCGGGTGCCGGGCGAAGGCCTCGGCCACCGTGCCGCCGCGCCCGGGGCGGGCGGCGGCCAGCAGCGCCAGCAGCCCACCCATATCCAGCCCCGGCGGCCGTGCGCCGCGCCGCCACCAGCCGAGCGGCGAGAGCGCCACCCGCAGCAGCGCGCCGCTTTCCAGGTCCAGCACCGGCAGCCGGTCCGGCTCCGGCGCCACCCAGCCTTGCCGCGCGCCGATGGCGCGGAGAAAGCCCAGCGCCGCCGGGTTGGCGCCGAGCAGGGCATGGGTGCCGTTGTCGGTGCCGTCGGGCAGGGCGCGGGCGCGGCCGCCGGCGCCGGGCGCGGCCTCGTGCAGCACCACGGGGCGGCCCTGGCCGGACAAGGCCCAGGCCGCCGCCAGCCCCGCCACCCCGGCCCCCGCCACATGGATGACGGAGGCGCCGCTCAAGGCCGCAGGGCCCGCAGCGCCATGGCCAGCTTTTCCCGCCGGCCGAGGCGCGCGCGCCGGCGCGGCGGCCGGAAGCCCTCCGCCCGCATCCGCCGCAGCAGGGCGTGGTAGCCCATCAGCATCAGCCGCGCCGGCTTCAGTTCCCGCGCGCGATGGGGCGGCATCAGCGCCGCCGCCTCGGCGAAGGCGGCCTCGGCGCGCGCGGCCAGCGCCCCGGCCACGGCGGCCAGGCGCGGATCGGCCACCAGTGCGGCGGCGGGGGCCCCGGGCGGGAGGCCGGCGGCGGCGAGGTCGGAAAGCGGCAGATAGACGCGTTCCCGCGCCGCGTCCTCGTCGATGTCGCGCAGCACGTTGACGAGCTGGAAGGCGTGGCCGAGCGCCAGCCCGTAGGCCTCCGCCTCCGGCGCGCCGAAGATCCGCACCGCCATGGCGCCGACGCTGCCTGCCACCTGCCGGCAATAGAGCGCCAGCGCCGCCGCGTCGGCGATGCGGCGGGCAGGCCCGGCATCGGCCTCCATGCCGTCGATCATGGCGTGGCATTCCGCCAGCGGCAGGGCGAAGGCGCCGCGCGCCCAGAACAGCTCGCGCGACAGGGGGCAGTCCGGCCGCTCCAGCTTGGCCCGCCATTCCGCGAGGGCCGCGCGTTTGTCGGCCTCGGGCATGGCGCCGTCGGCGATGTCGTCCACGGCGCGGCAGAAGGCATAGACGGCGTAGAGGGCGCGCCGCGCCGGGCCGTGCGTGGCCGCCATGCCGCGCGCGAAGGAGGAGCGGGCGCGCCGCACCCGCGCGCGCACCAGCGCGGCATCGGTGCCGCCCCGGCGCGGCGCGGCCAGCAGGGCGGCCGCCATGTCGGCGCGGGACAGCGCCACGCGGCCCGCCAGCGGGTCCGCCGCGCGCAGCCGGGCCAGCAGGCGGCGGGCGAGGTGCAGCGTCACCGCCGATTCCAGCGCCAGGCGGCGGCTCGCCAGGCGGCGCGGCAGGCTGGCGGCGCGGTCCAGCATCGCCTCCACCCGGTCGAGCGCGGTGTCCAGCACGGGCGCGCGGGCGGCGGGGTCGGCGAAGAAGCGCACCTCGCCGCCGGCCAGCGCCATCCAGTCCTGCGGCAGGTAGACGCGGTCCAGCGCGGCGCGGTCGGGGCCGAGGTCCTGCAGGTGGTTCAGGACCTGGAGCGCTGCGGCCAGCGCCCCGGCGCCCGCCATGGCCCCGGCATCCGTCTCGCCATGCAGGCGCAGCAGCAGCCGGCCCACGGGGGCGGCGGAGCGGGCGCAGTAATCCTCCAGCGCCGGCCAGCTCCCGTAGCGGCGCTGCGTGGCGTCCTGCCGGAAGGCCGAGAGCATGTGGCGCGCCTCGGCCGTGCCGGCGCCGCTCTCATGCAGGGCGCGGGCGAGGGGGAGGGCGGTGGCGGGGTCGTCCAGCGCCGCCTCCAGCCGGGCGAGGCGGGCGAGCTTCTCCTCCGGCGCCAGCTCGGGATGGTCGGCGATGTCGTCGGCGGCGCGGACGAAATGGTAGAAGGCCAGCACCGGGCGGCGCAGCGCCGGCGCCAGCAGCCAGGAGGCGACGGGGAAGTTCTCGCTGCCCGGGCCGCGCGTGGGCGGGCCGGCCAGCACCCCGGCGGCGGGGGAGGGCGTCACGCGGGGCCGGGAGGGCCGTAGGCGCGGCCCTTCCAGGCGGGGCGCCGGCCGAGCCAGCCGCCCAACAGCGCTGTCCACTGGATGGCCAGCGCCACGGCGACGGTGGCGGGGTGCAGCGGCACCGTCCACCAGAGCTCGCGCATCCGCGCCGTGATGGCAGCGCGCAGGCCGAGCGAGAGCAGCAGCGCCGGAAGCGCGGCCGGGGTGAAGGGCAGCAGCAGCCAGGGCAGCAGGTGGGCGCCGGCCAGCAGCACCGTCCAGACCGGCAGGCCGAGCGGCGTGGCCATGCCCTCCCGCGCGTTCTTCAGGAAGCCGTCCCACCCCTCGCGGAAGCCGCGATACATGCGGCAGCGGGCCAGCGGCGCGCCGTCCACCACCTCGGTGCGGAAGCCGCCACCCCGCAGGCGGCGGGCCAGGGCCAGCCCGTCATGCAGGATGCCGGGCTCGGCGCCATGGCCGCCCACCGCCGCATAGGCGGCGGCCTGCACCAGGACGAGCTGGCCGCAGGCGGCGGCGAGGGAGGCGCGGCGGCTGCCGGCGCGCCCGCCGCCCGGCAGGTAGCCCAGCATCATCAGGTTGATGGCCGGCACCGTCAGCGCCTCGCCCAGCGAGCCGATCTCCTGCCGCGGCACGCCGGTGACGAGGGCGATCTCGTGGTCCTCCGCATGCGCGGCCATGGCGGCGGCGGCGTGCGGGGCGAGGCGCACATCGGCGTCGATGAACAGGAGGTGGGTGCCGCGCGCCGCCTCGGCCAGCCGGGCGCAGGCATGCACCTTGCCGGTCCAGCCCGGCGGCAGGGGCGGGGCCGGCAGCAGGCGCAGCCGGCGATCCTGCCGCATCAGGTCCCGCACGATGGCGGCGGTGCCGTCCTGGCTGCCATCGTCCATCACCAGCACCTCGACGGCCACCCCCTCGCTGGCGAGGGCGGCCTGCACGCAGGCGGCGATGTTGGCCGCCTCGTCGCGCGCCGGGACCAGGATGGAGACGAGGGTGGGGCCGGGGGGCGTGCCGCGCGGGCGGCGCAGGCCCCGCAGGTTCAGCGCCCCCAGCACGGCCGGAAAGGCGGCCAGGCCCAGCGCGGCCCAGGCCAGGCCCTGGGCGAGCCCGTTCGCCGCCTCGCTCATGCGCGCGGGTCGTGCCGGGCGTCGAAGCGCCGGCCGCGCAGCAGGGCGCGGCCGCGCCGCCAAAGGTCGTAGATGCCGCCCATGCCTTCCCCTCCCTGCTCGACCACGCGGAAGCCTTCCGGCCGGCGGGCGATGGCGTCCCCGGCCAGCCGGTCCATCGTGCCGGCCAGCGCCCCGGCCAGCGCCGCCTGCCTTTGGTCCCGAGGCATGGCCTGCAACGCGGCCCCTGGCAAGGGCGTGCCGAAGGCGGCCAGCATCTCGGCCTTGCGCTCGCTCCAGAAGGGGTATTCCAGCGCCAGGGGGATGAAGGCGGCGTGCGGCGCCAGCTCCGGCAGCCGCACCAGCCCGGGCGCGACCGGCACCGGCCGCTCCCGCGCATCGGCGAAGCGGCCGGGGGCGTTCATCCAGAGCATGTCGCGCCGCTCCGGCGCCAGCACCCGCCCGGCCACGCGCAGGAAGGCCACGGCGCCGCGCGCGCTGTCCTGCTCCACGCCGAACACGCCGAGGCGGCGCATGAAGCCGTAGCGGGCGAGTGCGGCCGCCTCCATCGGGATGAACATGCGCCGGCCCGGGAACAGCCGGCGCGAGAGCAGCATGAAGGCCACGCCGTCCCACCAGGAGGGGTGGTTGGCGAACACCACCAGCGGCCCATCGGGGATCCGCGGCATGCCCCATTCCGCCACCCGCAGCGCCCGCATGTGCCGCCGCGCGAAGCGGCTGAACATGAAGTCGTAGAACTCCAGGTGGCGGGCGGAGTGGAGTTCCAAGGGGTCGGCGGCGGCCGGGGGGGGCGGCGCCTCCCCCGGCCCGGGTTTCGCAGGGCTCATTCGGCCGCCAGCGGAACCCCGCGCTCGCCGGCGGCGCGGGCGGCGTCGCTCATGCCGCGCCCGCCGAGATCCTGGTCGAGCGCATCGGCGGCGATCCAGCCGGACATCATCACCATGGGCATGCCGGGGCCGGGATGCGCGGCGCCGCCGGCGAGGTAGAGGCCCTTCACCGCGCGGGAGCGGTTGCCCGGCTTGAAGGCGCCGGTCCAGACCCCGTGGCTGGCCAGGCCGTAGATGGCGCCGTCCAGCACCTTGTAGCGCTCGTGGATGTCCTGCGGGGTGAGGGCCTGCTCCACCACGATGCGCTCCTCGATGTCCTCCATCCCCGCCGTGCGCTTCAGCTTGTCGAGGATGGTGCGGCGGTAGGCCGGCAGCATCCGCTTCCAGTCCTGGCCGGGGCGCAGGTGCGGCGTGTGGACCAGCACGTAGAGCGCCTCGCCGCCCTCGGGCGCCACGGTGGGGTCGGTGGCCGAGGGCGCCGCGAGATAGGCGGTGGGATCGGGCGCGGGGACGCCCTTCCTGTAGATGGCGTCGAACTCCTCCTCGGCGTCGCGGGAGAAGACGAAGTCGTGGTGCGCCAGGTGCTCGTAGCGCCTGTTCAGGCCGAGATAGAGCACCACGCCGGAACAGGCCGGCTCGTACTTCTTGCGGCTGTACTTCGCCGCCGGCGCGCCGCCCACCAGCTCGCCATAGGTGCGGATGGCGTCCATGTTGGAGATGACGGCGTCGCAGGCGATGCGCTCGCCGCCCGCGCGCACGGCGCGCACGGCGCCGTTCTCGATCTCGATCCCCGTCACCTCGACACCGGGGCGCAGGTCGGCGCCCAGCTCGCCGGCCAGCCTGGCCAGCCCCTCGGCCACGGCGCGGGTGCCGCCCCGCGGGTACCACACCCCCTCGCTCGCCTGCATGTCGCCGATGCCGCAGAGCACGGCGGGGGCGAGGTAGGGGGAGGAGCCGACATACTGGCAGTAATGGTCCAGCATCTGCGCCAGCCGCGCATCCGGCACATGGCCGCGGATGACGCGGGCGACGCTCTGGCCCATGCGCAGCGCCAGCACGTCGCGCAGGGTGTTGGGCTGGAAGTTGGCCTTGAAGTCCAGCGTGTCGCCGATGCCCTCCACCGACTTCCAGAAGAAGAACTTCTCCGACACGTCGTGCAGGTGGGTGGCCACCTCCTGGAAGCGGCGGTAGCCCGCGCCGTTGCCGGGGGCGAAGCGCTCCATGCTCTCCGCCATGGCCGGCACGTCCTGCATCAGGTCGATCGCCGTGCCGTCCTCGAAGAAGCAGCGCCATTGCGGGTCGAGCCGGATCAGCGGCAGCTCCGCCTGCTGGTCGCGCCCGGCTTCGGCGAAGATGCGGCGCAGCACGCGCGGCATGGTCAGGATGGTGGGGCCCATGTCGAAGCGGAAGCCGCTATTGGCCCCCGCCGGGCTCCCCGCGCCGCTGGCGGGCAGGTTCAGCACCGCCGCCTTGCCGCCGAGCCAGGGGTTCTTGTCGAACAGCGTGACGCGGTGGCCGCGCGCCGAGGCCACCGCCGCCGCCGCCAGCCCGCCCAGGCCCGAGCCGATCACCACAACATGCGACGTCGTCATGCGACCGTCTCCTTTCCCTGCGCCATGGGCAGGCGCGTCTCGATGCCGCCCAGCCCGAGGTCGCGTGACAACAGGTCGGCGCTGATGCGCGCGCCTTCGTAGATCACCGGCAGGCCGCTGCCCGGATGCGTGCCGCCGCCCACGAGGTAGAGCCGCTCGGTGCCGCCGAAGCGGTTGCCGGGGCGGAAGTAAAGCATCTGGCCCAGATCATGCGCCAGGTTGAAGGTGGCGCCGTAGCCCACCGAGAACGCGTCCCGCCAGTCGAGCGGCGTCACCATCCGCTCGTAGCGGATGCGCGGCTCGAGGTCCGGCAGGCCCAGCATGGCGAGCCGCCGCAGCGCGAGGCGGCGGAACTCCGGCGCGCGCTCCGCCCAGTCGGTGGTGCCGCGCAGATTGGCCACCGGCGCCAGCAGGTAAAGGCTGCTGTGGCCCGGCGGCGCCATGGAGGGGTCCGTGGCCACGGGGTTGTGCAGGTAGAGGGAAGGCTCGCCCGGCAGCAACCCGGTCTCGATCTCCTGGAGGTTGCGCTGGTAGTCCTCGGCCAGCAGCACGGTGTGGTGCGCGATCTCGGGGAAGCGCCCCTCCACCCCGAGATAGAGCATGAAGGTGGAGCAGGAATAGCGCGCGCGGGCCAGATGCGCGTCCGACCAGCGCGGGCGCAGCGCGTCCGGGATCAGCTTCGGCGCGGCATGGGCGAAGTCGGCGTTCATCACCACCGCGTCGGCCATCAGCCGCTCGCCGCCCAGCTCGACGCCCACGGCCCGCTTGCCCTCGAACAGCACCCGCTCCACCGGGGCGTTGAGGCGGATCTCGGCGCCCACGCGCTCCGCCACGCGGGCCATGGCGCTGGCCACCGCGCCGCAGCCGCCCTCGGGGTGGAACACGCCGTGCTCGTATTCGAGAAAGGAGAGGATGGTGAACAGGCTGGGGCAGCGGAACGGGCTCATCCCCAGATACTTGCTCTGGAAGGAGAACAGCAGCCGGGTGCGCGGGTCGCGGAAATGGCGCTTCAGCTCGGCATCGACCGAGAGGTGCGGGCGCAGATGCGGCAGCGCCTTCAGCATGTCGAGGCCGAGCAGGTCGGCGGCGGAGGAGAAGCCGCGCTCCAGCACGGGGCGGAAGGCCTCCAGCTTGCCGCGGTTGCGCGTCATGAAGTCGTGCAGCCGGGCGGCGTCGGCGGGATCGAGCTTGGCGATCTCGGCGGCCATGCGGTCGAGGTCGGGGGTCGCGTCGATCACCGGGCCGGCGCCGCCGCCGAAGACCAGGCGGTATTGCGGGTCGAGCCGCGTGAGCGCCACCTCCCGCCGCAGCTCGGCCCCGCAGCTCGCGAAGATCTCCTCGAGGATGCGGGGGTAGAGGAAGAAGGTGGGGCCGAGGTCGAAGCGGTAGCCCTCGGGCGTGGTCAGGGTGCGGCTGCGGCCGCCCACCACCCCGTCCTTCTCCAACAGCGTGACCCGGGCGCCGCGCGCCGCGAGCAGCATGGCGGCCGCCAGCCCGCCCGGCCCCGCGCCGATGACGATGACATGCGGGCGGCCGCCGGGGCGCCCGCGGCCCGAGGGGGGAGGGGTGGGCAAGGAAGCGTTCATGCCGGCTCTGCGATCACCTGTGTGGTCCGCCTGCAGAGGTGCGGCGTGTTGGCGACTTGCCAAGGGTTACACGGATGAGAACGGGCCGTCATCCGCCCGCCACGCGCGGCGCGTGGCCGGCATGGCGGCGGGCGGCCCGGCCCGTCAGGCCGCCACCTGCGAGGCGTTGCCGCGAAAGCCGTTCGGGTGGGCGGCGCGCCAGGCATGGGCGGTGCGGACGATGTCCTCCAGCGCGGCGTAGCGCGGCGTCCAGCCGGTTTCCTCGCGCAGCCGGGTGTTGGAGGCCACCAGCACCGCCGGGTCGCCCGGGCGGCGCGGCCCGGTGCGGTGCGGCACGGGGCGGCCGGTGACGCGCTGCACGGTATCGATCACCTCGCGCACCGAATAGCCGCTGCCATTGCCCACATTGTAGCGGACGCTGCGGCCCTCGTTCAGCACGTCCAGCACGCGCAGATGCGCGTCCGCCAGATCGGTGACATGCACATAGTCGCGGATGCAGGTGCCGTCCGGCGTGTCGTAGTCGGTGCCGAACACGGTCAGCTCCGGCCCGAGCCCGAGGGCGGCGTTGATGGCCAGCGGGATGAGGTGGGTCTCGGGGTTGTGGTCCTCGCCCAGCCGGCCCTTCGGGTCGGCGCCGGCGGCGTTGAAGTAGCGCAGGCTGGCCGAGCGCAGCCCGTGCACCTGCTCGGCCCATTCGAGGCCACGCTCCGCCATCAGCTTCGACTCGCCATAGGCGGAAACGGGGCCGAGCCTCGCCGCCTCGTCGATCGGCAGCCGCTCGGGGAAGCCGAACAACGCCGCGGTGGAGGACAGCACGAAGCGCAGGCAGCCCGCGCGGATGGCGGCGTCGGCCAGGCCGAGCGTGTTGGAAAGGTTCTCGGTGATGTAGCGCAGCGGGTCGCGCATGCTCTCCCCCACCAGGGAAAGGGCGGCGAAGTGCAGCACGCCGTCGAACTTCCAGCCGGCGAAGACCTCGGCCAGCCGGGCGCGGTCGGCGAGATCGGCCACCACCAGCTCCACCCCCTCGGGCACGGCGGCGCGGTGGCCCTGGCGCAGGTCGTCGATGATGACCACCTCGTCGCCCCGCTCCACAAGCGCGAGGACCACATGGCTGCCGACATATCCGGCCCCGCCCGTCACGAGGAAGCGTGCCATCCAAAGATCCTTCACTGCGTAGCGAAAATGATGCGACGGGTCTTACCGCGACACGGCATCATCCCGCATTAAACATCCAGTTCAACAAGCACGGGAACATGGTCGCTGGTTTGCGTCCAGTTCCGCGCGGCGCGGTGGACCCGCCAGTCCCGCAGCCCGGCGGCCAGGTCCTGGCTGACCCAGATGTGGTCCAGCCTCCGCCCGCGGTCCGAGGCTTCCCAGTCCCGCGCCCGGTACGACCACCATGTATAGATCTTTTCCGGCGGCGGCACGAAGTGGCGGATGGCGTCGTGCCACGCGCCGGCGCGCTGCCAGCCCTCCAGCGCCGCCACCTCGACGGGGGTGTGGGAGACGACGTCGAGCAGCTGCCTGTGGCTCCAGACGTCGCTTTCCAGCGGCGCGATGTTCAGGTCGCCCAGCATCATGGCGCGGCGGGCGGGGCCGCGCGCCGCGTTCCAGGCCGTGGCCTCGGCGATGAAGTCCAGCTTGTGGGCGAATTTCGGGTTGGCCTCCCGATCGGGGACATCGCCGCCGGCGGGCACGTAGAAATTGTGCAGCTCGAGCCCGCCCGGCACCGCCAGGTCGGCCCCGAGGTGCCGGCAATCGCCCCTGGCGCACCAGTCGGGGTCGTCGGCCCGCACGGAGAAGGGGAGGCGGGACAGGATGGCGGTGCCGTTATAGCCCTTCATGCCGCGCACCGCCCGGTGCGGGAAGCCCAGCGCCTCCACGCCCTCATGCGGGAACAGCGCGTCGGGGCACTTCGTTTCCTGCAGGCAGATCACGTCGGGGGCGAGGTCGCGCACCAGGTCGGCCAGCAGGGGCAGGCGCAGGCGGACGGAGTTGATGTTCCAGGTGACGATGCGGAGGGTCGGCATGGCGCCTCGATAGGCCGGATGGCGCGGCACGGCTAGGCCGCTTCGCCGGCCCCTGCCGTGGGGCCCCCGGGCCCCGCCCTTCCCCCGCTCGGCCGAAAGGCGGCCAGGGGGAAGCGGCCACAGAAGGGGTGCCCCAAAAAGGTGGCGCCCGGTCGGGGGGGACCGGGCGCCTTGGGGGGTATCATTCCTTGACGGAATGGTCGGGTGAGCCGGAGGGGAACCGGTCAACCAATGCCAAAATGGCATTTCCCGACGGGAAGATAAGGGTTTTTTGCGCAACTCAAAAACGTTTGACGCGAAAACTTCGGCAGGGCCTGTTGCTATTCGGCCGCAAGCGTGGCGGCGGGAGCCATGTTGCCTGCCCGTTCCGCCGCCCAGCGCATGGCGGCCTGCCCGAAGGCCTCGAAAAGCCGGCGGGAGAGCGCGTCCTCCGCCCAGTCATATTCCGGATGCCACTGCACGCCGAGGGCGAAGCCCCGGGCATCCCGGACACGGCCGCCCTCGATGGTGCCGTCCGGTGCCCAGGCTTCCGGCAGCAGGCGTGGCGCCACGCGGGAGACGGCCTGGTTGTGCAGGGAGTTCACCGGCACGCCTTCCGGCGACCAGTCCAGCCCCCGCCAGACCTGCGCCAGCATCCCGTCCTCCAGCACGTGCACATTGTGCGCCTTGCCGGTGCGCACCCTGGGCAGCACCTGATCGACCGGCGTGGAATGGTCGAGCCGCCCGGGCAGGTCCTGCACCCGCTGGTCCAGCGCGCCGCCCAGCGCCACGTTCAGCTCCTGGAAGCCGCGGCAGATGGCGAACAGCGGAAGCCCCATCTCCAGCGCCGCGCGGATCAGCGGCAGGGTGGTGGAGTCGCGCGCCGGGTCTTCCGGCGTGCCCTCCAGGTGCGGCGGGCCGGCGTAGAGGCCGGGCGCCACGTTGGAGCGGCTGCCGGTCAGCAGCAGCCCGTCCAGCCGGGGCAGGATGTCCCGCACCACGGCATCGCCCGCCGCGGGCACCAGGATCGGCGTGCCGCCGACCGGCCCCATCACCACCTTGATGTAGTGGTCGGACACGGCGTGGTTGGGCATGGCGAAGGCGCCGAAGGCCTTCATGCAGCAGGGGATGCCGATCAGGGGACGCATGGTGCAAAGGTTGCGCCGCGGCGCGGCGCGATCAAGGCATTATTCGTGCATGGCGGTGGCGGCAGCCCTGCCTCAGCGTCGGCCCTCATTCTCGAAGAAGCTCGGATCGTTGAAGGTGAAGAGGCGGCGCGGCAGGCTCATCCCGGTCTCGATCTGGGTCAGCGTCACCCGCGTCTGGCGGCCCTGCCCGTCCACCACCACCCATTGGCGCAGCTCCATCGGGTCTTCCGCCAGCACCAGGGTGAGGCGCCCCTCGGCCGGGTTGTCCCGCCGCCGCAGCGTGACGCCCACGAAGCCGTTGCCGCGCTCCACCCCCAGCACCTCGATGTCGCCGCCGAAGCGCATCTGCGGCCGCAGCAGGAAGCCGAGCGGCGTCGAGGAGACCGGCACGATGCTGGGCTGCTTCAGCTCCCGGTCGTAGTGCAGGAACTGCCCGTCCGAGGCGACCAGCAGCAGCGGCTCCGGCGGGTCGTAGTCGAAGCGCATCCGGCCCGGCCGGGCGATGAAGGCCGTGCCTTCCGCCGAGCCGCCATTCTGCGCGATCTGCAGGAAGCGGGCGCGCAGCGTGGTGATGCCGTTCATGTAGGCCTCGACCCGTTGCAGCGCGGCGGCGGCCTGGTTGGCCGGCACCAGCTGGGCGGCGGCGCGGCCGGCCAGGAGGGAGGAGGGCAGGGCGAGGGTGGCGGCGAGCAGCGTGCGGCGGTCCATCCGCCCTATCTGGCGCACCGCCCTGCGCCGGAGAAGCCCCCCGCCGCGAAGTCTCGCGGCGAGCGCCGCGGGCAGGGCGCTAGATCGGCCCTTCCGGCACCGCGCTGGCGCTGAGCGGCGGAAAGGCGCGCGCCTCCGGCAACTGGTAGTGCCACCATTCCAGCCCGTAATGGTCCCACCCGGCGGCGGTCATCAGCCCCAGCAGCAGGGCGCGGTTGCGCTGGTCCTCCGCCGGCACGCCCGGATGCCCATGCGCCGACTCGGCCGCGACGGCATCGAAGCCGGTGCCCATGGGCAGCAGCGCGCCGCTGGCCGCATCCGCCAGGGAGAGATCCACCGCCGCGCCGCGTGGATGCACGCCGCCGCTGCGCGGGTCGGACACGAAGCGCTTGTCCTCCACCGCGTGCCAGAGCGCCCATTGCGCCTCCAGCGGGCGGAAGGCGTCGAACAGGCGGAGCTTCAGCCCGAGCCGCGCCGCCTGGTCGCGCGCGCGGAACAGCCGCTCCCGCGCCAGCGGCAGCAGCAGCGCCACGGGGCGGCGGTAGATCGGCCGGCCGGCCAGGTTGTCCGCCGTGGCGTACCGGATGTCGAGCAGGAAGCCATCGGCTTCGGTGACGGGCAGGAGCATGGCCGTGATCCTGCCACCGCGCCCGCCGGCTGTCGCCGGGGGGAGGGCAGGAGAATCCGCCCGCGCCGGCGGCTTTTGCGCGCCCCCGCATTCCTTCCGCCGCGTGCCTGGCCTATGGAGCGCGGCATGCGGATTCTGGCGATGGATGGCGCGCTGGCGCGGGCCTCGGCGGCGGTGTGGGTGGATGGCGCGGTGCGCGCCGCGGCCCTGGCGGAAGGCGCGCGGGGCCAGGCGGTGGCGCTGCCGCCGATGGTGGCCCGCGTGCTGGCCGAGGCGGGCCTCGCCGCGGCGGAGCTGGACGCGGTGGCGGCGGTGGTGGGCCCTGGCGGCTTCACCGGCATCCGCGCCGCGCTGGCGCTGGCGCAGGGCGTGGCGCTGGCGGCCGGCTGCCCGGCGGTCGGCGTCACCACCGGCGAGGCGCTGCGCGCCGCCCTGCCGCCCGCGCTGCGGGACGCGGAGGCCGTGTGGTCGGTGATCGACACCAGGCGCGGCCGCGTGCTGCTGGAGCGCTTCGCGCCCGGCGAGGATGCCGCCGCCGCCCCGCCGCAGCCCCTGGCGCTGGCCGAACTGCCGGACCCGGCCGGTCCGGTGGTGCTGGTGGGCGACATGGCGGAGGCCGCTGCGGAAGCGCTGGCCGCGCGGGGCATCGCCGCCCGCCTCACCGGGAGCCTGTTGCCGGAAGCGGGCGCGGTGGCGGCCGTGGCGGCGCTGCGCCTGGCTGGCCGGCTGCCGCCGCGCGCCGCGCTGCCGCTCTATGTCGAGCCTCCCGCGGTGCGTCTGCCCGGTGGCTGAGGAAGCCTCCGCGCCGCGCCTGGCCGGCGCGGAAGCCTCGGCGGCGCTGGCGGCGCTGCATGCCGAGGCCTTTCCGCCCGCGGAGCGGTGGGGGGCGGATGCGCTGCGGCTGCTGCTGGAGATGCCGGGCGCCTTCGCGCTGCTGGTGCCGGGGGAGGGCTTCGTCCTGGCGCGCGTGGCGGCGGACGAGGCGGAGATCCTGACGCTGGCGGTGGCGCCGGCGGCGCGGCGGCGCGGCGTGGGGGGCAGGCTGCTGGCGGCCGCGCTGGCCCGCGCCCTGGCGGGGGGCGCCGCCACGATGTTCCTGGAGGTTTCGGTGGCCAACGAGGCGGCGCGCGCGCTCTACGGGGCGGCGGGCTTCGCCGAAAGCGGCCGCCGGCGCCGCTACTACGCCGATGGCAGCGACGCGCTGGTGCTCAGCCGCCGCCTTTGCGGATCGTGAGCAGCACGCTGCCGTCTTCCGCCGCGCGCTGATCGAGAACCTCATGTCCCTGCTCGGTGGCGGTGCGCGGAACGTTGCGCGCCGGCTCCTCGCCCCGCAACCGGACCAGCAGAATTCCTCCCCTCGGCAGCCGGTCCAGCGCCAGCCGCGTGCGGACGAATGTCATGGGGCAAGTCTCGGTTGTGATATCCAGCAGGTGTTGAGGGAGTTCTTCTTGCGGCACAGTAATTTTTTGGGAGGGTTGATCTGTCAAGATTTCAACTCCGATTGCTGTTGCAGAAAGATGATGCGCGGCTATATGATCGGCAAAGTCAAGGCCGTAAGAGACGTCCGGGCTTAAACGTTTTTTTTGCGAGGCGTGGGAATGTCAGAAGAACAAGGCGGGCGCGAACTCTTGGGGCTGACGGCGCAGATTGTCGCCGCGCATGTGTCCAACAATTCGGTTCCGCTGACCGACGTGCCGAATCTGATCGAGCAGGTCCACCGGACTTTGTCTGGTCTTGGCACGGCTCCCATCGTCACGGCGGCTCCCGCGGAACGCCCGCAGCCCGCCGTCGCCGTCAAGAAGTCGGTCACGGACGAGTATCTGGTGTGCCTCGAGGACGGCAAGAAGCTGAAGATGCTGAAGCGGCATCTGAAGACCGCCTATGACATGACCCCGGAACAGTATCGCGAGCGCTGGGGCCTGCCGGCCGACTACCCGATGGTCGCCCCGAACTATGCGCGCCACCGCTCCTCGCTGGCCAAGAAGATCGGCCTCGGCACCAAGCCGCGCGGCACCCGCCAGCGGCGCGTCGCCGCCTCCGCCTGAGCGCGGGCGGGCCCGCCCTTCCGGGCGGCCGCCTTGCCTTGGCCGACCAATAATGGCAAGCCAGGGGCATGGCCGCCGGGGCGCGTGGCGCCATTCCCTTATGGCGCGCCCGGTCCTCGTGCCATAATGCGTGCCGGCTGGCGGCGGGAAGGTCCCGCGCTCCGCCGGCACAAGAGAGCTTCCGACCGCCCCCATGGACACGCGCACCGACACGCCCCGCCACGCCAATGACAGCCAGCCCGATCCGCTGCGGATCGAGCGCCTGTGCATCGAGCGCGGCCTGAAGATGACAGGGCAGCGCCGGCTGATCGCGCGCGTGCTTTCCGAGGCGGAGGACCATCCGGACGTGGAGGAGCTCTACCGCCGCGCCCTGGCCCTCGACTCCCGCGTCTCCATCGCCACGGTCTACCGCACCGTCCGGCTGCTGGAGGAGAAGGGCATCCTCGAGCGGCACGATTTCGGCGGTGGCCGCGCCCGCTACGAGGCCACCGAGCATGGCCACCACCACCACCTGATCGACGTCGAATCCGGCAAGGTGATCGAGTTCTCCGACGCCGAGTGCGACGCGCTGGCCCAGGCCATCGCGGCCCGGCTCGGCTTCCGCCTGGTCGACTTCCGGCTGGAGCTGTTCGCCCGCCGCGCGCCCGAGGGCACGCCCCTGCCGCCGCGCCGCTCCACCCGGCGGCGCGGGGGAGAGGACGCATGACGGTGATGGCCGGCGCCGGCGCCGGCTTCGGCGAGCTGCGCAGCGGCAATCTGGGCGTCCGCATCGCCACCTCGGCCGAGGAGATCGAGGCGGCCCAGGCGCTGCGCTACCGCGTCTTCTACGAGGAGATGGGCGCCCGCGCCGACGCCGAGACCGCCGCCACCGCCCGCGACCGCGACGCCTTCGACGCCGTGGCCGACCACCTCCTGGTGCTGGACCACAATCTGGGCGAGGGCGCGGCCGCCGTGGTCGGCACCTACCGGCTGATCCGCCGCGCGGCGGCGGAGCGGGTGGGCGGCTTCTATTCCGCCTCCGAATACGACATCGGGCCGCTGCTGGCGCAGCCGGGCCATGTGCTGGAGCTGGGCCGCTCCTGCGTCGATGCCAGCCACCGCAACCGCGCCGCCATGCAGCTCCTGTGGTCCGGCATCGCGGCCTATGTGTCGCGCCACCAGATCGCGCTGATGTTCGGCTGCGCCAGCCTGCCCGGCACCGATCTCGACCTGCTGGCCCTGCCGCTCTCCTACCTGCACGCCCATCACCTCGCGCCTGCCGAGATCCGCCCGCGCGCCCTGCCCGAGCGCTTCGTCGCGATGGACCGGCTCGATCCCGCCAGCATCGACAGGCGCGCGGCGCTGGCGGACCTGCCGCCGCTGGTGAAGGGCTATCTGCGCCTCGGCGGCTTCGTGGGCGATGGCGCGGTGATCGACACCCAGTTCAACACCACCGATGTCTGCGTGGTGGTGAAGACGGAACTCGTGACCGAGAAGTATTCCCGCCACTACGAGCGTCACCGGGGTGCCCAGGAAGGCGGTGCCCAGGAAGGCGGGGCCCCGGAATAGGAAGGGCGGGCCGCCCGATGTCATGGCGGCGAAACGAAGCCGTCATTGTCCTGCCGCCGCGGCTCCGCTATCCGGCTTGGCCATGGTGGCCATAGCCCGCACCCCCGACGACCTCTCGCAGACCCCGCCGCGAAAGACCCGGCCGCCGCTCCTGCGCCGGGCGCCGGGCCCTTCGGCCGGGCTGCTGGACCAGGAGCCTCGCCCGCTCGCCGGCCGCTTGCGCGCCGTGCGCCGCCTGGTCTCGGCGCTGCTCTGGACGCTGCTCTGCATCCCCATCCAGGCGCTGCTGCTGGTCCTGCCGGGGCGCGGCAAGCTCGCCTTTCCGCGCTTCTACCATTCCGTGCTCTGCCGGCTGATCGGGCTGCGCGTGCAGGTGGTGGGCGGCATTTCCACGGCGCGGCCCACCCTGTTCCTGTCGAACCATTCCTCCTGGCTGGACATCCTGGTGCTGGGCAGCGTGCTGGAGGCGGCCTTCGTGTCCAAGGCGGAGGTGGGGAACTGGCCCGGGGTGCGGACGGTGGCGCGGCTCGGCCGCACCGTCTTCGTCAGCCGCAGCCGCGGCCGCACGGGGGAGGAAGCCGCCGCCATGCGCGACCGCCTGCAGGAAGGGGGCAGCCTGATCCTGTTTCCCGAGGGCACCAGCAATGACGGCACCCGCGTTCTGCCCTTCCGCTCCGCCTTCCTCGGCGTGGCCGAGGCGGCGGCGGCCGTGCAGCCCATCTCGGTGGTGTATGACCGCCTGGGCGGGCTGCCGGCCTGCCGGCGGGACCGCGCGCATTTCGCCTGGTATGGCGACATGGATCTGGGCAGCCATTTCTGGCGGCTGGCGCGGCAGCCGGGCGGACGGGTGACGGTGCTGCTGCACCAGCCGGCCGATCCGCGTGCCTTCCGTGACCGCAAGGCGCTGACGCAGGCGGTGGAGCGGACGGTGGCCGAAGGCGCCGCCGAGCTGCGCCAGAACCGCGCCCCGGTGCCGCTGCGCGCCCGCTGAGACGGGCCGCAATCGAGGGAAGAAAGGCCGGGGAACATGGGGCTCCCCGGCCTTTTCCGCGCCTGCCGCCCCTTACTCGGTGGGCGCCAGGCTCTTGATCAGGTCGAAGACGCGCTTGCGCACGGCCGGCTCGGTGATGCGGTAATAGGCGCGCACCAGCTCCAGCGTCTCGCGCTTGTGCAGCGTGTCGTCCTCGAAGCCTTCCTGCTGCTCGGCGAAACCGCCCAGCCTCGCGCGCAGGGCTCCGCTGCCACCCATGGCATCGGGCATGTCGTCGAAGAAGAAGCCGATCGGCACGTCCAGCACCCGCGCCAGGTCGAACAGCCGACTGGCTCCGATGCGGTTGACGCCCCGCTCGTATTTCTGGACCTGCTGAAAGGTCAAGCCGAGCGCCTCGCCCAGCTTCTCCTGGCTCATTCCCAGGAGTGTCCGGCGGAGCCGGACACGGGTGCCGACATGGACATCGATGGGGCTCGGACGGTGCTCGCGCTCGCCCTTCTCCGCAACATCATCCACGGGCATCCTTGACCCTCCGCCGCCAATTGCAGCACCGCGTTCGCTGGTCGCGGTCCCGCCTATGCTCTCGCTGTGGCGTGCCACTCGGGCGACCCCCGCTTGTGTGTGTACCGATTATCTAACGCTTCGTTAGCAAAAAGTCAACTCTTTCGAGAATTCTCAAAAAATAGTCATTCCGCGTCAGATTGATCGCCACATTGTAGATAAGCGGTTGAGAAGTGCAACCGAGAGCATCAGGAACGCCGCCAGGGTCGCTCCGAGATTGCCTGTCCTGGCAAAGATTGTCGGCGGCAGCGCGGCTGGCAGCGGCGCCCGGGCCGTGCCTGCCTCGCCCAGGCCGATCCACGCGATCACCTCTCCGCGCGCATTGAAAATGGCAGAGATTCCCGTCTGTGCCGCACGCGCCAGTGGCAGCCCTTCCTCCACCGCACGCAGCCGCGCGGCGGCCAGGTGCTGGTAGGGGCCGGCCGAGAAGCCGAACCAGGCATCGTTGGTGACGTTGAGCAGCCAGGCCGGCCGCTCGGCCGGCGTGACGGCGCCGGGGAAGATGACCTCGTAGCAGATGAGCGGGCTGAAGGCGGGCAGGCCGGCGGGCGCCAGCGCCACCAGCCCCGGCCCCGCCGAGAAGTCCACGCCCCCCTGCACGACGCGGATGGGGATCAGCCCGCGCAGCGGCATGTACTCGCCAAAGGGAACGAGATGCGCCTTGTCATAGACACCGCGCAGGGCGCCGCTCGCATCCACCGCGGAGAGGCTGTTGAACACCCGCGCCAGCGTGCCGTCGGCCCGCCACTCGGCGCGCACGGAGCCGGCCAGCAGCACCCCGCCCGGCGGCAGGACCTGGGCCACGTAGCCGCGTGCCGCCTCGTCCTGCGGCAGCAGGAAGGGACTCGCCGTTTCCGGCCAGATGACGACCAGGGGGCGGCCGGGCTCCAGGGGGGCGGCGGCGGCGCCCTGGCGGGTCAGGTCGAGATAGCGGCGGAAGATCGGCCAGCGCTGGTCCTCGCGCCACTTCGCCTCCTGCTGGATGTTGCCCTGCACCAGCATCAGGGTGACGTCCCGGTCCGCCGGCGCAGGCTGCGCCAGCCGCGCCGCGCCGAGGCCGCCCAGCGCCAGCAGCGCCAGCGCCCCCCCCGCGAAAGCCCGGCCGGGCGCCCGCCGCCCCGGCCAGGGCAGCCCGGCCAGCAGCATGGTGATCAGCGAGAGGCCATGGACACCAACCCAGGCGGCCGGCTGCAGCGGCAGGGCGTGGAAGGCCCAGACCGAGCCCATGGCGTTCCACGGGAAGCCGGTGAAAAGCAGGCCGCGCAGCACCTCCAGCAGCGTCCATGCGCCGGCCAGGGCCAGCCAGCGGGGCCAACCGGGCCGCGCCATCCAGGCCGCGAGCGCCGCGAGGGCGATGTAGAGTGCCAGCGGCAAGGCCAGCCCCGGCACGGCGATGGGCACCAGCCAGCCCCAGCGCCAGGGGTCGGTCAGCAGGGCGTGGCTGATCCAGTAGAGGCCGGCGACATGGTGGCCCCATCCCCAGGCGAAGCCGATCAGCGCCGCCCGGCGGGCCGAGCCGGCGCCATCCAGCAGCGCCAGCAGCCCAGGCACCGCCAGCAGCAGCAGGGGCACGAGATGGAGCGGCGGCAGGGCCAGGGCGCCAAGCGCCCCAAGGCCGAAGGCCGCGAACAGGGCCTTCCGGCCGCTCAGTCGGGACAGGCGTGTCAGCACGGGCGGAAAAACCCTCAGCAGGGTGCGGCGGGGCCGCGAGGCGCCCGGGTTTCGCCCGCCGGGGCCGGCGGGGCAAGGCGCCGGCCGGTGGGGAGGGCGGGGGCGCGGAAAGCGGGGGTCGGGGAGCGGGGAAGGCCCGGGGGACGGTGCCCCCGGGCCGTTCCGTCAGGCCGCCTGGGCCGCGTCGCCAGCGTTGCCGCCGCCGTTTCCGCTGCCATTCCCGCTTCCCGGCCGCCGCACGCGCAGGCGGCGGATGCGGCGCGGATCGGCATCGAGCACGCGGAACTCCAGGCCGGAGGAATGCGAGATCAGCTCCCCCTTGGCCGGCACGCGCCCGGCCAGGGTGAAGACCAGCCCCCCCACCGTGTCGATGTCCTGTTCCCGCTCGTCCTCGGTGAGGATGACGCCGAGGCGCTGCTCGAACAGCTCGACGGGCGTGCGGGCATCGAGGTCGATCAGCCCGTCCGTGCGCTCGACGATCTGCGCCGGCCGGTCCTCGTCATGCTCGTCGGAGATGTCGCCGGTGATGGTCTCGACGAGGTCCTCGATGGTGACGAGGCCGTCGATGCCGCCATACTCGTCCACCACCAGCGCCAGGTGCATGCGGGCCTGGCGCATCTGCAGCAGCAGGTCCAGCACCGGCACGGAAGGCACGACGAAGAGCGGCTTGCGCAGCACGGCGGCCATGCTGAACGGCCCCTCGCGCCCGACGCTGGCGAACACGTCCTTGATGTGGACCATGCCGACGATCTCGTCGAGCTGCTCCCGGTAGACGGGGAAGCGGCTGTGGCCCTCGCGCTGGATGAGGCGGATGGCCTGCTCCA
The DNA here is from genome assembly GCF_002631185.1 of Teichococcus rhizosphaerae. Lineage (GTDB taxonomy): Bacteria > Pseudomonadota > Alphaproteobacteria > Acetobacterales > Acetobacteraceae > Pseudoroseomonas > Pseudoroseomonas rhizosphaerae. The sequence continues at coordinate 59,828 of NZ_PDNU01000007.1, read as the reverse complement.
GCGTCAGGTCCTCGGGCATGGCCACGATGTCGGCGCGCGGCACCATCACGTCGCTGGCGGTCTTGCCGCGCAGCTTCAGCACGTTGGTCAGCAGGGCGCGCTCCTGCGCGTCCAGCTCCGGGCGCGGCGGGCCGCCATTCTCGGAGGGCTCGTGGTGCTCGCGGCCCTCGACAAGGGCCTCCACCTGGTCGCGCACGCTCTCGGCGGAGCGGCGCCGCAACAATCCCTGGAGGCGCCAGAGGATGCCGTCGCGCGATTCGCTGCCGCTCATGTCACCCCCCGCCACGGATTGGGCATGTTGAGGCGCCGCATGATGCGCGCCTCGGCCCGTTCCATCCGGCGGGCCTCCCCGGCCTGGATGTGGTCGTGGCCGCCCAGGTGCAGCGTGCCATGCGCCACCAGATGTGCCAGATGCGCGCCCACCCGGCGGCGCGCCCCGCGCGCCTCCCGCCGCACGACGCCGAGCGCCAGCGCGATGTCGCCGAGATGCCCGAAGCCCTCGCCGGGAAAGGACAGCACGTTGGTGGGCTTGACCTTGCCGCGGTGCTGGCTGTTCAGGCGCTTCACCGCCCGGTCATCCGTCAGCAGCACGGTCATGGCGCCGAAGGGGGCGCCGGCGGCAGCCCCGCAAGGCGCGGCGTCCCTCGTGCCGCCATCCAGGGCCATCTCGGCCCAGGCGGCTTCCGCGGCGCGGCGCGCCAGATCCTCGACCCGCGGCACCGCCGCGCGCCATGCCGGGGCTTCGACGATGACCGTCACCTCCGGCTGCGAAGGCCCGGCCGCGCTGTTGCGGCCGGGCGAGCTACTTCCCGGTTCCATCATTCTCCTTCCTGCCGCGACGGAGCGTTTCCGTCCCGGCGCCGGCCGCGCCCGGCCCGCCCGTCCTGGCGGCGCCGTGGGCCAACTGATCGGCGCGATTATAGGCGGCGACGATGCGCGCCACCAGCGGATGCCGCACCACGTCCTGCTCGCCGAAGCGCGAGACGCCGATCCCCTGCACCCCGTCCAGCACGGAGAGAGCCTCCACCAGCCCGGATTTCTGGCCGGGGGGGAGGTCCACCTGGGTGGGATCGCCGGTGATCACCATGCGCGTGCCCTCGCCCATGCGGGTGAGGAACATCTTGATCTGGGCGGGGGTGGTGTTCTGCGCCTCGTCGAGGATGGCGTAGCAATGGGCCAGCGTCCGGCCGCGCATGAAGGCCAGCGGCGCGATCTCGATCTCGCCCGAGACGATGCGGCGCTGCACCTGGTCGGCCGGCATCATGTCGTGCAGGGCGTCGTAGAGCGGGCGGAGATAGGGGTCTACCTTCTCCTTCATGTCACCCGGCAGGAAGCCCAGCCGCTCGCCCGCCTCCACGGCGGGGCGGGACAGCACGATACGGTCCACGCGCCCGGCCATCAGCATCGCGACACCCTGCGCCACGGCGAGGTAGGTCTTGCCCGTGCCGGCGGGGCCGATGCCGAACACCATGTCGGTCCGCGCCAGCAGGTCCATGTAGTCGGCCTGGGCGTGGCTGCGGGGCGCGATGGCACCCTTCTTGGTGCGGATCGCCGGCAGGTCGGACAGCGGCAGGCGCGGCTCGGGCGTGTCCGGCAGGCTTTCCCGCGGCGCGTCGGCGCGGCGCTGGGCCAGGCGCATCGCGGCCTCCACTTCCGGCATCGCCACGTTCTCCCCGCGTTCCAGTTGCCGCCACAGGCTGCGCAGCGCCGCCTCCGCGACCGAGGTGCCCTCGGCCGAGCCGGTGATCGAGAGGCGGTTGCCGCGGCTGGCCAGCCGCACCCCCATCCGCTGCTCGATCTGGGCCAGGTGCCGGTCGTGCTCGCCATAGAGCAGCGGCAGCAGCGCGTTGTCGTCGAACTGCAGCGTGACGGTGCGGGCGGCGGAGACGGTGTCGGCCATCATGGGGCGGCTCATGGCGCGGGGGTCGGCCCGCAGAGCGATGGGGGTGGAGTTGCTCAAGCGGGGGCGAGCTCCTTCGCATCCAGCAGGGTGGCGGAAAGGGAATTCGGCAGGGCGGCCTCGATGCGCGCCCGCGCCATGCGCCCGGCCAGGCCGGCCGGGCCCATCATGTGCACCGGCTGCAGCCACGGCGTGCGCCCGGCCACCTGCCCGGGGTGGCGCCCCGGGCCGGTCAGCAGGATGTCGCATTCGCGGCCCACGCAGTCGCGGTTGAACTGGTCCTGCTGCCGGCGCAGCAGCGCCTGCAGCTCCTGCAGGCGGGCATCCTTCTCCGCCTCCGGCACCTGGAAGGGCTGGCCGGCGGCCGGCGTGCCGGGGCGGGGCGAGTACTTGAAGGAATAGGCAAGCGCGAAGCCCACCGTCTCCACGAGCCGCATGGTGGCGGCATGGTCCGCCGCCGTCTCGCCCGGATGGCCCAAGATGAAGTCGGAGGAGAGCGCCATGTCCGGCCGCGCCTCGCGGAGCTGGTCGGCGATGCGGTAGAACAGCTCGGCCTTGTGGCCGCGGTTCATCGCCGCCAGCACCTTGTCCGAGCCGCTCTGCACCGGCAGGTGCAGGAAGGGCATGAGCGCGGGGATGCGGCCATGCGCCTGGATCAGCGCCGCGTCCATGTCGCGCGGGTGGCTGGTGGTGTAGCGCAGCCGCGCCAGCCCATCGATCTCGGCCAGCTCGTAGAGCAGGCGGGAGAGCGTCCAGGCGGAGCCGTCCGGCGCCTCGCCATGCCAGGCGTTCACGTTCTGCCCGAGCAGCGCGATCTCCCGCGCGCCGCCCGCCACCAGGCGCTTCGCCTCCGCCAGGATGGCCGCCACGGGGCGCGAGAACTCGGCGCCGCGCGTGTAGGGCACCACGCAGAAGGAGCAGAACTTGTCGCAGCCCTCCTGGATGGTGAGGAAGGCGACGGGGCCCTGGGTGGCGTTCACCTCGGGCAGCAGGTCGAACTTCTGCTCCACGGGGAAGTCGGTGTCGATCTGCGCCCCGGCGGCGCGGGAAGCGCGGGCCACCATCTCCGGCAGGCGGTGATAGGTCTGCGGGCCGAGCACGATGTCGACCCAAGGGGCGCGGGCGGTGATCTCGGCGCCCTCCGCCTGCGCCACGCAGCCGGCGACCGCCAGCACCATCTTCTGGCCCGCCGCCGCCTTCTCGGTCTTCAGCAGGCGCAGGCGGCCCAGGTCGGAGAACACCTTCTCCGAGGCCTTCTCGCGGATGTGGCAGGTGTTGAGGATGACCATGTCGGCCTCCTCCGGCGTTTCGGCGGGGCCGTAGCCGAGGGGGGCCAGCACATCCGCCATGCGGGTGCTGTCATAGACGTTCATCTGGCAGCCCCAGGTGCGGATGAACAGCTTCTTCCGCCCGCCGGGCTCGGTTGTGGCGGTGGCGGCCTCCGGCGACAGCGTCTCGGGGCGGGGAACAGTGGTCATGATGCGGGGAACCCTGGGGCAGCGACACCCGGAGGGGCGCATTCGCATGCACGCTTTCCGGGCCCGCCCCGGCACGGGGCGGCGTTCCGGGCGGATGTGCGGGGCGCGGGGCCTCGGGTCAAGCGACCGGACCCTGCGCGCCCCGCGATTCTGGGGTCGCGCCTTGGCTGCTCATCACGGTGCCAATGCTTGGGGATCGCCAGGGGGCGGGTCAAGGCAAACCGCCACGGGCGGGCATGACATTCCCGAGCAACGTGGCGCCCGCGCCATGGGGTGGCGCGGCTCCGGCGCAGCCGGCCAGGTGCGCCAGCAGCCGCTCCGCATGCAGGGGCAGGGAAACGCCGCGCCGCCGCAGCAGGCTGAGCCGGCGCTCGGCCCAGGGCTCCTCCAGCCGCAGCAGGGCGAGGGGCGCCGCCGCGCGCCGGGCCGCCGCCTCGGGCACGATGGCCAGCCCGGCGCCGAGCGCCGCCATGCGGCAGGCCGCCTCCGGCCCCGGCGCCTGGATGCGCAGCCGCAGCCGCAGGCCGGCGCGCGCCGCGTGGCCCGCCACATGCCGCTGCAGCGCGCTCTCCGCGCCGAGCCCGATGAACTCCCAGCCCAGCGCCTCCGCCAGCCCCACCGCCCGCCGCCCGGCCAGGGCGTGGCCCGGCGGCGCCACCAGCACCAGCCGCTCGGCGCGGAAGGGCAGGGCCTCCAGCCCGGACAGGTCGGCATGGCCGGCCGCCACGCCCAGCTCGGCCAGGCCCTCGGCCACGCCCCGGGCGACTTCGGCGCTGGGGCATTCCCGGAGGTCGATATCCACCTGCGGATGCGCGGCCAGGAAGCGCGCCAGCGGCTCGGGCAGCAGCTCGGCGGTGGCGGCGGTGTTGGCCAGCAGCCGCACATGGCCCTTCAGGCCGCGCGCATACTCGCCCAGCTCGCCGCGCATCCGCTCCACCTGCTGCGCCACCAGCCGGGCATGGTGCAGCAGGGCGAGGCCCGCCGGGGTGAGGCTGACGCCGCGCCGCCCGCGCAGCAGCAGCGCCACGCCGGCCTGCGCCTCCATGTCCCGCAGCCTCGTGCTGGCCGAGGCGAGCGCCAGCCCCGCCCGCGCCGCGCCCGCCGTGATGCTGCCGGCCTCCGCCACATGCCGGAACAGGCGCAGATCCGTCAGGTCGAGATGCATGGGGCGGCTGTGCCTTCGTGCGGGCCGAAGCCTGACTATGCCAGATCCGCATTGCGCCCGCCCAGGCTTCGCCGGAGGGTGTCGCCGCGGGCGCGCCCCTGTGGACCAGCGAAAAAAAGCCAAGGGGGTTCATTCCCCCGGCGCCGGGAGGATCGATGGTGGAGATGCTGTACGTCCTGGCCGTGTTCCTGCTGGCCGGGCTGGTCAAGGGCGTCATCGGCCTCGGCCTGCCGACGGTGGCGATGGGCCTGCTGGGCGTGCTCATGCCGCCTGCCCAGGCCGCGGCGCTGCTGGTCCTGCCTTCGCTGGTGACGAATCTCTGGCAGCTTCTCGCCGGGCCGCGCTTCGGTGCGCTGCTGCGGCGGCTGGGCGGCATGATGCTGGGCATCCTGGCCGGCACCCTGCTCGGCGCCGGGCTGATCGCGCGGGAGGATTCGCGCTGGCCGGTGGCGGCGCTGGGGCTGACCCTGCTGGCCTATGCCGCCATTGGCCTCGCACGCCCTGGCCTGCGCGTGCCGCGCCGCGCCGAGCACTGGACGGCGCCGCTGGCGGGTCTGGCCACGGGCGCCGTCACCGGCGCCACGGGCGTGTTCGTCATCCCCGCCGTGCCCTTCCTCGGCGCGCTGGGGCTGGGGCGGGACGAGCTGGTGCAGGCGCTGGGGCTGTCCTTCACCGTCTCCACCCTGGCGCTGGCGGCGGGGCTGCTCTGGCACGGCGCGCTGCCGGGGGTGCTGCTGGGGCAATCCCTGCTGGCGGTGCCGCCGGCGCTGCTGGGCATGGCGCTGGGCGGCTGGCTGCGGGGGCGGGTGCGGCCCGAGACCTTCCGGCGCGGCTTCTTCCTCGGCCTCGGCGCGCTGGGGGCGGAGATGGCCTGGCGCGCCCTGGCATAGCCGCCCCCCGGCACGCGCTCTCGACACCCGAGGGCCGCCACGCCCATATCCGCCCCCATGCCCGAGCCGATCGCCCTCTACGTCCACTGGCCCTTCTGCGCCGCCAAATGCCCCTATTGCGACTTCAACAGCCATGTGCGGGAGCGGGTGGACGCGGCGCGCTTTGGCGCCGCCCTGCGGCGGGAGCTGGCCTTCGAGGCGGCGCGGCTGGAGGCGGACGGGCAGGGCGGGCGGCCGCTCGCCTCCATCTTCTTCGGCGGCGGCACGCCGAGCCTGATGCCGCCGGAGGTGGTGGCCGGCATCGTCGCCGACGCCACCCGGCTTTTCCCGCCCCTGGCGGATATCGAGATCACGCTGGAGGCCAACCCGACCAGCGTGGAGGTTTCGCGCCTGGCCGAGATCCGCGCCGCCGGGGTGAACCGCGCCAGCCTCGGCGTGCAGGCGCTGAACGACGCGGCGCTGGGCTTCCTCGGCCGCAGGCACGACGCCGGGCAGGCCATCGCCGCGCTGGAGGCGGCGCGCGGCCTGTTCCCGCGCTTGTCCTTCGACCTGATCTATGCCCGGCCGGGACAGGCGGTGGCCGAGTGGCGCGCCGAGCTGCGGCGCGCCCTGGCGCTGGCGGCCGACCACCTCTCGCTCTACCAGCTCACCATCGAGCCCGGCACGCGCTTCGCCACCGAGCATGCGCGCGGTGCCTTCGCCCTGCCGGAGGGGGAGGAGGCCGCCGCCCTCTACTTCGCCACCGGCGAGGAGGCGGCGCGCTTCGGCCTGCTGCCCTATGAGGTCTCGAACTACGCCAGGCCGGGCTCGGAAAGCCGGCACAACCTCGCCTATTGGCGCTATGGCGACTATCTCGGCATCGGCGCCGGCGCGCATCAGCGGCTGACGCTGCGCGAGGGGCTGGTGGCGGCGCGCCGGCACCGCGGCCCCGAGGAATGGCTGGCGCGCGTCGAGGCGCAGGGCCACGCCGTCACCGCCACCGAGACCCTCTCCCCCACCGACCGCGCGCGCGAGGCGCTGCTGATGGGGCTGCGCCTGTCCGAGGGGGTGGACCCGGCGCGGCTCCAGGCGCGGACCGGCCTGTCGCTGGCGGACGCGGTGGACCCGGCCATGCTGGCCGCCTGCCTCGACGAGGACTACCTGGCCTGGACCCCGGAAGGGCGGCTCGCCGCGACCTGGGAAGGGCGGCTCCGGCTGGACGCGCTGCTGCCGGCGCTGCTGCGCTGAGGCTATGGCCGGAAGGGGCGGATCGAGCGCGGCCGGTTGGGGAAAAGCGGGCCAGGGACCATCCGGAGGTGCCGGGCCGCCCGAGCCGGCTGGGCAGCCACCAGAACGTTTCATCGGAAGAACGAATTTGCCCTTCGCCACGGTTCCGCGAAGGGGCTTGGCATCCGGCCGCTCATGAACACATAGGGAACGAAACCTCGGACCATTGCCCATGGACCTCCGTGCCAAGCTCGCCCTGCTTGCCGATGCCGCCAAGTACGACGCCTCCTGCGCCTCCTCGGGCACGGAGAAGCGGGATTCGCGCGCGGGCGGGCTCGGCAGCACGGAGGGCATGGGCATCTGCCACGCCTATGCGCCGGATGGCCGCTGCATCTCGCTGCTGAAGGTGCTGCTGACCAATGCCTGCGTGTTCGACTGCGCCTACTGCATCAACCGCGCCACCTCCAACGTGCCGCGCGCCCGCTTCACCGTGGCCGAGCTGGTGAAGCTGACGCTGGCCTTCTACCGGCGCAACTACATCGAGGGGCTGTTCCTCTCCTCCGGCATCATCCGCAGCCCGGATTACACGATAGAGCAGCTCATCCGCGTGGCGCGCACGCTGCGGGAGGAGCATGGCTTCCTCGGCTACATCCACCTCAAGACCATCCCCGAGGCCGCGCCGGAGCTGCTGGCCGAGGCGGGGCGCTGGGCGGACCGGCTCTCGATCAATGTGGAGCTGCCACAGGTGGCGAGCCTGAAGCGGCTGGCCCCCGAGAAGGACCTGCCCGCCATCGGCGGCGCCATGCAGCAGCTCTCCTCCCGCATCGCCGAGGCGAGGGAGGCGAAGCGCACCGCTCGCCGCGCCGCGCCGCCGCGCTTCGCGCCGGCCGGGCAGTCCACGCAGATGATCGTCGGCGCCGATGACAGCGACGACCGGAGCATCCTCGGCAAGGGGGCCGAGCTTTACGAGAAGTACGGGCTGCGCCGGGTCTATTATTCCGGCTACTCGCCGATCCCCGAGGCATCCAGCCTGCTGCCGCCGGCGCCGCCGCCGCTGCTGCGCGAGCACCGGCTGTACCAGGCGGACTGGCTGCTGCGCTTCTACGGCTTCGGCACGGAGGAAATTCTCTCGGGCGGCGAGGGCGGCATGCTGGACCTGGAGATCGACCCCAAGCTGGCCTGGGCGCTGAAGCACCGCGCCGTCTTTCCCGTGGACATCAACGCCGCCCCGCGCGAGCTGCTGCTGCGGGTGCCGGGCCTTGGCGCGCGCAACGTGGACCGCATCCTCGCCGCGCGCCAGGAAGGCCGGGTGCGGCTGGCCGATCTGGCGCGGCTGCGCGTGCCGCTGCGCAAGGTCGCGCCCTTCCTGCTGGCGCCCGACCATCGCGCCGCCCCGGGCCTGCTGGACTCGCCCCGCCTGCGCGCCATGCTGACCGCGCCGGCCGGCCTCGGCGCCCAGGCCAGGCCGCGCCAGCTTTCGCTGTTCCCGTGACGCGTGGCCAGCCCGGCCCGCCGGAGGACGCCGCCGGCACCCGGGAGGGGGGGGAAGCCGGCGGGGCGGGGGCCGGCCGCGCCGCGCCGGAGACGTTCACCGTCCTGCTTCCCTCCTACGCGGATTTCGCCGCCTGGCGCGCCGCGGCGCGGAAGCTGCTCGCGGCGGCCATTCCGCCCGAGGCGGTGGAATGGCGCACCCCGGAGGACCCGCCCGGCCTCTTCACCGGCCCGCCGCCGCCGGATGCGGTGGGCCCGCCCCTCGCGGTGCCGCGCGACTTCGTGGAGATGGCCGAGCTGGCCGTGCGCCATGCCGACCGGGAGCGCTTCGCGCTGCTCCATTCCCTGTTGTGGGACGCCCGCGCCCGCCCCGGCCTGCTGCGCACCCCGACCGAGCCGCGCATGGCGCGCCTTGGCGCCATGGCCCGCGCCGTGCGGCGGGACGCGCACAAGATGCACGCCTTTCTCCGCTTCCGGGAGATCGACACGGCCGAGGGGCCGCGCTCCGTCGCCTGGTTCGAGCCGGAGCACCACATCGTCGAGGCGGAGGCGGGCTTCTTCGTGCGGCGCTTCGCCATCCTGCGCTGGTCGATCCTGACGCCGCGCCGCTGCGCCCACTGGGATGGCGCGGCGCTCGCCTTCACCCTTGGCGCCCGCCGCGCCGACGCGCCGGCCGAGGACGCGGCGGAGGATCTGTGGCGCACCTACTTCGCCAGCATCTTCAACCCCGCCCGGCTGAAGCCGGATGCCATGCGCGCCGAGATGCCCAAGAAGTACTGGAGGAACCTCCCCGAGGCCGAGGTGATCCCGGAGCTGATGAAGGGCGCCGAGGGGCGGGTGCGGGCGATGCTGGGGCAGCAGCCGAAAGCGCCAGGGCGGCGGCAGAAGCCGGGGGCGAAGTGATCCCCCGCTCCCCGGAGGGCGGCGCCTCTCCGGATGGGGTTGGGGCGCCCGCGCCTCTGGCATGAGGTGGGGCGCCTGCGCGCCGGGCATGAGGTGGGGCGCCTGCGCGCCGGGCATGAGGTGGGGCGCCCGCGCGCCGGGCGTGAGGGCGGGGGCCTATTCCGCCGGCAGCCACACCTTGAAGGTGGCGCCCTCGCCCTCCCGGCTCTCGATGTGCAGCTGGCCGCGGTGGCGGTTGACGATGTGCTTGACGATGGCGAGCCCGAGCCCGGTGCCGCCCGCATGGCGCGAGCGCGCCTTGTCCACCCGGTAGAAGCGCTCCGTCAGGCGCGGGATGTGCTCGCGGGCGATGCCAGGTCCGTCATCGGTCACGCTCATCGTCACGCCGGGGCGCGCGCCGCCCTGCCGCGCCACGGCGAGCTTCACCTCGCCGCCCTGCTGGCCGTGGCGCACCGCGTTCTCCAGCAGGTTGCGCAGCACCTGGGCGAGCTGCTCGGCATCGGCGGGGGCGGCGATGGCCGCCTCGTCCAGTTCCAGCGAGAGGCTGACATGGCGGCTGGCCAGGATCGGCGCCATCGCCTCGGCCTCGCCCCGCGCCAGGACGGCGAGCGCCACGCGGTCGGTCGGCGCCTGGTGCTCGGCCAGCTCGATGCGCGACAGGCCGAGCAGGTCCTCGATCAGCCGCCGCATCCGCTCCGACTGCTCGGCCATGATGTCGAGGAAGCGCGCCCGCGCCTCCGGGTCGTCCCGGGCCGGGCCGCGCAGCGTCTCGATGAAGCCCATCAGGCTGGCCAGCGGGGTGCGCAGCTCATGGCTGGCATTGGCCACGAAGTCGGCGCGCATCCGCTCCACCGCGCGCTCCCGCGTGCGGTCGGAAAGCAGCACCACCAGCCGCCCGCCATCGAACAGCGGCGGGTCGAGCGGGATGACCTGCGCGGCCAGCTCGCGCGGCACCGGCACGGGCAGCACGACATCGGCCGCCTGCCGCGTGCCCTCGGCCAGGGCACGGTCCACCGCGCCGGCCAGCGCCGGGTGGCGCAGCAGCGCCGCGGCATCCCCCGCCAGCGGCCCGGCCTCGGCGGCGCGGGCGCCGAAGAGCGCGCGGGCGGCGGCGTTGGCGCGCAGCGCCGCGCGGTCGGCGCCCAGCACCAGCAGCGGGTCCGGCAGGCTTTCCAGGATGGCGGCGTCGGCCCGGCGCATCCGCTCCAGCAGCTCGCCCCGCTCGGCCAGGCTGCGCGCCAGCCGCGCCACGCCCTGCGAGACCTCGGCCAGGGCGGGAAGCAGCGGGGGCGCGGAGGGCGGCCCCGGCCAGTCCCCCTCGCCGGCCGCGGCGCGGCGCAGCACGGCGGCCAGCCGCGCCAGGTTGCCCAGCCAGCGGCGCGCCAGCGCCAGGGCGGCCAGGGCGGTGAGCGCCATGGCGAGCAGCGCCGCGCCGGGGTCGGCCTTGCCGCTCAGGGCCATCAGCGCCAGCAGCAGCACCGGCACGCCGCCGATCAGCGCCGCCGAACCCAGCCAGCGCAGCGGCGCCGGCCTTTCCTCATCCATCATGCTCTCCGGTGGCTGCATCGGCATGGGGGCGGGGAAGGCTCCCCGCCGCGTTCCTCCCCACCATCCGCTCAGAAGCCGGCGCCGCCCGGCAGCTCGGCGGGCGCCGCCACGCCGGGCGGCGCGCCGGGCGCGATGGCATAGACCGCGAGCGCCCGCTGCACCTGCCCGCCCGGGTTCAGCCGCAGCGCGCCATCGGCGCCGAGCACCACCTCGCCCAGCGGCATCTGTGCCGGCGCTTCGGGCGGCTGGTTGCGCACCGAGCGGGCGGCCAGCGCCGCCGCGTCATAGGCCACGCCCACCACCCGCGCCGGCCGCTCGCCGAAGGCGGCCTCGTAGCGGCCGTCGAAATGGCCGCGGGCGGCCGGGTCGGGGCCGGGGAACCAGGCGCCGGCCAGGGCCGGCTGCTGGCCCATGCTCTCGTCATGCCCCCACAGCGCGTGGCCGGCCAGGCGCAGCGGCGGCATCGCCGCCCCCGCCGCGGCGAGGCCGGCGGCGAAGTCCCGCGCCCGTGCCCCGCTCTCGCCCAGCAGCAGCATCTCGGTGCGCGATTCGGCCGGCGCGTCCGCGTCGGTGGCGCCGATCTTGCGCGCCACCTCCGCCGCCACCACCCCCGGCGCGGCGGCGGCCGGATAGGTCTCGACGATGGGCGCGGGCAGGCCGAGATCGCTCGCCGCGCCGCGCAGCGCCTCGGCCATCTGCCGGCCCAGCGCGCCGTTCGGCGCGGCCAGGGCGAAGCGCCGCACCCCCTGGGCATTGGCCGCCGCCACCAGGCGGCGCACCTGCTGCGCCGGGGTGATGCCGAGCGGCCAGACCTGCTGCGCCGCCTGGCTGGCATCGTTGGTGAAGGGCAGCACCGGGACGCCCGCGGCGCGCGCGGGGCTGGTCACCGCCGCGGTTTCCTGCGCCGTCAGCGGCCCCACGATGACGCGCGCCCCCTCGGCCACCGCCGCCCGCGCCGCCTCGGCGGCGCCCGCGGGCGTGCCGCCCGTGTCGCGCGGCAGGAACTCGAAGCCCGGCCCGCCCTGCTCGAACAGGGCGAGCTGCGCGGCGTTCAGCAGCGACTGGCCGAGCGCTGCGTTCTGCCCGGTGAGCGGCAGCAGCAGCGCCACCTTGGTGCGGGCGGGCTGCGGCGGCGGCGCGGCGGCCATGCCGGCGAGGGGGGCGGGCGCGTAGACGGGGCCCGAGGCTTGCGGGGCGCAGGCCGAGAGCGCCACAAGGGCGGCGAGCAGCGCGGTGCCAGTCAGCCATCGCCGGGTTTTCGGGAGAGTTCCACTCAGTGCAGCCGGACGAGAACGAGACGAGCGCGGAAACGACAAATGAAATCTCCCCAACTGGAACCCCGAGCGAGACGTCCGGGGCGCCGGGTGGCAGGCCCGGCCTGACCCTGGTGGCGACGCCGATCGGCAATCTCGGCGACCTCGCACCCCGCGCCCTGGCCGTGCTGCGCGCGGCCGACGCGGTGCTGTGCGAGGACACCAGGGTAACCGCTCCGCTGCTGGCGCGACATGGCGTTTCGGTGAGCCTCCTCCCGCTGCACGAGCACAACGAGGACGCGGCGACGCCACGCCTGCTGGCGCGGATGGCGGCGGGAGAACACCTGGCGCTGGTCTCGGATGCGGGCACGCCGCTGATGAGCGACCCCGGCTACCGGCTGGTGCGCGCCGCCATCGCCGCCGGGCACGCCGTCTCGGCCGTGCCGGGGGCCAATGCGGCGGTGATGGCGCTGACCCTGTCCGGCCTGCCGCCGCACCCCTACCTGTTCCACGGCTTCCTGCCGCCGCGGGAGGCGGCGCGGGCGGCGGAGCTGGGGCGGCTGCGCGCCGCCGAGCGGGCCGGCCTTTCCGCCACGCTGATCTTCTACGAGGCGCCGCACCGCCTGGCGGAAACCCTGGCGGCCATGGCGCGGCACCTCGGCCCGCGCCCGGCGGCGGTGGCGCGGGAGCTGACCAAGCGCTTCGAGGAGGTGCGGCGCGGCACGCTGGAGGCGCTGGCGGCGCACTACGCGGCCAACCCGGCGCGTGGCGAGATCGTGCTGGTGGTGGGGCCGCCCGCCGCCGAGGCGGAGGCCGGCGCGGCGGAGGCCGGGCTCGACGAGCGGCTGCGCGCCGCGCTGGCGGCCGGCGAGAGCCTGCGCGACGCCGCCGCCCTGGTGGCCGCCGCCACCGGCCTGCCGCGCAAGCAGGTCTATGCCCGGGCGCTGGCACTGCGCCAGGAAGGATGATGCCGGCAGGGATGGCGCCCGCAGGATGCTGCCGGGACGGCGCGGCCTGAAGCGGCGACGCTTGCCCGGGCCGGTGCGGCGCTCTAGCACAAGGGTCCAGTCCGAAGCGTGGCCGGGAGCGGCCACGGACCCCAGGGGAGCCTCGAAGGCATGGCCGAAACCGTGCGCGGCATCAGCGCGCCGATCATCATCTTCGCCTTCGACCGCGCGCCCTATCTGGAGCGCTTCTGCGCCTCGCTGAAGGCGCAGCAGGGGGTGGCGCTCGACCCGAGCCGGATCTACCTGCTGCAGGACGGCGCGGTTTCCGCCGCCTCGGGCGTGCGCTACGCCGAGGACCAGGCGATCGCCGACAGCGTCGCCACGTTCCACGCCGCCTTTCCCGAGGGGCAGGTGCTGCAAAGCCCTGACAATCTCGGCATCGCCTTCAACATCCAGCGCGGCGAGAAGCTGGCCTTCGAGACGCTGAAGGCGGAGACCGCCTATTTCTTCGAGGACGACCTCGAGCTCGGCCCCGCCTACCTGACGATGATGGAGCGGCTGAACGAGGCGCTCGCGCCCTTTCCGGAGGTCGGCTACTTCGCGGTCTATGGCGACCACCGCGCCACGCCCGAGCCCGGGCTGGTGCGCGCCGTGCCGCTCGACCACCACTGGGCCTTCGGGCTGCGGCGCGAGGCCTGGCGCAGGATCAACGCCTGGCTGAAGCCCTATCTCGAGATCATCCGCCGGACCGACTACCCGAACCGCAACCACCTGGCCGTCTATCGCTGGCTCGAGGGCCACGAGATGGCGATCGACAAGTCGTCGCAGGATGCCATGAAGGCCCTGGCCTGCGCCCAACTCGGCCTGGCGCGGGTGATGACCGACACCTGCTTCGGCCGCTACATCGGCGAGAAGGGCGCCTCCTTCAACGAGCGCCGCTTCCGCGAGATGGGCTATGACCGCATGACGCCCGTGGAGCGCGGGGACCTGCCGATCGAGCCGGTCACGGCCGCGCGCGTCGCCGCCATCCTGGGGCGGCAGCAGGCGCATTTCCGCAGGTTCCGCCAGCAGGAATTCGGCGCCTTCCTGGAGCGCTACGCCGCCCGCCACTGGGACCCCGACCGGCCGCTGACGCGCGAGGAGGTGGCCGATCTCTACCGCCTGCTGCTCGACCGCCTGCCGGAGGGGGAGAACATCTACGAGCAGCATGTCGGCCGCTCATCCGTGCGCCGGCTGCGCCGCATCATCTTCGGCAGCCGCGAGTTCCGCGGGCGCAACACGGCGCGCTGAGGGCGGGCGCCGATCCCGGGCTCCGGCCCTCAGCCGCGCGCCAGCACCCGCCGCGCCAGGCGGTCGAACTCCGCCACGGACAGCGTCTCGGCGCGGCGGGTGCCGTCGAGCCCCGCCTCCCCCAGCAGCGCCTCGGCCCCGCCCAGCGCCTTCAGGCTGGAGCGCAGCATCTTGCGCCGCTGCCCGAAGGCCGCCGCCGTGACGCGCTCCAGCGCCGCCATCAGCGCCGGGTCGGGCGCCTCCGCATGCGGCACGAGATGGACGATGGCCGACCACACCTTGGGCGGCGGTGAGAAGGCGCCGGGCGGCAGGCGCAGCGTCATGCGGCACTGGCAGCGCCACTGCGCCAGCACGGCGAGCCGCCCGTAATGCTCCGTGTCGGGGGCGGCGACGATGCGCTCGGCCACCTCCTGCTGGAACATCAGCGTCATGCTCTCGAACAGATGCGCCTGCCGCAGCCAGCCGATCAGCAGCGGCGTGCCGACATTGTAGGGCAGGTTGGCGACGATGCGGCGCGGCGCCGGCAGCAGCGCCTCCGCGTCGATCCGCAGCGCGTCGCCCTCGACGACGCGGAGCCGGCCCGGATAGGCGGCGGCCAGCTCCTCCTGGGCCGCGATGGCACGGTGGTCCAGCTCCACCGCCACCACGCCCGCGGCGGGGCTTTCCAGCAGGGCGCGGGTCAGGCCGCCGGGGCCGGGGCCCACCTCCAGCACGTGCCGCCCCTCCAGCGGCGCGGCGATGGAGGCGATGCGGGCGCAGAGCGCGGCATCGAGCAGGAAGTGCTGGCCGAGCGACTTGCGCGCGGCCAGCCCGTGCCTCGCAATGGTTTCCGCGAGGGAGGGGAGGGAGGCGGAAATGGCCGCCTCAGCTCCGCATGTCGATCTGCGCGCGGCGGCGCAGGTCGCGCTGGAGCTGGCGGGAGGTCAGCTCCACCCGCTCGCGCAGGATCTGGGCGCGCGCCTGGTCGGGCGTCAGCTCGGCGAGGTTGCGGGTCTCGCGCGAGCAGACGGCCAGCACCAGCACGCCGTCCGGCGTCACCAGCGGCTGGCTGGCGCGGTTCACGGCGAGGCTGGCCACGATGCCGCGCAGCGCCGCGGGCTCCATGGTGTCCTGCCGCAGCGGGCCGCCGGGATCGGCCGGGCGGTCGCTGCCGCGGGCGGCCGCCTCCACCACGTTGCAGCCCTTGCCCTCCAGGGTGCGGGCGCGCTCCAGCGCCTGGATCTGCTGCTGCGTCGGCGCCTGCGGGTCGAGCGCGCTGGTGAAGCCGAAGAAGGCCTGGCGCAGCGTGACCAGCGTGGCGATCTCGCGCCCCGTCTCGCGCTTCTGGCGCAGCGTGACGATCTGGAAGCCGCCCGGCACGCGCTGCGGGTTGGCGATGGCGCCGGGCGGCATCTGCGCGACGATGCGGCCCACGGCGGGGTCGAACTCGTCGGGGCGCACCCAGCCCATGTCGCCGCCCTGCAGGGCGGTCTGGCTCTGGCTGAACTGGGTGGCGGCGGCGGCGAAGGGCACGCCGGCGCGGAGCTGGCCCACCACGTCGTCCACGAAGCGGCGCACCTCGGGCTCGGCGGCGGGGTCGTCCACGGGGATGAAGATCTCGGAGACGAGGTATTCCGGCTCGCCCGTGCGCGCCTTGTGGGCGGCCATGAACTCCTCGATCTCCGCCTCGCCCACCTGCGCCTGGCCGCCGAGCTGCTGCCGCACGAGGCGGGACCAGCCGATCTGGTTGCGGATCTGGTCGAACAGCGCGCGCGGCTGCACGCCCGCGCCGCGAAGCTGCGCCACCAGCCCGCCGGGGGGGAGGCCGTTGCGCTGCTCGATCTCCTCCACCGCCGCCGCCACGTCGGCGTCGGCCACGGGGATGCCGCGGCGCTGCACCTCCTGCATGCGCAGCCGCTCGTCCACCAGCAGCCGCGTCACCTGCGGGCGCAGCCGCGCCAGCACCTCGGGGTTCGGCCCCATGCCGGCGTTCAGCGCGAAGAGGCGGGTGCGGGCGGCCACCTCGTTCGCCGTCACCACGTCGCCATTCACCACGGCGACGATGCGGTTCATCGCCGGCGCGGCCTCGGCGGCGGGGCCGGGCCTCGCCGCGCCGCTGGCTCCGGCACCTTGGGCCGCTGCGCCCGGCGCCATGGCGAGGCCGGCCAGCGGCAGGGCCGCCGCCAGCGCCAGGGCGCGCAGCGCCGGCATGCGCGGCAGCGGGGGGCGCGGCAGCGGGGCGGGAAGGGTCGGGCGGGTCGGGGCGAGGGCGCGTCGCATGGCGGTTTTCCTAGGCCGGGCACGCCGGCTCCGCCAGTCCCAATCGCGCGTCCCGCCCGCGCGCCGCGCGGCCGGGGTGGCGCCGGGAGCCCGGCAGGAGGGGCCGTGGGGAGGCGCCCGCGGGCGGGGCGCCTCCGGGTGGAGGCGGCGTCAGATCGCGCGGAAGCCGAAATCGCCCACCGTCTTGAAGGAGACGCGGAACAGCAGGACGGTGTCGGACGGGTAGTAGCTGGCGCGGTTGCTGGGCTCCGCATAGGTCTTGGCGAAGCGCGTGTCGAAGATCAGGCACTCGTCCTCATAGGTGAGGTTGACGCCGGCGGACACGGCGCGGTCCAGCTCCAGGTCGTAGCGGCCGAAGCCGCCGCCGCGCCAGAAGCGGGTGATCTGCGCCTGGACGGAGCCCGACACCTCGCGCCGCTCGCGGGTCGAGATCAGCGCGGTCGAGGGGTCGGTGTAGAGGTAGCCGGCGCCGAGCGTGACGCGGCCGAGGCTGAGCTGGCCGCGGGTTTCCACCAGGCGGCTGTCCAGGTTGTCCTTGTCCAGCCGGGCGCGGGCGGTCAGGTCCAGCCAGGGAACGGGGGAAAGGCGCAGCCGCCCCACCCAGTCCGAGGCACGCTCGTCGAGGCCGGAGCCGGGCTCGAACACGCTCTCGTCGCTGGCGCGGAAGGAGCGGCCCACCAGCCCCTCGAGCTGCCCGCCATTGGGAAAGAACCAGGCGCTGCGGAAGGCGGCGTCCACCCGCGTGCCGCCTTCCTGCCGGTCGCGGCCGGGGAAGCGGTTGAGGTCGAACAGGTTGGCGTCGGTGAACTCGAAGTCGAGGCTGTCCTCGTTCGCCACCAGGGTCTGCCGCCCCGTGGAGGGTCCGGTGACGAGCTGCACGCGCGGCTCGATGAGCTGCGTGCCATAGGCGCCGGCGCCGCGCGTCATCGGCAGGCGCCAGTCCAGCGCCACGCGGATGTTGCCGGTGGCGTCCGTGGCGGTGCCGCGGCTGGCGAAGTTGGGGGCGAGGTCGAGGTCGTCCACCCAGCGCGCCAGCCCGTCCGCCTGGGCGCGGAAGGTCCAGACCTGGCCGAAGCGGTCGATGCGCGGCAGGTCGTAGCGCAGGCGGGAGGCGATGCGGCGGGTGTCCGTGCCCTCGTCGCGGTAGATGGCGAAGGCGCCGATATCGGCGCTCAGATAGCCGCCCAGCCGGTCCCGCCCCACCCAGTAATCGGCGAAGAGGTTGGGCAGCACCAGCGGGATCTGGCCGAGGTCGTCCACCTCCGACAGGCCCTGATAGGCGCGGCCGTCGATGCGGGCATAGCCCTCGGTGCCCCAGAAGCCCTCCAGATAGGCGTCCGAGGAAAGCTGGCGCGCCACCGGGTAGCGCCAGGCGCGCAGGTAGTTCTCGCTGCTGGCGCGGTTCAGGTTGAAGCCGGTGCGCCAGTTCTGGTCGATGGAGAACTGGCCACGGCTGAAGATGTGTCCGCCCCAGCCCTCCTCGCCCGGCGCGCCGTCACGCTGGCCGACCGAGCCGGTGGCCTGGATCTCGCCGCTGTTGAAGCGGCGGCGGTACTCGAAGCCGAGCGCCGGGTCCTGCTTGGTCGAGAAGGTGGGCGAGAGGGTGAGGTCCTGGCTGCCGTCGATCGCCCAGTAATAGGGCGTGGTCAGGAAGCCGCCGAGGAAGCTGCTGCTGCCGAAGGTGGGCGTCAGGAAGCCGGACTGGCGCGGCACCGAGGGATCGGGGTGCGACAGGTAGGGCGTGTAGAGCACCGGCACGCCGCCCAGCATCAGCGAGGCGTCGCGGTAGCGCAGCCGCTTGGCCTCCTGGTCGTGGGTGGCCAGCCGGGCGCGGAGCTGCCACAGCGGCGGCGCCTCGGGGTCGTCGGCGCACAGGTCGCAGGAGGTGTAGAGCACGCGCGACATGTCGAGGATGGTGCCGTCCGTGCGGCGGGCGCCGTTGGCCACCATGCGGCCGTTCTGGGCGAGGCGGGCCTTCAGCCCCTCCACCACGCCGTCGCGCATGTTGCCGGTCAGCTCGGCGCGGTCGGCGAACAGCACCTGCCCGTCCGCCTCCAGGAGCTGGACGTTGCCCTCGGCGGTGGCGATGCCGGTGTTGCGGTCGAAGGTGAAGCGGTCGGCGCGCAGGATGCGCTCGTTCTGCCAGGCCTCCACCGCGCCGCGGGCGGTGACGAGGCTGCGCTCCTGGTCGTATTCCACCTCGTCGGCGGTGAAGGTGACGGGCGCGTTGTTGCCGGTTTGCGGCGCCCCGGCCTGGGGCGCCCCGGCCTGGGACGTTCCGGCCTGGGGCGCGGCGGGCGGCGCGGGCTGCTGCGACTCCGCCCCGCGCAGCGGCAGGCTGGCGGAGAGCAGCACGGCGCTGCCCAGCAGGGCGGCACGCCAGCCGGGCAGCGGCAGGGCGCGGCCTGGCGCCGCCCCGCCCTCACCCCGGCGATCCGTCATCCCGGCCGGGGGCAACCCGGCGTCGCGCATGGCTCGGTCCATGCCGCTTCCATAGCGGCTTCGGCGGGGCGCGGCGAGAGGGATGCGCCGCATGGGGGAGGGGGCGCCCCGCGCCGCGCGCCCGGCGGCGGCGCCTCAGCCATCCTCCTGGTAGATCAGCAGGGTGAGCGCCAGCAGCAGCCCGGCGACGGACGGCGCCCAGGCGGCCAGCGCCACCGGCAGGGTGCCGGCCTGGCCGAACTCCTCGGACACCTTGTCCAGCAGGAACAGCGCGAAGCCGGCGGCGATGCCGGCGCCGATCATCCGCGCCACGCCGCCGCGGCGGGAATGGCGCATGGAGAAGCCGGCCGCCATCAGCGCCATCGCCGCCGTCAGCAGCGGCAGGGACAGCAGCGAGTGGAAGTGCAGCCGGTGCCGCATGGCGGAGAAGCCGGAGCTTTCCAGCACCTGGATGAAGCCCGGCAGCGCCCAGAAGGAGAGGGTGTCGGGGCTGGCGAAGCTGTCCTCGATGCGGTCCGGCGTCAGGGTGGTGGGCAGGCGCAGCGTGCCCGGCGCCGAGGGCTGGCGGTCGCTGCCGAAGGTCACCGCCTGCTGCAGCTCCCAGGCGCCGGGGACGAGCCGCGCCAGCGGCGCCTCCACCCGCTCCAGCGGCCGGTCATGGGCCGAAAGGCGCCAGAGCGAGACCTGGGTGAGCCGGAAGCCGCTTTCCCGGTTCACCTCCGGCACGCCGGCCAGGATGGCGACGCCCCCCGGCTCCAGCGTGGCGTCGGCTTGGCGCAGCCAGAGCCGCCCGCCGGCCAGCGAGGACAGGCCGGTGGCGTTGCGCAGATAGGTGGCGTCCAGCCGCTCGGCGCGCGCCAGCATGGCGGCGGAAAGCGGCGAGACGACGGTGATGGCCAGCGTGCCGAGGCAGGCCGCCACCAGCACCGGCCCCGCCAGGAAGCTCCAGGCGGAGACGCCGGCGGCGCGCGCCACCACAAGCTCGGAGGAGCGGGCCAGCCGCCAGAAGGCGATGATGCCGCCGAGCAGCACGGCGAAGGGCAGGATCTGCAGCACCACGAAGGGCAGGCGCAGCGAGGCGATGGAGGCCACGAGGCCGAAGGTGGCCTCCGGCCGGGTGGCGGCGCGGCGCAGCAGCTCGATGAAGTCGAACAGCGCGACGAGCCCGGCGAGGGCCGCGACGAGCGCCAGCGACATGGCCGCGAAGCGGCGCGCGATATAGGCGGAGAGGGTGTAGGAGAAGGCCATCATGCCGGCTCAGCCTTCCGCCATGTCGGGCCTGCGGCGGGGCAGGCCGGGGCTGCCGGAGAGCACCCAGGCCGCCAGCAGGGCGGGGGCGAGGGCGTGCACCCAGATCAGCGGGATGGCGGCGTTGTTGCGCGCCGCCAGGTTGCCCACCGCCAGCCCCAGCGCCAGCAGCACGACCACCATGGTGACGCCGAGCGCCGCCGGCCGCCAGTCGCCATGCCGGCGGAAGCCGCTGGCCAGCGCCGTGGCCAGCCCGACCATGGCGAAGGACAGCGCGGTGAAGGGGGAGGACAGGCGCTGGTGCCCCTCAGCGCGGAACTTGCGGATGTCGCGCTCCGGCAGGTTCTCGGCCGGATCGGGGCGCAGCAGCTCGCCCACGAAGCGCTCGCGCGAGTCGCGGTTGCGGGCGGTCTCGGCGGGGCTGTTCGAGCCGCTGGCCAAATCGACGCTGTTCTCGGCGAAGGAGAGCACGGAAAGCCGGGCGGGGCGGGTGGCCGTCGCCGGCTCCATCTGCTGGCGCACGCCGTTCAGCAGCGTCACGCGCGGGCCGGAAGGGCCGGAAACGAGCCGCCCTTCCTGCGCCATGATGGTGACGGGGGTGCCCGGCTCGCGCATGTCGTGCACCAGGATGCCGCGCAGCGTGCCGTCCGCCGCGCGCTGGCGGGCATAGACGGTGAGGGTGTCGCCCAGGCTGCTGAACACCCCCTCCTGCAGCAGGATCGCCGCCATCTCGTTGCGGATCTCGAACTGCCAGGCGCGGAAGGCGGCATGGCTCACCGGCACCAGCCAGAGCTGCATGAACAGGCCGAGCGCGGTGGCGATGCCGGCCACCAGCAGCGCCGGCCGCGCCAGCCGCCAGTCCGACAGGCCGGCGGCGCGCATCACCACCAGCTCGCGGTCGGCGTTCAGCCGCACATAGGTGAACAGCGTCACCACGAAGGTGGTGATGGGCAGGATCACCGCGAAGAAGGAGGGCAGCAGCAGGCCGGTCAGCTCGATGAACACGGCGAGGGACAGGCCGCGGTCCAGCACCAGCTCGATGAAGCGCAGGCTCTGCGTGAGCCAGACCAGCGCGGCGAGCCCCACGGTCACCGCGAGCAGCGACACGCCGAGCTGGCGGAACATGTAGCGGTCGATCTTTGTCATGCGGGCTTTGTCATGCGGGCTTTGTCATGCGGGCAGGGCTTCGCCTCTGGCGGGCCACGGCGGGGCCGGGGCGGTGGAGGGCCGGGACAGGGAAGGGCCGGGACAGGGAAGGGCCGGAACAGGAAGGGGCGCGTTCGGCGCTGCATGTAGGCCGGGCGGAACGGGGCGCCAAGCTTTGCGCCGCCGCCCGCGGGGGCGCTACTCGCCCAGAAAGGCCCGCAGCACCGGCGCCGGCACGATGCGCGTGCGGGCGCCCCCGCCCTCCGCGCGGTGGCTGACCAGGCCGAGCAGGCAGGGCCCCGCCGCATCGACCACCGCGCCGCCCGATTCGCCGGGCTCCAGCCGCAGCGGCATCTCGGCATAGCTGCCGTGCAGCGCCAGGGCCTCCGGCCGCAGCCCGTCGATGCGGCTGGCGGCGCGGCGGCGCGGCGTCAGCACCAGCACGGGCTGCCCCGCCCGCGGCGCGCCGGCGCAGAGCGGCAGGGAAGGGGCGCCGGCCGGCAGGCCCGCCACCCGCAGCAGCGCCACGTCCCGCCCCCCGACATAGACGGTGCCGAGGCCGAGGGGGGCGGCATCCGGGCCGAGATCGGCCTGCCCGGCCCGCAGCAGCTCCGCCGGATGCTCCCGCCCCTGGAAGCGGATGGCAGGCGGCCCCGCGCCGGGCGCGCAGCCCTGCAGCAGCGCCTGAGTGCCGTCCACCAGATGCGCCGCCGTCAGGAAGCGGCCGCGCCCGAGATGCGTGGCGGCGCCGGTGGCCAGGCAATCCGGCCCGAGCCCGGCGCGCAGCCCCGCCAGGGGCAGCGCCTCCGGGGGCGGCCCCTGCCCCGGAAGGGCGCAGCCAGCGAGCAGGAGCAGCAGCGCCCCCCAGCCCGCCATCAAGATATCGTGAAGATGACGGGCCGGTGGAATCCTGGGACAATCGCGCCCCGCCATGGCCGGCGCGGCGATCCCGCCCCGCCGCGCGCCGACACGCCCGGGAGACGACCCCGTCGCCGCCATGCCCGCCCGCCAGCGCCTCTTCGACAATGGTGTCAACACCGTCACCTTCACCGCCGCCGAGGCGCCGCCGCCGCCCGGCGCGGGCCGCGCCCTGGCGGTCACCTTCGATCCGTTCCGCGACCTCGAGGTCGAGCGCCCCGGCTTCGGCGAGACGGTGCTGACGCGCGCGGGCGTCGATGTGCTGGCCGTGCAGAAGCGGCGCGAGAACTGGTACCAGGATATCAGCCGCGAGGCCTTCGCGGCAGGGTTCGGCGCCCGCATCGCCGCCTATGAGCGCGTGCTGTTCTACGGCTCCAGCGCCGGCGCCTATGCGGCCCTCTACTTCGCCCGGCCCTTTGCCGCCCATGTGCTGGCCATCTCGCCCCGGGCCTCCATCCACCCCTCCTATGCCGCGCATGAGCGGGCGCGGGCGCGCTGGGGCGCCAGCTTCCGCCACGCCGCCCTGGAGGAGGGGGAGAACCGCACCCTCGGCACGGTGCTGGTCTATGACCCGCGCCTGACCGCCGACACGCTGATGGCGGACGACATGCGCTACCTGGAGCGCGAGATCCTGGGTGCCTACCCGGCGGCGGCGCGGCTGCCCATCCCCTATTCCGGCCATCCCAGTGCGCGGATGCTGGCCGATGCGGGCCTGCTGAAGCCCCTGCTGTTCGGCTGCCTGGCCGGGAAGCCGCTGCCGGACCTGCTGCCGGACTTGCCGTGGCGCGCGGCGCGTGGGCGCTCCCCCAGCCACCTGCTGCAGCTTGGCCGCGCCCTGCTGCGGCATCGCCGGCCGGCGGCGGCGGCGGCCATGTGCGAGCGGGCGCTGGCGCTCCGCTCCGATCAGGCCGAGCTGTTCCAACTCCTCGCGCAGATCCGCCAGGTGCTGCAGGACAAGCCCGGCGCCCTGGCGGCGCTGCGCCAGGCCGTGCGGCTCTCGCCGGCCGCGGTGGCGCCGCGGCTGCGGCTGGTGCAGCTGCTGCGCGGCCAGGGCGGGATGGAGGAGGCGATCGCGCTGCTGCGGGAGGGGCTGGCCCTGGCGCCAGAACAGCCGCAGATGGGCGCCGCGCTGCTGGAGATGCTGCGCCTGCGCTGCGAGCGGCGGATGCGCGAGGGCGCGGTGGAGGAGGCGCGGGCGGATGCGCGGGAGGCGCTCGCGATCCTCGGCAGCGAGGACGATCCGGCCGACCCGGGCGAGGCCCTGCTCCACCGCAGCGGCCTTCTGGCGGCGCTGGGGCGGCAGGAGGAGGCGCTGGAGGCCGCCGCCGCCGCCTGCGCCGCGGCGCCCGGGCGGGCCCGCCACCACACCCACCACGCCAAGCTTCTGCTGCGCGCGGGCGAGCTGCCCCGGGCGCGCGAGGCGGCCGAGGCGGTGGTGCGGCTGGCGCCGGAAAGCGCCGCCAGCCACCGCCTGCTGGGCGAGGTGCTGAGCCGGATGCAACTGCGCGCCGAGGCGGTGGAGGCGGCCGAGAACGCCCTGCGGCACGAGCCGGGCAACCCCCGGCTGCACGAATACCTTCTGCTCATGCTGAAGAAGGCGGGCCGGACGGAGGAGGCGGAGGCGGCGCGGGAGCGCGCCATCGCGGCCGGCCTGGCGCTGCCCGGCCAGGCGGCAAGGCCCGCCGGCTTGCGGCCTTCCGCCGGGAATTGACCGCGACGTGAGGGCGTGGAACTGAAGGGCAGGGCCTCCCCGCCGCCCCGCGCCCTCTCGGAAACCAGCCGGCTCCTGCCAATGTCTCAGCGCACGCGGATGTTCGACAATGGCGTGAACACCGCGACCTTCGCCGCGGCCGCCGTTCCGCCACCGGAGGGATGGGGCCGCACCCTGGCCGTCACCTTCGATCCGCTCGATTCGCTCGATGTCGAGCGGCCCGGCTTCGGCGAGCCGATGCTCACCGAGGGCGGCGTCGATGTGCTGGCGGTGCAGAAACGGCGGGAGAACTGGTACCAGGATCTCAGCCGCGAAACCTTCGTGGCGGAGTTCGGCGCCCGCATACGGGCCTATGACCGGGTGCTGTTCTACGGCTTCAGCGCCGGTGGCTATGCGGCCCTTTACTTCGCCCGGCCCTTCGCCGCGCAGGTGCTGGCCATCTCGCCACGCCTTTCCATCCACCCCGCCTACGCCGCCCATGCGCGGGTGCAGGCCCGTTGGGGCGTCGCCTTCCGCCACGCCCCGCTGGCCGAGGGGGCGGACCGCACGCGCGGGGTGGCGCTGCTGCACGACCCCCGCCTTTCCGCCGACCGGCTGAGCGCCGACGACCTGCGCCACCAGCGGCAGGAGATCCTGCCCGCCTATGCGGCGGCGGAGCTGCTGCCGATCCCCTATTGCGGCCACTACGCGGTGCAGATGCTGAAGGAGATGCGCCTGCTGAAGCCGCTGGTGTTCGGCTACCTCGCGGCTGGGCGGCTGCCCGCGCTGCCCTGGCGCGCCCGCCGGGCCGATTCCTGGAGCCGCCAGATGCTGCTGGGCCTGGCGCTGCTGCGGCACCGCCGCCCCGCCCTGGCGGCGCGTTTCGGCGAACGGGCCATGGCGCTGCGGCCGCGGCGCAGCGAGAGCTACCATCTCGCCGCGCAGATCCGGCGGGCGCAGGGCGACACCGCCGGGGCGCTGGAGGCGCTGCGCGCGGCGGTGGCGGCCCTGCCGCGCTCGGTGCCGGCGCGGCTGCGGCTGGTCCAGGCGCTGCAGCAGGAGAATGCGGGGGCGGAGGCCGCCATGCTGCTGCGTGAGGGGCTGGCGCTGCTGCCGGGCCAGCCGAGGTTCAGCCAGCAGCTCGAGGCGCTGCTGCGCCAGCGGCCCGCCGCCCCCTTCAGCCCCGCGGCGCCGCCGCCCGCGCCAGCCGGTCGTTGATCGCCGCGCCCAGCCCCTCCTCCGGCACCGGCATCGCGGCGATGCCGGAAAGCCCGCGCCGCGCCCCCTCCTCGTCCAGCCAGCGCAGCCCGGCGAACAGGCGGGACGCGGCCTCCACCATGTCGCCCGACTCGCTGAGCTGCCAGACGGCGCCAGCGCCCGGCAAGGGCGGCCCGAAGGCCAGCAGCGCCTCCTCCGGCCCCACCGCCCGCGCCGCCAGCCGCACCGGCAGGCCGGGGGCGTAGTGCGAGCGCATCATGCCCGGTGCCGGCAGGGCCGCGCCCTCGGCTGCCGCGCCAGGCCGGCCGATCGGGCCGAGCAGCGCGGCCAGCGCCGCCTCCGTCACGCCGCCTGGGCGCAGCAGCAGGGGCTTGGGGCCGGACAGGTCGAGCACCGTGCTTTCCACCCCCACGGCGCAGGGGCCGCCATCGAGCACCGCCTCGATCCGCCCGCCCAGCCCGTCCATCACATGCGCCGCCGTGGTGGGCGAGACGGCGCCGGAGCGGTTGGCGGAAGGCGCCGCCACCGGCACGCCCGCAGCCCGCAGCAGCGCCCGCGCCAGCGGATGGGCCGGCACGCGCACCGCGAGCGTCGGCTGTCCCGCGCTGGCGAGGGGATCGATGCGGCTTTCCGGCGCGCGGGGCAGAACCAGGGTGAGCGGGCCGGGCCAGAAGCGTTCCGCCACGGCATGGGCGCGCGCATCGGCCACCACCTCGGCGAAGGCGGCCTCCGCGTCGGGGAAGTGGCTGATCAGCGGGTTGAAGCGCGGCCGGCCCTTGGCCTCGAAGATGCGGGCCACGGCGCGCGCCTGCCGCGCATCGGCGCCGAGGCCATAGACCGTCTCGGTGGGAAAGGCGACCAGCGCCCCGGCCCGCAGCAGCCCGGCGGCGCGGCCGATGGCGGCCTCCGGCAGAAGCTCGGTTCCGGTCATGCCAGGCCCTGGCACAGGAAGGGCTGGTTCTCCCAGCCCGGCTTGCCATAGCCGAGCGGGCTGCCGTCGAAGCCGGTGCAGCGGCCGCCCGCGGCCACCAGCACCGCCTCGGGCGCTGCCGTGTCCCATTCCATGGTGCGGCCGAAGCGCGGGTAGAGGTCCGCCGCCCCCTCCGCCAGCCGGCAGAACTTCACCGCCGAGCCGATCTGCACGATGCGCTGCACCCGCTTCCCCTCCAGGAAGGCGGGCAGCTTCGGGTCGTCCTTGTAGTGGCGGCTGGCCATGACCACGAGGCCCTCGGGCGGCACGCGGCGGCAGGCGATGGGGCGGTGGCCGCCGGCATCCTCCTTCCAGGCGCCCTGGCCCACGATGCCGGTGAACAGCTCGCCCGTCGCGGGGATGGCGACCGCGCCGAGCTTCGGCCGGCCATCCTCGATGAGGCCGATATTGACGGTGAACTCGGCCCGGCCGGCGGCGAATTCGCGTGTGCCGTCCAGCGGGTCCACCAGCCAGTAGCGTGGCGCGGCGGAAAGCTCCGCCCCGTCCGACACCGCCTCCTCCCCCACCACCGGAATGCCGGGGGCGGCGGCGCGCAGCCCCTCGGTGATGATCGCCTCGGCCAGCCGGTCGGCGGCGGTGACGGGGCTGAAATCCTCCTTGCGCTCCACCGAGAAGCCGGCGTCGCGGACGGAGAGGATGGCGGCGGCGGCGCTGCGGGCGAGCCGCGCGGCCAGGGCGAGGAGTTCGGCGTCGGTCATGCTGCCTTCCCCTGTAGCACCCGCCGCGCCGCAGGGAAAAAGCCCGCCGTGACACCCGCCCCGCCGGGGCGCGGCCTTTCCCGGGTTTTCGCAGGCACGGGGGCATGGTTCCGTTCCTTCCCGCCAACGCCGCGAAAGGAACAGGGCATGGATGAGCGACCGGAAGAGATCCGCTGGGAGAAGCTGACCGCGCCCGAGCTGCGCCGCCTGGCCGGGCGCGACGCGCTGGTGGTGCTGCCGGTGGCGGCGCTGGAGCAGCACGGACCCCACCTGCCGGTCTGGACCGACAGCATGATCGGCCATGCCTGCTGCATCCGCGCCGCCGAGCAGGCACGCGACGTGCCGGCGGTGGTGCTGCCGCCGATGTGGATGGGCATGTCCGAGCACCACCTGCCCTTCGGCGGCACCATCAGCCTGGACTACCAGACCTTCCACGGCGTGCTGCGCTGCGTCTGCCGCTCGCTGAAGGCGCAGGGCTTCCGCCGGCTGCTGCTGGTGAACAGCCATGGCGGCAACATCGACCCGCTGGCCGTCGCCACGCGCGAGCTTTGCGCGGAGTTCGCCATGCCGGTGGTGGCCACCACCATCTTCCATGTCGATGCCCCCGGCGTGGCGGCGGTGCTGGAAACGCAGCCCGGCGTGCAGCATGCCTGCGAGGCGGAGACCAGCTTCTGGCTGGCGCTGCACCCGGGGGAGGTGCGGCAGGACCGGATCGCCGATTCCCTGGCGGGGCCGGGCGTTTCCGCCGGCGCCGTGTTCCACCGCTTCTGGTCCTTCGAGGAGCGCGCGCCGCGCACCGGCGTGCGCGGCGACCCGCGCGCGGCGACGGCGGAGAAGGGCGAGAGGCTGCTCGAGGTGGTGGCCCGCGCGCTGGCCGGTGCCATGCGCGAGACCGTGTTGTGGCGCACGCCTCATGCGGTGTGGGAAGGAGGGAAATTGCCTGAAGGTTGAAAAAGCCCCGCGCCTTCCAAACGAGTGCTGGAAAAGCGACACTGGATGATATAACTTTTTCGTGATTATTCACGACGAGGGATGCGCCCCATGGCCGTCCGGAGCCTCCGCCTCTCCTATCTGGTACTGGCGATCCTACTCTGCGCCCTGGCGGTTTTCCTGCTGCACGCCACGATGGCGGACCACCAGCGGCGCATGGCGGCGGTGATGGTCCACCAATCCGCCCAGACCGCCCTGCACCAGCTGGAGGCCCGGCTGGGGCAGGAGCTGGAGGATGCCGTGATGGCGGCCACCAGCGGCGCGCGCCTGCCCGCCCTGACCAAGGACAAGCCCTCCAAGGACGCGCCGGTGGCGCGGGAGCTGCTGCGCCGGCAGGGCTGGCTCGGGATGCAGGTCACCGGCCCCGGCGGGCTGCTCTGGCGCATCGCGCGCGACGAAGGGGCGGCCTGGCCCGCCGACCCGGCGGGCGAGCTTCGCGTGCTCAGCCTGCACCGGACGGCGGCCAGCGACCTGCGCCTGGCCCGGCGGGAGATCGGCGCGCACCTGCTGCTGCACGCGCCGCTGCCGGTGGAGGAGGGGGAGGGGGTCGTCACCATCGTGGTGCCCGCATCCCTGGTGGAGCAGGCGCTGCGTGACCAGCGGCACATGCCCGGCCTGCACCACCGCCTGCTGGACCGCGGCGGCCAGGAGATCGCCGCCCGCCTGTCCGCCCCGCCCTCCGGGGCGGGGGAGCGGGCCGAGGAAGCGCCTGGCCCCGTCACCCTGAACGGCCCGCTGACCGGCTGGCGCCTCGTCACCACCACGACGGGCGCCATGCCGGAATGGATGCCGCGCCCGTCGCGGCTGACCCTGGTGATGGGGCTGGCGCTGGCCGCCGCCCTGGTGCTGGTCTGCGTGCTGGCCTACCTGACCCGGCGCGGCCAGGCGGCGCGGGAGGTGCTGAGCCGCGCCCTGGCCGAGCGGGAAACGGAGCGGCGCCTTTCCGACATCGCCGCCAACCTGCCGGGGGCGCTGTACCGCCTCGTCCGCGCCGCCGATGGCAGGCTGAACTGCACCTACATGAGCGATGGCCTGATCCGCCTGATGGGCGAGCCCGCCGGCACCTCGCCCGAGGCCGCGCTGCGGCGGGGGCTGGCGCCGGAGACGCGGGCGCGGGTGAAGGCGGCGCTGCGCCACTCGGCCGAGACGCTGGCGCCGCTGCTGCTGGAGTTCGACTTCGCCACCGCCGATGGCCGCCGTCTGTGGCTGCGCGGCATGGCCAGCGCCCACCGCGGCGCCGACGGCGCGGTGATCTGGGACGGCGTGCTGCTGGACGGCACGGTGCAGCGCGAGGCCGAGGAGCGCGCCGCCCTGCTGGCGCGCGAGGTGGACCACCGCGCCAAGAACATCATGGCGGTGGTGCGCTCCCTGCTGCTGCTGACGCCGCGCAACGTGCCGCCGGTCCAGTTCGTCGCCAATCTCGACGGCCGGCTCTGCGCCATGGCCCGGGCGCACGACCTGCTGGCCGGCCAGGGCTGGGCGGGGGCGGAGCTGGAGGCGGTGGTGCGGCGGGAGTTCGCCACCTACGAGGATGCCGCGGGCGCGCCCCGCCTGGCCTGGCACGGCCCGGCGGTGCGGCTGGCGGCGGGCGGCGTGCAGCCGGTGCAGATGGTCCTGCACGAGCTTTCCACCAACGCGGCCAAGCATGGCGCCCTTTCGCGGCCGGGCGGCATGGTGGAGGTGCGCTGGCTCGCCGTGGCGCAGGGCGGGCTGGTGCTGGACTGGCGCGAAAGCGGCGGCCCGCCGGTGCAGGGGGAGCCCGGCCGGCAGGGCTTCGGCTTCCGGCTGATCCACACCCTGGCGCGGCACCAGCTTGGCGGCGGCGCCACCTTCCTGTGGTCGCCGGCCGGGCTGCATTGCCGCATCCGCCTGGGCGCCGCCAGCGTCGCCGCGGTGGAGGGCCATCCGGAGCCGCCCCCTGTGGCGGATGCCCCGCTGGAGATCCCGCTGCCGCCCGCCCGGCAGGCCGATGCGAGAGAAACCGCCAGGGCGGTATGAGAGGAAGGCGGGCGCGCGCCCTCAGGCCTTGCGCTCCCAGCCGCGCGGGCCCTGCTGCCAGTAGGTGAGGCTGTGGCCGGCCGCCTTGGCGGCGCTCCAGCGGCGGCGGGCGGCGGCCAGGGCGGCCTCGTCCTGGCCGTCGAACAGGTCGAACACCCGGTCATACTGCTCGAGCCGGGCGCTTTCCGCGCCATCCACCAGGAACAGGAAGCGCGCCGCGTTCGGCGCCTCGTCCTCGGTGGTCAGCCAGATCGGCTGCATGGCGGCGTGGCCGGTGCGCGGGCTGCCATGCGGCAGCCAGTCCGGGTCGGCCGAGAGCCAGAGGGCGGCATCCAGGCTTTCCAGCCGCTCCGCGTCGCCCACGCGCACCACCGCCCGGCCGTTCTGCGCCAGCACCCGGCCCAGCAGCTTCGGCAGCGCCGCCGCCAGCGGCGTCCGCGTCAGGTGGTAGAAGCCGATCTCGCTCACGCCCTGTCCTTTTCCTGTGGCGGCCCTCAGCGCCGGTGCGGGTCCTCGAAGCGCAGCGCCACCAGCCGGTCCAGCAGCCGCACGCCGAAGCCGCTGGCGCCTTCCGGCTCGCCGGGCGGGCGGCGCGCCTGCCCGGCCATGTCGACATGCGCCCAGGCGGGAGGTGTATCGCCCAGGAACTCCCGCAGGAAGGCCGCGGCATGGCAGGCATCCGGCTGGCCGCCGCCAGGGGCGCATTGCCGGAGGTCGGCGATGTCGCTCCGCAGGTCGTCGCGGTGCGCTTCCCCGATCGGCATCGGCCAGAGCCGCTCGCCCACCGCCTCGCCGGCGGCGCAGAGCATGGCGCCGAGCGGCGGGTCGTTGCCGAACAGCGCCGCGCGGTGGTGGCCGAGCGCGGTGATGGCGGCCCCCGTCAGCGTGGCGAGGTCCACCACCGCCTCGGGGCGGAAGGCGCGCACCGCGTAGTTCAGCGCGTCGGCCAGCACGAGGCGGCCCTCGGCATCGGTGTCGATCACCTCCACCGTCCGGCCCGAGAGGGTGGCGACGACATCGCCCGGCCGGTAGGCGGCCGCGCCGATGGCGTTCTCGGCCAGCGCCAGCACGGCGGCGGCGGGGGCGGGGCTGTCGCGCAGCGCCAGCGCCAGCATGGCGCCGGCGCAGGCGGCGGCGCCGGCCATGTCGGCGCGCATGTGCTCCATGCCGGCGGCCGGCTTGAGCGAGATGCCCCCCGTGTCGAAGGTGATGCCCTTGCCCACGAACACCACCGGCGGCGCGGCGATCCGCCCCGCCCAGCGCAGCACCGCCAGGCGCGGCGGGTTGGCCGAGCCCTGGCCCACCGCCAGCAGGCCGCCGAAGCCCGCCTGCCGCAGCCGCTTCCGCCCCAGCAGGTGCACCGCGATGCCGTGCCGCTCCAGCGCCTTCAGCCGCTGGCCGAAGGCCTTGGGGGTCAGCACGTTGGCGGGCGCCGCCACCAGCCCGCGCGCCAGCGCCACGCCCTGCGCCACCGCCCAGGCCGCGTGCCAGAGCGGCAGCACCGCGTCCGGCGCGGGGTGGAGCAGGTCCAGCCGCAGCCCGGCGCGGCGGGCGCCCAGCACGGCGCCGGTGGCGAAGGCCACGGCCTCCTCCGGCGTGAGCGCCGTGGCGTCCAGCACCGCGCGCGTCTCGCCCTCGGGCAGGGCGGCGATGCCGGCGGCGCCGGCCCGCTCCCAGGCCGCGGCGGCATCCGCCCCGTCATCCTTCCCGGCATCCTTCCCGGCGCCGCGCCCCGTCCCGCCAGGGCCGCCCGGGGCGGGCCCGGCGGCCAGGACGAGGCCCGGCATCCAGCGCGCCGTGCCAGGGTGCAGGGGGAAGTCCCGCGCGGCGGCATCCCCGTCCGGCGCTCCCGCGCGCAGGGGCAGGATGCGGGTGCGCCCGGCCGCCTTGCGGCCCAGCCGGGAGCGCAGCCGCAGGCGCGGCGGCGCGGCGGGCGCCTGGCCGGGGCCGCCCGTTCCGGCCGGCGCCTCCTCCCCGGGGCCGTGCTCAGCCCTCGTAATGGTCCGCCACCAGCCGGTCGAGCAGCCGCACGCCGAAGGCCGTGGCGCCCTTGGGCGTCAGCGCGCTGTCCTTGGTCGCCCAGGCGGTGCCGGCGATGTCGAGATGCGCCCAGGCCACATGGCCTTCCCGCGTGTCGATGAAGCGCTGCAGGAACTGCGCGGCGCTGATCGAGCCGCCGGGGCGGCCGCCCACGTTCTTCATGTCGGCGATGTCGGACTTGATCAGCTTGTCATAGGCCTCGCCGAGCGGCATGCGCCACACCGCCTCGCCCGTGGCGGTGCCGGCGGCGGAAAGCTGCTGCGCCAGCGCGTCATCGTTGCTGAACATGCCGGCATGCTCGTGCCCGAGCGCCACGACGATGGCGCCGGTCAGGGTGGCGAGGTCCACCATGAAGCGCGGCCTGAAGCGCTCCCGCGCGTACCAGAGCACGTCGGCCAGCACGAGCCGCCCCTCGGCGTCGGTGTTGATCACCTCGATGGTCTGGCCGGAATAGGAGCGCACCACGTCGCCCGGGCGCTGCGCGGTGCCGGAGGGCATGTTCTCCACCAGCCCCACCAGCCCGACCGCGTTGACCTTCGCCTTGCGCCCGGCCAGCGCCGCCATCAGCCCGATCACGGTGCCGGCGCCGGCCATGTCGTACTTCATGTCCTCCATGCCGCCGGCCGGCTTGATGGAGATGCCGCCCGTGTCGAAGGTGACGCCCTTGCCGATGAAGGCCACGGGCTGCGCCTCGGCCGCGGCGCCCTTCCACTGCATCACCACCATGCGCGGCTCCCGCGCGCTGCCCATCGAGACGCCGAGCAGCGCGCCGAAGCCGAGCCGGCCCAGCTCCTTCGGCCCCAGGATCTCGACCGTGACGCCGAGCTTCTCCAGCGCCCGGCAGCGCTCCGCCATCTCCTCGGGGTAGAGGACGTTGGGCGGCTCGCTGACCAGGTCGCGGGTCAGGGACACGCCGTCGGCCACGGCGGAAAGCGGCTGGAAGGCCGCCTTGGCGGCGGCGGGCTCGGCGCTGGCGAGGCTGAGGCGGACCAGCTTCGGCTTGTCCTCGGGCTTCTCGCGGGTGCGGTACTTGTCGAAGCGGTAGCCGCGCAGCCGGGCGCCGAAGGCCAGGGCGGCGGTCAGCTCCGCGTTCAGCCCCTCGGCCGCGATGGTCGCCTCCGGCTCGCTGGCGATCAGCGGCAGCGCGGTGCCGCCCGCCTGCCGCGCGCTTTCCGCGTCCGGCCGGCCGCCCAGCCCCACCGCGACGATGCGGGACAGGTGCCCGCCCGGCGCCCACAGCGTGCAGCTCTGCCCCTTGCGGCCCTTGAAGCCCGCCGCCTCCAGCCCGCGCGCCACCGCGCCGCCGCAGGCCGCGTCCGCCTCCTGCGCCAGGCCGGACAGGGTGAAGCCCTCGGCCAGTGGCAGGACCAGCGCGCCGGCACGGGGCAGGGCGGCTTTGACAAACAGGATATCGGGCATGGCGGTTTCCATCGTGGTCTATGGCAGCCGGGGTCTCGCCGCCTAGCGTGCCACCCGTGGCGCGCGTGGCAAGGGGCGGCGGGGGCAAATCTCGCCGATGCCCGTGCCGCCCTCAGGCGCGGGGCTTCACCCGGGCGGGGTTGCCGAAGGCGGTGGCGCCGGCCGGCACGTCGCGCGTGACCACGCTGCCGGCGCCGATCACGGCATCGTCGCCGATCGTGACGCCGGGCAGGATGATCGCGCCGCCGCCGATCCAGACATTGGAGCCGATCGTCACCGGCCGGCCGAATTCCAGCAGCCGCGCCCGCAGCGCCGGGTCGCGCGGGTGGTCGGCGGCGAGGATCTGCACCGCCGGGCCGATCTGCGTCCCGCGCCCGATGGTCACCTTCACCACGTCGAGCACCACGCAGTTGAAGTTCATGAAGGCGCCGGCGCCGATGCTGATGTTGTAGCCGTAGTCGCAGAAGAAGGGCGGGCGGATGGTCACGCCCTCCCCCACCGCGCCGAGCGCCTCCGCCAGCATCGCGCGCCGCTCCTCGGGCGTGGCGGCGAGGGAGGCGTTGTAGCGCGCCATCCAGGCCGAGATGCGCCGGTTGTCGGCCGCGAGCTCCGGGCCCTCGGCCACGTAGAGCTCGCCGGCGAGCATCCTCTCCTTCTGCGTGCGCTGGTCCGTCATGCCCTTCTCCCCCGGCGGTTCGGCTTGCTGGTGCGGCTGGCGGCCCGGTTCCTGGCCAGGGCGGCCGGGCATCCTCAGAGCTGCGCCTCGATGGGCAGCCAGCGCACCAGCCGGGCCAGGGCGCGGCGCGTCCAGGGCGCCTCCGGCTCGTGCAGGGTGGTGCCGGCGGCGTCGGTCCAGCTCAGCCGCCCGCCGGGGGCGCGGCCGACGCGGTAGCTGCGGCCCGGGTCCGAAAGGCGGTGCCGCTCCAGCGCCAGCTGCTCGGCCAGGCCCGGGTGGCGCGCCACCGCGCCCATCTCGGTGTTGAGGTTGGCCGAGCGCGGATCGAGGTTGAAGGAGCCCACGAAGACGAGGTCGCGGTCGATCATCAGCGCCTTGGTGTGCAGGCTGGCGCCGCGCGAGCCGAACACGCCGCTGCCATTCGCGCTGCTGCGCTTCAGCTCGTAGAGGTCGATGCCGAGATCCACCAGCCGGGGGCGGTAGCGGGCATAGCCGGCATGCACCGCCACCACGTCGGTCGCCGCCAGGGAGTTGGTGATGACGCTCACCCGCACCCCGCGCCGCACCAGCTCCTCCAGCAGCCTCATGCCCGCCTTGCCGGGCACGAAATAGGGCGAGATCAGCACCGCCTCCCGCCGCGCCCCGCGCAGCAGCGCGTCCAGCGCGGGCGCCATGCCGCCGGGCACGCCGCGCCCCTTGGCCTTGGCCGGCGGGTCGGCCAGCACGCGCACCGTGTCGATGGCGGGCAGCAGCGGGCGCTCCCGGTCGAGGAGCTGGCGGCGCGTCTCCGCCAGGGCGCGCAGATAGGGGCGGGCCTTCTCGGAATCGGGGGTGGCGTCCAGCTCGGCGCGGAAGGCGGCCAGCGCGTCGGCGCTGAGCCCGGCGGCAAGGCGGAACTGCTCCATCGGCCGGGCCAGGCTGCTGGCCCAGTAGCCGTCGAACACCGCCTGGGCCTGCCGCGCCGCCTCGCCCGCGATCAGCATGTCGAGGTCGCGGAAGTTGAAGTCGCCGGCGCCGTCGAAATAGGCGTCGGCGATGTTGCGGCCGCCCACCAGGGCCAGCCGCCCATCGGCCACCCAGTTCTTGTTGTGCATGCGGTGGTTGAGGTGCCAGCCCCCCAGCGCGAACTCCACCGCCAGCCCGACCTGCCCGAGCCAGCGCAGCCGGGCGGTGTTGAACAGCCGCACCTCGATGCGCGGATGGGCGGCGAGCAGCGCGATGCGCCGGTCCACCCCCAGCACATAGCTGTCGTCGAGCAGCATGCGCACGCGCACGCCGCGGTCGGCGGCGCGCAGCACCTCGCGCGCCATCAGCCCGCCGGTGATGTCGTCCGACCAGCGGTAATACTGCACGTCCAGGCTGCGGCCGGCGGCGCGGGCGCTGGCGGCGCGCACCATGAAGGCCTCCAGGCCGCCGGGCAGCAGCGCCACCCCGCTGGGGGCGCCGTCGAGCAGCTTCTCGACCATGGCATCGGCCTCCGAGGCACGCGGCGGCGCGCCCGCCAGAACCGGCGCCTGCCGGGGCGCCGGCGGGGAGGCCTGCCGGGCCACCCGCCGAAGCAGGCGCAGGGGCGCCAGCGCCGCCGGGGGCGCGCCCGCGTTCATGCCGCCGCCGCGACCGCCGGCGGCGCCGCGGCCTGGGCCGGACGAAGGTCCAGCCGCGCCTTCAGCGGCAGGTGGTCGGAGGCGATGCGCGCCAGGGGGCTGTCATGCACTTGCACATCCTGCACAACGCCGCGGGGCCAGCCCAGGATGCGGTCCAGCGCGAAAACCGGCATGCGCGAGGGGAAGCTGGCCGGGTTCATCGCCATGGCGCCGAACAGCCCCTCCAGCGCGCGCAGCGAGGAGCGGCGGCCGGGGCGCCATTCGTTCAGGTCGCCCATCATCAGCGTCGGCATGCTCTCGCCCTGGCCGATCGCCTCCAGGATGGCGGCGGCCTGGCGGGCGCGGCAGCGCCGCAGCAGGCCGAAATGCGCCGCCACGACGCGCAGCCGGCCGGCCGGCAGCTCCATCTCAGTGATCACGGCGCCACGCGGCTCGGCGCCGGGCAGCGCCAGGCGGTGCACGGCCAGCGGCGTGCCGGCGCGCACCAGCAGGGCGTTGCCGTGCCAGCCATGCCCGTCCGGCAGGCGGGAGACGGGCAGCAGGGAAAGCCCGGCCTCGCGCAGCATGGCGGTGTCCAGCAGGCCGGTCCGGCGGCCGAAGCGCTTGTCCGCCTCCTGCACCGCGATGATGTCCGGCTGCATCTCGGCGATCACGCGGGCGATGCGCTGCGGGTCGAAGCGCCGGTCCAGCCCGACGCATTTGTGCACGTTGTAGGAGGCCACCGTGATCGGCGCGCCTTCCGGCGGCGGCACCGGCATGGAGGGAAGGGCGGGGATGCCGTGCGCCTGGCGCAGGGATGCCAGCCCGCCCTGCGCGGGCTCGAAGGCCGGCGGGGCGGGAGGTGTCAGGCTACGCTCGGATGGGGGCAAGGTCAGGCTCCGCAGGGGGTAGAACGGGGCGGGGCCGCGCCGGCGGCCCGCTCCATCGGGGCCCGGAACGGCCGGGGGCCCAGGCTGTGGAAAAACCTAGGAAAGACGCCCGCGGTTTCCAAGCCTGGGCAGGGCCGCCCAATCCGCGCCCCAGCCTTGCGGTCCGACCCTGCCCCCGGCCTTGCGGCTGGAAACCGCCGCCGCCGCTCAGCCCAGGCCGAGCAGCGAGCGGGCATAGTCCCGCGCCGAGAAGGGGCGCAGGTCCGCCGCCTTCTCGCCCACGCCCACGGCATGCACGGGCAGGCCGAACTCCTGCGCCAGCGCCACCACGATGCCGCCCTTGGCCGAGCCGTCGAGCTTGGTGACGACGAGGCCGGTGACATCCACCATCTCGCCGAACACCTTGCATTGCTGGGTGGCGTTCTGGCCGGTGGTGGCGTCCAGCACCAGCAGCACGGAGTGCGGCGCCGTCTCGTCGATGCGGCGCATCACGCGCACCACCTTGCGCAGCTCCTCCATCAGCGCGCCCTTGTTGTGCAGGCGGCCGGCGGTGTCCACCAGCAGCACCTCGGTGCCCTCCGCCTGCGCCTGCTTCAGCGCGTCGAAGGCGAGGCCGGCGGCGTCCGCCCCTTCCTTGGCGGGGGCCACCACGGCGCAGCCGGTGCGGCCGCCCCAGATCTGCAGCTGCTCCACGGCCGCGGCGCGGAAGGTGTCGCCGGCCACGAAGGTGACGCTCCTGCCCTGCTCGCGGAACTGCTGGCCGAGCTTGGCGATGGTGGTGGTCTTGCCGGTGCCGTTGACGCCCACCACCAGCACCACATGCGGGCGCTTCGCCGTGTCCAGCACCAGCGGCCTGGCCACCGGCTCCAGGATGGCGGCGATCTCGGCGGCCAGCGCCTCGCGCACCTCCTGGTCGCCCACCTCCCGGCCGAAGCGGGTGCGGCGGAAGTTGGTGACGATGCGCTGCGACGCCGCCACGCCGAGATCGGCGGTGATCAGCGCGTCCTCCAGCTCCTCCAGCGCCGCGTCGTCCAGCTTGCGCCTGGTGAACAGGCCGGTCAGCCCGTCCGTCAGCTTGGCGGTGGAGCGCGACAGCCCTGCCTTCAGCCGGCTGAAGAAGCCGCCCCGCGCCGGCTCCCCGGCCGGTGCTGCGGGCTCGGGCGGCGCCGTGAAGGCGGTGGGCACGAGGCCGGCGGCAGGGGGCTCGGGCTGCTCAGGCTCGGGCTGCTCCGGTTCCGGCCCGGGCTGTTCTGGCTGGGGCTGTTCTGGCTGGGGCTGTTCTGGCTGGGGCTGTTCTGGCTGGGGCTGTTCTGGCTGGGGCTGTTCTGGCTGGGGCTGTTCTGGCTGGGGCTGTTCCGGCTGGGGCCGCGCGGGCTCCGGGCGCGTCACGGGGAAAGGCGCCGGCTCGGCTTCCCGGGGCGCGGGCGGCGGCAGCTCGGCCGGCGGCGCGGCGGGCGTGGCGGGGGCGGGGGGCGTCACCTCCAGGGGTGGCGCCTCGGGCGTGGCGGGCGCGCCGGGCGCCGGCCATTCGGCGGGGGAGGGCTGCCAGCCCGGTGGCGTGGCCATGGGCTTGGCCGGCGGGGGCGGTGCCTCGGGCGGGGAAGCGGCCGGCAACTCGGGCAGCGGCGCGGGGGCCGGGCGCTCGTCCGGTGGCGGCTGCGGGGCGGCGGGCGCCGCCGGGGCCGGCACCTCGGCGGGCGAAGCCGGCAGGTCGCCCGGCGGCAGGCCGGCCAGCCCCTCGGGCGGCGGCGAGCGCGTCTCGGAGGGGGCCACGGCCCCGCTGGTCTTGCGCAGCTGGCCCGCCGGCATGGCATGCGGCGCTTCCAGCCCGTCGGGCGAGGGGCTGCGGGTTTCCTCCGGCGCGGGCGCCATCGCCGCCGGATGCGGGGCGGGCTGGGCGGAGGGCGGAACGCCGGGCTCCTCCGGCACGAGCGCCTCGGGCGCGGGGGCTGGCGGCGGCGCCGGCGGCGCCACGGGGGCGGGGGAGGGCGCCGGCTGCGGAACCAGCGAGGAGGGATTATCGGGGGAGGGCGGCTCGGCCGCCGGCGGCACCGGCGGCGGGGCCGCTTCCTCGGCCGCCCTGTCCTTCTCGCGGCCGGTCAGCCTGGCCCAGAGGTCGCGCAGCGCCATGGCTCAGGCCACCTCGGCCAGCAGGCCGTCCGGCCCGGCGGCGGTCACCCGCGCGCGCAGCAGCTGGCCGTGGCGGCCGGCGCTGCCCACCAGGCGCAGCGGGGCGAAATGCTCGGTATGGCCTCGATCGGGACTTTCCAGCAGCACCGATTCCTCCTGTCCCAGACGGGCGTTGTAGAAGCGCGCGGCGGCCTCGGCGCCGGCGGCGCGCAGCCGGGCGGCGCGCTCGCGGCGCAGGGTGGGCGGCAGTTGCGGCATCCGCGCGGCGGGCGTGCCCGGCCGTTCGGAATAGGGGAAGACGTGCAGGAAGGAGAGCCCCGCCTCCTCCACCAGCGCCAACATCTGCGCGAAATGCGCCTCCGTCTCGGTGGGGAAGCCGGCGATCAGGTCCGCGCCGAGGGCGAGGCCGGGGCGCAGCGCCTGGGCGCGGCGCGCGCAGCCCAGCGCCTCCGCGCGGCCGTGGCGGCGCTTCATGCGCTTCAGGATCAGGTCGGCGCCATGCTGGAGGGACAGGTGCAGATGCGGCATCAGCCGCGGCTCCTCGGCCAGCAGGCGCCAGAGGTCCTCGTCCATCGCCGCCGGGTCCAGCGAGGAAAGGCGCAGGCGCGGCAGCTCCGGCACCAGGGCCAGCAGCCGGCGCGCCATCTGGCCGAGCGGCGGCCGGCCCGGCAGGTCGGTGCCGTAGCTGGCGATGTCCACCCCCGTCAGCACCACCTCGCGGTAGCCGGCTTCCAGCACCGCCCGGACCTGCGCGACGATGGCGCCGAGCGGCACCGAGCGCGACGGCCCCCGCCCATAGGGGATGACACAGAAGGTGCAGCGGTGGTCGCAGCCCTGCTGCACCTGCACGAAGGCGCGCGCGCGGCCGGCGAACTCGGTGACGAGATGCGCCGCCGTCTCGCGCGCGGCCATGATGTCGGGCACCGGCGCGGGTGGCGCGGCGGGCGCCCAGGCTTCCGGCTTCAGCTTCTCGGCGTTGCCGATGACGCGCGCGACCCCCGGCAGCGCCGCCCAGGCCTCGGGCGCGATCTGCGCGGCGCAGCCGGTGACGATGATGGGCGCGCCCGGATGCTCCCGCGCGGCGCGGCGGATGGCCTTGCGCGCCTGGCGCTCGGCCTCCGCCGTGACGGCGCAGGTGTTGACCAGGATGGCGCGCTCATGCCCCGCCCGCAGCGCCAGCTCGCGCATGGCGATGCTTTCATAGGTGTTCAGCCGGCAGCCGAAGCTGAGCACCCGCACCGGACCTCGCGAAAGCGCCTCGGCCGGCGCCGGGCCACCATCCTCGGGCGGGGCGGCGTTCATTCCGGCCAGGCCGCGGGGTCGAAGCGGCCCAGAAAGGCGGTGGCCACGGGGCCGGCCATCAGCACATGGCCATCCAGCCGCCACTCGACCTCCAGCGCGCCGCCGGGCAGGTCGATCCGCGCGCGGCGGCCGGCCAGGCCCCGGCGGTGGGCGTTGACCAGCGTGGCGCAGGCGCCGGAGCCGCAGGCCAGCGTCGGGCCCGCGCCGCGCTCCCAGATGGCGACGCGGATATGGTCCGGCGCCAGCACCTCGGCGAAGCCGATATTGGCCCGCTCGGGCAGCAGCGCGTGGTGCTCGGCCACGGGGCCCAGCGCCCGCCAGTCCAGCCCGTCCAGCGCCTCCACGAAGAAGGTGGCGTGCGGGTTGCCCATGGAGCAGGCGGCCGGATCGGAGACGGGGCCAAGGTCGATCGGCAGGTGCAGCGTTTCCATCGCCTCCGCCAGCGGCACCTCCCGCCAGCCGAGCATGGGCGGCCCCATGTCGGCGCGGATCCAGTTCGTTCCGTGGGGGCCGTCCGCCAGCCGCTCGCAGGGCAGGTCGCCACGGATGGTGCGGACCACGACCGCGTCCCGCCCCGTCTCAGCCATCAGCAGGTGGGCGACGCAGCGCGTGGCGTTGCCGCAGGCGCCGGCCTCGGAGCCGTCCGGGTTGTGGATGCGCATGAAGACATCGGCCTCCGCTTCCGGCTCCAGCGTGATGAACTGGTCGCAGCCGATGCCGTGGTGACGGTCCGACAGCGCGGCGATGCGGGCGGGCGTGAGCGGCAGCGGGGCGGGACGGGCATCGACGATGACAAAGTCATTGCCCAGCCCGTGCATCTTCCGGAAGGGGATCATGGCCCCGGATATGCCCCGCGCGGCCGCCGAAATGAAGGGGCAGCCTGTTGCCGTCCCTGCCATGAACTTGCAGAAAAAAGATGGGGGCGCGGGGGAATTCCTTCCCCCGCACCTGTTTTTTCAACGCAGCGTGGCCCCCGTGGCCTTGCCCACCGCCGCGACGATCTTGGCACCCACCGCCTCGATCTCCGCGTCCGTCAGCGTCGCCTCGCGCGGCTGCAGCGTCACCTCCAGCGCCAGCGAGACCTTGCCCTCGGGCAGCTTCTCGCCGGCGTAGCGGTCGAACAGCGCCACTTCGGTGATCAGGCTCCGCTCCGCCCCGCGCGCAGCGCGCAGCAGGGCCTCGGCCGGCACGGTGCTATCCACCAGGAAAGCGAAGTCGCGCCGCAAGGGCTGGAAGGCGGGCAGGTCGGGCGCCCCCTTCTTCCGGCGCTTGGGCTCGGGGATGGCGTCGAGGAACACCTCGAAGGCCACGGCCGGGCCGGGCAGGCCCAGCTCCTCCCGCAGCTTCGGGTGCAGCTCGCCGAACTGCGCCAGCACCACCTTGGGCCCCTGCCGCACCACGCCCGAGCGGCCGGGATGGTAGTAGCCGGGCGCATCGGCGGTGACCGACAGCGCCGCCGCCGGCACGCCGAGCGCGGCCAGCACGGCCAGCGCGTCGCCCTTGGCGTCCATCGCGTCCACCGCGCGGGCGGGGGCGTCCCAGTGGCGCGGCGTCCCGCCCGTGCGGAGGCCGGCGGCCACCGTGAGCTGGCCTTCGGGCGTGATGCCGCGATAGGCGGCGCCCAGCTCGCACAGCGCCACGTCCGGATAGCCGCGCGCGGCGTTGCGCGCCGCCGCCTGGGCCAGGCTGGCCACCGGGGTGGGGCGCATCTGGTCGAGATCGGCGGCGATCGGGTTCTCCAGCCGCAGCGCCGCCGGGGTATCGCCGAACTTCGCCGCCAGCCTGCCGTCGATGAAGCCGAAGGAGACGCAGTCCAGCATGCCGCGCGCGGCGAGCGTCCGGCGGGCCAGCACGGCGCGGGCCTGCCTCGGCGTCAGGGCGGGCTTCGGCACGGGGGAGGCGACGGGCAGCGACATGGGCGGGATGCGGTCCAGCCCGTGGATGCGGAGCACCTCCTCCAGCAGGTCGCATTCCGGCTCGGTGGCGGCGCAGCCCTCGGCGGCGGCGCGCGCCTTTTCCGCCGGCAGGGCGGGGGCCTGGGTCAGCGTGCCCCCTCCCGCGATGTCGTTGCGCCAGGAGGGGACGGACACCGTCACCCGCTCCGCGTCCCGCGCCACCACGCCGAAGCCGAGCCGCTCCAGCGTGGCCACCGCCGTGCCGGCGTCGATCTCGGCGCCGCCGAGGCCCATGATGCGCTCGAAGCGCAGGCTGGCCTCGCGCCGCCACGAGGGTTCCGCCCCGGCCACGGCGATCTCCGACGCCTCGCCGCCGCAAAGCGCGATCACCATGGCGGTGGCGGCTTCCAGCGCGTCCGGCAGCAGCGCCGGGTCGATGCCGCGCTCGAAGCGCTGGCGGGCGTCCGAGCGCAGCTCGTGCCGGCGGCCGGACAGCGCGATGCGCACCGGGTCGAACAGCGCGCACTCGATGAACACCTCGCGCGTGTTCCCGTCGGAGCCGGAATGCTCGCCGCCCATGATGCCGGCCAGGCTCTCCACCGCCTCCGCATCGGCGATGACGAGGTCCTCCGGCGTCACGGCCACCGGCCTGCCGTTCAGCGCCAGGAAGCTCTCGCCCGCGCGGCCGGGGCGGAGGAACAGGCTGTCCCCCTTCACCTTGGCCACGTCGAAGACGTGCAGCGGGCGGCCGAGGTCGAAGGTGAAGAAGTTGGTGATGTCGACCAGCGCGTTGATCGGGCGCAGGCCGATGGAGACCAGCCGGTCCTGCAGCCATTTGGGCGAGGGGCCGTTGGTCACGCCCCGCACGGCGCGGCCGAGCACCCAGGGGCAGGCCACGCTGTCCTCCACCACCCAGCGGAGCGGCGAGGGATAGACGCCCGGCACCTTCTCCGGCGCGAAGGGCTTCAGCGTGCCGAGGCCTGCGGCGGCGAGGTCGCGCGCGATGCCGCGCACCGAGAGCGCGTCGCCCCGGTTCGGCGTGATGGAGATCTCCACCACCGGGTCGTCGAGCCCGGCCCATGTGGCATAGGGCACGCCCACCGGCGCGTCCGCCGGCAGGTCGATGATGCCCTCATGGTCGTCGCCGAGGCCCAGCTCGCGCGAGGAGCACATCATGCCCTCGCTCTTGACGCCGCGGATCTCGCCCACCTTCAGGGTGATGCCGGTGCCGGGGACATAGGCGCCGGGCAGGCCCAGCACCGCCTTCATGCCGGTGCGGGCGTTGGGCGCGCCGCAGACCACGGAGCGGATCACGCCATCGCCCACATCCACCTTGCAGGCGCGGAGGCGGTCGGCGTTCGGGTGCTGCGCCGCCTCCACCACATGGGCGATGCGGAAGGGGGCGAGCGCCGCGCCGCGGTCCTCCACCCCCTCGACCTCCAGGCCGATGGTGTTGAGGGCGGCGGTGACCTGGTCGAGGCTCGCCTCGGTTTCCAGGTGCTGCTTCAGCCAGCTGAGGGAGAACTTCATGGCCGGTCAGACCCCTTCGGCCAGGGTGGCGGGAGACAGCACGGGCGCGCCGTAGTGGCGCAGCCAGCGCACGTCGCTCTCGTAGAAGGGGCGGAGGTCCGGGATGCCGTGCTTGAGCATGGTGATGCGCTCGATGCCCATGCCGAAGGCGAAGCCCTGCCACTCGCGCGGGTCGATGCCGCAATTGGCCAGCACCTTGGGGTGGACCATGCCGGAGCCCAGGATCTCCAGCCAGTCGCCGCCTTTTCCGAGCTCGCCCGTCCTGCGGTTCCAGCCGATATCCACCTCCATCGAGGGCTCGGTGAAGGGGAAGTAGGAGGCGCGGAAGCGCACCGGCAGGTCGCTGATGCCGAAGAAGGCGCGCAGGAAGTCGATCAGGCAGCCCTTGAGGTGGCCGAGCGTGATGCCACGGTCGATCACCAGCCCCTCCACCTGGTGGAACATGGGGGAGTGGGTGGCGTCATGGTCGGCGCGCCAGGTGCGGCCGGGGACGATGACGCGGATGGGCGGCTCCTGCGCCAGCATGGTGCGGATCTGCACCGGGCTGGTGTGGGTGCGCAGCACGGGGCGGCGCCCGTCGGGGCCGGCGGGGACGTAGAAGGTGTCGTGGTCCTGCCGCGCCGGGTGGTGGTCCGGGATGTTCAGCGCGCCGAAATTGAACCAGTCGCCCTCGATGTCCGGCCCCTCGGCGAGCGCGAAGCCCATGGCGCCGAAGATCGCCACGATCTCCTCCACCGTGCGGGCGATGGGGTGGATGGCGCCCTGCTCGGCGCCGCCCGCGGGGAAGGGGCGGGGCGGCAGGGTCACGTCCAGCCGCTCGGCGCTCAGGCGCGCCTCCAGCGCGGCGGCATCGAGCGCCACCCGGCGCGCCTCGATGGCGGCCTCCAGCGTGGCCTTCAGCCGGTTCACGGCGGCGCCGCGCTCCTTGCGCTGGTCGGCGGGCACGGCGCCCAGCCCCTTCAGCAGCGCCGTCAGCGCGCCGCTCTTGCCCAGCGTGCCCACCCGCACCGCATCCAGCGCGCGGAGGTCGGCGGCGGCGGCCAGCGCGGCCTCGGTCTCCGCCTGCAGGGTGGCGAGGTCATCCGTCATGGGTTTCGTCCCGTCCGTGCCAGATCCGGTATCAGGTGAGCCCGATACGAAAAGAGCCGCCGGACGCCCTGGAAGCCCAGGGCGGCGGCGGCTCGGTCATCGCAGCCCCCTCAGAGGAGGGCGGAGATCACGCCTCGGCCGAAGCCGGCAGCGCCGCCTTGGCCTTCTCGACCAGGGCGCCAAAGGCGGCGGTGTCCTCGAAGGCAATGGCGGCCAGCACCTTGCGGTCCAGCTCGATGTTCGCGGCCTTCAGGCCGGCGATGAACTTCGAGTAGGTCAGGCCATGCTCGCGGGTCGCGGCATTGATCCGCTGGATCCACAGGCCGCGGAACTCACGCTTCTTAACGCGGCGGTCGCGGTAGGCATACTGGAGGGCCTTCTCGACGCGCTCGAGCGCGGGGCGATAAGCCTTGGAGGAACGGCCGACATAGCCCTTGGCGAGCTTGAGGACCTTCTTGTGACGGGCGTGGGCGACAACGCCGCGCTTAACACGAGCCATGGTTCAGATCCTCTGACTTACCGGGCCGAACCGTACGGCATCCACTGCTTCACCGTGTCGCCATCCTGCTTCTCCAGCACGAAGG
The DNA here is from genome assembly GCF_002631185.1 of Teichococcus rhizosphaerae. GTDB lineage: Bacteria > Pseudomonadota > Alphaproteobacteria > Acetobacterales > Acetobacteraceae > Pseudoroseomonas > Pseudoroseomonas rhizosphaerae. The sequence goes on along the minus strand of NZ_PDNU01000007.1, from coordinate 15,021 downwards.
CGCCGCGGTTCTGCCGCTTCATCTTGTTGGTCTTGGCGGTCAGCATGTGGCGCTTGTTGCCGGCGCCGGCCTTCACCAGACCCGTCGCCGTCAGCCGGAAGCGCTTCTTCACGCTCGACTTCGTCTTCATCTTGGGCATTTCGGTACTCCTGGTCCTGAAGCGCCCTGCCCCCGGAGAGGCGGACGCGGAACCGCGGCCGGGCATGCCCTACAGGCCCGGACGCGCGGGAAGAGGCGGGGGTATAGCCATGCCGGGGACGCGCGGCAAGGCCGAAGGCCGATTCGGAGGCCATGCCGCCGCGGCTCCGGGCGGGGCAGCGGCCCTGGCCATGGCGGCGATCCTGGCGCAGCATGCCGCCCCGGGATCCGGCGGGAAAGGAAGCGACGATGACGGAATGCCGGCTGGTCCTGGCGCAGGCGGCCGAGGATGCAGAGGCGCGGATCGGCGCGGCGCGGGCGGCGCATCTGGCGCTGATCGCGCCCATGGCGGCGGCGGGGGAGCTGATCGCCGGCGTGCCGCTGCTCGGCGCGGAGGGCGCCTATGGCGGCTCGCTCATGCTTGTCATGCCGGAGGCGCTGGAGCGCTACCTCGATGCCGAGCCCTTCCGCCGGGAAGGCATCTGGCGGAGCCACGCGGTGCATGCGTTCCGCCTCGCGCCGCTGCCCTACCGGCCACTGCCCACGGGGCCGGCGCCGTCTCATCCCACCCACACCATCGCCATCGCCTGGGATGGCCGGGACGCGGGGGCGGAGGCGCGGCGGCTGGCGGCGCGGGAGGCGCATTTCGCCCGGGTCCGGCCCGCCGCGCTGGACGGCACGCTGGCGCTGGGCGGCGCGATCCTGGACGCGCCGGGCGGGCGGATGGTGGGCTCGGTAGCCATCACCGCGCATCCGGCGGCGGAGGCGGCCCGGGCCTGGTGGGCGGAGGACCCGTATGTGCGGGAAGGGGTGTGGCGGGAGGTTTCCTGGCACGCCACCCGCTTCGCGCCGCTGCCCTGGCGCCCGCTGCCGGGCACTTCCCAGGCCGGCGCGGGCTGAGCGCGCTCAGCGCCGGCCGAACAGCTTCTCGAATTCGGGCCTGCCGAGGCGCAGCCAGGTGGGGCGCCCATGGCTGCAGGTGGAGGCGCGGGGCGTGGCTTCCATCTGGCGCAGCAGCGCGTCCATCTCGGCCGGGTTGAGCCGCCGCCCGGCGCGGATCGACCCATGGCAGGCCAGCCGCGCGATGGCGGCATCCAGCCGCCGCTCCAGCGCCGTGCTTTCCTCCCATTCGGCCAGCTCGGCGCACAGGTCGCGCAGCAGGGGCGCGGGGTCGGGGTTGCCGAGCAGGGCGGGCAGCGCGCGCACCAGCACGGCGCCGGGGCCGAAGCCCTCCAGCTCCAGCCCCAGCCGCTCCAGGGCGGGGGCGGCCTCCAGCAGCCGCCCGCACTCCAGCGCGCCGAGCTCCACCACCGCGGGCAGCAGCAGGGGCTGGCTGCGCACCCGCCCTTCCAGCAGCTGCGCGCGGAAGGCCTCATGCGTCAGCCGCTCATGCGCCGCGTGCTGGTCCACCAGCACCAGCGCGCCATCCGGCGCCTCGGCCAGGATGTAGGTTTCCATCAGCTGCGCCACGGGGCGGCCCAGCGGGCCTTCCTCCACGGCCGGAGCGGGCGGCGGGAGCGGTGCCGGCTCCGGCGCCTGCCCTGGCCCGGGCGTAACGGGGCGGGGCAGGGTGAGGCGCAGGCCTGGTTGCCAGGAGAAGCCATGCGCGCGCGGCCCGGCAAAGGCCGGCTCCGCCTCGGCGAAGCCGGCGGGCTGGAGCTCCGGCCGGGGCGGCGCGCTCCCCCAGGCCATGGCATCCGCCGCCTCTTCCCGCGCCGCCGCCCCGGCATGGCCGGCCGGCTCCGCCACGGCGCCCGCCCCCACCGCCAGCGCCCGGCGCAGCGCCGAGATCAGCGCGCCGCGCACCGCGCCCGCCTCGCGGAAGCGCAGCTCGGTCTTCATCGGGTGGACGTTCACATCCACCATCTCGGGGGGGAGGTCGATGAACAGGGCGGCCACGGGGTGCCGCCCGGGGGCGATGAGGTCGCGATAAGCGACGCGCAGCGCCGCGCGCAGCAGCGGGTCCCGCACGGGGCGGCGGTTGACGACGAGGTGCTGCTCGGCCGCCGTGGCGCGGGTCAGGCCGGGCAGGGCGGCCATGCCCTCCAGCGTCAGCGCCTCCCAGGAGGCGCCGCCCACCGGCACGGCGGCGGCGGCGAAGTCCGGCCCCAGCAGCGCGGCGAGGCGGCCGGCGCGGTCGGCGGGGGCGAGGTTCAGCACGGCGCGCCCCTCCACCTCCATCCGGAAGGCCACCTCCGGCCAGGCCATGGCCAGGCGGCGCACCGCCTCCACCGCGTGGCCGGCCTCGGTGCCGGGGGTCTTGAGGAACTTGCGGCGGGCGGGGGTGGCGTAGAACAGGTCGCGCACCTCGACGCGGGTGCCGGGCGCGCCGGCGGCGGGGCGCAGCTCGCCCTTCAGCCCGCCTTCCACGCTGATCTGGTGCGCCTCGCCGCCCTGCGGGCGGCTGGTGATGGAAAGCCGCGCCACGGCGCCGATGGAGGGCAGCGCCTCGCCCCGGAAGCCCAGCGTGCTGATGCGGAACAGCGCCGCCTCCTCCGGCAGCTTCGAGGTGGCGTGGCGCTCGATGCACAGGGCGAGGTCGGCCGCCGACATGCCGGCGCCGTCATCCTCCACCAGGATGCGCCCGGTGCCGCCGCCCTCCAGCGCCACGCGGATGCGGCGGGCGCCGGCATCCAGCGCGTTCTCCACCAGCTCCTTCACGGCGGCGGCGGGGCGCTCCACCACCTCGCCGGCCGCGATGCGGTCGGCCGTGGTGGCGGAAAGGAGGCGGATGCGGTCCATGCCCGCCCCTTATAGCGCGGAATGCGGGGCGGCGCCGCAGGCGCGCCCGAAAAGCCGCGGCGGCAGGAAGGGGAGGGAGGGGCGCCCTTCCTCCCGCCGCCCGTTCAGTCGGGGTTGCCCTGCATGGCGCGGATGCGCCCGATCAGCCCCGCCGTGGAAGGGTCGTGGCTGCCCACCCGCCCCGCGGGCTCCAGCTCCGGCAGGATGGACTTGGCGAGCTGCTTGCCGAGCTCCACCCCCCATTGGTCGAAGGCGTCGATGTCCCACAGCGCGCCCAGGCAGAACACCTTGTGCTCGTAGAGCGCCACGAGCTGGCCCAGCGTGTAGGCGTCCAGCCGCTCCAGCAGCAAGGTGGTGCTCGGCCGGTCGCCGGGGAAGAGGCGGTGCGGCAGGAGGCGGGCGATCTCCTCCTCCGGCGTGCCGGCGCGGCGCATCTCCTCCGTCACCTCCGGTGCGGTGCGGCCGCGCAGCAGCGCCTCGGCCTGGGCCAGGCCGTTGGCCAGCAGCAGGCGGTGGTTGTCGGCGTAGGGGTGGTTCGGGTTGGCCACCAGCACGAAATCCGCCGGCACGGGGGTGGTGCCCTGGTGCAGCAGCTGCATGAAGGAGTGCTGTGCGTTGGTGCCCGGCTCGCCGAAGATCACCGGCCCCGTCTCATGCCGCACCGGCTCGCCCGAGAGGGTCACGCGCTTGCCCAGGCTTTCCATCTCCAGCTGCTGGAGATGGGCGGGAAAGCGGGACAGGCGGTGGTCATAGGGCAGGATGGCGTGCGCCTTCAGCCCCAGCCCGTTGACGTGCCAGGCGGTGATCAGCGCCAGCAGCAGCGGCAGGTTCTCCTCGGGCGGCGCCGACAGGAAGTGCTCGTCCATCGAGCGGGCGCCGGCCAGGAGCTGGGCGAACTCGTCCCAGCCGCAGCTCAGCGCGATGGACAGGCCGATGGCCGACCACAGCGAGAACCGCCCGCCCACCCAGTCATGGAAGCCGAACACCCGCTCCGGCGCGATGCCGAAGGCCGTGGTGGCCTCGGTGTTGGTGGACAGCGCGACCATGTGCCGGCGCGCGCCCGCCTCGCCCAGGTTGCGCTCCAGCCAGCCGCGCACCACCCGGGCATTGGCCATGGTCTCGGCGGTGGTGAAGGTCTTGGAGGCGACCAGCATCAGGGTGCGGTGCGGGTTCAGCCGCGGGCGGATGGCTTCCCAGTTGTGCGCGTCGGCATTGGCCAGGTAGAGGGGCCGCATCGGCGAGCGCACCGTCCACAGCGCGCGGCCCACCATGAAGGGGCCGAGGTCGGAGCCGCCGATGCCGATGTTGATGACGTCGGTGAAGGTCTCGCCGGTGGCGCCGCGGATGTCGCCGGTGTGGATGGCATGGGTGAACTGCCGCATCCGCTCCAGCGTTTCCTCGACCGAGGCGCCGGCATCCTCGTAGCCGCCCTCGGGCAGGGCGGCGCGGAAGCCGGCGCTGCGCGGCGCGCGCAGCGCCATGTGCAGCACCGCGCGCCGCTCGGTCTGGTTGATGATCTGGCCGGCCGCCATGGCGTCCCGCCGCTCGGTCACCCGCGCCGCCCGCGCCAGCTCCAGCAGCCCCGCCAGAACCTCGTCGTCGATCGAGGTCTTGGACAGGTCGAGCAGGATGCCGCAGGCGCGGCGGTGGAAGCGCCGGAAGCGTTCGGGGTCGGCGTCGAACAGGGCCCGGATGGAGCCGGCGCCGGGCCGCTGGGCCAGCGAATGGATCCGGGCCCAGGCGGTCTCGCGCGCGGAAAGCGTCATGTAGTCGGTCCCCAGTTTCACTCCGTGGGAGCAGGCTAGAGCGTCACCGGAAACCCTTAAAGCCCCCGCGCTACAACCCCTCCGGTTGTCCTGCGACCGTCACGGAGAGCTGATCGGGAACGAGCAGGCGGGCGGCGAGTTTCGCGGCCTGCTCGCGGCCGATGGCGGCCAAGCGGGCGGGGCGACGCTCCAGCCAGTCCAGCGGGCGGCCGTTGCGGCGCATGGCCAGCAGGGTGGCGGCGATGCGCCGGCTGTCGGTGAACTGGAGCGGCTGGCTGCCGGTCATGTAGGCCACCGCCTCCTCCATCTCCTCCGCCGTCGGGCCGTCATCGGCCATGCGCTTCCATTCGGCGCGCAGCACGGAAAGCAGCTCGCCCACCCGCGCGTTCACCGTGGCGCAGGAGCCGGTCAGCACGCCCTGGCCGAACAGCACGTCGAGTCCCGCGCCAATGCCATAGGTGAGGCCGCGCTCCTCGCGGATGCTGCGGGTGAGGCGGGCGGTGAAGCCGCCGCCGGACAGGATGCGCAGCACCACCTGCGCCGCCTCCCAGTCCGGGTCGTCCACCGGAATGCCGGGCTGGCCGAACAGTAGATAGGATTGCGGCGACGCCACCGGCACCACCTGGGTGCCGAAATGGCGGAAGGCGGGCAGCGGCGGCGGGGCGGGCAGGGTGCCTTCCGGCAGGGCGCCCAGCAGCTCCGGCAGCAGCGCCGCCAGCTCCGGCGCGGTGATGGCGCCGGAGGCCGCCACCAGCAGCCCGTCCGGCCCGCCGGGGATGCGGCGCAGGTTCCGCCCCAGCGCGGCGCGGAGCTGCTCCACCGTCAGCGCGGCGAGGCTTTCCTCCGTGCCGCCGGAAGGGCGGCCGGCGGGATGGTCGGGGTATCCGGCGGCCCAGAAGGCACGGGCGCCGCGGCCGCGCGGCCCTTCCAGCGATTGCCGGGCGCGGGCGATGGCGCGGGCGCGCAGCCGCGCCACGTCCGGCCCGGCCAGGGTGGGCTCGGTCATCGCCAGCCGGGCGAGGCGCACCGCCTGCGGCAGGGCGGGGGCGAGGGCGCGCAGGCTGCCGTCGAAGCTGTCGCGCGAGGCGCTGAACTCGAGGCCGATGCCCTCGTCGCGCAGCGCGTCGGCGAAGGCCAGCGCCGACAGGCCGCCGGCGCCCTCGGTCATCAGCGCGGCGGCGAGCGCGGAGGCGCCCTCCTGCCCCTCGGGATCGAGCGCGGCGCCGCCGGGCCAGGACCAGGCGATGCTGACCACCGGCACCGAATGGTCCTCGGCCAGCCAGGCGGTGAAGCCGCCGCCCTCCACCACCTGGATGGGCAGTGAGAAGCCGGGGGCGGTGGGGTCGGCGCTCATGCCGCGCCCTCCGGCAGCAGCCAGCCGCTCATCGAGGGCCGGGCCAGCACGGCGCGGGCCGCCGCCTCCACCTGCGCGCGGGTCACGGCGCGGATGCGGGCGGGCCAGTACTCGATGGCCTCCAGCGGCAGGCCGGTGGCAAGCGCGCCGCCCAGGATGCGCGGCGCGGTGCCCAGGCTGTCCAGCGCCAGCAGCGTGCCGGCGGTGAGCTGGCGGATGGAGCGCGCCACCTCCGCCTCGGTCACGCCCTTCTCCAGCAGCCCGCCGATGCAGGCGCCGACCGCCTCCTCGAGCCGGGCGGTGGTGGTGTCCCGCCGCGGCGTGACGAACAACTCCAGGTTGCCGATGCCGACGGCGTCGCCGTCATAGCCGCAGCCGGCGGACACGGCGAGGCCGCTCTGCACCAGCGCCTCGTGCAGCCGCGAGCCCTGGCCGCCGCCCAGCAGGTGCGACAGCACCTCCAGCGGGTAGGCGTGCTCGCTGGGCGTGCCGGTCAGGACGGGCGCCACCCAGCCGCGCAGGAAGGCGGCCTCCTGCACCGTCGGGTCGCGGCGCACCAGCCGCTCCTCCTGCGGCGCGTCGGGGGCGGGGGCGCGGTCGCGGCGGCCCTTGTCATAGGGGGCGGGGCGGCCCCGGATGCCGCCGTAATCCTCCTCCGCCAGCTTCGCCAGGGCATCGCGGCCGATGGCGCCGGTCACCACCAGCGTGGCGTTGGCGGGGGTGTAGTAGGTGCGGAAGAACTCCAGCATGTCGTCGCGCGACAGGCGGGCGATGTCCTCCGGCCAGCCGATCAGCGGCCGGCCGCGCCAGTGCTGGCGGCCCCAGAAGGCGGCGTCCCAGTCCTCGCGGAAGCGGCCGCGCGGGGTGCTCTCCACGCGCTGGCGGCGCTCCTCCTGCACCACCTGCCGCTCCGCCTCGATCTCGTTGGCGGGAAACAGGGCGCTGGCCATGCGGTCCGCCTCCATGCCCGCCACCAGGGCGAGGCGGGTGGCCTCCACATGCTGGTGGTAGGCGGTGACGTCGCGCGAGGTGAAGGCGTTGTCCTGCCCGCCTTCCCGCGCCACGCGGCGGGAAAAGGCGCCGGAGGGCACGTTGGGGCTGCCCTTGAACATCATGTGCTCAAGGAAGTGGGCGAGGCCGGACTTGCCGGCCGGGTCCTCGCCCGCGCCCACGCTGTAGAACACATAGTGCGCCACCACCGGCGCGCGCCGGTTCTCGGCATGCACCACGGTCAGCCCGTTGGGCAGCGTCCAGAGGCTGGCGCCGAAGAGCGGCTTCTCCGCCGGCAGGGCGGCGGGCGGCGCGGAGGGGGGAGGGGCCGGCTGCGCCTGGCTCCGCGCGGGCGGCAGCACGGCGAGGGCGGGAAGGGCGGCAGCGGCCGAGATGGCCGCGCGACGGGAAAGGGCGCACATCGCGGCCTCACATGGGGCTTCCTCCCCCAGGCCGCCAGGGGCGGCGGGCGACATGCCGCCCATCGCCAGGCCCGAAGCCGCGCCACCTGGCGCCATTTCGCGTGCCGCGCCGCCTGGCGCCATTTCATGCGGCGCGCCGTCCGGCGCCATGCGGCGGTTCGCGCCCCCCGGCGCCGGGGGGGTCAGAACAGCCTCTCGAACAGGCCCTCGCGGCGCCGCTGGATCACGGGGGTCTCGCCATCCACCGGCTCGCGGCCGAGGGCGGCGTTCTCGCGGAGGCGCTGCGACTCGCGCCGCGGATCGACGGCGACGCCGGCCTGCGGGCTGTCGCGCCAGAACATCAGCCGGTCCACCACGCTGCGGTCGGGCTGGTCGAGCCGGGTGCTCTCCTCGTCCACCTGGGAGCGGATGCCGCTGCCGGCGCGCGGCCCCGCCTCGGCCAGCAGCGCCATCTCGCCGCTGGAGGGAGCGGTCGCGGCGCCGACGCCGAAGGCCGAGCCCGGCGCCACCGTGGCCTCGCCGGCCGCGCGGCCGCGCAGCTCCTGCGGGCGCGGGGTGCCCGGGCGCGGCGGCGGCAGGTCGCCCAGCGTCGGCGGCAGGGAAAGCGGCGCGCGGGTGACCACGCTGAACTCGTCCGGCGCGTCGCGCGTGAAGCCGAGGGTGCGGGCCGTGTCCGAGCCGCAGCCGGCGAGCAGCAGCCCGCAGGCGAGCGGCATGATGGCGGCGCGCGCTAGAGGAAGGACCGGAGGAAGGACCGGAGGAAAGGCCGGGGAGCGGAAGGGAAGCAGCCTCATGGCATTTCCTTAGCCGTCTGACGGGGGCGGAACAAGGCATCGGCGACCAGCGCCACCACGCCGAGCACGATGGCGGCGTCGGCGAGGTTGAACACGTACCAGTGGAAGGAGCCTACCCAGAAATCCGCGAAATCGACCACCGCGCCGAAGCGCAGCCGGTCGATGACGTTGCCGATGGCGCCGCCGATGATGCCGCCCAGCGCCACGGCGGTGAGGCGGTTCTCGGCGCGAGCCAGCCAGCGGAGCAGGAAGGCCACCACCGCCAGCGCCAGCACGGCGAGGCCGGCGCGGTGCCAGGCGGTGTCGCCCGCCAGCAGGCCGAAGGTGACGCCGCGGTTCCACACCATGGTGAAGTCGAAGCCGAAGCCGCCGAAATCCAGCAGCTTGACCTGGAAGCGCTCCGGCAGGCGCAGCACCTCCAGGATCCACCACTTGCTGGCCTGGTCCGCCGCCAGCAGGGCGGCGGCCACCGGCAGGCCGAGCTTCAGGCTCATGCGGGGCTGCTTTCCACCACCGCCTCGCAGCGGAAGCACAGTGCCGGATGGGCGCGGGACGCATCGCCCACCTCGGGCAGCACGCGCCAGCAGCGGTCGCATTTCTGGCCGGGGGCGGGGGCGAAGCGGGCGGCGGCGCCCGCCATCTCCTCGGCCACGCCCTCGGCGGCCAGCGCGCCCTCGGGCGCCGGACCGGCCGACAGCGTCAGGCCGGACGTGATGCACAGCTCCGCCCAGGCCTCCGCCGGCAACAGGTCCATCGCCCCGGGCGGCAGGTGCAGCACCGGCGCGGCCTGGAGGGAGGAGCCGATCTCGCCCGCCACGCGCGCCTTCTCCAGCACGCCGGTCACGGCGCGGCGGATGCCGCGCACCTGCTCCCACTTGGCGGCCAGCGCCTCGTCCCGCCATTCGGCCGGCACGGCGGGGAAGTCCTGCAGGTGGACGGAGCCGTCCTCCGAGGGGAAGCGGGCGAGCCACGCCTCCTCGGCGGTGAAGGGCATCACGGGGGCGAGCCAGGTGGTCAGGCAGCGGTGCAGCGCGTCCAGCACGGTGCGGGCGGCACGGCGGCGCGGGCTGTCGGCCGCGTCGCAGTAGAGGCTGTCCTTGCGGATGTCGAAGTAGAAGGCCGAGAGGTCGGTGGCGCAGAAGGCGTGGATCTCGGGATAGACGCCGTTCCAGTCATGGTCGGCCACCGCGCGGCGCAGGCGGGCATCCAGCTCGGACAGGCGGTGCAGCACCCAGCGCTCCAGCTCGGGCAGCTCGGCGTGGGGGAGCTTCTCGGCCTCCTCGAAGCCGTCCAGGTTGCCGAGCAGCCAGCGCAGCGTGTTGCGGATGCGCCGGTAGAGCTCCGCCTGCTGGCCCAGGATGTTCTTGCCGATGCGCAGGTCGTCCGCCGTGTCGGAGTTCATCACCCACAGGCGCAGGATGTCGGCGCCGTACTGCTTGGTCACCTCCTGCGGCGCGGTGACGTTGCCAAGCGACTTGGACATCTTGCGCCCGCCCTCGTCGAGGACGAAGCCATGCGTCAGGATCGCCTTGAAGGGCGCGAAGCCCTGGCTGCCGACGCTTTCCAGCAGGGAGGAGTGGAACCAGCCGCGATGCTGGTCCGAGCCTTCGAGATACAGGTCGGCCGGCACCGGCAGGCCGCGGTCGCGCAGCACGAAGGCATGGGTCGAGCCGGATTCGAACCAGACATCGACGATGTCCATCACCTGCTCGTAGTCGTCCGGGTTCCGCCCTTCCCCAAGGAAGCGGGCGGCGGCGCCGGGCTTGTACCAGGCATCCGCCCCTTCGGCGCGGAAGGCGGCGTCGATGCGGTCCAGCACCGCCTGGTCGCGCAGCACCTCGCCCGACTTCTTCTCGACGAAGACGGCGATGGGCACGCCCCAGGCGCGCTGGCGGCTGATGCACCAGTCGGGCCGCGCCGCCACCATGGAGCCGATGCGGTTGCGGCCCATATCCGGCACGAAATGGGTGTCGGCGATGGCCTGCAGCGCCTTGGCGCGGATCTGGTTGGCATCGTCCATGGCGATGAACCATTGCGGCGTGGCGCGGAAGATGACCGGCTTCTTGGAGCGCCAGCTATGCGGGTAGCTGTGGGTGATGAAACCGCGGCCCGCCAGATGCCCCGTCTCGGCCAGCGCCGCCCACACCGCGTCATGCGCCTTGAACACGTGCAGTCCGGTGAAGCCCGGCGCCTGCACCGTGTAGGTGCCGTCATCGCCCACGCATTCCGGCACGGCGATGCCATGGGCGCGGGTGAGGTGGAAGTCGTCCTCGCCATGGGCGGGGGCCAGGTGGACGAGGCCGGTGCCGGCATCGGTGGTGACGAACTCGCCTTCCAGCAGCGGCACGTCGAACTGGTAGCCGCCCGCCGCCCCGCTCCAGCGCCGCAGCGGGTGGGCGGCGACGGCGCCGGCCAGTTCCGTGCCCTTGAAGACGCGCGTCACCGAGAAGGCGGCCAGGCCCACCTCCTTGGCGAAGGCGCCGATCAGCGCCTCGGCCACGATGAAGCGCTGGCCGGGGCGGACCAGCTCCACCCCCTCCGCCACGGCATCGACGACCAGCACCGCGTAGTCGATCTCGGCCCCATAGGCGAGCGCCCGGTTGGCCGGGATGGTCCAGGGGGTGGTCGTCCAGATCACCGCCTCGGCGCCCACCAGATCGGCGGCGGCGGCCTTCAGGATGGGGAAGCCGGCATAGAGGATGGCCGATTTGTGGTCGTGGTACTCGACCTCCGCCTCGGCCAGCGCGGTCTTTTCCACCGGGCTCCACATCACCGGGCGCAGGCCGCGGTAGAGCGAGCCGTTCATCAGGAACTTGCCGATCTCGCCGGCGATGGCGGCCTCGGAGGCGAAGTCCATGGTGGCGTAGCGGCCGGCCCAGTCGCCGGCGACGCCCAGGCGCTTGAACTCCTCGCGCTGCACGTCCAGCCAGTGGGCGGCATAGGCGCGGCACTCGGCGCGGAACTCCAGCACGGAAACGGAATCCTTGCCCCTGCCCCCGTGCTTGCCCTTGGGGTCGCGGTATTCCTCCTCGACCTTCCACTCGATCGGCAGGCCGTGGCAGTCCCAGCCGGGGATGTACTCTGCGTCGCGGCCGCTCATCTGGGCGGCGCGGTTGATGACGTCCTTCAGCACCTTGTTCAGCGCGTGGCCGATATGCAGCGCGCCATTGGCGTAGGGCGGGCCGTCATGCAGCACGAACTTCTCCCGGTTCGCGGACCGGGCGCGCAGGCGGTCCCACAGCCCGATCCTCTCCCACCGCTCCAGCCAGCCGGGCTCGCGCTTCGGCAGGTCGCCGCGCATCGGGAAGGGGGTCTGCGGCAGGAACACGGTGCCGCGGTAGTCGCGGGCGGGAGCGTCGGTCATCGGGAGGTCCACATGCCGCCTGGGTCGGGCGGGCTTCAGGGCATGAAGAAGGCAGCGCGCGTCGGGGAACCCGGCCCTCGCCAGAGGACCGGGCAGCTAATTCGCGCCGCCTGCAAGGGCGCCTGCGGCCGAGGCTGCGTCCGGGACATGGCGGCGTTTTGCGACCCCGCGCGGCGGGGGTCAAGGGAGAGCGCGCGCCGCTTGCCGCCCCGGGCGCGCCGCGCCGGATGCGGGCGGCCGCCCCGCCGGCGCCTCAGCCCAGCAGGCGGCGGGCCTCGGCGGCGTCAGCCTGGATCTGGGCGACCAGCGCGGGCAGGCCGGGGAAGCGCCGCTCGGGGCGCAGGAAGTGCCACAGCGCCACGCCGATCTCCTGGCCGTAGAGGTCGCCCTCATAGTCGAAGAGATGCGCCTCCACCCGGCTTTCCGTGCCGCCCACCGTGGGGCGCAGGCCGATATTGGCGACACCCGGCACCACCTGCCCGTCCGCCAGGGTGGCGCGGATGGCGTAGACGCCGCGCGCCGGCTCCAGGTGGCGGCCGAGCGGCACGTTGGCGGTGGGGAAGCCGATGGTGCGGCCGCGCTTGTCGCCATGGCTGACGGTGCCGCGGATCTCCCAGGGGCGGCCCAGCTCGCTGGCGGCGCGTTCCGGATAGCCGTCCTGCAGCGCGCGGCGGATGCGGGAGGAGGAAAGGGGGCCGCCCTCATCCGTCACCGGCGGCACCACGGAAAGCCCCATGCCCAGCGCCTCGGCGCGGGCGGCGAGGAAGGCCACGTCGCCGCCGCGCCGGTGGCCGAAGGCGAAGTCGGCGCCGCAGGACAGGTGGCGGGCCGCCAGCGCGCCGTGCAGCACCTCGGCCACGAAGGCCTCGGCCGGCATGGCGGCGAGCGCGGCGTCGAAGGGCAGGGCCAGCACGTAATGCGCGCCCGCCTGCATCAGCGCCCCCGCCTTGGCTTCGGCCAGGGTGAGGCGGAAGGGCGGGTCGTCGGGGCGGAAATGCTCGCGCGGATGCGGCTCGAAGGTCAGCGCCACCAGCTTCAGCCCGGGCCGCGCCGCGTGGGCGGCGCGCAGCACGGCGCGGTGGCCGAGATGCACGCCGTCGAAATTGCCCAGCGCCACGGTGGCGCCGCGCGCGGCCTCGGGAATGGCCTTCCAGTCCGAGAGGATCATGCGGCGTGGACCATGGCTCGGCCGGGGCTCAGCGCTGCGTCTTCTCGGCCCACTTCTCCACCGCCACCGGGGTGAAGCGGGCCAGCGCCTCGAGCGCCGTGTCGGGATCGGGGGCGAAGGTGACCATGGCGCGGTGCCTCTCGTGCAGGAAGCCCTCGGCCACCATGTGGTCGAACACCGTGCCCATGCGCTGCCAGTAGCCGGCGGTGTCGAGAAAGACGAGGCCCTTGTCGTGGATGCCGAGCTGCGTCCAGGTGAAGGCCTCCACCGCCTCCTCCAGCGTGCCGATGCCGCCCGGCAGCACGATGAAGCCATCCGCCAGGTCGGCCATCATCGCCTTGCGCTCGTGCATGGTGGAAACCACGCGCAGCTCGGTGATGGCGCCATGCCCCACCTCGCGCTTCATCAGCGTCTCGGGGATGATGCCGACGACCTCCGCCCCCCCGCGCATGGCGGCATCCGCCACGATGCCCATCAGCCCGACATGGCCGCCGCCATAGACGAGGCCCAGCCCCTGCGCCGCAATGGCCTGCCCCATGGCGCGGGCCGCCGAGGCATAGGCCGGGTTCAGGCCGGGGTTGGAGCCGCAGAACACACACACACGCTTCATCGGCACAGTCATTCCGGTTGGCGGCCGGGCCGGGTCCGCCCGGCCGCCGGGAAAGGAGGACCAATGCCTTAGCGGCGCGCGCCCGGATGGACAAGCTGGCCGTGCGGCGCGACAACCGCCCGCCCAACCGGAAGGAGCGAACCGCCCCATGCCCGTCACCGAACTCGGCACCAGCGAACGCCTGCTGGAGGAACTCCGCGGCTGGGTGGAGCACGAGACCCCCACCACCGACGCGGCCGCCATCAACGGCCTGATGGACAAGGCCGAGGCCGGGCTGCGCGCGGTGGGCGCGGTGATCGAGCGGATCCCCGGCACGAAGGGCTTCGGCGACCACCTGGTGGCGCGCACGCCGGGCGCCGGAAAGCCCGTGCTGGTGGCCGGCCACCTGGACACGGTGTGGGACCACGGCACGCTGGCCAACACCATCCCCTTCCGGGTGGAGGGCGAGAAGGCCTATGGCCCCGGCATCTACGACATGAAGGCGGGCAGCTTCTTCGCCTTCCACGCGGTGCGGGAGATCCTGCGGCAGAAGGTGGCGACGCGCAGCCCCATTACCCTGCTGCTGACCTCGGACGAGGAGGTGGGCAGCGGCACCAGCCGGGCGCTGATCGAGCGCGAGGCGGCGGGCGCCTGCGCCGTGCTGATCCCCGAGCCGGCGGGCGGCGCGGAGAAGTGCTGCGTCACCGCCCGCAAGGGGGTGGGGCGCTTCACCATCCGCGTGCAGGGCCGGAGCGCGCATGCCGGCGGCAACTGGCAGGACGGCGCCAGCGCCGTGGTGACGCTGGCGCGGCTGATCGGCCAGATCCACGCGCTGGTGGACCTGCCCGGCGGCACCACCACCAACTGCGCCCCCGTCTGGGGCGGCACGCGCCCCAACGTGATCCCGAACGAGGCGGGCTGCGAGGTGGATTTCCGTGTGGCCACCCTGGAGGACGGCGCGCGCATCGAGGCCGCCATCAAGGCCATGGCCGGCCCGCAGCCCGAGGGCACCACGGTGCATGTGGAGGGCGGGCTGAACCGCCCGCCGATGGAGGAGGGGCCCGGCAACCTGGCCCTCTACGCCCAGGCGAAGGCGATCGCCGCCCGGCTCGGCTACGACCTGCCGAAGCAGCACCGGGGCGGCGGCTCGGACGGCAACTTCACCGCCGCCATGGGCATCCCCACGCTGGACGGCCTCGGCTGCTCCGGCGCCGGCGCCCATGCCGAGTTCGAGCACATCCTGTGGCGCGAGCTGGCGCCGCGCTGCGGCACGCTGTGCGAGCTGCTGGAAACGCTGGGCTGAGCCGGCCGGGCCAAGGATGCGGGGCAGGGGGAGGAGAGGCCTTCCCCCGCCCTTCCTGACCCTGTCCTCAGAACTCCAGGCAGATCTTGCCGAAATGCGCCCCCGCCTCCTGGTGGCGGAAGGCGTCGGCGATCCCCTCCAGCGCGAAGCTCCGGTCGATCACCGGCTTCATGCCCGTGGCGTCCAGCGCCCGCACCAGGTCCATCTGCTGCCGCCGGTTGCCGACGATCAGCCCCTGGAGCCGGATCTGCCTGGCCATCAGCACCGCCGTCGGCACCTCGCCGCCGCGCCCTGTGAGCACGCCGATCAGCGAGATGTGCCCGCCCACCCGCGTCGCCGCGATGGACTGCGCCAGCGTGCCGGGGCCGCCCACCTCCACCACATGGTCCAC
>NZ_PDNU01000069.1 GCF_002631185.1 Teichococcus rhizosphaerae | reverse complement strand
CGCTTGAGCTTTCGAGTGCAATGCAGCAGACTGCTGCAACAACCTTAAGCTCAATCTTTCTGCCTCATCAGCGGCAGGGAGCGGTATCTAGCGCCGTCCATTGGCTCCGTCAACCAGTCCCGCCATCTTTTTTGGCGCCCTCGCTGAAACCGTTTCTTTCGAAGCGCCTCAGCGTCGGGAGCCGGCTTTTACGTCCGGCTCCCCCCTCTGTCAAACAGCTTTCACAAAAATTCCGCAGGCGTTCCAGAAAGCCTCAGACGACCAGCTCCAGCCCCTCGACGCCCGCCGTCACCCTGACCACGCTGCCATCGGCCACGCGGCCTTCCAGCAGCAGACCGGCCAGCTGGTCCTGCAGGTTGCGCTGGATCACCCGCTTCAGCGGACGCGCCCCATAGACCGGGTCGTATCCGGCCTCGGCCAGCCAGTCGGCAGCGGAAGCGTCCAGCTCCAGCGTGATCTTGCGGTCCTCCAGCAGATGCCGCAGCCGGCCGAGCTGGATCTGCACGATCGAGCCCATGTCCTTCCGCGCCAGGCGGCGGAACAGCACGATCTCGTCCAGCCGGTTGAGGAACTCGGGCCGGAAGCGGCTGCGCACCACGTTCATCACCTGGCCACGCACCAGGTCCACGTCCTCTCCGTCCGGCTGGGCCGCCAGGATCTCGGAGCCGAGATTGCTGGTCAGCACGATCAGGGTGTTGCGGAAATCCACCGTCCGCCCCTGCCCGTCCGTCAGCCGGCCATCGTCCAGCACCTGGAGCAGGACGTTGAACACGTCCTCATGCGCCTTCTCGACCTCGTCGAACAGGATCACCTGGTAGGGCCGGCGCCGCACCGCCTCGGTCAGCGCGCCGCCCTCCTCGTAGCCCACATAGCCGGGCGGCGCGCCGATCAGCCGGGCCACCGCGTGCTTCTCCATGTACTCGGACATGTCGACCCGCAGCAGCGCCTTCTCGTCGTCGAACAGGAAGGCGGCGATGGCCTTGGTCAGCTCCGTCTTGCCGACACCCGTGGGCCCGAGGAACAGGAAGCTGCCGATCGGCCGGTGCGGGTCCTGCAGCCCGGCACGGGCGCGCCGCACCGCCTTGGACACCGCCTCCAACGCCTCCTCCTGGCCGACCACGCGCTGGCGGAGCATCTCCTCCATGCGCATCAGCTTGGCGCGCTCGCCCTCCAGCATCTTGTCCACCGGAATGCCGGTCCAGCGGCTGACGACGGCGGCGATGCCCTCATCCGTCACCGCCTCGTTGACCAGCTTGCCGCCCTCACCCCCCGCCTCGGCGATCTGCTTCTCCAGCCGCGGGATCACGCTGTAGGTCAGCTCGCCCGCGCGGGCATAGTCGCCCTTGCGCTGCGCCACCTCCACCTCGGTGCGGGCGCGGTCCAGCTCCTCCTTGGCCTTCTGGGCCGAGGTCAGCTTGTCCTTCTCCGCCTGCCAGGCGGCCGCCATGGCGTTGGAGCGCTCCTCCAGCTCGGAAAGCTCCCGCTCCAGCTTCGCCAGCCGGTCGCGGCTCGCCGGGTCCTCCTCCTTCTTCAGCGCCTCGCGCTCGATCTTGAGCATCAGCAGGCGCCGGTCCACCTCGTCCAGCTCCTCGGGCTTGCTGTCCACCTGCATGCGCAGGCGGGACGCCGCCTCGTCCACCAGGTCGATCGCCTTGTCGGGCAGGAAGCGGTCGGTGATGTAGCGGTTGGAAAGGGTCGCCGCCGCCACCAGGGCGCTGTCCGCGATGCGGACGCCGTGGTGCAGCTCGTACTTCTCCTTGATGCCACGCAGGATGGAGACGGTGTCCTCCACCGTCGGCTCGCCCACGAAGACGGGCTGGAAGCGCCGCGCCAGCGCCGCGTCCTTCTCCACATGCTTGCGGTACTCGTCGAGCGTGGTGGCGCCGATGCAGTGCAACTCGCCACGCGCCAGGGCGGGCTTGAGCAGGTTGGAGGCGTCCATCGCGCCATCCGCCTTGCCAGCGCCCACCAGCGTGTGCATCTCGTCGATGAACAGCACGATCTCGCCCGCCGCCTTCTCGACCTCGGTGAGCACGCCCTTCAGCCGCTCCTCGAACTCGCCGCGGTACTTGGCGCCGGCCACCATGGCGCCGAGGTCGAGCGCCAGCACCTTCTTGTCCTTCAGCGCCTCCGGCACGTCGCCATTGACAATGCGTAGCGCGAGGCCCTCGACGATGGCGGTCTTGCCGACGCCCGGCTCGCCAATCAGCACGGGGTTGTTCTTGGTGCGGCGCGCCAGCACCTGGATGGCGCGGCGGATCTCCTCATCGCGGCCGATCACCGGGTCGAGCTTGCCCTCGCGCGCCGCGGCGGTCAGGTCGCGGGCATACTTCTTCAGCGCGTCGAAGCTCTGCTCGGCATTGGCGCTGTCCACCGTGCGGCCCTTGCGGATGGCGGCGATGGCCGCGTCCAGCTTCTGCGCCGTGGCGCCGGCGGCGACCAGCGCCCGGCCGGCCGGCGTGTCGCTGGCGGCGAGCGCGGTCAGCAGCCGGTCCTGCGCCACATAGGCGTCGCCCGCCTTGTTCGCCTGCTGCTGCGCGGCATCCAGCACCCGCACGATGTCCGGCATGAATTGCGGCTGGCCGGCGCCGCCGCCCTGCACGCGGGGCAGCTTGGCAAGCTCGGCCTCCACCTTCTCCAGCACCGGCTTCGGGTCGGCGCCGGCGGCGCGGATCAGGCCGGCAGCGGCGCCCTGCTCGTCATCGAGCAGCGCCTTCAGCAGGTGCTCGGCGGTGATGCGCTGGTGGTACTCGCGGATCGCAATGGTCTGCGCCGCCTGCAGGAAGCCGCGGGCGCGCTCGGTGAACTTCTCGATATCCATGACTATGGTCCCTCCGGTGAGGCAACCGGCTTCCCAGCGTCCCTGTAAGGCGACGCCAGGCACCGTTCGTGTCAGGAATGTGGTAAGCGGAAACGTGCCCCTTCAAGGGCCGGGCCACGAAAAAAGCAGGAGCTGAGCCGATGCGCGTCGAGCATCTCTACCGCTACCCCGTGAAGGGCCTCACGGCCGAGGCGCTGGAGGCGGTGGAGCTGCATCCGGGCGAGTGCATCGCCCATGACCGCCGTTTCGCCCTGGTCCAGGGGGACGCGCCCTTCGACGAGGCGGCGCCCCGCTTCCTGCCCAAGCAGAACTTCGCCTGCCTGATGGCCAATGCCCGGCTCGCGCTGCTGGCCTCGGCCTATGACGCGCGCAGCGGCATGCTGTCGCTCCGCGTGCCGGGCGAGCCGCCGCTGGTGGCGGACACCGGAAGCCCCGAGGGCCGTGCCGCCATCGCCGCCCTGCTCACCCGCTACCTGGGCGAGGAGGCGCGCGGCACGCCGCGCTTCACCGAGGCGCCCGGCCACGCCTTCACCGACCAGCGGGCCAAGGGCGTCTCGCTGGTCAACCTGGCCAGCATCAGGTCGCTGGAGAAGGCCACCGGGCTGAAGCTCGACCCGCTGCGGTTCCGCGCCAACATCTATTTCTCCGGCCTGCCGGCCTGGGCGGAGCTCGACTGGGTGGGCCAGGAGGTGCTGCTGGGCGGCGCGCGGCTGTCCGTGTTCAAGCGCACGGTGCGCTGCCCGGCCACGCAGGTGAACCTGCGGACGGGCGAGCGGGATGCCGATGTGCCGCGCCTGCTGCGGGAACATTTCGGCCATGCCGATCTCGGGGTGCACGCCACCGTGGTGGAAGGCGGCAAGGTCGCGCTGGGCGATGCGCTGGAGGCGCTGGAGAACGCCGCCTGAGAGGAGGGTCGCCCAACCCACCGGCGGCGGCGGGCCATCAGGCCGCGCCCCGCCAGGAATGGGGTTACTGAACCGTCTCGCGCTGCTCGGCGGATTCGTTGCCGTCCGCGTCGAAACCGCCGGGCTGAGGCTGGCCGTTCATCTCGGCCCCCTCCCCCTCGCCGCCTTCCTGGCCGTCGGCGCCATTCTGCTGGCGGCGCGGCGCCTGGCTCTGCTGCGACTGGGCAGCCTGGGCCATGGCGTTGAGGATGCGGAAATAGTGCTCGGCGTGCTGGAAGTAGCTCTCGGCCATCACGCGGTCACCGGAACCCGTGGCGTCACGCCCCAGCTGCAGGTACTTCTCGAAGAGCTGCTGGGCCGTGCCGCGCAGCCGCATGTCCGGCCCGTTCGAGTCGAACACATGGTTGCGGTTCATGGGCTGGTGGTTGTTCTGGCGGAATTGCCCGCCGCCACCACCGCCGCCACCATGGCGATGGCCGCCACGGCCGCGCATGCGTTTCATGTTCATTGGTGTTGCGTTCGCCGTCTCATGCTCGCGCCATCCGGTGGAGAGGTGGTCCATCACAGACCACAGCGCACCGGGGGGCTTGCTGATGGAGTTGCATCGCTGCGGCGCCGGGGGGCGATGGCGTTCCGCCACATCCTCCGCCCCGGCGTGTCCATCCGGGGGACTTGATCCACCCGGGGCCGCGGGACCACCCTAGCCGCGTGCTGCACTGCCGCCAAACGGTTTTTTCAGCGCGCCGCCAGAACCAGCGCCCGTTCGACGCCGCCCAGATCGGCATGGCAGCCGCGAATCGCAAGACCTGCGGCCTCCGCGAGGGCGGAAACCGCCGCGCGCTGCCCCAGCCCCAACTCCAGCACGGCACAGCCCTGCGGCTGGAGCAGGTCGGGAAGCGCCGCCACGATGCGCCGGTAGGCGTCCAGCCCGTCCACACCGCCATCCAGCGCCCGCGCCGGCTCATGCGCCGCCACTTCCGGCATCAGCCCGGGGATGGCCGCGCTCTCGATATAAGGGGGGTTGGACAGCACCAGGTCGAACCGGCCGGACAGTGCCGTGGCCCAGTCCCCTGCCAGGAAGGCGGCCCGCCCGGCCAGGCCGTTCGCGGCCGCGTTGCGCGCCGCCAGCGCCGCCGCGCCCGGCGCGAGGTCCACCCCCACCCCGAAGGCATCCGGCCTTTCGGACAGCACCGCCAGCAGCAGGCAGCCCGTGCCGGTGCCGAGATCCAGCACCCGCCCGCCCGGCGATGGCAGCACCGCCAGCGCGGCCTCGACGATGGCCTCGGAATCCGCGCGCGGGATCAGCGTCTCGGGCGAGACCTCCAGCTCCAGCGTCCAGAAGCCCTGGCGGCCGAGCAGGAAAGCCATCGGCTCATGCGCCAGGCGGCGGCGCAGCATCTCCCCGAAGCGGGCGGCGGCGGGCGGCGGGACGGGCGCGCGCGGCTCCCGCAGCAGGGCGGACTGGTCCACCCCCATGGCCTCGGCCAGCAGCAGCCGCGCCTCCATGCGGGGGTTCTCGATGGCGGCGGCGCGCAGATGCTGCCCGGCGCGGCACAGGAAGGCGCCGACGCTGCCCGCCGGATCGGCGCAGGAAAGGTCAGACACCTTCGGCCGCCAGCCGCGCGGCCTCGTCCTCGGCCACCAGCGCGTCGAACAGCTCGTCGAACTCCCCCTGCATCACGCGGTCGATCTTGTGCAGCGTCAGGCCGATGCGGTGGTCCGTCACGCGCCCCTGGGGGAAGTTGTAGGTGCGGATGCGCTCCGAGCGGTCGCCCGTGCCCACCTGGGCGCGGCGGTCGGCCGAGCGGGAGGCGCTGGCCTGGCTGCGCTGCGCCTCGTAGAGCCGGGCGCGCAGCACCTTCATGGCCTTGGCGCGGTTCTTGTGCTGGCTGCGCTCCTCCTGCATCGCCACCACCGTCCCTGTCGGGATGTGGGTGATGCGGACGGCGCTGTCCGTCTTGTTGACGTGCTGCCCGCCGGCGCCGCTGGCGCGGTAGGTGTCGATCCGCAGGTCGCTCTCGTTGATCTGGACGTCCACCTCCTCCGCCTGCGGCAGCACGGCCACCGTCACGGTGGAGGTGTGGATGCGCCCCTGCGTCTCGGTGGCCGGCACGCGCTGCACCCGGTGCACCCCGCTCTCGAACTTCAGCCGGGCGAAGACGCCCTTCCCCTCGATCTCGGCCACCGCGCCCTTGATGCCGCCCAGCTCGGACTCGTCATAGTCGAGGATGCCGAAGCGCCAGCCGCGCTGCGCCGCATAGCGCTGATAGGCCGCGAACAGCTCGGCGGCGAACAGCCCCGCCTCGTCCCCGCCCGCGGCGGGGCGGACCTCCAGGATGGCGCTGCCCTCATCGGCCACGTCGCGCGGCAGCAGCAGCAGGCGGATCTCCCGCTCCAGCACCGGCACGGCGTCGCGCTGGGCGTAGTACTCGGCCTCGGCCAGCTCGCGCATCTCGGGGTCGGCCATCATCGCCTCGGCCTCGTCCCGGGCGCGCTGCGCGTCGCGGAGCGCGTGCACCCGCTCCACCAGCGGCTCCAGCTCCGACAGCTCCTTGGACAGCGCGCCCACCTGCGCGCCCTCGGCCGTCTCCAGCAGGGCACGCAGCTCGTCGGCACGGTAAAGGACGCGGTCCAGCTTCTCGGAAAGGCTCATGCGTTCGGTCCATGGCGGGCTGGCCGGCCAAGATCCCGGCCCGCCCGCCACTCGTTGAAAAACAGCGAAGGCCCGGCGGGAGGCCAGGTGGAAGGCAGCGAGGGCCCGGCACGGCGCCGGGCGGGGAGATCAGTCCTCGGCGTCCTCCGGATCGGGGCCAAGGCCTTCCTCCAGCCCTTCAACCACCTGCTCCAGCATGGCGTCCACCACGCCGGCCGCGGCCAGGGCGGAAAGCAGGCCGGGCATGCCGACGCGCTCCTGCGTGCCATCCGAGAGGTTGCGGACCACCACCACGCCCTCGGCCACCTCCCTCTCGCCCAGGATGACGGCGGCCTGCGCCCCGGTGCGGTTGGCCCGCTCCATGCGCTTCTTGAGGTTGCCCTTGTAGGCGATCTCGGCCGGCACGCCGGAGGCGCGCAGCGTCTGCGTCAGGGCGATGGCCGGCCCCTCCTCGGCGGGGCTGACGGGGATGACGGCGACCGGCGGGCTCGCCTCCGGCGTTTCCGCCAGCAGCTCGGCCAGGCGCTCGACGCCCGCCGCCCAGCCGACGCAGGGGGTGGGCGGGCCGCCCATTTCCTGCACCAGCCCGTCATAGCGCCCGCCGGCCATCACGGTGCCCTGGGCGCCGAGGCGGTCGGTCACGAACTCGAAGGCGGTGTGGCTGTAATAGTCCAGCCCGCGCACGATGCGGGGGTTGTCGCGGTAGGGCACGCCGAACAGGTCGAGGTGGCGCTTCACGGCGGCGTAGAACGCGGCCGCCTCCGGCGTCAGGTGCTCGTGGATGGTGGGGGCGCCGGCCACCAGCGCCTTGTCGCCCGCATCCTTGCTGTCCAGGATGCGCATCGGGTTCTTCTCCAGCCGCACCTGGCTGTCGGCGGAGAGCTTGTCCCGGTGCTGCGTGAAATAGGCCACCAGCGCGGCGCGGTAGGCATCGCGGCTGGGGGCGTCGCCCAGCGTGTTGATCTCCAGCACCACCCCGTCATCGATGCCGAGATGCTGCAGGATCTGCCAGCCGCAGGCGATCACCTCGGCATCGGCCAGCGGCTCGGCGGCACCCAGGATCTCGGCGCCGATCTGGTGGAACTGGCGGTAGCGGCCCTTCTGCGGCCGCTCGTAGCGGAACATCGGGCCGGCATAGAACACCTTGCGCGGCAGCCCGCCCTGGGTGAGCCCGTTGGACACCAGGGCGCGGCAGATGCCGGCCGTGTTCTCGGGGCGCAGCGTGACCGAGTCACCGCCGCGGTCCTCGAAGGTGTACATCTCCTTCGACACCACGTCCGAGGTCTCGCCCAGCGAGCGGGCGAAGACGCCGGTCGCCTCGAAGATCGGCGTGGACCACTCCTCCAGCCCGTAGAGGGTGGTGACGTGCCGCGCCGTCTCGATGACGTGGTGGTGGCGGCGGAAGGCCTCGCCGATCAGATCCTTGGTGCCACGAACCGGCTGCATTCCGCTCAAGACTTCTACTCCGCCGCCTGGCTGGCCGGGGCCGCGGCGATCTCCGCGGCCTTCTTCTCGACCAGTTCCACGATGTGATCGACCATCCGCTCGCCCTGGACCGTATGGTCGGTCCTGCCGGCGTGATAGACCATGTGCCGCCCGTTGCCACCACCGGTGACGCCGATATCCGTCATCAGCGCCTCGCCCGGCCCGTTCACCACGCAGCCGATGATGGAAAGGGTCAGCGGCGTCTCGATATGCGCCAGCCGCTCCTCCAGCGCCTCCACCGTCTTGATGACGTTGAAGCCCTGCCGGGCGCAGGAGGGGCAGGAGATGATCTTCACGCCGCGGTGGCGGATGCCGAGCGACTTCAGGATGTCCCAGCCCACATGCACCTCCTCCTCCGGCTCGGCGGAGAGCGAGACGCGCAGGGTGTCGCCGATGCCGGCCCAGAGCAGCGAGCCCAGGCCGATCGAGGACTTCACCGTGCCGGTGCGCTTGCCGCCCGCCTCGGTGATGCCGATGTGCAGCGGGTGGTCGCAGGCCTCGGCCAGCTGCTGGTAGGCGGCGACGGCCAGGAACACGTCCGACGCCTTCACGCTGATCTTGAACTCGTGGAAGTCGAGCTCCTGCAGGTGGGCGGCGTGCCAGAGCGCGCTCTCGACCAGCGCCTCCGGGTTGGGCTCGCCATACTTCTCCAGCAGGTGCCGCTCCAGGCTGCCGGCATTGACGCCGATGCGGATCGAGCAGCCATGGTCGCACGCGGCCTTCACGACCTCCTTCACGCGCTCCTTGGAGCCGATGTTGCCCGGGTTGATGCGCAGGCACGCCGCCCCCGCCTCGGCCGCCTCCAGGGCGCGCCGGTAGTGGAAATGGATGTCCGCCACGACCGGCACGTTCACCTCGCGCACGATCTCGGCCAGGGCGGCGGTCGACGCCTCGTCGGGGCAGGAGACGCGGACGATGTCGACCCCCGCCAGCTCGGCGCGCCGGATCTGCGCGATGGTGGCGGCGGCGTCCTCGGTCGGGGTGTTGGTCATGGTCTGCACGGAGACGGGCGCGTCTCCGCCGACCAGCACCTTGCCGACACGGATCTGCCGGGACTTGCGGCGCAGGATCTGCTGGTAGGGACGATAGGACATGGCGGTCAGGCCTCCCGCTTCGGCATGGCGCCGATATGGCAGCACACCGCCCGGCGGCCAAGCCATGGACGGGCCATGGCATGCGTTTCCCGGGCGGAGGGGCGTTACCGTTCCGTGGCGTCAGCGGGTGGGCAGCTGGCCGGGCGGCGCCTCGCGCAGCCGCGCCGGGTCCAGCAGGATGTCCCGCCGCACGCCCGTGTTGTCGGTGAAGGCGGGCGATGGCACGCCATCCACCTCCGCCACCAGCCCCTCGATGCGGCCGGTGTTCAGCAGCAGCCCAGGCGTCTGCGGCACCTCGTAGGTCTCGCCCGGCTGCAGCACGCGCTCGAACACCACGCGGTTGCCACGGGCCTCGCTCACCCGCACCCAGCTTTCCTGCGTGGCGCGCAGCACGATGCGGCCGGCGAGCGGGGCGGCCTCGGCGGCGGGCGGGGAGGCGGAAGCGGTCGCGCTGCCCGCGCCGTCACCGCCGGCGGAGGGCGCGGCAGGCGGCATGGCGGGCGGCTGGGCCATGGGGGCGAGCGGCGCGGCGAGGGGCGGCACCGCCACCGGAGGGGTGGTGGCGGGAGGGCCGGGTGGTCCGGGCGTGGCCGGGGCGGCTGGCGCCCCGCCCGGCGGCAGGCCGGGCAGCGGCGGCGAGCCGGCCTCGCGCGCCGCCTGGTCCAGGCGCGGCGGCAGGTCCGGCACGGCATCCACCACCCGCTCCCCCGATCCGCTCCAGCGGTACCAGCCGGCATAGGCACCGATGGCCAGGAGCGCCCCCACCAGGATGACCGCGCCCGTCGGCACGCCGCGCTCCGGCACCGGCTCGGGAAAGACGAGGTCCCGCCCGCGCGGCCCCTTCCCCGCCGCTTCCCGGAAGCGGCGCACCAGGTCCGGCGCGTCCAGCCCCATGGCCTGGGCATAGCTGCGCACGAAGCCAATGGCATAGGCCGCGCCCGGCAGGTCGGCTATCCGCCCATCCTCCAGCGCGGCGATATAGCGGCGGTTGATGCGCAGCCGCTCCGCCATCTCCTCCAGGCTGATCCCCAGGGAAAGGCGCGCTTCCCGCAGTTCCTCGCCGACGCGCAGGGCCTCGGCGGGCTTCTCCTCGGACCGGTTCGGGCGCTTCGGCTCATAAGGCATGTGGAAACACCTCCCGCGCGGCCGCTGCCGCGGCCAGCCGTAACATGGCGAGGCGGTCTTCCCACCCCGGCGGGCTGCCGCCGGGGGTCATGGCTCAGTGGCCGGCGCGGCGTGCCGCGAGGGCCGCGGCGGCCTGGTCCAGCAACTCGGCGATGATCTCGGCGGCGGGCTGCTCCCGCGTCACCATGCCAACGCTCTGGCCGGCCATCAGGCTGCCATTCTCCACGTCGCCATCCACAACGGCGCGGCGGAGCGCCCCGGCCCAGAAGTGCTCGATGTCGAGCTGCGCCGCCTCCTTGTCCAGCTCGCCCGCCTTGAAGCGGCGCACCACCTCGGCCTGGTGCTCCAGGAAGCGGCGGGTGCCGTCGTTCTGCAGGGCGCGCACCGGGATCACGGGGAAGTGCGGGTCGAGCTGCACGGTGGGCAGCGCGTCGCGCGCCGCGCCGCGGATGAAGGCGCGCTTGAAGTTGGGGTGCGCCACGCATTCGGTGGCGCAGACGAAGCGGGTGCCGAGCTGCACGCCCGCCGCGCCCATCTCCAGGTAGGACAGGATGGCCTCGCCGCGCCCGATGCCGCCCGCCACGAAGACCGGCACCTCGCGCACATGCGGCAGGATCTCCTGCGCCAGCACCGTCAGGCTGACCGGGCCGATATGCCCGCCCGCCTCGGAACCCTCGATCACCAGCGCGTCGGCGCCGGAGCGGACCAGCTTCTTGGCCAGGGCCAGCGCGGGCGCGAAGCAGATGACCTTGGCGCCCCCTTCCTTGGCCGCCTTGATGGCGGGCCCCGGCGGGATGCCGCCGGCGAAGACGATGTGGCCGACCTTCGCGTCGAGGCAGACCTGCACCAGCTCCATCAGCTTCGGGTGCATGGTGATCAGGTTGACGCCGAAGGGCCTGTCGGTCAGCGCCTGGGTGGCGGCGATCTCCTCGGCCAGCCGGTCCGGCATCATGGCGCCGCAGGCGATGACACCGAAGGCGCCGGCATTGGAGAGGGCGGCCACGAGGTGGCGCTCGCTCACCCAGCTCATGGCACCGCCAAGGATGGCATGGCGCACGCCCAGGAAGGCGGCGCCGCGCGCCATCAGCGCGTCGATCGCCGCCATCTCCGGCCGGGGGGGCATCTCGGCGCGGGGGAGTTCCACGGGCGCGTCCACGGGCATCAGCCCTCGGCGTCCAGGCCGTAGGCGGTGTGCAGGGCGCGCACGGCCAGCTCGGTGTACTCGGCGCCCACCAGCACGGAGGTCTTGATCTCCGAGGTGGAGATGACCTGGATGTTGATGCCCTTCTCCGCCAGCGCCTTGAACATGGTGGCGGCGACACCCGCATGGGAGCGCATGCCGATGCCGACGATGGAGATCTTGGCCACGTCCGGATCGGCCAGCATCGCCTCGAAGGCGATGGTCGGGCGCTGCTCCTCCAGCACCGCCTTGGCGCGCGGCAGGTCCGTCTTGCCGACGGTGAAGGTCATGTCCGTGGTGCCGTCGGCGCCCAGGTTCTGCACGATCATGTCGACATTGACGTTCGCGGCCGAAAGCGGCCCGAACACATGGGCGGCGATGCCCGGCTTGTCCGGCACCCGGCGCAGCGTCACCTTCGCCTCGTCGCGGGAATAGGCGACGCCCGTCACCAGCGGCTGTTCCACGATCTCGTCCTCATCCACAACCATGGAGCCCGGCTTGTCCTCGAAGGAGGAGAGCACCTGCACCCGGACCCGCTGCTTCATCGCCAGCTCGACCGACCGCGTCTGCAGCACCTTGGCGCCGACCGAGGCCAGTTCCAGCATTTCCTCATAGGCCACCGCCTGCAGCTTACGCGCCTTGGGCACGATGCGCGGGTCGGTGGTATAGATGCCATCGACATCCGTGTAGATATCGCAACGGTCCGCCTTCACCGCGGCGGCGATCGCCACGGCGGACAGGTCGGAGCCGCCGCGGCCCAGCGTGGTCACGCGGTTGTCGGGGCCGATCCCCTGGAACCCCGCCACCACCGGCACCTGGCCCATCTTCATGCGCCCGAT
Source organism: Teichococcus rhizosphaerae (assembly GCF_002631185.1). Classification (GTDB taxonomy): domain Bacteria; phylum Pseudomonadota; class Alphaproteobacteria; order Acetobacterales; family Acetobacteraceae; genus Pseudoroseomonas; species Pseudoroseomonas rhizosphaerae. Next base: position 1,871 of record NZ_PDNU01000069.1, on the reverse strand, counting down.
CAGCGCGGCGCCCTCGATCTCCTCGACGCGCGCCTTGCCATGCGCGTCATCGGTGCGGATCGGCACCTGCCAGCCCTGCCAGGAGCGGGCATCGACGCCGATGGTCTGCAGCGCGATGGCCAGCAGCCCGATCGTCACCTGCTCGCCCGTGGCGACGACGGTGTCATATTCCCGCGCGTCGTGCAGCGGCGAAAGCTCCTGGCACCACTTCACCAGCTGGTTGGTGACGCCGGACATGGCGGACACGACCACCGCCACCTCATTGCCCGCATCGACTTCCCGTTTCACCCGGTTGGCGACGTTGCGGATACGGTCCAGGTCGGCGACGGAGGTGCCGCCGAACTTCATCACGATGCGTGCCATGCGGGTTCTGAAGGAGGTCCGAGGAGGAATGTGCCACGGCCGCGGTTGCGGTCCGCGAAGGGGTGCGACAGATAACGGGCAGAGCGCGTGGCCGCAACCGGCATCCGGCGCGTTCCAGCCTGGAGACCGCGCCATGCCCCAGCCCATCCCCACCGCCCGGACCGACGAGATCGCCAAGTTCGACGCCCTGGCCGCGCGCTGGTGGGACCCCTCGGGCCCGATGGCGCCGCTGCACCGGATGAACCCGCTGCGCACCGGCTGGATCGGCCGCCGCCTCGCCGCCGCCGAAGGGCGGGCGGGGACCGACCTTTCCGGCCTCTCGGTGCTGGACATCGGCTGCGGCGCCGGGCTTGCGAGCGAGGCGCTGGCCCGCATGGGCGCGGCCGTCACCGGCCTCGACGCCGCCCCCGCCGCCCTGGCCGCCGCCCGCGCCCATGCCGGGGCGGAGGGCCTCTCCATCGACTACCGCGAGGGAATGCCGGAGGAGCTGGCCGCCGAGGGCCGCCGCTTCGATGCGGTGGTGGCGCTGGAGGTGATCGAGCATGTGGCGGACCGCCCCGCCTTTCTCGCCGCGCTGGCCGGGCTGGTGAAGCCGGGCGGGCTGGTCTTCCTGTCCACGCTGAACCGCACCCCGCGCTCCTTCCTGCTGGCCAAGGTGGGGGCGGAATACATCCTGCGCCTGCTGCCGCGCGGCACGCATGACTGGAAGATGTTCGTCACCCCCGCCGAGCTGGGTGCCGAGGCGCGCCGCGCCGGGCTGCGGGTGACGGACATCGCCGGCATGTCCCCCGTCCGGGGCGGCCGCGACTGGCGGGAAAGCCGCGACGTCTCGGTGAACTACATCACCGCCATGCGCCGCGACTGAGCGCGGCCGGGCCGCCGGCCTCAGCCGTCGGCGCGCGGCACCCAGGGCAGGCGCGCCACGGCGATGCCTTCCTCCCGCAGCGCCTCGGCGTCGCCATCGCTGGCCTCGCCATAGATGCCGCGATGCTCGCTCTCGCCCCGGTGCATGCGGCGGGCCTCCTCGGCGAAGTCGGCGCCCACATAGTCGCAGTTCTTCTCGACCTCGGCCCGCATCCGCTGCAACAGCGCCATGACCTGGGCCGGCATCGGGCCGGCCGCCGCCTGGGGAACGCCCTCGGCCGGGACGGGCGGCTGGACGGCGGGTGCAGGCTCGGCGGAGCGGCCCTTGGCGATGGCGGGCGCCATCAAGGCCCGGCCGATCTTGCTGCTGCCGCAGATCGGGCAGTCGATCATGCCGGCCCTGGAAAGCTTCTCAAAGGCCGCGCTGTCCTTGTACCAGCCATCGAAGCCGTGGTCCTGGTCGCAGCGGAGCTGGTAGTGGATCATGCCTTATCCGGTTGCCATCTGGCCGGTTGTGCTCCCGCCGGCACGGCCGGCGCGGATCGTTCTGGGGCCTCGTTCAGGGGCCACGCGGCGGCTCATGCCGCCTGCAGCATGGCATCCAGCTTGCCCGCGCGGTCCAGTGCGAAGAGGTCGTCGCAGCC
>NZ_PDNU01000068.1 GCF_002631185.1 Teichococcus rhizosphaerae | reverse complement strand
GCCGGGCCGCCGGCCTCAGCCGTCGGCGCGCGGCACCCAGGGCAGGCGCGCCACGGCGATGCCTTCCTCCCGCAGCGCCTCGGCGTCGCCATCGCTGGCCTCGCCATAGATGCCGCGATGCTCGCTCTCGCCCCGGTGCATGCGGCGGGCCTCCTCGGCGAAGTCGGCGCCCACATAGTCGCAGTTCTTCTCGACCTCGGCCCGCATCCGCTGCAACAGCGCCATGACCTGGGCCGGCATCGGGCCGGCCGCCGCCTGGGGAACGCCCTCGGCCGGGACGGGCGGCTGGACGGCGGGTGCAGGCTCGGCGGAGCGGCCCTTGGCGATGGCGGGCGCCATCAAGGCCCGGCCGATCTTGCTGCTGCCGCAGATCGGGCAGTCGATCATGCCGGCCCTGGAAAGCTTCTCAAAGGCCGCGCTGTCCTTGTACCAGCCATCGAAGCCGTGGTCCTGGTCGCAGCGGAGCTGGTAGTGGATCATGCCTTATCCGGTTGCCATCTGGCCGGTTGTGCTCCCGCCGGCACGGCCGGCGCGGATCGTTCTGGGGCCTCGTTCAGGGGCCACGCGGCGGCTCATGCCGCCTGCAGCATGGCATCCAGCTTGCCCGCGCGGTCCAGTGCGAAGAGGTCGTCGCAGCCACCGATGGCTTCATCGTTGATGAAGATCTGCGGCACCGTGGTCCGCCCGCCGGACCGGCGCACCGCATCCGCGCGCTCGGACGAGCCGTTCGGGGCATCGTATTCGGTGAAGCCCACGCCCTTGCGGCCGAGCAGCAGCTTGGCGCGCGAGCAATAGGGGCAGAATGCGGTGGTGTAGATTTCGACCTTGGCCATGACGCAGAGATCGTCCCGCCAGGGGCGGCGGTCAAGAGTGTTGCAGCGCCGTTGCGAAGCTTATGCATCGCCCGGCAGGGCCAGCCCCGCCATGTCCTTCTCGGCCAGGCGCGGATCGGGCACGCGGGCGGCGGCCAGCACCTCCACCCGCGCCGCGCCCGCGGCCATCAGCACCGCGGCGCAGGCCGAGGCGGTGGCGCCGGAGGTCAGCACGTCGTCCACCAGCAGCAGGCGCCGGCCCGCCACCCGCGCCGCGCCCCCGGGCGCGAGGCGGAAGGCGCCGTCCAGCAAGGCGGCGCGCTCCGCCGCACCATGCCGCGCCAGGGCCGTGGTGGCGCGCGCGCGGCGCAGCAGGTCCGGCGCCCAGGGCACGCCACCGAGCCGGGACAGGCGGGCCGCCAGCAGTCCCGCCTGGTTGTAGCCCCGCGAAAGCAGGCGCCGCCGGTGCAGCGGCACGGGCAACAGCATGTCGGCCTCCGCCAGCAATTCCCGCCCCGCATGCGCCATCTGCCGGGCCAGCGGCAGGGCCAGCTCGGTGCGTCCGGCGTATTTGAAGGGCAGCAGCAGGCGCTTCGCCCCCGCGTCATAGAGGTAGGCGGCGCGCGCCCGCGCATAGACGGGCGGCGTCTCCGCGCAGCGTGGGCAGAGCAGCCCGCCGCCCAGCGCCGGCTCCCCCTGCCGGGCATGCAGGAAGGGGATGCCGCAGCAGAGGCAGAGCGGCGGCCCGATCAGCCGGATCTCCCGGAAGCAGGCGGCGCAGAGCGTTCCCTCCGCCAAAACAGGCGTGGCGCAGGCCAGGCAGCGCGGCGGCAGCAGGGCATCCAGGGCCGCGTGGCCCAGGCGGAGCAGCCCATGGCGGAGGCGCCGCAGGAGGAACGTCTTGTTCACGATTTCGTGAATTTATGGCCTTCCCAGCCTTTCCCGCAAGGATGCTTGCGCGGCGCCCGCCAGAAGCGCATCTCCCGCGCATGGCAGATGCGATGCAGGTCTTCGATCGAACCCTGGTGCGGCGGCGGCGCGACCGCGCGGCCGGCCGCCTGGGTGACGTGACCCCCATCCTGCAGGCCGCGGCCGACCATCTGCTGGACCGGCTGGACGACACCACCCGCCGCTTCGCCCGCGCCCTGGAGATCGGCGGGCGCGGCGTGGTGGCGCCGGCGCTGCGGGCGCGCGGCGTGGGGCAGGTGGTGTCGATGGACCTCTCGGCCCGCATGGCGGCCGGGGCCGGCGGGCTGCCGGTGTCGGCCGACGAGGAATGGCTGCCCTTCGCCCCCGGCAGCTTCGACCTGGTGGTGGCCAGCCTTTCCCTCCACTGGGTGAACGACCTGCCCGGCGCGCTGCTCCAGATCCGCCGCGCCATGGCGCCCGATGGCCTCTTCCTGGCCAGCCTGCCCGCGCTCGGCACGTTGCAGCCGCTGCGCGAGGCGTTGGCCACGGCCGAGACGGCGCTGCGCGACGGGCTCAGCCCGCGCATCTCCCCCTTCCCCGAGCTGCGGGACGGCGCCTCGCTGCTGCAACGCGCCGGCTTCGCCCTGCCGGTGGCCGACCGCGACAGGCTGCCGCTGCGCTACCGCACTCCCCTCGCCCTGTTGCGGGACCTGCGGGATGCCGGCGAGGGCAACGCCGTGCTGACGCGCGACCCGCGCATCCCGCCCCGCGCGCTGTTTCCCATGGCGCTGGCCGCCCTCGCGCCGGATGCCGAGGGCACGTTGCCCATGCCGCTGGAGATGCTGGTGCTGACCGGCTGGGCGCCGGGGCCGGACCAGCCGAAGCCCGCGCCGCGCGGCAGCGCCAATGCCCGGCTGGCAGACGCGCTGGGCACGGTGGAACACCGCATCGGCGAGCGCCCCCCACCACATTGAGGGCCCTCCCGGCGCAGGCGCCGCTTCCCCGACACGGCGGCACCCCTGCCCTGCGCGCCGGCCGCTTGCAACCCTGAGGCGTCTTGCGCATCTTGCGCCGCATGGAACAGTCCGGTGCCGAAGCGCGGCGCATCCCCCTGCACGCGCCCGAAGATTTCGAGGGGATGCGCCGCGCGGGGCAACTGGCCGCCGCGACGCTCGACATGATCACCCCGCATGTGCGCCCCGGCGTCACCACCGGCGAGCTGGACGCGATCATCCAGGATTTCGTCGAGACGAGCGGCGCCACCTCGGCCACCATCGGCTACCGCGGCTACCAGCACGCCTCCTGCATCTCCATCAATCACGTCGTCTGCCACGGCATCCCGGGCACCCGGAAGCTGCTGGATGGCGACATCCTGAACATCGACGTCACCGTCATCCTGGATGGCTGGTATGGCGACACCAGCCGCATGTACGTGGCGGGCACGCCCAGCACCAAGGCCCGGCTGCTGATGGACGTGACGCATGAGAGCCTGCTGCGCGGCATCAAGGCCGTGAAGCCGGGCGCCCGCCTGGGCGACATCGGCCACGCCATCCAGAACTATGTGGAAAGCCACCGCTTCAGCGTGGTGCGGGATTTCTGCGGGCACGGCATCGGCCGCACCTTCCACGCCGCGCCCAATGTGCTGCATTTCGGCCGCCCCGGCGAGGGGCCGCTGCTGAAGCCCGGCATGTTCTTCACCATCGAGCCCATGGTGAATGTCGGCCGCCCCGACGTGAAGGTGCTGGACGATGGCTGGACCGCCGTGACGCGGGACCGCAGCCTGTCCGCCCAGTTCGAGCACATGGTGGGCGTGACCGAGACGGGGTGCGAGGTGTTCACCTATTCCCCCGCCGGGCTGCACAAGCCGCCCTACGCTGTCTGATTCA
>NZ_PDNU01000067.1 GCF_002631185.1 Teichococcus rhizosphaerae | reverse complement strand
GATCAAGCGCACCCATCCGTTTTTCGAGCCGAGTGCGTCGCCTCCTGGAGGAACCGCCTCCTTCCGTCTGCCAACGGCTGGAGACCACGTCGCCATCGACATCGAGCTGGCCTGCGGCGACATGCTCGAATCCCTGCTCGAGGCAGTCCGGGGCCGGACGGCCTTTCTCGCGGCGGTGGCGGATGACCTGACCAGCCAGCTGAAGCGCGCGCTCGACCTGTTTGCCCTGGTGGGGCAGGCGGGCGAAACCAGCGATCCGCTCCCTGTCATGTACCGCCCGGTCCGACCCGGCCCCGAGGCCCGCGGTTACGAGGACTGGACGCGGTTGATCGACGTGACGCGGGATTCGATGGAGGCGTTGAGGGAAACGAACGCCCAGGCGGCGGATGCCCTTCTGCTCCGCTGGCGGGCGCTCCCTTACGTCCTGTTTCAGAGGATGGCTCTCGATGCCTACGCAGTCTGAAGCGCGCTTGGCGGCAGGTCTCGACTACCTGCTGTCCGGCGACATCCTGTGGTCAAGGCGTCACGAACCGGAAAGCATGCGCCTCCTGGGGCGGCTCTGGCGGGAACTGCCCGAGGAAAGCGCCGCCCGGCTGGCCGGGAGGGCTGTCGCCGGTCCACCAGATGTCGAGGATGCCGACCGGCGGGCGTGGCAGCTCGCCTCGAGGCTGGCCGAGATGCGCGACGCGGGCGACAGACCGCTGCCGCCCGAAGCATCCGCTCTCCTTACGGCCTACGAGGCGGCGCACGGCCCCGTGGAAGCGCCGTCGTCGGTGAGGCTCGGGTTCGAGTTCGAACGCCTGGGCGTGCCTGATCGCGCGGGCGTGTCGGAGAGGGAGATGCGCGCGCTGAAGCTGGAGGAGCTCGTCTCGCTCCTGCAAGAGCCCGCCGTCCGCCAGCACCGCGCCTTCGACGACACGCGAAAATCCCTGATGGCGCTCTGGGGCGAGGTGGTTCCGTCACGGCCAAAGGCGGCTGCGAGGGTGCTCGAGCAGCTCGCGGCCCGGGGGATTTGGCCGGGTGACACCTGGCAGGCCACGCTGGTTGCCTTCAGCGGGATGAAGCGGGGTTGTGCCAAGGCCGCCCTGTTCCGCCGAATGGCTCCCCTCCTGCTCCAGGCGCCGGACTCGTTCCTCCAGAACCGGGAAGTCGCCTGGGCCATCGGGTACTGGCTTCCGGGAGCCACGCGAGTAACCGCAGCGGATCCGGCCGACCTTTTCTGGCAGCTCTGGGACCGGCTGGCTCCGATCTTCTTCGCGCTACCTGTCTCTCTCGGCCCGGATACCAGCCCCCTGGACGCCGCGATCAACGAGCCGCCGGGGCGCCTGACCGAGGCGCTCCTGCACCGCTTCTTTGCCTACCAACCGAAAGTGGGCCAGGGCATTCCGGCGGAGGCGGAACTACGCCTGCGTCAGGTGACGTCCGGCGGCGGGGACGGCTTTCTGCTTGGACGCGTGATCCTGGCGCGCCACCTGACTGCCCTGTTCATGACACAGCAGGACTGGGCGCAGCAGCACTTGGTCCCGAAGTTCAGCTGGACGGTACCCCGCGAGGCCGCGGCCCTGTGGAAGGGCTTCATCGCCGGGGGTTCCATTCACCCCAAGGTCTTGTCGGCGCTCAAGGACGATCTCCTGGATACGCTGCGCCATCACGACAGCGAGGTGCACCGCTCGAAGGAGCAGCTCTGGTCGCTTTTGGTGATGGCGTGCATCGAGGTTCCCGGTCTCATCGAGGCAAAGGAAGCCCAATCCCTGCTCCGGTCGGCAGATCCGGAGGCACGCCGCCACGCCGCGTTCCAGTTGTACCGCATGATGCCGGATGACGCGGCGAAGGCGGCGGCTTTCTGGGAAGCCCGACTTGGCCCCTGGATCGACGAAGCCTGGCCCAAGGATGTCGGCCTGCGCGACGCGGGCAGTTCCGAAAACCTTGCACTGGCGGCAGCCGCTAGCGGGGAGGCTTTCCCGCTGGCCGTGGACCTGATCGCGGGCACGGTGGTCCGGTGCAACCAGCACTTCCGCCTTGTCCACAACTTGGCCGAGAACGACCTCCCCGAGCGGTTCCCAAATGACGTTCTGAAGCTACTCGACGCGATTACAGATGGCTTGGGGAACTCCTGGGATGGGCTGGGGCTACGCCGCCTGCTGAGACGCGTCTTGGACGCCAATCCGCATCTGAGCACGGATCCCCGGTACACTCAGCTGGACGCGAACCTGCGCCGACAGGGTGGTTGAGGCGGCACCCTGCGGCGACGCCATGAGAAGGCCATGTGGCAGCCCATGTGCAACCTTGCTGCCCACAGGCGCGGGGCGCCACCGGATCGGAGTTTTGCCGCACCGCGGTTTTCGCTGGATGAGCCGCTGTTCACGATCCGCGGAGCGACATGCCGCATCCGAATGACGATGGGCGCCCAGGTACATGCCTTTTGGTGCCGTTTTGAGAGTCTGCGCCCCGGCCGGTGGTCGGCGCACAGTCTCTGGAATGGCGTACTCGGCGCCCACTGCTAGGCATCTGATCCTACGAGATTTCGGGCATGGCCGTCGGTAGCCAGCGACACCGAACGCGTCGTGTCGGCCCGCGACGCCATGAATGTTGCAAGGAAAACCACAAGGATTCAGGGCGATAGATCGGCTTGCGGGAGGGATTGTCACCCGGTCTCAAGGCAGCTGGTGATGCCTCCTTTGCTGGCAAATCACACCGACGCATGCCTATTGCGCCGGGCGAGATGTTCCGCTTCTGTTCTGGGCATGACGACCGCCCTTCCCTTCCCTGAGGCGACTGAACCGGGTCCCCCTGGCCCGGCGGGGTACGTCGGCGGGCGCGAAAACGGGCACTGGGTCGTCATCCCCGCGCCCGCACAGGGCGCCCGGCGGCCCCTCCCGCAGGCCGCCACCAACACACCGACAACCACTCATCAGAGACAGGAGGCACCATGCTCATCATCGGTGAACGAGGAACCGTGCGCGGCGACGTCGAGGCGGAAGCCAGCAGGCTGGAGGCACTGGCGGCGGACCTGCGGCGGCTCGCGGCGGCCGGGATGCCGTCGGCGGCGGAGCTGTCGGAGGCGCCGCTGCTGGAGGGATGGGCCGTGACCTCGCGCCCGGTCATGTGCCTTGTCGGCGCCGTCACCGGCCATCCGCTGCTGGACGGCCCCTACTGCCGGACCTCAGACCTTTGGGCCTTCGCGCCGACCGTGGGCTGGGCGCGAACGTTGAACCGCCTCTATCGCCTCGGCGCCCCGCGCGCGCCCATGCCGGTCGTGCCGCCGCCCGCCGACCGGACCTGCTCCCTGGGCCTGCGGTGACACCATGCCAAACCCCATCCCCAGCACCTCCGCATCCGCCCCCTCACCTGCCCTGCCGCCCGGCAGCATGGGTGGCGCCGCCGCCCTGACCGGCGACGCGCTGGACCTCGCTATCGAAGGGCTGGCCGAAGCCGTCGAGGAGGAGATCGGCCACGAGCCGTTCCACCTCGGTCCCGTTCCGCCGCAGGCGCGGAAGCCAACGCCCCCGCCCGTCCACCAGCCATCGCGCGTGCGCCTGGAAGACCCTGCCGAGGCCGCAGCCCACGCCATGCTCCGGCGCCTGCTCGAGGCCGATCCGACCCTGCACGGCAGGGCGCGGGAGCCGGGCGCGGTCCTCGTGGTCGAGGTGCCGGACGCCGAGTGGGTCGTCCCCGTCGCCGAGACCTGGCGCATGCTGATCCAGGGCACGGACGAGGTACCGTTCGACGGCGACGACGCCCAGGACCGGCCATACCGGCGGATCAGCAAGATTGAGCCGAGCTGGGCCGAGTTCCGCCGCGACGGCTCCGACCGCTGGCACCGCCCCGAGGACGGCAACGGCGCCGTCCGCACCATGGTCGCCAGCGGGCGCCCGGTCTACGGCTTCAGCCCGGCGCCCGCCCGCTGCCTGCCATCCGATCTGCTGCGGGCCGCCACGGCGACGGTGACCGTCGGCCCGCTGGATCCGGCCGCGCTGGCCGAGGCGGCGACCATGTTGACGGGCGCCGCGCCGGTCACCGCGTCCGTACCGCCGGAGGTGGCGCGGCTGGTCACCGTCGGTGACCTGTGGCTGGCCCGGCTGCCCCACCAGGATGCCGACGACTACCTCCGGCGGCTGGCGGAGCTGGCGTCGCAGCGGCTCTCCGTCCGCCCGCTGACGCTCGACGGCCTGCACGGGATGGACGAGGCCGCGCGGTGGGGCAAGGACGTCGCGCGCGATCTCACCGACTACGCCCGCGGCGCGTTGCCGTGGCGCGACGTGGACCGCGGCGCCGTGCTGGTCGGTCCCACCGGCACCGGCAAGACGACCTTCGCCAGGGCGCTGGCGGCGCAATGCGGGGTGCCGCTGGTGACCGGCTCGCTGGGCCAGTGGCAGGGCGCCAAGGACGGCCACCTCGGCACGACCCTCGGCGCCATGCGCGGGACCTTCGAGGCCGCGCGCAAGGCGGCGCCCTGCATCCTGCTCGTGGACGAGATCGACAGCTTCGGCAACCGCACCACCTTCCGCCACCACGACCGCGACTACTCGGTCCAGGTGGTCAACGCCTTCCTCGAGGAACTGGACGGCGCCGCCGGACGCGAGGGCGTGGTCGTCCTGGGCTGCTGCAACGACGCCAGCCGCATCGACCCGGCCATCCTGCGTCCGGGTCGCCTGGAGCGCCTGATCCGGGTGCCGCTGCCGGACCAGGCGGCGCTGGCCGCCATCCTGCGCCACCACCTCGGCACCGATCTGCCCGGCGCCGACCTATCGCGCCTCGCGCTGCTGGGCTTCGGGTCCACCGGCGCCGAGGCCGAGCGCTGGGTCCGCGGCATGCGGCGGCGGGCGCGGCACGACCGGCGGGAGGCGACCCTGGCGGACCTGGAGGCGGAGTTGCGCGGCGGCGGGCCCCGCCCGGCCCCGGAGGTGCTGCGCCGCGTGGCCATCCACGAGGCCGGGCACGCCGTGGTGGCGGCGCTGGGACGGCCGGGTGCCCTGATCTCGGCCACCGTCGTGGCGCAGGGCGACCGCGCGGGCCGGGTGCTCTGGACGGAGCCCGCCGATGGTCAGACCACGGTCACGCGGGCGGCGCTGTCAACATTGCTGCGCGAGGCGCTGGCGGGCCGGGCGGCTGAGGAGGAGCTGCTCGGCGAGGCATCGGCCGGGAGCGGCGGCGGCGCCGAGAGCGACCTCGCCACGGCGACGCGCCTCGCGACGGCGGCGGTGACCGCGCTCGGCCTCGACAAGGGCGGTGGCGCCCTGGTCTGGCGCGGCTTGCCGGAGGCGGCCGGTGTCCCCGCGCTGCTGGCGGCGCGGCCCGACGTCGCGCGCCGGGTCGGCGAGATGCTGGACGCGGCCTACGCCGAGACGCGGTCGGTGGTCCGGCACCACGGCCTGGCCATCTGCCGTCTGGCGGACATGCTGGTCGCCAAGGAGACGGTGCCGGGCGCCGAGATCGAGGCCCTGGTCGCGGCGTCCGGGGCGGCCGCGAAGGATTGCCGACCGCCATGCGCCGGTCGCCGCCCCCGGAGGGTGCGGCCATGACCGGCCCCGACCCGGACGCCTCGCCAGAGCTGTCCATGAAAATGGCAGGGGGGCGCGAAACCAATCCAGGCGCCAGCCGTCTCTGCAGCCATGATCTCCACGAAGCGAATAGCCACGGACTGAGGATTTGCGGCACGGCACCCACGTCGCTGTGCCCGCCTGCAGCTTTCCTGGCCTCACCGCTGAGGACATCATGCACCACCACAAATCCTTTGCGCCGACGACGGCGCGGCGCACGCCGCCGCGTGGCGCGCGCGGTTTCCTTCCAGGCTTCCGGGCCAAGTTCCGGCTCCCCACCCTGATACGTCGTTCTCGCGCCGTCTGACGCCGCCCACCGGCGGCATCCCGAACGCTCAAACGATTGGAAGCCACGATGCGCCGATTCGCATTGGGGGCAGTGCCGACGCGCGGCAACTGGAACCCCAAATTCCCGGCCAAGCCCCCCAAGGGGAAGGCCAAAGGCAAGATTGTCAGCAAAGAAGCCGGGGGCGAGGAACCCGAGGAAGAAGAGCAGGACCAACCGAAGGCTCGGACACAGGTCCCGACTTACTACCCGCCAGCCAAGGGCAAGCGGCGTTACGAGCACCTGCGGAGTTATCACCATCGCGACGCCGCGTTCCTCTTGGACGCCCGGCACGAGGTGCTGGGCTGGACCTCCACAGCCGAGGCCATCGAAGTCCACTGGGAAGGCAAGGACTTCAAATTCGTCCCCGACTTCATCGTGCATGAGGAGACGCGCTCCTACGCGCTGACAATCCTGCACCCGCTGGCCAAGCCGGACACGCGCCGCAAGAAGCGCCTCGCCGCCATGCGCGCGGCCTGCGAGCGCCAGGGTCTTGGCTTCGTTCACTCGAACCGCGACGAGGTCACCGAGGACGTCGCGCTGCCCGGTGCCAAGGACCTATTCTATTACCGCTACTGGCAGTGGCCGGACTCCCTGCCCTTCTCGGTGTCGACCGTGGCCGAGCGTCACGCCCCTGCCACCCTTGGGGAGTTGCACCGGCTGCTGGATGGCCTCGCCACCTGGCATCAGCTGCTGTCCATGGTCGCGAACGGGTTCGTGGTTGCCGACATCTCGGCCGGGCTCGGACCGGACACCCCCGTGTTGGCCTGGCGGACTAAGGGGTGGCGCACATGAGCAACCGATACCTGCCCCGACTGGGCCAGATCGTCCGTTGGGACGGCCACCCGTGGATGGTGGAGCGCCTCGACAACGACGGCCTCGACCTGCGCAACCGGATGACCGGCGAGGTCCTGACCTGGGGCCTCGCCTCCTGGATCCTGCACTGGCAGAACGGCAGCCTGCGCCAGCCGACCGTCCCGGAGCCGCTGGACCGGCGGCGCCTCGTCCGCGGCACCTACATCCACCGCCAGGGCAGCGTCTGGCGCGTGAAGCTGTTCAAGAGCGGCCTGATCCACCTGGAGAACGTCAAGACCGACGAGACCGCCGTCGTCAACAACATCGCCTGGCAGGAGGAGTGCTGGCGCGGCGAGAGCTGGGTCGTCGATTCACCTGACGCGGACCTGCCGGAGCGCATCCGGGAAGTGCTCCGCGTCCCGCTCGACGGCTTGCCGAGCTCGATGAAAGCCAAGGTGCAGTGGAGCGCCGTTTTCGTGGAGGCGTACCGTGACCCGGAGCGCTTCTACCGCGAGAGGATGCCGGACCTCCCCGTCGCCGAGCGCATCGACCTCAGCGGCCGCGTCTCCAAGGCGACCCTCCTCGCCTTCCTGAAACAGGTCGCGAAGGCGACCGGGCAGAAAGCCCCGGGCGTCAGCACGTTCTACGGCTGGCTCAACACGTTGAAGCAGGCAGGCGGGGACATCCGCGCCCTCGCGCCCCGCTTCGACAGGCAGGGACCGCGGGGGCGCAAGATGCCCGCTATGGTCGAGCAGTGGCTGATCGAGACCATCACACTAGTCTGGCTCACGCGGCAGGAAAACCGCAAGTCGAAGGTCTGGAGCGCGCTCAACGACCGGGTGACGAACTGGAACACGGCGAACCCGGACAACCAGCTCTGGTGTCCGAGCGAAAGCCAGGTGGCCCGCTATATCCGCGAGGAAGTTGACCAGCACGTCGCCGTCCGCCGTCGCAAGGGCAAGAAGGAGTTCGACAAGGTCCGCACCATCGGCAACGGTGTGGTCACGACCTTCCCGCTGGAGCGTGTCGAGGTCGATCACTTCCGCCTGCGGCGGATCAGGGTGCTGGACGACCGGAGCGGCCTGGACATGGGCGGCGCCTGGGTCTCCATCGCCTACGACCACTTCACCCGCATGCCGCTCGCGCTGATCGTCCATTTCGCGGGCGAGACCCTCGGCATCGGGTTCAGCGTCCTGCGGATGACGATGACGCCCAAGGGCTTCCTCAAGAAGCTCGTACCGAACCTCGACTACGAGTTCCCGACCGGCGTTCCGATGTCGTTCTTCTTCGACCAGGCCGCGGCGACGAATAATGACCACGTGCGCAACGCGTCCCTGGTCCTGGACATGATCATGGACTACGCCGAGGGCGAGAACCCGCAGCTCAAGGCGTGCATCGAGCGCTTCATCCGGAACTTCCGCGAACAGGCGGAGCGGCCGCTTGCGGGACCCAACCCGCCCAGCCACCGCGAGGATAACGACCCCGAGAAGCCGGATGCCATCATCCGGTACTCCGACCTCGTGCGTCGCCTCTGGACCTGGGTCGCCATGGTCTACGCCAAGTCGTGGCACACCGGGATCGACGACGTGCCCCTTCGCCGCTGGCAGGAGCACACGGACAGGCACCCGCCCCGGGCACTCCGCAGCGAGCACGACCTGACTGTGCTGCTCACCCACCGGCACATGTGCCTGCCGCTGCGCGGAAGGGTCACCACCCAAGGTCTCACGTGGCACGGCGAGGCCATCCGGCAGATCGTCGCCAACCCGAACTACCGCAAAGGCACGAAAATCCAGGTCCTCTTCGACGAGCACGATGTGTCGCAAGCCTGGGTCGTCAACCCGTTCACGGGTGCGATCGCAAAGGTCGAACCCTTCAATCGTCGCCTGATGGTCGGTCTCACCCTCCACCAGCACGACATCACTCTCAAATTCAATAGGCGCCTGGAGCGGACCTACGACACCGACGAATTGCGGGCCCTCAAGGCCGCCCTGCTCGAGGACGCCACGCGGCTGCTGGCCAGCGGCAAATCGCTGTCCAAGCTCAAGCGGAATGCCCTGGTCCGCTTCCTGATGATGAACAGCAACCAGCCGTCCGGCGACGACACCGGCGACGTGCAGCCGCAACCGGACGCCAGTGAGCCGCAGGCGGCGCCCGAGAAGTCGGAGAACACAAGCGACGAGGGCCGCGCGGCACGTCCGCGGCGGCAGGCGAAGCGCATGCGCGGCGACGAAGGGCAATGAGCACCATGGACCAGAACGAAATCGACCGTCTCGTCAGGCTCTCGGGCAGGTTCCGCGAGCTCTACCTGCCGACTGACAAGTCGGACGAAATCCAGCGAGATATTCGTCGCCTCCACCACCGCGACCATGGGTCGTCTGGCGAGGCTGGCATCCTTCTCCTTGTCGGGGGGTCAGGCAGCGGTAAGTCAAAGCTCGTCCTGGACTACACCAGCCAGTTCCCCGACCAACCCCGAGCCATCGCTGGCCCGGATGGCGCATTCGCTGACCGCAAAGACGTGTTGTACTTCAAAGCGCCGAACGGAAGCGAGAAGGACGTCGCCGAGGTCTGGTTCGCCGCGCTGACCGGCCAGAGCATCGATCACGTCGTAGGTCGGGGCCGGAAGCGCCTCGTCATCCAGGAGGACATCGTTGCGGTGGGCCGGGACGTGGGGAACAGGCTCGTCGTCGCTGACGAGTTCAGCCAGTGCCTCGAAGGCAAGGACACCGCTGCCATCAAGCGCATCGCGAGTCTCTGCCGGTACATCGTGAACGCCAAGGGCGGACCGTCCCTCATCATCGCCGGTACGGCATCCGTCCTACTGCTCAGGGAGGCCGACGCGGAATTCCGAAGGCGGGCGAGCATCCGGCACGAACTCCTGCCGCTGGACTGGGACATCGCCGAAAGCCGCGAATTCCTGCAGGACGTGTTGATGGAATGGGATGAGTTCCTCCGGGACAACGTCTTCGGCGTGCTGTCCGGCCTCGCAGGAGCCAAGATGGCCTATCCGCTGTGCCGTGCCGCATCGGGATATCTTGGCGACATGGCGACCCTCATCGAGACCGCCGCTGCGGAGGCCGTCTACGACGTCGCGGCCGGGAAGGCGGACAGGCTGACCTACGCCCACCTGGTGAAAGCATACGGCAAGTCGGCAGTGTGGACGGCGGAGCGCCCCGCCTTCCCCGAGGCAGTCGGGCCTACCATCGACACGGGACCCGAAAAGACCCGCCTGCGCGGCCGTACCCGCCGCAGCGACCGCCACCATAACTTCCGGCCCTGAGCACATGGGCATACAGCCACTCTCGCTCGGCATGGGCATCGTGCCGGGCGAGAGCATCCCTGGTTTCATGATGCGCTTCGCGGGCCGCGCCCGCTTCCCCGGCGCCGACCGCCTCGCCATCCATGTCGGCCTGCGCCAGCCTGGCTCCGCCACCTCTGGGGATGACATACGCGGCCTCGCGACCCTGTCCGGCGCCGATCCCGCCGCTCTCGAAGCCGCCACCTACCGCCCCACAGGTCGCCTCGCCCACCACCGTTTCCTTGGCGGTGAGCTCCACCGCGAGTTCATCGACATCTCACGGCGGCGCGCCTGCCCAGCCTGTCTCGTCGCGGCGCCCATCCAGCGTGCCGCCTGGGACTGCGCCCTGGTGACCGCCTGCTCCCACCACGCCCTGCGCTTCGTGGACAGGTGCCACAGACCTCGCTGTCGGGGGCTGGGGTGGAATGTGGCCGACGTCACCCGCTGCGCCTGCGGAACCGACCTTCGGGCGCTCGCCGGAATGCCGGTCCCCTCCGACGAGGCAGAGGCAAGCGCCCGCGTGCTGGCGCTGGCCACGGGCGAGACGATCCCGTGGTTGCCCCATGCCCTGTTGGCCGTCGGACCGGCCGACCTCGTGCGCCTGGTCATGGTCACCGGCATGTTCCTGACCGCTTGGCGCAAGGAAAGACGCATCGAGACCCTCGTCGCGTCCGGGCCGGACGCCGTGGCCCGCGTCGTCGGCGCTGGCCTTGCCGCGGTCGAGGAATGGCCTGTTCCCCTTCACGGATTCCTTGCGGCGACGCGGGCCGTGGAGGCCGCCCGTGCCGGATGCTTCGGCGCCACCAAAACCATGGGCGCCTACTACGGCTGGCTGTCGATGCTGGAGGCCGGGCCGTTCCGCGACGCCCTGGCCGAGGCGACCCGCCAATTCCTTGCCGCCGACCCAGTGCTGGGCCGCCGGATGCACCGCTCGCTGCTGCTGGGCGTCCAGGGTGACGGCGTCGCCTTGAAGGAGGTCGCGCGCATGGTGGGCAGATCCTTGCCCACGACCAAGCGGCTCGCGGAGGCTGGCCTGCTGCCGACGCCTGACGGCACGGGGCGCGGCATCCCGGCGGTGATTGACCGAGCGAAGGTGGAAGGATTGGCGGCCGACCTGCGCGACGCGCTGACACTGGACGAAGCCTCCGCCGCCCTAGGGGTGTCCAGGGCACGGGTGCGGCGGCTGGCGCAGGCAGACGTTCTTGAGGCGGTTCACCGGGCAGCGGCCGATGGCTGGGGCCGCTGGGCGTTCCGGCGCGCCAGCATCGAGGGGCTGCCGGGAAGGATGGCGGAGGGCGCCCCGGCTGACACCGGCCTCGAGCCAGGACTCCTCGGCTTCGAGGAGGCGGCTGGTGCGTTGAAGCGGCGCGGCGTCGAGCTGCCCGAGTTCGTGGGCATGGTGCTCGCGGGGCACCTTCCGGTGGCCGCCTACGACCAGGCCGCCATAGGGTTCAAACGCCTGCGGTTCGACCGGGCCGACGTGCGCAGGGTGGCGTCCCCACTCGAGCGGGGTCCGTTCAGCGCCTACGCCACCGCCGCGTTGCTCGGCGTCAAGCGTGAGGTGGTGGCGCACCTCATCCGGCGCGGCCTGCTCCGGACCGAGGGCGGCGCCGTCACGGCCACCGAGCTCGACCGCTTCCGGACGGCGTACGTGTCCGGCGCGGAGCTGGCGCGCGAGCGCGGCACGTCGCCCCGGAAGCTGGCGGCAGACCTGCGGGCGGTGGGCGTGCTGCCGGTGACGGGACCGGGCGTGGACGGCGGGCGGCAGGCGTTCTTCAGGAGGCGTTGACTTGGTCGCCGGAAAGGCAGGCTCTGCCCGACAGGAATTCGGGCAGCTGCCCTTCCTGACTGCGCATCCTGGCTGTACCCTCCCGCAAACTGCGGGAACCTGCATCAGGTGCGTTACGCCAGACATCCGATCACTGGACAAAGACTGACCGTGGAGCAGTACCAAGGCAGCATCGGACGAAGGCCAGCGGGGCATCAGGGGGAATGGCACCGCCCCGTCGTGCGCTGTCCGTATTGCCCATCCGAGCTGTCACTGCGAGCCGACGCATCACCTACACGCGCGACACACTTCGCACACCCGCGAGGAGCAGTCTGCCCCACTATGGCTCCGGCAGGACGGCCATACCACGGGCTCACCCCGGCGGCCCCGAATACAGCCGCGGCGATCCATGTCTTAGGCGCCGTGGCTGCCGACTGGCGAAGGCACTACTCCGCAATTCGCACCTTGGTGGCGAACCTGACAGCGGACGAGTTCATCGAGTTGCTGGAAGCCGCCACCGAACGGCGTTCCTGGGCTTACGTCGGCATGCCCGTCTGGGCCGTGCCTTACATGCTCGTGCTGCAAAGGGATTTTCCCCCGCAGAGGTCAAAGGATCCGAAGCGACGCCAATTCCTACGTCGCCTGTACTTCCGATTCTGGTTCCACTACGAGCCGATGACCTTGGACACGCTTTGGATCCAACCTGCCGATACTGTTCTGATGCGAGCGACCTATGACCTTCCCGACGGAAAGCGAACGCCCAGCGAGGACGATATAACTGCAGACCCGCGCACCTTTGCGGTGTCGGACAGGTTGCTCGCTGAAGCGGATCCTGCTGCTAATCTGCCCTTGAGGCTTGTTGGGAAGATTGAGGCGGCACTCCAGCGTCTCCAGACGAGGCTGTAGATAGCAGCCCGCTGAGCGCTTCCAGCAGGCGCTCGTCATCTGGGCGGAGCGCAATGCCACCCGCCTGCGGACGCTGCTTCCGTACGCTTTCCCAGAATAGGCGCCACGACTTCGCGGTCCTGCCATCGACGTCGGCAATCCAGGCGGTGCATCCGGGCGCACCAAGCGGAACGTTGTAGCCATCGCTCACCCACGTGGAATGCTCGAGACGCAGCGAGGCATCCAGCAAGAGCATGTTGCGGGCGGCTGCCAAAACATCGTCGATGTGTGCCGGGAGCTGAACCGCCTCGCAACACTCTTCGAGCGGCAAAGCTTCAGTTGAGGAAACCTCGATCAACAGCACCCTCGGCATGTCCGTACCCTTTCGCCTGCGCGGCTTCAGGTTACGGCGTGTCGTGGCAACGGAGAGGTCGCGTCGCAGGTCGGTACCTCGCCTCGAGGGTATCTTTCGACCGGCAAGACCGAAGCCAAGTCCAATAAGCTAGACGCCCAGACCTAAGCGGCCCTGGAACTGAGGAATGGTCGGCGGGTCACGTGACCGGCGGCGGGCCGCTGTGAACTCACGACAATCACTGACTGCCTATGACGCCCAGCGGCATCCCCGACGTCTCCGCCAAGTAGGTCTCCGTCGCCGCCAGGAGTTCCAGGTGATCACCCTCGGCCTTGGCCCTGGAGAGCCCCGGTTGGACGATGAAGACGGCGAACTCACGCTCGGCGCTGCGGAGCATGCTCTCCAGCTTTCGCAGGGCGGCCAAGTCGCCCCGCTCGAACCGGCTTGGGGCCGCGCGCGCTAGGCGCTTGCCCTCGCGCGACTGCAGGCGGCGGAACAGCGCCTCGGCATCGTCCCGCCAGCGGACGCACTTCTGCGCCTGCCCGCAAACCACGTAGAGGTCGTCCAGCCTTGCGCCCGGTTCCGGCTTTTCCGAGTACTTGCAGTGGTAGAGGTGCACGACGATGCGGTCCTGCGTGGCCCTGATCGCCACCACGTCAGCGACCTCTCCCGCGTCGTCGTCGTCGAGAACGATGTCGAAGGCCTCGTCCCCCGTCAGGGCGAGCAGATGCCGGATCACCCTGTGCTGCACGGAGTCGGGACGCTTTTCCGCCTTCTGCGACTCCTTGCGGATGGCGGTGCCCGTCCAATCCCAGGCGGCGATGCGCTCGCGGGGGTACGGGATGCGCCCCGTCATGCCTTGCGGGAAGAACAGCTCATTATCGAGCAGCACGGCGCCGTTCGCGAAATGGACCCAGGGGGGATTGTCTGCCAGCCAGTCGCCGAGCGGCGTACGCCTGCCGCCGATGTTGATGTAGGCCGGTGGGCCGCCTGCGGGGAAGTAGCGGACGCCGTTTGCCCCGAACCGGAATTCGAAATCGGCGGATCTGGAGTCGTCGCCCCCTGCCGGAGGCGTGCTTGAGGCGACACAACCCGGCCCGATATGCGCCGCAACGATTGCAGCGTAGCTCCCGAAGCCCTTCAGCCCCGTCCCCGGCTTCCCACCCTCGGACATGGGAGCGGTAGGGCCGATTAGTAGCCATTTAGGTCCATGGCGCGGGTGAAAGGGCTCCCCTTACTGCCTCTCTCCCTTATCATGGGAGGCGAATGGATGCAGCTGGAGGCACGAAGATGGCACCGCGACAGAGATGGGCGTCCGACGCAGCTCGCCTTCTCAATGCCTACGAGGGCGCTGTGCAGAGCGGTAGCTTCTGGCTCATCGCCGAAGGTCTGGCAGATCCGAGCCGCGCGGAGATTCTGAAAAGAATCCGGGCGCCAAAGGCGAAGGAGCGGCTTGAGAACATCATCGCCGCGTTGGAAGCGGCAAAGGCTTCTGGGCAGCTCCTGCCGAAGGATCAGCCAACACCGCATCCGTTCTGGACCATGGACAATCTTCGCGGCGCCCTGAGTTGGTACGAGACGCCCGAAGGCCTCAGGCAGTTGGCGCACAGTGCGCTCGCCCGTGACACTCAGAGGCGACTGATGGCCTTCACGGAGCGGCTGCGATCAGATGGTGGCGATCATCGACCGAAGGGACGGTGCTCCGGCTCGGATGATGTCTCGGATAATTGCCGCTCGATGGCCGCATCGACTTCCTTGTCCGTGGCGTAGTATCCAATCCGCTGCGGAGCGCCCCCAGGAATGTACAGGAACAATACAAAGGCCGAGGGAACAGGAGGCTCAAGGCGATAAACGAGGAATGGCCACCGCGAGCTGTTGAGCAAGGTCTGCTTCTGAACGCTGCTCAGTTTTGCGTTACGGGTGTCATCGCCAGTGCCCTGCGATTTCATCGCCTGCAGATCTTTAAGAATAGCTTCCCTGACCTGGCGCCGAAGTTTCGAACGCTCCATTGCATTGAGGTGACCGGAGGCAGCACCGGATCCAGATCCGGATCCGCTTTCGGCCTCTCCGCCAGAACCACCGTTGCCAGACTTGCCCGTCGCCGAACCGTCCTCATCCGCCGCTTGCTTTGTGCCACGCGCTCGCGGATCTTCGTTACTCGCCAACTCAGTTCCCCTTCGATGGAGAGGCGAAGCATTATCAAGGGAAGGCATACCTGTCGACGTGACCAGGCTGCGACTGCTTAGGCTGACTTCCGCTTGCGGCCCTCGTGATCGTCAATGAAACCAGGGCAGAACCAGACGGCGGCGTCCCAGCTCAAACCCTGCAGGATCCGCCCACGACACCCTCGCGGCTTCCGCCGCCGCTCCCGGTGCCTGCCACTCGGAGGCACCCTTGCTAACCTTGGTCCAAACTGCGCCGAGCTCCGCGGACTGCGCCGCCGGGTCGGCAGGCAGGCGCCCGGGCCTGCAGACCAGAGCTTGCTCGAATCCTTCGTCACCCCTGGGCTTCCGGTCCAGCAGCAGGGTGGACCCGCCCCCCTCGATGTCGAGGGTGAAGCCGTCTGGCGCACCCCGGGCGTTCAGGCGGCGGGCAGCAACCGTGGCGGTCCGGGCCAGGTGCAGCAGCTGGCGGATGGGGTTCCCGGCGACCTGCTCGTCCAGGGCGTACTGGTGGGGCAACGTCAGCCTGTCGCCAATCTTCAGCTCAGCCATCGATGACCCCGCGCGCGACCGCGCCCGGGATGGGCCGCCAGCAGCCGAAATGACGCCAAAACCTATCCTTGTTTCCTAATCGGAATTGCGTCGCCTAAGGCTTGCGTCGGGCTACGTTGGGCGACGTCGAGCGTGTGGCGGTAGGATTAGGGGACTGTTCGCCCTCGCCTGCCGATCGACTGTAGGCGTGCTGTCCTTGTAGTGTGCGGCGCCATGCCGCTACCGCCACAGCCGCGCCTCCCGCCAGGCTACCTGTCGCCAGAGGGTGCGCCACGTCCACACAGCCTTGGCCTGACACCGTCCGCGGACGAAAGCCTCCAAAGCTACATCTTCCGTCTCGCCAATCGGCGGCGGACAGAGACGCCGAAAGCCCTGGGTGAGCGATTGGGCTTCAAGGGACTCGCGTCACGTGCGTCTCTCAACTCTGTCGAGAGGCTTGCCTTGGAGGCGTCGGTTCCCTTTGAATCCTTGCTGCCGCTCTGGCGCGGCGACCCGCACTCCCCCTTTGTCCTGTTCTGGAACCACGAGCTTCCCGGCAGCGCTTTGGACTTCGGGTTGCAAGAGGGGCGCAAGGTGTGCCCCGAGTGTCTGGCTGAACGCGGACGGCACCTAGCCGTCTGGGACCTGTCCTTTATCTCATCATGCCCCGTCCACCGCAAAGCCCTCGTGGACAAGTGTCATGCGTGCGAGAACCCGATCAAGTGGAAAGGCAACGGTTTAGCATGGTGTGGCTGCCGAAAGGGCGGCGACCTGACGAAAGCCCCGGCGGCGCCGGTCACGCCTGAGCAGGCGAACGCCACGGCCTGCGTCCAGGGATTGTTGGGCGATCCTCAGTTCACCGAGGAGGGGACCGGCGTCCTGGCCCTGCCGCCGTTCCGTAACATGGCGCACGCCCAAGTTATCGAGTTCCTGGTCCGCCTTGGGCTCGACGCGGCCGCGACGCGCCCGCGGCGGTATTTCTTCGGCTTCGAGAACATGGGCGACGTCGAGGTGCCGCCGCATGAGGCGCTGGCCCGCTCTTTGGCAGCGGTCCGGAACTGGCCCGCGGGATTTCACGCCGAACTCGACAACATGCGGAGGCTCCATCTCACGGACGTCACCACGGCGACGCAAAAGGTGACCAAGGGCATCGTGCGCTGGGCGACGCCGCTGCCCAACGGTGGCGGGAAGGAGGTCGTGCGCGCGGTGGCGGAGTGGAGGCGGGCGGCGCGGGAATTGGCGGCCGGGACGCCGTGAGGGTGAGCTCGATTGGGATGCCTAATCACCGGGACTAGGGTCGTGTGCGGCCCCGGAGCGGCCTTCGGTGAGGCGGGGCAGCTCCCGTATCCAGCCGCATAGTGGATGCTTCGGCTTCAGCTGCTCGAGTTCCTATCCCGTACGGCACCACAACTCGCCGCGCGCTGCAGGCTGCAAAGGACTCGCCGTCACCAGGCTATCAACACCCTGACATCATTGGCAGATTTTCTGGTCTCGGGATTGGCGCACTCGTTGGCTCTGGGTCTGAAGAAAGCCGTACGCCTGTCCGTGGAACCCGCGGAGGCCCGCACCGCAAACCAAGGGGTTACGGGGTGCGCAGTCCATCTAAGTGCGCGCCGTTATATGATATAGTCGCGCACCAAACGGGAGACTCCGGCACCATTCAGTAGACCGGCCCCCGCCCAAACCATTGATTTATTGCGAAAAGCCTCGGCGGACATTGTCTTCGCCGAGGCTTTCCTTTTGGCACGTCGGCATTCCTTGCGGTCGCTGAACTCACGAAGTTCGGCCCTCGTCGGAATGCTTCGCCATTCTCCGAAACCTTCCGATCGGCCGAGCATTCCTTTGGGCATGGATGAGCCAGACTTCTGCAGCCCGCTCGAGGAGTTCATCGACCGCTTGGAGCAGCGGCGGGCGGCGGCGCAGGCGCGGCGCCAGGAACTCGAGAGGGTTCTTGTCGAGGCCGAGTGCAATGACGCCGATCCAAGCGTGCCGGAGCGTTGCCGCATTGAGTTCGAGCGCCTCACCCAGGATGAGGCCCAAGCGGCAGAGGCCGTCCGCTGGTTATGGCGAGTGCATGGGTTCGTAAATGGTTCGCGGAGTTCGGTCCCGCCGCCGAAGATGCTTCGTGCTTTGGAGGCAATGAGCACTCCGGCAGCACAGGCCAGGCTGAACAGGCCGAGCACCAAGACCTCGCGCATCTGCACGATGGTCGAGTCGGCCCTCCGCCAGCACGGTCCGCTCCATCGCCAGCGACTGCTGGAGATCCTCGTTGCCGATGGTGTGATGGGAAAGGAAGCGCGGCCTATCGACCGGCTGGCGACCATCCTCACCGAGAACCGTCACCTATTCAGCTCGGATGGCCGGGGCACGTACGCTCTCGCCACAGCCGGGCACATCGAACAGCGCCAAGCCACGGAATTGGCTGGCCTGTCGGGACAGCTAGAACATGCTTGTCCTGCCCTGCCGGTTCAACCAGAGGGTGAACACAGTGTGTACACGCGTCCGTTGTAGAAGTGTGTCGGGGTGAGCGTCGGGCCACCGAGCTGAACAGACGTCGTTCACCGGAGCCACAATGCGACAGGGACGGCCGCGTCGGATCTACACATCCGGAGCGACCGTCCCTGCTACCAAGCCACGGAACACATGCAGAATGCCACTGCTGGGCCTTGGTTGCACGCAGGGGACGACGCAGGCAGTTCCGGCATGGTCCATGCGGGTCAGCCTATACCCCCATCCAGAGTACCGCCCACCGGAACCAGAGCCAGCGGAGGCAGTAGCCACCGGATCTCGCCCTCTGGAGAGACCGTCCCTGCTTCCAGATCGCAGGACATCCTGGGAATGCCAGGGCTAGAGCTTGGCGACCCTCATCCGCCTGATTTCTGTCTCAGAACGCCAGCGAAGATCAGTCCGTAGCCTGTAAGCCCGACGGGCCCCGCCATTCGCGCCAGTACGCCCGGGCAAGCCACAGCAGCCCGACGATGCGGTC
>NZ_PDNU01000066.1 GCF_002631185.1 Teichococcus rhizosphaerae | reverse complement strand
ATTTTGTTGCCGGAATCTGCGCCCTGCTTTCCTTTCTGGAGAGCGGGGCACAATTTTGTGGCCTTCCTTCCCCTCCCGAAGCTGTTTACCGTCGACCTGGAACAAGACGGTGAACGGGGCGGACCTGCCCTGCTTCCGGCGCCGCATGCAAGGGGATTGTATCGGGAATGATGGCTCGCCGCCTTTCCAGGCCCATGGCGCCGATCGTGGCTCTGACCGCATCCTTGGCCCTCACCGGTTGCGGCCTGACTGTCGAGCGGGCAGCCGAGGTCGAGCAGCGCCAGCAGGCGCTGGCCGCCGCCGAGGCGCGTGCCGCCGCGCTCGGGCAGCGCGTGGCGGAAATGGAAAAGACCCTCGCCGCGCAGCGCGAGGCCCAGGAGGATCTGGCGTCGCTGAGCGAGCGTCTGGTCCAGGCCCGTGCCGCCCGCAACTCGGCCGAGCAGGCCCGCGCCGCCGCCGCGCGGCGCGCGGCCGCGATCCGCGCCGAGATCACGGCTGGGGAGGAGCGCCTTGGCACCCTCTCGCGCGGCAGCGAGAGCGAGAATGAGCGGCTGCGGCAGCTGAACGCCGAGCGAGGCCAGGCGGAATCGGCGCTCGCCGCCCGCCAGCAGGCCCTTCGCGAGGCGGAGGCGCAGCTCCAGCAGACCCGCCAGTCCGTGAGCGCCGCCCAGGGCGAGCTGTCCAGCCGTACCGCGGCCGTGGCCGAGGCCCGCACCCGCCTCCAGGAAGCCACCCAGGCCACCGAGCAGGCGAACACCCGCCTCCAGGGATTGGAACGCCGCTGGGCCGAGCTGACGGGCCGGACCCAGCAGGAGGATGCCCGCCTCGCCACCCTGCGCCAGAATCTCGCCAATGAGGAAGCCGCGCTGACGCGGCAGCGCGCGGAAGCGCAGCGCCTGCAGGACGAGCTTGCCCGGCAGACCGCCGCGCGCGATGCCGCCACGGCCTCCGTCGCGAGCCTCGACACCCGCCGCACCGAACTCGACAACGCCATCCGCGCCGCCGAGACGCAGCTCACCGGCCTTCGCCAGCAGGCTTCCAGCGAGCAGCGCCGGCTGGAGGAGATCCGTGGCGCCGCCGAGGCGGCCTCGCGGACCAGTGCCGAGCATGACCGCCAGCGCACGGAGGCCGAGCGCCGCCTGCGGGAGGTCCGGGGCGAACTGGAAACGGCGGAGGCGGCCCTGGCCTCCCGCAACGGCGCCGTGGCGGAAGCCGAGGCGCGCCTCGCCCAGGCCCGCGACGAGACGGAGCGCAACAACGCCATCCTCCGCGGCCTGCGGGAGGAGGCGTCCCGCCTGACGGCCGCCAACGAGGCGCTGCGGCGCGAGGGGGGCGAGCTGGAGCAGCGCCGCCAGCGCCTGGCGGAACAGGTGCAATCCGCCGAGCAGCGGCTGCGCGGCATGGAAAGCACGGTGGAGACGGTGCAGCCCCGCCCCGCCGCGCCGCCGGCCGCGGCTGACGCGCCCGCGCTCCCCCTGGTGCCTCCCGTGGTGCCCGACGAGACGCCGGGCCAGACGCCCGCCGCGCCGCGCTGAGCCGCGCCCGCCTGCCGGCCCTCCGCTTCGGAGAGGCCGGTGGGCCAGTCCGGCCTCTCCCCGTTCCTGACCGGCCCCGCGCCGGGGCGAGGCCCCGGAGGGCGATTTTCCTCCTCGGCCCTGGCCTGTGGCACCAGCCCCTTATGGTTCTGTAAACCGCAAACTGCGGATGTATGGCGCACCGCCCGATCCCGGGGCGGTTGCGGGCCTGGCCAGGAAGGCCGGCCGGCATGGAGATGCCCCGCGGCCGATCCTTGGCAGGGCGCGGGGCCGCCGGAAAGGATGCCCGCCGTGTTGGCCACACAGGAAAGCCCCGCCCCGCCGGAGGATCCGGCGGCACGCCGCCTGCACCGCCTCCGCCTCGCGGCCCGCTTCCTGTTCATGCTCTGCCTGCTGCTGGTGGCGGCAACGCTCGCCATCCTGTGGAACGCCAGCGGCCGGATGCGGGCCGACGCGGAGGAGCGCGCCTTCCAGACGCTGGAAGCCGGCGCGCGCGCCGCCGAGGCCAGCCTGCGCATGGCGGGGGCGGCACCGCGCATCGCCGGGGGCGCGCTGCATGTCGGCTTCGTGCCGGTCGCGCGGAACGCCGCCCTGGTCGACGAGTTGCGCCGCACCCTGGGCGCCGAGGCCACGATCTATGACCGTGGCCTCGCCCTGGTCAGCAGCGCCACCGATGCGGCGGGCCAGCGCCTGGCCGGCGCGGAGATGCCGCGCGGCGCCGCCTCGCACGCCATCTATGTCGAGCGGCGCCCGTCCCGGCAGGTGGAATGGCCCGGCGGTGAGGAAACCTATGTGCTCTACAGCCCGCTGCTGGACGAGGGCGGCATGGCGGTCGGCGCGCTGCGTCTGGCGCTTGGCCGCAGCGAGGCGATGCGGGAGGCGGACCGGCTGCGCCTCCTGGTGGTGCTGCTGTCGGGCGGCGTGCTGCTCGCGGTGAGCGGCCTGTTCCTGCTGTTCGGCTGTGGCGCCGGCATGGCGCTCGCCCGCACCACCCACGATCTCCGCCGCACCGCCGGGCATCTCGACCTCGCCCTCGGCGCCATGCCCAACGGCCTTTGCATCTTCGGGCGCGGGGACGAGATGGTGCTGGCCAGCGGCCATTACGAGCGGCTGCTCGGGCTGCCGCCGGGCAGCCTGCGCCCCGGCATGAGCCGGCAGGCGGTGCTGCGCCAGATGCTGCCCGGGGAAGCCTTGCGGGCGGCGCAGGCCACCATCCTCGATCCGGCGCCGGGAAGCGGGGCGGAAGGGCAGCCGGCGGTGCTGGAATATGCATGGAAGGGGCGCGTCCTGCTCCTGCGCCATGCCGCCACGCCGCAGGGGGGCTGGATCTTCAGCTATGAGGACGTGACCGAGCAGCGCGCGGCGGCCCGCTTGCGGGAGCAGCAGGCCGGCAGGGACGCGCTCACCGGCCTGGCCGATCGGGCGGAGCTGCGGCAGCGGCTGGAAAAGGCCTGTGCCGCGGGCGGAAGGCCCAGCCTGCTGATGCTGAACCTCAGCGACTTCGGCAGCTACAACGAGGCCTATGGCCCTGCGCAGGGCGACGGGCTGCTTTGCCAGGTGGCGGCCCGCCTTTCCGCCAGCCTTCCGCCGGGGGCGCTGCTGGCCCGCCTGGGCGCCGACGAGTTCGCGGTGCTGCACCAGGAGGGGGAGGGCAGCACGGCGCGGCAATCGGCCGAGCTGGCGCAAGAGCTGGGCGCCGCCCTGCGGGACAGCTTCACCGTGGAGGGCAGGGAGGTGCATCTCGGCACGCGGATCGGCATCGCCCGGGCCGCCGGCGGGCAGGGGGCGGAGGCGCTGCTGCGGCAGGCGGCCCTGGCGCTGGGCCGCGCCCGGAGCAGCGGCGAGGCCTTCGCCTTCCACGAGGAGGGCATGGAGGAGCGCGCCGTGCGGCGCCGCGTGCTGCAGGAGGATCTGCGCCGCGCCGTGGCCCAGGGCGAGTTCGAGATGCACTACCAGCCGCTGGTCCATCTGCGGAGCGGGGGCGTGACGGGCTTCGAGGCGTTGATGCGCTGGCGCCACCCGGCGCGTGGGCTGGTGCCGCCGGCCGAGTTCATCGCGGCGGGGGAGGAGAGCGGGCTGATCGTCGCCATGGGGGCCTGGGCCCTGGCCCGCTCCTGTGCCGAGGCGGCGCGCTGGCCGCGGCTGAAGGTGGCCGTCAACCTGTCCGCCGCTCAGTTCCGCGACCACGAGATCGTCCGCCATGTCCGGCAGGCCCTCTCCGCCTCCGGCCTGAGCCCGGAACTGCTCGAGCTGGAGATCACCGAGAGCGTGATGGCGATGGACACCAAGCATGTGCGCGATCTGCTCTACGAGCTCCGCGCCCTCGGCGTGCGCGTCGTGCTGGACGATTTCGGCACCGGCTACAGCGGCCTTTCCTACCTGCTCGACTTTCCCTTCGACAAGATCAAGATCGACCGCAGCTTCGTCCGCGGCATCGGCGAGCGGCCGGAATGCGACGCGGTGATCCGGGCCGTTCTGGGCATCACGCGGGATCTGCGGATGGTGTCGCTGGGCGAGGGGGTGGAGACCGCCACGCAGCTCGCCCGGCTGCGCGAATGCGGCGTGCAGGAGGCGCAGGGCTACCTGTTCAGCCCTCCCGTGCCGCTGGCCCAGGTCCGCGGCCTCGTCGCCCGGCTGGGCCTGCACCAGGCCGTGGCCGAAGCGCCCCGAACCTTGTCCGCCTCCAGGCAGGCCGGGGCCTGAGGGCGCCTCAGCCCTCCAGCCGCACCACCCCGGCGGCGATGTCCGGCCGGCGCGGCACGATGCGGTGGGCCACGTACCAGTCCGCGATCCGGGCGATCTGCGCCACATCCGCCTCGGTGGGCGCGCGCATCGGCACGGCGTTGTTGGCGCCGATGGCGGGCGCCAGCTCCGCCGGCAGCCCCATCGCGCCCGTCCAGATCCGGCCCGCCTCGGCCGGGTTGGCCTGCGCCCATTCATTGTCGGCGCGGCAGGCGGCGAAGACCGCCTGCAACAGCGGGCAGCGCCGCGCCGCCATCTCCGCATGCGCCATCAGCGTCACGGCGTTGTCCGATCCGATCGCCGCGCCATCGGCCAGCACCCGCGCGTCATAGGCGCGCAGCGCGATGGCGATGAAGGGGTCCCAGCTGGCCCAGGCATCGACATGGCCCTGCGCGAAGGCCGCGCCGCTGTCGCTCGGGGTCAGATAGGCGCGCCGGACGCTGGCCGGGTCGATGCCGTGGCGCTCCAGCGCCCGAACCAGGAGGTACTCGCCCGTGCCGCCGCGATTGACCGCGACGCTGCGCCCGCGCAACTCCGCCAGGGTCCGGATCGGCGAATCCCGCTTCACCAGGATGCCTTCCGCCGCCGGAGACATCTTCTGGTAGGCGAAGATCACCATCGGGATGCCGGCGGAAAGCGCGGTGACGCAGGCAGGCGAGCTGCCGGCGGTGATGTCGATGCTGCCGGCGTTCAGCGCCTCCAGCGCGGGGGCGGCGGCGGCGAAGGGGCCGGCCCATTCCACCCGCACGCCCTGCGCGGCCGCCGCCCTTTCCAGCGTGCCGCGGGCGCGGCCGGTGGTGATGTCGTTCGGCGCCCGCAGCCAGCCGATGCGCAGCACCCCGGGCCCTGCGGCCTGCGAGGCGGAAGGCCCGAGAAAGGGCAGGGCGAGCGCGCCGGCGCTCAGCCGGGCCAGGGTGCGTCGGTGCATGGGCAGGGTCCTCGCGGCGGCGGCGGCAGGGCCGGGCAGGGGCCGTGGCCGCCTCGTGTCTGGCGGATCGCCGGGTTTGGCAGTGGCCAGCTTTAGAGCAGATCCCCCTCGGGCGGAATTGCCCGGCGGGATTGCCCGGCGGGGCGAGGACGCCCGCGCCGGCTTCAGTCGTCATCCCCGCCGCCCCTGGTCTCGGGCATCGCGAACAGCACCAGCAGGAAAGCCAGGAGCCCCGTCACGCCCAGCCCGGCGAAGGCGACGCCGCTGCCGAACCAGGAGGCGGCCAGCCCCGCCGCCGTGGTGCTGACCATGCCGCCAACCCCGACGGCCAGGCCGAAGATGCCCATGCAGAGGTTGAAGCGGTTGGTGCCGCGCGTCAGGTCGGCCGCCACCAGCGGCACCAGGATGACGAAGACGGCGGCGTTGATGCCGTCCAGCGCCTGGGCGAGAAGGATCGCCCAGTGCCCGTCGAAGAAGGCCAGCAGCGCGCCCCGCACCGGCACCACGGACAGGCCGGCCAGCAGCAGGAGCCGCCGCCCGCGCGCCTCGGCGACCCGCCCGAGCCAGGGCGAGATGCCCGCCACGATCAGCTGCGAGGCGATCAGCCCCCCCGCCACGATCAGGTTGGCCTTGCCGCCGGACTGGTGGGTGGCCAGGGCGCCGGAAAGCGGCAGCATCGGGCATTGGCGGCGGTGAAGAGGCAGCAAACCCCGGCGAACACCAGCACGCCCCGCTTCGTCAACAGGCGCCGCAGCCCGCCCTCGCCGCTGCCCCGGCTCTGGATGCGGCGCACCCGCTCCGTCATGTCCGCGGAGCGGATGCTGTAGAGGGCGGCCAGCGCCGGCAGGGTGAGCGCCGCCGTCAGCCAGAACACCGAGGCCGAGGACACATAGGCCCCCATCAGCCCCAGCACCGCCGCCGCCGAGGCGTTGCCGAGCGAGGCGTAGCGCCCGTTGCGGCCCAGCCGCTGGCTGAGCGCGTTGCGCCCCACCATGGCCAGGCTGATGGCGGCGAGTGCCGGCACCAGCACCGCGCTGGCCACGCCATGCAGCACCTCGGAGGCCATCACCGGCCAGAAATCCGCCCGCAGCGCCAGCAGCACCGCGCTCGCCGCGATGGCCCCGAGCGCCAGCGCGGCCACCAGGCGCTTGTTGCGCATGGCATCCACCGCGGCGCCGGCGGGCACCTGCCCGGCCATGGCCGTCAGCGTGCCGAGGCTGAGGGCGAGGCCGATCTGCGCCTCCGTCCAGCTGTTGGCCGCCAGATAGACGGCAATGAACGGCCCGAAGCCGGTCTGCACATCGGCGGCGAAGAAGTTCAGCCAGTCCAATCCTCGTTGGCTGCGGGAGCTTGGCATGTCCGTTCG
The DNA here is from genome assembly GCF_002631185.1 of Teichococcus rhizosphaerae. Taxonomy (GTDB): domain Bacteria; phylum Pseudomonadota; class Alphaproteobacteria; order Acetobacterales; family Acetobacteraceae; genus Pseudoroseomonas; species Pseudoroseomonas rhizosphaerae. Next base: position 13,717 of record NZ_PDNU01000066.1, on the reverse strand, counting down.
GCTTTCTCTCGGTATCCTTTCCGGCAAAGCGGCGGATACGGGCAAAATTGCCAAGCTCAGGCCTCTTGTGCCGTTGGTTCCCTCCGGTTCTTCCGGCCCTGGCGGCCTCCTATTCCCGCGGCCGGCCGCGCGGCGGGCCGGCCATCAGGTATTCCTGCCGCATCACGATGCGCTTCTCGTTGGCGGCGATGCGCTTCTGCGCCGGCTCGCCCAGCCGGGCGATGACCAGGGCCGCCAGCAGATGCGCGATGGCCAGCGAGCCGCCGACGGATTCCGGAAAGGCCCCGCCACGGGTGCAGCCCAGGAACACCAGCGGGCCGCACAGCCGGCGCAGCGGCGGGATGGGGGCCTCGGCGATGGCGATGATGCGCGCCCCGGCGGCGGCGGCCTGCTCGGCCAGGCTGAGCGCCATCCGGCTGAACGGGGCGGAGGTGACCACCACAAGGACATCCCCCGGCCCCGCATCCTCCAGCATCGCCTCGGGCGCGCCGGCCAGGTCGTTCAGCAGGGCAACGTCGGGGCGCACCTTCTGCAGGGTGTAGGCGAGGGCGAAGGCGGTGACGAAGGCGGTGCGCCGGCCCAGCACCTGCACGCGCCGCGCCCCGGCCAGGAGCTGCGCCGCCGCTTCCAGAGCCGGCATGGACAGGCCGGCCAGTGTCTGGCGCAGCACCTCCTGCTCGGCGGCGAAGAAGCCGGCGGCGAAATCGGCGAGGCTGCCGGATTGCGCGGCCTGGGCCAGGGCCCGGGCGCTGTCGCGGTTGCGGGCGGCGGCGATGCCCGCCACCCCGGACCCGGCCGTGCCCTGGCGCACCCCCTCCACATAGCGCCGGCGCAGCGCGTTGTAGCCGGGAAAGCCCAGGCGCTGGGCCAGCCGCACCAGCGTGGCCGGCGGCACCGCGATGCGGCGCGCCAGCTCCCGCATGGAGAACACCGCCACGTCCTCCGGATAGGCCAGCACATGGCGCGCCGCCTTGGCGATGGGGCCGGCCAGCTCCGGCAGCAACTGGCCGAGGCGCTCGGGCACCGCGCCTGCCGGGGCGGCGGGGAGGGCCTCGCTTTCGCCGCCGCTCATGAGGGGAAGGCGTGGGAGAAGGGGATGGCGGCGGGCAGGGTCATGGCGGGCAGGTTCATCGGGTGGGCTGGTCGACGGGTGGCGATCCGGCTGCGTCGGATCATATGATCCGCATTGCGCGTGAAAGAAACATATGATCCACTTCTGCCACAAGGCGCGGGCAAGGAGCGGATGATGGTCGCAGACAATGTCGGCGGGCTCAACGACACGGGGCTGGAGCTGCCACTCACCCATTCCGGCGCCGCCTTCATGCGCGCGCAGAAGGTGATCCCGGGCGGCAGCATGCGCCCCTCCTCCTGGTTCCCGCCGCACCCGCCCTATGCGCTCCGCGGCCAGGGCTGCTGGCTGACCGACCTGGACGGCAACCGGGTGCTGGACTGCTCCAACAACTTCTTCTCGCTGGTGCATGGCCATGCCTTCCCGCCCGTGGTGGAGGCGGTGCGCGAGGCCGTGGGGCAGGGCACCGCCTTCGGCCTGCCCACCCCCTCCGAAATCGCGCTGGCCGAGGCGATCACCGGCCGCGCGCCGCATCTGGAGCGGGTGCGCTTCTGCAATTCCGGCACCGAGGCGGTGATGTACGCGGTGAAGGGCGCGCGGGCGCTGACCGGCCGCAGCGCCATCGCCAAGTTCGAGGGCGCCTATCACGGCACCTATGACGTGATGGAGCTGGGCTATGAATCCTCGCCCGAGAACTGGGACGGGCCGGATGGCGACCCGGCCGCAACACCCTATGTGCGCGGCACCCCGCCCGGGCTGATCGCCGAGACGGTGATCCTGCCCTATGGCGACCCGGCGCGCTGCGCCGACATCCTGCGCCGCAAGGGCAGGACGCTGGCCGGCATCGTCTTCGACCCGCTCGCCTCCCGCATCGGCATGATCCCGGCCAGCGCCGCGCTGGTCGAGGTGCTGCAGGAGGCCTGCGCGCGGGACGGCATCATGCTGATCTGCGACGAGGTGATCGGCTTCCGCATGGCCCATGCGGGCGCGCACAGCCTGTTCGGGCTGAAGCCGGACCTGGTGGCGCTGGGCAAGGTGATCGGCGGCGGGCTGCCGGCGGGCGGCGTGGCGGGGCCGGCCGCGCGCATGGCGGTGTATGACCACACGCACGGCAAGCCCGGCGTGGCGCTTGGCGGCACCTTCTCCGCCAACCCGCTGACCATGGTGGCCGGCAAGGCGACGCTCGATGCCTATGACGAAGCCGCCGTCAGCCGGCTGAACGCGCTGGGGGATGCCTTCCGGGAGGCGACCAATGCCGCTTTCCGCGCCGCCGGGCTGGAGGCGCAGCTCACCGGCATGGGCGGGCTGTTCCGGCTGCACCTGACCGGCCGCGTGCTGCGCGACTTCCGCGACATCACGCCGACACCCGGCGGCGAGGCGCTGGCCCGGGTGCAGGCGGCCCTGCTGGCGAGCGGCGTGCTGGTCACGCCGAACGTCTCCGGCGCCTTGTCCACGCCCATGACGGAGGCGGAAACCACGCTGCTCGGCCGGCTGATGGTGGATTGCGTGGCCGAGGCGCTGGGCTAGCAGCCGCAGGGGGGCTCCGCGCCCCGGCAGGCCTGTGCCGGCCTCGGCACGATATTTGCTGAACGTTGCGCTGTCCGCACGTTAGCATGCCCTGCGGCGGGCGCCCGCGCGGCCGGAACCCGCCCGCGGGCCGCCATGCACCTCACGCGCCTTTCGGGCGCCACAGCAGACCGGGAGCGATGAGCTTGGGTGAGATCGCCTTCGAAGGAATCGAGAAGCGCTACGGTCCCATGGTCGCGGTGCGCAGCCTGACGGCCTCCGTCGCGCAAGGCGAGTTCCTGACCATCCTCGGCCCCTCCGGCTCGGGCAAGACCACCATCCTCTCCATGGTGGCCGGGCTGACCGCGCCGACGGCCGGGCGCATCCGCATCGGTGGCCGCAACGTGACCCACCTGCCGCCGCAGGAACGGCGCATCGGCCTCGTCTTCCAGTCCTACGCCCTGTTCCCGCACCTGACGGTGGAGAAGAACGTCGCCTTTCCGCTGGCCGTGCGCGGCACGCCGCGCGGGGAGATCGCGCGCCGCGTGGAGGCGGCCCTTGCCCGGGTGCGGCTTGGCGGCTTCGGGGCGCGCAAGCCGGCGCAGCTTTCGGGCGGCCAGCAGCAGCGCGTGGCGCTGGCCCGCGCCCTGGTCTTCGAGCCCGACATCCTGCTGCTGGACGAGCCGCTCGGCGCGCTGGACCGCAAGCTGCGGGAGGAGGTGCAGGTGGAGCTGAAGAGCCTGCAGCGGGATCTCGGCATCACCACCCTGCTGGTGACGCACGACCAGGAGGAGGCGCTGTCCCTGTCCGACCGGCTGCTGGTGCTGGACCAGGGCGCGGTGCAGCAGGTGGGGGCGCCGCACATGGTGTATCGCCGCCCCGCCAACCGCTTCGTGGCCGACTTCCTGGGTCTCGCCAACATGTTCGAGGGGCGGCTGGAGGCGGGGGGCCTGCGCCTTCCCGGTGGCGCCCTGCTGCCCTGCCGCGCCGATGGCCGGGCGGAAGGCAGCCCCGCCACGCTGGTGGTGCGGCCCGAGCATATCCGCCTCGGCTCATCAGGCCTCTCGGCCCGCTTCCGCCAGGCGGTCTATCTCGGCCACCTGCAGCGCTGGCACCTGGAAACGGCCGAGGGCGCGCGGCTGGTGGCCACGCCGCCGCCCGGCGCCACGGCGCCCGCGCCCGGCACGCCCCTGCCGCTCGGCTGGGCGGCGGAGGATGGCTGGCTGCTGCCCGATGGGACGGACGCCGCCCGCCCGGCCCTGGCCGGCACGCCCAGCCTGCAGCCCGCCTAGCCCGCGCACCGGACCATTCCGCCGCCAGCCCCGTCCGCCGCCCGGCCCGGGGCCGGCTGCACCACCAAGGACCACACCGACCCGCCAAAGGAGCCAAACCATGCCTGTCACCCGACGCCAAGCCTTCCTTGCCGGCAGCGCCTTCAGCCTTGCCCTGGCCCGTCCCGCCCTGCTGCGGGCGCAGACGGTGCCGGAGATCCGCATGATCGAGGCGGGCGGGGCCTCCGGCGAGTCCATGGAGCCCTACATCAAGCCCTTCACCGCCGCGACCGGCACCAGGGTCGTGCGGGAAAGCCCCAACCCCTTCGGCAAGCTGCGCACCCTGGTGCAGGCCGGCAACCCGCCCATCACCCTGTTCGAGGTGGGCGCGACGGCGCTGGAGCAGGCCAAGGCGCTGGACCTGGTCGAGCCGCTGGACTGGGAGGCGATCAACCCCAACCCGATCTTTCCCGAGGCGCGCCAGCCCATGGGCCTCGGCTGGCAGTACTATTCCACGCTGATGGCCTGGCGCAGCGACGCCAAGCCGCTGCAGAGCTGGGCCGATTTCTTCAACACCAAGGACTTTCCCGGCCGGCGCACCATGCAGGACCGGCCCTACATGCTGGCCTTCGCGCTGCTGGCCGATGGCGTGGCGCCGGACAAGCTCTACCCGCTCGACCTCAACCGCGCCTTCCGGGTGATGGAGCGGATCAAGCCCTCGGTCGCCGTGTGGTGGGCCGCCGGCGCGCAGCCGCCGCAGCTGCTCAAGGACAACGAGGTGCAGTACGCCGCCTCCTATTCCGGCCGCGTCGCGGGCCAGGCGGGTATTTCCTACACTTCAACCAGGGAGCGCTGGACTGCTCCTACCTCGTGGTGCCCAAGGGCGCCAACAGGGCGGCCAAGGCGGCGGCGATGAAGCTGCTGCACTACTTCACCGTGGCCGAGCACCAGGCGGAGGCGGCCAGGATCATCTCCTACACCGGCGCGAGCCCCGAGCTGACGCCGCTGCTGCCCAAGGAGAAGATGGCCGAGTTCCCCACGGTCTACCGCGACCAGCAGTTCCAGCACGACGTGAAGTGGTGGTTCGACAATGCCGACATGGTCGAGCGCCGCTGGCAGCAGTTCAAGCTCGGCATGTGAGGCGCGGCCGGTGAGCGCCGTGACGCAGGGCATGCTGCCGGGCCACGCGGCCCGCGCGGCGCCCCGCGCCGGGTGGGGGGCGGGCGCCTATGCGCTGCCCCTGCTCGGGCTGATGATCATCGCCTTCGACCTGCCCATCCTGCTGATGCTGGCGCAGAGCGTGCTCAGCCCGCAGCCGACGCTGGAGCACTGGGCGGAGCTGGGGCAGTCGCCGGTCTATCTGCGGGTGCTGGGCAACACCTTCCAGATGGCGCTGATCACCGCACTGGTCTGCGGCGCGCTGGGATACCCGCTCGCCTTCTGGATACGCTGCCTGAAGCCCCGCGCGCAGCTCGTGGCACTCAGCCTGGTGCTGCTGCCCTTCTGGATCAGCGTGCTGGTGCGCACCTATGCCTGGATCGTGGTGCTGGGCAATGCCGGGCTGGTCAACCGCAGCCTGCTCTGGCTGGGGCTGACCGAGGCGCCGCTGCCCTTCCTGTACAACACGCTCGGCGTCACCATCGGCACCACCAACGTGCTGCTGCCCTTCCTGGTGCTGCCGCTGGTGGCCAGCATGATGAAGATGGACGAGCGCCTGTTCCAGGCCGCCGCCACCCTCGGCGCCAGCCGCATGGCGATCTTCTGGCGGGTGTTCTTCCCGCTCACCCTGCCGGCCTTCGCCGCCGGCACCCTGCTGGTGTTCATCCTGACGCTGGGCTTCTACGTCACCCCCGCCATCCTCGGCGGCGGCCGCGTGCCGATGATCGCCAACATGCTGGACGTGCTGATCAACGTGATGCCGCGCTGGGAAGTGGCGGCGGCCATCTCCACCCTGCTGCTGGGCGCCACCATCCTGCTCTTCGGCCTCTACCGCATGGTGGGAGGGCGGCGCTCATGAGGGCCGGCAGCTTCGCGGCGGCGGTCGCGCTCGCCGGCCTCGCCTTCCTGCTGGTGCCGATCGTCATCACCATCGTCATGTCCTTCAGCAGCGCCAGCTCGCTGCAATTCCCGCCGCCCGGCTTCTCGCTGCGCTGGTACGAGAGCTTCTTCGGCAATCCGCGCTGGGTGGAGGCGCTGGTCACCTCGGCCCTGCTGGCGCTGGTCTCCAGCGTCATCGCGCTGGTGCTGGGCAGCCTCGCCGCCTATGGCGTGGCGCGCGGGCGCTTTCCCGGGCGCGGCCTGCTGGAGGCCAACTTCATCGCGCCGATGATCCTGCCCGCCATCGTCATCGCCGTGGCGCTGTATCTCTTTCTGGCCAAGGTGGGGCTGCTCGGCAGCGCGCTGGGGCTGGTGCTGGCGCATGTCATCCTGTCCGCGCCCTTCGTCATCATGGTGGTGGGGGTGGCGATCCGCGGCTTCGACCAGCGCATCGAGCAGATCGCCTTCACCCTCGGCGCCAGCCGCCGCCAGATGGTGCTGCGGGTGCTGCTGCCGAACCTGCTGCCGAGCCTCGCCTCGGCCTACATCCTGGCCTTCGTCAGCAGCTTCGACGAGGTGATCGTCACCCTGTTCGTCGCCGGCACCTACGAGACCGTGCCCAAGCGCATGTTCAACGAGCTGGTGCTGGAGGTGAACCCGACCATCACCGCCATCGCCACCATCATGATCGGTGTCAGCCTGCTGGCCACGCTGCTGATCGCGCTGATCTCCGGCCGGCGCGGGGTGATGGGCTCGATGATGGGGAAGTAGCCAAGGCCCGCGCCTCAGCCGCGGCTCAGCCGGTGCAGGCGGATGCGGCGCGAGGCGGCCTCCACCGTCACCTTCCAGTGGTCCGCCTGGGTCACGGCCAGGATCTTCGCGGGGCGGTAGGCCACCACGTTGGTGCCGCCCGCATGGCGGAGGCTGTCATACAGGATGCCGTCGGTGCCCGATGCGCGGACCTCCTCGCCGAAGGGCTGCGAGGCGGCATGGCTGCCGGGGGCGTAGATCTCCGGCCGCGCCTGCCGCTGCCCGCGCAGGTCGAGATAGCCGCCGGCGAGCTCGGCCGTGTAGGCGCGGTAGGCGCGGCTGAGGGAGGGAAGGCCGGTGGCCACCGCCTCGCGGCGCAGATGGTGCGCCACCTCCGCCGCCGCCGTGGGCAGCGCCGCCGCGGCATACCAGGCGCCGAGATCGGGGCCGTTGAAACGCCCGCCCATGGGCGGGGCGTGCAGGAAGGCCGCCATGACGATGCTGGAATTCGGCCGCCCATGCACCCACTGGTCTGGCGGCAGCCGCTGGATGCGCCCCTGCACCAGCCGGTCATTGGTCCAGCCCGCGAGCTCCATCACGGCCTGCATGTCGGCGGCGGTGGCCACGGTGTCGAACAGGCCGATGGGCGGAAAGCGGGACGGCACCAGCCGGTGGCTGGGCACCGGCGCGGGAGCGAGGCGGCCGCTCACGAAAGGACCAGTTCCGCGTCCGTGTAAGGGGCGAAGTCCCGGTCGGCCGCGTTCGGCTCCATGGAAAGGCCGCCGCGCGTCGCGTCCAGGAAGCGGCGGACGGCCATCAGCCCGTCCTGCGTGCCGCCCGTGATCAGTGCCAGGGGTGGCTGGCCGCCGAAGAGGGTGGCGCCGTGCGGCCGGCGCAGCCAGGCGACGCCGTCCCGCTCGTGCTCGTGCAGCACGCCCAGCGCCTGATGGATGCCGAGGATGGCCGAGATCCGCGCCAGCGTGTCCACGTCCAGCGTGAACGCGCCATGCTCGCGCGCCAGCCTGGCCCAGCGGTGAAAGGTGGAACGCGCCGGATAGCCCAGAGCCAGCAGCCGCTGCGTCTCGTCCAGCCCCCACAGGTCGGCGATGGCGAGAAAGGTCCGCATGCCGGGCGCGCTGAGACGCCGCCGGTTCTCCGGCGCGAAGCGGCGCGGGTCCAGCCGGGGAAGGGCGGCCTCCGCGGCCGGTGCGAGGGTGGAGAGGTGGCGGCGCATGGGCTTTCCTCGTCCAGATCGAGACATTGACCATATCGAGAGGAATGCCGCATTTGCAAGCCCGGCGCTTGCCAAGGGGGGCGGCCGTCTATCGGGGCAGCCTAGATGAACTGGCCTCTCAGGAAGCCGAGCGCCGGCAGGGGCCGCCAGTTCCGCGGAAGATCGGCCCTGCGGATGGCGGAAACGCTGTAGTTGGGCAGAGGCACGCCGGAGTTGCGCAGAAAGCCGGCATAGGCGCGGACCTGCTGCTCGCGCCAGGCCATGTCGGCATCGGCCGCCACCCGGCTGACATGGATTTCCGCCACCCGCGTCCGCCGCCCGATCGTGGCGATGACGGCCCAGAGCTTGTCCTCCCGCGCCCGCCCAAGCTGAACCACAGGCGCGCTCGGCAGGTCCTGGGTCGGTTGCTTCATCTGATCCATCCTGCTGATCCGTGCGCCCGCCTGCGGCCCAGGCAGGGCAATGGCTGGTTCCGGCGCCCGCCCGCCGCCACCCTGGCGGCCATCTCCCGGGCCCCGCAGCGCGGGTGGCCCCCATGCGAAACAGCCGGGGCGAGGCGGCCGGGCGGGCCAGGCTCCCTGCCGGCGCCTCATTGGAACGAGGATCGGCCTACCCGACAATGAGAAAAGAAGCGAGCGCGACGAACCGCCGCGGCGGAGGGCGCATCGCCATGCGGGCCCTGCTTCTCGCGCGCGAGGAACTTTCGCGAGGAGAAGGCTGCGCCGCGCTACGGCACGCCCCTGCTTCTCGCGCGCGAGGAACTTTCCTTTGGCGACCAGCGACGTTCTCCCCGGATGCCGGCGGAGAGGTGGCCTGCCGAAAGGGCACAGCCGGAAAATGCTGCGCTCAAGTCCAATTTCTTTCTCGGCTTCACCGAGATTGAGGCAGCAGCGCCGGAAACCTTTCGGTTCCTGATCAATTGCTTCCCTAGCCGATCGCCTGCTTTTGGTTCCGATCAGCGTGACGAATGAGAAAGGGCTAGAGCATGAGCGGACATTATCCCGACCCGCCCTCCCCCTCCACGCCTGTTGGCGGCGCCCGGCCGCTTGGCGCCACGGGGTCCGGCTTCAAGGACAAGGAAAGCGAGGCGATGCCCGACATCCGCAAGGATGCCAGGGAAGCCGCCGCCAGCCTTGCCGAGGAAGCGCGGCAGAAGAAGGAGAGCATCACCGAGGCGGTGACCGAACGCGCCCAGGCCGTGGCCGAGCAGGGCAAGGCCGCCGGCGCCGAGCAGGCGGAAGGGCTCGCGCATGCCGTCCGCCGCGTGGCCGACGACCTGGAGGACAGCTCGCCGCAGATCGCCCGGCATGTGCGTGCCGCGGCGGAGTCCGTGGAAGGCATCTCCGCGGCCCTGCGGGAGCGCAGCGTGGGCGAGCTGATGGGGGAGATCAACGGCTTCGCCCGCCGGCAGCCCGTCGCGTTCTTCGGCGCGGCCGTGCTGGCCGGCTTCGCGGTCACGCGCTTCGCCCGCAGCGGCATGCCGGGCGGCCATCCGGCCGGCGCGGCGCCCGTCTCGGGGTCCGCGGGCACCACCTATTCCCCGCGCCCTGCCTATCAGGGCGGCGCCGGCATGAGCGGCACCGGAACCGCTTCTGGCGGCAGCAACGGCGCTGGCAGCAGCACTGGCGCCGGCGGCAGCACCGGTCCTTCCAGCGGCGCGGGCCCGGCCCCCGGCTGGGTCAACGATCCCGCCTCCCCCGGCAGCACGCCCATGCCGATGACCATGCCCGCCGCCACGCTGGGTGGCGCCGCGGCGCACCGGCCGGATGCGGCGCAGCCGGGCAGCATGCCCCGGAGCGATGAGGTGACCTCCTGATGGCCAACGAAACCAACCGGACCGTTCCTGACCTGCTCGGCGATCTGGTCCAGCAATCCTCCACCCTGGTGCTCAAGGAAGTCCAGCTCGTCCGGGCCGAGATCAATGAGGCTGTCGGGCAGGTCGGACGTGGCGTCGGCAGCATCGCCATCGCCGCCGCGCTGCTGATGGCGGGCCTGGTGATCCTGTTGCAGGCCCTCTCGGCCTGGCTGGTGACGATGGGCCTGTCCACGGCCCTGGCCAGCCTGATCGTCGGCGCGGCGACGGTGCTGATCGGCTTCCTGCTGCTGCGCGCGGGCGTGAACCGCCTGCGGGCCACGCAACTCGTGCCGCAGCGTACCGTCCACCAGGTGTCGCAGGATGCCAATCTCGCCAAGGAGGCCGTGCGATGAGCCACACCACCGAGCAGACCAGCGACCCGCGCGGCCGCTCCGCCGCCGAGATCGAGAGCGATGTCGAGCGCACCCGCGCGCGGGTCAACGAGACGATCGAGGCGCTGCGCGACAGCATGGCGCCCGGCCAGATCGTCGAGCAGGCGCTGGAATACGCGCGCAATGCCGGGGGCGCCCAGTTCGCGCGCAATCTCGGCCAGGCGGTGCGGGACAATCCCCTGCCGGTGCTGATGATCGGCGCGGGGATCGGCTGGCTGATGATGTCCGGGCGTGACGGAAGCGGCACGCGGACCAGCCATTACGCGCCGTCCTCCAGCTATCCGCCGCCCTCCTATCCGCCGCCTCCCGCGCGCCCGGCCGCGCTGCCGGCGCCCAGGATCGCCTCGGCCCCCCCGGCCACCGGCACCACGGCGGGATCGGACTCCCCCGGCCTCGGGAGCCGCATCGGCGATGCCGTGGCGGGAGCCAAGGAAAGCGTGAAGGACGCGGCCGCCTCCGTCAGCCGCATGGCCTCCGACGTGGCGGGCAGCGTTTCCGAGGCGGCGGGCGGAGTAGGGGACCGGGCGCGCGCCTACAGCCACGATGCGCGCGATGCCGCCTCCTACCATTATGGCCGGCTGGCGGAGGGTGGCAGCCGCCTCGGCCAGCAGGCCAGCGGCAACTGGAACCGCGTCAGCACCGAGCAGCCCCTCCTGATCGGCGCGCTGGGCCTGGCCGTCGGTGCCGCGCTCGGCGCCCTTCTGCCGCGCACGGAAACGGAAGACCGCCTGATGGGCGAGGCGAGCGAGGCCGCCACCCGGCAGATCCGCGAAACCGCGGAGACGCAGTACGAGCAGGCGAAGGAGGTGGTCACCGCCCAGGTGCAGGAGGTCGGCCAGACGCTGGCCGAGACCTATGAGCAGGCCAAGGACAAGCTGAGCGAGAAGAACAGCCCCGTCGCGGCCATCGGCGACGCGGTGGAGCAGGCGGTTCGCGAACCGCGCCCGGATGAGGGCACGGCGGCCGACAAGGACAGGAAGCCCTCCTCGATCTCCTGAGGCGGCGCGGCGCCTTCTCCGGCGACGGGATCAGGAAGGCACCTGTTCCCCGGCCCGGGCGGAGGCGCCGCCATTCCGGCCGGGAGGGGGTGGATAGGCCCTCTCCCTGGCGGGGAGGCCGCGGCTCCGCGCCGCCTCCTTCCGCCGCCATAGGCGTTCCCGCCGCCGGATGGTAGAAGGCGGCGGGCCTTGCCGCCCCCGGCTCCTTCCGCGCACCGGGCGGCGAGGCTGCCCATGCGGACCAGGCGGCCGGCCCTGCGGTAGAGATGACCAGCGACAACAACTTCGAGATCTTCCTCTCGACCCTTCCCGGCCTGGAGCCGGCCCTTTGCGAGGAAGTGCGCCTCAAGGGCTTCAGGCAGCCGAAGGCCGTTCCGGGCGGCGTCGTCACCCTGGGCGGTTGGCCCGAGGTGTGGCGCGCCAATCTGTGGATCCGCGGCGCGGGGCGTGTCCTGGCGCGCCTTGCGTCCTTCCGCGCCGTCCACCTCGCGCAGCTCGATGACCGGGCCCGCCGCGTGCCGTGGGGCAGCGTGCTGCGCCCCGACGTGCCCTTCCGGGTCGAGGCGAGCTGCGCGGGCTCGCGCATCTATCACAGCGGCGCCGCGGCCGAGCGGGTCGAGGCCGCCATCCGCGGCACGCTCGGCGCGCCGTGTTCCGCGGAGGCCGGCATCGTGGTGCGGGTGCGCATCGAGCACGATCTCTGCACGGTCAGCGTCGATACCTCGGGGGAATTGCTGCACAAGCGCGGCTACAAGGAGGCCGTCAACCGCGCGCCGATGCGCGAGACCATGGCCGCCCTCTTCCTGCGGCAATGCGGCTATGACGGGGGCGAGCCCGTGCTCGACCCGATGTGCGGATCCGGCACCTTCGTCATCGAGGCGGCGGAGATCGCCGCGCGCCTCAATCCCGGCCGCGCCCGCCACTTCGCCTTCGAGCATCTCGCCAGTTTCGACGCGGAAGCCTGGCAGCGCATGCGGGCGGTGAGGAGTGGCCGCACGCCCGCCTTCCGCTTTTATGGCAGCGACCGGGATGCCGGGGCGGTCGCGATGAGCCGCGCCAATGCGGAGCGCGCGGGCGTCTCGGATTTCACCGAGTTCCGGCAGGCCACCATCAGCGAGGCCGTGCCGCCGGAAGGGCCTGCGGGGCTCGTCATCGTCAACCCGCCCTATGGCACCCGCATCGGGGACAGGAAGGCGCTGACGCCGCTGTACCGCGCGCTCGGGCAGAGCCTGATGAGCCGCTTCTCCGGCTGGCGCGTGGGCATCGTCACCAGCGAGCCCGGCCTCGCCCACGCGACCGGCCTGCCATTCCTGCCGCCCGGCCCTCCCGTGCCGCATGGCGGGCTGCGGGTGTCCCTGTACCGGACCGGCCCGCTGGCCTGACCCGTCGCCCGGGCAGCGGGCCGTTCAGCCCGCCCGGCCGCGCAGCTGCTGCTCGCGCAGGAAGATGAACAGGCCGGCGCCGACGATGATGGCCGCCCCCGCGATGGTGAGCGGCCCGATCACCTCGCCGAAGAAGAGGTAGCCGAAGAGCATGCCCCAGAGGATCAGGGTGTACTGGTAGGGCACCACCACGGAGGCTGGCGCGATCCGCAGCGCCTGGTTCACGCAGAGATTGCCGGCGAGCGAGCCGATGCCGAGAAAGAGCATCAGCATCAGGTCCAGGCCGCCGGGCGGCGTCCAGCCCTGGGCCAGCACCAGCGCGCCGCCGAAGAGCAGCGCGGCCAGGAGCTGTGCCGTCATCAGCACCGTCCCGCGCGTGCCGGCCAGCTTGCGGGTGTAGATCAGGAAGCAGGCATAGCTGAAGCTGCCGGCCAAGGCGCAGGCCGCGCCGAGGGAAAGGGAACCGGGCGAGGGGTGTAGGGCCAGCACCACGCCGCCGAAGCCCACCGCCACGGCCGTCCAGCGGCGCCAGCCCACCCGCTCGCCCAGCAGGAAGGGGGAGAGCGCCGTCACATAGATCGGCCCGGCCATGTAGTAGGTCATGACCTCCGCCAGGGGCAGCTCGGTCAGGGCCCAGAAGAAGAGGGAGGTTTCCAGCGTGGAGAACACCACGCGGAGCAGCTGCAGCCCGGGCCGCGGCGGGCGCAGGAAGGCGTGCGGGCCGGCGCGGCGGATGAAGGGGGCCATCACGCAGAGCCCGGCGATGCTGCGCACCAGCAGCAGCTGCCCGACCGTGTAGGCCCCCACCAGCCACTTGCCCAGCGTGTCGTTGACGGCGAAGAGCAGCACGCCCAGCAGCATCATGGCGATGCCGCCCGTGGTGCCCACGGCCAGGGCGCTCAGGCGCGGGAATGCGGACACGGCGTTTGATTCCACCCCTCGCGGCCTTCTCGCCCGGAATGGGGCGGCCGCGGCGCAGCAGTAGCCAGATGGCGCTGCGCTGCAAAGCCCTGGCCGGCGCCCGCCCGCACTTGCCCCCTTCCGGCCCACGCCAGCAAGATGGCGCGCAAGAGGCCCGTGCATGACGGGCCCAGATGGAGGATCCAGGATGACGACGTTCACCCGCCGCGGCCTGATGGCCATGGGCGCCGCCCTGCCCGCGCTTTCGGCGCTTCCCGCGCGGGCGCAGGGCAACACGCCCAGGTCGTGTCCCACCGCGTGGT
>NZ_PDNU01000065.1 GCF_002631185.1 Teichococcus rhizosphaerae | reverse complement strand
CGACCCCTTGATGGGCCTTTTCCAGGTCCTGAACCGCCTGGGAGAGAGTGTCCACCCGGGCAAGCAACCGGCGAATCAAGGCATCACGGATGTCGCCCGGGGCGCCCACTTCGGCCTTTCTAGCCTCCGCTTCCGCGATAAGGCGGACATCTTCCATTGTCCGGTCGTGCCGCTCGACAGCGAACTCTCGGATAGCCTTGAACTGCCTCAGGGCCGCCAAAGCCTCGGCGATGGCGGCCTGCTTGTCTTTTATGTCACCCGGCATGCGTCGAGCGTCGCTCCAAATCTGCAGGATACGGGCATGCATGTATCCGGCCCGCTCACGAGCTTGGCTCGCGATGTTGGTTCCTAACCCAATCACTATTTCGTGACGGCCAAGAAGATTGATGAGGTCAACCGGGACGCGAGCCCGGTACGAGTAAGCACTACCACGGCGGCTGAGGTAGGGGGTGCCCACGGCATCTCCGATGCTACACACGGTGCTACACAGACGTGCTACACGCGGATGTGAGTTCAGAGCTAAGTGGATGATTTCACGAGGAAAAATCGGCTGGTTGGGGCGCCAGGATTCGAACCTGGGAATGGCGGTACCAAAAACCGCTGCCTTACCGCTTGGCTACGCCCCAGCAGGCTCTCCGGCTGCTGAATAGAGGGGCCGCCCCCCTGTCGTAAAGCCCCCTCCCCACCGCCACCAGGCGGAAGGCAGGTGGCGGGCGGCCCCGGCCGCCGCCGCCGGCGTTTCGAACAGGCCGAAGCAGGTGGCGCCCGAGCCGCTCATCCGCGCCAGCAGGCAGCCGGGCAGCGCCCGCAGCGCCGCCAGCACATCCGCCACCGCCGGGCACAGGGCGATGGCCGGCGCCTCCAGGTCGTTGCCGCAGGCGGCGAGGTCCCGCGCCATGGCGCCGGCATCCGCCCAGGCGGCGGGCAGCGCCGCCTCGGCCGAGAAGCCGCCGGGCCGCATCTCCTGGCGCGCCCTGAACACCGCCGGCGTGGCCAGCGGAACGCGCGGATTGGCCAGCACCAGCCCCGCCGGCGGCAGGGCGGGCGCGGCGGAAAGGCGCTCCCCCACCCCGCCCATGCGGGCGGCGCGGCTGTCGAGGCAGACCGGCACATCGGCGCCGAGGCGGGCGGCGAGCGGGGCCAGCCGCGCCGTCTCCCAGCCCAGGCCCCAGGCGCGGCTCAGCAGCCGCAGCGCGGCGGCCGCGTCGGCCGAGCCGCCGCCGATGCCGGAGGCCACGGGCAGGTGCTTCTCCAGCACCAGCGTGCCGCCGGGGGCGCGGCCCGCCGCCTCGGCCAGCAGCCGGGCGGCGCGCAGCACCAGGTTGTCCGGCTCCGCCGCCAGCGCCCCCGCCTCCGGCCCTTCCAGCGCCAGGGCCAGCGGGCCGCCGGGGCGGTAGCGCAGCGCGTCGGCGGCGCCGGCGAAGGCGGCGAGGCTGTCCAGCAGGTGGTAGCCATCGGCGCGGCGGCCGACGACGTGCAGGTGCAGGTTGATCTTGGCCGGGGCGGTCTCGGCCAGCGCGGTGTCCGGCACGGCCTCAGCGCGGCGGCGCGCCGGGGGCCGAACCGGCAGCGGAACCGGCGGCGGGTGCTGCGCCCGGCCCGTCGCGCAGCTTGGCGGCGATGCGCGGCGCGTCGTCCGGCTCGGGCTCCAGCGTCAGGGCGCGGCGCCATTGGTATTGCGCCTCCACCCGCCGGCCGGCGGCCCAGTAGACGTCGCCCAGGTGGTCGTTGATGACGCTGTTGCGCGATTCCAGCTCCACCGCCTTTTCCAGCCAGCGGATGGCCGCCGGCAGGTCGCCCAGCTTGAACAGAGCCCAGCCCAGGCTGTCGGCGATGTTGCCGTCCTGCGGGCGCAGCGCCGCGGCGCGTTCCAGCATGCCGCGCGCCTCGGCCAGCCGCGTGCCATGCTCCACCCAGGTATAGCCCAGATAGTTCAGCACATAGGGCTGCTCGGGCGAGAGGGCGAGGGCGCGCTGGAAGTCGGCCTCGGCCTGCGGCCACTGGCCGGAGCGCTCCAGCGCGATGCCGCGCGCATAGAACAGCGCCCAGTGCTCCCGCCCCGGCTGCGGCACCCGCGCGAGGGCGGCGCCATAGGCCTCGGCCGATTCCGACCAGCGCTCGCGGGCGCGCAGCAGGTCGCCCAGCCTGGCATGGGGCTGCAACGCGTTGGGCCGCGCCTCGGCCAGCCGGCGCAGCGTCGCGATCGCCTCGTCGGGGCGGTCCAGCCGGTCCAGCAGGGCGGCGCGGCGCAACGCCACCAGCGGCGTCAGCGGGTCGTCCTGCGGCACCTCGCGCAGCACGGCGAGCGCGCTCTCGGGGTGGCGCCCCTCGGCCAGCGCGTCGGCGGCCAGCAGCATGGCGGGCACGAAGTCGGGGCGCAGGCGCAGCGACAGGCGGGCCAGCAGCAGGGTCAGGTCGGGCGCCGCCTGGCCGCGGAGCGCGCTGGCCAGCGCCAGCTGCGCCTCCGCCATGCCTTCCACCGCCGAGGCCACGGCACGGCCGCGCAACAGGCGCCGGCGTTCCTCCGGCGTGCTGAACAGGGACAGCTCGTCGCCATTGCCGGTGACGCTGTCCACCAGCCGCATCGCTTCCACCGACTTGCCGCCGCGCTCCAGGATGCCGGCCACCACCTGCACCAGCCGCAGGTTCAGCTCCGTCGTCTCGGCCAGCGCCACGCGGGCGAGCTGCTCCGCCTCGCGCGGGCGGTTGGCGATGTCGGCGATCATGGCGGCGTGCAGCGCGGCCAGGCCGCGCAGCCGGTCGCCCTCGATGCGCGGCCGCAGCGTGGCCAGGGCGGCATCCGTCGCGCCGCGCCCGGCCTGCGCCCAGGCCAGCAGCAGCGGCTGCAGCACCTGCCCCGGCCCGCCGCGCGGCATGGCGCGCAGCCGCGCCTCGGCACGCTCCCAGCGCCCGGCCATGGCGTCGGCGCCGACCAGCAGCATGTCCGCGAGCTCGCTCCGCGGCAGGCGGCGGGCCAGGCGCACCGCCTCGGGGCGGCCATCCAGCACGGTGGCCAGGAAGGCGCGGTTCAGCACCTCCTCCTCCTCGGGCGCCAGCCGCAGCGCCTGCAGCATCTGGTTGGCGGCGGCGGCGGTGTCGGTCTCGGCGGCGGCGAAGCGGCCCGCCAGATAGGCGCCGGCGGCGGTGACGCGAGGCGGCGCGCCCACGCCCGTGGAGGCGGCATCGGGCGCGCCCCCCGCCGCGCATCCGGCGAGCAGGGCGGCGGCCAGCAGGACGAGGCGGCGCGGGGAAACGAGCATGACCATGCCCCCAGCCTAGAGCCTTTTCGCGCGGGCGGGAAACGCTTCGGAAAGCCTGGACCTGGCAGTTATGGCGGTGCCGGGCGGGGCGGGGCCGCGTCGCCGCGGCGGCGGGGCGGCACCCTGCCCCCCATTCCGCAGATCGGAGGAAACCGCCATGCGTTCCCTCATGGCCGCGCTGGCCTTCTGGCTGGCCGCCGCCACCCCGGCGCCCGCCGCGGCGCAGAACCGCTTCTGGCTGGCCAACCAGTCGGGCCAGGCCATCGAGAGCGCCTATGTCTCGCCCTCGCGCCTGAGCAACTGGGGGCCGGACATCCTCGGCAGTTCCGTGCTGCCGCCGGGGGAGCAGGTGCATGTCACCCCGCAGGCCCCGGACTGCGTGCTGGACATCCGCGTCCGCTACCAGGGCGGGCGGGAGGAGGAGAGGCGCAACGTCAATGCCTGCGGCCTGTCCCGCGTGGCCTTCGGGGGCGGGGCGGGCGCCACGGTGCGCGGCGGCGGAGCGGGGGGCAGCATCTCCCGCGGCGCGGGCGACCCTTCCTTCAGCTTCGCCAACCGCACGGAGTGGACCATCCGCGAGCTCTACGTCTCGCCCAGCACCGAGCGCGGCTGGGGCCGCGACCGCCTGGGCGACGACACGCTGGACCCGGGCCACGACCGCTGGATCGGCCTGCCCTCCGGCCGGGGCTGCGCGGTGGACATGAAGGTGGTCTACATGAACGGCCAGTCGCGGGAGCGGCGCGGCGTCGAGACCTGCTCGCGCGCGGATTACGGCTGGCGCTGAGGCAGGGCGGGCCGAGGGGCCGGAACGAACTGGGCCAGCGGGCCGGGCCAAGGGGGCCGGGCCAAGGGGGCCGGGCCAAGGGGGCCGGGCCAGCGGGGCCGGGAAGGGCGCGCGGCCCTCCCCCGGCCCGCCGCCCCTCACATGCCGCCGATGTAGTTCGGCCCGCCCGCGCCCTCGGGCGTGCACCAGTCGATGTTCTGGTCGGGGTCCTTGATGTCGCAGGTCTTGCAGTGCACGCAGTTCTGCGCGTTGATCACCAGGCGCGGCTCGCCCTCCTCGGCGCCCACCGCCTCGTACACGGCGGCCGGGCAGTAGCGCGATTCCGGCGAGCGGTAGGTGTCCCAGTTCACCGGGCGCCACTTGGAGGGGTCGCGCAGCTTCAGGTGCGCCGGCTGGTCCTCCTCGTGGTTGGTGTTGGACAGGAACACCGAGGACAGGCGGTCGAAGGTCAGCTTCCCGTCCGGCTTGGGGTAGGCGATCTTCTCGGACTGGGCGGCGGGCTTCGTCGCCTTGTGGTCGTAGTGGTGCCCCATGGTCCAGGGCGCCTTGCCGCGGAACAGGTAGGTCTCCAGCGCCGCGTTGACCATGCCGCCATAGAGGCCCCACTTGGCGAAGCCGGGGCGGATGTTGCGGACGGAGGAAAGCTCCTCCCACACCCAGCTGTTGCGCAGCGCCTCCGGGTAGCTGTCCAGCACGGGGCCGGCGGCCTCGTCCGCCAGGGCGGCGGCGGCGGCCTCGGCGGCCAGCATGCCGCTCTTCATGGCGGTGTGGGTGCCCTTGATCTTGGGCACGTTGAGGAAGCCCGCCGTGTCGCCGATCAGCGCGCCGCCGGGGAAGACCAGCTTCGGGATGGACTGGAGCCCGCCCTCGTTCAGCGCGCGGGCGCCATAGGCGATGCGCTTGCCGCCCTCCAGCATCTTGCGCACCTCGGGGTGGGTCTTGAAGCGCTGCATCTCGTCGAAGGGCGAGAGCCAGGTGTTGGGATAGTCGAGCCCCACCACGAAGCCGACCGAGACCAGGTTCTCGCCCAGCATGTAGAGCCAGGCGCCGCCATAGGTGTCGGACTTCAGCGGCCAGCCGACGGAGTGCCACACCTTGCCCGGGGTGTGGTTCTCCTTCGGGATCTCCCACAGCTCCTTGATGCCGAGCGCGTAGGTCTGCGGCTGCACGCCCTCGCGCAGGCCGAAGGTCTCATGGAGCTTCTTGGTGAGGGAGCCGCGGCAGCCCTCGCCGAACAGGGTGTAGCGGGCGCGCAGCTCCATCCCCGGCTGGTAGTTCGGCCCTTCCTCGCCCTCGCGCGTGATGCCCATGACGCCGGCGACGACGCCGCGCACCACGCCCTCCTCGATGATGGTCTCGGAGGCCGCGAAGCCCGGATAGATCTCGACGCCCATCGCCTCGGCGCGGGCCCCCAGCCAGCGGCAGACATTGCCCAGGCTGACGATGTAGTTGCCGTGGTTGTGCATCTGCGGCGGCGTCGGCAGCTTGTAGGCCTTCGTCTCCGTCAGGAACATGAAGCTGTCCTCGCCCGCCGGCGTGGCCAGGCCCGGCGGGTCGTCGCGCCAGTCGGGCAGCAGCTCATCCAGGGCGCGCGGCTCGATCACCGCGCCCGAGAGGATGTGGGCGCCCACCTCCGAGCCCTTCTCCACCACGCAGACCGCCGCTTCCGGCGAGAGCTGCTTCAGCCGGATCGCCGCCGCCAGCCCCGCAGGGCCGGCGCCCACGATCAGCACATCGAATTCCATGCTCTCGCGTTCGGACACCTTGCCGTTCTCCCTTTCGTCCCGCGTCCAGCGCCTTAGCCTGATCGCGGGTTGCGCGGAACCCCATCGCACCCCGATATGGCGGGAGCCATGAACGCCGCCACCCCCGACCCGTCCGAGACCGAGGCCCTGCTGGCCGCGCTGCGGCTGCAGCTGGACTGGGGCATGGACGAGGCGCTGGCCGAGGCGCCGCTGGACCGGCTGGCCGCGCCGCCGCCACGCCGGGCCGCGCCGGAGCAGGTTTCCAGCGCCGCGCCGGCCCCCGGCGCCGCGCTGGCGCCGCGCGCCGCGCGCCGCGCGGCCGCCCCTTCCCTGCCGCCCGGCGCGCCGCCGCCGCAGCCCGTGCTCGCCGCCGCCGGCCTCGCCGCCGCCGCGCACAGCCTGGAGGCGCTGCGCGAGGCCATGCGCGAGGTGCCGACGCCGCTGCGCGACACCGCCACCAACCTGGTCTTCGGCGACGGCAACCCGGATTCGGGGCTGATGTTCATCGGCGAGGCGCCGGGCGGCGACGAAGACCGGCTGGGCCGCCCCTTTGTCGGCGTTTCCGGCCAGCTGCTGGACCGGATGCTGGCCAGCATCGGGCTGGACCGGGCGGCGGAGGAGCCGGCGCGCGCCTTCTACATCACCAACATCCTGCCCTGGCGCCCGCCCGGCAACCGCACGCCGACCGATGCCGAGATCGCCCAGTTCCTGCCGCTGGTGCTGCGCCACATCGCGCTGGTGCGGCCGCGCCATGTGGTGATGCTGGGCGGCGTGTCGGCCAAGGCGCTGCTGCGGGCGAAGGAGGGCATCACCCGCCTGCGCGGCCGCTGGCACGACCTCGCCCTCGACGGCGCGGGGGGGGCGGGCACGCTGCCGGCGCTGCCCACCCTGCACCCCGCCTACCTGCTCCGCAACCCGGCCGCCAAGCGCGAGGCCTGGTCCGACCTGCTTTTGCTGCGGCGCACCCTGGACGGCGATTCACCACCCTCGCGTAAATAATTTGCGAAGATTGTAATGAAACCTCCCCGGGGTTTCCCCTGATATCCCAGGCCATGCCTCATGGCATGAGACTCGTCCCGGCTTCCGGAGTTGCCGGAACGCTCCTGCCCCGCTAACGCCAATCCCGCCATGCGAGCGTTCTGCACCATGGCCCTGCGTTCACCCGTGCTGGCCCTTGGGCTGGGATGGGCGGCGTCGCTGTGTGCCGGGGCTCAGGTCCCGGCCATGGCGCAACGGGCCGGAGAGACCGCCCCCCTTGAGCGGGCTTTGAGTGTCCCACACCCCACCCTGGATGCAGGCGTGGCGGGACTCCCACACCCCCTGGCCCCGTCCGACGCGGCGCGCCTGTCCCGGATCTTCCGGCTGCAGGCGCAAGGCGACCCGGCCGGCGCGGCCCGGGAGGCCGAGCGGCTGGAGGACCGCCGGCTGATGGGCCATGTGCTGGCCGACCGCTGGCGCCAGCCCGGCGCGGCCGAGCCCACGGTGCAGGAGCTGTATGCCTGGCTGGCGGAATATTCCGACCACCCGGACGCGGCCCTGATCCACGCCACGCTGCGCCGGCGCCTGCCGCGCAACGCGCCGCAGCCCCCCGCGCCGCCGGACGAGTACCTCGCCGCGGACGCCGACGTGGTGCCGGAGGAGCGCGAGCCCGCCGCGCGCAATGTCAGCGCCGAGGCACGCGCGCGCAGCGAGGCCGCGCTCGTCCTGTTCCACAAGGGCCGCGACGAGGAGGCCCACCGCATCGCCGCGCAGGCGGCGCGGCAGTTCCCGCAGGTGGCGCAGCCGGCCTTCATCGCCGGCCTCTCGGCCTGGGGCATGGGCCGGCCGGAGCTGGCGCTGGCCCAGTTCGAGGCCGCCGCCCGGGCCGACAACGCCACCCCCGCGCTGCGCGCCGCCGCCGCCTTCTGGACGGCGCGCGCCGCCATCCGCACCCGGCGGCCGCAGCTCTACGTGCCCTGGATGCTGCAGGCGGCGCAGGAGCCGCGCACCTTCTACGGTCTGGTGGCGCGCCGCGTGCTGGGGCTGGCCCCGGGCTTCGCCTGGGAGCGCGAGCTGGCCGGGGCCGCCGAGGGCGCGGCCCTCGCCGAGACCGCGGCCGGCTGGCGGGCGCTCGCCCTGCTGCAGATCGGCCAGAAGGAGCGGGCGGAGCAGGAGCTGCGCCGGCTCTGGCCGATGGCGCAGGGCAATTCCGGCCTTTCGCGCGCCATGCTGGCGGTGGCCAGCCAGGCAGGCATGACCGACCTCGCCTCGCAGGTCGCGGCGCTCGCCCAGACCAATGACGGCCGCCCGCGCGACTATGACCGCTACCCGCTGCCGCGGCTCGAGCCGCTGAGCGGCTTCCGGGTGGACCCGGCGCTGCTCTACGGCCTCGCGCTCCAGGAGTCGCGCTTCGACCCCCGGGCGGTCTCGCCGGTGGGGGCGCGCGGGCTGATGCAGATCATGCCCGCCACCGCCGCCTACATCGTGGGCGATCCCGGCCTGCGCGGCAGCGGCGGCATGCGGCGGCTGGACGACCCGGCCTTCTCGCTGGAGCTGGCGCAACGCTACCTGCACCACCTCACGGCGCGCGAGGTGGTGGATGGCGACCTGATCCGCCTGCTCGCCGCCTACAACAACGGGCCGGGCAATGTCGGGCGCTGGGCGCCCAATGTGCGCCACCAGGACGACCCCTTCCTGTTCATCGAATCGATCCCGGTGGGCGAGACGCGGATCTTCGTCCAGCGCGTGCTGTCCTATTCCTGGATCTATGCCAGCCGCCTCGGCCTGCCCTCGCCGAGCCTCGACGCGCTGGCCGGGGGCAGCTTCCCGCGCTTCGGCAGCGCGCCGCTGGAACTGGCCGAGCAGCCCCCGCTGCGCCGCGCGGCCCGCACGGCCTCCCGCTGAACGGGGCGGGGCCGGGCCGCTCTCGGGCGGTCCGGCCCCGTCGAAATTCCGCGCATAGCCGCGATCTTTCATGAAAATCTAGACATTCCCGGTGGTTGCGCGGCTCGCCCGGGTTGTGCCAAGTGCAGGAGGCGCATGTCGCGCCCGGGCAGCCCCGCCGCCCTCCCGTTGCTCCCGGACCGCCCATGGCCAACTCGCTGCGTCGCGTCCGCCTTGTCATCCTGGGCATCTCGCTGCTGCTGCTGTTGCTGCTCCTGGCCGGTGCCGCGGTGGGGAGCCGGGTGCTGGCGGATGGCCGCGCCCAGCGCGAGGCGATGGATGGCAGCCACAGCGTCGTCGCCAGCCTGCTGGAGCTGCGCAGCGCGCTGTTCGAGATGGTGGTCGAGCGCAACCTCATCCTGTCCCGCGCGCCCGATGCCCCGCAGGGGGGCTATGCCGCGGCCCGGCAGCGCGTGCTGGACCGGCAGGCGGCGCTGCAGCGCCTGGTGGCCGACAGCCCCACCCAGGCCTGGTCCGCCGCCGAGCTGGCCGAGGCGGCGGAGCTGTTCGCCACGCGGCTGGACGAGACCGTGAACCGCCGCCTCGGCGAGGGGCTGGATCTGCCGATGCTGCTGCGCGAGGCGGTCGCCGAGCGCAACCGCCTGAGCAGCCGCATCGATGCCATGATCACCTATGAGCGGAACGAGCTGGCCCGCTTCAACGAGGCCTATGCCGGCCGCATGGCGCAGCTGCGCGCGCTGTTCCTGGCGCTGTTCGTGGCGCTGGTGGCGCTGGCGCTGGCCGCCGTCTGGAGCTTCCACCGCTACCTGCGGGGCAATGCGGTGCGCTACCACGCGCTGGAGGAGGCCAAGCAGGCGGCCGACGCCGCCAATGCCGCCCTGTGGGAAAGCCGCGGCCAGTTGCAATCCATCCTCGACCACGCGCGGGACCCGATCCTGCTGGTCGATTCCAGCAGCCGCGTGCAGGTGGCCAACGCCGCCGCCGCGCGCCAGTTCCGCCAGCCGCTGGCCGAGATCATCGGCAGCCCCGTCCAGGCGCTGGTGCCGGCCTATGGCGCGCGCTCGGGCGAGGTGCAGGCGCGCCGCGCCGATGGCAGCGTCTTCACCGCCGACCTCTCGATCGGCCGCTACAACGAGAGCGGCAACAGCGCCTCCGTCTGCGTGCTGCGCGACGTGACCGAGCGGCGCCGGCTGGACGAGCTCAAGAGCGAGTTCGTCTCCACCGTCAGCCACGAGCTGCGCACGCCGCTGACCTCCATCCGCGCCTCGCTCGGGCTGGTGACGGGCGGCGTCGCCGGCGCGCTGCCCGAGGAGGTGCGCGAGCTGCTCGACATCGCCCACAAGAACTCCGAGCGGCTGGTGCTGCTGGTCAACGACATCCTCGACATCGAGAAGATCGAGGCCGGCCGGCTGGAGTTCCGGCGCGAGCGGGTCTCGGCCCGCGCCCTGCTCGCCCAGGCCCAGGCCGCCAACGCCGCCTATGCCGCGCAGTTCGAGGTGCGCCTCGAGGCCGCGGGCGACGGCACGGTCGATGCCGATGTCTATGCCGACGTGGCGCGCATCCAGCAGGTGCTGGCCAACCTGCTCTCCAACGCCGCCAAGTTCTCGCCCGCCGGCAGCGTGGTGGAGCTGTCGCTGGAGGTGGAGGCGGGGGACGTCACCTTCCGCGTGCGCGACCATGGGCCGGGGATCCCGCAGGCCTTCCGAGGCCGCATCTTCCAGCGCTTCGCCCAGGCGGATTCGAGCGACGTGCGGCAGAAGGGCGGCACCGGCCTCGGCCTGTCGATCAGCCGCGCCATCATCGAGCACCATGCCGGCAGCATGGGCTTCACCGATGCCGAGGGGGGCGGCACCTGCTTCTTCTTCACCCTGCCCCGGCTGGTGGACCGCAGCACCCTGCCCAGCCCCGCCCCGCGCGAGGCGCGCCGCCCGCGCGTGCTGATCGTGGAGGACGAGCCGGCCGTCGCCATGCTGCTGCAGATGCTGCTCGACGAGCATGGCTGGGACGGGGTGATCGCGCACAACGCGCGGGAGGCCTTCGAGCGGATGGACCGCGAGACCTTCGACGCCATGACGCTCGACCTCATGCTGCCGGACGTGGACGGGATCTCGCTGTTCCGCCGCCTGCGCCAGCGCCCCGACGGCAAGGCGCTGCCCGTGGTGGTGATCTCCGCCACCGCCGCGCTCGGCCGGCAGGAGCTGAACGGCGACGCGGTGGGGGTGGTGGACTGGCTGGACAAGCCGATCAGCCAGGGCCGGCTGCGCGACGCGCTGCGCCGCGCCCTGCAGGGCAGCGAGGGCCCGGCCCGCATCCTGCACGTCGAGGACGACCAGGACATCACCCGCGTCGTGTCCGCCGTGATGGGCGAGGAGGCGCGGCTGGTGCCGGCGCGCAACCTGGCCGAGGCGCGCGCCGCCCTGGCCGGGGAGCTGCGCTTCGCCCTGGTGATCATCGACCTCGGCCTGCCCGACGGCAGCGGGCTGGACCTGATCCAGGACATCCGCGCCATGGACCGGCCGCCGCCGGTGCTGGTCTTCTCCGCCACCGACGCCGACCACCGCACGGCGCGCGAGGTGGCCGGCACGCTGGTGAAGAGCCGCACCGAGAACGGCGTGCTGCACGACACCATCCGCCACCTGATGGACGCCGCCCGCCCATCCCGCGCGGAGGCGGCGGATGAGGCGCGCGATGGCGGCGAGCCACGGCAGAGCACGGAGACACTGGCATGAGCCCTGGAGGCGAGGCGCTCTCGCGCATCCTCTACGTCGAGGACGACCACGACGTGCGCAAGGTCGCCACCTTCGCGCTGAAGGCGGTGGGCGGCTTTGTCGTGGAGCCCTGCGAATCGGGCCAGCAGGCGCTGGAGAAGGCGGCGGGCTTCGCGCCGCAGCTTCTGCTGCTCGACGTGATGATGCCCGGCATGGACGGCCCCACCACGCTGGAGCGGCTGCGCGCCCTGCCCGCCATCGCCGGCGTGCCCGCCATCTTCATGACCGCCAAGGTGCAGCCGCAGGAGGTTTCCCGCTACCGGGCGCTCGGCACGCTCGACGTCATCTCCAAGCCCTTCGACCCGATGACGCTTTCCGCCACCGTGCGCGCGATATGGGCCGGGCGCGATGACTGAGCTGATGGGGGCCGAGGCCGAGATGCGCGACGCCCTGCGGCGGCTGCGCGCCGACGGGGTGCAGCGCCTGGGCGAGCGGGTGCGGGAGCTGTCGGCCGGCTGGGCCGCGCTGCAGCCCCGCCGCCCCTGGGACGACGCCGACCGCGCCCGGCTCGGCGAACTCGCGGCCTCGGCCCACCGGCTGGCCGGGGCAGGCGGCACCTTCGGCTTTCCCGCGCTGTCCAAGGCCGCGGCGCCGCTCGAGCTGCTGCTGCTCGGCCTGCGCGACACCCCCGCGCCGGGCGGCGACCGGCTGCGCCAGGCCGGCGCCCAGGTGGCGGCGGTGGCCGCGGCCTGGGAGGCTGGCCCCGCCGGCGCCGAGGAGGACGGCGCCGATCCCGGCCAGGCCAGCCCGGCCGAGCATGGCGAGCCCATCTTCCTGTTCGCCGAGGCGGAGGAGCAGGCGATGCTGTCCGCCGTCATCGCCAATCTCGGCTACAGCGTGCGGCGCGCCTCCGAGCGCGAGGTGCTGGAGGGCGCGCTGCCCGAGGGGCCGCTCTCGGCCGCGGTGATCGACGACGCGGTGCCCGACCCGCTGGCGGTCTGCGCCCGCCTCGCCGGCCGCTGCCCGCTGATCCTGCTGGCCGAGGACAGCTCCTTCGAGAACCGCCTCGCCGCCGCCCGCGCAGGCGTGGAGGCGCTGGTGGCCAAGCCGCTGGAGGTGAACGAGCTGGCCGACTGGCTCGACCACTTCGCCGGCGGCCGCGCCGAGACGCGCTACACCATCGTCATCGTCGATGACGACCGGCTGCTGGCCGCCGCCTATGCCATGGCGCTGCGCCAGGCGGGGATGCAGGTGACCAGCGTCTCCGACCCGGCCCAGGCGATCGAGGTGATCGCCGCCACGGCGCCGGACCTGATCCTGATGGACCTGCAGATGCCGGGGATCGACGGCATCGAGCTGGCGCGGGTGATCCGGCAGACCCGACGGCACCTCTCGCTGCCCATCCTGTTCCTGTCGGCCGAGCAGGACACGGAGCGGCAGATCCTGGCCCGGCGCCTCGGCGGCGACGACTTCATCCCCAAGCCTGTCGACCTCGACCGGCTGGTGACGCTGGTGCGGCTGCGCGCCGAGCGGGCGCGCGCGCTGCGCGCCGTGATGGAGAGCGACAGCCTGACCGGCCTGCTCAACCATGCCCGCTTCAAGGAGCGGCTGGGGCTGGAGCTGGAGCGCGCCCGCCGCCACGGCACCACGCTGAGCCTGGTGATCTTCGACCTCGACCACTTCAAGTCGGTCAACGACACCCACGGCCACCTGGTGGGCGACCGGGTGATCCGCGGCCTGGCGCGCAGCCTGCAGAAGCGGCTGCGCCGCACCGACGTGATCGGCCGCTATGGCGGGGAGGAGTTCGCCGCCCTGATGATCGGCACCGGGCCGGAGGAGGCGCGCGGCATCATCGACCACCTGCGCGAGCGCTTCGCCGCCGCCTCCTTCGAGACAGAGGGGGGCAGCTTCGGCGTGACCTTCAGCGCCGGCATCGCCGGCAACGCCCCCGGCGGGGCGGGCCCGGAAGGTGGCGCGGAGGCGGAGGCGATGATATCGGCAGCCGATGCCGCGCTCTACGCGGCCAAGCGCGCCGGGCGGAACCGGGTGATGGTCGCCCCCGCCTGAGGCGCGCCTGCCCGGCGCCGCGAGAAGGACCCGCACCATGCCGATCGACGAATCGCTCCGCTTCCTGCCGGTCTCCATCGCCGTGCTCACCGTGTCCGACACGCGCGACCTGGCCAGCGACCGCTCCGGCGCGCTGCTGGCCGAGCGGATCGCGGGGGCGGGCCACGCGCTGCACTCCCGCCGCATCGTGCGCGACGAGCCGGAGGCCATCGAGACGGTGCTGCGCGAATGGGTGGCGGACCCGGCGGTCGATGTCGGCATCACCACGGGCGGCACCGGCATCACCGGGCGGGACGTGACGCCAGAGGCCTTCGCGCGCGTGCTGGAAAAGGAGATCGGCGGCTTCGGCGAGCTGTTCCGGATGTTGAGCTATGCCAAGATCGGCACCTCCACCATCCAGTCCCGCGCCATTGGCGGGGTGGCGGGCGGCACCTACCTGTTCGCGCTCCCCGGCTCCTCGGGGGCGGTGAAGGATGGCTGGGACGACATCCTCCGCTTCCAGCTCGACAGCCGCCACAGGCCCTGCAACCTGGTGGAGCTGATGCCGCGGCTGCAGGAGCATCTTCGCGCCGGCTGAGCGCGGCTCCCCATTGCCGGCGGCGGAAAAGGCCTTAACGTCCGGGTGATAAACGAACCCAGGGAGCCGCTTCCGATGCGCCGTATCCTCCTCGCCACAGCCCTGCTCGCCGGC
The DNA here is from genome assembly GCF_002631185.1 of Teichococcus rhizosphaerae. GTDB lineage: Bacteria > Pseudomonadota > Alphaproteobacteria > Acetobacterales > Acetobacteraceae > Pseudoroseomonas > Pseudoroseomonas rhizosphaerae. The sequence continues at coordinate 7,148 of NZ_PDNU01000065.1, read as the reverse complement.
ACGGCGCTGGCCGGCCTGCCGGCCGACGCCAAGACCTTCCGCTGGGCCAATGACGGCGACGTCAACTCGATGGACCCCTACACGCGGCAGGAGACCTTCCTTCTCTCCTTCATGGCCAACATCTACGAGCCGCTGGTGCGCCGCAACCGCGAGCTGGAGCTGGAGCCGGCGCTGGCCGAGAAGTGGGAGCAGACCAGCCCGACCTCCTGGCGCTTCACCCTGCGCCAGGGCGTGAAGTTCTCCGACGGCACCCCCTTCACCGCGGACGACGTGCTGTTCAGCGCCGAGCGCGTGCGCGCCAAGGGCTCCAACATGCAGTCGGTCCTCGCCTCGGTGTCCGAGATCAGGAAGGTGGACGACCACACGGTGGACTTCATCACCCGGGCGCCGGACCCGATCCTGCCGCAGGGGCTGACCAACTGGGCGATGATGTCCAAGGCATGGTCGGAGAAGAACAACGCCACCACCCCGGCCGACCTGACCTCGCGCGAGGAGAACTTCGCCACCCGCAACGCCATGGGCACGGGCCCGTTCAAGCTGGTCAGCCGCGAGCCCGACCGCCGCACCGTGCTGGAGCCCAATGCCGGCTGGTGGGACAAGCCCGAGCACAACCTGACCCGCGTCGAGCTGAACATCATCGCCAATGACGCGACGCGGGTCGCCGCCCTGCTCTCGGGCGAGGTGGACATGCTCTACACCGTGCCGCCGCAGGACGTGGAGCGCATCCGCCGGGCGCAGAACACCCGCATCCTGCAGGGGCCGGAGCTGCGCACCATCTATCTGGGCCTGGACCAGATGCGCGACGAGCTGCTGAAGTCCGACGTGAAGGGCAAGAACCCCTTCAAGGACGTGCGCGTGCGCCGCGCCTTCTACCACGCCATCGACATCGAGGCGATCAAGACGCGCGTCATGCGCGGCCAGTCCCGCCCCACGGGCCAGATCTTCGGCCCCGGCGTCAACGGCTTCGAGGAGGCCAACGACACCCGCTACAAGTACGACCCCGAGGCGGCCAGGAAGCTGCTGGCCGAGGCGGGCTACCCGAACGGCTTCGGCGTGACGCTGGACTGCCCGAACGACCGCTATGTGAACGACGAGGCGATCTGCACCGCCATCGTCTCCATGCTGGCGCGCGCCGGCATGCGGGTGACGCTGAACGCGCAGACCCGCGCGCGCTACTTCGCCGAGATCAACCCGCCCGGCTACAACACCAGCTTCTACCTGCTGGGCTGGACGCCCACGACCTACGACGCGCACAACGCCTTCTTCAACCTGGCTGGCACGCGCGACGGCACGCGCGGCGTGTTCAACAATGGCGGCTTCTCCAACGCCGCGCTGGACAAGCTGATCCAGGACATGTCGGTCGAGTCGGACGAGACCAAGCGCAACGCGATGATCGCCGCGGCCAGCAAGATCATCCATGACGAGGCGCTCTACATCCCGCTGCACCAGCAGCAGGTCATCTGGGCGACGCGCACCAACATCGAGCTGGTGCAGCCGGCCGACAACTACTTCCCGCTGCGCTACGTGCAGGTGAAGTAAGCACAAGGAAGGCCAGGGGAAGGAATTCCCCTGGACCCTGTCTTTTTCCTGTCAGTCGAGCGTGATCTGGCCGTCGCCCAGCACGGCCTTGTAGCGCTCGATCTCCAGGGCCACGAAGTCGCGGAACCCGGCGCCGCGCCGGGCGGCAGGCAGCGAGCCGCCATCGGCGATCACCTTGATCATGCCGGGCGAGCGCATGGCGCTGTCGCTGGCGGCCACCAGCCGGTCGACGATCTCGTCCGGCAGGCCGGGCGGGCCGAACACGCCGACCCAGCTCATCGCGTCGATCTCGCCATAGCCCAGCTCCTGCAAGGTCGGCAGGTCCGGGTAGCGGGCGATTCGCGCCAGCGTGCCCGCCGCCAGCGGCCGCAGCTTGCCCTCGGCGATCTGCGGCGCCACGGCGCTGACGCCGTCGATCGTCATGCCGACGCGGCCGGCCAGCAGGTCGGCCATGGCGGGCGCGCTGCCGCGATAGGGCACATGCGTCAGGCTGACGCCGGCCTTCTGCGCCAGGGTGGCGCAGGCCAGGTGGTGCACCGAGCCGATGCCCGCCGAGGAGTAGGTCACCGAGCCCGGCTTCTCCCGCGCCGCGGCGATCAGCGCATCGACGCTCCGGAAGGGAGAATCCGCCGGCACCACCAGCAGGTGCGGGTGCACCGCGATCTGCGCCACCGGCGTCAGGTCGCGCAGCGGGTCGTAGGGCAGGTTGCTGAACAGGGCCGCCGCCACCGCGTTCGGCGTGGAATGGCCGAACAGCAGCAGCGACCCGTCCGGCGCCGCCTTGGCCACCGCATTGGTGGCGATGGTGCCGGAGGCGCCCGAACGGCTCTCGATCACGAAAGGCTGGCCGAGGACGGAGGCGTAGTGCTCGGCCACGGCGCGGGCGACGATGTCGGTGAAGCCGCCGGGCGCGAAGCCCACCATCATCCGCACCGGGCGGCTGGGCCAGGACGGCGCGGCGCCGGTCTGCGCGGATGCGGCGCGCAGGGCGGGGCCGGCGAGCAGGGTGGCGCCCAGGGTACGGCGGAACAGGGTCATGCTGAAATCTCCGGACGCCGCGAGGCTAGCGTTCCCGCCATACCGCAACAACGCGCGCCGCCACGGCTTTTCCTCCGTGGCGGCGTCGCCTGCATGCGAAATGGGCGGCTCTCGGCGCAGCAGCCGAACATCTGCGCTGGCGTGCGTCAGGCCGCCTGGCTGTGGCGGCCGGGGCCCTGGCCCAGATAGGCGTCGAACGCCGCCGCGGCATGGCGCAGGAAGCGCCGCTCCCGCACCAGCAGCCGCCCCTCCCGCTCCGCCGCCACGCCATCGGCCAGCAGCGCATCGAGCCGCGGGCGGGCCGCCGCCAGCACGGGCGGCGGCACGGCGCGGAGATCCAGCTCCAGGTCGCACATCAGCCGCTCGATCAGCCCACCGCGCAGCCGGTCCTCGGGCGAGAGGGCGCGGCCCTTCGCCACCGGCAGGCGGCCGGCCTGCACCGCCGCCAGCCAGTCCCGCTCGCCCGGCAGGTTCTGCGCGAAGCCCGCCGGCACGCGGCCGATGGAGGAGGCGCCGAGGCCGAGCAGCACCGGTGCCGCGTCGGTGGTGTAGCCCTGGAAGTTGCGGCGCAGCGTGCCGGCCGCCGCCGCGCGCGCCATGGGGTCATCGGGGCGGGCGAAATGGTCGAGCCCGATGCGGACATAGCCCGCTCCCTCCAGCACGGCGGCGGCGGCCTCGGCCTGCTCCATCCGCGCCGCGGCGCCGGGCAGGCTGGCGGTGTCGATGGCGTTCTGCGCCGGCTTCATCCAGGGCACATGGGCGTAGCCGAACACCGCCACGCGGTCCGCGCCCAGCGCGGCGGCGAAGCGGGCGCTGGCCTCCACCTGCGCGATGCCCTGGCCCGGCAGGCCATACATCAGGTCCAGGTTGACGGCGGCGATCCCGCGCCCGCGCAGCAGCGCCATGGCGCCGGCCACCTGCTCGGAGGGCTGCACGCGGCCGATGCGCCGCTGCACCTCGGGGTCGATGTCCTGCACGCCGAGGCTGGCGCGGTTGACGCCACCCCCCGCCAGCGCATCGGCGATCTCCGGCGTCAGCACGCGCGGGTCCAGCTCCGCCGCCACCTCCGCCGTGTCGCGGAAGGGGAAATGCGCGCGCAGCGCCGCGAACAGGCGGGCCAGCCCCTCCGCGCCGATGGCGGACGGCGTGCCGCCGCCGAGATGCAGGGCCGAAACCCCGCCATGGGCCGGCAGCGCCGACGAAAGGAGCGCCGCCTCGGCCAGCAGCGCATCCGTGTAGCGCGCCAGGCGGGCGGGCTGTCGCGTCACGCTGGTGTGGCAGCCGCAATACCAGCACAGGCTCTCGCAGAAGGGGATGTGGACATAGAGCGAGAGCGCGTCCGCTGCGCCGATGCCCGCCAGCCAGCGGCGGTAATCCTGCTCCGCCAGCGGCGTGAAATGCGGCGCGGTGGGGTAGGAGGTGTAGCGCGGCAGCGCGGCGGCGGCGTATCGGGCGGCGGTTTCGGGCGACATGCCGCAGGGCTTACCCGGACGGCAGCCCTGCGTCCTTGAACCAGATCAAGTTCCGCGCGAAGCGGGGTGGCGGTGGTCAGCCGCTCCGGCCTTTTTCCCTTGAAGGACACCCTCGCCCGGTCAGGGCCTCCACCCAGCCGGGCCTCACCTTAACCGAAGGCGCCGCATTCCAGCGAGACGATGGCGGACACCTCCCGCACCATGGCGAACAGCTCGCGCAGCGGCCGGATGATCTCCTCCTGCTCCCGCCCATAGCCGCCATGGCGGGGCGAGGCGGGCTCGGCGAAGTCCAGCTCGGCGCCGGGCGGGTCGGCGATGGGGAACACCTCGTCGAGCAGCGACACGGCGCCGTCCACGTCCAGCCGCAGCAGGCGCTGCACCAGCCCTTCCCGCGTGATGCCGTGGCGGGGCGAGAAATCCGGCACCTCCACCGCCAGCAGCCAGATCCGGTGGATCAGGCAAAGGCGCAGCGCGTGCAGGGCGAAGAGCCGGTCGCTCATGCGCGGCACGCCGAGGCCGCCGCCGGGCAGCGGCAGGTCGGAAGGCCAGGCGGCGCGGAGCGCCAGGTCGTCTGCCTTCAGGCGGCGGAACACGGCGCGGGCGGGGTCGCCCAGGCCAAGCTCCTCCAGCGCGGCGGCCACGGCCAGCAGGGCGGCGGCGCGGCCGGGGCGGCGGGTCTGCGCCGCGCGGTCCAGCCAGGTGCCGGGGTCGAGGCTGGCGACATAGCCGCGCAGCACATCGGCATCCGACAGGGCGAGGCCCGCGCGGGCGAAGGCGAGCGCATTGGCGAAGCGCGGGCTGCGGCGCAGCAGGTCGGCGAAGGCCTCCGCCTCCTGCACGGCGCCATGGCCGAGGCCGTGCATCAGGTTGGCCGGGAAGCCGAGCTGCTGGAGCACGGCGTTGTTGGGAATGGCGCGCAGCTCGCGCGGGTGGCGGATGGTGGCGGGGCCGCCCGTGTCGCTCTGCCGGTTGGCCGGGCGGCTGCCGGTCCGGTCCAGCAGCGCCGGGCCGAAGGCGCCGAGCAGCGCGGCATAGCCGCGGTCCTCCACCAGCCCGTTGAAGGCGGCGCGGGCGCCGGCGAAGAGATCGGTGGCGAAGCCGCCCTCGGCATAGACAGGGTCCGGCTCGCCTTCCGGCAGGGGGGCGAAGGCGTGCTCGGCGATGCGCGCCACGGTCGCCAGGGCCAGCGGCGGCGCGCCGAACAGGAGATACCCGTCACCCCCCTGGAAGGAGGTCTCGACCCGGGTGGGGGTGCCATGTGCGGCGAAGGCGGCGCGCACGGCGGGAGGGTCCAGGTAGTCGAAGCGCGCCGCCAGCCCATCAGGGTGGCCGCCGCGGCCGAGGCCCTCGCCATGGGTGTCGAACAGCACCACCTCCAGCGATTGCAGCCCGTGCCGCGCCAGCAGATCGACGATGCGCAGCTTGAGCCGCTCGATCAGGTGGGTGGCGGCGACCTGCCCGACATAGCGGCCGGAATCGGAGTAGCCGAACTGCAGGCAGAGCCGCCCGACGCGGCGCAGATGCGCCCGCCAGTGCGGGCTGCGCAGCGCTTCCTCCAGCACCCGTTCGCCACGCCGCTCCAGCGCCTCGGCGGTCTCGAAGAGGGGGGAGATCTCGACGCGGTCCTCGACCCCGGCGAGCCGCGCCAGCAGCAGGGCGGCGAGCAGGGTGTAGCCGCTTTCCGTCTCGGCCACGAGGAAGCGGACGGGCTGGCTCGCATCGACATGCTTGGCGATCTGCGCCACCGTCATCATCAGCCGGGCGGCCGAGGCCTGCTCGGCCATCAGCCCGCCCATGTCCACCGGCTCGGCCGAGACCTCCTCCAGCGCCGTGTTGATGGCGGCGAAAAGGGCGCGGCGGCGGGCAGGGTCCTCCGGCCCGCTGCCGAAATGCGGGAAGCGCAGCCGCGCGGCATTGTGCAGCTGCGCGGCATTCAGCCGGACATGGGTGTGGGCGAGGGACAGCCCATGCGCCACCAGCCCGGCGCGCGCGACGCAAAGGGCGAGGCTCGTCCGCTCGTCCGGCGCGGTGGCGATGGCGGCCGGAAACAGCTCGATCAGGGGCTGCGGCGTGGTGAGGGCGGCCTCCCGCCGGCCGACCAGGGCCTGGGCAAAGGCCTGCGCCGCTTCCGGCTTCACGGGGCCGGGGGGCGGGCAGCTGGCGATCTGCTCGTCGACCGCCGCCATGGCCTCGTCCAGCCGGGCGCGAAGGGGGGCGGTGCAGGGCTCCGGCAGGGCGGCGAGCTGGCCGGAAAGGCGCGCCAGTTGCAGCCGCTTCATCCGCAGCCGCAGCCGCAGCGTGTCGTGCCAGCCGATATCGGTGCGGCCATCCGTGTCATAGCCCACCCAGGAGGCGAGGATGACGGGGCGCGGGTTCAGCCGTGTCCAGCGGTCGGGCCAGATGGCGCGGGCGGTGCCGAGAAAGGCGGCGGCCAGGCGGTCCAGCGCATCGCGGCCATTGGCGATGGCGGCGGCGGCCTGCTCGAACTCCTCGGCCAGGCTGGGGGCCACGGGGCGGAGCGGCAGGTGCTCCGGCGGGGCCTGACCGGTGGCCGTGTGCGCCAGGGCCTGCCCTGATTCGCGCGGCAGGCTGAAGGTGGGATGGGCGGTGAAGACGGCGGCGGCGCGGGGCCGTTCACAGGCGGCACGGAAAACCGCCAAGGGCACGGGACTGTCATCCGGATCGGGGCGGGCGATGCGGGTGGCGATGACGGCCAGCGCTGCGTCGGGGTCGCTCAGGTCGATGCCGGCCTGTTGCGCCAGGCGCCGCGCCTTGTCGGCGAAGGCGGTGTGGCCGAGCTGGCGCAGGGCGGCGGCCAGCTCGGCGTGCGAAACCTGCTCCTCATCCATCTGCCGGCTGAGGGTCAGGGCCACCGACAGGACCGGATTGGCAAAGGGATCGCTCCGGCTTGTGGCGCGGGCGGCATGGGCAAGGGCGATCAGCCCGGCTTCGGTGAAACGCGGCATGCCCCGCATGCTGCACAAGCGAGAAGAACTTGTCGCCTGGTGATTTGGGAAGCGCAGGACAAACGCCGCTGTCGCCATGACCTGCCCTTTGGGAGCGAAGTCTGGCGTTATGTGCTTGGCGGCGTTTTTGAAT
>NZ_PDNU01000064.1 GCF_002631185.1 Teichococcus rhizosphaerae | reverse complement strand
CTTTCCCCGCCTACGCCGCCACCAGCGTGGAGGCGCGTCACCGGGGCGCGCTCTCCGGTGCTGCCTCCCGCCGCCGCTTTCTGGAGACGCTGTGATGGGCATCCTCTCCCACCTGTTCGGCAAGACCGAGGCCCGCAGCGCCACCAGCGATAGTTACGCGGAGGCGTTCGGCATCAGCCCCACCAGCTCCGGGGCCTATGTCTCGCCCCGCCTGGCCGAGAACCTGGCGACCGTCTCGGCCTGCATCGGCGCCATCAGCAGCACGATGGCCAGCCTCCCGGCCTACGTCTATCGCGCCCACGAGGATGGCCGGGAGGAGCTGCACGGCCATCCGGTGGCCCGACTGCTGCGCCGGCCGAACACCACGCAGACATGGCCCGACTGGATGGAATGGACCATGGCGCAGGTGCTGCTGCACGGGAACGCGCTCTCCGCCATCGAGTACGATGCCAGGGGGCAGGTGACGGCCCTGCTGCCGATCCCCTGGAGCAGCGTGCAGGTGTCCCTGCTGCCGTCCGGGCGGCTGGTCTATGACGTGACGCGCGTGGTGGCCCCCTGGGGCGGTGGCGGGCGGCCGCGCCGCTATCTGGCGGATGAGGTGTTCCACCTGCGCGACCGGTCTGACGACGGGCTGCTGGGCCGCTCCCGCATCAGCCGCGCGCCGGAAGTGCTGGGCAATGCCACGGCCCTTCAGGAATGGTCCGGGACGATGTGGCAGAACCAAGCCACGCCGAGCGGTATCCTCCAAGCGCCAGGAAACGTCACTGAGGAACAGCTCGCTCGAATAAGGGCGGTGACCGACCGGAATTGGAGCGGGGTGCGCAACGCGCGGAAGACGCTCATCCTGACCGGCGGCCTGGAATGGAAGTCGGTCTCCGTCAGCCCGGAGGATGCCGAAGTGCTGGCCAGCCGGCGCTTCACGGTGGAGGAGCTGTGCCGCCTGTTCCAGGTGCCACCGCCGATCGTGCAGGACTACACGCACAACACCTTCACCAACAGCCAGCAGGCCGCGCTGTGGTTCGCGCAGTTTAGCCTGACGCCCTGGGCACGGAAGATCGAGGCGGAGTTTGCCCGCAGCGTCTTCGGCACCAGCAGCGCCGACTGCACGCTGGAGGTGGACCTGTCCGGCCTGATGCGCGGCGACTACGAGGCGCGGTGGAAGGCGCACGAGATCGCGGTGAAGAACCAGATCCTCGACCCCAACGAGGTGCGCGAGGTGGAGGGATGGAACCCGAGGCCGGTCGCCGCCCCGCCGCCTGCGCCCCGGCCAGAGGTGGTGTGATGGCAGCCTATGACCACCTTCCCGCTGGCATCCTGCCCTTCCTGGTAGCGCGGGAAGCGGCGGCTGCGCTGGTCGGCGTCAGCACAACGAAGTTCGATGAGATGGTGGGGGACGGGCGGATGCCTGAGCCCCGCAAGGTGGATGCCCGCATTCTCTGGGATACGGAGGAACTGCGCGCGGCTGTGCGCCTCCTCCCCCGGCGGAGCGGCAAGGGCCAGGATGGCGGCTCCTCCTGGGATCGGGTTCTGGCGCAATGACCACCCTCAAGCTGCCCTTCGTTCATGAGTTCCGCAAAGGCCGGGTCACCTATCGGTACTTCCGGCGCGGGGTGCTGAAGATCCGGCTGCGCGGCCATCCGGGCTCGGCAGAGTTCATGACGGCCTATCAGAAGGCCCTGGCCGGCGAAGCGCCCGCCATCGGGGCGCTCAAGACCCGGCCGGGCAGCATGGCTGCCCTGGCGGCTTCCTGGTACGCCTCGCCGCGCTTCCAGGCGATGGCGCAGGCCAGCCAGACTCGTTACCGGCGCATCTTCGAGGAACTGCTGAAGCAGCACGCCGATGACCTGGTGCGCGAGCTTCAGCCGTCGCACGTGCGCTCCATCGTCTTCAGCAAGGCCAAGACCCCGGCGGCGGCCCGCGCCCTGCTGAACGTCATCCGGCAGGCCATGCGCCATGCCTTCGATATTGGCATGCGGGATGACCTTCCGACTCGGGACGTGCGCCCGCCCCGGTACAAGGCGAAGCCGCATCCGACCTGGACGGAAGAGGACATCGCGCAGTTCGAGGCGGCCCATCCCCTGGGCAGCCGCGCGCGACTGGCCTTGGCGCTGCTGCTCTACACGGGCCAGCGGTCGGGCGACGTGATCCGCATGGGGCCTCAGCATGTCCGCCAGGGCGCCATCGTGGTTCGTCAGCAGAAGACCGGAAAGGAAATGGCCATCCCCATGCACGGGGAGTTGGCCGAGGCGCTGGCGGCGCACCCTGGCGGGCATCTGGCCTTCCTGATGACCCAGCTCGGAGCGCCCTTCGCGTCGCAGACGGCCTTCTACAACTGGTTCCGCGAAGCGACCGAGAAGGCTGGTCTCAAGCTGCCGCCGCATGGGCTCCGCAAGGCGACCTGCTGCCGCCTGGCAGAGGCCGGCTGCACGCCGCACGAGATCGCATCCATCACCGGGCAGAGCCTGAAGATGGTGGAGCACTACACGAGGGAGGTGAACCAGCGCCGGATGGCGGCGCGCACTGTGGCGCGGCTTGCGAGGCCCGCCAGGACTGAAACCTGAACACGCGTTGGCTACCGGGGTCGAGCCGGTAGCCAACTGGAAGGCGAATTGTCTTGAAAAACAATAGAATAGAGCGCGCAGGTGGTGGAGCTGAGGGGAATCGAACCCCTGACCTCCTCATTGCGAACGAGGCGCTCTCCCATCTGAGCTACAGCCCCACACTCGCGCGGTGGGCGGCTTATCCCCGAGGTCGCGGCGCGAGTCAAGCGGTGCTTGCCGTGGGCGCGCGCGCTTCGTATCTCAGGGCCTCACGACAAGGGGATGGCGATGTACGCGGTGTTCTGGTTCGTCGATCAGGCGATCGGCCTTTATGTGTGGGCGCTCATCATCGCCGCCGTGTTCAGCCTGCTGGTCTCGTTCAACGTGCTGGACACCCGCAACCGCTTCGTCTGGGCGGTGGGCGACTTCCTCTACAAGATCACCGAGCCGGCGCTGCGGCCGATCCGCAACTTCCTGCCCAATCTGGGCGGCATCGACATCTCGCCGATGATCCTGATCCTGCTGCTCTACGCCTTCCGCATCTTCCTCTGGACCACGCTCTGGCCGCTGGTGGCCGGCTGAGCACGGCATGCCGAAGGGCTGGCGGGCCGTCGAGGGGGGCGTCGAGCTGCGCGTCAAGGCGCAGCCCCGGGCCCGCCGCGCGGGCCTCGCCGGCTGGATCGATTCGCCCGGCGGCCCGCGGCTGAAGCTGGCCGTGAACGAGGCGCCCGAGGATGGCCGCGCCAACCGCGCCATCTGCGCCCTGCTGGCCGGGGCGCTGCATGTCCCCCCTTCCGCCATCGCGGTGGTGCAGGGCGCCACGGCGCGGGAAAAGACCTGCCGGATCGCCGGCGACCCCGCCCGGCTGAGTGAGCAACTGGAGACCCTGGCATGAGCGCGAGCATCATCGACGGCAAGGCCGTGGCCGCTTCCCTGCGCGCGCGCCTCGCCGAGCGCGTGAAGGCCCTGCCCTACACCCCCGGCCTGCGCGTGGTGCGCGTGGGCGACGACCCGGCGAGCGGCGTCTATGTCCGCAACAAGGACCGCGCCGCGCGCGAGGCGGGGCTGGACAGCGCCACCCTCCAGCTGCCCGAGGACACCGCCGAGGCCGAGCTGCTCGCCCTGGTGCGCCAACTGAACGACGACCCGGCGGTGGACGGCATCCTGGTGCAGCTCCCGCTGCCGCGGCAGATCGACGCCGCCAAGGTGCTCGCCGCCATCGACCCGGCCAAGGACGTGGACGGCTTCCACGCGCTGAACGCCGGGCGGCTCGCCACCGGGCAGAAAGGGCTCGTGCCCTGCACGCCCAAGGGGGTGATGCACCTGCTGGCCGCCGCCGGCACCGCCATCGCCGGCGCGCGCGCCGTGGTGCTGGGGCGCTCCAACATCGTCGGCAAGCCCATGGCGGCGCTGCTGCTGGCGGCGGACGCCACCGTCACCGTGGTGCATTCCCGCACCCGCGACCTCGCCTCCGAGTGCCGCCGCGCCGAGATCCTGGTCGCCGCCGTCGGCCGTCCGGAGATGGTGAAGGGCGACTGGATCGCCGATGGCGCCACCGTCGTCGATGTCGGCATCAACCGCCTGCCCAGCGGCAAGCTGGTGGGGGATGTGGACTTCGCGGCGGCGAGCGCGCGCGCGGCGGCCATCACGCCGGTGCCGGGCGGCGTCGGGCCGATGACCATCGCCTGCCTGCTGGAGAACACGGTGGACGCGGCCATCGCGCGGCGCGGCTGACGGGAGATCCGGGCGGCGGCCTCTCCATCGCCTTCCGCCCCTTTCCCGGCCGGCTGGCCGGGCCAAACGTCATCGCGCTGTCGCGGCGCTGTCATGGCGGTGTCGCGGAGCGGGCTTAGGCGGGCGGGCTCACGCCACCGCGAGAGCACAGCATGACCGACAAGCCCATCCTCGGCGCCGCCCTGACGATCGAGGGCATCGCCCGGCACCGCGACTGGCTGCTGGAGAAGCCGCGCGACCTGGAGATCCAGGACCTGCACAAGGCCGAGGTGCTGGACGGCGACTGGCGGCCCCTGGCGGAGCGCCTGCGCGCCCTGCTCGACGGGCACACCGGCCGCGTCGGCCTGCACGGGCCGTTCTGGGGCTTCAAGATCGACAGCCATGACCCCGAGATCCGCACCGTGGTGCGCCGCCGGCTGCTGCAGGGGCTGGAAGCCTGCGCGGCGGTGGGCGCCACGCAGATGGTGGTCCATTCCCCCTACTCCACCTGGGACCACCACAATCTGGACGCCTTCCCCGGCGCCCGCGAGCAGCTGCTGGAGCGCGCCCAGATGACGCTGCGCGACGTGGTCGCCCGCGCCGAGGACATGGGCTGCGAGCTGGTCATCGAGAACATCGAGGACAAGGACCCGCGCGACCGCATCGCCCTCGCCGCCTCCTTCAACAGCCCGGCGGTGCAGGTCTCGCTGGACACGGGGCATGCCCACTACGCGCATGTCAGCACCGGCGCGCCGCCGGTGGACTTCCATGTCCACCTGGCCGGCGACGCGCTGCGCCATGTCCACCTGCAGGACACGGACGGCCATGCCGACCGCCACTGGAAGCCGGGCGACGGCACCATCCGCTGGGCGAGCCTGTTCGACGCCCTGTCCCGCCTCGATTCCCGCCCGCGCCTGATCCTGGAGCTGCGGGACGCGGCCCGCCTCCGCCAGGGCGCCGCCCATCTGGAGGCGCTGGGCCTGGCCGAATAGGGCGGGGCCGCTTCCGGAGGTGGGGAGAAAGGGGGAGGGGCGCGGCCCCTCCCCTCCGGCCTCAGCGCCGGATGGCGGCGTGGCCGGCGAAGCAGGCCATGTCGAGGATCTGCCCGACGCTGCTGCCCATGTTGACGATCTGCACCGGCTGCGACAGCCCGACCATCAGCGGCCCGATGCTGGTGGAGCCGGTCAGGTGCGGCACCGCCTTGGTCAGGATGTGGGCGGCGTGCAGCCCGGGCATGACCAGCACATTGGCCGGGCCGGTCAGGCGGCAGAAGGGGTAGAGGGCGCGGAGCTGCGGGTTCAGCGCCACGTCCGCCGCCATCTCGCCGTCATACTCGAAGTCGGTCTCCTGGGCGTCCAGCACCCGCACCGCCTCGCGCACCGGGCCGGTGATGGTGCCGCCCGGGTCGCCGAAGGTGGAGAAGGACAGGAAGGCCACGCGCGGCTCCAGCCCCAGCTTGCGCGCCTCGGCGGCCGACTGGCGGGCGATGGAGGCGAGCGTCGCGGCGTCGGGCCGCTCGTGGATGGCGGTGTCCGCCACCAGCACCGTGCCGGCGCGGCGGGAGAGCATCAGCGTCAGGCCGAACAGCACCGTCTCCGGCGCCTGGTCGATGACGTTCATCACCCCCTCCAGCGTGGCGGAGGTGGAGCGGGTGATGCCGGAGACCATGGCGTCCGCGTCGCCCAGCGCCACCATGCAGGCGGCGAAGGTGTTGCGGTCCTGGTTCACCAGGCGCTGGCAGTCGCGGAACAGGAAGCCCTGGCGCTGGCGGCGCTTGTAGAGGAACTCGGCGTAGCGGGTGTTGCTGTCGGACAGGCGGGCATTGTGGATCTCGATGCCATCCGGCAGCGGGATGCCCAGCGCCGCCACGGTGGCCATCACCCGGTCCTCGCGCGCCACCAGCACCGGCGTGCCGTAGCCCGCGTTGCGGAAGGCGATGGCGGCGCGGATCACCTTCTCCTCCTCGCCCTCGGCGAAGACCACCTTCTGCGGGTTGGCCTTCAGCCGCTCGGTGATGGCCTCCAGCGCGCCGGCGCCGGCATCCAGCCGGCCGCTCAGGCTGCGGGCGTAGCGGTGCAGGTCCGGCAGCGGCTTGCGCGCCACCCCTGATTCCATCGCGGCCCTGGCCACGGCGGGGGAGACGCGGGCGATCAGGCGCGGGTCGAAGGCGTGGGGGATGATGTAGTCGGGGCCGAAGCGCAGGCCGCTGCCGCCGCCGGCGCCGGTCACCTCCTCCGGCACGTCCTCGCGCGCCAGCATGGCCAGCGCCTCGGCCGCCGCGATCTTCATGGCGTCGTTGATGGTGCTGGCGCGCACGTCGAGCGCACCGCGGAAGATGAAGGGGAAGCCCAGGACGTTGTTCACCTGGTTCGGGTAGTCCGAGCGCCCGGTGGCGATGATCACGTCCGGCCGCACGGCGCGCGCCTCGTCCGGCGTGATCTCGGGGTCGGGGTTGGCCATGGCGAAGATGATCGGGTTCTTCGCCATGGAGCGCACCATGTCGGCCGTCACCGCGCCCTTCACCGACAGGCCGAAGAAGGCGTCCGCCCCTTCCAGCGCCTGCGCCAGCGTCCGGCGGTCGGTGGCCACGGCGTGGGCCGACTTCCACTGGTTCATGCCTTCCGTGCGGCCGCGCCAGAGCACGCCCTTGGTGTCGCACATGGTGATGTGCTCGGGCCGCATGCCCATGGCGCGCACCAGCTCGGCGCAGGCGATGGCGGCGGAGCCGGCGCCGTTGATGACGAGGCGCGTGTCCTGCAGCGCCCGCCCCGTCAGGTGGCAGGCGTTGATCAGCCCGGCGGCGGCGACGATGGCGGTGCCGTGCTGGTCGTCATGGAACACCGGGATGTCCATCAGCTCGCGCAGGCGCTGCTCGATGACGAAGCACTCGGGCGCCTTGATGTCCTCGAGGTTGATGCCGCCGAAGGACGGGCCGAGATAGCGCACGGCGTTGATGAAGGCGTCGGTGTCCTCGGTGTCGATGCAGAGGTCGATCGAGTCCACGTCGGCGAAGCGCTTGAACAGCGCGGCCTTGCCCTCCATCACCGGCTTGCCGGCCAGGGCGCCGAGATTGCCGAGCCCCAGCACGGCCGTGCCGTTCGAGATGACGGCGACCATGTTGCCCTTGGCCGTGTAGTCATAGGCCAGGGACGGGTCGCGGTGGATGTGCAGGCAGGGCTCGGCGACGCCCGGCGAATAGGCGAGGCTGAGGTCGCGCGCCGTGGTCAGCGGCTTGGTCAGCCGGATCTCCAGCTTGCCCGGCTTGCCCTCGGCGTGCAGGGCCAGCGCCTCCTCGGCGGTGATGCGGGCGGTGCGCGTGTCGCCCACCGGTAGCTTCTTCGTGTCGTCCATGGTCCTGCGGGCTCCCGTTCTTCGCCCCCCTTTATGTCGGCGCGGGGCGATGCGCGGAAGGCGGCCGCTTCGCAGGTGCGGCAGGGCGGCCGGAAGAAACGGTGCCCTCCAGGCCGCCGCCAGGGTTGCCGCCAGGGTTGCCGCCAGGATTGCCGCCTCAGGCGCGGCGGACGCTCCACGGATAGGGGGCCGTGCCCTCCAGCAGGCCGGTGAGGTCGCCGCGGAAGGCGGTGCGCAGCGTGAACTGGCCGAGCGGGATGGTGGCCACCTCCTCCAGCCCGAGCCGGCCCAGCGCCTGCGCCGCGCGGCGCTGCGCCGCCTCGTCGGTGGCGTAGAGCCATTCCTCGGTCAGCGCCTCGGCGCGCTCGCTCTTCCACCAGCCGAACCAGCCGGCCTCGCCCTGGCCGCGGATCAGCGGCGACATGGCGGGGCTGCCATAGAAGGTGGCGGGGCC
>NZ_PDNU01000063.1 GCF_002631185.1 Teichococcus rhizosphaerae | reverse complement strand
ATTGCCGCCTCAGGCGCGGCGGACGCTCCACGGATAGGGGGCCGTGCCCTCCAGCAGGCCGGTGAGGTCGCCGCGGAAGGCGGTGCGCAGCGTGAACTGGCCGAGCGGGATGGTGGCCACCTCCTCCAGCCCGAGCCGGCCCAGCGCCTGCGCCGCGCGGCGCTGCGCCGCCTCGTCGGTGGCGTAGAGCCATTCCTCGGTCAGCGCCTCGGCGCGCTCGCTCTTCCACCAGCCGAACCAGCCGGCCTCGCCCTGGCCGCGGATCAGCGGCGACATGGCGGGGCTGCCATAGAAGGTGGCGGGGCCGGTGGTGTGGAAGATGCTCCAGCCCCCCTTCTCCACCGGCTCGCGCGAGTTGCGGCGCTGGATCACCGTGCCCCAGTCGGTTTCCGCCAGCTCCACATTCATGCCGATGCGGCGCAGCGCGTCGGCCGTCACCTGACCGAGGGGCCCGATGTCGGGGAAGTCGGTCGGGTTGATGACGACCACCTTCTGATCCGCATATCCCGCCTCCTTCAGCATGGCGCGGGCGCGGTCCAGGTCGCCCGGCATCAGGTCGGGGTGGTCCTGGTGGTAGGGGGTGCGCCGGGGCCAGATGCTGCGCGTCTCGCTCCAGACGGAGCTGTCATCCCCCTGGGAGGCGCGCATGTGGTTCTCCTGGACGACGGAGGCGAGCACGGCGCGGCGCAGCCTCACGTCGTCGAAGGGCGGCTGCAGGCAGTTCAGCCGCGCCAGCGCCAGGCGGCCGGCCTTGTCCGTCACCGCGCGGCGGATCTGGCGGTTGCGCGCCAGCATCGGCTGCAGGTCGGCCAGCGGGCGCTCCCACCAGTCCACCTCGCCATTCATCAGCGCGCCGGCGGCGGTCGCCGCGTCGGGGATGATGTGCCACTCGATGCGCTGGAAATGCGCCAGCTTGGCGCCGGTGGCGTGTTCCGGCGCCTCCCCGCGCGGCACGTAGCCCGCGAACTTCTCATAGACCACGCGGCTGCCGGAATTGTACTCGCCGGCCAGGAAGCGGTAGGGGCCGGAGCCGACCATCTCGGTCACCGCCTTGCCCGGGTCGGTCTGCGCCAGGCGCTCGGGCATGATGAAGGGCACCGAGGCCTCGGTCTTGCCCAGCGCCGTCAGCAGCAGCGGAAAGGCGCGCTCCAGCCGGATCTCGAAGGTGCGGTCGTCCACCACGCGCCATTCGCGCACCACCCGCGCGAGCAGCTGGCCGAAGGCGTCGCGCGCCGCCCAGCGCTTCAGGCTGGCCACGCAGTCCCGCGCCCGCACCGGCTCGCCGTCATGGAAGCGCAGCCCCTCGCGCAGGCGGATGCGCCACAGCCTGCCATCCTCCAGCGCCTCGTGGCCCTCGGCCATCTGCGGCCGCGGCCGCTGCGCCGCGTCCAGCGAGTAGAGCGTGTCGAACACATAGTAGCCGTGGTTGCTGGTGACGGTGGCGGTGGTCCAGACCGGGTCGAGCGCGCTCAGATTGGCCTGCGGCACGAAGCGCAGCGTGGAGGCGCGGGCATCCTGCGCCAGGGCCGGGGCGGTCAGGACGGGCGCGGCGAGGCCGCCGCCGAGCAGGGCCGTGGCGGCGCCGCTCTTCAACAGGGTCCGGCGAAGCATGGGGCAGGTCTCCTTTGTGCGGCCGCCAAGGCGTGGCCAGCCTCCTGCCCGGCCGCGCGCCTCCACCCGGCCGGGACATGGCGCGCAGAGTGCGCGGAGCGGCGGCGCCCCACAACCCGCCCCTCCCCCCCACCCTGGCCCTCCGCCACCCGGTCCCGGGCGCGCCCCCTGCCATGCGCCCCCTGCCACGCGCCTTTTCCCGCCCCGCCAGGCACCTTCCCGGCCCTTGAAGTCCCGCCGCTCCGCGCCCGGCCGATTCCGCCGGCCCGGGATCTGCTCTAGGAAGGCGCGCATGGACGACGACGCCCCCGCCCCCGCCCTGCCTCCCGCCGAGGGCGCCACCCCCGCCATGGCCCAGTGGTTCGCCGCCAAGCAGGCGCATCCGGAGGCGCTGGTCTTCTTCCGCATGGGCGATTTCTACGAGCTGTTCTTCGACGACGCGCGGCGCGCGGGCGAGGCGCTGGGGCTGGCCGTGTCGCAGCGCGGCGAGCATCGCGGCCAGCCCATCCCGATGGCCGGCGTGCCGGTGCACGCGCTGGAGAACTACCTGGCGCGGCTGATCCGGCACGGCTTCCGCGTCGCCATCTGCGAGCAGCGGGAAACCCCGGAACAGGCCAAGGCGCGCCGCGCCCCCACCATCCGGCGCGAGGTGGTCCGCCTCGTCACGCCCGGCACCGTCACCGAGGAGGCGCTGCTGGAGGGCGGCCGCGCCGCCTGGCTGCTGGCGCTGGCGCGCGAGGAGGGCGAGCTGGCCGCCGCCTGGGCGGACCTGTCCACCGGCGCCTTCGCCTGCGAGGCGCTGCCGGCGGCCGAGCTGCCCGGCCTGCTGGCGCGGCTCGACCCGGCCGAGATCGTGCTGCCGGAGGAGCTGGACGCGCTTCCCGCCCTCCTCCCCTGGGCGGAGCGGATCAGCCACCGCCCCGCCGCGCGCGACCCGGCGCGGCGGGTGGCGGCGTTCTACGGCGTCGCCACGCTGGAGGGCTTCGGCGGCCTCGGCGCCGCCGAGGTGTCGGCCTGCGCCCTGGCCCTGGACTATCTGCGCGCCACCCAGGGCGAGGCCGCGCCGCGCCTGCGCCCGCCCGAGCCGCAGGGCGGGCGCGCCGTGCTGCGCATGGACGCCGCCACCCGCCGCAGCCTGGAGATCCTGCGGAGCGAGCGGGGCGAGACGCGCAACTGCCTGGCCGCGGCGGTGGACCGCACTCTGACCGCCCCCGGCTGCCGCGAGCTGGCCTCGCGCCTGGCCGCGCCGCTCACCGACGGCGCTGCGATCGGCGCGCGGCACGACGCCGTGGCCGCCCTGCTGGCCGACGCGCCGCTGCGGGGCGCGCTGCGGGCCGCGCTGCGCGGCGCGCCCGACATGGCGCGCGCGCTGGCCCGCCTGGCGCTGGACCGCTTCGCGCCGCGCGACCTCGCGGCGCTCCGCGACGGCCTGGCGCGCGCCGAGGCGATGGCGGAGGCGCTGGCGCGGCCCGGCATGCCACCGCTGCTGGATGCGGCGCGCGAGGCGCTGCGCCCCGCGGGCTCGCCCCGCGCCGAGCTGGAGCGCGCCCTTTGCCCCGAGCTGCCCGCCCGGCTGGAGGACGGCAACATCGTCGCCCCCGGCTATGACGCGGAGCTGGACGGGCTGAAGCGGCTGCGCGACGACGCGCGCGGCGCCATCGCCGCCATGCAGCTGCGGCTGGCGCAGGACTGGGGCGTGGCCGGGCTGAAGATCCGCCACCACCAGCAATTCGGCTTCCTGGCCGAGATGCCGGCCGCCGCCGGCGAGAAGCTGCTGCGCGACCCGCCCGCCGCCCTCCGCGAGGGCCCCCATGCGCCGGTGCACCGGCAGACCATGGCCAATGCCCACCGCTTCACCTGTGCCGCACTCGCCGAGCTGGACCGCAAGCTCGCGGCGGCGGGCGAGCAGGCGGCGAAGCGCGAGGCGGCGGTGGTGCGGCACCTGCGCGCCCTCTGCCTGGAGGCGGCGCGGCCGATCGACGCCGCCGCCGCCGCCATGGCCGAGGCCGACATCCACGCCGCCGCCGCCGAGCTGGCGGCGGGCGGCGCCTGGTGCCGCCCCGAGATGGTGGAGCGCCCCGAGTTCCGCATCCGCCAGGGCCGCCACCCCGTGGTGGAGGCGGCGCTGGCCCGGCAGCGCGGCGCGGGCGCGTTTGTGCCGAACGACGCCGACCTCTCCCCCGGCCGGCGCCTCTGCCTGCTGACGGGGCCCAACATGGCCGGCAAGTCCACCTTCCTGCGGCAGAACGCGCTGATGGTGGTGCTAGCCCAGGCCGGGCTGTTCGTGCCCGCCGGATCCGCGCGGATCGGGCTGGTGGACCGGCTGTTCTCCCGCGTGGGCGCGGCGGACGACATCGCCGGCGGACGCTCCACCTTCATGGTGGAGATGACGGAGACCGCCGCCATCCTGAACCAGGCCACCGCCCGCTCCCTCGTGGTGCTGGACGAGGTGGGGCGCGGCACCGCCACCTGGGACGGGCTCGCCATCGCCTGGAGCGTGCTGGAGGCGCTGCACGACCGCATCCGGGCCCGCGCCATCTTCGCCACCCATTTCCACGAGCTGACGGCGCTGGCGCCAAAGCTGCCCGAGCTGCAGCTCGCCACCATGCGGGTGCGCGAGCACCGGGGCGAGGTGGTGTTCCAGCACCTCGTCGGGCCGGGGGCGGCGGAAAAGTCCTGGGGGCTGCACGTGGCGCGGCTGGCGGGGGTGCCGCGCGCCGTGGTGACGCGCGCCGGCGCCGTGCTGGCGGCGCTGGAGGAGCGCGCCCGCGGCCTGGAGCCGCTGGCCGAGGAGATGCCGCTCTTCGGCCAGGTGGCGGAGCGCGATACCGCGCCCTCCGCCACCGCCGCCGCGGCCGGCGCGGCGGAGGATCCGCTGCGCGCGGCGGTGGCGGCGCTCGACCCCGACACGCTAACCCCGCGCGAGGCGCTGGAGGCGCTCTACCGCCTGAAACATCTGGCCTGAGGCGTGCCCCCAGGGCCGTTGAAGGGGAGGCCGGCCGGCGCGGCCGCTTGCCCGCCGCTCACGGGGCGGGCGAAAAAATGCTGCAAAGCGGCAAAGTCCGCGCTGTTCCGCATTCACGAAGCTGTTGCGAAGGCCCGGGGCGCGATAACATCCTTCGGATGAGAAGCTCCGGCGCCTTGCCAGACGCGTTTGCCGCCCCCCCAAGCCCTTCCGCCGGGACACCGCGGCCATTGCCCGACATCGTTCTCGACCTGATCCCCCGCCCCGGCGAGCCGGTGCCGCGCGACGCCGCGCTGCTGCTGCTGCGGCGGCAGCTCGGGCGCATCCAGTCGCGGGTGCAGGAAGCCTTCGAGGAACACGCCCTGTCCGGCCTCACCGCCGCCCGCATGCTGGGCGAGCTGACGGACGGGCTGATCTTCGCCATCCACGCCTACACCCTGGCGCAGGTCGCGCCCGAGCAGGGCGAGCCGGGGGCCAACCCCTTCGCCGCCACCACCGAGCCGCCCTTCGTGCTGGCCGCCACCGGCGGCTACGGGCGCGGCGTGCTGGGGCCGTATTCGGACATCGACCTGCTGTTCCTGTCCGACCGGCCGCTCGGCCCGCGCGGGCGGCGGGCGGTGGAGTTCATGCTCTACCTGCTGTGGGACCTCGGGCTGAAGGTCGGCCACGCCACCCGCAGCATCCATGAGTGCCTGGAGGATGCGCGGACGGATGCCACCATCCAGACCGCGCTGCTCGACGGCCGCTTCCTGGCGGGCGATCAGGCGGTGTTCGCCCGCTTCGAGGAGGCCTTCGCGGGTGCGCGTCAGGATTGGGGCATCGGCCAGTTCCTCGCCGCCAAGCGCGCCGAGCGGGCCGCCCGCCACAAGCGCTACGGCGACAGCCCCTATCTGGTGGAGCCGCACCTGAAGGAGGGCCGCGGCGGCCTGCGCGACATCCAGACCATGTACTGGCTGGCCCGCTACGCCTTCGGCGTGAAGCGGATGCCGGAGCTGGTGGGGCCGGACAGCCCCGGCGGCGGCCTGCTCACCGCGCGCGAGGCGCGCGCCTTCAAGCGCGCCTGGGACTTCCTGTGGACGGTGCGCTTCCATCTCCACTATGTCACCGGCCGCGCCGAGGAGCGCCTGACCTTCGACCTGCAGCCGGTGGTGGGCGCCCGCATGGGCTACACCCGCCACGGCAAGCAGGACGGGGTGGAGCGCTTCATGAAGCACCTCTTCCTGACCGCCCGCGACGTGGTGCGCCTGTCGCGCCTGCTGGAGCCGGCCATCGAGCGCGCGGCGCTCGGCCTGCCCGCCGTCAGCCGCCCCTCCGACGCGGCGCTGACCGCAGCCGGCGTGGCGGTGGCCGACGGCAAGCTGCTCTTCGCGCCCGACCGGGTGGTGGAGGACGACCCGGCCATCATGCTGCGCCTGGTGCGCGCGGCGCGCGACCGGGGGATGGAGCTGCACCCGCTGGCGCACCGGGCGCTGATCCGCTCCGCCCACCGCGCCCAGGCGCTGCGCGGCGACACGGAGGCCAGCACCCTGTTCCTCGACATCCTGACGGGCCGCGACTCGGCGCGCTGGATGCGGGTGCTGAACGAGGTGGGCTTCCTGTCCCGCTTCATCCCCGACTGGGCCCGCATCGTGGGCCTGATGCAGTTCGACACCTACCACGTCTTCACCGTGGAGGAGCACACGATCGAGGCGATCGCCGTGCTCAACCAGCTGGAGCAGGGCGAGCTGGACGAGGCGGCGCCGGTGGCGAGCGAGCTGGTGGGCCAGGTGCATTCCCGCCGCGCGCTCTATGTCGCGGTGCTGCTGCACGACATCGCCAAGGGCCGGGGCGGCGACCATTCCGAGATCGGCGCCGGGCTGGCGCTGGAGATCTGCCCCCGGCTCGGCCTGGCGCCGGAGGAGACCGAGACCGTCTCCTGGCTGGTGCTGAACCACCTCCTGGTCAGCCAGACCGCCTTCAAGCGCGACATCGACGACCCCAAGACCATCCTCGACATCGCCGAGGTGGTGCAGTCGCCGGAACGCCTGCGCCTGCTGCTGGTGCTGACGGTGGCCGACATGCGCGCGGTGGGGCCGAAGGTCTGGAACGGCTGGAAGGCCACGCTGCTGCGCGAGCTCTACTGGCGCGTGGCCGAGGTGCTGGCCGGCGGCCTCTCCGTGCCGGAGCGGGACGTGCGCGTGGCCCGCGCCAAGCAGGCCGCCGCCGCCATGCTGGAGGACCAGCCGAAGGAGGCGGTGGAGCATTTCCTTTCCCTCGGCTATCCCGGCTACTGGCTCTCCTTCGACCCCGAAAGCCATGCCCGCCACGCCGCCATGATCCGCGAGGCGGAGGTCACCGGCGCGCCGCTCTCCGTCTCCACCCGCGTGCTGGAGGCGCGGGCGGTGACCGAGGTGACGGTCTATTGCTCGGACCACCCCGGGCTGTTCAGCCGCATCGCCGGCGCGCTGGCCGTGGCCGGCGCCACCATCGTCGATGCGCGCATCCACACCATGACCAACGGCATGGCGCTGGACACGCTCTGGGTGCAGGACGCGCAATCGACCACCGGGGGCGGCGCCTTCGACGCCTCGCACAAGCTGGCCCGGCTCTCGGTGCTGATCGAGCAGGCGCTCTCGGGCCGGCTCAACCTGGTGCAGGAGATCCGCAAGGTCCGGCGCGAGCCCGCGCGGCTGCGCGCGGTGCAGGTGCCGGGGCGCGTGGTGATCGACAACTTCGCCAGCAATACCCACACCGTGATCGAGCTGAACGGGCGCGACCGGCCCGGCCTGCTGCACGACGTGACCGCCGCCATCTCCGAGCAGGGGCTGCAGATCGCCTCGGCGCACATCACCACCTACGGCGTGCGGGCGGTGGACGTGTTCTACGTGAAGGACGTGTTCGGCCTGAAGATCGAGAACGAGCGCAAGCTCGCCTCGCTGCGCGCCGCGCTGCTGGCGGCCATTGGCGGCCCCACCGAGGACGCCAGCGCGGACTGAGCGAGACGGGCCGGGAAGGAGAGGCAGGGCGAGGGGGAAATCCCCTTTCCGCCGCTCTTTTCCAGCCCCCCATCGCCCTTCGCGGCGGTTCCGGCCTAATGTGGCGGGCAAGGAGACCTGCCCGCCGTGTACATCACCTCGCCCCAGTTCAAGGAGAACGCCGCCCGCGCCCTGGCCGATGCCCGGTTGCAGAAGGCGCTCTCGCGCACCGGCTCGCACGCCAAGCGGGCGCGCGCCGTGGCCGCCCTGCCGGAGTTCGAGCGGCTGCGCGACACCGGGCGCGACATCAAGAACCACACCCTCGCCAACCTCGACTTCTACCTGGAAGCCTATGCGGAGAAGGTGGAGGCGGCGGGCGGGCATGTGCACTGGTGCGGCACCGCCGACGAGGCGCGCGCCGCCGTGCTGGAGATCTGCCGCAAGGCCGGCGCCCGCACCGTCACCAAGGGCAAGTCGATGATCTCGGAGGAGCTCGGGATCAACGACCACCTGGAGGCCAACGGCATCCGCCCCGTGGAGACCGACCTCGGCGAATACATCCTCCAGCTCCGGCGCGAGCCGCCCTCCCACATCATCGGGCCCGCCTTCCACCTGAACCGCGAGGACTGGGAGGAAAGCTTCCGCCGCAGCCACACCGACCTGCCGGCGGACCGCGTCTTCCACGAGCGGCGGGACATCCTGGCCGAGGCGCGCACCCGGCTGCGGGAAGCCTTTCTCGCCGCCGATGTCGGCATCACCGGCGCCAACTTCCTGATCGCCGAGACCGGCTCCTCCGTCATCGTCACCAACGAGGGCAATGGCGACCTGACCCAGACCCTGCCGCGCGTGCATGTGGTGCTGGCCAGCATCGAGAAGGTGGTGCCGACGCTGGAGGACTGCACCTCCCTGCTGCGGCTGCTGGCGCGCTCGGCCACGGGGCAGGACTTCTCCGTCTACACCACCTTCTCCACCGGCGCCCGCCGCCCCGCCGACCTCGACGGGCCGGAGGAATACCACGTGGTGCTGGTGGACAATGGCCGCTCCGCCATGGTCGGCACCGAGTTCCAGGACATGCTGCGCTGCATCCGCTGCGCCGCCTGCATGAACCACTGCCCCGTCTATGGCGTGACGGGCGGGCACGCCTATGGCTGGGTCTATCCGGGGCCCATGGGCAGCGTGCTCACCCCCTCGCTGGTCGGCGTGGACAAGGCGGCGCACCTGCCCAACGCCTCCTCCTTCTGCGGGCGGTGCGAGAGCGTCTGCCCGGTGAGGATCCCGCTGCCCAAGATGATGCGCCACTGGCGGGAGCGCGAGTTCGAGCGGCACCTGACGCCCCTCCCCCAGCGCCGGGCGCTGGGGCTGTGGGGCTGGCTCGCGCGGCGGCCCGGCGCCTACCGGCTGGCGGCGCGGCTCGGCATGGGCGCGCTCGGGCTGCTGGGGCGGGGGCGCGGCGCCTTCACCTGGATGCCCGGCGCCGCCGGCTGGACCCGGGGCCGCGACCTGCCCGCGCCCGAGCCGGGCGGCACCTTCATGGACCGCTACGCCCGCCAGCGCCGGGGTGCCGGGGAATGAGCCGGAACGCCATACTGGGCGCCATCCGGCGCGGCCTGAAGCGCGGCGAGCTGCCGCAGGACCAGCAGGAGATGCTGCGGGACCGCATGGCGCGGCACCCGCGCCACCTGATCCCCGCCCGCTCCCGCCTGCCGCACGGGGAGCAGGTGGCGCTGTTCATCGCCCGGCTGGAAGCGGAGTTCGGCACGCTGGAGCGGGTGCCGGACGCTTCCCAGGTGCCGCAGGCGGTGGCCGACTACCTGGCCGGCCAGAACCTGCCGCCCCGCCTGGCGATGGCGCCCCATCCGGAGCTTCAGGCCCTGCCCTGGTCCTCCCTGCCCCTGCTCTCGGTGGAGGCGCGCCGCGCCGAGGGGACGGACATGGTCTCGGTGCAGCACGGCTATGCCGGCATCGCCGAGACCGGCACGCTGATGCTCCCTTCCGCGCCCGAGCGCCCGACCACGCTGAACCTGCTGGCCGAGACCGCCATCGTGGTGCTGCGGGCGGCGGATGTGGTCGGCGCCTATGAGGAGGCGTGGGACCGCCTGCGCGGCGCTGGCCCCATGCCGCGCAACGTGATGCTGGTGACCGGCCCCTCTCGCAGCGCCGACATCGAGCAGACGCTGGAGCTGGGCGCGCACGGCCCCCGCCGCCTGCATGTCATCCTGGTGGACGAACCGGGCCCGCCTCCCTAAGTGGGGGTGCGGGAGCCGGGAGGTTCCCGGCAGGGGTTCCAGGGGGCGGCGCTCCCTCTGGCCCCCTTTGTTTTTTCTGCCTCAGGATTGCGATGCCCCGCCGCGGCCGAACCCTCACCCCGGAAGAGCGCGCCATGTGGCGCGCCTATGCCGCTGCGGTGAAGCCGCTGCCAGGCCATGCCCTGCCGCCCCTGCAGGCCGCGCCCGTGGCCGAGCCGCCACCGCCCCCGCCCGCCCCGCCCCCGCCATCCGCGCCCGCTTCCCCGGCGCCCAGGCCCCGCCCCTCCGCCCTGCATGTCGGCCACCAGCCGGGCGGGCTGGACCACCAGCGCTGGAAGGACCTGCGCCGCGGCCGCACCCGCCCGGAGCGGACGCTGGACCTGCATGGCCGGCGGGCGCAGGAGGCCTATCTGGCGGTGCGCGCCTTCCTGTTCTCCGCCCATGCCCAGGGGCTGCGCTGTGTGGCGGTGGTGACGGGCAAGGGCCCCGCGCCGGATGGCGGCGTGCTGCGGCGGGAGCTGCCGCACTGGCTGAACGCGCCGGACCTGCGGCCGCTGCTGCTGGGCGCGGCCCACCCGGCGCCGAACCAGGGGGTGGTTCACCTGCTGCTGCGCCGCCGCCGCGCCCCGTGAGGCCGCTTCCGTGACCCCCTTCGGCGCCCGCCTGCGCGCGCTGCGCGAGGCGAAGGGCGTGACGCTGCAGCAGCTCGCCGCCGCGCTGCACGTCTCGGCCGCCTATCTCTCCGCGCTGGAGCACGGGCGGCGCGGGCGGCCCTCCGCCGGGCTGGTGCACCAGGTGAACGAGTATTTCGAGCTGATCTGGGACGACGCGGAGGAGATGGTCCGCCTGGCCCGCCTGTCCCATCCGCGCGTGACGCTGGACACGGCCGGCCTTTCGCCGGAGGCGACGGAGCTGGCCAACCTGCTGGCGGCCCGCATCCGCGCCCTGCCCCCCGAGACGCTGCGCGCGATGCGGCGCCTGCTCGGCGACTGAACCGCCTTCCGCCCGCTGGCGCGCCGGTTGCGTCGGGCGTAGCCTGAGCTGCATGTCCCACTGGCGCGTCGCTTCCGAAACCGGGCTCCTCACGGACGTCCTCGTCTGCCCTCCGGATCACTACCGGTGGCTGCCCACCAACAGCATCGCCCGCCGCACCCTGTCGGAGCACCGCCAGGCGCCGGCGCCCGCGCATCTGGCCGCCCAGCACCGCGAGCTGGTGGCGGCGCTGGAGGAGGCGGGCGTCACCGTCCACCGCCTCCAGCCCGAGCCGCACCTGCCCTACATGGCCTATACGCGGGACAGCGTGGTGGTGACGCAGCGGGGCCCGGTGCTGTGCCAGCTCGAGCGGCCGCAGCGGCGGGGCGAATACGCGGCGCTGATCGACTTCCACGCCGCGCAGGGCAGCGCCTTCTGGCGGAAATCCTCGGCCGGCACGCTGGAGGGGGGCGATGTCCACATCATCCGCCCCGGCCTCGCGCTGATCGGCCATTCCGGCGGCCGCACCGACGAGGCGGGGGCGGAGCAGCTCGCCGGCTGGCTGCGCGCGGAAGGCTGGGAGGTGCGGCTCGAGCCGTTCGACGAGCATTTCCTGCACCTGGACGTGCTGTTCTGCATGGCCGCCCCGGGCCTCGCGGTCGCCTGCACCGAGGTGCTGGACGACGCGCTGCTCGGCTGGCTGGCGGATCACGGCATACGCTGCATCCCCGTCTCCTACCGCGAGGTGATGCAGCTCGGCTGCAACGTGCTGGCACTGGGCCAGGGCCGTGTTATCTCGGCGCGTGGCAGCCAGGGGCTGAACGCCGCGCTGCGCGCCGAGGGGCTTACCGTGCTCGACCCGGAACTGTCGCTGTTCACGCTGGGCGGCGGTGGCCCGCATTGCCTGACCTGCCCGCTGGCACGGGTGGAGGAGACCGCATGACCCTGACGCTCGACACCACCCCCCACGACACCGCCCCGCCCGGAGCTGCCCCGCCCGGAGCCGCCCCGCTTGGCGCGGTGCTCGCCGCCGCCCGCGAGTTCCTGGGCGACCGGCTTTCCACCAACGCCTCCATCCGCGAGCAGCACGCCCGCGGCGAGGACGCCAACCCGCCCGTGCTGCCCGACGCCGTGGCCTTCGTGGAATCCACGGAGGAGGTGTCCCGCCTGCTGGCGCTGTGCAACGCGCATGGCGTGGCGGTGACGCCCTTCGGCGCCGGCACCAGCCTGGAGGGGCATGTGGTGCCGGTGCGCCGGGGCATCAGCCTCGACCTTTCCCGCATGAACGCGGTGCTGGAGGTGAACGCCGAGGACATGGACTGCCTGGTGGAGCCCGGCGTGACCCGCCACCAGCTCAACGACCACCTGCGCGACCAGGGGCTGTTCTTCCCCGTCGATCCGGGCAGCCACTGCACGCTGGGCGGCATGGTGGCGACGCGCGCCAGCGGCACCAACGCCGTGCGCTACGGCACCATGCGCGAGGCGGTGCTGGGCCTCGAGGTGGTGCTGGCCGATGGCCGCGTGATCACCACCGGCGGCCGCACCCGCAAGGCCGCCAATGGCTACGACCTGACGCGGCTGATCGTGGGCTCCGAGGGCACGCTCGGCGTGGTGACCAGGATCCGCCTGCGGCTGCACGGCATCCCGGAGGCGACCACCGCCGCCGTCTGCCAGTTCGACAGCCTCCAGGCGGCGGTCGAGACCGTCATCATGACGATGCAGGCGGGCATCCCCGTGGCGCGCATCGAGCTGGCGGACGCGGACCAGATGCGCGCCTCCATCGCCTATTCCGGGCTGCCCTACGCGGCCCTGCCGACCCTGTTCCTGGAGTTCCACGGCAGCCCCGCCGGCGTGCGCGAGCAGGCCGAGGCGGTGGAGGCGCTCGCCGCCGAGATGGGCGGCCGCGGCTTCGCCTGGGCCGAGGATGCCGAGACGCGCGGCCGGCTGTGGAAGGCGCGGCACGATGCCTGGTGGGCGGCCAACGCGCTCTATCCCGGCTGCCGCGGCATCACCACCGATGTCTGCGTGCCGATCTCGCGTCTGGCCGAGGCCATCACCGGCGCCAAGGCGCTGGCCGAGGCGGCGGGGCAGAACACCTGCATCGTCGGCCATGTGGGGGATGGCAACTACCACGTCGTCATCCTCTTCCCCGCCGACGACCCGGAAGGGCTGGAAAAGGCCTGGGCGCTGGACCGGCAGATCGTGGCGCAGGGCCTCTCGCTCGGCGGCACCTGCTCGGGCGAGCACGGCATCGGCCTCGGCAAGCGCGAGTTCCTGGAGCAGGAGCACGGGGCGGAAGTGCTGGCGGTGATGCGCGGGCTGAAGAACACGCTGGACCCCAAGGGCATCCTCAACCCCGGCAAGCTGTTCCGGAACTGAGCACGGCCCGGGGAGGGGGCGGCCCTCCCCGGTTCCCAGCCCGCCCCGGTTCTCAGCCGGCCTTGGCGTAGCCGGCGCGCAGCGCCATTGCCCGGCGCGTCGGGTTGCGGAGGGGGCGGCGGGCCGGGCGGCCGCGCGCGTCGAGCCGCGGCGGCGGGCCTTCCCGCAGGAAGCGCAGCAACGCCTCGGTGGCCTTCTCCAGCGCGTCGCGCCCTTCCGGCGCCAGCACGGCGCGGCCCGGCAGGAAGCGGACGCGCCACTCCTTCACCACCGGCCGGCCGGGGCCGAACTCCGTCACCCTCATGGCGCGCTCCAGCATGGCGAGGTGCTCCGACTCGCTGAAGGGCACGCTGGTGGTGATGTCCACCGTCCAGCCCTTCAGCCGGCACCACAGCGCCCAGCCATGGATGTCGCGCGTTTCCAGACCCTCGGCGGCGAGCGGGGCGGAGGCGTCGCGCAGATGCCCCAGCACCACGGCGCGGCGCTCCTCCCAGAGGCCGCGCGCGGCCTCATCAGGAAAATATTCAGACATGCTCTCAAGCTCCCGGTGGCATGGGCAAAGCCGGAGCGTTCCGGCGCGGCCAAGCCGCAGCCAGGGAAAATCTCGATGGCCCGACGATGGAGAGGGCGCTGCGAGGCTCCGTGCCGTTGGCCACCCACCC
>NZ_PDNU01000062.1 GCF_002631185.1 Teichococcus rhizosphaerae | reverse complement strand
CCCGATTGACAGGCCATGGGCATTGGTGCGGAGGTGGACTTTGGTCGAGAAGCCACCGCGCGAGCGTCCGAAACCTTGGTGGTAAGCCCCCCTTTTGCGCCAGCCGCGCAATGGTGGGCCCGGACGATGGTGCTGTCGATCATCTGGAGGACGTCGGCGTCACCGCACCCGTCAGCTAGGGCTTGCAGCAGCACATCCCGCAGGCCGGAGGTGGTCCAGCGCCGATCCTGCCGGTGAACTGAGTTCCAGTTGCCCAGCTCGGGCAGCAGGTCGCGCCAGGGAACACCCGTGCGCGCCACCCAGAAGATGGCGCCCAGCACCCGACGGTGGCTGGCAGGCGGGCGACCGCGGAACGGGCCTGTCTCGATTACGAAGGGCTCAAAGAAGGCCCACTCTTCATCCGTCAGCAACCCTCGCAGCACCAGCGCCTTTTCAGGAAGCAGCCTTGAATCACCACAGGTTCAGGATGTGAAGCACCTTTGTCCAGGTGACCTAGCATTCTGGGCCGGGCGGCCCGCAGAATTCCCGTCCGGTTGCGGAACGGTGTTGAGGGCCAAGTTCAGGCGGCAGAGATCCTGCTCCGGCCCCGCCACGATCTGCCCAAGGCAGAAGGCGCCTTGCTGACCTGTTCTTGATCATGAGGGCGCCGGCCGGAGCGGACCGTGCGGGCCGCTTCCGCCGGCTCCCCTCCGTTCGCGGCAGCGTGCCTGGGCTCCATCGCGCCCGGGCGGCAGGCAAAGTGCCCCGCATGACAGGATGCTCCGCAGCCAGACACACCCCATCGGGAGCATGGGCGGGCCGAAGGACTTGCGGCACCGCTCCGGACCGCCGCGGCGCCATGCGCCACAAACGCCGCGCTCACCTCCTCCTGCCCGTCATTTGCTCCGCCGCCGCCGTCCTTCTTTGGTCCTTGCTGGGGAGTTGCCGCCTTCAGATCTGCGGGTAGAGCGCGTAGTCGTGCAAGGGGCTGATCTCGAGCTTGTCCTCGACGCCGCGTACGCCCTCGACCCGCTCGGCGACGACACGCAGCGCCTGCCGCGCCTGCTCCGAGCGGCAATAGCCCTCAAGGCGGACGATGCCGTTCTCGACCACGACGCCCGTGAGGTGCGGCGTGCCCCAGGGGTGGCGCTGCATCTCCCCGATGATGGCCTGCTGGATGCGCTGGTCCGGGCCGGGGCCGGCGAGGCGGTCGGGCTCCGCGATGATCGCCTTCAGGAGATCGGCCCGCGACACCACACCGACGATGCGGCCGCCCCGCACCACCGCGAGCCGCCGCACCTTGCGCTTCTGCATCATCTCGGTGGCTTCCCGGACCGACGCGCCCTCCTCCACCGCGGCGACATCCGCCGACATGATGTCCCTCACCTGCCGGCCATGGGTCCTGACATATTGCGTGGCGGCGCGGTCACGGTCGATCAGCTGCCGCGCCAGCCATCCGAGGCCCGTCTCCTCGGCCGAGGGGGCGAGGCGGCGGATCAGGTCGCCCTCGCTGACGACGCCGATCGGCAGGCCTGCGGCATCCACCACGAAGGCCGCCGAGATGTGGCGCTGCGCCAGCAGCTGCGCCACGGCCTCGACGGTCATGGTGGGCGGCACGACCACGGGATCCCGGGTCATGATGGACTTCACCTGCATGGCGATCCTCCTCGCTTCTCGTGGGCGGCCTCAGCGCTAGCAGGACGGGGCCCGCCGGCGCCTTGATCTGGAACAGCCTTCCGGGGGATGGGGCGGGCCGCCGCGGGCCCCTGAGCAGGGGCGGCCCGCGGCAAGGCGGAGCGGGGAGAATGGCCCCGGCGCGCCGGGAAAAGCCGCCCGGCCTGGCAACCGGACCCGGCAACCGGCCCCGGCAACCGGCCCCGGCAACCGGCCCCGGCAACCGGAAAGGCGCGGCGGCAAGGGTGGGGAGACACAGACCCGTGAAGACAGCGGGCCGGCATTCCCCGCTATGGCTGGACCTATGCCGTCCGGAGCGCCGCCCCGCCTCCCTTCCTCCGCCGCCCCGCCGCCGGGCACCTCCCCTGCCTTCGCCCGCGCGGCCATTCCCCCGCCCC
>NZ_PDNU01000061.1 GCF_002631185.1 Teichococcus rhizosphaerae | reverse complement strand
GCCAGCCATCCGAGGCCCGTCTCCTCGGCCGAGGGGGCGAGGCGGCGGATCAGGTCGCCCTCGCTGACGACGCCGATCGGCAGGCCTGCGGCATCCACCACGAAGGCCGCCGAGATGTGGCGCTGCGCCAGCAGCTGCGCCACGGCCTCGACGGTCATGGTGGGCGGCACGACCACGGGATCCCGGGTCATGATGGACTTCACCTGCATGGCGATCCTCCTCGCTTCTCGTGGGCGGCCTCAGCGCTAGCAGGACGGGGCCCGCCGGCGCCTTGATCTGGAACAGCCTTCCGGGGGATGGGGCGGGCCGCCGCGGGCCCCTGAGCAGGGGCGGCCCGCGGCAAGGCGGAGCGGGGAGAATGGCCCCGGCGCGCCGGGAAAAGCCGCCCGGCCTGGCAACCGGACCCGGCAACCGGCCCCGGCAACCGGCCCCGGCAACCGGCCCCGGCAACCGGAAAGGCGCGGCGGCAAGGGTGGGGAGACACAGACCCGTGAAGACAGCGGGCCGGCATTCCCCGCTATGGCTGGACCTATGCCGTCCGGAGCGCCGCCCCGCCTCCCTTCCTCCGCCGCCCCGCCGCCGGGCACCTCCCCTGCCTTCGCCCGCGCGGCCATTCCCCCGCCCCACAGGAAGCCACCGCACCCGCCCCGCCTGATCTGCCGCCGAGAGGTTGTGCCATGACGCGTCCCAATCCCGCGCTGCACCGCGCGCGCATCGCCTATTTCTCCATGGAGATCGCCCTCCAGCCCGACATCCCGACCTATTCGGGAGGGCTCGGCATCCTGGCGGGCGACACCATGCGCTCCGCTTCCGACCTGGAGCTGCCCATGGTCTTCGTGACCCTGGTCAGCCGGCAGGGATATCTCAGGCAGCGCATCGGCGCGGATGGGG
Source organism: Teichococcus rhizosphaerae (assembly GCF_002631185.1). Taxonomy (GTDB): domain Bacteria; phylum Pseudomonadota; class Alphaproteobacteria; order Acetobacterales; family Acetobacteraceae; genus Pseudoroseomonas; species Pseudoroseomonas rhizosphaerae. The sequence goes on along the minus strand of NZ_PDNU01000061.1, from coordinate 20,264 downwards.
GCCAGATCGACGATCCGGACCCCTGGGACCCGGCCGCCCATGCCCGGCCGCTCGATGCCGCCGTGGCGGTCCGGATCGAGGGGCGGACGGTGTGGATACGCCCCTGGCTCTATCTTCACGAATGCCCGCATGGCGGGTGCATCCCCGTCATCCTGCTCGACACCCGGCTGGAGGTGAACGCGCCCGAGGACCGCGCCATCACCGACCGGCTCTATGGCGGCGACGAGGCGCTGCGGCTCAAGCAGGAGATCGTGCTGGGCATCGGCGGGGAGGCCATGCTGCGGGCCCTGGGCCTTGCCATCGAGACCTGGCACATGAACGAGGGGCACGCCGCCCTGCTGGCGCTGTCCCTGCTGCGCCACATCGAGAACGGCGGCGACCTGCTGTCGCCGGACAGGCTGGAGGCGGTGCGCGAGCGCTGCGTGTTCACCACCCACACCCCGGTCGAGGCCGGGCATGACCGCTTTTCCTACGAGCTGGTGGCGGAGGTCCTGGGCGACTTCATCGAGACCGGCGTGCTGCGGCGCCTGGCCGGGGAGGACATGCTCAACATGACCCGGCTGGCGCTCAGCTTGAGCGGCTGGGTCAACGGCGTCGCGGCCCGCCATGCCGAGACGGCGCGGAAGATGTTCCCGGGCTACCAGATCCGCGCCGTCACCAATGGCGTGCATGTGCCGAGCTGGACCCACCCGGCCTTTGCCGCGCTGTTCCAGACCCTGGCGCCGGAATGGGGGCACGACCCGCAGGTGCTGCGCCGCGCCGACAGGCTGCCCGAGGCCGCCGTCTGGGCGGCGCATGAGCAGGCGAAGGGGGAGCTGGTGGAGGAGGTGCGGCGGCGCACGGGCGTCGCGCTCCGGATGGACCTGCCGATCATGGCCTTCGCGCGCCGCATGACGGGCTACAAGCGGCCGGACCTGCTGTTCTCCGACATCGGCCGTCTGCGCGCGATCGTGCGCGAGCAGCCCTTCCAGCTCCTGATCGCCGGCAAGGCGCACCCGCGCGACGAGGGCGGCAAGGCCTTCATCCGGTCGCTGCACGGCATGGCGGCCGAACTGGCGGACGCGCTGCCGGTGGTGTTCCTGGCCGGCTACGACATGAGCCTGGCGCGGATCATGGTCGCGGGCGCCGATGTCTGGCTGAACACGCCCCTGCCGCCGCTCGAGGCCTCCGGCACCAGCGGCATGAAGGCCGCGCTGAACGGCGTGCCGCATCTCAGCGTGCTGGATGGCTGGTGGGTGGAGGCCTGGGAGGAGGGCATCACGGGCTGGGCCATCGGCGAGGACCGCGACGACCCGGCCAGCCATGCCGGCGCGCTCTACGCCAAGCTGGAAGGCCAGGTGCTGCCGCTGTGGCACCGGGACCGGCCCGGCTGGATCCGGCTGATGCGGCAGGTCATCGCCAGGACCGGCTCCTGCTTCCACAGCCAGGGGATGATGCGGCGCTACGCCACGGAGGCCTATCTGCGCTGAGCGGCCGCGCCCGGCATCGCCCGGCGTCCCGCGCTTTAGGCGGAGGATGGCGGCGGCAAGGCGCGGGGCGGGATGATCCGGTGGCTTGGCGAGGGCGGGCTGGGCGGCATCGCCCGTGCCGGCGGCGGGACGATCCGGCGCAAACCCCGGCCAGCCCGTTGCGCACCATCTCGGCGGTGCGCGAGGCTGGGGCGCGCGGCGGCAGGGCGGAAGCGCCGGGGCCACGAGCCGCGGGCCACGCGCCGCCCGGAAGGGGGGTTCGGAAGGCGGCCCGGAAGGCAGCAGGTGTTCCCGGGCGGGATGGCGGGGAGCGGAATGGCGGAACGGTACAGGCTGCGGCACCTCCGGCTCGCCTGGGCGTCGCTCGGGCTGGCGCTGGGGGCGGCGCTGTGGATGCGCGGCTCGGATGCGGCGGCCGGCTGGGCCTGGAGCGCGGCGGCGCTGCCGGTGGCGCTGCATGTCGCGGCGGCGACCTGGCGCGGCCTGCGCGGCGGCCGGCCCGGGGTGGACGTGGTCGCGCTGGCGGCCATGCTGGCGGCGGTTGCGATGCAGGAGGCGGCCACGGCGGCGGTGATCGCGCTGATGGTGGCCGGCGGCGAGGCGCTGGAGGGCTGGGCGGGGGCGCGGGCCGGCGGGGCGCTGGCCGACCTGCTGGCGCGGGCGCCGCGCCGGGCGCGGCGGGTGCGGGGCGGCGCGCTGGACGACATCCCGGTGGAAGCCATCGGGCCGGGCGACCTGCTGCTGGTCCGCCCCGGCGACACCGTGCCGGCCGACGGCGTGCTGGCGGACGGCGCCGCGACGCTGGACCTCCACGCCCTGACCGGCGAGTCCCTGCCCGTCGCGCTGGCGCGGGGCGCGCCGGTGCAGAGCGGCGCGGTGAACGCCGGCCCCGCCTTCCATCTCCGCGCCAGCCGCGACGCCGCCAGCAGCACCTTCGCCGCCATCATCCGCCTGACGGAAGCGGCGACCGCCAGCCGGGCGCCGCTGGCAAGGCTGGCGGACCGCTGGGCGGTGGCCTTTGTCGGGCTGACGGCGCTGGTGGCGGGCGGGGCATGGCTCGCCAGCGGCGACCCGCTGCGCGCCCTGGCGGTGCTGGTGGTGGCCACGCCCTGCCCGCTGATCCTGGCCGCGCCGGTGGCGCTGATGGCCGGCATCGGCCGCTCGGCCCGGCGCGGCATCATCGTCAAGGATGCCGGCGCGCTGGAGCAGCTGGCCGGCATCCGCACGGTGGTGTTCGACAAGACCGGCACGCTGACCTCGGGCCGCCCGGCGCTGGTGGCGGTGGACGCCGACCCTGCCCTGGGACGCGCGGCCGCGCTGCGCCTGGCCGCCTCCCTCGCCCAGGGGTCGAGCCATCCGGTCTCGGCCGCGCTGTGCGACGCGGCGCGCGCGGCGGGCCTCGCCCTGGCGCGGCCGGAGGCGGTGGCGGAGGCGCCCGGCGCGGGCCTGCGCGGCACGGTGGAGGGCAGGCCCGCGCTGCTCGGCAGCGAGGCCTGCCTGCGCGACGCCGGGCTGCCGCCGCGCGGCTTCGGCCCGGACGCCGCGCTGGCGGAGCTGGAGGGCATGATCGCCTGGCTCGCGGTCGATGGCCGGGCCGCCGCCGCCTTCGTGTTCAGCGACGCGCCGCGGCCCGAGGCGCCGAGCGCCGTCCGGCGGCTGCGCGCGCTGGGGCTGCGCCGGCTGGTGCTGCTGTCCGGCGACCGGCAGGCCGCGGCCCTGGCGGTGGGGCGGGCGCTGCGGCTGGACGCGGTGCTGGCCGAGCAGTCCCCGGCGGACAAGATCGCCGTCCTGCGGGCGGAGGATGCCGCCGCGCCCACCGCCATGGTGGGGGACGGCGTGAACGACGCGCCGGCCCTGGCCGCGGCGCGGGTGGGCATCGCCATGGGCGCGGCCGGCACCGCGGCGGCGGCCGAGGCGGCGGGGATCGTGCTGGTGGTGGACCGGCTGGACCGCGTGGCCGAGGCCGTCGCCATCGCGCGGCGGTCGCGCGCCGTGGCGCTGCGGGCCATCGGCCTCGGCATGGGCGCCTCGGTCGCGGCCATGCTGCCCGCGGCGGCGGGGCTGCTGCCGCCCCTCCAGGGCGCGCTGCTGCAGGAGGGCATCGACGTGCTCTCCATCCTCTTCGCGCTGACGGCACTGCGGCCGGGGCGCGCGGAGCGCCGCCCCGCCCTGCTGCCCGCCGAGGCCGGGCTGGCGGAGCGCATGGCGGAGCACGCGGCCCTGCGCGGGCTGGCGGAGACGATCCGCGGCACGGCGGAGCAGCTCCGCGAGAACCGCGCGGACCCCGCCGCCCTTTCCGTGCTGGTGCGCCAGCTGCAGGGCGAGCTGCTGCCGCACCAGCAGGCGGAGGAGCGCATGCTGTACCCGGCGGCGGCGGAGCGGCTGGGCAGCGAGTCCGTGGCGGCGCTGGTCCGCATGCATGCCGAGATCGAGGCGATGGCCGGCCGCATCGCCGCCGCCGCGCGGCTCGCGGAGCAGGGCGTGGCCTGGGCGGTGCTGGCGCCTTCCCTGCGCCGCACGCTGTTCGCGCTGGAGGCGCTGCTGCGGGTGCACCTCATGGCCGAGGAGGATGTTCTCGCCGGGCTGGAGGACCGCCAGGCGCCGGAGCCGCCCCGGCCAGAGCAGATCCCGGTCAGGTCGAATCACCTGATCGGGTGAAGATGCTCTTGAAGACAATGTCCCAGAGCAGTTGCCGTGGGCCAGTGCGAACGGAAGCCGCTCCAGGCGGCGGCCCCGGCCGGACCGCGCCTCACGGGCACTGGCCGGGCGCGGCGTAGCGGCGCCAGATGGCCTTGCGGATCAGCCTGCGGCTTTCCGCGGCGCGCACCGCCTCGTCCCGCTCGACCATGGCCGCCTCGCGGGCGAGGTCCTGGTCCTTGATGACGTGCCGGAACCAGGCCGAGAAGTCGCCCGACCGCAGGTGGCGCTCCCAGCTTTCGTCGTCGATGGCGGAGGCGGCGTCGAGAAAGGCGTGCAGGTTGTGCGCCTTGATGAAGCGGCCGTGGGGCCGGTCATGGAAGTAGAAGCTGCAGCGGTCCCCCACGTCGCCCACGGCGTATTTCCCGGCATGGCGGCGGTGGTCCTGGCGCGGCGGCACCAGCCGGACCGGCCAGGGCGCCTAGTCGGCCCCCGGGCGCCAGCACAGCGCCTCGCCCGGCCCGGCCGCCGGGCAGGGAGGCGCCTCGCGGCCCAGCAGGCCGCTCACCTCCCGGATCAGCGCCGCGGCCTCGGCGCCGACCGCGACGACCAGGCGGACCGTCGCGAGGGCGCTGTGGGCGAGGGCGTCGGGCATGTAGGTCACCAGGATCGTGGCGCCCAGGTCCTGGTCCAGCAGCGCGGGCAGCGGATGGCGGCCGGCGGGCAGGAGCTGGTGCGCCTCGTCCAGCACCAGCCAGTGCGGCCGGCCGGTGCGGGCACGCAGATGCGCCGCCTGGTGCAGCAGGTTGTCGAAGAGCCCCTGCCGCTGCTCGATCGGCAGGGCCTGCGTGTTGACGACGACGTTGACGCCCGCCTGGGAGATCAGCCGCAGCGCCTCGGTGGCGTTCGGCGGCGCGGCGAGGCTTCCGATCCCCACCGCGTTCTCGAGCTCCAGGTAGTCGCCTTCCGGATCGACGACGCAGAACTCGAGCTGGCGCTCGGCCATCCGCTCCGTCAGCGCCTTGGCGAGCGTCGACTTGCCGGCGCCCGAGCGCCCCAGCACCAGCGTGCTGCCCTGGCCGGGGCGGAGATGGACGGGCCTGCCCTGCCGGTCATGGCCGAGCCAGGGGCCGTGCTTCTCCTCCGGCGCCAGCGCCGCGTCCTCCGCGATGATGCGCCCGGCCAGCTCCACGATGCCGGCGCCGGCGCTGCCGGCGAGCGGCAGGTCGGCGTCGCGGCGCACCACCGGCAGCGCGTTCGCCACCGCCGCGGCGCAACCGCAGGCCCGCAGAAAGGCGTGGTCGTTCTCCGCGTCGCCCACGCCCACGAAGTTGGCGGCCGAGACCTGCAGCTCGTCCAGCGCCGCCTTCAGCCCCGTGGCCTTGTTGACGCCGGAAGGCAGCACCATGACGGCGCCCTTGTTGAAGGAGATCTGCAGCTCGAGCCCGCTCTCGTGAATCGCGTCGAGGACGGCGTTCTGGTGCGGCTCCCAGGTTGCGAGGATGCATCGCCCCACGGCGACGGGCTGGACGCCGCGCGCCTGGAGCAGGCGCAGCAACCGCTCGGAGGGCGGCGGCGCCAGCAGCCGTTCCGCCCCCGTGGCCGGGTCGTGCAGGACGGCGCCGTTCTCGGCGACGATGCGGTCGAACAGCCGGGGATCGGGCAGCAGCGAAAGGATCGCCGGCAGCTCGCGCCCCGTCACCAGCACGAGCCGGCGGCCGGTCTCCTTCAGCCGCCGCAGCGCGGCGAGCGTCGGAGGCGCCATCCTGCGATCCTCCGTGATCGTGCCGTCGTAATCCGCCGCCAGGCCCAGGAAGTACATCGTCGGCGCTCCTCAAGCGGTGGCGCGGGCCTGCCGCGCGGCTCCGCACCCTCGCATCCTCCGCTCCAACGCGCGCGGCCCTGCCTTGTATCAGCCCCCGACCTGCACCAGGGCCTGACCTGCATCAGCGCTGGACAAGGCGGCCTGGCGGATGCTCACCTGCCCGCCTGCGGAGAAGAAGCCATGCTCGATCCCCCGGACCGCCCCGCCGCCGAGATCATTCGCGACCAGCGCCCCCTGGTGCTGAGTTCGGACGCCAGCGTGGCGGCGGCCTGCGCGGCGATGCACCGCCGCCGGGTCGGCGCCGTGCTGGTGGTGGGAGAGAACAACCTTCTCGCCGGCATCTTCACCGGACGCGACGCCGTGCGCTGCCTGGCCGAAGGGTGCGATGGCCGCAACACGCCGCTCCAGCGCGTCATGACGCGCAACCCGGTGACGCTGGCACCGGCGCAGACCGCCATGGAGGCGTTGCGGCTGCTGGATGACGGCGGCTTCCGCCACCTGCCGATCTGCGACGAGGGGCGCGTGATCGGCATCGTGTCGCGCTACGACTTCCGCGCCATGGAGCACGCCCGGCTGAACGAGGAAAGCCGGTTCTTCGAAGTGCTGCGCTGAAGGCGGCGCCGGCGGCCGGGGCTGAGGCCGGCGCGGGGTCCGCCGGGGCGCGCGGCCGGCCTGGGCGGCGCCTCCGGAGCAACGCTCGCCGGGAGATGGCCCTGCGCTGCCCGGCGCCACGCGAAAGGCGTTGATGGCCTGCCTTGCGCGGTGCTGCAATCGGCGCCGGATCTTCACGGCGAAGCCTCGAGGCCGCGTTGCGCGATCGAACCAACCGCCTGGCCCTGCTGTCCGAGATCGGGGCGCGGCTTCTCGGTGCCGGGGACCCGGACGAGGCGCTGGCGGCGCTGCTTCCCGCCCTGTCCGCGCGGCTCGGCGCCGATGCGGTGTTCAGCCATGTGCCCACGGCCGGCGGATGGGCGCTGAAGGCCGCGGCGGGCCTGGACCCCGGCAAGGCGGAGGCGCTTGGCCGGCTGCCATTCGTCGCGGCCGTCTGCGACCAGGTGGCCCGGACGCGGCAATTCGCGCACCGCGCCGCGCTGCGGCGTTCCGCCGACCCCGCCGCGCGGCCGGCCGCCGCGCTGGGCTTCCGCGCCTATCTCTGCTTTCCGCTTCTGGCCGGCCAGGAGGTGCTGGGCACCCTGGCCTTCGCCACGGAACAGGCCGACCGCTTTGATAACGACAACGTAACTTTCCTGGGCATGGTCGCGCATTATGGTGCCGCGGCGTGGCTCCGGCGGCGCGCGGAGCAGGCATCGCGCGAGGCGGAACGCCGCTCGCGGGTCCTGCTGGAGGCCGCTCCGGTCAGCATCGCCCTGCTGGAGCGGGGGTCGCTGCGGGTCAGGCAGGCCAGCCGGCGCGCCTGCCAGGAGCTCGGCCACAGCATGGAGGCGTTCACCTCCCTGCGCGTGCCCGACTTCGAGGCCGCCATTCCCGGGGAAAGGAGCCTTGCCGAAGTGGCGTCACAGCTCGGCACAAGCGGCGGCGAGGTCAGGACGCGCTTCCGGCACCGCGCGGGCGACAGCCTCGACATGCTGGTGCGCGCCGAGCCCGTCGAGCTGGACGGCGAAAGCCTGATCTACGCGGCCTGGACGAACGTCACCGAGCTGAGCCGGACCCGGCGCGCGCTGGAGGAAAGCCAGGACCAGCTCCGCTCCATCCTCGACACGGTGCCCGACGCGATGATCGTGATCGATGACCAGGGCCGCGTGGTCTCGTTCAGCACCGCCGCCGAGCGCCTGTTCGGCTGGCCCGCCGCGGAGGCGCTGGGCCAGGACGTGTCCATCCTGATGCCCGAGCCCGACCGCGCGCGGCACCCGGGGTACCTGTCGCACCACCTGCGGACGGGCGAGCGCCGCGTCATCGGCATCGGCCGGCGGGTTCGCGGCCAGCGGCGGGATGGCTCGCTCTTCCCGATGGAGCTTTCGGTGGGCGAGGCCAGCTCCGGGGGCAAGCGCCTGTTCACCGGCTTCGTCCGCGACCTCACCGAGCAGGAGGCCTCGCAGCGGCGGCTCGCCGACCTGCAGGCCGAGCTGCACCATGTCGCCCGCCTCAGCGTCGCCGGCGAGATGGCCTCCGCGCTGGCGCATGAGCTGAACCAGCCCCTGACCGCGATCGCCAGCTCCATGAGGGCGGCGCTGCGCCTTCTCGAGGCCTCGCCCGTGCATGGCGCGCTGCCGCCGCGCGCGCTGGAGGCCATGCACCGCGCCGCCTGCCAGTCGCTGCGGGCCGGCCAGATCATGCAGCGCCTGCGCGACTTCGTCGTCAAGGGCGAGGCCGAGAAGGAGCCGGCCTCGCTGCCCGGCATCATCGCCGAGGCGCGCGAGCTGGCGCTGCCGGGGATCGCCCAGCCGGGCATCGGGATCGAGATCCGGCTCGAGCCGGACCTGCCGCCGGTGCTGGTGGACCGGGTGCAGGTCCAGCAGGTCCTGCTGAACCTGGTCCGCAACGCCGTGGAGGCGCTGGGCGAGCCGGATGGCGACCGGGCCCGCAACCCAGCGGAGGGGCGGACGGAGGGGCGGGCGCGCCAGGTGACGGTCACCGCCCGCCGCGCCGGCGGCGGAATGGTGGAGGTGGCGGTGCTCGACACGGGACCCGGCCTTTCTCCGGCCGTGGCGGACCGGCTGTTCGAGCCCTTCGTCACCACCAAGCGCGGCGGCATGGGCGTCGGCCTTTCCATCTGCCGCTCGATCGTGGAGGCGCATGGCGGCCGGCTGTGGAGCGAGGCCAATCCCGGCGGCGGCGCGGCGTTCCGCTTCACCCTGCCGCCCGCGCCGTGCCGCTCCAGCCCGCCGCAGGAGGAGGAGCCATGACGCCGCCCGGGGCGCGGCCCCCTCCTCCGGGCCCGCCGCTGGTCCATGTCATCGACGACGACGCCGAGGTGTCCTGGGCCGTGGCCACGCTGCTCCAGGCCGCCGGCATGCCCGCCCACACCTATGCGTCGGCCCACGAGTTCCTCGCCGAGCTTCCCTCCATCGAATGGCCGGCCGGCGGCTGCGTGCTGACCGACATCCGCATGCCCGGCAAGACCGGCCTGGACCTGCTCCACGACCTCCGGGAGCGGGGCTTCCGCCATCCCGTCGTGGTGATGACGGCGCATGGGGATGTCGCGACGGCGGTGCGGGCGATGAAGGCGGGCGCTTCCGACTTCGTGGAGAAGCCGTTCGACGACGAGGCGCTGCTGTCCACCCTCAGGAGCGCCATGGCGGGGCCGGAGCAGCGGCGCGCCGGCACGGCGGAGCCGCCCAGGAGCTTCAGCCCGAGGAGTTCCAGGCAGCGGGCGGACATCGCGCTGGCCACCGAGCTGGTGGCCACGCTGTCGGCGCGGGAGCGCGAGGTGCTGGAGCTGGCGATGGAGGGCAAGCCCAGCAAGGTGATCGCCTTCGAGCTGGGGATCAGCCCGCGCACCGTCGAGGTGTACCGGATGAAGCTGATGGCGCGGCTGGGCGTCGGCAGCTTCGCCGAGGCGGTGCGCCTCGCCGTGCTGGCGCAGTATGGCGGCTAGCGGCCTCCCCCGCCCCTTGCGGCGCGCGGCACGCCCGAAGGGATCACGCCCGAAGGGATCACGTCCGGAGCGCGTCGCGCACGGAACGCAGGATCTCCTCCGGCACCAGGGGGTCCGCATACCACAGCGCAGGGTGGCTGGCCGGCATCCCCCCCGCTCCCCTGCCCGGGCGCGCGGCGAGGATGACGACCGGGATCAGCCTGTCGATGCGCCGCAGCGGGGCGAGCAACCCGGGCGCGATGGCACTGGCGCGGAGATGACCGGCCATCACCAGGCAGCACCACCCGGCGCTCGCCTCGCCCAGGGCGCCGACCGCCTCGAGCAGGCCGCCGACGCTCGCGAAGGGGTAGGCGATGAGCCCGTCGGATTCCAGCATCAGCACCAGGGCGCGCCGCGCCTCGGCATCGTCGCTGAGCACCAGGATCCTGCCCGCCGGCCCGGCGCCTTCCGCGCCATGGCCGCCGCAGGCCCGGTCTCCTTCCTTTCCGCGGGGCTCCCGGCTCGTGCGCATGGCGTCTGTTCCCCGGGGCGGCGCTGGCGGGCCGCGCCCGTCCCGCCCCGCCTTTCCGGCCGTCCCGCCGCAGGATGCGGGCCGGCGCGCGGCGCGCCCTGACGCGGATCAGCGGGAGCCCGGAAGAGGAGGGGCGATACGTGATTCCACGGACGTGGTTTTCCGGAATGGAGGCGAGATGGCGTTGCGCCGAGACTGTTCCGGCACATCCCTGGTGGAGGCGTCCCATGCCGAACGTCACACGCGCCACGAAGCCGGCGCCAGGCCTGCCGCCGTGCCTGCCGCCGTTCCTTCCGTTCACGGACAGGCCGGAGCGGGGCGGGGCGGCCATTCCCGGCCGGCCGAGCCGCCATCTCCGCGGCAGCGAGATCTATGCCGAGGGCTCCGCGATCCGGCAGCTCTACAGGGTGGTCTCGGGCGCGGTCCGGGTGTGCCGGATGCTGCCGGACGGGCGGCGCTTCATCGCGCAGTTCGCGCTGCCGGGGGAGGTGTTCGGCCTGGACGGCGTCGAGGAGCACCGCTTCTCGGCCGAGGCGGTGACGGAGGCGGTGCTGATCGCCTTCGCGCGCCGGGATCTCGAGGCCTGCCTGGACCGGGAGCCGCTGGCGGCGCAGTCATGGCAGGCCTACACCCTGGAGAAGCTGGCGGCGGCGCAGGACCGCTTCATCCTGCTGGGCTGCCGGAGCGCCACGGAGCGCGTGGCCCATTTCCTGCTCGACCTGGCCGCGCGCGCCCGCCCCGGCCGCGAGGGCCTGGCGCTGCCGATGTCGCGATACGACATGGCCGACTATCTGGGCCTCACGGCGGAAACGGTCAGCCGCACCCTGACGCTGCTCAGGAAGGCCGGCATGATCGCCATCGAGGACAATCACCGGCTGCATCTCCTCGACACCGGCCGGCTGATGCAAGCCGCCGAGCCGGGCCGCGCCGCCGCCTGAGCCCGCGCGGCGCGCCCGCGCGATCCCGCCGGACCGGCTCGCCGCCCGGCGCAACAACGGGCCCGCACGGGGCGGGCCGTCCGGACTGGAGCAAAGCCATGTCGCTGAAAGACCTCCTCGCCTACCTGCCGAACCCCAAGGCGGCGCCCGCCATCCTGGACGCGGCCATCTCCCTCGCCCGGCGCCATGGCGCCCACCTGACGGCGCTGCACGTCTACAGCATGGAATGGCCCCTGATGGCCGCCATGGACGGCTATGTGAGCTCCGCCACATGGCGCATGATCCTCGACGAGGCCGAGCGGTCCGCCAAGGAACAGGCGGACCAGATCCGCGCGAAGTTCGAGGAGGCCGCGCGGCGCGAAGGCATCCAGGCGGAATGGCGGCTGGTGGAGGGCACGCCGGACGCGGTGCTGGCGCAGCATGCGCGCTATGCCGACATGGTCATCCTCGGCCGTTCCGACGGGGCCGGGCTGGATGCCGACCTGGCGGAGGCGGTCCTGTTCGCGGCGGGCCGGCCGGTGCTGCTGCTGCCGCCCACCCCGCCGCGCGACTTCGGCGCCCGGCGGATCCTGGTGGGCTGGAACGACCGGCGCGAGGCGGCGCGCGCGGTGGGCGACGCCCTGCCGCTGATCCGGGCGGCCGAGGCGGTGCAGGTCCTCTCGGTGTTCGGCGAGGAGGCCGAGCAGACGGCCTGCCGGGTGCAGGCCGAGGATGTCGCGCGCCACCTGGCCCGGCACGGCGCCACCGTGTCCGCCGCCACCTCCATGACCGGCGACGGGCTGAGGGTGGAGGATGTGCTGCTCAACACGGCCTCCGACCTTGGCGCGGACCTGCTCGTGATCGGCGGCTACGGCCATGGCCGGGTGCGGGAGATGGTCCTGGGCGGGGTCACGCGGAGCCTGCTGCACGGCGCGACGATCCCGGTGCTGCTGTCGCACTGAAGGCCCGGCCGGGGGCCGGGGCGGGAGATGGGGGGCGGGAGATCGGGCCGGGCGCACCGCCCGCGCCACGCGCCCCCGCGCCGGCAGGGTGCCACGCGGGCACAGGAGGCGGGCACGGGGGGCGGGCGCGGGGAAGGGTCAGGCGGACTTCACCTCGATCTTGCGCGTCTGCTGCGCCGCATCCGGCGTCTTGGGCAGAAGGACCGTCAGCACGCCCTTGTCGAAGCTCGCCTCGATGCCGTCGCGCTTCACGCTCTGCGGCAGTTCGAAGGAGCGGGAGAAGAAGCCGAAGCGGCGTTCCGACAGGTAGTAGTTCGTGGACTTCTCCTCCCGCCGCTCCTTCTTCTCGCCCTTGATGGTCAGCGTGTCGCCGGACAGGCTCAGCTCCACATCCTCCTGCCCCATCCCCGGAAGCTCCGCGACGATGCGGTAGCCCTTCTCGTCCTCGACGACGTCCATGGCGGGGGCGGACATGGAAACGGGCAGGCCGGCCCGCCAGGGCTGCATCATCTCGCCCCGGCGCGGCGGCCCGCCCGCGAAGCCGCGCCAGAAATTGTCGAAGATGCGGTCCACCTCGTCCCGCAGCCCCGTCAGCGGCTGCCAGAAGCGCTCCGGCATGCCGGGAATGGGAGCGGGGGCGGGCGGGGTTTGGCCAGATGGGGTTTGGGCGGGCGCGGAGCCCTGAGCTTGTTGCGGGGGCTTCGAAGGTGTCGTGTCGTCGGTCATGGCTGCTCCTCCCACGGTCTCGCAACGGCGGCGGCGGATGGGCGCCCCCGCCATCCCCGAGCGTCCCGGAGCGGTGCCCCTGGCGCCATGATCTACATCAGCACCCGCGGCGGCGCCGGGGCCGGAAGCCGGCAAGGGCCGCAAGCGGGCCCGGCCGGAAACCGCCTCCTTCCCCGCCTCCGCGCCGCGCGGCGTCAGCCGCCGCCCAGCCTCACCACCCGCCCCGCCACCTTCTCGGCCAAGGCCGTTTCATGCGTGACCACCAGCAGCGCCATGCCGCGCTCGGCGACGCACTCGCCCAGCAGCGCCATGACCTCCTGCTGGGTCAGCGGGTCGAGGCGCGAGGTCGCCTCGTCGGCGAAGAGCAGCACCGGGTCGAGCAGCAAGGCGCGCAGCAGGCCGAGGCGTTGCAGTTCGCCGCCCGAAACCTCGGCCGGCCGGCGCTGCAGCAGGGCCGGGCTCAGCCGCAGCCGCGGCAGCAGCGCCGCCCCGGCGCCGGGGGGCAGGCCGTGCCGGCGCCGCAGCTCCGCCAGCCCCTGCCCCAGCGGCTGGTGCGGCGCGAAGGCGGCGATCGGGTCCTGGTAGAGCTTCTGCAGCCGCGGCGGCGCCGCCCGCGCGCCCCGCCGCACCTGCCCCTGGTCGGGCCGCCCCAGGCCCAGCAGCAGGTTGCCCAGCGTGGTCTTGCCGCAGCCGCTGGGGCCGGCGACCGCCACCACCTCGCCCGCGCCGATGCCGATGTCCAGGCCGCCGAACAGCTCCCGCCCGCCCAGCCGCCGGCGCAGGCCGCTCGCCTCCACCACCGGGGCGCCGGGCCGCCGGCGGGGCCAGGGCTGCCAGCGGGCGGGCTCGGCACCGACCAGGCGCCGCGTGTAGTCATGCGCCGGCGCCTCCAGCAGGCCGGGCAGGCGGCCGGCCTCCACCACCTCGCCCGCCAGCATCACCATGGCCTGGCCACCCAGCAACCGGGCCAGCGCCACGTCATGGGTGATGACCAGCAGCATCCGCCCGGCCTCCGCCTCTGCCCGCAGCAGGGCGCCGGCCGTGTCGCGCAGCGCGGCGTCCAGCCCCTTGGTGGGCTCGTCGGCGATCAGCAGCGCGGCGCCGGCGGCCTCGGTGGCCGCGAGCGCCACGCGCTGGTTCATGCCGCCCGAGAGCTGGAAGGGATAGCGCCGCCCCGCGCCCTCCAGCCCCAGGCGCGACAGGCGCGCCGCCGTGCGCCGCACGGCCTCGGCGGCGCTGCGGCCATGCACCAGCCGGTCCACCTCCGCCACCTGGGAGGCCGCGCGCATGCAGGGGTCCAGCGCCGCCCAGGGCTCCTGCGGCAGCATGGCGATACGGCGGCCCCAGAGCGCCCGGCGCTCCCGCGCCGGCAGCGGCAGCAGGTCCCGGCCATCGAGCAGGATGCGACCCTCGGCGCGCAGGCCGGGCGGCAGCACGCCCATGATGGCCTGGGCCAGCAGCGACTTGCCCGAGCCGGTCTCCCCCAGCAGCACCAGCGGCTCGCCCGGGGCGAGGGCGAAGCTCGCGCCCCGCACCAGCACGCCCTCCGGCCCGAGGATGCGGAGGTTCTCGACGGTCAATCCCCTCGGAAGGCTCATGCGCGTTCCCGCCCCGCCAGCAGGTGCAGGCCCAGCACCGTGATGAAGATCAGCAGCGCCGGCAGCAGCAGGGCCAGCGGCGCCTCGGCGTAGTAGGGCAGCAGCTCGGTCATCATGCTGCCCCATTCCGGCACCGGCGGCCGGGCGCCGACGCCGATGAAGGCCAGCGCCGCGACGGTGGTGACCGCCGTGCCGGCGGCAAAGGCGAACAGCGTGGCGACCAGCGGCGCGACCTCCGGCCAGAGGTGGCGGCGCAGGATGTGGGCGGTGCCGAAGCCCAGCAGCCGCGCCGCCTCCACCTGCGGCCGGGCCAGGACGCCCGCGGCGGTGTTGCGGCTGATGCGGAAGAACTCCACCCACAGCGCCAGGGCGACGCCGAGATAGAGCGGCAGGAACGCGCCGGGCGCGAAGGCGGTGACCAGCACCACCAGCAGCAGCGCCGGCAGGGCCTGCACGGCGTCGGCGAGGCCGAGCAGGAGGCGCTCCGTCCAGCCGCCGCGCAGCGCCGCCAGGAGGCCGAGCAGCGTGCCCGCCGCCGCCGCCGCCAGCGCCGCCAGCAGCGCGAGGCCGAAGGAGAGCCGCGCCCCGGCGGCGAGCCGGGCCAGCATGTCGCGGCCCAGGTGGTTGGTGCCCAGCGGATGGGCGCCGCCCGGCGGCAGCAGCGTGGCGGAAAGGTTCTGGCGCAGCGGGTCGGCCCCGTGCAGCGGCCCGAGCAGGGCAAAGCCGGCCACGGCGCCCAGCATGGCGCCGCCCAGCAGGCGCCGCCCCGAGAGACACCCCGAGAAACGCCCAAAGAAGCGCCCAAAGAAGCGCCTGGTGGGAAAGCGCCCGGCGGGCGGATGTTCGGTGGAAAGGGTCATGCGGCGCGGCGCCTCGGGTCCAGCAGCCAGCAGGCCAGGTCGGTGCAGGCGTTGAGCGCGACGAAGAGCAGCCCCATCGTCAGCGCCGTGCCCTGCACCATGGGGATGTCGCGGCCCAGCACGGCATGCACTAGCGCATGGCCGATGCCGGGCCAGGCGAAGAGGGATTCCACCACCACCACGCCCTCGACCAGGATCACTAGCTGCAGGCCCAGATAGGCGACGACCGGCACGGCGGCGTTGCGCAGCCCGTGCCGGCGGAAGGCGGCGGCATCGTCCAGCCCCTTCATCCGCGCGAAGCCGAAGAAGGGGGAGGCGACCACCGCGGCCACCGCGTCCCGCGCCACGCGGGACGAGCCGGCGGCGAGGCCGAGCGCCAGCGTCAGCGCCGGCAGGACCACCTCCCGCCAGCCCCCCACCCCGGCGGCCGGCAGCCAGTCCCATTCCACCGCCAGCCACAGCATCAGAGCGACGCCCAGCACGAAGGCGGGAATGGCGCGCAGCGCGGCGGAGAGCGCCAGCAGCGCGCCGTCCCACCAGCCGCCGGCGCGCAGGCCCGCCAGCGCGCCGAGCGGCGGCCCGAGCAGCAGCGAGAAGAGCAGCGCCGTCGCCGAGAGCAGCAGCGTGTGGCCGAGCTGGATGCCGAGCGCCTCCGTCACCGCCTCGCCGGAGGCCAGCGAGACGCCGAGGTCGAGGCGCAGCAGGCCGGCGAACCAGGCGCCGAGCTGGACGGGCCAGGGCCGGTCCAGCCCCAGCTCCTGCCGCACCGCCTCGGCCGCCGCGCCGTCCACCAGGTCGTAGCCGTAGCGGCTGGCGGCGATGCGGTAGGCCATGTCGCCCGGCAGCAGGCGCACCATCAGGAAGCAGGCGGTGCCGACCAGCAGCGCCACCAGCACCGCCTGGACGGCGCGGCCGCCCAGCACCCGGATCAGTCCGCCCATCGGGCACCGGCGATGCGGAAGGAGAGCTCCAGAGGGTCCACGCCCAGCCCGGCGACGCGGCGGGAGATGGCGGTGGAAAGCTCGAACCAGCTCACCGGGATGACCGGCAGCGCCTCGTGCAGAATGGTCGAGGCCCGCGCCCGCAGCGCCGCCCGCTCGGCGGGTTCGGCGGTTTCGCCCAGCCGCTCCAGCACGCCGCCCAGCTCCGGCGAGGACCAGCCCATGGCGCCCCAGTCGCCGCCGCCCGGCCCGTAATCCTGCAGCAGGGTGCCGAGCGGGTCCGGCACCAGGGAGAAGTTGCGCACCATCAGCCCCGCCTCCAGCGTGCCGTCGCGGTGGCCGGCCGGGATCTCGCGGCTGTTGACGACGGCCACCTTCATCTCGATGCCCGCCTCGCGCAGCTGCGCCTGCATGGCGGTGGCCAGGCCCGGCAGCTCCGGCCGATCGGAGAAGGTGCGGAGCGTGAAGGAGAAGGGCCGGCCCTCGCGCCGCAGGATGCCGTCGGCGCCGGGCTGCCAGCCCAGCCCGGCCAGCAGGCGCCGGGCTTCCCGCAGGTCGCGCCGCAGCGGCGGCAGGCCGGGCACGTGCCATTCCGCCATGGCGGGCGGGAAGAGCTGCGTGGCGCTGGAGACGGGGGAGCGCAGCAGCGCCGACGCCATGCCCTGGCGGTCCAGCGCCAGGCTGAGCGCGCGGCGCGCCCGCACGTCGCTGAACAGCGGCGAGGCGCAGTTCAGCTTGATGAGACGGGTGCGCGGGATGGGGCGGCTGTCGATGAGCACGCGCGGGTTGCGGCGCAGCCGCTGCACCGTCTCGGGCGCGAGCTGCGCCGCCAGCTCGGCCTGCCCGCCCTCGGCCATGGCGGCCCGCGTCTCGCCCCGCCCGGCGGCCAGGTAGATGGCGCGGCCGATGGCGGGCGTGGGGCCGTCCCAGTGCGCCGAACGCTCGACCTCCAGCCGCTGCGGCGGCAGCAGCTCCGCCACCCGGTAGGGGCCGCTGCCGATGACCGCGCGCACCGCCTGCCCCTCGAAGGCGGCCGGCGCCAGGATGATGGTGCTGTAATGCGCGAGAAAGGCGGTCAGCGGCGTGAAGGGGCGGCTGGTGCGGATCGCCACGGCGCCGGGCTCCGCCGCGATGGCGGCGATGGGCGCGTTGCCCAGCAGCCCACCCGGCGCGCGGGCCCGCTCCAGGCAGGCCGCCACCGCCTCGGCCGTCACCGGCGAGCCGTCGTGGAAGCGCGCCGTCTCCCGCAAGGCGAAGCGCCAGGTCAGGCGGTCCTCCGACAGGCTCCATTCGCGCGCGAGCTGCGGCACCGGCCGGCCGCCGTCATCGGCGCCGAGCAGCGTTTCCGCCACCTGCATCCGCGCGAAGACATGGCCGGAGCGGCCCGGATCGAGGCCGTTGATCTCGTTCGAGGTGACGACACGGAAGGTGTCGGCGGCGGGTTGCGCGGCCACGTCCCGGCCCAGCGCCGGCAGGCCGGCGGCGGCAAGGAGGAGTGAGCGGCGATGAAGCGGGGCTGCGGTCATGCCTGCTGGATGCCTAAAACATTATAACATTGCAATGCAGAAAAATGGGCGCGCCACGCTTCGCCAGAGCATCGCGAGCGCTCTTGCGCAGTACGTTATACTATAACATAACGAATGCCATGTTCCTGGCCTGCGAAGCCCTGACCGCCGACGATCCCCGGGCACCCCGGATGCTGGCCGCCGCCGAGCCGCTCGCGCTGTTCGAGGTCCTGCAGCCCGGCGTCTCCCTGGCGATCTGGGGCCGCGCCCTGCCGCGCGCGCTGCAGCAGGCGGCGTCCGGTCTGGCGGGGCTGGCGCCCTTCAGCCGATCCTACCAGGGAAGCCCGGACCAAGTGGCGGCCGCCGCGCTGGCGGATCTGCCGCCGCCGCGGTCGCGTGTCCTGGCGGCCGACCTCCGCTTCCTGGCCCTGCTGTTCCAGGCCGTGTCGGCCCGGCCCGTCATCCGCCTGCGGCTGGAGGGCGTGGCCGATGACGGCTGCCCCCGCTTCCATGCCGACGCGGTGCGGCTGCGCCTGCTCTGCACCTATTGCGGCGCCGGCACCGAATGGCTGCCCCTGCCCGGCGGCGAGGCGGCCCAGCCGCCGGACCCCGCCGTCATCCTGCGCCTGCCGGCCGGTGCCGTCGCGGTGATGCGCGGCGAGGCGGGGCTGCCCGGCCATGGCTGCATCCACCGCTCCCCACCCATGCCGCGCAACGCCGCGGGGCGCGCCCTGCGCCCGCGCCTGCTGCTCTGCCTCGATGAAGGCGATGAGGACTGACCCCATGCCCCTGCCACGCCCCGGCACCGACCGCCGCCTGCCCGTCACCGTGCTCTCCGGCTTTCTCGGCGCCGGCAAGACCACGCTGCTCAACCACGTACTGGCCAACCGCGAGGGCCGGCGTGTCGCCGTCATCGTCAACGACATGTCGGAGGTGAACATCGACGCCGCCCTAGTGGCGCAGGGCGGGCAGCTCTCGCGCACCGAGGAGAAGCTGGTCGAGATGTCGAATGGCTGCATCTGCTGCACGCTGCGCGACGACCTGATGCGGGAGGTGCGCCGCCTGGCCCAGGAAGGGCGGTTCGACGCGCTGCTGATCGAGAGCACCGGCATCGGCGAGCCGATGCCGGTCGCCGCCACCTTCGACTTCCGCGACGAGGAAGGCCGCTCGCTGAGCGACATCGCCCGGCTCGACACCATGGTGACGGTGGTCGATGCGCGGGCCTTCCTGCGCGACTGCGGCTCCGCCGACAGCCTCGCCGCGCGGGGCGAGACGGCCGGCGAGGGCGATGCGCGGATGCTGGCGGACCTGCTGGTCGAGCAGGTGGAGTTCGCCGACGTCATTGTCGTGAACAAGGCCGATCTGGTGGAGCCGGCGGAGCTGCGGCGGCTGGCCGGCATCCTTGCCACCCTGAACCCGCAGGCCGCCATTCGCTGCGCCACGCATGGTCAGGTGCCGCTCGCGGAGGTGCTCGACACCGGCCGCTTCGACTTCGCCCGCGCCCAGCAGGCGGCCGGCTGGGCCCAGGCGCTGGCCGGGCACCACCTGCCGGAGACGGAGGAATTCGGCATTGCGAGCTTCGTCTGGCGCAGCCGCCGGCCGCTGCATCCGGCGCGCTTCCACCGCTTCCTGCATTCCGACCTGCCGGGCGTGGTGCGGGCCAAGGGCTTCTTCTGGCTGGCCAGCCGCATGGGCTGGGCCGGCGGCTGGCAGCTCGCCGGCGCCATCGGCCGGCACGAGGCGGCAGGGCACTGGTTCGCCGCCCTGCCTGAGAGCCGCTGGCCTGCCGATCCCGAGTGGCGGGCCGGCGTGCTGCGCAACTGGGTGGAGCCGCATGGCGACCGGCGGCAGGAGATCGTCTTCATCGGCGCCGGCATGGACGAGGCGGCGCTGCGCCGCGCCCTGGAGGGCTGCCTGCTGACGGAGCGGGAGATGCGCGGGGGCCCGGCCGCCTGGGCCCGCCTGCCCGATCCGTTTCCGGCCTGGCGGTGAGGCGCGCCATGGCGCGCAACGACACCACCGCGCGGGAGGGCCGCTGGCGCCGCTGGCCGGGCGACGAATGGGCCTGCTTCGACGCCCTGCCGCCCGCCATCCGCCAGCGCATGCAGGCGCATGCCTACGACCCCTGGGCGGTGAACGCCCTGCTGCTGTGGCGGATGTTCCGCCGGCAGACCGGCAGCAGCGCCCGCGCCGAGCGCCGCCTGCTGCGCCATCTCGACCAGTGCGAGGCGCTGGAGCGGGAGGCCTTCGCCGCCGCCTACCGCGCGGCCCATGGCCAGCCGCTGCCGCATGACGCGGCGGGCGCCAGCATCCTGCGGCGGGCCGGCGGCGACCTCAGCTCCCCGCCGGCCTGAAGGCGCGGCAGATGGCCGGGTCGGTTTCCAGCCGGGGGCCGCCGATCAGGTCGATGCAGCAGGGGATGGCGGGAAACACCGCCTCCAGGCATTCGGCGATGGCCGAGGGCTTGCCCGGCAGGTTCACGATCAGGCTGCGCCCCCGCGTGCCGGCGGTCTGGCGCGACAGGATGGCGGTGGGCTTCCGGCTTTCCCCCTACCCCAAGCTGGAGGCGGCGCGGGCGGGGCAGGACCGGCGCCTGCAGGCGATGGACGACCCCTCGGTGTGCGCCGTCACCGGCGACGCGCCGATCGCCGCACCCGTGCCCTTCCTTGCCGCCTCCGACACCGGCGCGCTGGCGGATCTCGTGCTGTCGCGCGCGGCCAGGGGTCGTGTCCCATCGCGTGGTGTAGGAGCGGTGCT
>NZ_PDNU01000060.1 GCF_002631185.1 Teichococcus rhizosphaerae | reverse complement strand
GCTCGGCCAGCACCTCGTCAAAGCGGCGGAACAGCCCGTCGATGGCACCGGCCTGCTTGAGCTGTTCGCGGTAGAGCCAGATCGTCTTGGCGTCCGGCACTGCCTGGTGCAGGCCCAGACCCACGAAGCGCATGAAAGACAGCCGGTCCCGCAATTGGAACTCTGCCTGCTCGTCCGAGAGGCTATAGAGCGCCTGCAGCACCAGGATGCGGAACATCAGCACCGCGTCATAGGGCGGGCGCCCACCACGGCTGCGGTCCGACCGCCTCAGCGCCGCCTCCAGTACGGGGCGGAAGATCTCGAAATCGACCACCGCCGAGAGCCGCTCCAGTGGATCGCCAGCCGCCGACAAGGCCGCATAGCGCTCATCCACATCGAAGAAGCCAGGCTTATACGCCATTCCCGCTGCCTCCGCTGACCAGGGTCAGTGAATCAGGTCGACGCCTCAGCCGCGAGGTTTTTCGAAGTGTCCAAGTGGACCAGCGACCCGTCGCGCTGCGCCCAGGCGGGCGTGCCGGAGGCGGCCATGGCACCGCGCACCAAGGGCGAGATCGCGCTCGATGAGCTGGATCGGCTGCGTGCCGCAGGCGTGCGGTTCGGCACGGTGCTGGCGGACGCGGGCTACGGTGCGAGTGCTGCGTTCCGCCAAGGCCTGGATGCCCGGGGGCTGCGCTGGGCAGTCGGCATCCCACGCAACCACAAGGTCTACAGCGCCGCCGTGCAGCTGGTGCCACCACAGGGGCGGGCCCGCAAGCCGGTGCCGAACGAGGAGCCCACGGAAGCAGAGAAGGTCCTGGCAGGGCTATCGTGGCGCCGCATCACCTGGCGGCAGGGCACCAAGGGGGCACTCGCCGCCCGGTTCGTCGCGGCACGCATCCGGGTGGGCGATGGTGCTGTCTGGGGCAACAACCGCCACCTGCCGGGTGATGAGGCCTGGCTGGTGGGTGAGTGGCGGTCGGGCGGTGAGCGGAAGTACTACCTGAGCAACCTTCCCGCCAATACGCCGCTGCGGGCGTTGGCCATGGCGATCAAGGCGCGCTGGGTCTGCGAGCAGGCGCACCAGCAGCTGAAGCAGGGTCGGAGGCACTGCCTCCGACGGCCTGGGACACTTCGAGGGACGGTCATGGACCGGCCTGCACCGACACGCGCTGATGACGTGCATCGCCTTTGCCTATCTGCAGCACCTCCGCCTCGCCACGCACCGCCGGACGAGGCGGGGGGAAAATGCGGACCCCGATGCCGGGCCCGCCACCCTCGCCGAGCCTGCCCGCCATGCGACGCGCCATCCTCGACCGGCTGTTCAGCCACCTCGTCACGCCGATCCGATGTCTGCATTGCCGACAGAGGTTTCCATCACCTCATCATAAAGTGCCCAGGTAGTGCTAGAATTTTGAAGCTGCCGCCATTCGAGCTATCAGCAAATCATCTCGTTCATGACGCTCAGCATCGTAAGAAACCGGGCTCTCTCGATCATACTTCCAACTCAGGCTAATGGCACGGAAATGTCGATAGCTCACATTTTCCTGAACAGCGCCACTCTTCAAGGAGCTGATAGCGTGCGCGCCCCATTGCGAGTCCACTGGACAGCGCCACGGCACAACGGCCCATTTGGTTTCGCAATCAGCCACACCTGGCTTGATGCGAACATTGAAGTCTCTGTGTCGCCTCAATTCCCAACTGGAGGAAGGTTGATCAGAAGAAATGTTTACTACCCATTGTCCTGGAAATTGGACGTATCCAGTCGGGGCTTGCTCGACTATTTCAAACACACTCCTGCCGTCTTTGGTTAGTACTAATTCATCAATGTCCGCGTTTAGAACACTTCGCGCTTCAGCAAGGAAACGCCTTCTTGCATGCTGCCAAGCCCCGAGTTGGCAGAAATTAGAATCCCATCGGGTACCAGCACCGCTTGGCCCCCACTTGAAAGGCCATCTGACAACCGCGACCGCTCTTATGCCCGGAACATGAGAAATGCAATCGTGAAGATCATCAATAGAATAGGCTGTCGAGCCATTGTCGTACACGAGAACAGCATCTGCGCTATGAACGGAAACATTGAACCGAATCCAATCCTCAATCCATTCGAGTTTGTTATCCCGTGAGGCGGTCATTAGAACGCGGCGCCCTCGGAATACGTCACTCATATTTGGACTAGGTTTTAGAGTCTTATTCCCCAAATCTCCAAAAAACTTTATGCTGGAGTTGAATTTTATATTGTGAAAATAAATCTCACAAATTCTGTCCATTTTTCTGACGAAAAATGGAACATTTTGGCCGTTAGAAGAAAAATTGTTTTCTGAAAAATATTTTTCCAGGTTAAGCAAAGGGGGCGCAATACCGATTAGAGTTTCCTGCCCTTGTGAAGGAAAGAGGTCGTACAAAATAGTCGAATTGTCGAATTTTTCTTCATAATCTGGCTGGCGCAGTTCCGCAGGGCGAGGAGGATGGCGGAATTCGGGGGCATTCTGAGGAATAATCCATGAATTCAAACCGTTGATGATCATTGATTTTCCTTATAATTACTCAGCGGCAGGTTTCTCTTCGGGTCGATAAGCCTGCTCAAAAACTTTCGGAATAAGTGGGCCAGGTTCCCGGAAGGGGCAAAATTGCCACCCTGGACCCCGCCCTCTGTGGGTGAGGCGAGAGGTCGAAAGGGATGACCCCGCCCCGCCCGGGCCACGGTTTCATGGCTGGTGGTAGGCGCGGTACCAGGCGGCGAAGCGCTCCAGCCCTTCCTCGATCGAGGTGCGCGGCGCGAAGCCCACCGCTTGGCGCAGCGCCTCGACATCGGCATAGGTCCGCTCGACATCGCCGGGCTGCATCGGCAGCAGGCGGCGCTCCGCCTTGCGGCCGATCGCCGCCTCCAGCACCGCGACGAAGCGCTCCAGTTCCACCGGCGTGTGGTTGCCGATGTTGAAGACGCGGTGCGGCACGCCGGGATCGATGCGGCCCGGCTCCTCGCCCACGGTGCAGTCGGCGGGCGGCTGCAGCGTGAGGCGGCGGATCGCCTCCACCACCTCGTCCACATAGGTGAAGTCACGCGCCATGCGGCCGTGGTTGTAGAGATCGATGGCGCGGCCGGCGAAGATCGCGTCGGTGAACTTGTAGTAGGCCATGTCCGGCCGGCCCCAAGGCCCGTAGACCGTGAAGAAGCGCAGACCCGAGGCGGGAATGCGGAAGAGATGGCCGTAGGTCTGCGCCATCAGCTCGTTGGCGCGCTTGGTCGCGGCGTAGAGCGAGACCGGCCGGTCCACCGGGTCCTTCTCCGAGAAGGGAACCTTGGTGTTGGCGCCATAGACGGAGGAGGAGGAGGCATAGACCAGGTGGCGCACCGGATGGGCGCGGCAGGCTTCCAGCACGGAGAGGAAGCCGTCCACATTGGCCGCGGTATAGGCCGCCGGGTTCTCCAGCGAGTAGCGCACCCCCGCCTGCGCCGCGAGATGCACCACCGCCTCCGGCCGGAAGACCGCGAAGGCCTCCCGCGTGGCTGCCGCATCGGCCAGGTCGAGCCGGCGGAAGGAAAAGCCGGGCTGCCCCTCGAGCTGCTGCAGCCGGGCCTGCTTCAGCCCGACATCGTAGTAGGGCGTAAGGTTGTCGAGGCCGAGGACGGTGAAGCCGTCCCGCAGCAACTGCGCGCAGACCGCATGGCCGATGAAGCCCGCCGCGCCGGTGACGAGAATGCGCTCCATGCTAATTACTTACCTCAAAGACGGCCGATCGAGGAGTATTCGAACCCGCACTCGCGCATGGCGGCGGGGTCCCAGACGTTGCGCAGGTCGCAGACGACGCGGCCGGCCATGGTGCGACGGAGCTTCTCCGGCGCGATGGCGCGGAACTCGTTCCATTCGGTGATCAGCACCAGGGCGTCGGCGCCCTCGGCGGCGCCGAGCGCGCTCTCGGCGTAGTGCACGGCCGCGGGCAGCATCTCGCGGGCATGGCCGGGCTGCGGGTCATAGGCGCGGATCCTCGCGCCGGCGGCCACCAGGTTGGGGATGATCACCAGCGAGGGCGCGTCGCGCATGTCGTCGGTCTCGGGCTTGAAGGTCAGCCCGAAGATCGCGATGGTCTTGCCGGCTACCGAGCCGCCGCAGGCGGCGATGACGCGCTCGGCCATCTGCGCCTTGCGCGCCTCGTTGGCGGCGATGGTCTGCTCGACGATGGTGGCGGGCGCGCCGAGCTCCTGCGCGGTGCGGGCCAGCGCCAGCGTGTCCTTCGGGAAGCAGGAGCCGCCATAGCCCGGCCCGGCATGCAGGAACTTGCGGCCGATGCGTCCGTCCAGCCCCATGCCGCGCGCCACGTCATGCACGTTGGCGCCGGCCTTCTCGCAGAGATCCGCCATCTGGTTGATGAAGGTGATCTTCACCGCCAGGAAGGCGTTGGCGGCGTACTTGATCAGCTCGGCGGTCTCGATCGAGGTCGCCACCACCGGCGTCTCGATCAGGTAGAGCGGGCGGTAGAGTCGCTTCAGCACCTTCAGCGCGCGCTCGCTCTCCACGCCGATCACCACGCGGTCGGGCCGCATGAAGTCGCCGATGGCGCTGCCCTCGCGCAGGAACTCCGGGTTGGAGGCGACGTCAATCTCCACCTCCGGGCGCACCCGGCGGACGATCTCCTTCACCTGCCGCCCGGTGCCCACCGGCACGGTGGACTTGGTGACCAGCACCAGCGGCCCCTCGGCCGCCTTCGCCACCTGCTCGGCGGCGGCGAAGACATAGGTGAGGTCGGCATGGCCGTCACCGCGCCGCGTCGGCGTGCCGACGGCGAGGAAGACCGCATCCGCGCCGCGCACCGCCTCAGCCAGATTGGTGGTGAAGGTCAGGCGGCCATCGGCGGCGTTCTCCGCCACCAGCCGGTCGAGCCCCGGCTCGTAGATGGGGATGCGCCCCGCGCGGAGCGCCTCCACCTTGGCCGCGTCCGTGTCCACCACGCACACGTCTACCCCGAACTCTGCGAAGCAGGCTCCGGAGACCAGGCCGACATAGCCGGCACCCACCATGGTGACTTTCATCTGCTCTCAGTCAGCCCCTTACAAAACACAGCGCTGGTCTTGGTAAGCGACACAGGCGCCGGATGGATGACACACAGTGAGCCCGTCTTACTGAACTCCCTCTGGCTCAGGCGACGCAATCTCTGAATGGTTCAAGCATCATGATGGGACCCGGCAAAGTCATCGCCTCTTGTTGCCGGGGCAAGCCGCGCCCAGGCTGAGCCTCAGAGTTCAATTTCATGATGCAAATGCAGTAGGGCGTTCCGGCAGGTTTCCGTAAGCTGTCGCTGAAAAAAGGCTTTTCGCCTACTGCGTCGGGGCAGCAGAAAAATATTCCAGGCATCGTCACGATAACCTTGAACCGAATTACTGCCGAAATCCATCACCTCATAACCACAAACGCCGAGGCCATCGAGGAAGCCGAAGAAGCCGTGCTCGTCACCGGCTCCGCTGCGGAAGAGATGGTACCAGTCTAGTTCGAGCACGATGATCGGCTCGGTGCGGCGGATCGTCTCGCGCGCTCCCTCCAGCAGCGGAAGTTCCTCACCCTCCACGTCCACTCGCATGAAGTCGATGGCGGGCAGCGCCGCCACGAGCGGGCAGTCGTCCAGCTGCCCGACCGATACCGCGATGCGGTCAACCACCGGCACCTGCAGGTGCCGCCGCTCCCGAAGCGAGGAAAGCCCGCTTTCGGCGAGGCGATAGAAGCTCTCGCGCCCGGTGCGGTTGGAGAGGGCCTGCTCGAACACCCGCAGGCGGTGATCGCGCAACGCCAGGTCCTGCAGGCCTCGCGCTACCTCGGGATTGGGCTCGAAGGCCGCCACGCGGCCGAAGGGGCCAACGCTGTCCAGCATGAGGCGCGTGTAGGATCCCCAGCCGGCGCCGAGATCAAGCGCCGTGCCACCGGGGGGACAGAGGCGGGGGATCAGGCGCCGGATCGCCTCGTCGAAGAAGCGGCCACGCTGCGCCAGTGGCAGGCGCGCCAGTGCCAAGCCGGGGGCGGTGGTCTCAGTCATCGCGTTGGTATTTCGGCTGTCTGAGGCGTGCCGTATCACGCCGCTCTCCTGAAATGCGCGCGCAGGGCCTCTGCCGCCCTATCCTGCGCTTCCTTACCGCCTTGCGGGCTGAGGCGCCCCTGGAACAGGAAGGCATCCTGTGGGGCGCCCCAAAGCGGTACGCGCGTCATGATGCAGAGTTCGACCACGATTCGGCTGAGGCCGCAGCCGGCGGGTGCCGCCCAGACGCATTCCACCGCGTCCACAGGCCCCGCGAGCAGGCGCATCAGCGCGCCGGAGACAGCCTCGCGGTCGGCAATATCGACAAGCTGGATTGCGCGCCCCGGCTGAACCTGAACCCGGCTTCCGCCCGAACCAGGCAGGGAGAAGACAAGCAGAAGCCGGTGATCGGAAGGGCGAGCCTCGGGCACTTGGCGCAGCCAGCTCTTGCGCAGGTGCTCCGCCGCCGGGTACCAGGAAAGGTCGGCGCTGAACAGCGGCTGACGTGCGACAAGGCCTTCACCGGCCGCAGCGGGGCGGTCCCAGTGCCGCCAGAAAGGCTCAGTTTCGCGCACGCTTCCGGCGCCGAGCGGCAGCATCGCCGCCTCGGTGGTGCCCATCTCGACCACAATGCTGCTGGACGACTGCACGAAATGGGCGAGATAATCCTCGCGCAGGATCGCCTTCACGCCTGGCATCAGCACACCTCGCAACAGCTCGCAAAGCGGCTTCTCCGCGACGAGCAGAACGGGCCGGTGGCTGGCCAACTCGCGCGCCCTGCTGATGACGCTCATCAGCATCAGCACGTCCTCCTCCAGCCTGGCACCGGCGAGATTGAAGACGATCGGCGGGTAGAACTCGCGGAGGACGCGCAGGGCATTCCCCTCGCCCTGCGCGATCTGCGCTCGCAGTTGCGCCCGTGCCTGTAGGACGGCATTGCGTATCGGCGCCAGGGGAGGGCGCTTCAGAGCGATTTCCGCCATGCGCCAAGCCATGGCCTCGGGCGTCGGGAAGACCAGCGACGGGTCAAGTGCAGTGCCTTCAGCCGCGTGCTCGGCGGCCAGCATGGGCATGCCGAGCGCGAGAACGTCGGCCGTCTTGACCTTGAAGCCGGTACCGTCGAAGACCGGCGCGATGGCGATATCGGCCTGGAGGTAAAGGTCCGCCTCCCGCGGGACACGGCCGAGCTGCCGTATTGGCAGGCGGCCTTCAAGGTGCCGGCCGACCGCGCCGCCAACCACCAGCTCCACCGGCGCATAGGTTTCGATGATCACCTTCTCCAGTGCTGCCACAAGCGCGTTCATGCCGCGCACGTTGAAACCATTGGCAGAGCCAAGAAAACCGAACGATACCTTTTCGGGGTGGATGTAGTCGTAGCGCTCGAGCGGCGGCGCCTCCTGCTCCAACTCCGGGTCGTAGTACGAAAGCGTCACGACGTGGCGGGAAGTCCTGCGGACGAGCTCGATCGCCTCACTCTCCTGGATCATCACGACGACGTCGCTGCGATTGATCCCGAAGAGCTCAGCTGCCTCCGAAGGCATGAAGAACTCCGGCTGCAGCCCGGCGCGGCGAAAGATATCCGGGCGACGCCAGAAGAGGTCGTGCGTTTCCAGCATCTTCACAGTGGTAGAGGGGACGCAGTCGAAGACCTTGGACAGCCAGACGTTATGCGCTACGACCACGTCGAAGTGGCGGCGCGAGCAGAGGTTCACTACCGTCTGCTCCAGCAGCGGGTCCCACCACTCGTCCAGCTCGTGCTGCTCCCCGTTCTTCGGCGGCAGCGCCACGTTGCGGGCGGCCGGGACGACGATGACCTCGTGCCAGTCCCGCTTCATCTGCTCATAGCCTTCCTGGTCGAAAGACCAGTACCAGCCGCCTTCGAAGGCCAGCAGGATGAATGTGATGCGGTAGCCGTTCTCCTTCAGCAGACGTGTCATTTGCAGCACGCGACGGCGATGCCCAGCATCGGCGGGGCTGCTGGCGAAAGGGGAGACAATTAGAGCTTGGCGCAAGCGTGCTCTCCGGATGGCATGGACCTGTCAGGGTCGGGCGGCAGCGGCGCCCTACGGCTTTGCCGCCTTGATGCGCTTGTTGAGGAGGTTCCACGCCCATGGCAGCGATTCAAGCGTGTCATCCGCCACGATCGAGAGACTCTCGGGCGCCATCGCCTTCTCGATATGACCCTCATGCCAGGTATCCTTCTGGTCGCGCTTGGTCAGTGCGAAGAGAAGGGCGCGCGCGACACGGCGGACCAGCACCAACTCCGCGACCTCACGCGTCCAGGCGGCAAGCGGAGCGCTGTCGGCGTAGTCTTTGAATGCCTTCTCTAGCTCCGCCTGAAGGAGAGCGACGGAATGGTAGGTGAGGTTGACGAGCAGCTCGTTTGTCTCGGGGTAGTAGCATCCGGCGCGGTTGAGCAGCCAGCGGTGACGAATGTCCTCCTCGTCGCGCAGCGGCACCAGAGTGGGAAGCGCGAGTGCCGCCTCGCCCTCGGTCTTAAAGCCGAGGCGCGCCCGCAGCTCCTCCATTTCCTTCTGGACATCGAAACTGCCAGGCTGCGCCTGCGAGGCAGGGCGGATCTTCTGCTGCAGCCAAGCCGGACAATTGGCGCGGATCAGCGCCGCGAAATCGGCCAGGGCCACGATGTCCTGCGCGCCGGTCTTGTAGCGCAGGAACTGCCGGTAGCCGTCCACGATGACGGGATAGGAGTTCGGTAGCTCCACATAGATCGAGGTGTGCCGCGCGCCGAACGTGATTCCGTAGAGCGGACCATTATAGGCCCAAGGTGAGCCGCTGACGCTGGCATAGATCTCGTCCCGGTGGACGACGGCGCCGCCGCTGGCAGTGGGCTGCAACGCACCGATACTAGAAGTGTTGAGCCAGGGCTTCTCCGGATGCGGGGGATCGTAGAGATAGTGGATGACAATCCCGTTTTCGGTCCGTACCGTCTCGTAGCGTTCAAAGGCGGTCGATGCACGCTCCATCAGCGTCGCGAAGCGCTGCGGCTCCGGATGGGGCTGCAGGTCGGGCGCAATGGTGATCGTGATGCCCCCGACGATGCGAAAGAAGCGCCCATAGAGGCCGGCACAGATCCAATCCTTTGGCACGGCCGGATCGCCGTCGAACGGTTCGGCGGCGGTATCCTGCTCCGGCCGGTTGCCGAGCAGCACCACCTCAGTCCAGTCATGGTCAAGGGGTAAACCTTCATCCCTGACGAGCGCCGTCACCTCCGCCACGTCCACCATCCGCTCCATGCCGGGCAGGGAGCTGCTGCCGGGTGCGCGGCGCCAGATGCGACCATACACGCCGTTGCGTTTGCCGATGGTCACCTCGTGCACGCGACCACCGCTGCAGGAGCGATAGCGTATGCCCAGGGTATTGGAAGGCAGCGAGGCTACCTTCGCCCCCATGCCGAAATTGCCTTCCAGGCCCTTGAGCTTGCCAATCGAGGAGGCGATGTCGCACATCTGGTGGAGCGCGGCGCCACTCATGCCGGGACCGGTGTTGCAGATCACGAGCTTACGGGCACCCTCGACCATCGTGGTCGTGATCTCGACACTCCGCTGGCCCGCAGGCGCCATACTGGCGGCCTCCAGCGCGTTCTGCACGAGCTCCCGCAGCATCATGACCTTGGGACAGCGCTCGATCAGGCTGGCGATCAGGAAGTCTTCGTCGCTGACCTTCAGCTTGGTAACCAAAGTGTTCATAACTTAACTCCGCGCCGGCATCACCACTCCCGGGCGACGCGCATCTTTCCAGCCGGGTTGGGCAGCATGGCGCCCGGCCGTCTCTGCAGGCCGCCTAACCTCAGGCACTTTGGACTGGAGATGTTGATACATCGAGACCGGAACCCATAGTGACAGCCGCCAGATAGACGGCCCGGAGCTGCAGCGAGAACTCGGCGAAGGTCTTAGGCTCGAAGCTCAGCGAACTGAGGTTCCGGTGCTCCGCCGGCAACTGCATGATGATTTCGCGATACTCGCGTATGGTGGCGGCTTCATCCGCATAGGTGGAGCCGGACACCATGTCGGAGACAGCCTGCCAGTACACGCGGCGGCGGAACCACTTTAGTGTCAGCCGGTCGGCCGGGATGATGTGCTCCACTTCCATCTTCGGCGCGTAGAGGATGCGGTTGATGCCCACGCGCTCGAGCAGCGCGATCTCCTCGTTGGAAAGGAGCGAGGCAGCGCCCTTACGGCCGAGGCTGGTGTTGAACACGCCCACCTGCTCAAACACTTCGCGCCGGAAGGCCATGTTGGCGCCCACGATCCATTCGCCTGGGCGGAGGCGGCGGGTAGCCTTGCCCCAGTCGATGCAGGAGAGGTAGCCGGAAAGCCTGTCGTCGTACCACGGCGGCGTTTCGCCACGGTAGTGCGGCACTACTTTGCCCCCGACGATCGGCGCATCCGGATGGCTGTCGAAGGCCTCCTCGATGGCAGAGTGCCAGGTTGGGCTTACCAACGCATCGTCATCAAGGAATACGATGATCTCGCCAAAGGAATGCGCAATGCCGTAGTTGCGCGCGTGTGACAGGCCGGTGTCGTCGCATACGCCCACGCGGACATTGCGCCCCGATGGTACATGGATCGGCTTTCGAAGCTTGGCCGGGGTGTTCTCGACCACCAGCAGCTCGTGCCGCGCGTCGCTGAAGTCGCTGCGTCCGAACAGCCATTCGATCGTCTCATGAAGACTGTCATAGCGATCGTACGAGCAGATGATGATGCTCAGCTTCGGGCGCATTCCGGCTCGACCCTCAGTGCCGCTGGCGGATGTCGATGTGGGAGAAGGCGAAGCTGACGGACTCGCCTTCAGCGCGCGCGGCGGGATCGATGGACAGCTCGAAATCCAGCGTCGAGGCTTGTGGATCCTCCAAGACAATCGTCCAGAAGCGGTCCTGGGCCACGCTAAGCCAGTTGTAGGTCTGTCCGTTGACCTTCAGGCTGAAGGATTGCCGCGCGGCATCCGTGATAAACGAGACGATCTCGATTACGAAGTCATATTGCACATTCCGGTCGATCGCCAGCGAACCTCGGATGCGTCCATCCTGGTTGACCCAGCGCTTTACCTGCTCTTTGCTGAACTCTGGCTCATAAGCTTCGGGAAAGTACAGGTTGGGCAGCCGCGCATCGTAGGACCAGCGGGTCAGCGGGGCCGAGCCCCTCCGCAGTGGCAGCTGTTCGCGGACGAACACGTCGTGCAGCTGAAGGATCTTCTCAATCTGGCTTTCGATATCCCGCACCCTACTGAAGAGATTGCTGAGCTTGCTGTCAAGATCCTGGAAAAACTCACGAGGCGAGGCATTAAATATTTGATACAATTTAGACATTCTGCGTCACGCCTCTGCAGCTAGCCATTCGATCTCTTCTCGTCCAGGCTCCGGGATTACGAATGCGGCCGCATCGTGCCTCTCCGCTCGTTAGCAAGGACCGATTGGCACCATACACGTTTTTTTGTGTTTCGGAAGGAGTACTTACTATCGAAAGCGGCGTTCTGTGCGCTGGAGCTGTCAAGATGGAGGTGGCTGTGAGCCGGATACCCCGGTCGCGGGAGAGCTTCCCACTGATGAGACTTGTGCGCGGAAGGGTCATGCTGTTGATTGCCACTGAGATCTGGGCTCTCCCGCACTTTCCGTGCTGTCGTTTCGGCGTCATGCAGCGTTCAGCACGCGGTTGCGAAGCAGATCGAACCCGGCACGGCCATACATGCTCCGCTTGATCAGCTTGAGCCGGTTGATCTGCCCTTCGACGGGGCTCGTGGTCCAGGGTAGGTCAAGCGCGGCCTGCACGGCATCGATGTCGCGGCACAGGTTGACGGCATGGGATGCGAGTTCAGTCTTCTCCGCCGCGGCGAGCACCTCCGTGAGCGTCTCGCCTCCCTTGCGGCGCAGCACTTGGCGCAGCCGTCTTGCGATCGCGGTGGCCAATCCGGGCGCTTCGGCCAGCATCCGCGCGGCAAACTGTCGCTCGGTCTCTTTTTGGCGTGTTGCTGTCCGCCATCAGAATGCGCGCGACGCTGTGGCCCGAGGGCACCGGCCATGCCGGTGCCGTTATCCGGCATGATGCCCCTGGTGCCCTGATGTTTCTGCTGATCCTGAGCGGATCGGCGCTATGGTGAGACCATCCGGGACGTGGGGCACCGGGAGCACGCAAGTGCGGGCAGGCCGACCCTCAAACGATGGGTTGTGAGCCCGAGCCGTTATCTGGCCGCCCCTGCGGCTCGCCCGTATGCGCTGCGAGCGCGGATCCGTAGTTGCCGTGTTGCCCGCCGGCTCCCGTGACGTGGAACAGGATGGCAAGGAGGCAGGCCGGTGAGAGTCATAGGACTGGACATCCACCGCGTGTTCGCCGAGGCGGTGGATCTGCTGCGCGATCGTCAAGCTGAAACACTCGCGACCTGGCTGCGCCGCCATCCTGGCGTCGAAGTTGTCGCGCGTGATCGCGCCGGCGCCTACACGGACGGAATCCGGCAGGGTGCTCCTGCTGCGGTCCAGGTCGCGGATCGATGGCATTTGCTGCGCAAGCTCGGTGATGCCGTGTACGCGCTTGTCGATCGGCACGCTGCTGCCGTGCGCCCTGCGGGACGGCCTGTCGCGGACAGGGTGGCGGCCGCTGTTGCAGCCGAGCCGATGCCGCCCGCCCCACCGCGTCCGCCGAATGCTGCGGCACGGGCGAGCCAGGCCTCATTGGCCCGCAGGCAGGCGCGCTACGAGGAAGCCGCAGGGCTGCGCGCCAAAGGGGTTTCAATCAGCCGTATCGCCGCCCTCCTCGGGGCCGAGCGCAAGACGGTCCGCCGCTGGCTCCGCCTCGGGCACACCCCGTCCTGGAAGCAGCGGCCGCGCATCAGCACCCTCGCGCCCTTTGCAGACATGCTGGACCGGCGTTGGGCCGAGGGCTGCCGCAACGCAGCCCAACTCTGGCGCGAGTTAGTTGCACAGAATTTCGCTGGGCGGCCCGGCACCGTCCGCGCCCCGTCTCACACGACGGATGAAGTTGAACAGCTCTTTTCCGCAGCGGGTGCTATTTTCCTCCTGCTCACGGGTGACCGCGTGGCGCAGCGCAGGGCACGAGGTGCAAGCCCTGCCGCGCAGCCTATGACAGTCGCTCCTCCTTTGCGGCGCCCGTGGGCACCCGTCGTCCTCGCTTGGTCCAGCCTTCGGTGAGGCGCCGGTAGGCGGTCTCGGCTTGCTCGGCGCGACGCTTCTCTTCCTGCCGGATCCTGGTGAGGTTGTACTCATAGGCAGAGCCTCGCTGTCCGCGTCGCTCTGGCTGCCCTGAGCGCAGTTCCAGGTCCCGCAGCTTCCTGGCATGCAGGGCGGGCCTGACGCCGGCATAGTCCTCGCCCTTGGCGAGCATGTGCCAGACGATCACGGCCAGCTTCCTGGCGACCGCCACGGCAGCGATGTGGTTGCCACGCCGGGCCGCGACCCGCTGGTAGAACGCCCGTAAGGGGCCTGGACCACGCACGGCCTGCCAAGCGGCCTCGACCAGCATGGTCCGCGCATGGGTCCGACCCTGCTTGGTGATACGGCCGTACTGGGGCCGCCCCTCGCCGGACTGATGGACGCTGGGGTTCAGGCCAAGATAAGCGACGAGCTGAGGCGGCCCCTGGAACCGGGAGATAGGCCCGATAGCTGCCGACAGCCCGAGCGCCACCACCATGTCGATGCCCGGGATGGTCATCAGGCGCTTGATGGTGGCATCCGCCAGGGCGTCGCGCGCCAGCTCGCGCTCCACGACCTTGAGATCCTCGCCCAGGCGATCATACTCGCGCAGGTGCCGCTCCACCGCGTCCTGCTCATCAGGCGGCAGGGGTTGGGCCAGGAGCCAGGCACGTCCCCGGATGCCGAACAGCTCGGCATGCGGACACTGCGGCATCAGATGAGCATGCAGGATCGACTGGGTGATGATCTTGAGCCGCACCCGCTGGCGCACGATCTGGTTGCGCCGCGTGACCTGCCGGCGCAGCGCCTGCGTTCTCGCGTCCGGCACCCAAACCTCGGGCAGGAAGTTGCTGGCATAGAGCCTGGCCAGCACCGTCGCGTCGATCGTGTCGGTCTTGATCTTGGCATGTGCGATCAGCCGCACCTGCCACGGGTTGGCGATCACCACCCGCCCGACATGCGGCGCGACCACCTCCACGACTGCGGCGGCATTCCCCATCGCCTCCACCACGACGTGATCGTCGTGGGTCAGCGTGCGGGCGAATGCCTCAAGGTGGTCTCGCGTCATGCCGACCCGTCCGAGCCGGACAACCTTGCCGTCGTCCAGCATCACCGCCTCGGCGAACACGCGGTGGATGTCCAGTCCTATGACTCTCACCGGCCTGCCTCCTTGCCATCCTGTTCCACGTCACGGGAGCCGGCGGGCAACACGGCAACTACGGATCCGCGCTCGCAGCGCATACGGGCGAGCCGCAGGGGCGGCCAAATAACGGCTCGGGCTCACAACCCATCGTTTGAGGGTCGGCCTGCCCGCACTTGCGTGCTCCCGGTGCCCCACGTCCCGGATGGTCTCACCATAGCGCCGATCCGCTCAGGATCAGCAGAAACATCAGGGCACCAGGGGCATCATGCCGGATAACGGTCAGGTCGAACGGATGAACCGGACCATCAAGGAAGCCACCGTCAAGCGCTTCCACTACGGCTCACACGACCAGCTTCGCACACCCCTCGCCGACTTCCTGGCCGCCTACAACTTTGCCCGGCGCCTGAAGACCTTACAGGGCCTGACCCCCTACGAGGCCATCTGCAAAGCATGGGCAGATCAGCCACACCGTTTCAAATCAGACCCGCACCATGAAATCTTGGGACTAAACACGAGGGCAATGCCATCAATTCGTAACTCTCTCTTCAGTGCTGGCGCCTCGCAACAGACGGGATCATGCGGCGCAGCGCGCTGAATAGCAGAACGCCGAGGCGGAGGGGAAGCGCGCGGCCTGAGGCCTGCGGCTGCTTCGCCGGCTCGGCGTGAGCGACCGCCGGCGAAGCGTTCTCCACCACAGCCTCCGGGGCGGTAGCGCCCTCGGTGGGCGCCGCCTCCGCTTCACTGGGAGCGGGCGGTTCTTCGGGCCCGGGCTCCGGCGTGGCGGCCTTCGGCACCCTCCTGAGGGCCTCCGCGAAGCTCGCCTCGGTGTCGTGCCGGCCGGTCTGCGTGTCGTCCGCCGCCAGGGTCAGAGCTTCCGGCGAGAAGACCAGGCGCAGACTGCCCTCGGCCCATTCCCGCGGCCGTCCCCGCTTGGCGAGGGCATGCGTCAGCGCCCGGGCGACGCGGCCGACCATCGCCCGCTCGGCGACGAGCTGGGCTGCCGCCTGCACGCCCTCGATGTCGTACTCGGCGGGCGCACCGGCCGCGAGAAGCTGCGCGGTCTCGCCGATCACTGCATACTGCAGGTTGATATGGAGCTGGTGCGTCTCCGCATAGTAGGCGGCCGCGCGGTGGGCCAGGCCGCGGCCGGCGATGTCCGTCGGGTCCCGCAACAGGATGATGGCGGGCGGCTTCTCCGCCCGGAAGGGCATCGGCTCGCCGGTCTCCTGCGGCGGGTTGGGGGCCAGCGCCTTCGGCCGGAAGTTCGGCGCCTCGTTCGGGCGGCGCAGCGCCACGCCGAGCTTCTCCAGCATCTCCCGCATCTCGGCGAGGATGTCGTCAATATAGTCGGCGCGCGGCACTGCCTCGGCGAGCAGGCGCTTCAGCCAGTCCGGCTGGTGGCGCACCGCGAGGGCGGCAAAGTCGTGCACCCGCACCTGCTCCTGCCGCTCGCTCCGGTAGCGGAGGAACTCGCGGTAGGCTTCCGGCAGCACGGAATAGTCGTTGGGCAGTTCGACCAGCACCGTCACCGCACGCGCCAGGAAGGGAAGGCCGAAGCTGGGCGCCTCCTTCAGCCAAGCGGCGCCGCGCAGGATGCTGTAGATCTCGTCCTGGTAGACCAGCGCCCCCATGCTCTCGCCGGTGTTCCAGGCCTCGGCGCCGCTGCCCGCGCCCGGCTCCAGCAGCGCGGGGTTGTAGGCGTAGTGGATGGTGATGCCTTCCGGCGTGCGCACCGCCTCGTACTGCTGCAGGGCCGCCAGCCGGCTGGCCAGGCTGACCAGGCGGCGGTCCTCCTTCAGGTACGCGACGCCGGCGCGGAAGACGATCTCCACCTCCTCCGGGAAGCGGAAGAAGCGGCTGCGGACGGCCTCGACCAGCCAATTCCTCGCGCTGCGCGGGTTGCCGCCATAGGGGTCGATCACGGTGTTCTGGTCCGGCTTGTTGCCGAACAGCACCACCTCGGTCCAGTCGGCGGCGGGGTCGCGCCCCTCGGCCCGCGCGGCCTCCGTCACGGCGATGACCTCGGCCGGGATGCCGCCCGGACCAGGGCGCAGCAGGCGGCCGTAGATGCCATCGAACTTGCCGATCATCACCTCCTGCACCGCGCCCTCATGCGCCGAGCGGTAGCGCATACCGCCCTGGTTGGAGGGCAGCGAGGCAACCTTCGCGCCCATGCCGAAGTTGCGGTCGAGCGCGTTCTCCTTGCGGATGGAGGCGGCGATGTCGCACATCCGGTAGAGTTCAGGGCCGGTCAGGCCCTGGCCGGAGTTCCAGAGCGCGAGCTTCGGCACGCCGTTCACCGGTAGGGCGGAGAACTCGACCCGCCGCTGGCCCTCCGGCGCCGTTGCCGCCGCCTCGAGCGCGTTCTTGAACAACTCCCGGATCATCATCGTCTTCGGGCAGCGCTCGATCATCGCGGCGACGAGAAAGTCCTCATCCTGGACGCGGAGACGGGTGACGGTGGAGCTCAAGCGAGGAACCCTATGGATGTTGTGGAGCACCAAGAGAATACCAGTGCAGCCGCAGGAAAACATCTTAAAGTTGGATTCCGGTTTTGATCCGCCTACGCTGGTGCCGAAACGACGGACCCAGGCCGGGGACATCGCATGCAGCGGCGCGGGAGGAGCGGGACAGCAAGCCGGGCATTCCGCTCGCGGATCACGGCTACAGCCAGTGATGACATACGCCAGGATGTGCACGACCGCGGCGCACAGGCAGAGATCCCGGCCAAATACCACAGGCGCATGCAGCACAGCGTCCATGGCGCCTTGCAGGATGTAGGGCGCGCGGTATAGTTTTCGATTTTACCCATTTCCCGCGCAATGGGTGCATGATGCAATCGGGTGGCGTGACCGAAGGTACGGCGGGCCTGTGGTGCCGTTTCCTTGCGGACCAAGGATCTGCTAGAGCTTGGCTGTGTGATTGCTCCGCTACGTGCCGGCCTTGAGGGTGGCCAGAAGGACACAGGATGATACTGTTCGCCAATCACAGGCGCACGAAGAACGTGGGGGACTTGGCCTGCACACCCTATGAATATTTCGGCTTCCCAGACAAGAAGCTGACCGATATCAGCGGGGAGTTGCCTGAAGCCCACGCGGTTGTCCTTGGTGGCGGCGCGATCGAGTACATGATGGCAGGCAAGCAAGCCGTCCAGCAACGCGCGAAGGCCCGTCATAAGGTCGCCTGGGGCATCGGCGCTTCGCAGCATGGCTCGAGCTGCCACCCTGCCCCCCCCAGCGGATTTGATTTGCTCGGCCTGCGGGAGTTTGGGCGGGAAGGCGGCATCTACGTTCCCTGCGCCAGCTGCATGGCAGATTTCTTCGACTCCGTCCCGCCGGCTGAGACGGAGATCGTTACCTTTTTCAACGCCGACCCCAGGATCAGCAGGCCCGAGCTGCCCGACTTCCCCGCCATGACGAACGAAAGTTCGCTGGAAGGCACCCTCGCCTTTCTGGCGCGCGGCGAGGTGGTGATGACCAACTCCTACCACGGCGCATATTGGGCGAGCCTGATGGGCCGCAAAGTCGTCTGCTTTCCCTATTCCTCCAAATTCCACGGCTATAAGTGCCCACCGGCCATGGCCACAGTGGAAACCTGGAAGGAAGTGCTGCCCCGGGCGCGCGCCTACAGCGATTACCTAGACGACTGCCGCTATGAGAACCTGAAGTTCTTCCGGCGAGTGGCTGACCTGATCTACTGAGCGACCGTGTTGCGGGTCAAGCGTGGCGCCATGGCTGTTGGGTCCTGACGATGGCGTTGAGGATGCCGAGGAGCTTGCGCATGCATGCGACGCTGGCGACCTTTTTGGGTCGACCTCGGGCGGTGAGCTGCTGGAAGTGGCCGCGGATGGCGGGGTTCCATCGGATGGCGGCGAGAGTTGCCATGAAGAGGACCTTGCGGATGCTGGCCCTGCCGCCCGCGATGGCGCGGCGCCCCCGCATCTGGCCGCTGTCGCGGTTGATGGGAGCGAGGCCGATCAGTGCCGCGGCCTGGCGCCTGCCGAGGTGGCCGAGTTCCGGCATCTGGGCGATGAGGGTGCGCGAGGCGATGGCGCCGATGCCGG
Organism: Teichococcus rhizosphaerae; assembly: GCF_002631185.1. Taxonomy (GTDB): domain Bacteria; phylum Pseudomonadota; class Alphaproteobacteria; order Acetobacterales; family Acetobacteraceae; genus Pseudoroseomonas; species Pseudoroseomonas rhizosphaerae. The sequence goes on along the minus strand of NZ_PDNU01000060.1, from coordinate 9,287 downwards.
GCACGCTCTGGAGCAGGTTGTCGGCGGCGCGCCAAGCGGGCGAGCCGCGCACGGAGCCGTCGATGTTGCGGTCGATCCCGGCGAGTTGCGCCTCCAGGACCTTGAGCGTCGCGGCGACGGTGCGGGCCACGCCGGACGTGCGCGCCTGGCGGCGGCGGTTCTGCTCCATGCCGATCATCTCGACGATCTGGCGGCAACGGGCGACGAATTCGGCCAGCGCCTGGGCGTCGTGGCCCGGCACCGGGCGCGGCTCGGGGCGGATGCGTTCGGCGAACAGCGCGATGGCTTCCGCGTCGAGCCGGTCGGTCTTGACGAGCCACCCCGTGGCGCGGGCGAAGTCGCGGACCTGGCGCGGATTGACGACTGCGAGCGGCAGGCCGGCGCCGGCGAGGGCCGCGGCGACGGTGAACTCGGAGCCGCCGGTGGCCTCCAGCACGACGAGGGCAGGCGCCGCCTCGCGCAGCCGCGCCAGAAGATGCTCAAGGCCGGGCCCGTCACGAGGAACGGCGAAGCTCTGCCCCGACGGCTTCAGGTGCACGTCGAGGCGGTCCTTGGACACGTCGATTCCGGCAAAGGCCGGAGGGGAGGGCTGATCCATGACCCGTCCTTGCGAATGCGGGCTCACAGCTCTACGGCGGCGGCCCAAGCGACCGTTCGGGTTCCCGGATGGGACGGCGGACGGGATCCCGAGCTCAGAAGCGGGCTCGGTCACCCAAGGCGTGTGCAGGTTCCCGTCCGTCGCCAGCCTTGCCGGCTCACCGCCGGTTGGCAACTGAGAGATACAAGGCGGTTGCGCGCGCCCTCCTCTGGAGAGACAGCAGGGCTGCCCTCAACTCATACTGGACAGAAGGAGCGGCGCACGACACTTAGTGGGAGAGTCGCGGGCGGCTGCGAGCAGAACTGGAAGTCGGTTGATGCGAATTCAGGGAAACCTCTCATACAGCGATATATTAGCTTCCATCCACAGAGAATTGAGCGATAAGTCGGGGGAGGAGCTGAAGGCAGGGGTCTGCGAGCAGCTCGCCATTCTCAGTTTTGAGATTGCGCGCCTGAAACAGAAGCAGAAGGCTTATGCCGCCGCCCTCCGTAACCCGGAAGCGCCCGCCTCGCCCGGCCCGTCCGAGGCGATCATGCAACTACCATCGCTTGCCGAAATCGACATGCGCGAGGCGTTGGACGCCTTGGACGGCTTCTATCCTCTAGAGTACGCCGAGGACGGCCCCTACCGTTGGACCGGGCCGAACGCCACCGCCCGCTTTCAAGTGTGGATCGATCGCTCGGTTCCGGTGCAGCTCGATGCTCTCATGTTCTCTTTCGGCGACGAGCGGAATCGCGCCGAGATAACGCTGCTAGTGGATGGCGTCACGGTGCCAGTGCATTGCGGCGACAAGATGATCCGGAGCGATCCCTTCCCTGTCACGCCAGACGTCGCCGCCTCCGAGATCATCTTCCACATCCCTCACACCTTCTGCCCGGCCGAGCGCGGGGAGGAGGACAGCCGGCGCCTCGGTGTCGCCTTTCGCAGCGTGAAGATTAAACCGGCCATCCGGTAGTCCGGCACGGCACGCCAGAAGGAGCGGCGGGATGAAACTCACCGTGGCGATCTGTACGTACAAGCGTTACGATCTCCTGGGCTTGGCGATCGAATCCCTGACGCGCCAGACTTTGCCCGCGGATCAGTTCGAGATTCTGATCGTCGACAACTCGCCCAGTACGGAGAATTCGCAGCAGCAGCAGGCCAGCTACACGCACCTGGGCAATCTGCGCTGGGTGCACGAGGCCACGCCTGGCCTGTCGAACGCCCGCAACGTCGCCATCCGACTAGCCGCGGCGCCGCTGATTGCCTTCCTGGACGATGACGCCATCGCCGATCCTGCCTGGGCGGAGAGCCTCTGCCGCACCTTCAAGGTATTCGGCGAGACCTGCCAAGTCGTGGGCGGCCAAGTGCGCCCCATTTGGGGGGCGCCGCGCCCCTCCTGGCTCGGCGACGAACTGCTCGGCTATATCTCCGTGGTGAACTACGGCGACGAGGCGCGCTTCCTAACCGGGCAGGAATGGGTCGCCGGCGCCAACATCGCCTACCGCACCGCCACCTTGCGCCAGCTCGGCGGGTTCGATGTCTCCCTGGGCCGGGTCGGCTCCGGCAACAGCCTGATGTCCAACGAGGAAGTTGCCCTGACCGACCATATTAGGGCGCAGGGCGGCCGTGTCGTCTATGACCCTGTCGCCGCGGTTGATCACTTAGTGGAGCCGGCACGGCTGCGGCAGGAGTGGTTCCGCCGGCGCGTCGCTTGGCAGGCCGTCTCTGACCGCGTCCGCGCGGCAACCACAGAGGAAGGCCCCGACGTCGAACGGATCTGGAGCGACATTAAGGACTTCTTTTTGCATACTCCCCCCGCCGAACGCACCGTGCGCGCGCTGGCCCTGCACCAGGACGACCCGGGGAGGTTCCGCTGGCAACTGGCGACGATCTACAACTTCACCACCATTATGCTGAGCGGCGTGCATGAGGTGGACGATGACTAGGGCCAACCTCGCCGTTGCGAGCCTGTGGGCCCGCAAAAGTGTTCTGGTGGTGTCTCCGACACCGACCTATCCAATCGACTTCGGCAATCGCCGGCGCATTTTCCATGTCTGCCAGCGCATCAAGGAGCTCGGCGCCTCCATCACCTTCCTGCACTACCCGGGCGAGGCTGACTGGCGCGAGAGGATCTCGCTCGATACGCAGCACGCCATGATGTCGCAGTGGGACAACTATTACGTGGCGCCGGTGACCCAGCCGCTGCACATGCCGCCGCAGCACGGCGCCTTTCACCAGATCGACGAATGGTGGGACCCCGGCATCGGCGACATGCTCCGATGGATCTTCGCCACCCATCGCTTCGACGTCGTCATCGTAAACTATACTTGGCTTTCCAAAGCGCTGGAATTCGTTCCCGAGGGGACTATCCGCATCCTCGACACGCATGACCGCTTCGCTGGCCGGCGCGAGGTCCTTGAGGCCAACGGCATTGCCCCTGAGTTCTTCTACACCTCTGAGGAGCAGGAGCGCATCGCCCTTGGACGCGCCGACGTGGTCTGGGCGATCAAGAAGGAGGAAGAAAACCTCTTCCGCGCCCTTACCGACCGGCAGGTCCTCACCCTGCTGCATGCCGAACCGGTTGTTCCCCGCTATACCCGCAAACCGGGTGAGGTGATCACCTTTGGCATGGTAGGAGCGCGAAACAACATCAACGTCCGCAACTTCACCAATTTCCTCGACGTGGCGCATGCCTATCTTCGCAGAACGCTGCTCCCCTGCGAGATCGTGGTCGCGGGGACATGCTGCGACCTCCTGCGTGTCGGGCACCTGCCGTTCGTGCGGCTGCTCGGCCGCGTCGATACGATGGATGAGTTCTACGACTCCGTGGATATCGTCCTCGGACCGATGTCCTTCTCGACCGGCCTCAAGATCAAGATCGGCGAGGCGATGAGCTATGGCAAAGGCGTCATTGCTCATTCGCACTGCTTTGAGGGATATATTCCGACCCACCGCTTCCAGACCCTCCCCTCCTTCCAGGACATGATGCGGGCTTGCGCCGCGGTGGTGCGCGACCGCTCTTTGATCGACGAGCTGGAACATGCCTCGCGGCAGTCCATGCATGATGCCGGGCGCCAGGTGGCCGAGGCGCTGGAGAGAAGCCTGGAGCAGGCTCAGCAGGTCGAGCCGGCGCTCATCATCACCCTCCATGCGCGGGAGCTGAGCAGGCACTCCCTCCTTCTCGACCATGCAGTGGAGGCCGCCGAGTACATCGCGCACCAGATGAAGGTTGCCTTCTACATCGAAGGGCCGGCCACGGCGGTCGAGCCCCAGGCGATCCAGCGCCTGCGGTGCTGGGGATCGATCATTTGCTCCCCGGGGACCGCGGAAGCACTGGGCTCACGACTCGGAGCGGCGATGGGCTCGCAGAGCGTACCCGTGATGGCGTTCCGCAAGCTGATGGAGGCCGACCATCCGGGCGTCTGGTTCACCTGCATTCCCGCCGACTTCCCCGCACGCCGCCGCCCGCTTCCTATGACGGCCTTCATTCCGGTGGCCGCACTTGCGCAGAGTGTGCCGGACGTCGGGATCATCCACTTTGCCGAGGCCGCGAGTCAGGTCTTCGAGGAGGCGGTGGCCTTCGACACGACCCTATCCTCCCTGCTGGCGGCTACGGGTAGCTTGCCGGTCACTCGCCGCGCCATCCCCTTCCTCTGGCGCGGACACGCGAGCCAAGCCTTGCGCATCCTCACGAGCCAGGAGCGGCGCATGGTGACCCTGCTCTCCCGCACACTCGAAAGCGACCTGCTGGATCTCGCCCTAGAAGTCTGCCGCCTGACCACCGACCGGCGCGTCGAGGTGGTCTATGATGCCGCCTCCAACAGCGCCACCGAGCACGGCGCCGCCCGGGACCGTCATCGCGACGTGGTCTTCACGCCGCTGCAGGACTATGTGCAGGTGGTGGAGAAGCGGCAGACCGCTGCCTACCTTGTGGCGGAGTTGGGAGAGGACAGCATCTTTGCCGTCTTGCGCGAGCTGATGCATCGCGGCTGCGTGCCGCTGGTCCAGCTCTTCATCCCTGGCCACACGGCAATGATGCACGATGAGGAGGCGCCACGCTGGCGCGAGGCAGGACGCCTCGCCTCCGTTGATTTACTCTCAGAGCTGCTAATGGACGACCAACGGGTGGAGATACTGAAGCAATTCCGCATCGAAAGGTACGGCTACGCAAATGATGCCGGTTGGGCGCTGATCTGGAGCCTTGTGCAGAAGCTAGGCGGCGTGGACAAAGCTGATCCATAGGCGGATGGCAGCGAGTTGGACAAATCCGAGGAAACTGCTGGCGGTGTGGTCGTAGCGGGTAGCGACGCGGCAGCAGTTCTTCAGGCGGTTGATGCGTAAGCATCCGGTGAACCCCGCACCTGTCGTGCTATTTGGCGGTTTCTGGCTTCGACGGAGCGCGCCCGTCCTTCCGCTCGTCGTCGATGATCTGCTTCAGATTATGGATGCCGTCCTGGGTGAAAGCGGTGACGCCATCTTCGCCAACACCGTAGACGTGCAGGCAGCCATCCTCTGGGAACATGTCGATGGAGAGATCATGCAGCCACCCCTCGTCTTCCCCAAGCAAAGCGGCGACATGGTTGATGGTGAACACGGCGGAGATGGCGGGCATGGTCAGGCGGCCTTGGTGGTCGGCACTCGGCCAGCCTGCCAGTTCCAGGGCAGCAGTTCGGCAACCCTGCTGGCCGGATGGGTGGCGATCCGGCCGAGCACATCGGCCAGCCAAGCCTGCGGATCGACGTTGTTGAGCTTTGCGGTGACGATCAGCGAATACATCGCCGCCGCGCGCTGGCCGCCGCGGTCGGACCCCGCGAACAGCCAGGACTTCCTGCCGAGCGCTATGCCGCGCAGGGCGCGTTCGGCGGCATTGTTCGAGAGGCAGACCCGGCCGTCATCGAGGAACCGCGTGAACGCCGGCCAGCGCTTCAGCATGTAGTCCATGGCGCGGGCGAGGTCGTGCGTGCGGGACAGCCTGGAACGCTGCTCGCGCATCCAGGCTTCGAACTCCGCGACCAGCGGTGCACTGACGGATTGGCGCACAGCGCGCCGCTGCTCGGCGCTGCGGCCATTGATGCCACGCTCGATCTCGAACAGCACATCGATGCGACGCACCGCCTCCAACGCAATCGGTGAGATCACGCCGGCACTCCTGCCCTCAGCCACCCGGCACGCGTTTTGCGTCAGATCCGCCAGGACAAAGAACGGCCGTCGCGCATGCACCCAGCATGCCGCCTCTTGGATCGGTCCAGGCTGGCGGGTGGCATCGTAGAGCTTGCCGTAGCCGCTGTAGGCGTCGGCCTGGAGCAACCCGGCATAGCCAGCCAAATGCTCCTGCGGATGCGCCCCGCCGCGGTCGCGCGAATAGCGGAACATCGCCGCCGGGGCAGTTGTGCCGCCGAATGGCCTGTCATCGCGGACATAGACCCAACATCGTCCGGTATCGGTCTTGCCGCTGGCCAGCACCGGCACGGTGGTGTCGTCGCCATGCAGCCGCTCGGCGGCCAGCACATGGGCATCGAGGCAGCGCGACAGCGGCGCCAGGGCCGCGCAGCAGGCGCCCACCTGGTCGGCGAGGGTAGACAGGCTGAGCGGCACGCCCTCCCGGGCATAGCGCTCGGCTTGCCGATTGAGCGGCTGGTGCTGGCCAAACTTCTCGAACATGACCATTGCCAGCAGGCTGGGACCGGCCCAGCCGCGCGGCGTCACGTGGAACGGCGCTGGCGCCTGGCTGACCTTCTCGCAGGCGCGGCAGGAGAACTTCTCCCGCACGCGCTGAATGACCTTCCAACTGCGCGGGATCACCTCGAGGGTCTCGGTGATGTCCTCGCCCAGCTTGCGCAGCCGGACGCTGCCGCAGCACTGGCAGGCGGTGGGCGCGGGCTCGACCACGCGTTCGCGCGGCAGATGCTCGGGAAAGGGCTGGCGCGCCGGTCGCCGGCGGGTGAACGGCGCGACCTGGGTGGTGCGCGCCGCGGCCTGTTCGGCGGTGATCTCGTCCTCGGTCGCCGAACTCGCCAGTTCGTCGAACCCCAGGGCGAGCTGATCGAGCAATCGCACCACACGCTCGGAACGCTGACCGTAGAGTTGGTGCTGCAGCTTGGCGATCTGCAACTGCTGGTGCGCGATCAGCGCCTGATCGTCGGAGGCGCGCGCCCTGGCATTGGCCAACTCCGCCTCGACCTCGAGCGCCCGCGTGGTAGCCGCCTGCAGCGCAGCCTTGAGCGCGGCGACATCATCCGGCGGGGTGGCGACGGGGCTGGACACGGCGAGGATGGAAACACGCCTCGCCGCCCTTGGCACCGGAAAAATACGCCTCGCCGCCCGCGCTACCCCGCCACCTCCGGGCGCCAGGTCCGCTGCGGGTTCCTCCAGTCGATGCCATCCAGCATGTAGGCCAGCTGCGCGCCGGAGATCGCCACGCAGCCATCCGCCGGCGAGGGCCAGATGAAGCGCCCCCGCTCCAGCCGCTTGGCGTAGAGCGACATGCCGATGCCGTCATGCCAAATGATCTTGATGAGCGATCCGGCCTTGCCGCGAAACACATAGAGATCTCCCGCATGGGGATCGCGCCCAAGCGCCTGCTGCACCTGCAAGGCCAGGCCGTGCATGCCGCGTCGCATGTCCGTGTGGCCCACCGCCAGCCAGACCCGGACGCCCGAGCGAACCGGGATCATCCGCGCAGCGCCGCCAGCACCCGCCGCAGCGCCGTGCTGCCCACGCTCTCCGACACGCGCAGCGCGGTGCCGTCCGGGAGCACGATCTCGATCTGCTGCGCCGGCCGGCATTGGTCCAGATCGGCCGGGGGCGACGTACCCTGCAACGCCGCCGGCGACGCCATGGGCGCGGCTTCCTGCACCACCTGCACCGGCAGAAAGACAGGCTCTGGCTCCGCTGCCAGGGCGCCGGATCGCACCTGCTTGCGCCAGGCCCACAGCACGCTGCGACTCACCTCGTGCCGCCGCGCAACCTCCGCAAAGCAGGCGCCCGGGCTCTCGGCCTCGGCAACGATGCGCAGCTTGTCCTCGACCCGCCAATGCCGGCGCCGTTCAATGCCGCTGATGATCTCCATCACCACCCCGTCCTGTCCTTAGCAACGCTCCTACGAGCGTCGATAAGATCAGAAGACAGGTTCAGCCACGCGCCGGTAGGCGGCCGTCACCGGAGGGGTACGCCCTAAGCCTCCTCCCTCACCCGTTTCCCGCGCCGCTCCCCCGCCGCCGGCATCCGCCTGCGGCGTGATGGCGCATGTCCGGAGATCTTTCCATGGTGAATGTAGTCCTGGCGCGGCTGCGCCAGCGCGCCACCTGGCTCGCCATCGCCACGCTGCTCGGCCTGCTGGGCGTGCAGCTCGCCCCAGAGAGCTGGGAGCGCGTCGTCAGCGCGGGCATGACCCTGTCCGACATCGTCGCCCTCCTGCTGCCGCTGCTCGGCCAGTGAGCTGGCTCAGCCGCTTGCTGGCGGCGCTGCGGCCGGCGCCGACCACGGCCGCCGTCCCAGCCGTCCTGCCGGCCGTGGCGCCCGCGCCCCTGCCGCTGGTCACCGCCGCGCAGCTCCGCCAGCTCTTCCCCCGCCTTGCCGATCCGGGGGCCTGGGCCGCGGCCCTGGCGCCGGCTATGGCGCGGTACGGCATCACCACGCCGGCCCGCCGCGCCGCCTTCCTGGCCCAGATCGGCCACGAGAGCGCCGGCTTAACCCGGCTGGTGGAGAGCCTGGACTACGCGGCCGAGCGCCTAGTGCCGGTCTTCGGCGCACACCGCATCACCGCCACCCAGGCGGCTGCGCTGGGCCGCAAGCCCGGCCGCCCGGCGCAGCAGCAGGCGATCGCCAATCAAGTCTATGGCGGCGCCTGGGGCCTGCAGCAGCTCGGCAACGTCGAGCTCAACGATGGCTGGCGGTACCGCGGCCGCGGCGCGCTGCAGATCACCGGCCGGGCCAACTACACCCGCTGCGCCGCGGCGCTCGGCGTACCGCTGGAGACCCTGCCGGCCTGCTTGGAAACGCCGACCGGCGCGGCCGAGGCGGCCGCCTGGTGGTGGGCCAACCACGGCTGCAACGCGCTCGCTGACACCGGTGACTTCTCCGCCCTCACCCGCCGTATCAACGGCGGGCTGACCGGCTTGGCCGAGCGCGTGGCACTGCTCAACCAGGCGCGGGTTACTCTCGCCGCCTGACTTCATTGGTCCAGTTGATCATCTGAGCACCTGCTGTGAGCAGACCTACCAACGACGCGCCACCTCGGCGATGACGCCACCCGAGCGCGCGCTCCGCGGTGTGGCCCTCGGCAGAAAGGCATGGCTGTTCGCAGGCAGCGACCGTGGTGGTGAGCGGGCCGCGATGATCTACGCGCTGGGGACTGTCAGGAATTTCGTGTGGGGCGGGGCATAGTAGGGAAGAAGGAGACCCCCTATGGCCCGACGGAAAGAGCCCCGGATCCCGGACGCTATCCTGGACCAGCTGCTGGCCGGTGCCGATGCCAAGACGGCCTTTGAGCAGGGCGGCCTGCTGGATGAGCTGAAGAAGGCGCTCGCCGAGCGGGCGCTGAACGCCGAGATGGACCACCATCTGGCTGGGGAAGGAGGCGCGGGCAACAGCCGCAATGGCTATGGCCGGAAGTCGGTGGTGACCGACAGTGGCAAGCTGGCGCTGGAGATCCCGCGGGACCGGCAGGCGAGCTTCGATCCGCAGCTGATCGCCAAATACCAGCGCC
>NZ_PDNU01000006.1 GCF_002631185.1 Teichococcus rhizosphaerae | reverse complement strand
TGCCCGCCCACCCGCGTCGCCGCGATGGACTGCGCCAGCGTGCCGGGGCCGCCCACCTCCACCACATGGTCCACGCCGCGCCCGCCGGTCCAGTCGCGCGCGCGGCGGCCCCAGTCCTCATGCGCGCGGTAGTTGATGGTGCAGGCGGCGCCGAGCGCGCGGGCGCGCTCCAGCTTGGCGTCCGAGGAGGAGGTGACGATCACCTGCGCGCCCATCATGCGGGCGAATTGCAGCGCGAAGATGGAAACGCCGCCGGTGCCCAGCACCAGCACCACATCCCCCGCCTTCAGCGCGCCATCCGGCACCAGGGCGCGCCAGGCGGTGAGGCCGGCGGTGGTGAGCGTCGCCGCCTCGGCATGGCTCCAGCCGCGCGGGGCGCGGGTGAACCAGGTGGCGGGGCGCAGCACCGCCTGCCGCGCATAGCCGTCCACCCCGTCGCCCGGCACGGTGGAGAAGTCCCCCAGCGTCGGCCCGCCATCCTGCCAGCCGGGAAAGAAGACGGAGACCACATGGTCGCCCGGCGCGAACTCCGCCACGCCCTCGCCCACCGCCTCCACCACGCCCGCGCCGTCCGACATCGGAATGCGCCCGTTCGCTGCCGGCATCCGCCCCGACACCACGCCGTAATCGTGGTAGTTGAGCGAGCTGGCATGGAGGCGGAGGCGGATCTCGCCGGGGCCGGGGGCGCCGGGGTCGTCCATCTCCACCCGCTCCAGCCGGTCCAGCCCGCCCGGGGCGTGCAGCACGATGCCTTTCATTCCGAGGCTCCCTTGTCCCTGGTCCGCGTGATCGGTGGGAGAATGAAGCCGGGCGGCGCATCGTTGCAGGCGGGGCGTGAGGGGCAGGAGCGGGCGGGGCGGCAGGCGGCGCGCCCCGGGGCGCTCAGGCATCCACCAGCGTGGAGAAGCCGCCATGGATCATGCGCCGGCCGTCGAAGGGCATGGGGTTCCCACCCTCCATCATGGCCTTCATGCGCGGGTCGGCCATCACGCGCGCATGCGCCGTGTCGCGTGCCGCCTTGCTCGGGAACTCCATCCAGCTGAAGACCACCACCTCGCCAGCCTCCGCCTTCACCGCGCCGCGGAAGTCGGTGACCTTGCCGTCCGGCACGTCGTCGCCCCAGCACTCCACCACGCGGGTGGCGCCGAACTCCCTGAACAGCGCCGCCGCCTCGGCGGCGTGGCGGCGAAAGATCTCCCTGTTGCCGGCCGGCACGGCCAGCACGAAGCCTTCCACATACTGCATCCCGCTTTCCTCCCGATCGGATGAGGCGGCAGGTCGCACCGGGGAGCGCCCGCCTTGACAAATAAGTTGATATCAACTTAAATGGGCCATGTCAAAACCCGTCCCCTTCACGACCACGCTAGAAGTCCGGGATGCCTGTCTCTGCCTGCACGCGCAACGCGCCGCCCGCGCCCTGGCCCGCCGCTTCGACGAGGCGCTGCGCCCGCTGGGGCTGACCAATGGCCAGTTCTCCCTGCTGATGGCGCTGAACCGCCCCGAGCCGCCGCGGCTGGGCGCGGTGGCAGCCCTTCTGGCCATGGACCGCACCACGCTGACGGCCGCGCTGAAGCCCCTGGAGCGGGATGGCCTGGCCACCTCCGAGGCCGACCCGGCGGACCGGCGCTCCCGCCGCCTGCGGCTGACGGAACCGGGGGAGGCGCTGCTGGCGCGGGCCGTGCCGGTCTGGCGCGCGCTGCACGGGGCGGTGGAGGCGGAGCTGGCCGCGATGCCCGGCCTGCCGCCGGCCGGCGCGCTGCGGGCGGCGTTGCGCGCCCTCTCCTGAGGCGCGCCCCCCCCGGCCCCCTGGCCTCGCGGGCCCTCAGCCTCCCATCAGCCGCTGGAACATCGGCACCGCCGCCGCCAGCCGCGCCAGATGGGCGCGCTCGCGCGGGGAATGGGCGGTGTCCATCACCTCGGGGCCGAGGATCACGCAGGGGGCGATCTCCTGCAGCTCGCTCGCATCGGTGCCGAAGGGGCGGGTCTCGGCGGCATGGCCGGTGGCGGCCTCGGCGGCGCGGATGAAGGGGTGGGCGGCCGGCGTCTCGGGCGGCCTGCCCTGGCGGACGATGCTGAGCCCGATGCCCGCGCGCGCGGCCGCCGCCTCCACCGCCGCCACCACGGGGCTCGGGTCGATGGAGCGGCTGTAGCGGAACTTGATGCGCGCGGTCGCCTTCGGCACCGTCACGTTCACCGCCGCGCCGTGATTGTCCAGCACCAGGTTGAAGTCGCTGAAGGGCGGCGCGTAGGTGGCGTCGTGCAGGCTGGCATCCGCGCGCAGCCGCTCGGCCAGGGCCTTCATCTCCACGAGGAACGGGATCAGCGCCCAGTTGGCGTTGCGCCCGGTGCCGAGGGAGGAGTGCGCCTGCACCCCCTCGGCCACCGCGATGAAGTCGATGTTGCTGCGGTGGCCGCGCACCGGGACCATGCCGGTGGGCTCGGCCACCACGATGCCGCGCGGCGCCGCCCGCCGCGCCAGGGCGGAATGGTCGGCGATGCGGCGCGCGCCCATCTTGGTGGTCTCCTCGTCGGTGGTGATGAGGAGGGTGGCGGGGAGATGCGCGGGCAGGGTGCGGGCGGCCACGACGCAGGCGGCGAGCGGCCCCTTCATGTCGGCGGCGCCGAGGCCGTGCAGCACGCCATCGGCATCGATGCGGCCCGAGAAGGGGTCGTCGGTCCAGCCCGTGTCCGGCACCGTGTCCATGTGGCCGGACAGCGCCACGCCTCCCGGCGGGCCGCGATGCGCGACGATCACCTGCTTGGCGACGCCGGCGGCGTCGGCGTAGTCGAGCCGCTCCAGCTCGAACCCTTCCAGCTCCGCCGCGAGCCGGTCGGCCACCGCGCGGTTGGAGACGAAGCTCCGGCTGTCCAGGCGGACGAGGTCGGCGGCGAGGCGGGCGACGGCATCGGCGTGTTGCATGGGGGCAAGGGCCTACCCTTGCCGGGCGCCGCCGCGCAAGCCAGGGTGCGACATCATGCGACACCCCGCCTATCTCGACCCCCGCACCGGCCGCACCTGGCCGCTCGCCACGCCGCGCTGGCGCGGTCCCGAGGGCCAGCCCCTGCTGCTGACCGACCTGCCCGGCATCACCCGCGCCGAAATCCGCCGGGAGGAGCGCAGCCTGTGGCGCTACGCCGCCGCGCTGCCCTTCCTGCCCGAGGCGCCGATCAGCCTGGGCGAGGGCTGCACGCCCTTGCTGCGCGGCGAATGGGCCGGGGCGCCGGTGCGCTTCAAGTGCGAGTGGTTCATGCCGAGCGGCAGCTTCAAGGACCGCGGCGCCTCGGTGATGCTCTCGCTGCTGCGGGCGCAGGGGGTGGACCATGTGCTGGAGGACAGCTCCGGCAATGGCGGCGCCGCCATCGCCACCTATGCGGCGGCGGGGGGGATGCGGGCGCGCATCATGGTGCCGGCCTCCACCAGCCCGGCCAAGACGGTGCAGTCCCGGGCGCTGGGCGCCGCGATCGAGCTGGTGCCCGGCAGCCGGCAGGACTGCGCCGATGCCGCGCTGGCGCTCGGGAACGACCCGGCGGGGTCGGTCTTCTACGCCAGCCACAACTGGCACCCCTTCTTCCTGCACGGCACCAAGACCCTGGCCTACGAGCTGTGGGAGGATCTCGGCTTCCGCGCGCCGGACAACGTCATCGTCCCGTGCGGGGCGGGCTCCAACGTGCTGGGCTGCGGCATCGGCTTCGGCGAGCTGCTGCGGGCGGGGGAGATCGGGCGGCTGCCGCGCATCTTCGCCGCCCAGCCGGAGAATTGCGGCCCCATCGCCCGCGAATGGCTGGGCGAGGACGCTGCCGACCCCATCCCCACCATCGCCGAGGGCACGGCCATCGCCCAGCCGCTGCGCATGGCCGAGGTGCTGGCGGCGCTGCGCGGCAGCCGCGGCGGCGCCGTGCTGCTGAGCGAGAGCGAGATCGTCCGCGCCACGCGCGGCCTGGCGCAGCGCGGCCTTTACGTGGAGCCGACCTGCGCCCAGGCCGCCGCCGCCTTCGCCCGGCTGCTGGAGGACGGCACCATCCGCGCGGACGAGACCACCGTGGTGGTGCTGACGGGAAGCGGCCTCAAGGCCACGCAGCGCCACGCCGAGCTGGCGGGCGTGCCGCTCTAGCGGGGCGGCCCCCCAGCAAGGCGCGGGAGGGGGCGGCCCCCTTCTCCCGTGCCCTTCCTGTCATCGTGGCGCCGGAGCCGACACCATGCGCGAAAACCCCCGCATCGCCCTGCTGGGCTTCTCCATCGAGTGCAACCGCTTCGTGCCGCCGGTCGGGCGGGAAGGGTTCCGCTGCTGGCTGGAAGGGGAGGAGATCCTCCGCGATGCCCGCGCCGTGGCGCCGGTGGCGCTGGCGGAGATGCCGGGCTTCGTGGCGGAGATGGACGCGGCCGGGCCATGGCGGCCCTGTCCCATCCTGCTCGCCATGGCCGAGCCGAACGGGCCGGTGGAGCAGCCCCTGTTCGATGCCATGCTGGCGCAGTGGCGGGCGGGGCTCGAGGCGCTGCGCGGCGCGGTCGATGGCGTCTATTGCGTGATGCACGGCGCCGGGCTCGCCACCGGGATGGACGACCCGGAAGGGACGATCCAGGCCATGATCCGCGAGGTGCTGGGGGAGGGCGTGCCGCTGGTGTGCAGCTACGACCTGCACGCCAACGTCTCGGACGAGATGGTGCGCCATTGCGACGCCTTCGTGGGCTACCGCACCAACCCGCATCTCGACATGCGCGAGCGCGGCGCGGAATCGGCGCGGCTCCTGCGCCGGCTGCTGGCGGGCGAGCGCTTCCACCGCGCCTTCCGCCGGCTGCCCATCGTGGCGCCGACGGTCAGCCTGCTCACCGCCCACGGCCCCTATGCCGAGGTGATCGACCTCGGGCAGGAGCGGCTGGCGGCGCTGGGGCCGGGGCGCGTGGTCAATGTCTCCGCCATGGCCGGCTTCGCCTATGGCGACACGCCCTTCAACGGCTTCGCCATCGTCGTCACCGGCGCGGATGCGGCAGCCTGCGAGGCGCTGGCCCGCGAGCTGGCCGAGGCCGCCTGGGCGCGGCGCGGCCGCTTCGTGGCGAGGCTGACGCCGCTCGCCGAGGCGGTGGAGCGCGCCCTGACCTCCGAGGTGCCGCTGGCCTTCGCCGATGTGGCGGACAATCCCGGCGGCGGCGGTGGCGGCAACACCATGTTCATCCTGCGCGCCTTCCACGAGGCGGGGGTGCGGGACGCCATCTTCGGCGTCATCCACGACCCCGCCCTGGCCGCCGAGGCGCACGCGCTGGGCAGGGGCGCCCGCTTCACCGCCCGCTTCAACCGCGACAGGGAAGGCCATGACGGGGCGGCGGCGGATTTCGCCCACCCCTTCGCCGCCGAGGCGGAGGTGGTGGCGCTCTCGGACGGGCGGGTGACGGGCCGGCGCGGCATCTTCGCCCGCACCGCCATGCGCCTCGGCCCCACCGCCGCGCTGCGGATGGGCGGCATCACCGTGGTGGTGATCAGCCGCCGCACGCAATGCGCCGACCCTGCCTTCCTGGAGCATCTGGGCCTCGACATCGGCGCGGCGCGGGCGGTGGTGGTGAAGTCGCGCGGGCATTTCCGCGGCGGCTTCGACGAGTTCTTCTCCAACGGCCGGATCGTCGAGGTGGACGCGCCCGGCCTGACCTCCCCCATCCTCGACCGCTTCCACTGGACCAGGCTGCCGCGCCCCGTGCTGCCGCTGGACCCTGAGACGCGCTGGAGCCCCGCATGACCACGCTCGACGACCTGCCCACCCCCGCCCTGGTGCTCGACCTCGGCATCCTGAAGCGCAACCTGGCGCGCATGGCCGCGGCGGTGGCGCGCCACCCCGGCGTGGCGCTGCGCCCGCACATGAAGACGGCCAAGAGCCTCGACGTGGCGGCGCTGGCCGCGCCCGGCCACGGCCCCATCACCGTCTCGACGCTGGCCGAGGCGCGGTACTTCGCCGCGGGCGGTTATCGTGACCAGATCTACGCGGTCGGCGTCACGCCACGGAAGCTGGACGGGATCGCCGCGCTGAACGCCGCCGGCGCCTCCGTGAAGGTGATCCTGGACGACCCCGAGGTGGCGCGTGCCGTGGCGGCGCATCCCGGGCCGCTCGCCGCGCTGGTCGAGGTGGATGTGGGCGAGGGCCGGGGCGGGGCGGCGCCCGATTCGCCGCTGCTGGCCGAGCTGGCCGCCGCCCTGGGCGGGCGGCTGGCGGGGGTGATGACCCATGCGGGCCATTCCTATGCCGGGCGCTCGGCGGCCGAGATGGCGCGCATCGCCGAGGCGGAGCGGGCGGGCGTCACGCAGGCGGCGGAGCGGCTGCGGGCCGCGGGGCACGCGGTCGGCATCGTCTCGCTCGGCTCCTCCCCCACCGTGCTCCATGCCGAGCGGCTGGACGGCGTGACCGAGGTGCGCGCGGGTGTCTACATGTTCGGCGACCTGTTGCAGATGCAGCTCGGCGTGCACGCGCCGGAGGACATCGCCCTGACGGTGCTGGCCAGCGTCACCGGCCGCAAGCCGGAGCGCCAGGCGGTGCTGCTCGACGCCGGGGCGCTGGCGCTTTCCAAGGACCGCAGCACCCAGGCCGCGCCACGCGACTACCAGTTCGGCTGGGTGCTGGGCGAGGATGGCGCGCCGCGCTTCGGCGATGCGCTGGTGGTGCGCACCCACCAGGAGCATGGCGAGGCGCGCGGCGGCGAGGGGCTGCTGGCGCTCCGCCCCGGCGAGCTGGTGCGGGTGGCCCCCAACCATGCCTGCCTGACGGCGGCGGCCTTCGACCGCTACCATGTGGTGGATGGCGGGCGCGAGGTCGTCGCCGTGTGGGACCGCGTGAACGGCTGGTGAGAAAGGGGCGGCGGGAGCGGGGCGCGCGCTCTCCCCCGCCTTCAGTCCGGGTAGTCCCGCCCCGGCCTCGGCCTGTAGGTGGGGAGCGACCAGCTGTTGCGCAGCGCGGCGGCGCGGATGAGGAAGGCGGCGGCCATGCCCGCGCACACCGCCAGGCCCCGGTCCATCCCGAGCAGGGTCATCGCCACGAACAGCGCCGCGCCGGCCGCGGCGGCCGTGGCGTAGATCTCCTTGCGCAGGATCAGCGGCAGCTCGCCGCAGACCACGTCGCGCAGGGCGCCGCCGAAGGTGGCGGTCATCATGCCGAGCAGGATGGCGGCCCAGGGGCTGGCGCCCTCGTCCAGCGCGGCCTCGGCGCCGAGCACGGCGAACAGCGCCAGGCCCACCGCATCCGCCCAGAGCAGCGGCACGAAGCGGCGCTCCAGCCGGTGCGCGGAGAAGAACACCGCCAGCGCCAGCAGCGCCACCATCAGCGCCAGCCCCGGCGTGCCGAGCCATTGCGCGCTGCGGCCGAGCAGCACGTCGCGCACCGTGCCGCCGCCGAAGGCGGTGGTGGCGGCGATCAGGATGAAGCCCACCGGGTCCATCTGCTTGCGCGAGGCGACCAGGGCGCCCGACAGCGCGAAGGCCGCCGAGCCGGTCCAGTTCAGCACCTCCAGCAGGAGGCCAAGGCCCGCCACCGTGATCGGCTCGGCCCCTATTCGGCGGGGGCGGGGCTGGGGGCGCGGGGAGCGCGCGCCGCGCCGCGCGCGCCGCCCATGCAGAGCAGCGAAAGGCCGAGCAGCCCGGCCGCCAGCGGCAGCACCAGGTCGGGCCGGCCGGCATCCATCACCATGCCGAAGGCCGGCGTCAGCGCGCCGCCCAGCGGCAGGCCGGCGGAGATGAAGCCGAACACCTTGCCGATCTGCCCCGGCGGCGCCGCGTCCTTCACCATCACGTCGCGCGGGGTGCGGCTCGCACCCAGCGCCAGCCCGGCCAGCAGCGCCACGCCGATGGCGCCGAAGCCGGGCAGCGGCACCAGGCCCAGCACCAGGATCAGCGCCATGGCCACCAGCGTCAGGCTGACCACGAAGGTGCCATGCCGGCGCGAGCGGTCGGCGAACCAGCCGCCCACCAGCACGCCGAAGATGTTGCCGGTGAAGTAGCCGGTCAGCAGCGTCGAGCCGAGCGCCAGCGGCAGGCCCCAGAGCTGGTTCATCACCGGGATGGCGAAGGCCTGGATCGCCGAGCCCGCCATGGAGGAGAGCAGGAAGAACACGAAGAACAGCAGCATCGGCCGCGACATCAGCACGCCGGCGCCGTCCTGGCCGGGCTTGCCGCCGCGCGGCTTGGGCTGGTCGGCCAGGATGCGGCTCTGCCACAGGATGGCGCCCACCACCGGCACGCCGAGCAGGCCGACCAGCAGCAGCGCCTCGCGCCAGCCGATCCACAGCGCCAGCACCGCGATGGCCGGCGGCGCCGCCGCGAAGCCCAGATTGCCGGTGAGCGTGTGCATGGCGAAGGCGCGGCCCATGCGCGACTTGTTGATGCTGCCGGCCAGGATGGCGTAGTCGGCCGGGTGGATGACGCTGTTGCCGATGCCGGACAGCACCGCGAGCAGCAGGATCACCCAGTAGTTCGGCGCAAAGGCCATGGCGGAGATCGACAGCGCCATGACCAGCGTGCCGCCCACCAGGTAGCCCCGCGCGCCCTGCCGGTCCACCAGGAAGCCCACCGGCGTCTGCAGCGCCGCCGTCACCACCCCCATCAGCGCGACCGAAAGGGCGAGCCAGGTGTAGGAAACGCCGAACTCGGCGCGCCACATCGGGAACAGGGGCGCCAGGCACAGCATGTAGAAGTGCGACAGGAAGTGGCCGGTGCCGATCAGGCCGATGATGCGCCAGTCATTGCCGGAACCCCCGGCTTCGGCCGGGGGCGGGGTGTCGGGGCCGGAGGGGGCCATGGGGTGTTTCCTCGCGCGGGCTTTGCGCCCGAGGCTGCGCCCGGCGCCGGGCGCCTGTCAAACGCATGCCGGGCGCCTCTCGAACGCGCGCGGGGCGTCCGCCGGGGAGGGGTCTTTCCCCAGCTCTCAGCCGCCCAGGCTTTCCCGGATCAGCGCGATCAGCGGCTCGACGAGCTGGGTCTGGTTGGTGGCGTCGCCGAACACCGCCATCTCGGCCACGCCGAGCGGCGGCAGGCCGGCAAGCTCCGCCAGCCCGTCCGGCAGGCCGGAGCGGCCGAGCACCGTGGCCGCCAGCCCCGCCTGCGCCGCGGCCGCCACGCCGAGCAGGCTGGCCGAGACATACACCACCTCGAAGGCCAGCCCGGCGCGGGCCAGAGCGGCCAGCGCCCGGTCGCGGAACATGCAGCCCTGGGGCAGCATGGCCACGGGGAGGGGGCGGCCCTCGGGCGGCATCCAGCCCGGCGGCGCCACCCAGACGATCGGCTCGGTCCAGATGGGGCGGCCTTCCGTCTCGCCCTCGCGCCGCTTGCCCAGCACCAGGTCCAGCGCGCCGCGCTCCTGCGAGGCGCGCAGCTCGTGGCTGCGGCCCACCTCGATCTCCAGCCGCAGCTCGGGGAAGGTGCGGGCGAAGCGGGCCAGGATCGGCGCCAGGTTGCGCGGCACGAAATGGTCGGCGACACCGAGGCGCAGCCGGCCCGTGACGGGCGGCGCCACCAGCCGGCGCACCGCCTCGTCGTTCAGCGCCAGCATGCGCCGGGCATAGGCCAGCAGCGTCTCGCCTTCCCGCGTGAGCGCGATGCTGCGGCTGGTGCGCTCCAGCACGCGCTTCTGGAGCAGGTCCTCCAGCCGCTTCACCTTCAGGCTGACGGCCGATTGCGTCAGGCCGAGCGCCGCGGCGCCGGCGGTGAAGCCGCCGCGCTCGGCCACCTGCACGAAGCAGCGCAGCAGGTCGAGGTCGAGATCGGGGATGCGCATGGCGCCAGCTTTCGCTCCTGGGGGCGCCGCGGGCAAGCGGGCATGAAAAAAGGCCGGGGGAGGTTCCCCCGGCCCGGCGCCGGCCCGGCCCCGCCCCGGAAGGGGGCGGAGGGGCTCAGATCTCCTCGTCGAAGCCGCCATCCTCGAAGCCGCCGGCATCGTCGCCATAGGCGTCGTTGCCATAGCTGTCGGCGGCGGCGTCCTGGGCGCCGGGATCGGTCCAGGGGCTGGAGGCGGGCACGGCGTCCTGCGCGAAGTCGCCGGCCGCGTCCGTCGCGGCGGTGGCGGCTTCCGCCGCGCCGCCGGAGAAGGCGCCCATCAGCATGTTGCCGAGCACCATGCCGCCGGCGACGCCCGCCGCCGTGGTCAGCGCCGAGCCCAGGAAGCCCGAGCCGCGGCCCTGCTGCATCATGGCGGGGTTCATGCCCTGCGGCGGCATCACCGGCTGCGGGCGCGGCGTCATCGGCACGGGGCGGTTGTTGTTGCCGCCGCCGAACATGCCGCCGAACAGGCCGCCACGGCCCTGCTGCTGCGCGGCCTCGGCCTGGCGCTGGGTGTTCTCCAGCTGCCACTCCAGCTCCTGGATGCGGTTCTGCGCCTGCACCAGGGCGTGCTCCTGCACGAAGGCGGTCTGCGTCAGCCGGTAGCGCGCCTCGGGGTAGCGCGCGAAGAGGTCCGAGATCAGGCGGTCCGCCTCGGGATCGACCGGGGGCAGGGGCGGGCGGGACTGGGTGGCCGGCACGCTGCTGCCGCCCCAGGGCGAAGGCGCCTGTTGCGGGGCGGAAACCCCGGCCATGCGCTCCACGAAGGCGGAAATGATGCGGCGTTCTTCTTCGGTCATGTCCGATCCCCGGGTGGGGCCTTTCCAGACGGGTTGTCATTCGCGCTCTGCCCAGGGAGTCGCGTATCTCCCATGCGCCAAGAGCGAGGCTGGCATCTGGACCGCCCCGGGCCGGCTTTCAAGCGAAAATTAAAAACCGGACATGTTTTGTCACGGGCCGCCCCGCCGCGCCCTTCGTCCCGGCTATCGGCGGGAAGCCTCAGGCGGCGGTGGAAAGCCGCAGGCGCGACCACTCGATCACCGGGCAGCGGTCCATCACCGCCACCAGCCCAGCGCCGCGCGCCCGCTCCGCCGCCGCCTCGTCGATGACGCCGAGCTGCATCCAGACGCAGCGCGCGCCGAGGCGGATGGCCTCGTCCACCACGGCGCCGGCCTCCTCGCTGCGGCGGAAGATGTCCACCATCTCCAGCGGCACCGCCGCCTCCAGCGATTCGGCCACCGCGCTGCCATGCAGGCGCTGCCCCGCCAGGCCCGGATTGACCGGCGTCACGTCGAAGCCGCGCCCGACGAGAAAGGCGGTGACCTCGTTGGAAGGGCGCATCGGATTGGCCGAGGCCCCCACCACCGCGATGCGCCGCGTGTTCAGCAGCACCTCGCGGATCGTCTCGTCGCTCAGTCCGTCGATCGCCATGGTCGTCCTTCCTTTCCGTAGGGCCTTTCCGTGGGCCTTGCCGCCGGCGCTTCCGGCGCGCCGCCCCCCGGCATGAGGCTCGTGAAGCGCCTCATCCCGCCCCGCAACGGAAGGAACGCGCCAGCGCCGCGGCCGGTTGAGCCGCGCGGGGCGGGTGCCCGCCCCGCGCGGGGCCCGGTCAGTAGACCACGACGCCGCGGATGCTCTCGCCCCGCGTCATCAGGTCGAAGCCCTCGTTGATCCGCTCGAGCGGCATGGTGTGGGTGATCAGGTCGTCGATGTTGATCTTGCCGTCCATGTACCAGTCGACGATCCTCGGCACGTCGGTGCGGCCGCGCGCGCCGCCGAAGGCCGAGCCGATCCAGCGCCGGCCGGTGACGAGCTGGAAGGGCCGCGTGCTGATCTCCTGCCCCGCCGCCGCCACGCCGATGATGGTGGAGACGCCCCAGCCCTTGTGGCAGCACTCCAGCGCCTGGCGCATCAGCGTGGTGTTGCCGACGCACTCGAAGGAATAGTCGGCGCCACCCTTGGTCAGCTCGACGAGGTGGCCGACCAGGTCGCCCTTGACCTCGCTGGGGTTGACGAAGTGGGTCATGCCGAACTTGCGCGCCATGGCCTCGCGCTCGGGGTTGATGTCCACGCCCACGATCATGTCGGCGCCCACCATCCGGGCGCCCTGGATGACGTTCAGCCCGATGCCGCCCAGGCCGAACACCACCACATTGGCGCCCGCCTCTACCTTGGCCGTGAACAGCACCGCGCCGATGCCGGTGGTGACGCCGCAGCCGATGTAGCAGACCTTGTCGAAGGGCGCGTCGTTTCGGATCTTGGCCAGCGCGATCTCCGGCACCACGGTGTGGTTGGCGAAAGTGCTGGTGCCCATGTAGTGGTGGATGGGCTTGCCGCGGCAGGAGAAGCGGCTGGTGCCGTCCGGCATCTGCCCGCGCCCTTGCGTCACGCGGATCTTCTGGCACAGGTTGGTCTTGCGGCTGAGGCAGTAGTCGCACTCGCGGCATTCCGGCGTGTAGAGCGGGATGACGTGGTCGCCCGGCTTCAGCGTCCTCACCCCGGGCCCGACATCGACCACCACGCCGGCGCCCTCATGGCCGAGGATGGCGGGAAAGATGCCCTCCGGGTCGGCGCCGGAGAGGGTGTACTTGTCGGTGTGGCACAGGCCGGTGGCCTTGATCTCCACAAGCACCTCGCCCTCGCGCGGGCCTTCCAGGTCCACCTCCTCGATGGACAGCGGCTTTCCGGCTTCCCAGGCGATCGCGGCGCGGGTCTTCATGGGCGGCTTCTCCTTCAGGGTATCGGGTGGCGGGCCGTGAACGGGCGCGCGTTCGTCGCACTTCTTGTTCCGGCGGGAAAGGTGGTCATCTCCTGGGGCATGCAAATCCCTTTCCTGAAGCGCCCCCCGCAGGTGGCGCTGGTCCGCCTGTCCGGCGTCATCGCCGCGCGGGGCGGGGTGGGGCCCGCCGGGCTGAGCCTGGAGGGCATCGCCCCCGTGCTGGAGCGCGCCTTCACCCTGAAGCGCCTGGCCGGCGTGGTGCTGGCCATCAACTCGCCCGGCGGCTCGCCCGTGCAGTCAAGCCTGATCGGCGCCCGCATCCGCCTGCTGGCCGAGAAGCACAAGGTGCCGGTGATCGCCTGCGTCGAGGACGCGGCGGCCTCGGGCGGCTACTGGATCGCCTGCGCGGCGGACGAGATCGTGGCCGACCCGTCCTCCATCGTGGGCTCCATCGGCGTCATCTCGTCGGGCTTCGGGCTGGAGGGGCTGGCGGAGAAGCTCGGCGTCGAGCGGCGCCTGACCACGGCGGGCGGCCAGAAATCCTTTCTCGACCCGTTCCGCCCGGTGGAGCCCTGGCAGCAGGCGCGGCTGGAGGAGCTGCTGTCCGCCCTGCACACCGAGTTCGCCGGCTGGGTGAAGGGGCGGCGCGGCGCGCGGCTCTCGGCGCCGGAGGGGGAGCTGTTCACCGGCCGCTTCTGGACGGGGCGGGAGGCGCTGCCGCTCGGCCTGATCGACCGGCTGGGCGACGCCAAGGGCGAGATCCTGCGCCGCTTCGGCGACAAGGCGCGGGTGGTTCCGCTCGGCCAGCGCCGGCCGCCGCTGCCGCTGCGCCTGCTGCGCGGCGCCGCCGCCGAGATGCTGGCCGCGGCCGAGGCGCGGGCGGCCTGGGCGCGGCTCGGCCTGTAGCCCCCGGGGAGGGTGCGCCTGGGGCCACCCCACGCGCCGCGCGGCATTTTTCCGCTTGCGGCGTGGCCGGCCCGGGCCGAGCCTTTCCGCCCCCTCCGGAGATGCGCGCCCATGGACATCCTGGTCTCGAACGACGCCTATGAAGCCTTCCTGCGCGCCGAGCTGGGGCATGAGCTGGTGGAGGAAGGGCTGGCGGAGAAGCGGCTGGAGATGGCGGGGGACGCCTTCGGCTTCCTGCGCGCCACCTATTTCCGCTGGGCCGAGACGGCGCTGGAACTGTTCCCCGAACTCGCCGGGGCGCCCACCGTGCTGGCGGTGGGCGACATCCACCTGGAGAATTTCGGCACCTGGCGGGACGCCGAGGGCCGCCTCGTCTGGGGCGTGAACGACTATGACGAGGCGGCCGAGATGCCCTACGCCCTCGACCTGGTGCGGCTGGCCACCAGCGGCCTGCTGGCCAGCCCGGACCCGGACTGGCGCGAGGCGGGGCCGATCGCCGAGCGGCTGCTGGACGGCTACGCGAAGGGCCTGCGCAAGCCGGGCCCCACCCTGCTGGACCGCGACCACCGCTGGCTGCGCCACACCGTGATGGTGCCCGACGAGCACCGCGACGCCTTCTGGCAGAAGCTGAAGAAGAAGCGGAAGCATTTCGGCCGCCGCCCCGATGACGAGCGGCCGGTGTTCTTTCCCCGCTACGAGGCCGCGCTGCGCGCCGCCCTGCCGCAGGGCGCGGGCCGGCCGCGCTTCTGGTACCGCAGCGCGGGCCTGGGCAGCCTCGGCCGGCCGCGCTGGGTGGCGCAGGCGAAGTGGCGCGGCGACTGGGTGCTGCGCGAGGCCAAGGCCGTGCTGCCCTCCGCCTGGGTGCGGCTGCACGGCCGGCACGGCCGCGCCGTGCGCTGCCTCGAGCTCGCTTCCGGCCGGCACCGCGCGCCGGACCCGTGGTACCGGGTGAACGATGGCGTGGCCGTCCGCCGCCTTTCGCCCAACAACCGCAAGATCGAGACGGACCGCCCCATCTCCCCGGGCTGGGAGCACGGGCCGGAGGAGCCGCTGGGCCGCGAGGTGCTGCTGGGCGAGAGGATGCTGCGCGCCATGGGGCGGGAGATGGCCGCCATCCATCTCGGCGCCGGCGACCACGCGGCGGCCATCCGCGCCGACCTGGCGAAGCGCCCGGCGGGCTGGCTGCGCGAGGCCGCGCTGCGCGCCGCCCAGGCCACGGCGGCGGAGCACCGGCAGTTCGCGGCGCACATGGCCCGGCACGCGGAGGCGGGGCCTTCCCCTTGACAGGGCGCCCGCCCGGGGCCGCATTGGCGGGGGCCGCGCCCCTTCCGCCCGGGGCGGCGCGGCGCCAGATCGGTTCCCAACGGGCCGCGTGCCGGGCCGCCCCTTTCCCGCCCGGCGCACCGCCGCCACCTGCCGAGGACACGCCGCATGGACCAGCCAGTGCCAACCACCGCCCAGACCTCCGCCGCCCCGGCCGAGGACCCGCGCCTGGACCGGCTGGCCGAGCTCGCCGTGCATGTCGGCCTCGGCGGCATGAAGCCGGGGCAGGAGCTGGTGATGACCGCCCCCATCGAGTCGCTGCCGCTGGTGCGCCGCATCGTGGCCGAGGCCTACCGGGCGGGCGCCTCCCTGGTGACGCCGCTCTTCTCCGACGACGAGACGGCGCTGGCCCGCTACCGCTTCGCCGCCGATGGCAGCTTCGACGTGGCGCCGGCCTGGATGTATGAGGGCATGGCCGCAGCCTTCCGGGGCGGCGCGGCGCGGCTGGCCGTGGTGGGGGAGGACCCCAACCTGCTGGCGGGCCAGGACCCCGAGAAGGTGTCCCGCGCCAACCGCGCCCGCTCCAGGGCCTACCGCCCGGCGCTGGAGCTGATCACCGCCTCCGCCATCAACTGGACGCTGGTGCCCTTCGCCTCCGCCGCCTGGGCGCGCGCCGTGTTCCCCGAGCTGCCCGAGGCGGAGGCGGTGGCGCGGCTGTGGGACGCCATCTTCGCCGCCACCCGCGCCGACGCGCCGGACCCGCGCGCCAACTGGGCCGCGCACAACGCCGCGCTGATGGCCCGCCGCCGGATGCTGAACGAGCGCCGCTTCCGTGCGCTGCGCTTCACCGGCCCCGGCACCGACCTCACCGTCGGCCTGGCGGACGGGCATTCCTGGATGGGCGGCTCCTCGAAGGCGCTGAACGGCATCACCGGCAACCCCAACATCCCGACCGAGGAGGTGTTCACCACCCCCCACGCCGCGATGACCGAGGGCACAGTGGCCGCCACCAAGCCGCTGGCCCATGCCGGCACGCTGATCCGCGACATCCGCGTCCGCTTCGAGGGGGGGAGCATCGTGGAGGCCCATGCCGGCACCGGGCAGGACGTGCTGCAGAAGATGATCGGCACCGACGAGGGCGCGCGGCGCCTGGGCGAGGTGGCCCTGGTGCCGCATTCCTCGCCCATTTCGCAGACGGGGCTGCTGTTCTTCAACACGCTGTTCGACGAGAACGCGGCCAGCCACATCGCCCTCGGCCAGGCCTACAAGAAGTGCTTCACCGACGCCGAGGGGATGAGCGACGAGACCTTCGCGGCGCGCGGCGGCAATTCCAGCCTGATCCATGTGGACTGGATGATCGGCTCGGCCGGGGTGGACGTGGACGGCATCGGCTTCGACGGCTCGGCCACGCCGGTGATGCGCAAGGGCGAGTGGGCGTGACGGGGCCGGGGCGCGGGAAGGCCGCGCCCCGGCGCGGTCGTCAGAGCCGCGCCACGAAGGCCGCCGCGTCCTCGTAGCAGTCCATGTGCGGCACGATCTCGGTGTTGCCGTCCCGCTCCGCCAGAAAGGTGGGGAAGCTGGTGGCGCCCACACGCTGCATCAGCCGCCGCGTGGTGTTGATGTGCGCCTCGACCGGCGCGGCGGCGAGGCCGGCGCGGAACGCCGCCTCCTCCAGCCCCAGCGCCAGGGCGAGCGAGACCAGCACCCCTTCCTCCACCACCCGCTGCCCTTCCACGTAGTGCGCGCGCTGGATGGCGCGCAGCATGGCGGGGGCGAGCGCCTCGGGCACCGCCAGCAGGGCGGCGATGGCGGGGCGGGAATGCAGCACCGTCTCCGGGTCGGCGAGCAGGCTCCGGTAGGCCGCGCCGAAGGGCTGGCCGGTCAGGGCGGCGATGCGGGCATCGGCTTCCAGGATGTGCTGGCGCTGCCCGTCCCGCAGCCGCGTGGCGGGGTGCCAGAGGCCGCCGCCATGCATCCGCAGCCGGATCTCGGGCCGCGCCCGGGCGGCCTCCAGCATGGCGGTGGCGGCGTAGCACCAGCCGCAGAGCGGATCGTGGATGTAGTGCAGGATGGTCATCGATATCCAACGCTGAAGGGGCGGAGCCGGGGGTGCCGGCGAGGGAAGCCCGCCAGCCCTTGCCCCGGCATGTTCGGCGAAGGAGATGGGGCGCGCCTCCCTTCCGTACACCGCTGGCCGTGCCGCTGCGCCGGGAAAGGAGGGCCCGGGCCCTTGAAAGCGCGGCCCCGCGCGAGTCGCGGTCGCGCGCCGTGCCCTGTTGGGGGGGCTCAGCCGCCCACCTGGGCGATCCAGTCGGCCAGGTTGTAGTGGTTGGAGACGCGGGCGATCCGGCCTTCCCGCACCTCGAAGAAGGCGCCGGCCGGCAGGACATAGGCCTGGCCGCGCGCCTCGGGCAGGCCGGCATCGGTGGCCAGGTAGGTGCCGTGGACGGTGAACTCGGCCGCCGCGCGGGTGCCGTTCTCGCCCACCATCACCACCACGTCGCGCAGCTGCTCGCGGTAATGCGCGTTCATCCGGGCCATGAAGGCGCGGAAGGCCGGAACCCCCGTTTCGCGGGCGCCCTGGTTGATGTCGTGCGCCACGTCCTCGGTCAGCAGGGCCAGCATGCCTTCCACGTCGCCGGCGTTGAAGGCGTCGTAGTAGCTGCGGATCAGGGTTTCGGTGGCGCTCATGTGCGGCATGCCCTTCCTTGCCGGGGGGTGGGGCGGGTCTTATGGTGCGGTGCATAACACGGCCGCAAGCCCAAGAGCATGATGACCGAGACGCAGATCACACGCCCCCCCGCGACGACGCCCGCGACGCCGGCCGGCAAGCCGCTCAGCTTCCAGGACATCATCCTGACGCTGCACCGCTTCTGGAGCGCGCAGGGCTGCGTGATCCTGCAGCCCTACGACATGGAGATGGGCGCCGGCACCTTCCACCCGGCCACCACCCTCCGTGCCCTGGGGCCGAAGGACTGGAAGGCCGCCTATGTGCAGCCCTCCCGCCGCCCCTCGGATGGCCGCTACGGCGAGAATCCCAACCGCCTGCAGCACTACTACCAGTACCAGGTGATCCTGAAGCCGAGCCCGGCGGACCCGCAGGCTTTGCTGATCGAGAGCTACCGCGCGCTCGGCATCGACCCCGCCCTGCACGACATCCGCTTCGTCGAGGATGACTGGGAAAGCCCGACGCTCGGCGCCTGGGGCCTGGGCTGGGAGGTGTGGTGCGACGGCATGGAGGTGACCCAGTTCACCTACTTCCAGCAGGTCGGCGGCATTCCGGTGGAGAAGCCCTGCGCCGAGCTGACCTACGGCCTCGAGCGCCTGGCCATGTACATCCAGGGCGTGGAGAACGTGTACGACCTGGACTTCAACGGCCAGGGCGTCACCTATGGTGATGTCTTCCTGCGCGCGGAGAAGGAATTCTCGGCCTACAACTTCGAGCACGCCGACACCGCCCTGCTGTTCCAGCACTTCCGGGACGCCGAGGCGGAATGCGCGGCGCTGGTGGACAGGGCGCTGGCCCTGCCGGCCTATGACCAGTGCATCAAGGCCAGCCACTGCTTCAACCTGCTGGATGCCCGCGGCGCCATCAGCGTGACCGAGCGCGCCGCCTATATCGGCCGCGTCCGGGCGCTGGCGAAGCGCTGCTGCGAAACCTGGCTCGCCCCGGAACCCTCCCGGGGCTGAGGCCGCCCGCCCGCCTTATTGCCGCCCGAACCCGCGCGCAGCCTTTCCCCGGCCAGCCTCCCTTCCGGCCCTCGACCCTCCGCCAAGGCCCACGATGCCCGAACTCCTGCTCGAACTCTTCTCCGAGGAAATCCCCGCCCGCATGCAGGCGCGCGCGGCCGAGGACCTGGCGCGGCTGCTGGGCGAGGCGCTGAAGGGCGCGGGCCTGGCGGCGGAGGGGCTTCGCACCCTGCACGGCCCGCGCCGGCTGGCCCTGGTGGCCGAGCTGCCCGCCGGCACCGCGGCGGTGGAGGAGGAGCGGCGCGGCCCGCGGGCGGACGCCACCGGCCCGGCGCTGGAGGGCTTCCTGCGCTCCACCGGCCTGACGCGGGACCAGCTCGAGGCGCG
The DNA here is from genome assembly GCF_002631185.1 of Teichococcus rhizosphaerae. Lineage (GTDB taxonomy): Bacteria > Pseudomonadota > Alphaproteobacteria > Acetobacterales > Acetobacteraceae > Pseudoroseomonas > Pseudoroseomonas rhizosphaerae. The sequence continues at coordinate 138,189 of NZ_PDNU01000006.1, read as the reverse complement.
CGAGGGCAAGGGCGGCACCTATCTCTACGCCGTCATCCGCCGCCCCGGTCGGCCGACGGCGGAGGTGCTGGCCGAGATCATCCCCGGCCTCCTGCGCCGCTTCCCCTGGCCCAAGTCGATGCGCTGGGGCGGCACCAGCAACTTCGTCTGGGTGCGGCCGCTGAAGCGCATCCTCTGCCTGTTCGACGGCGCGGTGGTGCCCTTCGGCCTCGCCCCGGGAGACAGGCCCGGCGAGGATGACGGGCATGGCCTGGCCAGCGGCGACCGCACGGAAGGGCACCGGATCCTCTCCCCCGGCGACTTCGCGGTGAGGAATTTCTCGGAATATGCGACGCAACTCGCCGCACGACACGTCGTTATCGACCCCGTTGAGCGCGCCAAGCTTGTGCGTGACGGTATCGCGGCCCTGGCCGCGGCGGAGGGGATGACGGTGGTGCCGGATGAGGGGCTCGTGGCGGAGGTGGCGGGGCTGGTCGAATGGCCGGTTCCCCTGCTCGGCCGCATCGACGACGCCTTCATGGACCTGCCGCCGGAGCTGATGCGCACCACCATGCGCGTCAACCAGCGCTACTTCGCCCTGCGCCGGCCGGATGGGGGGGCGGCGCCGTTCTTCGCCGTGGTGTCCAACATCGCGGCCCGTGACGGCGGCGGGGCGGTCGTCGGCGGCAATGAGCGGGTGCTGCGCGCCCGCCTCGCCGATGCCCGCTTCTTCTGGGACCTCGACCGGCGGCAGCGGCTGGAGGACTTCCTGCCGAAGCTCGACAGCGTGGTGTTCCACGCGAAGCTCGGCACACAGGGGCAGCGCGTTTCCCGGCTGGAGCGGCTGGCCGGCTGGCTGGCGCGGAGGGTGGGCGCCGACCCGTTGCTGGCCGGCCGCGCCGCGCGCCTCGCCAAGGCCGACCTCGCTTCCGGACTGGTGGGCGAGTTCCCCGAGCTGCAGGGCGTCATCGGCCGCTACTACGCGCTGAAGGACGGCGAGGATGCCCGCGTGGCCGAGGCCATCGCCGCGCATTACCGCCCCATGGGCCCGGGCGACGCGGTGCCCGCCGAGCCCGTCGCCATCGCCGTGGCGCTGGCCGACAAGCTGGACCAGCTCGCCGGCTTCTTCGCCGCCGACGAGCGCCCGACCGGCTCGGGCGACCCCTACGCGCTGCGCCGCGCGGCGCTCGGCGTCATCCGCATCCTGCGCGAGAACGGGCTGCGGCTCGACCTGTCGGACGCGCTGGCCGAGGCCTTCTTCGGCTACCCGCAGGCGGTGGGCAGCACGGCCGAACCGGAATTCGGCATGGCGGTGGCGCAGGAGGCGATGAAGGCGGGCTTCCAGCCCGACCCGAAATCCGCCCACCCGCCGATGGTGGCGGCCTTCGCCGCCGGGCTGCTCGACTTCCTGGCCGACCGGCTGCGCGTGCAGCTCCGCGCCGAGGGCGAGCGGCACGACGTGCTGGCGGCGACGCTCGGCGCCAACGGGGCATCGGGCGGCGGCGCCGACCTGGTGCGGGTGCTGACCCGCGCCGCGGCGCTGCGCGCCTTCCTGGAAGGCGAGGACGGCGCCAACCTGCTGGCCGCCTACCGGCGCGCCGCCAACATCCTCCGCATCGAGGACAAGAAGGACGGGCCGCACCGTCCCGAGACCGATCCCGCCCGCTTCACGGCGGCGGAGGAGGCGGAACTCTCCGCCGCGCTGGACGGCGCGCTGCCGGAAGCGCGGGCGGCGCTGGCCGCCGAGAACGACATGGCCGCCATGGCCGCGCTGGCCCGCCTGCGCGCGCCGGTGGACGCCTTCTTCGAGAAGGTGGTGGTGAACGACGCGGATGCGCAGCGAAGGCGCACCCGCCTAGGCTTGCTGGCCCGACTCCGGGCCGCGATCGACCAGGTGGCCGATTTCTCCAAGATCGAAGGCTAAGGGAAACCCGAGATGCAGAAGTGGGTGTATGGCTTCGGAGCCGGCCGGAATGACGGCAAGGCCGAGATGCGCAATCTGCTGGGTGGCAAGGGCGCCAACCTGGCGGAGATGGCCTCGATCGGCCTGCCGGTGCCACCGGGCTTCACCATCACCACCGAGGTCTGCACCTACTACTACGACCACGGCAAGCAGTACCCGGCCGAGCTGGAGGCCCAGGTGGCCGAGGCGCTGGCGCGCATCGAGCAGGCCGTCGGCCTGAGGTTCGGCGACGAGGCGAAGCCGCTGCTGGTCTCGGTCCGCTCCGGCGCCCGCGTCTCCATGCCCGGCATGATGGACACGGTGCTGAACCTCGGCCTGAACGACCGCACGGTGGAGGGGCTTTCCGCCGCCTCGGGCGACCCGCGCTTCGCCTGGGACAGCTACCGCCGCTTCATCCAGATGTATGGCTCGGTGGTGCTGGACGTCGATCACCACCGCTTCGAGGAGATCATCGAGGACACCAAGCTGGACAAGGGCGTCTCCGAGGACACCCAGCTCACGGCCGATGACTGGAAGCAGGTCGTCACCCAGTACAAGGCGATGGTGGAGGAGGTGCTGGGCCAGCCCTTCCCGCAGGATCCGCAGGCGCAGCTCTGGGGCGCCATCGGCGCCGTGTTCGGCTCCTGGATGAACCAGCGCGCCAACACCTACCGCCGGCTGCACGACATCCCGGCCAGCTGGGGCACGGCGGTGAACGTGCAGGCCATGGTGTTCGGCAACATGGGCGAGGACTGCGCCACGGGCGTCTGCTTCACCCGCGACCCCTCCACGGGCGAGAACATCTTCTACGGCGAGTACCTGATCAACGCCCAGGGTGAGGACGTGGTGGCGGGCATCCGCACGCCGCAGCCCATGTCCAAGGCCCGCGCCAAGCCCGGCGAGCGCAGCATGGAAGAGGCCATGCCCGCGGCCTACCAGGAGCTGGTGCAGGTCCGTGAGACGCTCGAGAAGCACTACACGGACATGCAGGACATCGAGTTCACGGTGCAGCAGAACAAGCTGTACATGCTGCAGACGCGCAACGGGAAGCGCACCGCCGCCGCCAGCCTCAAGATCGCGGTGGACATGGCGCGCGAGGGGCTGATCGACGAGGCGGAGGCGGTGAAGCGCGTGGCGCCGGGCTCGCTCGACCAGCTTCTCCACCCGACGCTGGACCCCAAGGCGCCGCGCAACTTGATCTCCAAGGGCCTGCCCGCCTCGCCGGGCGCCGCCTGCGGCACGGTGGTGTTCTCGGCCGACGAGGCGGAGGCGCGCGCCGCCAAGGGCGAGAGCGTGATCCTGGTCCGCATCGAGACGTCGCCTGAGGACATCCACGGCATGCACGCCGCCAAGGGCATCCTCACCACCCGCGGCGGCATGACCAGCCACGCGGCCGTGGTGGCGCGCGGCATGGGCCGGCCCTGCGTGGCGGGCGCCGGCGGCGTGGTGGTGGACTACAACAGCCGGCAGCTGCGCGCCGGCGGCCAGACGGTGCAGGCGGGCGACACCATCACCCTCGACGGCGCCACGGGCGAGATCTTCCTCGGCACGGTGGCGATGGTGGAGCCGCAGCTCTCGGGCGACTTCGCGACGCTGATGGGCTGGGCCGACAAGGTGCGCCGCCTGAAGGTGCGCGCCAATGCCGAGACGCCGCTCGATGCCGACACGGCCCGCAAGTTCGGCGCCGAGGGCATCGGCCTCTGCCGCACCGAGCACATGTTCTTCGACCCCGCGCGCATCGGCGCGGTGCGGCAGATGATCATGAGCGAGAGCGAGGGCGGGCGGCGCGACGCGCTGGCCAAGCTGCTGCCCTTCCAGCGCGAGGACTTCACCGAGCTGTTCCGCATCATGGCGGGGCTGCCGGTGACGATCCGCCTGCTCGACCCGCCGCTGCACGAGTTCCTGCCCCACAAGGAGGAGGAGCTGGCCGAGGTGGCGCAGAGCCTGGGCGCCGACCTCGCCGCCATGACGCGCCGCGCGGCCGACCTCTCGGAGGCGAACCCGATGCTCGGCCACCGCGGCTGCCGCCTCGGCGTGACCTTCCCCGAGATCTACGAGATGCAGGCACGCGCCATCTTCGAGGCGGCGGTCGCCATCGCCAAGGAAACGGGCCGCGCGCCGGTGCCGGAGATCATGATCCCGCTCGTCGCCGCCCGGAAGGAGCTGGAGATCACCCGCGCCCAGGTGGACAAGGTGGCGAAGGAGGTCTTCGCCGAGGCGGGGCAGGAGATCGAGTACCTGGTCGGCACCATGATCGAGCTGCCGCGCGCCGCGCTGACGGCCGATGCCATCGCCGGGGTCGCCGACTTCTTCTCCTTCGGCACCAACGACCTGACCCAGACCACCTTCGGCCTGTCGCGCGACGATGCCGGCAAGTTCCTGCCCTACTATGTCGAGAAGGGCATCCTGCCGAAGGACCCGTTCGTGTCGATCGACCCGGAGGGGGTCGGCGCGCTGGTGCAGATCGCCAGCGAGAAGGGGCGCGGCGTCAAGGAGGGCCTCAAGCTCGGCATCTGCGGCGAGCATGGCGGCGACCCGGCCTCGATCCAGTTCTGCGAGAGCATCGGGCTCGATTACGTCTCCTGCTCGCCCTACCGCGTGCCGGTGGCGCGGCTGGCGGCCGCGCAGGCGGCCCTTTCCGGCGGCGGCGACCGCACGGCGTGACGTCCCGGGGCGCCGATGGCGCCCCGACTGGCAGGAATAAAGATGGGGTCCGGGGAATTCCTTCCCCGGCCTTTCTTTTTTTACGGAGCCGCCTTCTCCGCCAGCCGCATCCAGTGCGGCACGCGCGGCAGGAGCGTGGCATCCCCGCAGCTCAGCGCCTCGTCGCCGGCGATGGGCAGGCGCAGCAGGGCGAGGCCGAGCCCTTCCGGGTGCCCTGAGCGCATCTCGCCCACCTCCGCCTCGCCGCGCCGGATGGGCGTGCCCGGCGCCGGCACCGGCCCCTGGATCTCGACCGGCACCAGGCGCCGCTTCAGCAGGCCGCGATACTTGGTGCGGGCCGTCAGCTCCTGGCCCATGTAGCAGCCCTTGGTCCAGGACACGCCGCCCAGCTCGTCGAAGCCGGCCTCCAGAAGCACGGATTTCTCCGGCTCCAGATCCGGCGCGCCGTCCGGCAGGCCGAGGGAAAGGCGGTGGCGGGCGTAGTCCCCGTCCCCTGCGGGCAGGCGGCCGGCGGGCAGCAGGGCGCGCCAGCCCGCTTCCGGCAGGCGCGGATCGGGCGCGGCGATGGCGCCTTCCGGCGGCGCCGCCTGGCCCCAGCCGGCCAGCACGGCGAGGTCGGGGCGCGGGGCCAGCGCCACCTTCGAGCGCAGGCGGAAGCGGGACAGGCGCTGCGACAGCATCTCCGCCTGAGGGGCGGCGCAGTCCAGCAGCAGCGCGTCCGGGGCCGCGAAGATGAAGAAATCGGCCAGCCACTTGCCCTGCGGCGTCAGCAGCGCGGACCAGACGGCGCGGCCGGGGCCGGCGAGGCCCACATCGTTGGAAACGAGGCCCTGCAGGAAGCCGGCGCGGTCCTCGCCGGTCAGTTCCACCACGGCGCGGTCGGGGAGGGGAGCGATGGACATGGGCTGAGAATTGGCATCGCATCGCGCCGGCACAAGCCATCACGGCCAAGCCCCCGGCATTCCCCTGCGCGCGGCGGGGAAACCGTGCTAGAGCCGCGCCCGACCATGCGCATCCTGTTCGTGACCGCCACCCGGATCGGGGATGCGGTGCTTTCCACCGGCCTGCTGGACCACCTGCTGCGGGCCTACCCTTCCGCGCGCATCACCATCGCCTGCGGGCCGGTGGCCGAGGGCGTGTTCGCCCGCATGCCCAACCGCGAGGCGACCATCCTGCTCGCCAAGCGGCGCTTCGCGGGGCACTGGGTCTCGCTCTGGGCGGAGGTGGCGCGGCAGCGCTGGGACCTGGTGGTGGACCTGCGCGGCTCCGCCCTCTCCTGGCTGGTGTGGACGCGGCGGCGGGCGGTGATGCGCGGCGGGCGCCGGCCGGGGCACAAGCTGCTGCAGCTGGCGGGCGTGCTGGGGCTGGAGCCCGCGCCGCGCCCGGTGGCCTGGTTCGGCCCGCAGGACGTGGCGCGGGCAGAGGCCCTGCTGCCGGGGGAGGGGCCCTATCTCGCCCTTGGCCCCAGCGCCAACTGGTCCGGCAAGGTGTGGCCGCCGGAGCGGTTCGTGGCGCTGTTCCAGGCGCTGGCGGGGCCGGGCGGGCGGCTGGAGGGCGCGCGCCCCGTGGTGCTGGGCGGCCCCGGCGCCACCGAGGCCGCCATGGCCGCGCCCGTGCTGGCGGCGCTGCCGCAGGCGGTCGACCTGGTGGGCCGGCTGGAGCTGCCGGAGGCGGCGGCGCTGCTGTCGCGCTGCGCGCTGTTCGTGGGCAATGATTCGGGGCTGATGCACCTTTCGGCGGCGGCCGGCACGCCGACGCTGGGGCTGTTCGGCCCCACCCCCGCGGCGGAATACGCGCCGGTGGGGCGCCGCGCCCGCGCCGTGCTGGCGCGCGGCCTGCCCGGCCGGGCACCGATGGGCGCGCTCAGCGCCGAGGCCGCGCTGGAGGCAGCCGTGGCGCTGCTCGACACGCCGGCGGAAGGCTGAGGGCTCAGCCTCCGCCCGATGTCGTGCCGGGTGCCACCTGGCGCATGAAGTCCCGCCATTGCGCCACCACCGCCGCCTCGGAGAAGCTCGCCTCATAGGCGGCGCGCCCCGCCGCGGCCAGGGCGGCACGGCGCTCGGGCGCCGCCAGAAGTTCCGCCAGCGCCCGGCCCAGCGCCTCGGGCGCGTCGCGCGGCACCAGCAGGCCGGTCTCGCCATGGCGGATCAGCTCGGCGGGGCCGGCGGCATCGGCGGCCACCACGGGGCGGGCGGCGCTCCAGCCTTCCAGCACCACATTGCCCAGCGGCTCGTGGCGGGACGGGCAGACCATCACGTCGCAGGCGGCCAGCAGCGCCGCCGTGTCCTGCCGCCAGCCGAGGAAGCGCACCCGCTCCGCCACGCCAAGCTCGGCGGCGAGGCGGGTGAGCGCCGCGCGCTCCGGCCCTTCGCCGGCCAGCAGCAGCACGGCGCCGGGCACCAGGGGCAGGGCGCGGAGCAGCGTGTCGAACGCCTTGTTGGCGTGCAGCCGGCCCAGCGCCAGCAGGCGCGGCGCGCCATCGGGCAGGTTCAGCCCGGCGGGCAGCTCGGCGGGCAGGACGCCGAACATGTCGTCGGCGAAGTTGGGCAGGTGGTGCACCCGCGCTTCCGGCCAGCCCTGCTCCACCATCCAGCGGCACAGGCCGCGCGTGTTGCCCACCAGATGGTCGCAATGGCGGTAGTGGCGCAGGTCGTAATAGCCGCCGAGGCGGCCCACCAGCGCCCAGGGTCCGCGTGGGGTGAAGCCGGCGGCGCGGTTCATCCAGGCCACCACCACCTGGGGCCGGAAGGCGCGCAGGTGACGGCGGAGCTGGAAATGAGTGGGCAGGTCCAGCCAGCGCTGGCCGAAGCGGAGCTGCACCGGCGCCGGCCCCCGCACCGCGATGCGCGCCGCACGGGCGGGGTTGGCGCGAATCAGGGGCAGCACCTCCTCCCCCGCCGCATGCAGCGCGCAGCAGAGGCGCTCATAGAAGCTCTCGGCGCCGCCCATCGGGGCGCCCGCCATCACCTGGGCCAGCCTCATGCTTTCTCCCCCGTTCCCGATCCGGGCGCCAATGCGCGGCCGCTCCTCATGGCGCCGCCCGCAGCCGGGCCAGGGCGGCAAGGCCCACCGCCAGCAGCAGCAGCACGCCGATCCACCAGGCCTGCCACACCCCGTAGCTCAGCATGCCCACCACGCCGCCCGAGGTCAGCAGCCCGGCGGCGGCCGGGGCGTGCAGCGCGGCGCCCCGCCAGCCCAGCCACAGCAGCAGTCCGGCCGCCAGCAGCGCGCCCACCGCGCCCAGCTCCAGCCAGATCTGCAGCGGCGCGTTGTGCGGGTGCAGCGGCAGTCGCTGCGCCCGCACGCCCTCGAACCAGGCGCGCGGCACGGGGCCGCCGAGGCCGAAGCGTTCCAGCGTGGCGGTGCCGAAGGTGTCGCGCCCGCCCGGCACGCTGCGGCTGGCCTCGCCGCCCCAGCCCAGCAGCGGGCGCTCGCCGATCCGCTCCAGCACGAAGTCCCAGATCAGCACGCGGTGCGCGGCGGAGGGTGGGAGGGCGTCCAGCGCCGGCAGGCGGGGCAGGGCGGCACCGAGCAGCAGCGGCGCCGCCAGCACCGCCACCGCCAGCAGGGCGCCCGCGGCGCGCGCCACCCAGGCGCCCAGCAGCCAGGCCGCCGCCATGGCCGCCAGCCCGGCCAGCACCGCGATCTTGGCCGATTCCGCCGGCAGCCACAGCACGGTGGCCACGCCCAGCGGCAGCAGCGCCCAGCGCACCACGGAGGGCAGCACCGCCGGAGGGGAAGAAGGCAGGCACAGCGCCAGCGGCAGCAGCACGGCGATGACCGAGACCGCCGGCTTCAGCCCGAAGGGCAGGTTGGGCGGCGCCTCGGCCGGGCTCATGCCGCGCACGGCGGCGCGCAGCCAGTGGCCGCTGGCATGGTCGAGAAGGGCGAGGGCGATGCCCGCCGCCAGCCCCCAGCCCAGGCAGCGCAGCACGGCGCGCAGCCGGTGCGGCGGCTGCTCCGCCACCGCCCGCGCCGCCATGGCGCCGAGCAGCACGTAAAGGCCGAGGGTGAGGGCGGTGGTGGCGGCGCGGCCGGGCTCGAGCGCCCAGGCGGCGCTGGCCAGCAGCCAGCCGAGGGGCAGCAGCACCGGCGCCAGCATGGCGGGCCGGGGGAGGGGGAGGCGCCGGTGCTCCCGCGCATGCAGCGCCACCGCCGCCAGGAAGCCCAGCACGGTGAGCAGCGCCAGGGCGCGGAACTGCAGCACCGCCACCGTGGGGGCGGCGGCCAGCATCAGGCCGGTCGGCAGGCTGGCGCCGCGCAGGCCGCGCGGGTCGGAGGCAGGCATGGGCGGGGCAACTCCCGGCTGGTGCGGCAAGAATGGGGGCGATGGGAATGGGGGGCGGCAAGCAGGGCGCGGGAAAGAACCATGCGGCCCCGAGGGTGGCAAGGATGGCCCCCGCCTTGTCGTGCCTTGACAGGAACCCCGCCGAGCCGCTTGGTAGTCCTGAGAAATCCATGCGCATGGCCCCGATGCTGCCGCAGATCCAGCCCCGCCCGGGGCGGCCAGGGCCAGTGCTCCGGCCCCGACGGGCGGCCTCCTTCCCGCTGCTCCCAGCCTTCGCCGCCACCTCGCGCGGCGGGGAAGGCTAGGCCATGTGCGGAATCGCCGGCCTGTCGCTGCATGGCCGCGCCGTGCCGGACGCGGCGCTGCTGCAGCGCCTGACCGACGCGCTGGCGCATCGCGGCCCCGATGGCGCGGGGCACCATGTGGCGGCCAATGTGGCGCTGGCGCACACCCGGCTGGCCATCATCGACCTGGCGGGGGGCGACCAGCCGCTGTTCGCCGGCCCCGCCGCGCTTGTGGGCAATGGCGAGGTGTACAACTACCGGGAGCTGCGCACCGAGAACCAGCTCGCCTGCGCCACGGGCAGCGACTGCGAGCCGCCGCTGCACCTGTTCCGGCGCGACGGGCTGGCCTTCGCGGAGCGGCTGCGCGGCATGTACGCCCTGGCGGTGCACGACCGCGCCACGCGGCAGGTGGTGCTGGCGCGCGACCCCTTCGGCATCAAGCCGCTCTACACCGCCGAGCTGCCGGGCGGCATCGCCTTCGCCTCCGAGCCGCAGGCGCTGATCGGCGCCGGGCTCGTGGCGCCGCGGCTGCGCCCCGAGGCGCGGGCCGAGCTGCTGCAGATGCAGTTCACCACCGGCGCCGAGACCATCTTCGAGGGCATCCACCGCGTTCTGCCGGGCGAGACCATCGCCATCGCGGAAGGGCGGGTGCTGGAGCGCCGCCGCCGCGCCGCCCTGCCCGAGGGCGGGCCGGCTCCCGTCACCGAGGCCGAGGCGCTGGTCCGCTTCGACGTCGCCTTCCGCTCCAGCGTCGAGCTGCACCAGAGGAGCGACGTGCCCTATGGCATGTTCCTTTCCGGCGGCACGGACAGCGCCGCGGTGCTGGCGATGATGGCGCGGCTGAACGAGGCGCCGGTGCGTGCCTTCACCGCCGGCTTCGACGTGCCCGATTCGCAGAAGGGGGGCGCGGCCGACGAGCGGGAGCGCGCCGCCGCCCTGGCGCGTGCCGCCGGCGCCCGGCACGAGACGGTGACGGTGGGCGAGGCCGATGTGTGGCGCCACCTGCCCGAGATCGTGGCCGGCATGGACGACCCCGCCGCCGACTATGCCATCATCCCCACCTGGTTCCTGGCGCGGCGGGCGCGGCAGGAGGTGAAGGTGGTGCTGTCCGGCGAGGGGGGGGACGAGCTGCTGGGCGGCTATGGCCGCTACCGCGCCGCCATGCGCCCCTGGTGGCTGGGCGGCAAGGCGCCCCGCACCCGTGGCGCCTTCGACCGGCTGGACGTGCTGCGCGAGGCGCCGACCGGCTGGCGCGACGGCATCGCCGCCGCAGAGGCCGCCGTGGCGCTGCCCGGCCGCACCCGGCTGATGGCCGCCCAGGCGCTGGATGTCGCCGACTGGCTGCCCAACGACCTGCTGATCAAGCTCGACCGCTGCCTGATGGCGCATGGGGTGGAGGGGCGCACCCCCTTTCTCGACACCGCCATGGCCGAGGCGGTGTTCCGCCTGCCGGACGGGCTCAAGGTGCGCAAGGGCGCCGGCAAGTGGCTGCTGCGCGAATGGCTGGCGCGCAACTTCCCCGCCTCCGAGCCGCACCGGCCGAAGCAGGGCTTCACCGTGCCGGTGGGGGCCTGGATCGGCGCGCGGGCCGAGCGGCTGGGGCCCCTGGTGGCGGCGCAGCCCGGCGTGATGGAGATCGCCCGGCCGGAGAAGGTGGTGGCGCTGTTCAAGGCCGCCGCCGGCAAGCGCGAGGGCTTCGCCGCCTGGCACCTGCTGTTCTACGCGCTGTGGCACCGCCGCCATGTGGAGGGCGTGATGCCGCAGGGCGACACCTTCGAGTATCTCGCCGCCCGCTGAGGGGCGGCTTCCTCCGCTCAGGCGTAAAGGTCGTCGAAGAACCGCCGCTCAAGCCGGACCGCCCGCCGGAACAGCGCGGCGCAGGCGGCCTCCTCCGCCGGCCCCACCCGGTCCAGCTCCGCCCGCAGCCAGCCGACGAAGCCGCGGAAGAAGTCGTTGTCGTGCAGGGTGATCCACTCGGCATGCACGAAGTCCGGCGGCAGGGGACCGCTGCGGCGGGTGGCCCAGCTCAGGTACAGCCATTCCGCCACCACCAGCACGGACAGCGCCTGCGCGTAGGAGCGGCTTTCCGCCGCTTCCCGCATCAGCGCCTGGAAGGCGCGGGTGGTCTCGCTCAGCGCAGGCGCGGCGCGCTCCGCTTCCGGCACGCCGAGCGCGTCGAAGGCCCGCTGGAAGTAGGTGTTCTCGTCGCTCACGATCATCGCCAGGAAGCCCGAAAGGCGCAGGCGGGAGGCATAGCTGTCGGCGCTGGCGATGGCGGCGCCGAGCAGCGCCACGAAGCGGTCGATGAACTGGTAGTCCTGCACCAGGTAGGCCCGCATCCGCGCCGGCTCGGCCGTGCCCGCCAGCATGGCATCGACGAAGCGGTGGCGGATGGCGGCGTTCCAGTCCTCGGCGCAGGCGCGGCGCAGCGCCTCGGAGAATCCGGTTCCGGTCATGGCGTGTCTCCCCTTGTGCGGGGAAGCGGATAGCAGAGCCGCGCCCGGGGGTCGCCCCCGCGCCCGGATCGGCCTACAGAGGGGGCCAGGTTCGGCCCCCACCTGACAAGGAATGCTCCGCATGACCAGCTACGACCTCATCCTGCGCGGCGGACGCTGCGTGCTCCCCTGGGGCGAGGAGGAGGTCGATGTCGGCGTGCGCGCCGGCCGCGTCGCGGCGATCGGCGACCTGCGCATGGCCGCGGCCGCGGAGGTGGTGGACTGCAAGGGCCTGCACGTCCTGCCCGGCCTGATCGACCCGCATGTGCACCTGCGCGACCCGGGGGACGCGGCGGTGGAGACCATCGAGACCGGCACCAGGGCCGCCATCCTCGGCGGCCTCACGGCGGTGTTCGACATGCCCAACACCAGCCCGCCCATCACCGGCCAGGCGGCGCTGGAGGCCAAGCGGGCCTATGTGAAGGGCCGCGCCTGGTGCGACATCGGCTTCTATGTCGGCGCCGCGCGCTCCAACATCGGCGCGCTGGCGGCGCTCGAGGCCAATGAGGATGTGTGCGCCATCAAGGTGTTCGCCGGCTCCTCCACGGGCGACCTGATGGTGGAGGACGATGCGAGCCTGGAGCGGGTGATGCGCTCCGGCCGCCGCCGCATCGCCTACCATTCGGAGGACGAGTACCGGCTGCAGGAGCGCAAGCCGCTCTATGCCGCGGGCGGCCCGCACCGGCTGCACGCCGAGTGGCGCGACGTGGAATGCGCCTTCCTGGGCACCCGCCGGCTGATGGCGCTGGCGCGCGAGACCGGCCGCCCGGCGCACATCCTGCACGTCTCCACCGCCGAGGAACTGGGATACCTGAAGGATTTCCGCGACGTCGCCACGGTGGAGGTGCTGGTCAACCACCTCAGCCAGACGGACGAGGCCTATGACCGCCTCGGCGGCTACGCGGTGATGAACCCGCCGATCCGCGACGCCCGCCACAAGGAGGCGGCCTGGGCGGCGGTGCGCGACGGCACGGTGGACTGCATCGGCTCCGACCACGCGCCGCACAGCCGCGCCGCCAAGGAGCGCCCCTGGCCGGCCACCGCCGCCGGCCTGACCGGGGTGCAGACCCTGGTGCCGCTGATGCTGGACCATGTGAACGCCGGCCGCCTCTCGCTCGGCCGGCTGGTGGACCTGATGGCCGCCGGCCCCGCCCGCGTCTACGGCGCCGTGGGCAAGGGCCGCCTGGCCGCGGGCTACGACGCCGACTTCACGGTGGTGGACATGAAGCGCGCCCGCACCATCGAGGAAAGCTGGATCGTCTCGCCCTGCGGCTGGACGCCCTTCGCCGGCCAGCGCGTCACCGGCTGGCCGGTGATGACGGTGCTGCGCGGCCATGTGGCGATGCGCGAGGACAGCGTGCAGGGCGCCCCGGAGGGCCGGCCCGTCAGCTTCCACGGCTGAGGCCGCGGCGGGGGCGCCCGGCCCCCGCCGCCAAAGGAGTGCCGCCAAAGGCTTAACGTGGCGCGCCGCGGCCGCTATGGTCCGCGCCACTTTTTACAGAGGCCGGACCTTGCCGGATATCTTCGACGAAGTGCAGGAGGAGCTGCGGGCCGAACGGGCCCGGCAGCTGGGTATGCGATATGGCGGCATGCTGGCCGGCGTGGCGCTGCTGGTTCTGGCCGGCCTCGGCGGCTGGCAGGGCTGGCAGTGGTACGAGCAGCGGCAGAACAGCCAGGCGGCCCTGACCTTCCTGGAAGCGCACCGCGCCGCCGAGGCGCCGGGCGCCGACCTGAAGGCGGTGGGCGACCGCTTCGCCGCGCTCGCCAATGACAGCCCGGCCGGCTACCGCACCCTCTCCCTGCTGCGCGCCGCCGCGCTGAAGGCCGAGACGGGGGACCGCGCCGCCGCCCTGGCGATGTGGGACCGGGTGGCCTCCGATGGCGGCACGCCGCAGCTCTACCGCGACCTCGCCAGCCTGATGTGGGCGCTGCACGGCATGGACAGCCAGGACCCGGCGCTGCTCGCCGCCCGGCTGGACCCGCTGGCCCAGGCGGGAAGCCAGGCGGCGGGAAGCCAGGCGGCGGGAAGCCAGGCGGCGGGAAGCCAGGCGGCGGGCAGTCCCTGGCGCGCCTCGGCGCGCGAGCTGCGGGCGCTGCTGGCCATCCGGCGGGGCGAGACCGCCGAGGCCCGGCGCGACCTGGAGGCCCTGGCGGCCGATGTGACCGCGCCACGCGGCCTGCGCGACCGCGCCGGCCGCCTCGCGGCGGGATTGGGGGGATGATGCGGGACAGGAAGATCTGGACACGGCGCGCCACGCTGCTGGGCGGCGCCGGCCTGCTGGGCGGCTGCGGCGTGCTGGATGGCATCTTCGGCGACACCAAGCCGCCCCTGCCGGGAGAGCGCCAGCCCGTGCTGGCGGCGCAGCGGGAGCTGGCGGCCGATGCCGGCATCGCCAGCCGCCCCGTGACGCTCCCCCCGCCCGAGGCGCGCGCCGAATGGCCGCAGCCCGGCGGCGGCGCCGCCCACGATGCCGGCCACAACGCCGTGGGGCCGCGCCTGGCCGAGGCGTGGCGCGCCTCGGTGGGCACGGGCAGCTCCTACCGCCGGCGCATCACCGCGGGGCCCGTCATCGCCCAGAACACGGTGTTCGCGGCCGATGCCTATGGCGTCGTCTCGGCCTTCGACCTCGGCTCGGGCGGCCGCCGCTGGCGCTTCGACACGCGCCCCGAGGATGACAGCACGGGCGCGGTGGGCGCGGGCTGCGCCTATGCCGACGGCACGCTCTATGTCGCCACCGGCATGGCGGAGCTGCTGGCGCTGGACCCGGCCACGGGCGCCGTGCGCTGGCGGGAGAGGCTGCCCGCGCCGAGTCGCGGCGCCCCCGCCGTGGCTGGCGGCCGCATCTTCGTGCCCACCATCGAGAACCAGCTCCTGGGCTACGCGGCCGAGAACGGCAAGCGGCTCTGGGCGTACCGGGCGCAGCCGACCACGGCGGTGCCGCTCGGCCTGCCGGCGCCGGCGGTGGAGGGCGAGTTCGTCGTCGCCGGCTTCCCCTCGGGCGAGCTGGTGGCGCTGCGGCCCGAGGATGGCCGGGTGCTCTGGACCGAGAGCCTGGCCGGCCAGGGCCTGCGGGGCCTGGGCGACATCTCGGGCGTGCGCGGCCTGCCGGTGATCCACCAGGGGCGGGTCTATGCCATGGGCATGGGCGGCACCTCGATGGCGGTGGACCTGCGCTCCGGCCGCCGGCTGTGGGAGCGCGAGGTGGGCGGCACAGCCAGTCCCGTGGCCGCCGGGGACTGGCTGTTCCTGGTGGGCGCCAATGGCGAGCTTCTGGCCCTGGGGCGCGAGGATGGCCGTGTCCGCTGGATCAACGAGCTGAACGCGCCCGTGCCGGGCCAGAAGAAGCAGGACGCGGTCTATTTCGCGACGCCCATCCTGGCCGGCGGGCAGCTCATCCTGCCCGGCAGCGGCGGCGAGGCCCTGCTGGTCGATCCGGCGGAAGGGCAGGTGGCGGGGCGGCTGCGCCTGCCGGGCGGCACGCTGCTGCCGGGCGCCGTGGCGCAGCAGACCCTGGTGCTGCTGACCGACGACGGCACGCTCGCCGCCTATCGCGGCGGCTGAGGCCACGGCCCGGGGGAGCGGCGTTTCCCCGGGCCCCGTCCGCGAGGGGGCGGGCATGCGCCGCAACATGGTTTCGCGCGCGCGCGATCTGCTCTAAAGCGGCGGCATCATGCTCCCCCGTATCGCCATCATCGGCCGCCCCAATGTGGGCAAGTCCACGCTGTTCAACCGTCTGGCCGGCCGCAGGATCGCCATCGTGGACGACACGCCGGGCGTCACCCGCGACCGCAAGGAGGTCGAGGCGCGCATCGGCGGCCGGCCCGTGCTGCTGCTGGACACGGCGGGGCTGGAGGAGGCGCCGCCCGACACCGTGGCGGGCCGCATGCGCGCCAGCTCCGAGGTGGCCGTGCGCCAGGCCGACCTCGTGCTGTTCGTCATCGACGCCCGCGCCGGCATCACCCCTTCCGACCGCGCCTTCGCCGCCTGGCTGCGCCGCCAGCCCGCGCCCGTGCTGCTGGTGGCCAACAAGACCGAGGGGCGTGGCGGCGGCCTGGCCGCCTACGAGGCCTATGAGCTGGGGCTCGGCGATCCCGTCGCCATCTCGGCCGAGCATGGCGAGGGTATCGCCGACCTCTACAGCACGGCCCTTCCCATGCTGCCCGAGGAGGACGAGCCCGGCCTGCGGGACCGCGACCGGCCGCTGCGGCTGGCCATCGTCGGCCGCCCCAACGCCGGCAAGTCCACCCTGCTGAACGCCCTGCTGGGCGAGGAGCGCATGATCACCGGCCCCGAGCCGGGCCTGACGCGCGACGCCGTGGCGGTGGAATGGATCGACGAGACGGGCGGCAAGGTGCGGCTGGTGGACACCGCCGGCATGCGCAAGAAGGCCCGCATCATCGAGAACCTGGAGCAGATGTCGGTGGGCTCCACCATCGCCGCGCTGAAGGAGGCGGAG
Organism: Teichococcus rhizosphaerae; assembly: GCF_002631185.1. Lineage (GTDB taxonomy): Bacteria > Pseudomonadota > Alphaproteobacteria > Acetobacterales > Acetobacteraceae > Pseudoroseomonas > Pseudoroseomonas rhizosphaerae. Next base: position 122,080 of record NZ_PDNU01000006.1, on the reverse strand, counting down.
GTGGCGGTGCTGGTGCTCGACGCCCTGCTCGGGATGGACGAGCAGGACCTGCGCATCGCCCGCCTGGCCGAGCGCGAGGGCCGCGCCGTGGTCATCGCGCTCAACAAGTGGGACGCGGTGGAGGACCGCACCGCCGCCCGCCGCGCGCTGGACGACGTGCTGGCGGCCTCGCTGGCGCAGCTCAAGGGCATCAGCGTGGTCACCCTCTCGGCCATGACGGGCAAGAACGTCAACCGCCTGATGCCGGCGGTGCGCGAGACCATGGAGCGCTGGAACCGCCGCGTGCCCACGGGCGAGCTGAACCGCTGGTTCGAGGCCGCCTTGGCGCGGCACAGCCCGCCGCTGGTGGATGGCCGGCGCATCAAGCTGCGCTACGCCACCATGCCCAAGGCACGGCCGCCGACGATCGCCGTGTTCGGGCCGCGCGCCGAGGACCTGCCGGAGGATTACCGGCGCTACCTCGTCAACAGCTTCCGCGAGGCCTTCGACATGCCGGGCGTGCCGATCCGCCTGCACGGGCGCGGCGGCAAGAACCCCTTCGCCGAGGAATAGCCGCCGGCGCCTTCCGGGGTGGCGGGGACAGGCTGCGGGCCGTGAGAAGGGGCGGCCCGGCGCCGGGGGCTTCCCCGCCGCCTGGCCCGTTGTCACGCGGCTGCGGCAGAAAAGCCGGTGGGCCTGTGCTATCTGCTCTGCCACCGACCGTGCCCCATCCGAAGGCCCCTTCCCGTGGACATCCTGCTCGCCCTTCTGCTGATCCTCCTGCTCAGCGGGGTGGGCGCGCTCATCTCGCTCGCGGAGATCGCCTTCGCGGCCGCGCGGGAGACGCGGATGCGCCTGCTGGCCGAAGGGGGAGAAGCCCGCGCCGCCACCTTCCTGGCATTGCGGCGCGACCCGGGGCCGGTCGTCACCGCGCTGCAGATCGCGGTCAACGCCCTTGGCGTGCTGGGCGGCGTGCTGGGCGAGGGGGCGTTGACGCCCGTGCTGGCGCCCTGGCTGGAGCGGAACGGCGCCGGGGAATGGTCCACGGGCGTGGCCTCGGTGGTGTCCTTTGTCACCGTCACCGCCTTTTTCGTGCTGTTCTCGGACCTGGTGCCGAAGCGCGTGGCGATGATGCAGCCCGAGCGCGTCGCCGTGCTCACCAGCTGGTTCCCCGCCCTGGCGGTGCGGCTGTTCCGGCCGCTGGTGTGGCTGTTCTCGCGGATGGCGGACGGGCTGATGCGCCTGCTCGGCCTGCCCACCGCGGTGGCGCATGAGACGGTGACGCCGGAGGAGCTGCGCGCCACCCTGGCCGCCGGCGCCGAGTCGGGCGCGCTGGACGCCGCCGAGCACAGGCTGATCGAGAATGTGCTGGCGCTGCGCGAGCGCACCGTGACCTCCGCCATGACCCCGCGCGACGAGATCGTCTTCCTCGATCTGCGGGAAACGCCGGAAAGCTGGCGCGACAAGGTGCGGCGCCAGCCCTATTCCCGCTACCCGGTCTGCGATGGCGGGCTGGACCATGTGGTGGGCTATGCCCGCGTCGAGGACGTGCTGGCCGAGGTGTTGCAGGCCGGCGTGGGCGCGCTGAAGCCCGAGGCGCTGAAGCCGGACGCCCTGAAGCCCGGCGCCGCCGCCCCGGGCCCGATGCGGCGGGACGTGCCCTCCGTGCCCGAGACGCTGGACCTGTGGGAGGTGCTGGCGCAGTTCGAGGCGCAGAAGGCGGGCTTCGCCCTGGTCGTCAGCGAATATGCCGTGGTGGTCGGGCTCGTCACCTACAAGGACGTGCTGGCGGCGCTGGTGGGCGGGCTGGCCGACCCCTTCGAGGAGCGCGCCATCCTGAAGCGCGACACGGATTCCTGGCTGGTGGACGGCGTCGCTCCGCTGGCCGACGTGGCGGTGGCGCTGAACACCGAGGCGCTGCCGTTGGAGGGGCCCTACCACACGGCGGGCGGCTTCGTGATGCACCGGCTGCGCCGCGTGCCGCGCAAGGCGGACAAGGTGGAGGTGGCGGGCTTCACCTTCGAGGTGGTGGATGTGGAGGGCTTCCGCATCAACCAGCTCCTCGTCACCCGCATCCCCCCCTCCATCCCCGAGATCCCGCCCGAGGCCTGAGGCGGCGGGGCGGGCAAGGGGAGAGGCTCCCTCCCCCCCCGCCGGCCGCCTCAGCGCGGCAGCAGCGCCTCGGCGATCTGCACGGCGTTCAGCGCGGCACCCTTCAGCAGCTGGTCGCCCACCACGAAGAGGCACAGCGAGCGGCCGGAGGGGTCGCCGCTGTCGGGACGGATGCGGCCGACCAGCACGTCGTCCTGGCCGGTGGCGTCGCTCGGCATGGGGAAGTGGTTGCGGGCGCGGTCATCCACCAGCTTCACGCCGGGCGCGGCGGCCAGCAGGGCGCGCGCCTCCTCGACGGGCACCGCCTCGCCGAACTCCACCGTCAGCGCCAGGGCATGGGCGCGAAGCACCGGCACGCGGATGCAGGTGATGCCGACCGGCAGCTCCGGCGTGCCCATGATGCGCCGGGTTTCGGCGACGACCTTGGTCTCCTCCCCGTTATAGCCCGTCTCCGGGTCCATCTCGGCATTGTGGCTGAACAGGTTGAAGGCGTAGGGGTGGGGGAGGACCCGGGGCTCGAAGCGTTCGCCCCGCAGATAGGCGGCGGTGGACTCGCGCAGCTCCTCCATGGCGGCGGCGCCGGCGCCGGAGGCTGCCTGGTAGGTGGCGGCGTGCAGGCGGCGGATGGGGTGCGCCCGGTGCAGCGGCGCCAGCGCCACGGTGGCGATGGCCGCCACGCAGTTGGGGTTGGCGATGATGCCGCGGTGGCGGGCGATGGCCGCGCCGTTCACCTCGGGCACCACCAGCGGCACGTCGGGGTCCATGCGGAAGGCGGAGGAATTGTCCACCACCACGGCGCCGGCCTTCACGGCGGCGGCGGCGTAGCGCTTGGAGACGCCGGAGCCGGCCGAGAACAGCGCGAGGCCCACGCCCTCGAAGCTGTCCTCGGTCAGCGCCTCGACCTCCACCGCCTCGCCGCGGAAGGTCATGGTGCGGCCGGCGGAGCGGGGGGAGGCCAGCAGGCGCAGCCGGGAAAGCGGGAAGTTCCGCGCCTCCAGGCAGCGCAGCAGCTCGACGCCGACCGCGCCGGTGGCGCCGACGATGGCCACCACGGGATTGGCGGCCACGTTCAGGTGCGGCTGGGCTTCGACGGTTTCTGGAAGGGTCAGCATGGGGGTCTCTGTCCGGTGGGCCGGGAGAGACGGGCGCCGGCTTGTCCGGCTGTGGCCCCGTCCGTCTCCGGCGGGGCCTTCTGGTGTTTTATGCCGCGGCGATCCGCGCAGCCACCAGAGGACGCCCCGCCGGAGCGGTCGTCTTGGTAATGCGCTTGATGATGATCGGGGCGGACATGGCCGGCATCATCACGCCGCCGCGAGAGCGGCGTCAAGCATCATTCGGCCCTGCCACGGAAAAGAACGGTCTCGCCATGCCGCGACTCGGCGGGCATGCAGAGATCGGCCAGGGCGGGGGCGACATCGGCAGGCTGGGCGATGGTGGCGGGGTCCTCGCCCGGCATCGCCTGGGCGCGCAGCTTGGTGGCCACCACGTCGGGGTCGAACAGGTTCACCCGGAGGTTGCCGCCCTCCACCTCCATGGCCCAGCTCCGCACCAGGTGCTCCATGCCGGCCTTGGTGGCGCCATAGGGGCCCCAATAGGGCTTCGGGCGCTGCACCCGCCCGGTGGTGACGAACACGGCGCGGCCCGCCGGCGCCGCGCGCAGCGGCGGGTCGCAGGTGCGGATCAGGCGCCAGGTGGCGGTGAGGTTGACGCCCACCAGCTCCGTCCAGTCGCGCGGCTGGATGTGCGCCACGGGCGTCAGGCTGCCCAGCGTGCCGGCATTGTGGACCAGGATGTCCAGCCGGCCGAAGCGCTCGATCAGCGAGGGGCCGAAGGCGTCGATCTTGTCGGCGTCCTTGGTCAGGTTGAAGGGCAGCAGCGTGGCGGTGCCGCCGATGGCGCGGATGGCGTCGTCCGTTTCCTCGAGGCCGCCCTGGGTGCGGGCCACCAGCACGCAATGCGCGCCGCGCCCGGCCAGCTCCAGCGCCAGCGCGGCGCCGATGCCCCGGCTGGCGCCGGTGACGAGGGCGACCTGCCCGGCCAGCGGCTTCGGCGCCGTGGCCGCCCCGGCGGAAGACGCGCCGGAAGAACCGGCGGCGGGGGCCGTCATGCCCGTCATGCCTCCGCTCACTGGCCGTTCGCCGCCAGCAGCACGGGCACGCGCTCCGGATGGCCTTCCAGGTCGGTCAGCGGGATGGCGTAGTCGCCGGTGAAGCAGGCATCGCAGTAGCCGGGGTTGCCGGCGTCGCGCTTGGCATGGCCGAGGGCGCGGTAGAGGCCGTCGAGCGAGATGAAGGCCAGGCTGTCGGCGCCGATGATGCGCGCCATCTCCTCCACGTCGTGCTTCGCGGCCAGCAGCTTCTCCCGCTCCGGCGTGTCGATGCCGTAGAAGCAGGAATGCGTCGTCGGCGGCGAGGAGATGCGCATGTGCACCTCGCGGGCGCCGGCCTGCCGCACCATCTCGACGATCTTCTTCGAGGTGGTGCCGCGCACGATCGAGTCGTCCACCAGGATGACGCGCTTGCCCTCGATCGTCGGCCGGTTGGCGCTGTGCTTCAGCTTCACGCCGAGATGGCGGATCTGGTCGGTCGGCTCGATGAAGGTGCGCCCGACATAGTGGTTGCGGATGATGCCCAGCTCGAAGGGGATGCCGCTCTCGGCCGCGTAGCCCATGGCGGCGGGCACGCCGGAATCCGGCACCGGCACGATCACGTCCGCCTCGACATGGCTCTCCCGCGCCAGCTCCGCGCCGATGCGCTTGCGGGTGCCATAGACGGGCGTGCCCTCCATCACGGAGTCGGGGCGGGCGAAGTAGATGTACTCGAAGATGCAGAAGCGGCTCTGGCCGCGGCCGAAGGGCTTGATGCTGCGCAGGCCGTTGTTGTCGATGACGACGATCTCGCCCGGCTCGACGTCGCGGATGAACTCGGCGCCGACGATGTCGAGGGCGCAGGTCTCGCTGGCCAGCACATAGGCGCCGCCCTCGGCCGCGCCGAGGCGGCCCAGCACCAGCGGCCGCACGCCCATCGGGTCGCGCGCGCCGATCAGCGCGCCGTCATGCAGCGCGACAAGGGAGTAGGCGCCCTGCACCTGCTTCAGCGCGTCGATCAGCCGGTCCACCACATTGGCGTAGAGGCTGATGGCGATGAGGTGGACGAACACCTCCGAATCGGTGGTGCTCTGGAACAGGCAGCCGCGGCGGACAAGCGCGCGCTTCAGCGTGGAGGCGTTGGTCAGGTTGCCGTTATGGGCCACCGCCAGCCCGCCGAACTCAAAATCGGCGAAGAGCGGCTGCACGTTGCGCAGCGCCGTCTCGCCGGTGGTGGCGTAGCGGTTGTGGCCCACCGCGCAACGCCCCTTGAGGCCGGCCATCACCTTGGCGTCGCCGAAGATGTCCCCCACCAGGCCGAGGCCGCGATGGGCGTGGAAGCCGCCCTTCTCGGACAGGGTGACGATGCCGGACGCCTCCTGGCCCCGGTGCTGGAGGGCGTGCAGGCCGAGGGCCGTCAGCGCCGCCGCGTCGGTCGCGTTCCAGACACCGAAGACGCCGCATTCCTCATGGAAGCCGTCGTCGTCATCCCAGGGGTTGGTGGAGGGCAGGGGCTGCATCGGCATCCTCGTTACCGGCTCCAGGCCGGCGTGCTCAGGTCCGGCATCGGGCCGGGACACTCAGGTCCGGCCTCTGGCCGGGGGTCGCAGCAGCTCGTCCATGCTGGGCATGCTGCGCTGCGGCAGGTCGGGAAGTCGCGGGCGATACTCCGGCGGAAGCTGCGCGACAAGCAGGTCGGACGCATCCGCCACCACGGGCAGGGTCCGTGCCTCCCGCACCGGCTCCGGCCAGCGCTCCACGGAGGGAAGGAAAAGCCCGCCCACGATATAGGCGAGGACCACCAGGAAAGCACCCCGCGCGAGGCCGAACACCATGCCGAGAGCGCGGTCCAGACCCCCGACAACCGAGTTCCGCACGCGGTTGGCGAACCAGGCGATGAGCAGCTTGAGCACCACCAGGGCCAGCAGGAAGGCGGCGCCGATGGCGATCAGCTCCGCCAGCCAGGCGGGCTGGATGGAGGCGGTGGCCAGCGGCCGCAGCCCTGGCAGGATGGCGATGGCGAACAGGGCGGCGCCGACCCAGGCGCCGACGCCCAGCACCTCGCGCACCAGGCCGCGAAAGAAGGCGATGAGCGCCGAAAGGGCGAGCACCGCGAGGACAATGCCGTCCACCCAGGTCATCGGGGGCAGCGTATAGCCAAGCACCGGGCGGGAGTCACGCAACGGACGCGCGGGGCGGCGCTCATTCCGCGGCCGGCTTCTCCTTCCGCTCCTTGTCCCTGTCCTTTTCCTTGCGGGCCGGCGGGGCGGCGGCGAGCGGCGCCACCAGGTCGACCAGGTGGCCGATCTCGGACAGGCGCAGCCCGTCATGCGCCGCCGCCGCGCGGCCGCCGCGCGCCACCCGGCGCGGCAGCATCGCGGCGGAGAAGCCGAGCTTGGCGGCCTCCCGCAGGCGCAGGTCGGTCTGCGACACCTGCCGCACCTCGCCCGAGAGCCCCACCTCGCCGAAGAACACCGAGCCGGGGTCGGTCGGCCGGTCGGTGGCGGCCGAGACCAGGGCGGCGGCCACGGCGAGGTCGGCCGCCGGCTCGTTGATGCGGAGCCCGCCCGCGATGTTCAGGTAGACGTCGTTCTGGCCGAGGCTGACGCGGCAGCGGGATTCCAGCACCGCCATCAGCATGGCCAGCCGCCCCGAATCCCACCCCACCACCTGCCGGCGCGGCGAGCCGCCCGAGGCGGAGGGCGAGAGCAGCGCCTGGATCTCGACCAGCACCGGCCGCGTCCCCTCCATGCCGGCGAAGACGGCGCTGCCGGAGATGTTGCCGCGCCGCTCGGCCAGGAAGAGGGCGGAGGGGTTGGCCACCTCCACCAGCCCCCGGTCGGTCATCTCGAAGACGCCGATCTCGTCGGTCGCGCCGAAGCGGTTCTTCACCGCGCGCAGGATGCGGAACTGGTGGCCGCGGTCGCCCTCGAAGTAGAGGGTGGCGTCCACCATGTGCTCCAGCACCCGCGGGCCGGCGAGCGTCCCCTCCTTGGTGACGTGCCCCACCAGCACCACGGCGAAGCCGCGCGTCTTGGCCAGCCGCGTCAGCTCGGCGGCGCAGGCGCGCACCTGGCTCACCGTGCCGGGGGCGGAATCGAGGCTGTCCAGCCACACCGTCTGGATCGAGTCGATGATGACCAGCGTCGCCTCCTTCTCCTCCTCCAGGCTGGCCGCGATGTCGCGCAGGCTGGTGGAGGCCGCGAGGCCGAGCGGGCTTTCCGAGAGGCCGAGGCGGAGCGCCCGCAGCCGCACCTGGTCGATCGCCTCCTCGCCCGAGATGTAGAGGACGCGCCGGCCGGCACTGGCGATGCGCGCCGCCGCCTGGAGCAGGATGGTGGACTTGCCGATGCCGGGGTCGCCTCCCACCAGCACCACCGAGCCCGGCACGAAGCCGCCGCCCAGCACACGGTCCAGCTCGGCCATGCCGCTTTCGGTGCGGGGCGGCGGCGCGGCGCGGCCCTTGAGGCTGACGAACTCCACCCGGCGCCCGCCGGCCGCCTTGCCCGCGGGGCCGGGGGCGCGGATCTCCGCCACCTCCTCGGTCAGGGTGTTCCATTCGCCGCAGGCGTCGCAGCGGCCCTGCCACTTGGGCGCGACGGCGCCGCAGCTCTGGCAGACGAAACGGGCGGTGGGTTTGGCCATGCGCCCTATATGGGGCAAAACGGGAACGAAGGGGAGGGGGCGTGGCCCCGCCCCGCCGCTACCCTTGCGCTACCGGCGCAGCTCCATGGTGATGGGCCCCTCGCGCGAGCCATTGGCGAACTGGTCCACCATGGCGTTGCCGCTGTGGCCGAGGGTGGAGGCGGGGCCGGTCCAGACGATGCGGCCCTTGTGGATCATCGCCGCGCTGTCGCCGATGCGGCGGGCGCTGGCCATGTCGTGGGTGATGGAGACCGCCGTGGCGCCGAGGCGCTTGACGCAATCGACGATCAGCCCGTCGATCACCGCGCCCATGATGGGATCGAGCCCGGTGGTGGGTTCGTCGAAGAAGATGATCTCCGGCTCGGCGGCAATGGCGCGGGCCAGGCCCACGCGCTTCTGCATGCCGCCCGACAGCTCGGAGGGCGAAAGGTCGCCCACGCTGGCGGCGAGGCCCACCTGGGCCAGCACCTCCGCCGCCTTGTCGCGCGCGCGGGCGCGGGTGATGCGCTTCTGCGCCAGCAGCTTGAAGCAGACATTCTCCCAGACGGGCAGGCTGTCGAACAGCGCGCCGTTCTGGAACAGCATGCCGATGCGGTCGTTCAGCGCCTCGCGCTCGCGGCGCGGCATGGCGAGGATGTCGCGGCCGTCGATCTCGATGCTGCCGGCATCGGGCTGGATCAGGCCGAGGATGCACTTGATGGTGACCGACTTGCCGGAGCCGGAGCCGCCCAGGATCACCAGCCCATGGCCGGCCGCCACGTCGAGATCGACGCCGTCCAGCACCGTCTTGGCGCCGAAGCGCTTGGAAAGGCCGCGCAGGCGGATTTTCGGGGTGCTGCTCATAGGCCGAAGAACATCGCCGTCAGGACATAGTCCAGCGCCAGGATGAGGATGGAGGAGGACACCACCGCCGTCGTGGTGGCGGCCCCCACGCCCTGCGCGCCGCCGCGGCTGGTGTAGCCGCTGTAGCAGCCCATCAGGGTGATGACGAAGCCGAACACCGCCGCCTTCACCAGGCCGGAGATGACATCCATGGGCTGCAGGAAGTTCAGCGTGGAGGTGAGGTAGGAGGCGGAGGTGAAGCCGAGCTGCGCCGTGCCCACCAGCCAGCCGCCCATGACGCCCAGGATGTCGGCGATCACCACCAGCAGCGGCATGGCGACGGTGCCGGCCAGCAGGCGCGGCGCCACCAGGTACTTCATCGGGTTGGTGGAGAGGGTGGTCAGCGCGTCGATCTGGTCGGTGACACGCATGGTGCCGATCTCGGCGGCGAAGGCGGCGCCGATGCGGCCCGCCACCATCAGCCCGGCCAGCACCGGCCCCAGCTCCCGCGTGATGGACAGCACGACCACGTTGGCGATGGCGCTCTCCGCGCCGAAGCGGGAGAAGCCGGAATGGGATTGCAGCGCCAGCACCATGCCGGTGAACACCGCCGTCAGCGCCACCACCGGCAGGGAGAAATAGGCGATCTCGACAAAGGCGCGGCCCACCAGCCGCGGATAGAAGGGCGGCCGGAGGATGTGCGAGACGCCCTCCAGCGCGAACAGCACCACCGCGCCGATGATGCGGCAGGCGCCGAGCACGCCACGGCCGATGGTGGCCAGGAAGTTCAGGATCAGGTTCAAATCAGAGGCGCCGCTTCATGCCGCCATGCCGGGAGGCCGGCCGGGTTCGAGGTGGCGCCGCCGGTAGCGGGCGCCGAGGGAGGTGAGGATCTCGTAGCCGATGGTGCCGGCCAGCGCCGCCACGGCGTCGGGCGTCTGCTCCGGGCCGATCATCTCCACGCGGTCCCCCACCCTGGCTTCCGGCACGTCCGTCACGTCGAGGGTGATGAGATCCATGGATACCCGGCCCACCAGCGGCACAGGGCGCCCGGCGAGAATGCCGATGCCCCGGCTGGACAGGCTCCGCAAATAGCCATCGGCATAGCCCGCCGCAATGGTGGCGATGCGGCTTTGGCGCGGCGCGGTCCAGCTGGCGCCGTAGCCCACCGTGGTGCCGGGGGCCACGTCGCGGATCTGGAGGATGGGCACGGCGAGGCGCAGCACCTGCCGCATCGGGTTGGGCCGGCCCGGCGTCGGGTTGATGCCGTAGAGGGCGCAGCCGGGGCGGGCGAGGTCGGAGGCGAAATCGGGGCCGAGGAACATGCCGGCCGAATTGGCGAAGCTGCCCGGCACGCCCGGCAGGGCGGCGCGGAGGGCGGCGAAGCGCGTGGCCTGGGCGGCGTTCAGCGGGTGGGCCGGCTCGTCGGCGCAGGCCAGGTGGGTCATGACGTAGCGCAGGCCGAGGCCGGACAGGTCGCCCGCCGCGCGCAGCTCCGCAGCGGTGAGCCCAAGCCGCTCCATGCCCGTGTCGGCGTGCAGGATGGCGCCCCGGAGGTCGGCGGCGCGGGCGGCCGCCACGTCCTCCGGCGCGTTCAGCACCGGCGTGAGCCCTGCCCCCGCATCCGCGCCGGGGGGGAAGCCGCCCAGCACGGCGACCATCGGGCCGTGGCCAAGCGCCTCGCGCAGCGCCAGCGCCTCGGAAAACTGCGCGACGAAGAAGTGGCGGCAGCCGGCAGCGGCCAGCGCCCGCGCCACGGGCGCGGCGCCGAGGCCGTAGCCATCGGCCTTCACCACGCCCGCCACGGGGCCGGATGGGTGCCGCGCGGCGAGGTCGCGCCAGTTGGCGGCGATGGCACCGAGATCGACCAGCAGCTCGCCCGCGAAATCGGCCGCGCCGCGCCGCAGTGCGGCGGCGGGAGCCTCCCTCTCAGTAATCGCTGCCGCCATGCATATCCCCATGGACGATGTCGAGATCCCCGAAGCGGGTGAATTCCGCCTCGAAGAAGAGCGGGATGGTGCCGGTGGGGCCGTGGCGCTGCTTGGCGACGATCAGGTCGGCGCGGTTGTAGGCCTTCTCCATGCGGTCCTTCCAGCTGGCCAGGGCCGCCTCGTATTTCTCCGGGTTGTCGAAGTTGGTCTGCTTCGGCTCCTGCATCTTCAGGTAGTAGTCGTCGCGGTAGACGAACATCACCATGTCGGCATCCTGCTCGATCGAGCCGGATTCGCGCAGGTCGGAAAGCTGCGGGCGCTTGTCCTCGCGGTTCTCCACCTGGCGGGACAGCTGGGACAGGGCGATGACCGGCACTGCCAGCTCCTTGGCGATGGCCTTCAGCCCCTGGGTGATCTGGCTGATCTCCTGCACCCGGTTCTCGGGGCGGGAGCCGGCGGCGGGGCGCATCAGCTGGAGGTAGTCGACCACGATCAGGCTGAGGCCGCGGGTGCGCTTGAGGCGCCGGCAGCGGGTGCGCATGGCCGAGATGGTGATGGCCGGCGTGTCGTCGATGAACAGCGGCAGGCGGGCCAGCTCGCGGCTCACCTCGACGAAGCGGTCGAAGTCGCGCTGCTGGATCTCGCCGCGGCGGATGCGGTCGCCCGAGACGCGGCTTTCCTCGGAAAGCAGGCGGGTGGCGAGCTGGTCGGCACTCATTTCCAGCGAGAAGATGGCGCAGCCGCCCTTGGGCACGGCGCCCGGCCCGTGCTCGTCCTCCGCCTCGCGCAGCACGGCCTTGGCGGCGCCGAAGGCGATCTTGGTGGCCAGCGCCGTCTTGCCCATGCCGGGGCGGCCGGCGAGGATCACGAGGTCGGACGGGTGCAGGCCGCCGGTCTTGGCATCGAGGTCGCGCAGGCCGGAAGGCAGGCCGGACACGCCGCCGCCGCTGGTGAAGGCCCGCTCGGCCAGGGTCACCGCATCGGTCAGCGCCCGGCCGAAGGTGACGAAGCCGCCCTCCGAGCCGCCATCCTTGGCGAGGTCGAACAGCGCCTGCTCGGCGGCTTCCAGCTGCTCGCGCGCCTCCAGCTCGGCCTCCGCGCCAAAGGCGCGGTTCACCACCATCTCGCCGAGGTCGATCAGCTGCCGGCGCAGCCAGCAATCGTGGATGACCTTGCCGTATTCGCCGGCATTGATGATGCCGACCATGGCGGACAGCAGCTTGGCCAGGTAGGCGGCGCCGCCCACCTCGTCGAGCAGGCCGGAATGCTCGAACTCGGCGCGCAGCGTGACGGCGTCGGCCAGCTGCCCGGCCTCGATGCGGCGCTGGATGGCGGCGTAGATGCGGCCATGCAGGGCATCGGCGAAGTGCTCCTGCGCCAGGAACTCAGAAACGCGCTCATAGGCCTTGTTGTTGGCCAGCAGCGCGCCGAGCAGCGCCTGCTCCGCCTCGAGGTTTGAAGGAGGGAGGCGCTGCGAAAGGCCGAGCAGTGCTTCGCCGGGCGGGGGTACGCTGTTCATGCCGGCAATCTAGCCCCTCCCGCCCGGGCTGTGCGAGGCCCGGCCTGTGGATAGCGGGGATGATGCGCTGCTGTAACCGGCAGGACACGGCGCGGCGGGGGCGCGGGCAAAAGGGCGCCCGCCGGCCGCCCTGGCTCCGGTCTCCCTCAGCGCCTGCGGCGCAGGCTGACGGGCGAGTCGATCTGGCCCGCCTGCGGGCCGGCCCCGCCGCCCTGGCGCGCCAGCGCCGGCGCGCCCGCTTCCGCCATGTAGTCGCGGGTCAGCGGCAGGGTGTCCACCGACCGGGTGAGCTGGAGCTGCCAGTTCATGTGGCCCAGGCGGCGGAAGGCCAGCTCCGATCCGGTCAGGTAGAACTCGAACATGCGGCAGAAGCGTTCGTCATAGAGGCTCTGGATGGCGTCGCGGTTGGCGGCGAAGCGGCGGCGCCAATGGGCCAGGGTCTGCGCGTAGTGCAGCCGCAGGATCTCGATGTCGGTCACCCAGAGCCCGGCCTTCTCCACCGCCGGCAGCACCTCCGACAGGGCGGGGGCGTAGCCGCCGGGGAAGATGTACCTGGCGATCCAGGGATTGGTGCTGCCCGGCCCGTCGCTGCGGCCGATAGCGTGGACCAGCGCCACCCCGTCCTCCCGCAGCGCGCCGCGCAGCGTGCGGAAGAAGCGGCGGTAATGGCCGATGCCCACATGCTCGAACATGCCGACCGAGACGATGCGGTCCACCGGCCGGGTCCAGTCGCGGTAGTCCATCAGCTCGAAGCGGACGCGGTCGGCCAGGCCCGCCTCGGCGGCGCGGGCGCGCGCCACCTCCAGCTGCTCGGCGGAAAGGGTGATGCCGGTGACGCGCGCGCCGTGCTCGCGCGCCAGGTGCAGCGCCATGCCGCCCCAGCCGCAGCCGATGTCGAGCACCTCCAGCCCCGGCCGGTCCAGCATCAGCTTGGCGGCGATGTGCCGCTTCTTGGCGAGCTGCGCCTCCTCCAGCGTTTCCTGGCCGGTGGGGAAGTAGGCGCAGGAATATTGCCGGTCCCGGTCCAGGAACAGGGCGTAGAGGCGGCCATTGAGGTCGTAGTGGTGCGCCACGTTGCGGCGCGCCCGCCCGGCCGGGTTGAGCTGGTCGATGTGCCGGCGCAGCCAGCGCAGGTTCTCCATCAGCCGCTCGGCCGGATAGGCGCGCGCCATCATGTTCAGCGCCAGCAGGTCCGTCAGCTCGTAGAGCGAGCAGTTCAGCGGCGCGATCTCGCCATCCATGTAGGCCTCGCCGAAGCCGAGGGCGGGGTTGAGCATCAGGCGGCGCAGGGCGCGCCAGCTGCGGATGTGGATGCCGGCGGCGGGGGCGGCGCGGGTGCCGGAGGAGCTGTCCGGGCTGCGGTCGGGGCCGCGGTAGAGCCGCACCCGGCCATCCGGGTAGCGGACTGTCAGGGTCCCGCAGCGGACCATGCGGGACAGAATGCGATCGAACGGCATCGCCCGAGCTCCCATCAACGCCAGGGGCGAAATGGTCGGGCGGGCCGGCGGGAACTGTCCAGTCAAGCAGGCGGGAGCGGGGCGGCGGAAGGGGCGGAACGCAGAAAGGGCGCCCGCGAGGGGGCGCCCTTTCCGGTGTCCGCAGGCCGGCCGGGCGGCCGGGCCGCGCGGGTCAGTCCTCGCTCGCGGCGCCCAGCTCGGACAGCTCGGCGGCCAGCTCGGCCTCCAGGCTCTCCTCCTCGGCCTGCTGCTCGGCGCGCAGATCCTCGCCGCGCGCCTGCTTCTCGGCTTCCTCGACCGAGCGGGCGACGTTGACGGCCAGCGGCAGGAACACCTCCGGGTGCAGCTCGACGCGGACGTTGGTCATGCCCAGCGTCTTGATCGGCTGCTCCAGCAGCACCTGGCTGCGGGAGATGGTCAGGCCGGCTTCCTTGGCCGCGTCCGCGATGTCGCGGCCGGACACGGAGCCGTACAGGCCGCCCGACTCGCCCGCCTGGCGGATGATGACGACGGTGAGGCCGTCCATCCGCTCGGCGATGCGCTCGGCCTCCTCGCGGCGCTTCAGGTTCTGCGCCTCCAGCTGGACGCGCTCGCGCTCGAAGCGGGCGAGGTTGTCCTTGTTGGCGCGGATGGCCTTGCCCTTGGGGAGCAGGAAGTTGCGGGCGTAGCCAGGGCGGACCTTCACCAGCTCGCCCATCTGGCCGAGCTTGTCGACCCGCTGCATCAGGATGACTTCGATCATCGGTGTAGCCCCGATCTCACATGTTGGCGGGCGGGTTGCGGCGCCCGTACTGTTCGAGGAGGCCGAGCGCCACAAGGATCAGGGCGCCCGGCAGGCTGAAGACGAGAAGCAGGACGTAGAACAGGATCAGCAGCGGCAGCCGGGCGCTGAAGCGCGCCAGGCGCGTGTGCATGACGGCCAGCCCCTGCAGCAGCAGCGGCACGGACATCACCAGGCACAGCGACAGCGGCAGCAGCTCCGCGCCGCTGCCGGCCAGCATCCAGGCCACCGCCGCCAGGGCGGGCAGGGCCGGGTACCAGCGCGGCAGCCGCGCGGCGCGCCAGTTCGGCGCCGGCGCCAGGGCCAGGCCGCGGCGCTGCAGGAAGCCCTGCGCGCCGGCGGCGTTGGCCAGCAGCGCCAGGCCGATCCAGAGGGCCAGCGCCGCCGCCTTCAGGCGGACGATCTGGTCCACCACCGCCTCCGGCGCCTCGGCGCCCATGCGCGTCAGCCCGATCTGCACGGCGTTGCGCAGCGCGGCCTCGAGGCCGCCCTCCGCGCCCGCGAGCAGGGCCGCCAGCAGCGTCAGCAGCGCCGGCCAGAGGCCGAGCAGCACCAGCGGCAGCGTCAGGTCGATGCGCGGCCCGGCCTGCAGGCCGCTGCCCAGCAGGAGCAGGGCCGGCACGCCATACACGCCGAGCCAGAGCAGCACCGGCAGCAGGCCCGGCGTCACCAGCAGCAGCCCCAGGGCGCCCACCACGACCGCGATGCCCATGGCGGCCCGGCCGAAGCCGAGGCCCGCCAGGAACAGCGGCAGCGGCGAGAGCCAGAACAGCCCCATGCCGAGCGGCAGGCCGTGGAAGGCCCACAGCGCCGCGAAGGCCGAGACGAGCCCGCCCGCCGCCCCCGCCAGGAGGCGGGGATCGTCGAACAGCCCGGTCCGGGGATTGCCCCCAAGGGTGCCCATGGCCACGGCGCCGATCCGTTCCTTTGTCCGTCGTCCCGTCCGCTGCCGTCAGTCGTTGATGACGTAGGGCAGCAGGGCCAGGAAGCGGGCGCGCTTGATGGCGTTGGCCAGCTCGCGCTGCTTCTTCCCCGACACGGCGGTGATCCGGGAAGGGACGATCTTGCCGCGCTCGCTCAGGAAGCGGGAAAGCAGGCGCACGTCCTTGTAGTCGATCTTCGGCGCGTTCGGGCCGGAGAAGGGGCAGGACTTGCGGCGGCGGTAGAACGGCCGGCGGGCGCCCACGGCGGGGCGGCGGGCGGCGATGTTCACGTCGGTGTTGGTGTCGGACATGATGGATTACTCCTCGCCGCCGGCGTTGTCGGAATCGTCGCGCGAACGGGCGCGGTACTCCTCGCGGTCGTCGTTCCGCTCGCGGCGGCCCGACGAGAAGCGGCCGGCCGCCGGGCGGGGGCCGCGGAAGCCGCGGTCGCGCTCACGGTCGTCGCCGCGCTTGGCCAGGATGGCGGACGGCGCCTCGGCGTCGATCGCCTCGACGCGGATCGTCATGTGGCGCAGCACGTCCTCGTTCAGGCCGAGCTGGCGCGCGGCCTCCTGCTCGGCGGCGGCCGGGCAGTCCAGGCCGAGGAGCATGTAGTGCCCCTTGCGGTTCTTCTTGATGCGGTAGGCGAGGCCGCGCAGGCCCCAGTATTCCCGCTTCTTCACCTCGCCGCCGGCTTCGGTGACGGTCGCGGTGACCTGGTCGGCGATGGCCTCGACCTGCGCCTGCGTCAGGTCGTTGCGTGCGATGAGCACGGTCTCATACAGCGGCATGGGATCTCCCTGTGGCTGTCTCAGCCCGGGGCCGCACCGGCCCATGCCGGAGGGCGCAAACGGGCATAGCCGGGCGCGATGCCTCACGCGCCCGGCAGGGGAGGCGCCGTAGACCACATTCCGGCGCCCGAGTCCAGCGCCAAGCGCCGCCGCCCACGTTGCGGCGTTGACAGCCCGGTGCGGCGCCGTTACCCCGCGCGGCTTCACGGACCGTCAACGGGCCGGACAGTGGACATGGACCGCAGGGCGCGCCAGCCTCCCGGCGCTCCGCCACGTCGCGGCGCCACACACCTGCGAGGACGCCAGCACCGCCATGTCGATCGCCTTCGTCTTCCCCGGCCAGGGCAGCCAGGCCGTCGGCATGGGCCGAGAACTGGCCGAGGCCTTCCCCGCCGCCCGCGAGGTGTTCGAGGCGGTGGACGAGACGCTGAAGCAGAATCTCAGCCGCCTGATGTTCGAGGGGCCGGCCGAGGAGCTGACGCTCACCGCCAACGCCCAGCCCGCCCTGATGGCCATGAGCATGGCCGTGCTGCGGGTGCTGGAGCAGGAGGGCGGCTTCGTGCTGAAGGAGCGGGTGGCGGTGGTGGCCGGCCATTCGCTCGGCGAGTACAGCGCGCTGGCCGCGGCCCAGACCTTCGACGTGCCCACCGCCGCCCGCCTGCTGCGCCTGCGCGGCGAGGCGATGCAGAAGGCGGTGCCGGCCGGCATGGGCGCCATGGCGGCGCTGCTCGGCGCCGAGATGGCCCAGGCGCAGGAGATCTGCGCCCGCGCCGCCGAGGCGCCGGAAGGCGCCACGGAGGTGGTCGAGGCCGCCAACGACAATGGCGGGGGCCAGGTGGTGATCTCCGGCCACCGCGGCGCGGTGGAGCGGGCGGTGGCGCTGGCCAAGGAGGCCGGCATCAAGCGCGCCATGCTGCTGCCCGTCTCCGCCCCCTTCCATTGCGCGCTGATGGCGCCTGCCGCCGACGCCATGGCCGAGGCCCTGGCGCTGGCCGAGCTGCGCCCGCCGCTGGTGCCGCTGGTGGCCAATGTGACGGCCGCCAAGGCGACCGACCCGGTGGAGATCCGCGAGCTGCTGGTGCGGCAGGTGACCGGCACGGTGCGCTGGCGCGAATGCGTGGCCGCCATGGCGGGGCTGGGCTGCGACCGCTTTGTCGAGATCGGCGCCGGCAAGGTGCTGACCGGGCTGATGAAGCGGCTGGCGCCCGAGGCGCAGGCGATGTCGGTGGGCGGGCCCGCCGAGATCGAGGCCTTCCTGAAGTCCCTGTGACAACAGTCCCCGCGACAATCCGCGTTGACGGCCCATTGACGGTTCACGCCGGGGGAAGGAGCTGAGAGCGATGTTCGGCCTGCAAGGAAAGGTGGCGCTGGTGACCGGCGCCACGGGAGGAATCGGCGCCGAGATCGCCCGCGCCCTGCACCGCCAGGGAGCGAAGGTCGCGCTCTCCGGCACGCGGGAGGCGGTGCTGGCGGAGCTGGCCGCCGAGCTGGGCGAGGGCGCGCTGGTGGCGCCCGCCAACCTGTCCGACCCCGCAGCGCCCCAGGCGCTGGTGGAGCAGGTGGAGGCCGGGCTCGGCCGGCTCGACATCCTGGTGAACAATGCCGGCTTCACCCGCGACGGGCTGGCCATGCGGATGTCCGACAAGGACTGGGCGGACGTGCTGGAGGTGGATCTCGCCGCCCCGTTCCGCCTGGCGCGCGCCGCCATGCGCGGCATGATGAAGCGCCGGGCGGGGCGCATCATCTCCATCGCCTCGATCGTCGGCACCACCGGCAATCCGGGGCAGGCGAATTATGCGGCGGCCAAGGCCGGCCTCGTGGGCATGAGCAAGTCGCTCGCCCAGGAGCTGGCCAGCCGCGGCATCACCGTGAACGTCGTGGCGCCCGGCTTCATCCGGACGCCGATGACGGATGCCCTGAACGACCAGCAGAAAACGCGCCTGATGGAGCGGATTCCGATGGGGCGCATGGGCGAGGCCGCTGACATCGCCGCCGCCGTTGCCTATCTGGCATCGGACGAGGCGGGTTGGGTGACCGGCGCCACCCTGCATGTGAATGGCGGGATGGCGATGATCTGAAACGGTGGGCCGGGAAATCTGTTCCCCGGCCTGCTTCCATGTTAATGCCGCGCGGGCCGAGGGCGGGGATTGTCCCCGCCCGGAGCGCCGGCAGCGTCTGCAAGCAGGAGAGACTCGGGCGATGAGCGATACCGCCGAGAAGGTGAAGAAGATCGTTGTCGAGCACCTCGGCGTCGAGGAAGCCAAGGTCACGGCCGAGGCGTCGTTCATCGACGACCTGGGCGCTGACAGCCTCGACACCGTAGAGCTGGTGATGGCGTTCGAGGAGGCCTTCGGGGTCGAGATCCCGGACGACGCCGCCGAGAAGATCACGACCGTGAAGGACGCGATCGACTACATCGAGGCGCAGAAGGCCGCCTGAAGGCCTTCCATCCGCGCCACCCAGGGGACGCCCAGGGGGATGCCTCCGGGCACGCCCCGATGGACCCTGCCGTGGACGCCAGGGGGAGATAACGCGTGTTTGGTTCTCTGACGACGCCGCGCCGCGTCGTCGTCACCGGGATGGGCATCGCATGCCCGCTCGGCGTCGGCGTCGCGCATGTGTGGCAGCGGATGCTGGCAGGCGAGAGCGGCATCGGCCCGATCAGCCTGTTCGATGCGACGGACCTGCCGGCACGGATCGCCGGCGAGGTTCCGAGCGGTTCCAGGGCCGAGGGGAAGCTCGACTTCAACGAGTGGATCCCGGTCAAGGACCAGAAGAAGATGGACCGCTTCATCCAGCTCGCCCTCGTGGCGGCGGCGGAGGCGGTGGAGGATTCCGGCTGGGTGGCCGAATCGGAGGACGACAAGAACGCCACCGGCGTGATGATCGGCTCCGGCATCGGCGGCCTTCCGACGATCTCCGAGAATTCCCAGCTCGTCGCCCAGGGCAAGTCGCGGCGGCTGTCGCCCTTCTTCATTCCCTCCGCGCTGATCAACCTGGCCTCGGGCCATGTCTCGATCCGCTACGGCTTCAAGGGTCCCAACCACGCGGTGGTCACCGCCTGCGCCACCGGCGTTCACGCGCTGGGCGACGCGGCGCGCCTCATCGCCCTCGGCGATGCCGACGTGATGGTGGCCGGCGGCGCCGAGGCCGCGATCTGCGACATCGGCATGGCCGGCTTCTGCGCCGCCCGCGCCCTTTCCACCGGCTTCAACGACCGCCCCACCGAGGCCTCCCGCCCCTGGGACAAGGACCGCGACGGCTTCGTCATGGGCGAGGGCGCGGGGGTGATGGTGCTCGAGGAGTACGAGCACGCCAAGAAGCGCGGCGCCAAGATCTATGGCGAGGTGATCGGCTACGGCATGTCCGGCGACGCCTACCACATCACCGCCCCGGCGGAGGGCCATGACGGCGCCTACCGGGCGATGAAGGCGGCGCTGAAGAACGCCGGCGTCACGCCGGACCAGATCCAGTACGTCAACGCGCACGGCACCTCCACGCCGATGGGCGACGACCTGGAGCTGGAGGCGGTGGAGAAGCTGTTCGGGGAGGCCGGCAAGGGCCTCGCCATGTCTTCCACCAAGTCGGCCATCGGGCACCTGCTGGGCGCGGCGGGCGCGGTCGAGGGGATCTTCTCGATCCTCGCCATCCGCGACGGCGTGGCGCCGCCCACGCTGAACCTGCACGCCCCCTCGCGGGAGAGCGTGATCGACCGGGTGGCGCTGCAGCCGCAGCAGCGCAGCATCGAGGTGGCGCTGTCCAACAGCTTCGGCTTCGGCGGCACCAACGCCTCCATCCTGTTCCGCAAGGCACCCTGAGAACCCCGCCGCCGCGCCCTTCCCGGCGCGGCGGCGGACCCACGCGGCGGAGGGGCCTGGCCTTTCGCGCCGGGCCGGCCGCCGCGCGGACCGGCCACCTGGGGAAGACGCCCTTTTCCTTCCCCAGCCTTTGCCACGCCGCCGGGCCCCCGCCCGGCCAATCCGACAAAGGCGCCTGTTCCATGCGAATCTTCCTGGCTGTGCTGCTGGTGCTCCTGGCCCTGGCGGGCGGCGGCGCCTGGTGGGCGCGCGACGCCTGGCTCTCGCCGGGACCGCTGCCGGAGCCCACCGCCATCGTCGTTCCGCGCGGCGGCGGCACCGGGGCCATCGGCGCGCTGCTGGCCGAGCGCGGCGTCATCGGCGACCCCCGCCTTTTCATGGCCGGGGTGTGGCTGACGCGCGGCGAGGGGCCGCTGCGGGCGGGCGAGTACCTGTTCCCGGCCCGGGGCTCGCTGCGCGAGGTGGTTTCGGTGCTGCGCACCGCCCGCCCCGTGCAGCGCCGCCTCACCCTGCCGGAGGGACTGACCGCGCGGCAGATGGCCACGCTGCTGGAGCAGGCGGAGGGCCTGACCGGCACGGTGCCCGTGGTGGACGAGGGCGAGCTGCTGCCCGAGACCTATGCCTATGTCTGGGGCGACAGCCGCGCCGCCGTGGTGCGCCGCGCCGGCGCCGCCATGCGCGAGGCGCTTGAGCGGCTGTGGAAGGAGCGCGCCGAGGGGCTGCCGCTCGCCTCCCCGCGCGAGGCGCTGGTGCTGGCCTCCATCGTCGAGCGCGAAACGGGGATGCCGGAGGAGCGGGGGCGGGTGGCGGGCGTGTTCATCAACCGCCTCCGGCGCAACATGCCGCTGCAATCCGACCCCACCGTGGCCTATGCCGCCGCCGATGGCGGGGTGCTGGACCGCCCGCTCAGCCGCGCCGACCTGGAGCGCGACCACCCCTTCAACACCTACCGCATCCGTGGCCTGCCGCCGGGGCCGATCGCCAGCCCAGGGCTCGATTCGCTGCGCGCCGTGCTGAACCCGGCCCGGACGGACGACCTCTACTTCGTCGCCGATGGCAGCGGCGGCCATGCCTTCGCCCGCACGCTGGAGGAGCACAACCGCAACGTGGCCCGCTGGCGGGCCATCGAGCGGCAGCGCGGCAGCCGGCCGTGACGGCCCCGTGCCGGTAAGCCGCGCCCGGCGATGATGCCGCTCAGCCGTGCCCGGCTTTGGGCGGAGCTGCTGCTGATCTCGGCGCTGTGGGGCTCCTCCTTCCCGCTGATGCGGCATGTGGCGGGGGTCATGCCGCCGCTGGCGCTGGCCACGGCGCGCGGTGCCTTCGCCGCGCTGGCGGTGGGGCTGTTCCTGTGGTGGCGCGGCTGGCTGCGCTGGCCGGGGCGGCGGAGCTGGCGGCACATCCTGGTCATCGGCACGGTGAATGGCTGGCTGCCCAACGTGCTGACCGCGCTCGCGCTGCGCGACATCGAGAGCGCGCCGGCGGCGCTGATCCAGTCCGCGACGCCGCTGCTGGTGGGCGTCATGGCCTTCTTCGTGTTGCGGGAGGAGCGGCCGGGGCCGCGCATGGCGCTGGGCCTCGGCCTTGGCTTCCTGGGCATCGCCGTGATCCTGGGGCCGCAGGCGCTGTCGGGCGGCGCCACGCTGGGCGCCGCGCTGCTGATGCTGGGCACCGCCGCCTCCTATGCCGCCGGCACCGTCTACATGCGCTGGGCGCGGCCGGAGGAGGCGGCGCATCTGGTGATGGGCCAGCAGGTGATGGCGGTGCTGATCGCCGGCACGCTGGGCCTGGCCTTCGGGCCGGCGGGCGGGTTCGACCAGCCGGCCTCCATCTGGCTTTCCCTGGTGGTGCTGGGGGTCTTCGCCTCGGCGGTGCCGCTTTCGCTCTATGTGCTGCTGCTGCGCCGCGCCCGCGCCACGGAGGCGGCCATGGTCGGCTATCTGGAGCCGCCCTTCGCCGCGCTGGTGGCGGCCTTGCTGCTCTCGGAGATCCCCGAGCCGCGCGTGGCGCTGGGCGGCGCGGTGGTGTTCCTGGGCGTCTGGCTGGCCACCCGCCGCTGAGGGCGGCGCGGAGGAACTCAGCCCTCCGGCTGCGTCACCGGCTTGGACGGCACGCGGGAGGCCAGCAGCGCCTGCAGCCACAGCGGCAGCGCCCCCGCCAACCGCGCCATGGCATAGGTCGGCCAGGGATAGGCGATGCGCGTGCGCCCCGCCGCGATGCCCGCCAGGGTGCGGCGGGCGGCCTCCTCCGGCTCCAGCATCAGCGGCATGGGAAAGCGGTTCACCGCCGTCATCGGCGTG
Source organism: Teichococcus rhizosphaerae (assembly GCF_002631185.1). Classification (GTDB taxonomy): domain Bacteria; phylum Pseudomonadota; class Alphaproteobacteria; order Acetobacterales; family Acetobacteraceae; genus Pseudoroseomonas; species Pseudoroseomonas rhizosphaerae. Next base: position 99,919 of record NZ_PDNU01000006.1, on the reverse strand, counting down.
CGGATGTAGCCGGGGCAGACGGCGTGCAGCCGGATGCCGCGATGCCGCTCCGTGGCGTCGGTGGCCTCGGCCCAGCGCTGCACGGCGGATTTGCTGGCGCAATAGGCGGCCGCCCCCGGCGCCGCGAAGAAGGCGGCCACCGAGGCGATCACCGCCACCCGCCCGCGCACCCCGTCCGCGCCCGGCGTCTGGCCGGCCATGCGCTCCATGGCGGGAAGGGCGGTGTTCAGCACGCCGGTGACATTGGTCTCGAAGATGGCGCGCACCTGCCCGGCGGGCTCGGCCACGCCGCCCGTGCCGCCGGAGATGCCGGCATTGGCGATCAGCAGGCCGATGGCCGGCATGCCGTCGATCCAGGCGGCGCAGGCGGCGCCGTCGCGCACGTCGAGCAGCGTCTCGCGCACCCCGGCGCCGCGGGCGCGGCAGGCGGCGGCGGTCTCGGCCAGGCGGGCGGCGTCGCGGGCGGCCAGGTGCAGCGTGGCGCCGGGCCGGGCGCAGGCCAGGGCCAGCGCCCGCCCCAGCCCGGAGGAGGCGCCCGTGACCGCAACCTGGTCGACCGCGACCTGGTCGACCGCGACCTGGTCGACCGCGAGCTGATCGGCCGTGAGCTGGTCGGGCGCGCCCTTGTTGCGTGCGATCTGGCGCCCGGACGTGTCTTCCATGCCTTGCATCCTGCCGCGGAGGGGAAGAGAAGGCCGGGCATGGCTCTCTCGTCGATGACCGGCTTCGCCCGGCACGCGGGCACCCTGCCGGACGGCACGGGTTTCGTGTGGGAACTGCGCAGCGTCAATGGGCGCGGACTGGATGTGCGGATCCGCCTGCCTCCCGGGCTGGACCCGCTGGAGGCGAGGCTGCGCGACGCCGCGACGGCCCGATTCAGGCGCGGCAACATCTCCGCCACCCTGACGCTCAAGCGCGAGGAGCGGGCGCCCCGCCTGACGCCCGACCCGGCGGCGCTGGCCCAGGCGATCCGGCTGGCGCTGGAGGTGGCGGCGCAGATCCCCGGCTGCCCGGCCCCGCGCGCCGAGGCGGTGCTGGCCCTGCCCGGCGTGCTGCGGGCCGAGGCCGTGGAGCCGGCCGAGGCCGAGCTGGAAACCCGCCATGCCGTCCTGGCCGAGGGTTTCGCCGTGGCGCTGGACGGGCTGGCCGAGGCCCGCCGCGCCGAGGGTGCCCGGCTGCACGCCATCCTCTCCGCGCTGCTCGACGAGATCGCCGCGCTGCGCAAGGCCGCCGCCGCCGAGGCCGCCGCCCAGCCCGCCGCGCACCGCGCCCGGCTGACCGCCGCCCTCGCCGCCCTGCTGGAAGGCGAGACCCGCGTGCCGGAGGAGCGGCTGGCGGCCGAGGTGGCGCTGCTGGCGCAGAAATCCGACGTGCGGGAGGAGCTGGACCGGCTGGGCGCGCATCTCGGCGCCGCGCGGGCGCTGCTCGCCTCGGCCGAGGCGGTGGGGCGGAAGCTTGAATTCCTCACCCAGGAATTCGGCCGCGAATCGAACACGCTGGGGGCGAAGTCGGCCAGTCTGGCGCTCACCCGGCTTTCCCTGGACCTCAAGGCCGCCATCGAGCGGCTGCGCGAGCAGGCGGCGAACGTCGAATGAACCGTATGTCCCGGCGCGGGCTCTGCCTCGTGCTTTCCGCCCCCTCGGGGGCCGGCAAGTCCTCCGTCAGCCGCGCCCTGCTCGAGCGCGAGCCCGAGCTGCGGCTTTCGGTGAGCGCCACCACCCGCGCGCCGCGCCCGGGCGAGCAGGAGGGGGTTCACTACTTCTTCCGCAGCGTGGCGGAGTTCGAGGCGATGGAGGCGTCGGGCGGGATGCTGGAAAGCGCCCATGTCTTCGGCCGCCGCTACGGCACGCCGCGCGCGCCGGTGGACGAGGCGCTGGCGGCGGGGCGCGACGTGCTGTTCGACATCGACTGGCAGGGCCACCGCCTGCTGCGCCAGGCGCTGCCGGGCGACGTGGTGGGGGTGTTCCTGCTGCCGCCGAGCCTCGAGGAGCTGGAGCGGCGCCTGCATGGCCGCGGGCAGGACCCGGCCGAGGAGATCGCCCGGCGCATGCGGGCCGCGCGCGACGAGATCAGCCACTGGGCCGATTTCGACCATGTGCTGGTGAACAGCGACTTCCACGAGACGGTGGCGGAGGTGCGCGCCATCATCCATGCCGCGCGCAGCGCCCGGGCGCGGCAGCCCTGGCTGCCCGGCTTCATCGACGGCCTGCTGCGCCCGTGACCCGGCGGCGGCGGCCCGGCGCGCCATGGCCGCCGCGCGCGAAGGCATCCCCATGTCCGTGCTGCTGAACGTCGTGGCCCCGATCTTCGCGATGATCGGGATCGGCTATGCCGCCGCGCGCCGCCGCTGGATCTCGGAGGAGGCGCTGCGGGGCATGACGGATTTCGTCTTCCGCCTCGCCATGCCCTGCCTGCTGCTGAACGGCGCCACCACGCCGCACCCGGATGGCGGCGCGACGGCGCTGGCCTTCTTCGCCGGCTGCCTCGCGGCCTATGCGCTGGCGCTGCTGCTCGGCCGCGTGGTGCTGCGCATGAAGCTGGACGAGGGCGGCACCTTCGCCCTCAACGCCGCCTTCGGCAACACGGCCATGATCGGCGTGCCGCTGGTCATCGCCGCCCATGGGCAGGCGGGGCTGGCGCAGCTTCTCGCCATTCTCGGCCTGCACTCGCTGATCCTGCTGCCGCTTGGCACGGTGGTGGGGGAGATCGCGCAGAATGCGCGGGCGCCGGTGCTGGGCATCGCCCGCTCCACCTTTCTCTCGGTGCTGCGGAACCCGATCGTGCTGGCCGTGCTGGCGGGGCTGGTGATCCACCAGTCCGGGCTGGAGGTGCCGCCGGTGGCGCGGCGCTTCCTGGAGATGACGGGCATGGCCGGGCCGCCGGTGGCGCTGTTCTGCCTCGGCGCCAGCCTGGTCGCCTTCGACGCGCGGCGGGACTGGCCCTCGGCGCTGCTCTGCTCGGCGCTGAAGCTGCTGCTGATGCCGGCGCTGGTGTGGCTGGCGGGATGGCTGCTCGGCCTGCCGAGGCTGGCGCTGGCCGTGGCGGTGCTGGCGGCCGGCATGCCGACCGGCGCCAACGCCTTCTTCCTGGCCCGCCGCTACGCCGCGGGCGCCGAGCGCTCCGGCGCCACGGTGCTGCTCTCCACCATCCTCTCGGTGGCGACGCTGGCGGTGCTGCTGGCCGTGCTGTGAGCGCGCCTCAGTGCAGGTTGAACTGCCCGGCGGCGTAGCGGAACTCGGCCGGACGGGTGAGGGCGGCGGAGGCCACGCGCACCGAGTGCAGCGGGCCATGGATCTCGCGCTGCCAGAAGTCGAGGAAGCGGTGCAGCTCGGGAAAGCGCGGCGCGTGATCCACCTTCTGCCACACGAAGCTCTGCAGCAGCCCGGGATGGTCGGGCATGTGGTAGAGGATCTCGGCCGTGGTCAGCCGCCAGTCCGGGATGCGGACGATGGCCTCGATATCCCGCAGCAGCATGGGCGCTTGTCTCCGTTCCGGTGCGGCCCGGCCTTGCCGGGCCAGTGGTGATTCCCCTCCTCGGGCTTCGGAGCATGCCATGGGAGGCCCGCGGCCTTGCAAGAAAAACCTTCACAATCAGGCAGTTAGCACTCATCGCAGGAGAGTGCTGCTTGGTGCTTGACGCGGTGCCGAGACTTCCCTAGATCGTCTGGCACTCGCCGGGGGTGAGTGCTAACAGGCTTGCCCGCCGGCCGAGGCAACCGTCGCTGAATGCGCCACACAGGGCGTCAGGAGAGGGCCAATGAAGTTTCGTCCGCTGCATGACCGCGTCGTCGTCCGCCGGCTGACCGCCGAGGAGAAGACGGCGGGTGGGATCATCATCCCCGACACCGCCAAGGAGAAGCCGATGGAAGGCGAGATCGTCGCCGTCGGTTCCGGCGCGCGCAACGAGCAGGGCGTCGTCGTCGCCCTGGACGTGAAGGTCGGCGACCGCGTCCTGTTCGGCAAGTGGTCCGGCACCGAGGTCAAGATCAGCGGCGAAGAGCTCCTGATCATGAAGGAATCCGACCTGATGGGCGTGATCGCGGCCTGATCTCGGCCTGCGGACCCCATCCTTTCCCAACAGATCAGACGAGGTAGAGAACCATGGCTGCTAAGGACGTGAAGTTCGGCGCCAACGCCCGTGAGCGGATGCTGCGCGGCGTGGACATCCTGGCCGACGCCGTGAAGGTGACGCTGGGCCCGAAGGGCCGCAACGTCGTCATCGACAAGTCCTTCGGTGCCCCGCGCATCACGAAGGACGGCGTGACGGTCGCCAAGGAAATCGAGCTGGCCGACAAGTTCGAGAACATGGGCGCGCAGATGGTGCGCGAAGTGGCCTCGAAGCAGAACGACCTGGCCGGTGACGGCACCACCACCGCGACCGTGCTGGCCCAGGCCATCGTGCGCGAGGGCGCCAAGGCGGTTGCCGCCGGCATGAACCCGATGGACCTGAAGCGCGGCGTCGACAAGGCCGTGACCGTGGTCGTCGAGGAGCTGAAGGCCCGCACCCGCAAGATCACCACCTCCGCCGAGGTCGCCCAGGTCGGCTCGCTCTCCGCCAATGGCGAGACCGAGATCGGCGAGATGATCGCGACGGCGATGGAGAAGGTCGGCAACGAGGGCGTCATCACGGTCGAGGAGGCCAAGGGCATCCAGACCGAGCTCGACGTCGTCGAGGGCATGCAGTTCGACCGCGGCTACGTCTCCCCGTATTTCATCACGAATGCGGAGAAGATGATCGCCGAGCTCGAGAACCCCTACATCCTGATCCACGAGAAGAAGCTGTCCCAGCTGCAGCCGATGCTGCCGCTGCTGGAGACGGTGGTGCAGTCCGGCCGCCCGCTGGTGATCGTGGCCGAGGACGTCGAGGGCGAGGCCCTGGCCACCCTGGTGGTCAACAAGCTGCGCGGTGGCCTGAAGATCGCCGCCGTGAAGGCCCCGGGCTTCGGTGACCGCCGCAAGGCGATGCTCGAGGACATCGCGATCCTGACCGGTGGCCAGGTGATCTCCGAGGATCTCGGCATCAAGCTCGAGACCGTCACGCTGCAGATGCTGGGCCAGGCCAAGACCATCCGCATCGAGAAGGAGAACACCACGATCGTCGACGGCGCCGGCTCCAAGGAGGACATCCAGGGCCGCGTGGAGCAGATCAAGGCGCAGATCGAGGAGACCACCTCGGACTACGACCGCGAGAAGCTGCAGGAGCGCCTGGCGAAGCTGGCCGGCGGCGTGGCCGTCATCCGCGTCGGTGGCTCCACCGAGGTCGAGGTGAAGGAGCGCAAGGACCGCGTGGACGACGCGCTGCACGCGACCCGCGCCGCGGTCGAGGAAGGCATCGTCCCCGGTGGTGGCGTGGCCCTGCTGCGCGCCGCGCAGAAGCTGTCCGACGTCAAGGGCCTGAACAACGACGAGCAGGTCGGCATCGAGATCGTCCGCCGCGCCATCCAGGCGCCGCTGAAGCAGATCGCCGAGAACGCCGGCAAGGACGGCGCCGTGATCGCGGGCGAGGTGCTGCGCGAGGATGCCTACGAGTACGGCTATGACGCCCAGCTCGACGGCTACAAGAACCTGGTCGAGGCCGGCATCATCGACCCGACCAAGGTTGTCCGCACGGCGCTGCAGGACGCGGCCTCGGTCGCCTCGCTGCTGATCACCACCGAGGCGATGATCGCCGAGCGCCCCGAGAAGAAGGCTCCGGCCGCTCCGGGCGGCATGGGCGGCATGGGCGGCGACATGGACTTCTGATCCCGCCAGGGATCAGGGTTCTCCCGCAGAGCCTGAGACGATGAGGGGGCGGCCCGCAGGGGCCGCCCCTTTTTCGTTGCGCGGCCGGCGCCAGGCATGCCGGTTTGCGTTGACAGCCTGTTAACGATCTGCCCCACTATCCGGGCCAGACGCTTCCGCTCGCCTTGCCGTGCCTCCGGAGACCCGGTCGCCCTTCAAGCCGTCCCCGGACGCCGGCTGGGTTATCGGCTCGGGCGCTCCTGCCCGGCCAGTGCGAACAAGGAGTGCGTCGCATGGCGACTGGCACCGTGAAGTGGTTCAACGCGACCAAGGGCTTCGGCTTCATCGTCCCCTCCGATGGCGGCAAGGACGTGTTCGTCCACATCACCGCCGTGCAGAAGGCCGGCCTCCAGGGGCTGAACGAGAACCAGAAGGTCAGCTACGACGTGGCGATGGAGCGCGGCAAGGCGGCCGCCACCAACCTCAAGCCGCTCTGATTCCGGCGCGGACAGGGGCGGGCCGACGCCACCCGGCTGTCAGCATGCCCCTGCCGCTTTTCCTCGCGCGATTCTCCAAGCTCGCCATGGTGGCGGGGCTCGCCGCCTTCGCCCTGCTGGTGGCCTGGAACAATCTGGTCGATTACGGCTCGAACTTCGCCTTCGTGGCGCATGTGCTGAGCATGGACACGACCTTCCCCGACACTGCGCTGCGCCACCGCGCCATCACCACGCCGGCGCTGTGGCATGCCGGCTACCTGCTCATCATCCTGGGCGAGGCGCTGACCGGCCTGGCCTACGCCGCCGCCGCGCTGCTGATGGCCCGCGGGCTGCGCGGCCCGGGCTTCGCCGCGGCCAAGGGCTGGGCACAGCTCGGCGCCGCGCTCGGCTTCCTGGTCTGGTTCCTGGGCTTCCAGGTGCTGGGCGGGGAATGGTTCCTGATGTGGCAATCGGCCAGCTGGAACGGGCAGGAAGCGTCCTTCCGCTTCACCACCACCCTCCTGCTCGTCACCCTCTATGTGGTGCTGCCGGAGAGCTTCGGCGGCGGCGGACCCGGCAGGGCCGGCCCGCCGCCGCCGGGCTGAGCCGCCTCAGCCCGCTTCCGGGTCCCAGCCGATGGCCCGGCGCAGGAAGGCGGCGCCCAGGGCCGAGAAGCTCGCGACCTCGCCATTGTCCTTGCCATAGCCGTGCCCGCCCGCCTCGGGCTCGTAGAACCATGCGTCATGGCCCATGGCCTGGAGCTTGGCGGCCATCTTGCGGGCATGGCCGGGATGCACGCGGTCGTCCCGCCGCGTGGTGGCCAGCAGGATGGGCGGGTAGGCCCGGCCCGGCTCCGCCGCGTGATAGGCGGAAAAGGCGCGGATGAAGTCCCATTCCTCGGGCTTCTCCGGGTCGCCGTATTCGGCAATCCAGCTCGCCCCCGCCAGCAGCTTCGTGTAGCGCCGCATGTCGATGAGCGGAATGGTGCAGAACAGGGCGCCGAACCGCTCCGGGTAGCGCGTCAGCATGTTGGCGATGAGCAGCCCGCCATTCGAGCCGCCCTCGGCGGCGATGCGCCCCGGCACGGTGACGCCGCGCGCCACGAGGTCGGCGGCGATGGCCGCGAAGTCGTCATGGCTGCGGCTCTTGGCGGCGCCGCGCCCGGCCTCGTGCCAGGCGGTGCCGAACTCGCCGCCGCCGCGGATCTGGCCGATCACGGCGGTGCCGCCCTTTTCCAGCCAGAGCCGCCCCGTGCCGGCCGAGTAGTAGGGCAGGCGGGAGACGCGGAAGCCGCCATAGGCGGAGAGATGCACCGGCGCGTTCCCGTCCCCCTCGCGCGGGCCGACCTGCACATAGGGGATGCGCTCGCCATCCGCCGAGGTGGCCTCGTGCCGCGTCACGGCGAGGCCCGTGGCGTCGAAGCTGGGGGTCGAGGCCTTCAGCAGCGCGGGCGCCGCGGGGGCGGTGCTGGTGAGCAGCAGGCGCGGCGGCGTCACCGGATCCTGCGCCAGGGCGAGCAGGGTGCCGTCGGATTCCTCCGCCTCGCTGTCCAGCGGCCAGAGATCGACCACGCCGATGCGCGGCAGGCCAGGGATCTCGGCGGCCGCCCAGTCGCCCGGGGTGAGCAGGGTATAGACCGGCGCCAGGTCGTCCAGCACCGACAGCACCAGCCTGCCATGGCACCAGAAGAAGCCCTGCAGCGCGCGGCGCGGCGCGGGGGTGAACAGCACGCGGGGCGAGAGCGTGCCGCCCAGCACGGCGGCAAAGTCGAAGGCCAGCAGCGTGTCGGGCGCGTATTCGGTGCCGCCGATCGTCCAGGGGCTGCGCGGCTTCACCGCCAGCCAGCCGGCCTGCCAGGTGAAGCTGGCATCGGTGGGCAGCTCCAGCCGCGCGGTGGGGCCGGCGCGGCCGCCCAGATGCACGACGGTGTCGTAGAAGCCGGTCTTTTCCAGGAAGACGATGCGCTCGGCCCCGCCCTCGCGGTCCACCGCGCCCCACAGCCCCATGCTCTCGGGCGCCGTCTCGAACAGCACGGGCGCTTCCAGGGGCGCGGCGCCGCGCTTCCACAGCCGCACCCGGCGTGGATAGCCGGACTGGGTGGCGTTGCCCTCGCCCAGGGCGGTGGACAGCAGCAGCGTGTCCCGGTCCAGCCAGGCGGCGCTGCTCTTGGCCTCGGGCAGGGCGAAGCCGCCCGGCACGGCGGCGCGGGCGGCGAGGTCGAACTCGCGCAGCACCACGGCGTCCCCGCCGCCGCGCGACAGGCGCAGCAGCGCGCGGTCATGCGTGCCGAACAGGGTGGTGGCGCCCTGCCACACCCAGTCCTCGCCCTCGGCGGCGGCCAGGGCGTCGAGGTCGAGCAGCACCTCCCATTCGGGCGCCTCCTCGCGGAAGGCCGCCTCGGTGGCGCGGCGCCACAGGCCGCGCGGGTGCTCCGCGTCCTGCCAGAAATTGTAGAGATGGGAGCCGCGCCGGGTGACGTGCGGCAGCTTGCCGGGGCGGTCCAGCGCCGCCTTCAGCCCGTCGCGGTCGGCGGCGAAGCGGGCATCGGCGAGGCGCGCCAGGGTGCGGGCGTTCTGCGCGGCCACCCAGGCCAGGGCCCGCCCGCCCTCGATCTCCTCCAGCCACAGATAGGGGTCGTCATCGGGGGCGGCGAGGGTGGGGCGCGGGTCCATGGCGTGGGCTTCCCGGGAAGAGGCGCGGCTCAGACGATCTGGTAGCGGGCCTTGGCGGCACGCTCGATGGCGCCGGCGATCAGGCGGTCGATGTCCATGCCGATGCGGAAATCCTGCAGGAAGCGCAGCTCCTCCTGCGTCGCGTCGCCATCGGCGGCGGCCACCTCGCAGGCCAGCAGGTAGGCGGTCTCGCGCAGGCGGGGCGGCAGCGCGTCGCGGATCAGACTGCAGGCGCGGTCCAGCCCGTCATTCTGGCCGAGCAGCATCAGGCAGGATTCGGTCACCGTCTCGATCTCCTGCGCCAGGAAGCCATCGAACACCGGCAGCTCCTGCACCAGGCGGGACATCATCTTCAGCTCCGCGTCGGACATCTGCCGGTCGGCGGCGGACATCAGCACCATGGCGCAGACCAGGGCCTCCTGGGCGTTGAAGCGGATCTTGGTGTGCGGCATCGGTCGGTTCCTTGCTTGGGCTATGCGTATCGCGCGGCGGTGCGCGGTTCAACGTCCGGCCAGGAAGGCGGTTGTCTGGCGCACCGTCTCGGCCAGGCCCAGGCGCTGGGGCGTGACGCCTTCCGGCAGGCCCGCCAGCAGGCGGGAAGGGGTGCGGGGGTCGAGCAGCACGAACACGCCGCGGTCGTCGGCGCGGCGGATCAGCCGGCCGAAGGCCTGGCGCAGCCGGTGCCGGGCGATGGCGTCGTCATAGGAGGAGGGGCGGCCGCCCGAGAGATGGATGCGCCGCTCCCGGTGCAGGATGGACGGGCGCGGCCAGGGCACGCGGTCGAACACCAGCAGGCGCAGCGCGCGGCCGGGCACGTCCACGCCATCCCGCAGCGCATCGGTGCCGAGCAGGCAGGAATCCTCCTCGGCGCGGAAGATGTCGACCAGCGTGGCGCTGTCCATGGCGTCCACATGCTGGGCGTAGAGCGGCAGGCCGGCCTCGGCCAGGGCGGGGGCGATGCGCGCATGCACCTCCCGCAGGCGGCGGATGGCGGTGAACAGGCCGAGCGCGCCGCCGCCGGCCGCCAGGAAAAGCTGCTGCATGGCGGCGGCGATCTGACCCGGGCTCTCCCGCGTGATGTCCTCCACCACGAAGGCGCGGGTGTTGGCGGCATAGTCGAAGGGGGAGGGCAGCGCCGCGCGGATGGCGGGGCTGGGCAGGTGCTGCACGCCGGTGCGCGCCTCGGCCTCGCGCCAGGCGGCCTCGGGGTCGGCGCGCGCCGCGTCGCGCAGCGTGGCGGAGGCGATCAGCACGCCATGGGCGGGCGCGGCCACCTGGGTGGCGAAGGGCACGGTGGGGTCCAGCCAGTGGCGGTGCAGCCCGGCGTCGATGTCCCGCCCCTCGCGCCGGGCGAGCGCCAGCCAGTCCACATAGGTGGGGCGCTGGCCGGGCTCGGCGGGGTTCTCGCGCAGGCGGCGCAGCATGGCGAGCCAGGCGGTGAGCGGCATCAGCGCGCGGCGCTCGATGCTGCGGCTGGCGGTCTCAAGCCGGATGCGGGCGCCGGTTTCCAGCTCCTGGTCCGGGTCCTCCAGGATGTCCACGATGAGCCGGGCCAGGTGCTTCAGCGGGTCGCGCAGGGCTTCCAGCGCGGTTTCCAGCGCGGCGGCGGCCTCGGGCAGGTCGTCATGCAGCGGGTGGAGGTCGCACTCGGCATCATAGAGCGGGTCGCCCTCGGCGGTGCGGGCGAGCACCTGGGCGCGGACAGCCCGGAGAAAATCCTCGGCCGGGGTGCCGTCGCGGAAGCCGGCGCGGCGGGGCATGCCGGGCGCGGGCAGGGAGGGTCCGCGCGGGTCCTCCGGCAGCTCCTCCCCGTCCTCGGCCAGGGTGGCCTCGGCCTCGGGCAGCGCCGCCCAGCGGTCCCACCAGCCGGAGGCGGGCAGGGCGCGGGCGGAGTGCTCGGTCAGCTCCAGCGGCGGGATCAGGGCCGGGTGCTCGGCCAGGGTCTCCTCCAGCCGGCGGCGCAGGCCGCGGGCGCGGCCCCGCCCGCCCTCGTTGCCCAGCAGCCAGCGGCGCAGCTCCGCCATCTCGGCGCCGGACAGCTCGGCCGAGAAGGCGCCGTCGGCGGCGTCGAACAGGTGGTGGCCCTCGTCGAACACGTAGCGCAGCGCCGGGCCGTCATCGCCGCCGCCGAGCGCCGCCTGCACCATCACCAGCGCGTGGTTGGCCACCACCAGATTGGCGGTGGCGGCGCGGCGGATCGAGTGCTCCACGTAGCAGCGCTTCCAGTGCGGGCAGGCGGAATGGATGCACTCGCCGCGCCGGTCGGCCAGCAGGGAGATGGCGCCGGCGGGGAACAGCTCCGCCAGCCAGCCGGGGAAGTCGCCGCCCAGCAGGTCGCCGTCCCGCGTGGCCAGCGCCCAGCGCGCCACCAGCCCCAGCGCCACCAGCCGCGCCGGCATGGCGCCGCTCACCGCCTCGTCGTAGTTCAGCAGGCAGAGGTAGTTCTCCCGCCCCTTGCGGATGACGACCTTCTGCCGCCGCTCCTCGGGCTCGGGGTAGAGGCGGGCCAGCTCCTGGTCGAGCTGGCGCTGCAGGTTGCGGGTGTAGGTGGCGATCCAGACGGGCGCGCCGTTGCGCTCCGCCCAGAGGCTGGCCGGCGCCACATAGCCCAGCGTCTTGCCGGTGCCGGTGCCGGCCTCGGCCAGCACCAGGCGCGGCTCGCCCGGCAGGTCGCGCGGGGTGAAGGCGAGGCTGGCGGCGGAGGCGAAATCGGCCTGGGACGGGCGCTGCTCCGCGTCTCCGCCCAGGATCTCGGCCAGCCTGGCGCGCGCCTCGGCGGGCGAGACGGGGTGGCTGCCGGGAGGCGGGGGCGGGGCGCCTTCCTCCCAGTCCGGCAGGGCGCGCCACACCTTCAGCGCATCGCGCGAGGGGCGGATGCCGGGCTGGCCGAGCGCCGCCAGCACCGAGGGGGTCCAGGGCCAGTCGGCGGCCTCGGCCAGGCGGGCGGCGAGCGCGCCGGCATCCCGGTTCAGCGGCGCGTTGCGGGCGCGCGCCAGGCGGCGCAGCAGCTCGGTGGCGATCTCGGGCAGCAGGGCGGCGGCGGATTCCGCGTCCGCGGGCGGCGGCATCTCCAGGGCGAGGGCCAGGCCGCGCGGCGTGGGCGGCGCGGGCTGCGCCGGCAGGCAGAAGGCGAACAGTTCCAGCAGGTCCCAGGCGCCGGGCAGGCCGGGCAGGTTCAGCCGCCTCGCCGTGGCCGGGGCGTGCACCAGGATGGGCGGCCCCAGCTCGCGCAGCGCCGCCGGCACCTGCGCCGCGCGCAGCATGGAAAGCTCGCCATCCGGCGTCAGCAGGGCGGCACGGCCGGGGGCCGGGGCGACCAGGGCGGGCGCGTCGGGCAACAGCAGGCGCGGGGGCAGGGCGCCGCCCTTGCCCGCGGGCGCCTGGGGGAGGGCCGGGATGGAGGACACGGGCGGAACCTAGGGGCAAAAGGCGAACGAGGCCAGGACGCGGCACGGTTTTTCCCAAAGGTGATGGCCGCGCATGGATGCGGGGGCAGCCCTGCCCAAGCGGCGCGTTGACCGGGCGCTGCGGCGCTGGCATGGGGCGCTGCATGACCGCCGATCCATCGCTCCGCACCGTCAAGGCCTGGCCCTTCGAGGAAGCCGCCAAGGTCGCCGATCGCATCGCCGCGGCCGGCAAACCGGCGGCGCTGTTCGAGACGGGCTACGGCCCCTCGGGCCTGCCCCATATCGGCACCTTCGGCGAGGTGGCGCGCACCACCTGGGTGCGCCAGGCCTTCGAGCGGATGACCGGCCTGAAGGGCCGCCTGCTGGCCTTCTCGGACGACATGGACGGGCTGCGCAAGGTGCCGGACAACGTGCCGAACGGCGACATGCTGCGGCAGCATCTCGGCAAGTCGCTGACCGCCATCCCCGACCCCTTCGGCACGCATGAGAGCTTCGGGCACCACAACAACGCCCGGCTGCGCGCCTTCCTCGACGCCTTCGGCTTCGAATACGAGTTCGCCTCCGCCACCGACTATTACCGCTCCGGCCGGTTCGACGCGGCGCTGCTGCGGATGCTGGCGGTGCATGAGGAGGTGCGGCAGATCATCTTGCCGACGCTGGGGCCGGACCGCCGCGCGACCTACTCGCCTTTTCTGCCGGTCCATCCCAGGACCGGCGTCGTGATGCAGGTGCCGCTGGAAGAAACCCGCCCGCAGGACGGCACCATCGTCTGGCGCGACCCGGACAGCGGCGAGCGCTTCGAGACGCCCGTCACCGGCGGCCATGTCAAGGCGCAGTGGAAGGCGGACTGGGCGATGCGCTGGTTCGCCCTCGGCGTCGACTACGAGATGTCGGGCAAGGACCTGATCGACAGCGTGAAGCTGTCCTCGGCCATCTGCCGGGTGCTGGGGGCGGAGCCGCCGGTCAGCATGACCTACGAGCTGTTCCTCGACGCCCAGGGGCAGAAGATCAGCAAGTCCAAGGGCAATGGCCTGACCATCGAGGAGTGGCTGCGCTACGCCCCGCCTGAGAGCCTGGCCTACTTCATGTACGGGCAGCCGGGACGCGCCAAGCGGCTGCATTTCGACGTCATCCCGCGCGCGACGGACGAGTATCTCTCCGCGCGCGAGAAGCTGCGCGCCAACCCGGATCCGGCCAACCCCGACTGGCACATCCATGGCGGCGAGGTGCCGAACAGCCCCGAGCCGCCGCTGACCTTCGGCATGCTGCTCAACCTCGCCACGGTGGCCGCCGCCGACACGCCGGAGCGGCTGTGGAAGTTCGTGCGCAACTACGCCCCCGGCGCCACGCCGGAAACGCAGCCGCTGCTCGGCCAGCTCGTGGAATACGCGGTGGCCTATGCGCGGGACTTCGTGCTGCCCGGGCTGAGGCCACGCGCGCCGACGCCGGAGGAGCGCCCCTGCTTCCAGGCGCTGATCGACCTGCTGCGCGCGCACAGGGAGGAGATCGAGGCGCTGCCGCCGGGCCTGCCCCAGGCCGAGCGCATCCAGGTGGACGTATATGACGCGGGCCGGCGCGAGCCCTTCATCCAGCTGATGAAGGACGGCTCGCCCGGCGTCGCGCGCGGCTGGTTCAACGCGCTCTACCAGGTGCTGGTGGGCGCCGACCAGGGGCCGCGCTTCGGCAGCCTCGCCGCCGCCTATGGCGTGCCGGAGACGATCCGGCTGGTGGAGGAGGCGCTGGCGCGCCCCTCCGCTTCCCCGGGCGCCATGCCGGAAGCGGAGGCGGCGTCCGCGTGAGCCGCATGGGCCGAGCCCTTGGCCTGCTGCGACGGCATGGGCCGACGGTGTTCGGCCTGCTGCTGCTGGTCGGCGCCCTGTATGTAGTGCAGCGCGAGCTGCGGGATCTCTCGATGGCGGAGATCCGCGCCGCCATCGCCGCCGTGCCCGGCCACGCGCTGTGGGTGGCGGGCGGCTGGACGCTGCTGGCCTATGCGGTGCTCACCATCTACGACCGGCTCGGCTCGGTCTATGCCGGCAAGCCGGTCAGCTATTCCCGCACCTCGCTGGCCTCGTTCTGCGCCTACACCCTGGCGCACAACCTGGGCTTCGCCGCGGTCTCGGGTGCCGCGGTGCGCTACCGCTTCTACGCCGCCTGGGGGCTGACGCCGGGCGAGATCGCCAAGGTCATCGCCTTCACCAGCCTCACCTTCGGGCTGGGGGGCATGGCGCTGGGCGGCATGGTGCTGATCTGGGAGCCCGAGGTGGTGCCCTGGATCGCCGAGAACCTGCCGCACTGGGCGATGCAGGCGGTGGGCGTCGCGCTGCTCGGCGTGGTGGGCGGCTACATCATGCTCTCGCGCTTCCTGCCGCACTTCACCCTCTTCGGGCACCGCATCGACCTGCCCGGCTTCCGCATGGCCTGCGCGCAGACGGTGCTGGCGGGCGTCGATGTCGCCGTCACGGCGATGATCTTCTACGCGCTGCTGCCGCCGGCCGAGGGGCTGAGCTTCGCCCGCTTCCTGGGTATCTACCTCGCCGCCTACACGGCGGGGCTGGCGGCCAACGTACCGGGCGGGCTTGGCGTGTTCGACACGGCGGTGCTGGTGGGGCTGCAGCCCTATGTGCCGGCGCCGCAGGTGATCGGCGCGCTGCTGCTGTTCCGCTTCTTCTACTACATCATCCCGCTGTTCCTGGCGGGCGCGCTGTTTGCCGCCTTCGAGATCAACCAGCGCCGCCACCTGCTGGGGCGGCTCGGCACCGAGAGCCGCGCGACCGATGCGCTGGAGGGGCCGGCGCTGGCCGGGCTTTCCGGCCTGGCGGGCGTCGCCCTGCTGTTCATCGGGGCGCTGCCGGCGCGGAGCTCGCGGCTGGCCGTCTGGGCGGGCGAATGGGCGGCGCTGGCCAGCCACTTCGCCGCCTCGGTGGTCGGCTCGCTGCTGCTGGTGGTGGCCTATGGCATGCTGCGGCGGCTGCGCCTCGCCTGGGTGTCGGGCATCGTGCTGCTGATGGCGGGCACGGTGGTGGCGCTGCTGCGCGGCGAGCCCTGGTTCATCTCGGGTGGCTTCCTGGCGCTGGCGGGCGTGCTGGCCTGCATCCGCACCGCCTTCTACCGCGATGCCCGCCTGACCGGGGAGCCGCTGACCGCCGGCACGCTGGTGCCGCTGGCGGCCAGCGCCGTGGCGGCGCTGGCCCTGGCGCGAATCGGCTGGCAGGGGCCGGTGGCGGACGAGCCCTGGTGGGCCGTGCCCTTCTCGGAGGAGGCGCCGCACACGCTGCGCTTCGCGGTGGGGCTGTGCGGCGTGCTGCTGCTGGTGGCGGTGGTGCGGCTGCTGCGCCCGGCGCGGATCCGCGCCATGCCCTACGATCTCGGCGCCCGCGCCAGGCTGGCCATGCTGGGCGCGCGGGTGCCGGCGCAGGCCGATGGCGCCATCTTCGCCGAGGGGGGCCGCGGCGCCGGCTTCGCCTTCCGACGACGGGGCGATGTGTGGGTGGGGCTCGGCGATCCGGCGGGCGACGAGGCGGCGCGCATCGCCGCGCTGTGGCGCTTCCGCGACCTGTGCGAGCGCAACGGCGTGGCGCATGCCTTCTGGCAGGTCGGCCCCGACATGCTGCGCGCCTATGAGGATACGGGGCTGGCCGCCGTGCCGCTGGAAGATGGCCGCTTCCTGGTCTGCCCCCCCGAGCGCGATCCGCAAGGGCTGCTGGAGCAGCTCGCCCGCTGACGCGCGGGCGGCCCGGAAAGGCCTTTTCCTCGGGCCTTCCGCCGCCTACTGGCTGGCCCAGAGGATGCGGTGCATCCACAGGATCTCCGACAGGTCGAAGCTGTAGTGCGGGTGGGCGGGGTTGAGGCTGGCCAGCTCGATCCGGCGGGCGGACTGGCGCACCAGCTCCTTGGCCATCACCTCGCCCTTCACCGTCCGCACCACCACGCGGTCGCCGCGCCGCACGGGGGAGTTGGGGGAGACAATGATGATGTCCCCGTCGCGGAACACCGGCTCCATGCTCTCGCCGGAGATTTCCAGCGCATAGGCGTTGGGGTCGGCCAGTTCGGGCGAGCTGATCTCGTCCCAGCCGGCGCCGACGGGGTAGCCCCCATCGCCGAAATAGCCGTCGCTGCCCGCCTGGGCCATGCCGATGAGCGGGATGCGGCGCCCGGACAGGGGGCGGCCGGTGGCGCTGTTGAGCGTCGGCGCGCCAGTCACCAGCGAGGCGAAGCTGTCCATTTCCGTGCCGGTGGCAGAGAGGATCTTGGCGATGCTTTCCGTCGAGGGCCAGCGGGCGCGGCCGTCGGCGCCGACACGTTTCGACGGATTGAAGGCGGTGGGGTCGAGACCAGCCTTGCGGGCAAGGCCGGAGGGAGACAGGCCGTGCTCGGCTGCCAGGGCATCGACCGCCCGCCAGATGTCGTCGTGACGCATGGGCCGATTATCCTAGGTCAGCAATCCGGAATCAATAGGAACATGATCACATTTAGGTGTTGACGCCTAGGATGAGCGCTCGCAATGATGAACAAGTCATCAACCTATTGGCGAGGCATAGCCCCCATGACGGCCGCTCTCCGCTCCAATGCCACCACGGTCCTGGCTTCCCTGGCGAAGGCCGAGCCGTTCCGCAGCGCCGACGAGGCCTGGTTCTGGACCATGGCCGCGCTGACCGCGCGCCGCGACGGCGCCCGGGTGGTGGCCGGCGCCGGGCGCGCCCTGCGGCCCTGCGATCCGGACGACGTGGTGAAGTGCCTGGACCGGCTCTATCGCCAGCGCCGCATCGACCTGGTTCATGCCCGCATCATGCGCCTCTGGGGCGAGCGTGGCATGGCCCCGGACCCCGCCTGCTTGGCGGAGAGGAATGACTGGCGGATCTGGTCGGAAGCCATGCAGCGCCTGGAGTGGCCTTTGCGTATCAAGGGGATCGTGGCTGGCCCGAGCCTTGGCGAGACGGCCGAGGTGGTGCCCCTGCCGCGGCGGTGGGAAGGGTGAGCGCCGCCATGCAGCCGGCCGCGCGGCCATGGCGGCTCTCGCCACGCCACGCCCTGGCGGAAGGCGAGCAGCAGGTGTGGATCGGCTTCGGCGGGCAGGCGGACCAGCCCTGGCTGCGGCTGCTGCGGCCCGGCTTCCGCCACTGCTTCGCGGCCATCCGCGACCGGCAGGGATGGAGCCTGGTCGAGCCGCTTTCGGGGCGGCTGCTGGTGAGCCGCGCCGGTGTGGCGGCCGAGTTCGATCTTCCGGCCTTCTACCGCCGCGCGGGTCTGTCGGTTGTGGGGCCCTTCCGCCCCGGGCCGCCGGCGGGGGATGGCTGGCTGCCGAATATAAGCCTTTATTCCTGCGTTCAGCTGTGCCGGGCTGTGCTGGGGGCGGGGGCGCCATGGGCCTTCACCCCCCACGGGTTGTACCAGGCCTTGGTGAACGAAAAAGAAAATAGGAAAAAAATCCTTGACGCGAGCCTTCCGGTTGGTTAAACAGGTCCTCGTCAACGGGTGAGTTGCGCCCTGAGGCATCCTCCCGCTCCCCGCAGACCTCTCGAACCCGCCCGGACCCGCTCCGGGCGGGTTCGTGGCTTTCCGGGAGCTTTCCCGCCGCATCCCGAAGGAGCCCGAACGCGCATGGGTGGCCTGTTCCGCGCCCCGAAGCCGGTGGTCGTGACCCCGACCACGCCGGCCGAGCCCCCGCCCGCCGGCCCCACCCCCGAGGCCGCCGCCCAGGCCGACCGGGCGGAGAACCAGACACGATCCCGCCGCGGGCTGGCGGGCACCATCACCACCTCCGCCCGCGGCGTGCTGGACGCCGCCCCCGCCGCCGGCTTGGCCGGTGCCCGCAAGACCCTGCTTGGGGAATGAACGCATGAGCCTGACGCCCGAGACCCTGCTGGCCCGCCACCAGGCGGCGCAGGACCGGCGCCGCCCCTGGGAAAGCGTCTGGCAGGAATGCTACGACCACGTCCTGGCCGGCACCCCCGGCAGCGGCGGCCCCGCCCTGTATGACGCGACGGCACCCGATGCCGCCGAGCAGCTCGCCGCCAGCCTGCTGGCCGAGCTGACGCCGCCCTGGTCGCGCTGGTTCGGCCTCGCCCCGAGCCGCGCCCTGGCCGAGGGGCCGGACGGCGCCGCCGCCGCCGCCGCGCTGGAGCACGCGGCCGAGACGCTGCAGGGCCATCTCGACCGCTCCAACTTCGCGCTGGAGATGCACCAGGCCTTTCTCGACCTGGTGGTGGCCGGCACCGGCGTGCTGCTGGTGGAGGAGGCGCCGCCCGGCGCGGCCTCGGCGCTGCGCTTCACCGCCGTGCCGCTGCGCGAGGCGGTGCTGGAGGAGGGAGCGGGCGGGCGGCTGGACACCGTCTATCGCAGCGTGATGCTGGAGCCGGCCGCGATCCGGGCCCGCTTTCCCGGCGCGGCGCTGCCGGCCGCGATGCTCGCCGAGCGGGCGCCGGAGCAGGCGCCGCCCCGCCACCGGGTGGTCGAGGCCGTCTGGCCGGAGGGGCATGGCAGCGCCTACCTCGCGGTGCTGGACTGGGAGGGACAGGCGGTGCCGCTGGCCACCGGCCGCTTCCTCGACAGCCCCTTCATCGCCTTCCGCTGGATGAAGCTGCCGGGCGAGGTCTATGGCCGCGGCCCGGTGATGAAGGCGCTGCCCGACATCCGCACCGCCAACAAGGTGGTGGAGCTGGTGCTGAAGAACGCCTCCATCGCCGCCACCGGCATCTGGCAGGCGGAGGATGACGGGGTGCTGAACCCCGCCACGGTGCGGCTGGTGCCGGGCGCCATCATCCCCAAGGCGCCGGGCTCCTCCGGCCTGACGCCGCTGGCGGCGCCGGGCAATTTCGATGTCTCGCAGCTCGTGCTGGACGACCTCCGGGCGCGCATCCGGAGCGCCCTGCTGGCCGACCGGCTGACCCTGCCGCGCCAGACGCCGATGACGGCGACCGAGGTGCTGGAGCGCAGCGCCGAGAGCGCGCGGATGCTCGGCGCCACCTATGGCCGGATGCAGGCCGAGCTGCTGACGCCGCTGATCGGCCGCTGCCTCGCCATCCTGCGCCGCCGCGGCGAGGTGCCGCCGGTGATGCTGGACGGGCGCGAGGCGCGGCTGACCTACCAGTCGCCGCTGGCCCGCGTGCAGGGCCGCGCCGACGCCGCCAACACGCTGCTGTTCCTGCAGGCCGTGGCGGCGCTGGGCCCCACGGCCGCGGCGCAGCTCGACCTGGCGGCGGCGACCCGCCACCTGGCCCGCACGCTCGCCGCGCCGGCCGGTCTCCTGAACCCCGTCGAGGAGTGACGACCCGCATGTCCGAGAATCTGCTGGAACCCGCGCCGGAGCCGGCTGGCCCGCCCCCCGGCCGGCCGGAGGATGTGCCGGAGAAGTTCTGGGATGCCGAGAGCCGGTCCCTGCGCGTGGACGCGCTGCTGAAGTCCTACCGTGAGCTGGAGAAGCGCCTGTCCCAGCGCGTTGCCCCCGCCAGCTTCGGGCCGCCGGGCGAGGACGCGCCGGAGGAGGAGCGCATCCGCTTCCTGCGCGCCATGGGCGTGCCGGAGACGCCCGAGGAATACGCCATCGAGCCGCGCCACGAGATGTGCGGGCCGGACGCGGCGGTGAACGCGCGGCTGCACGCGGCGGGCTTCACCTGCCAGCAGGTGCAGCTCGTCTACGACCTCGCGGCGGAGCGGCTGCTGCCGCTGATCGCCGAGGCGGCGGCCGATTACGAGGCGCAGAAGCAGCGCGGCAGGCTGGCCCAGGAACTGGGCGGCGAGGAGGCGTATCAGCGCCTCGCGCCGCAGATCGCCGCCTGGGGCCGCGCCAACCTGGCGCCGCCGGTGTTCGAGGCGCTGTCCACCACCGCCGAGGGCGTGCTGGCGCTGCACCGCATGATGGCCAAGGGCGAGCCCGGCCTGGTGCGCGACGCCGAGCCGGCCGAGCAGCTCGACGAGCAGGCGCTGCGCCGGATGATGCGCGACCCGCGCTACTGGCGCGCGCGCGAGCCGGAATACGTCAAGCGCGTGACCGACGGCTTCAGGCGCCTGTTCGGCCAGGGCTGACGCCCGCCCGGCCGGACGCGGCGCCAGCCTTCCGGCCGCCCTCGACCCTTTCCGCCGCCGCCCAACCCGGCCTTCCGCCGGGCGCGGCGGCATGCCCGCGCCGCCGGCCCCGCGGGGCCAACCGGTGGCGCGGGCGCGCGCCCACCCCGATCCCTGCCCATCCTGAAGGAACACGGTATGTCCGCTTCCATCGACCAGGTCTTCGCGAAGCAGTTCCAGTCCGAGGTGCACGATGCCTATCAGCGCCAGGGCAGCAAGCTGCGCCCGACGGTGCGCAGCAAGGGCGGCGTGCGCGGCGCCTCCACCATGTTCCCGGTGGTGGGCCACGGCACCGCGGCGGCCAAGGCGCGCAACGGCACCGTGCCGGTGATGAACCTGTCCCATTCCAACGTCGAGTGCTTCCTGCAGGACTACTACGCCGGCGAGTGGATCGACCGCCTGGACGAGCTGAAGACCAACATCGACGAGCGCCAGGTGGTGGCCAATGCCGGCGCCTACGCGCTTGGCCGCAAGACCGACGAGCTGATCATCGCGGCCCTCGACACCGCGACCAACGAGGCGGTGGGCACCGCCGCCGGCACCACCGACACGGACGGGCTGACCAAGGCCAAGGTGCTCAAGGCCTTCGAGATGCTGGGTGCCGCCGACGTGCCGGATGACGGCAACCGCTTCGCCATCGTCGGCTGGAAGCAGTGGAGCGAGCTGCTGCAGATCGAGGAGTTCGCCAACAGCAACTATGTGGGCGACGCCGACCTGCCCTGGAAGGGCACGCAGGTGAAGCGCTGGCTGGGTGCCACCTGGATGCCGCATTCCGGCCTGACCCGCAGCGGCAGCCTCCGCTTCTGCTACTTCTACCACCGCACGGCGGTCGGCCACGCCGTGGCGCAGGAGGTCTCGACCGACATCACCTGGCATGGCGACCGCGCCGCCTACTTCGTCAATAACATGATGAGCCAGGGCGCGGCGCTGATCGATCCGGCCGGCGTGGTGCGCATGCGCGCCGCCGAGTGACGCCCCCGCGGGCGCCGCCGCAGGCGCGCCCGCGAACCCGCAGAACGGGAGATAGGCCCGGGGGAGTTCCTTCCCCCGGGCCTTCTTTTTTCCAGCCGGAGGGATTCCCCGCGATGGCGCTGTCCGCCCTCATCCTCTGCTCGCGTGCCCTGCTGAAGATCGGCGCGCAGCCTGTCGCCTCCCTCGACGAGGGCACCGCCGAGGCGGAGGTGGCCGCCAACCTGTACCCGGCGGTGCGCGACGCGCTGCTCTCGGCGCACCCCTGGAGCTTCGCCACGGGGCAGGCGGCGCTGCCGCGTCTCGTCGCCGTGCCGCATGCCGACTACGCCCACGCCTTCCAGCTTCCCGCCGACTTCCTGCGCGTGATCTCCGCCGGAAGCGCCGGCGCGGGGCGCGGCATGGACTACCGCATCCACGAGCACCGGCTGCACAGCGATGCCGCGGCGGTGACGCTGACCTACCTGTTCCGCCCCGGCGAGAGCGCCTTTCCGGCCTTCTTCGCCAATGCGCTGGTGTCGCGCCTCGCGGCCGAGTTCTGCATCCCGCTCACCGAGAGCGGCAGCCGCGCCGAGATGCTGCACCGCCTGGCCGAGCACGAGATGCGCCAGGCGCGGCTGATCGACAGCCAGCAGCAGGCGGTGCGCGCGATCGAGGACTTTCCGCTGATTTCCGCGAGGGGATGAGACGCATGGCCGCCGGCCGCAGCACCAAGACCAGCTTCACCGCGGGCGAACTCGGCGACCAGCTGCTGGGCCGGGGCGACCTGCGCGCCTTCGAGAACGGCGCGCGACGCCTGCGGAACGTGTTCATCCAGCCCACGGGCGGCGTCACGCGCCGGCCCGGGCTGCGCCATGTGGCGATGCTGCCCGGCGCCGCGCGGCTGATCGCCTTCGAGTTCAACACGGAGCAGAGCTACCTGCTGGCGCTGACGCATCAGCGCCTCGACATCTTCCGCGACGACGTGGTGGTGGCGACCCTCGCCGCGCCCTGGACCGCCGCGATGCTCGACCAGATCGCCCATACCCAGAGCGCCGACACGCTGCTGCTGCTGCACCCCGCCATGCCGCCGCAGCGCGTGACGCGCAGCAGCCATACGAGCTGGAGCATCGGCGGCTGGGAATGGGCCGCGCCGCCCTTCTTCCGCTTCGCCGCGCCGGAGCTGGCGCTGACGCCGAGCGCCACCACCGGCAGCGTGACGCTGACGGCCAGCGCGCCCTTCTTCGCCCCCGGCCATGCCGGCGCGCAGCTGCGCATCGGGGGGCGGCGGGTGACGGTGACGGCGGTCGCCTCCGCCACCAGCGCCACCGCGCAGGTGGCGGAGGCGCTTTCCGCCGCGGCGCCCACGCCGGACTGGGACGAGGCGGCCTTCAGCGGCGCGCGGGGCTGGCCGGCGACCGCCTGCTTCCACCAGGACAGGCTGGTGCTCGGCGGCTCGCGCGACCTGCCGAACCGCCTGTGGCTTTCGCGCTCGGGCGACCTGTTCAACTTCGACCTCGGCACCGGCCTCGACGACCAGGCGATCGAGTTCGGCCTGCTGTCGGACCAGGTGAACGCCATCCGCGCGGTGTTCTCGGGGCGCCACCTGCAGGTCTTCACCTCCGGCGCGGAGTGGATGGTGACGGGCGACCCGATGACGCCCGCCTCGATCCAGCTTCACCGGCAGACGCGCATCGGCATGCCGAACAGCCGCATCCTGCCGCCCGTCGACGTCGATGGCAGCACCATCTTCGTCGCGCGCTCCGGCCAGGCGGTGCACGAATTCGCCTATACCGACGTGCAGCAGGCCTATCAGGCGAACGACCTGGCGATGATGGCGCGCCACCTGGTGCGCGACCCGGTCTCGCTCGCCTATGACCAGACGCGCCGCCTGCTGCACGTGGCGATGGCCGATGGCAGCCTCTCGACCCTGACGCTCTACCGCGCCGAGCAGGTGACGGCCTGGATGCGCCAGGAAACCGAGGGCGCCTTCCGCGCCCTGGCCGAGATCGACGGCACGGTGTGGTGCGCGGTCGAGCGCGCGGGCTCGGTGCGGCTGGAGCGCTTCGACGACGCGCTCGCCGTCGATGCCGGGCTGACCGGGGCGGCGGAGGCGCCGCGGGAGCGGTGGAGCGGCCTTGCCCACCTCCAGGGCCGCGCCGTGCAGGTGGTGGCCGATGGCGCGCCGCTCGGCGCCTTCGCCGTCGATGGCGGCGCGGTGACGATCGAGCCCGCGGCCCGCGCGGTGCAGATCGGCCTCGGCTTCAGCCATGTGATCGAGCCGCTGCCGCCGCAGCTGCTCAGCGCCGGCGGCAGCCGGAGCGGGCCGCTGCGCCTGGTTTCCGCCACCTTCCGGCTGCTGCAGACGGCCTCCCTTTCGGTCGATCTCGGCCGTGGCCCCCAGCCCGTGCCGTTCCGGCGCCTCGACACGCCGCTGCTGGACGCGGCGCCCCCGGGCTTCACCGGCGACGTGACGCTGCGCGCCTTCGGCTGGCGGCGCGACACGATGCGGCCGCTCTGGCGCATCGAGGGCGACACGCCGCTGCCGCTCACCCTGCTTTCCGTCACCATCGAGACGAGGATGACCGACTGATGGCCCAGCTCGCCCCCATCGCCACGCTTGTCGGCACGGGTGCCTCGCTCTACGGCACGGTGCGCCAGGGCCAGGCGCAGGCCGCCCAGGCCCGCGCGCAGCAGCAGCAGGAGGCCGCCAGCCTGAGCGCGCGGCAGCAGCAGCTCGCCGCCCAGGAGGGCGCCGACGCGCAGGCGCGGCAGGACAGGCTCGCGCGCACCGTGGCCTCCACCCGCGCCCGCCTCGCCGCGGCCGGCGTCAGCCCCGACGAGGGCTCGGCCGCCGCCATCACCACGGGGCTGGAGCGGGATGCGGCGGAAGCGGCGCGGAGCAGCCAGGAGGCGCTGGCGGCGCGCATGGCGGCGGGCCGCAGCTCCCTGCTGCGCGAGGACGGCTCGCTGACCACCTGGCTGCGCGCCGGCTCCAGCTTCGGTGGCGCGCTGCGCTCCCTGCTCGACTAGCGCGGCCCGGGCAGCGCCCCCGCGGCCACGCGGCCGCTCCAGACCACCATCCGCATGAGAGATCCGCATGGCCGAGCATATCCGCATCGGCGACATCACGCCGCGTGTGCACTACGCGGCGGATGGCGCGCTGACCGTCTTCGCCTATCCGTTCCCGATCTTCGAGCCGGAGGAGCTGGAAGTCCGCATCGACGGCCTGCCGCAATCCGGCGGCTACGCGGTGCGCGGCGCCGGTGCCTCGGAAGGCGGCACGGTGGTGTTCGACGCGCCGCCGGGTGCCGGGCGGCATGTCCTGCTCCGCCGCGTGCTGCCGATCCGGCGCGTCACGGACTTCCAGCCCAACGGCGTGCTGCGCGCCAAGGCGCTGAACGACGAGCTGGACCGGCAGACCGCGATCCTGCAAGGCCTGCGCGACGAGATCGCCAGCACGGTGCGCGCCGGCCCCGGCGACCTGCCGGCGCGCCTCGTGCTGCCCGATCGCGGCGGCCGCGCCAACCGGCTGCTCGGCTTCGACAGCCTGGGCAACGTCACCGCCGTGCCGCGCGCGCCGGTGCTGGAGGTGCCGTTCGGCGGCGCCATCCCCCGCAGCGTCGAGGACAAGCTGGCCGAGCGGCTGACGGCGCGCGACTTCGGCGCCATGGGCGACGGCATCAGCGATGACGGCCCCGCCCTGCAGGCGGCGATGAACGCCGCCGCCGCCGCCGGCAAGCTGCTGGAGATCGGCGAGGGCAGCCACCGCACCGGCATGCCGCTGGTGCTGCCGGGCGCCGCCGCCGGGCTGATCATGCATGGCAGCATCGTCTATGCCGGCTTCGGGGGAGAGGCGGCGCTGACCATCGGCGACGGCGCCGCCTCGCGCAACCAGGCGAGGCTCTACCAGGGGCTGCGCGTGCTGCGCGCCAGCATCTCCGACTGGGCGAACGAGGCGGATATCGGCCTGCTGCTGCGCAACCTCGATGCCTGCACCGTCGAGATCCGCCAGGTGGAGGGCTTCACCATCGGCGTGCGCACGCTGGGCGACGAGCTGGGCTTCGAGGACAGCACGCTGCATCTCGGCCGGCTGGTGAACAACCGCATCGGGCTCGACATCCGCACCAACAGCGCGGCGGGCTGGAACAACTCCATCCGCTACATCGGCGGCCACTTCGCCAACAGCGGCAGCGTGCATCCGGCCGTCTCGCGCTTCGGCGTGCGCTTCTCCTGCGCGCCGGGCGCCTATCCGCGCCACAACGCGCATGCCTTCCACGGCCCCGCCTTCGAGCTGCAGCGCCAGGGCACGCCGGGCATGGTGGACGCCATCCCCTTCCTGCTGGAGGCGGGGGACGAGCGCGGCATCGTCGCGCGCAACATCCGCATGGAGCAGTGCAGCCCCTATGTGGCGCGGCACGCGGGCGGCGCGAATGACTGCCTATACGAGGTCGCCTATGTCGGCACCTACGCCTTCACCGGCGCGGCCATCGACTACGCAGCCTCCGCCACCCGCGCGGGCGGCACGGTGGTGGCGCTGCACCAGGCCGCCGCCGCGCATGGCTCGCCGCGCCTCGTGGCGGCGGCGGAGAATGTGCGCCGCCGCGCCTTCCGCCAGACGATCGACACGGCCGATGGCGTGGGCTTCGAGCAGATGGCGGTGCTGTCGGGCAACCCGGCAGGGCCGCCCGCCACGCTGGGCGGCTTCGCCTTCGCCGGCCTGTCGCAGATGGCGCTGAACCCCGACAGCGTCGGCCTGCCCACCAGCCGCGCCCTCGCCTTCGTCGTCGATTGCGGCGAGTGCAAGGAGTTCTTCCTCGCGGCCGAGGGCAGCGAGCTGCGGCCGGTGGTGATGCAGTTCGATGCCGCAGAGACGGTGCTGGGCGAGGCGAGCCGCGTCATGTTCTCCAACATGAACACGCTCTGGGCCGGCAGCCCGAGCCATTTCTGGGAAGGCAACGCGGATCTCGACAGCCTGGTGGGCGGCGCTCCCATCAACCGCCTGCAGCGCGTCACGCTGCATTCCAACGCGCGCTATGCCGCCATCGGCGTGCGGGGCGGCAGCGCGGGGGCGGTGCTGAAGGCGTTGCGGCTCTACTGCTCGCCACTGCACGCGCCGGCCCTTGTCTATGGCGGCAGCCGCAAGTGGGGCGTGCGGGAATACACCGGCAGTGCCGGCTTCGACCTCGCCAGCCTCGGCCCCGGCGCCGCCGCCACGCAGCTCGTCGCCGTTCCGGGCATCGCGGGGGGGGACTTCGTGCAGGCCAGCTACACCGCCCTTTCCGCCTTTGTCGAGCTGGTGCCGACCATCACCACCTCGGCCGCCGGCGAGCTGCCGGGCACGGTGACGGTGCAGTTCCGCAACCGCCACCCCTCCACCGCCATCGACCTCGCGCCGGGCACGCTGTTCGTCCGCGCCGTGAAGCCGCTGCTGTGAGCCGGCCCGAGCTGGTGGCGGAGGAGCTGCGGCGCGCCATCCGCCATGTGGTGGACGACTACAACGCCTTCGTGGTGCGCGGGCCCGTGCCCGGCACGCATGACGATGCCAAGGCCTTCGCCGCGCACCATGCGGCGGCGAAATCCGCCCTGACGCATCTGGAGCACCTGATGAAACTCGCCCGCGCCGCCTGCGCGAGCGGGGAGGAGCAGGGCATGGCGCATGCCGTGGCTCTGCTGCGCCAGGCGCGCGGCGCGCTGGCGGAAGTGCCGCTGGAGGCTGATGAGGAGAGCGACGCCGATGATGGAGCCGCCGGCTGAATCGCCCGTCGAGCTGATCGAGTTCGTTTGGGTCTGGAACACCGAGGCGGGGCAGGGGACGCCGGCCGCGCACCGCCGCATCCTGCGCTGGCTCGCCGCCCGCCGCGCGGCGGGCGACCATCGCCTGCTGCTGATGGCCTTCCGCGGCTGCGGCAAGTCGACGCTGGTGGGCCTCTACTGCGCCTGGCTGCTGGCACGCTGGCCGGAAACGCGCATCCTGGTGCTGGCGGCGGACCATCAGCTCGCCACCAAGATGGTGGCCACGGTGCGGCGGATCATCGAGCGGCACCCGCTCTGCCGCCACCTCCTGCCGGACGCGCCGGAAGCCTGGGCGTCGGACCGCTTCGCCGTGCGCCGCGCCGGCGCGCTGCGCGACCCCTCCATGCTGGCCGCCGGCCTCGGCGGCAACATCACCGGCACCCGCGCCGACGTCATCATCTGCGACGATGTCGAGGTCGCCGGCAATTGCGACACGCCCGGCAAGCGCGCCGAGCTGCGCGAGCGGCTGGCCGAGACGGAGTTCATCCTGACGCCGGGCGGCACGCTGCTCTATGTCGGCACGCCGCACTGCGCGGAAAGCCTTTACGTGCCGCCGGGCACGGAGGGCGCCTATCTCGCCGGCTACCGCCGCCTGGTGGTGCCGCTGCTCGATGCCGCGGGGGAGAGCGCCTGGCCCGAGCGCTTTCCCGTGCCGGCGGTGGAGCTGCTGCGCGACCGCGTGGGCCCGCTGCACTTCACGCGGCAGATGCTGCTGCGCGCGGTCCCGTCCGGCGCGGCGCGCTTCGACCCGGCGCAGATCGTCCGCTACGCCGAGGAGATCGATTACCGCGAGGCGCTGGGGCGGCCGGTGCTCGGCCTGCTCGGGCGCCGCATGGTCTCGGGTGGCGGCTTCTGGGACCCGGCCTATGGCCGCCCCGGCCGGGGCGATGGCAGCGTGCTGGCCGCCTGCTTCGCCGACGCCGAGGGCAACCACTACCTGCACCGCCTGGCCTACCTGACGCACGACCCGGACTCCCCCGAGGACCCGGCGACGCAGCAATGCCGCCAGGCGGCGCGGATCGCCGCGGAACTGATGCTGCCGGTGCTGCGGGTGGAGACCAACGGCATCGGCCGCTTCCTGCCCAGCCTGCTGCGGCGGGAGCTGGCGCGCGCGGGCGCCGCCTGCGCCGTGGTGGAGCAGCACAGCCACCGTCCCAAGCAGGAGCGCATCCTGGCGGCGCTGGACCCGGTGCTGGCGGGGCGGCGGCTGCACGCCCATGCCCAGGTATTCCGCACCCCCTTCGCCACCGAGCTGGCGGAATGGAAGCCGGACACCCCCGGCACGCGCGACGATGCCTTGGACGCGCTTTCCGGCTGCCTGCTGGCCGAGCCGGTGCGCCTGCCCGGCCTGCCGCCGGCGCCACGCGGCCCGGGTTGGCGGGGAGCCACAGGCGAATAAAAAATTTGCCTATGTAATTCACTTTTTGTTGATAATGCCGCAAATGGCTCATACGCTCTCTTTGTCAGCGCCAGAGCTGCGCCTTGGCCCAGGCGGCAGGCCGGGCTCCCGCCACACCCATTCCCCGTCGCGCCTCCTCTTTCCCCTTGAGGGGAAGCGCCCGCCCCTGTGCCCCCTTCCGGGCCGCGCACCCTTGAACACGCGCCCCCGATGCACGCCGCCGAACGCACGCTCCACTCCGCATGCCCCAGGCCGCACGCTTCCGGATGCCTGTCCGGAGGCCGGACCCGCTTTTTCATCGCTTCGTCGCAATCGCCACGGCAGGCGCCGGCGCTCCCTTTCCCGAGGGCGGCGCCGGCGCCTGTGCCGTTCAGGAAGGCCGAGGAGGGCCGGATGAACCCGCTTGATCTGGAACCCCAGACGCTGGCCACCGCTGCGCAGGCCCCGATCCTGGTTCTGCTGGCCTGGATGCTGCGCGGGCTGCGCCGCGGCGCGGAGGAACGCTGCGGCGAGGACGCCGCGCGGCCCGACCCCGGCGCCCCGCCGCGCATGCGGCATGATCCCGATGCCCTGTCGCGCACGCGGGACGAGCTCGCCGCCTTCAAGCTGGAGGTGGCGCGCACCTATGTGCCCCTGTCGCTGATCCGCGATGTCGATCAGCGCCTCAGCCGGCAATTGCTGCGCATCGAGGAGAAGCTCGATGCGGCCACCCGAGCCGCCACCGCTGCTGCGGCCCTGCAATCCGCCCAGCGTGGCTGGCGCTCCGAAGACCGCAGCTGAGAGAGCCCCTCACATGAGCATCGCCCTGTCCCGCGCCATCGACGTGCAGACCCTGCCGGCCCAGGAGATCCTGGCCATGACCCTCTGGGCCGAGGCGGGCACCCGCCCCGTCCGCGCCATCGAGGCGCTGGCCGCGACCATCATGAACCGCGTCCGCCTGGCGGAGGAGGAGCGGGTGACGCATTGGGGCAACGGCCTGTCGGCCGTCTGCCGCGCGCCCTTCCAGTTCTCCTGCTGGAACCGCAACCATCTGCGGCACCTGCTGATGATGGCGATCCCGGCCGGCGACCCGGCCTTCGCCATCTGCCGCCGCATCGCGCTGCGCGCGGCCTCGGGCACGCTGGCGGACCCCACGGGCGGCGCCACCCACGCGCATGACGTGGACGAGCTGCCGCCCTGGGCGATCGGCGTGCCGCCGCTGGCCGAGATCGGCTCCATGCTGTTCTACCGCCTCGGGCCCGGCTAAACGGGAGGGCATGGAGCCCCTCATCTACACCATGGTCCGCGATGCCGACTGGCGCGAGGCCCGCGCCGCCGGCCAGTACCGCGGCAGCGCCGAGGATGCGCGGGACGGTTTCCTGCACTTCTCGACCGCCGCCCAGCTCCGCGCCAGCGCCGCCAGGCATCGCGCCGGCCAGCCCGATCTGTGGCTGGTCGCCGCCGATGCGGCCGCGCTCGGCGTGGCGCTGCGCTGGGAACCGGCCGGCGGCGGCAGCCGCCCCGGCCTGTTCCCGCATCTCTACGGCCCCCTGCCGCTGGCGGCCGTGCGCTGGTCGATGCCGCTGCCCCTGGGGCCGGACGGCGCCCACCGCTTTCCCGAGGACATCCCCTGAGCCGGCGCCCCGGCCTCGGCGCGGTCCTCGCCCCGCCGCTTCACTCGACCCGCAGCGCCGCGCGCAGCTCCGCCGCGCCGGCCGGGTCGCACAGGCCCTGCAGCCGCCCCGCCGCCAGCCGCGCGTAGCGCAGCAGCAGCGCCTTGCGCCGCGCCGGGGCCAGCCGGTGCTCTGCCGGCTGGCGCAGAACCGCCGCCTCCCCCCCCTCCGCCACGATCAGCCCCACATCACCCGGCAGCAGGTCCTGCGGGAAGTCGAGATCCACCGCGAAGAACAGCCGGTCGCACCATTCGCGGTATTCCTGCCACTTCCCGTCGCTCAGGAAGTCGCGCGCGCAGCTCTTCACCTCGATGGCGGTGAACCCGCCATCCGGCTCCAGCGCCAGGATGTCGAGCCGGCGCCCCGTGGGCAGCGGCACCTCCATCACCGGCGCCCAGCCCAGCCGGCCGCAAAGGCGGGCGGCGGCGCGGCAGACATGCAGCGTCCGCTCTGGAATGGAGAGGAGGGGAGAGGGTATGTCGGACATCCCCGGCATGTTCGCTCTCCGTTCCCTCCCCCGTCAAGCCATGCCGGCCTAGAGTGATCCGATGGGCGCCGAAACCCCTTTCTGGAAGACCAAGTCCCTCGCGGCGATGAGCCGCGCCGAATGGGAAAGCCTGTGCGATGGCTGCGGCCGCTGCTGCCTGCACAAGCTGCGCGACGAGGACACCGAGGAGCTGGCCTGGACCACCGTGGCCTGCCGCCTGCTCGACACGCGGAGCTGCCTTTGCCGCGACTACCCCAACCGCCGCGCGCATGTGCCGGATTGCGTGAAGCTCACGCCCCGGCGCCTGGCGAAGATCGACTGGCTGCCGCCCTCCTGCGCCTATCGCCTGGTGTCGGAGGGGCGGGACCTGCCCTGGTGGCACCCCCTGGTGTCGGGCGATCCGGAGACGGTGCACCGCTCCGGCGCCTCGGTGCGCGGCCGGGCCGTGCCCGAGCGCGCGGCGCGCGACCTGGAGGACCATGTGGCGGCCTGGCCCGGGGAATGGCCGCGCGGCGATGCCGCCGAGGCGCCCGAGGCACCGGCCGCCCCGCCCGAGGCCGGCCCCGGTGAGCCCCGCCGATGAGCCCCGCCGATGAGCCCCGCCGATGAGCCCCACTGGCGAGCCTCGCCGCGCGACCTCCAGGGCGTGCCAGGGCCGCTGGCCCGAACGCGCCCCCTGCCTGCTCCACCGCTGGAAGACCCCGAGATGAGCGAACCGCTGCGCTGCCGCCCGCCTGCCACCCCCACGGTGCAGATCGACAATGACGACCTGCGCGTGACCCGCTGGGACTTTCCCGTGGGCGGGGAGACCGGCTGGCACCGGCATGGCTGGAAATATGTCGTGGTGCCCGTCTCGGCCGGCACCATGACGCTGGAACTGCCGGGCGGCGGGACCGCCGAGGTCCAGCTGACCCCCGGCACCTCCTATGAGCGCGCCGCCGGCACCGAGCACAACGTCGTGAACACTGGTGCCATGCCCTTCAGCTTCGTCGAGATTGAGCTGAAGGCCTTTCCCGGCTGAGGCCTGGCGCCGGGTCTTCCCCTTCCGGGCGGCCCGGCCCTCGCCATCCGCGGGAAGCCGGGCGGTCCGCCGCCACCAATTGCGTGCCGGCCTTTTCCACGGCCGCGTCGCCCCCATCTGATCACGGAGATCGTGATCATGGCCGCCGCGCCGTTCGCTCGAGGGATTCCCATTTATTGCGCTCCGCCTTCGCACCCCTGGATTTCGAGGCTTTGCTGGAGGCGGCGCCGCATCCCTATATGGTCATGGATGCCCGCTTCGTCCTGGTCTGGGCCAATCATGCCTATTGCCGGGTCACCGGCCGCACGCGCGCCGAGATCGTCAGCCGCAACATCTTCGACGCCTTTCCCTCCGGGCCGCACGACCCGAGCGGCGAGGGCGCACGGCAGCTGCGCCATTCCCTCCAGACGGTGCTGCGCACCCGGGCGCCGCACACCCTGGCGCTGATCCGCTACGCCATCCCCCATGCGGAAGGCGGCGGCACGGCGTTCGAGGAGCGCTTCTGGAGCGCGACCCACACCCCGATCCTCGATGAGCAGGGCGAGGTCCGCTACATCCTCCAGCAGACCGACGACGTGACGGAGATGCAGACGCTGCGCCGCCGCGCCGGCCTGGATACGGAACTGGCCGAGACCGCCCTGGAGGGCGCCGTGTTCCGCCGCGCCCAGGAGGTGCAGGCCGCGAACTGGGCGCTCGACGCCGAGCGGACGCAGCTGCGCCAGCTGGTGGAGCAGGCGCCCGCCTTCGCCGCCTTCCTGCGCGGGCCCGAGCATGTGTTCGAGATCGCCAACCAGGCCTATCTGGGCGTGGTGGGCCGTGACGACATCCTGGGCCGGCCGGTGCGCAAGGCGCTGCCGGAGCTGGAAGGCCAGTCCTTCTTCGGCGTCCTCGACGAGGTCTACCGCACCGGCCAAGCCTTCAACGGCCGCTCCATACCCATCCGGCTGCGCCAGGAAGGCGATGAGCCGGTGGCCGAGCGCTTCCTCGACTTCGTCTACCAGCCGATCACCGATGCCGACGGCCAGGTCGCGGGCATCTTCGTGCTGGGCTACGACATCACCGAGCAGAAGCGCTTGACGGACGAGCTGGAGCGCTACAAGAACCAGCTTGAGGAGATGGTGCGCCTGCGCACCCAGGCCCTGGAACGGAGCGAGGCCGAGCGCCGCCGCACCGAGGACGCGCTGCGCCAGAGCCAGAAGATGGAGGCGATCGGCCAGCTCACCGGCGGCGTGGCGCACGACTTCAACAACCTGCTGCAGATCCTGAGCGGCAACCTGCAGATGCTCCAGCGCACGGCGCTCGCCGCCGGCGACATGCGCCGGCTGGACGCGGCGCTGGAGGCGGTGGAGCGTGGCGCCAAGCTGTCCTCCCAGCTTCTGGCCTTCGCCCGCCGCCAGCCGCTGGAGCCGCGCCCGGTCAGCCTCGGCCGGCTGGTGCGGGAGATGGACGACCTGCTGCGCCGCGCGCTCGGCGAGGCGATCGAGATGGAAACGGTGATCGCCGGCGGGCTGTGGAACACCCTGGCCGATCCCGACCAGGTGCAGAACGCCCTGCTCAACCTCGCCGTGAACGCGCGCGACGCGATGGACGGCGCGGGCCGCCTGACCATCGAGGCCGGCAACGCCATGCTGGACGATTTCTACGCGCTCCAGCACGAGGAGGTGCAGCCGGGGCAGTATGTCATGCTGGCCGTCTCCGACACCGGCTGCGGCATTCCGCCCGAGCTGCTGGAGAAGGTGTTCGAGCCCTTCTTCACCACCAAGCGCGAGGGGCGCGGCACCGGCCTCGGCCTTTCCATGGTCTATGGCTTCGTCAAGCAGAGCCACGGCCACATCAAGATCTATTCCGAGCCGGGCCAGGGTACCACGGTGCGCATCTACCTGCCGCGCAGCCGCGAGGCGGAGGAGGTGGTGCCGGCGCTCGCCCTTTCGCCCGTGCGGGGCGGCAGCGAGACCATCCTGGTGGTGGAGGACGACCCCGTGGTGCAGGCCACCGTCGTCGACCTGCTGAACGACCTGGGCTACACCGTGCTGCGCGCGTCGGACGGGCAGAGCGCGCTCACCCTGGTGCGCAGCGGCGTTTCCATCGACCTGCTCTTCACCGACGTGGTGATGCCCGGCCCCGTGCGCGCGCCCGAGCTGGCGCGGCAGGTGCAGGCCATGCTGCCGCACGCCGCCGTGCTGTTCACCTCCGGCTACACCGAGAACGCCATCGTCCATGGCGGGCGGCTGGACCCGGGCGTCAGCCTCCTCTCCAAGCCCTACCGGCGGGAGGACCTGGCCCGCAAGGTCCGCCACACCCTCAACAACCGCCGCCAGGCGCTGAACGCCGCCGCCTCGCCGCGCATCCCGGCGCCCTCGCGCCCGCCCGCGGCCGGAGCGGGCGCGGGGGGCGGCATCCGCGTCCTGCTGGTGGAGGACGACCCGCTGATCCTGATGGACAGCGAGGACATGCTCTCCGCCCTCGGCTTCCAGGTGGTGGGGGCGGGCGATGGCCGCGCCGCCCTGCGCCTGCTGGAGCGGCAGGAATTCGACGTGCTGCTGACCGATATCGGCCTGCCCGGCCTGAGCGGGCCGGAGCTGGCGCGGCAGGCGCTGGAGCGCTGGCCGGGGCTGCGCGTCATCTTCGCCTCGGGCTTCGGCGGGCAGCAGGAGGCGGAGGTGCTGCCGGGCGCCATGTTCCTCAACAAGCCCTATGGCATGCGCGACCTCGAGGCGGCGATCCACCGCGCCGTCGCGGCCTGAGGGCCCTGCCGGGCGCGCCCTCCGGCCCGCCGCCCGTGGGGGCGGAGGCGCTGCGGCTGCGCATGCCGGCGGCGCCCGCCCCGGCTGTGTCCGCGCCCACCCTGCCCATTTCGGCCCCGCCATCCCCCTTTCTTGCCTGCCCATCCCCTTTTCTCGCCTGCACGGTGCGCTGGCGCCCGCTGGCGCGCGCGCGGCACGTCTCGCTGCGGATCGACCCGGTGGCGGGAGAGGTGGTGGTGGTCCTGCCGCCAAGCGCCGGCCGGCGGGAGGGCCTGGCCTTGCTGCGCCGGCACGCCGCCTGGGTGGCGCGGGAGCTGGAAGGGCTGGCGCCGCGCCGGCCGTTCCGCCCCGGCGCGCTGGTGCCGCTGGGCGACGTGCCGCACCGCCTCCTGCACCGCCCGGAGCGGCCCGATGGCCGGGCGGAGCTGCGCCGCGGCCGCATCCTGGTGGGCGGCGCGGCGGAGGCGCTGCCCCGCCGCGTGCTGGAGCTGCTGCGGGCGGAGGCGGCGCGCCGCATCGCTCCCCATGCCGGGCGCCACGCGGCGGCGCTGGCGGTGGCGCCCCGCGCCATCCGGCTGAAGGACACGCGCAGCCGCTGGGGAAGCTGCGCGCCGGATGGCACCCTGGCCTTTTCCTGGCGGCTGGCGATGGCGCCGGACTGGGTGCTCGACTCGGTGGTGGCGCATGAGGTGGCGCATCTGGCCGAGCCCAACCATTCGCCGCGCTTCTGGGCCACGCTGGACCGCCTCGCGCCGCGCCACGCCGGGGCGCGGGACTGGCTGCGCCGGCACGGGCCGGGGCTGCTGCGCGTCGGCTGAGGCGCTTTCCGCCGCGCGGCCGCCCTGCCATACCGGCGGGGCAATGCCTGCGCAGGGGGGTTCTCCATGATTCTTCTCGTCACCGGGGCGAGCGCCGGGTTCGGCGCCGCCATCGTCCGCCGCTTCGCGCGGGAGGAGGCGGGGGCGCGCATCATCGCCGCCGGCCGCCGGCTGGACCGGCTGGAGGCGCTGGCGGCCGAGCTGGGGGCGGAAAGGGTGCGGCCCCTGGCGCTGGACGTGCGGGACGGCGCGGCCGTCGCCGCCGCCATCGGCGCCCTGCCGGAGGATTGGGCGGGGATCGACCTGCTGGTCAACAATGCGGGGCTCGCCCTCGGCCTGGAGCCGGCGCAGCGCGCCAGCCTCGGCGACTGGGAGACGATGATCGATACCAACGTGAAGGGCCTCGTCGCCGTCACCCATGCGGTGCTGCCGGGCATGGTGGCGCGCAACCGCGGCCATGTGGTCAACATCGGCTCCACCGCCGGCGAGTGGCCCTATCCGGGCGGCAACGTCTATGGCGCCACCAAGGCCTTTGTCCGCCAGTTCAGCCTCAACCTGCGCGCCGACCTGTTCGGCACCGCCGTGCGGGTGACGGACATCGAGCCGGGCCTGGTCGGCGGCACGGAGTTCTCGAAGGTCCGCTTCGGTGACGAGGCCCGCGCCGCCGCCGTCTACCAGGGCACCGAGGCGCTGACGCCCGAGGACATCGCCGATGCCGTCCACTGGGTGGCCTCGCGGCCGGCGCGGGTCAATGTCAACACCTTGCAGGTGATGCCGGTCTGCCAGAGCTTCGGCCCGCTGCGCGTCCACCGCGAGGGCTGAGGACGCGCCGGCCCCAGGACTTGTCGCCTGGGGCTTTGTCGCCTGGGGTGCTGTGGCCTCAGGCGGCCGCGCTGCCGCGCAGGCCGAGCTCCTCGGGCGGCAGCGGCTCGCCGAACAGGTAGCCCTGCGCCTCGGCGCAGCCCTCGGCGCGCAGCAGGGCGCGCTGCTCCTCCGTTTCCACCCCCTCGGCCAGCACCGGCACGCCGAGCCCCTGGCCGATCGCCAGCACGGCGCGGAGAATGGTCATCGCCTGCCGGCTGCTGCCGATCTCGCGCAGGAAGCTGCGGTCGAGCTTGATCTTGTCGAAGGAGAAGGCCCGCAGCGTGCCGAGCGAGGAATAGCCGGTGCCGAAATCGTCCATCGCCACCTGCACGCCGAGCGCCCGGATCTGCCCCACCATGACGGTGGCGCGGTCCTGGTCCTGCATCAGCGTGCTTTCGGTGATCTCCAGCTCCAGCCGCCCCGGCGGCAGGCCCGTCTCGGCCAGGATGGTGGCGATGGCCTGCGGCAGCCCGGGCTGCATGAACTGCAACGGCGAGAGGTTCACCGCCACCCGCCCCATGCGCGGGTCGGCCGCGGCGGCGGCGCAGGCGGTGCGCAGCGCCCATTCCCCGAGCGTCAGGATCAGCCCGCTCTCCTCCGCCAGCGGGATGAACTCGGCGGGCGAGACGAAGCCGCGCATCGGGTGCCGCCAGCGCATCAGCGCCTCGTGGACGGTGCGCCGGCCGGTCGCCAGCTCCACCTGGGGCTGGTAGAACAGGCGAAGCTGGCCCATCGCCAGGGCGCCGCGCAGGTCCTCCGCCAGCCGGCGGCGCACCCGCACGCTGGCATCCATCTCCGCCTGGTAGAAGCAGGCGCCGCCGCTGCGCAGCGCCTTGGCGCGGCGCATCGCCACGTCCGAATCGGCCAGCAGCGCCTCGCCCGCCTGGGCGTCGAGCGGAAACAGCGCGACGCCGATGGCGGCGCTGGCCAGGATCTCCGCGGGCCCGACCCAGTGCGGCTGCCGCGCCAGCGCCTCCAGCGCGTCGAGCACGGCGCGCAGCTCGCCCTCGGCCACATAGGGCAGCAGCAGGGCGAACTCGTCGCCGCCGAGGCGGGCCGCCACGCTGCCGGGCGGCGCCAGGGTGGAGATCTGCCGCGCATAGCTGCGCAGCACCGCGTCGCCCGCCATGTGGCCGTACAGGTCGTTGATCTCCTTGAAGCGGTCCAGCCCCAGCCGGATCAGCGCCACGCTCTGCCGTGCCAGGCCCGCGGCGCGCAGCGTCTGCTCGAGCTGCTGGGTGAAGCGGGCGCGGTTGGGCAGGCCGGTCAGGGCGTCGTGCAGCGCCAGGTGGCGGATGCGCCGCTCCTGCTCGCGCCGCTCCCGCAGGTCGCGCAGCGCGAAGACGCGCTTGCCGGGGCGCGGCACGTTGTCCCGCACCACCAGCTCCACATCCAGCAGCGTGCCGTCCGCCCGGCGCAGCTGCGTCTCCACCGTGGCCTCCGGCCGGCCCTCCGGCAGGTGCAGCGGCGGCAGCAGCGCGCCCGGCATCTCCTGGCCCACCAGCGCCGCGCGCGGCAGCCCGGCCATGGCCTGGAAGCTCTGGTTGGCCTCCAGGATGCGGCCATTCTGCACGATCGCCAGCCCCTCGATCGCGGAGTCCACGAGGCGGCGCATGCGCAGCATCCCGTCCTCCTCGTTGCGGTGGTCGATCAGGTGGGCGGCGGCGGCGGCGGCCATCACCATCAGCGTCACCAGCCCCACCGTCAGGGCCAGCGCGGCATGGGTGCCGTTGCCCTCCATGTCGAGCGGCAGGGGCAGCACCTGCACCGCCGCCATGCCGGTGAAGTGCAGCGCGACGATGCCGGCGCTGAACAGCAGCGCGCCGCCCAGGATGCCGCGCCAGCCGCCGCCGCGCAGGCCGCGCCAGAGCGCCGCCATGCCGAACAGCACCGACAGCGCCAGCGAGGCGGCGAGGTAGAGCCGGTCATAGGTCACCACCCCGCCCGCGCCATAGGCCAGCATGCCGGTGTAGTGCATGGCGCCCACCCCGCCGCCCACCAGCGCCCCGCCCAGCAGCGCCGCGCCGCGCGCCCGCCCCGCCGCCACGGCGAAGCCGCCGGTGCAGGCGAGGATGGCGATCACCAGGCTGGCCAGGGTCAGTCCCGGCTCGAAGCCCAGCCGGGTGCCGGGTTCATAGGCCAGGATGCCGATGAAGTGGGTGCACCAGATGGCCGAGCCGCCCGCCATGCCGCTCAGCAGCAGCCAGCCGGCGCGCGACCAGGAGCGGGCCTGCGCCGCGCGCCGCAGCACCCCGAGCGCGGTGACCGAGCCCGCCAGGCACACCAGCGCCGCCAGCAGCACGAGCCGCAGGTCATGCTGTTCCGTCACGCACCAATAGACCCGCATCATCCGCCGTGAACCCTCGAGTTTTTCTGGCAACGGCTCCGGCCGAAACGGCGCCAGCGATGCACCATGCCTATCTGAGCGGCGTATAGGTTACCAAAACATTTCCCGAAAGCGTTTGCCGAATCCCGCCGCCACACGCGGGGCGCGAGGGGCCGCGCCATCCGCACGCCCGCCGCGGCGGGGCAGGCGTGGGGCTGCCACCGGTTTTCCTGCCGGCGTGGCTCTGGCGGCCCGGGCGGCGCGTGCCGGCGGTGGCGAAACGGCAGGCGCCGGAGCGCCGCGGCGCGATTCGTGGAGGGCGGAAGGGCGGCCGGCTCAGCGCGCCGGGCCGGGCGGCGGTGGGGCGGCGCTCAGCGCCTCCAGCTCCCGCAGCGTTTCCTGGGCGGCCAGGCTGAGCTGCGGCAGCAGCTGCGCGGGCGGGGTTGCGTCGCGCGGGTTCATGGCCTGGCGCGCGAGGCTTTCCAGCCGCCGCGCCCCGATGGCCCCGGCCGCCCCGGCCAGGCCATGCGCGCCCCGCCGGTAGCCCTCCAGGTCCCCCCGCTCGGCCGCGGCGACCATCTGCGCGGCCAGCCGCGACAGATCGTCCTCGAAGGTGCGGAGCACGTTGATGAAAACATCCGAGGGGAGATCCTCGGCAAGCTGGCGGGCGATCTGGGGGTCAAGGGCATTCACGCCGCGAGCCTGACAAACCCGCCGCGAGCGGTCAATGTGGCGAATTGTAAGAGCGTGGCCCTGGCGGTGAACTCTCCCGCCTTTCCCCCATCCGCTTCCCCGGCCCGCCCAGATGGCCAACCGGATGGCCAACCGGACGGCCCCCTCTGGCCGAGCCCTAACCCTGGTCTTCCCGCGCCCTTCGCGCGCCGCGCAGGGCGAGCTGGGCGCCCAGCGCGCAGCCGGCCATGGTGGCCGCGGTGCCGATGCCCGAGCCCAGCTCCACCGCGCTGGCCAGCAGCGTCATCACCGCGCCGAAGCCCATCTGCAGCGCGCCCACCAGCCCCGAGGCGGTGCCGGCGAGCTGCGGCTTCACGCTCACCGCCGCCGCCACCGCGTTGGGCTGGGACACGCCGTTGCCGAGCGCCACGATGGTCATGGGCAGGAAGAAGACGACGATGGACAGCGGCAGCAGCGCCTGCCCCAGCACCGCCAGCACCGCGCCCGCGCTGCTCACCACCAGCCCCCAGCGCAGCATCCGCGCCAGGCCGAACCGCGCCGAATAGCGCCCCGCCAGGAAGGAGCCGCCGCCGAAGGCCACCGAGATGGCCATGAAGGCGATGGCATAGGCGCGCGGCGTGTAGCCCATGCCGTCCATCAGCACGCGCGGCGCGCCGGCCATGAAGGCGAAGAACACGCCGGTGGTGCAGGTGGTGATGGCGGCGTAGCAGCGGAAGCTGCGGATGCGGGCGAGCTGCCAGTAGGCGCGCAGCATGCCGGCCAGCCCGGGGAGCGGCTGCTTCTCCGCCAGCGTTTCCGGCAGGCGCAGCGCCAGCAGGCCGAGGGCGACGCCGAAGCCCACGCAGGCCAGCATGGTGGTGCGCCAGCCGAAGGCGGTGGTCAGCTCCGCCCCCAGCAACGGCGCCAGCATCGGCGCCACCGTCATGCCCATCATGACGAAGCCGATCTTGCTGGCCGCCTGGTCGCGCGGAAAGACGTCGCGGATGATGGCGCGCGTCAGCACCATGCCGGCGCAGCCGCCCGCCGCCTGCGCCGCCCGCGCCAGGGTGAGGGCGCCGATCGAGGGCGCCAGCAGCGCCGCCAGCGAGCCCGCGAGATAGATGGCCAGCCCCGCCAGCAGCACCGGCCGCCGCCCGTAGCGGTCCGACAGCGGCCCGTAGATGAGCTGGCCCAGCGCGATGCCGATGAGGTAGATGGTCAGCGTCATCTGCGCCGTGGCGTAGGGCACGGCGAAGATCCCGGCCAGCAGCGGCAGGGAGGGGATGAGGATCTGCATGCTGAAGGGGCCGAGGCCCATCAGCAGGGTCAGCAGCCATGTCGCCGGCACGCGGCGCGGCGGCGGGGAGGCGAGTCCCTCGGGTTTTTCCCGGACGAGATTTTCGTGGGCCGGATTCTCGTGGACGGTGTCGCGGGGGCTCATGCCGCCAACCTATGGGCTGCGCCCCCGGCGGGCCACCCGCGCCCGATCACCTTTGCCGGCTTTT
The DNA here is from genome assembly GCF_002631185.1 of Teichococcus rhizosphaerae. Classification (GTDB taxonomy): domain Bacteria; phylum Pseudomonadota; class Alphaproteobacteria; order Acetobacterales; family Acetobacteraceae; genus Pseudoroseomonas; species Pseudoroseomonas rhizosphaerae. The sequence continues at coordinate 59,347 of NZ_PDNU01000006.1, read as the reverse complement.
CCATGCGCCCCGCGCGGGGCAGCCCCGGGGCGGGGCGGGCGGGACGGGCGGGGAAACGCCTCCCCCGCCCGCCGCCTCACCAGCGCAGGCTGCGCAGCGCGGCCACCGGCGAGACGCCTTCCCGCGCCGCCTCGGCATCCAGCGCCTCCGGCGACGGGTCCGGGCCGAAATGGTCCCCCGCCAGCCCGGTCAGCGCCCAGATGGCGTCGATGCCCACCGCGGCGGCGCCGGCCAGGTCGGTGTGCGGCGTGTCGCCCACGGCGGCGATGCGGCCGGGCGGCAGGCCCAGCGTGGCGAGCACCGTCTCGTAGACCATCGGGTCCGGCTTGCCGATCTCGATCACCGCGCCGCCGAGGCCGGTGTAGCGGTCGGCGAAGGCGCCGGCGCAGATCAGCCGCTGGCCCGCCACCATCACCGCGCGGTCGGGGTTGGTGCAGACCATGGGCAGCTTCCGCGCCGCCGCCGCCTCCAGCATCGGCAGGTAGGGCGCCACGCTTTCCCGGCCATGCTCGAAATCCGGGCCCGTGTTGAGCACGAAGTCGGCCGCCGCCGCGTCCCGCGTCACCGCGATGTCGAGGCTCTCGATCACCGAAAGGTCGCGTTCCGGCCCGATGTGGAAGGCGCGGCGGCCGAGGGGCGCGAAGAAGGGGTGGGTGCGGTCGCGCAGCAGCGTCCAGGCCACCTCGCCCGAGGTGACGATGCCGTCGAACAGCTCGGGCCCGAGGCCCATGCCGGCCAGCGCCTCGCCCACCGTCCAGGCGCGGCGCGGCGCGTTGGACAGCAGCACGACGCGCTTGCCCCGCGCGCGCAGTTCGCGCAGCGCCTCGGGCACGCCGGGATAGGGCTTCTCGCCATCGTGCAGCACGCCCCAGATGTCGAGGACGAAGCCGTCATACCGCTCGGCCAGGGGGGCGGCGCTTTCGAGGATCTTCATGCGTTGTCGGCTCCCACCGCGTCATGGACATGGGCGAAGCCGTCGCGCCGCAGCAGCGCGGCCAGCTCCCGCTTGATCTGCGGCACCAGGGCGGGGCCGGCATAGGCGAAGGCGGCGTAGAGCTGCACCAGCGAGGCGCCGGCGCGGATCTTGGCATAGGCCTGCGCGCCATTGGAGACGCCGCCGCAGCCGATCAGCGTCAGCCGCCCGGCGGCCAGGCGGTGGACCCGCCGCAGCAGCGCCGTGGAGGGCTCGAACAGCGGCTGGCCGGACAGCCCGCCCGTCTCGCCCCGGTGCGCGCCGCGCAGGCTGGCGGGGCGGGCGATGGTGGTGTTGGAAACGATCAGCCCGGCGACGCCCGCCGCCACGCAGGTCCCGACCAGGGCGGGCACCGCCGCATCGGCCAGGTCGGGGGCGATCTTGACCAGCACGGGGGGCTGGCGCGGCGCTTCCGCCCGCGCGGCGGCGACCGCCTCCAGGATGGCGGCGAGCCGCGCCTCGCCCTGCAGGTCGCGCAGGCCCGGCGTGTTGGGGGAGGAGACGTTGATGGTGACGTAGTCCGCCACCCCCGCCACGGCGCGGTAGAGCGCCGGGTAGTCCCGCTCCGGCTCCGCGCCTTCCTTGTTGATGCCGATATTGGCGCCGAGCACGGCGGGCAGCGGGCGCCGCAGCGCGGCCAGCCGCGCGGCGAAGGCCTCCACCCCCTCGTTGTTCATGCCCATGCGGTTGATGACCGCCGCGTCCTCCGGCAGGCGAAACAGCCGCGGCCGCGGGTTGCCCGCCTGCGGGCGCGGCGTGGTGGTGCCGGGCTCGACGAAGCCGAAGCCCAGGCGCATCAGCGCCGCCACCGCCACCGCGTCCTTGTCGAAGCCCGCCGCCAGCCCGAGCGGGTTGCGGAACGCCAGCCCCAGGGCATGGGTGGCGAGGACGGGGTCGTCCGGCGTGGCGTCGCGCCCGGCGAGGCCGAGGGCCAGCGCCTTCAGCGCCAGGCGGTGCGCGCGTTCGGGGTCCACGCCGCGCATCAGCGGCATCAGGGCGGAGGCGAGGGCAGGGGTCATGGCCGGCCGCTTGTGCCTTGCCGCGCCGCACAAGGGAAGGGCGGAGATTGACGCCGCCCCGCCGCGGCCCGAGAAGCCGCCCCACCCGCCGCTGCGAGAAGGACCTGACACGGGGATGCGCGGTTCCGTGCTGATGCTGGCCGCGCTCGGCCTGTTCGCCCTGCTGGACACCAACAGCAAGCTGCTGTCGGGGAGCTATCCGGTGGAGCAGGTGGTGCTGCTGCGCCACCTGGTGCTGCTCGGCCTGCTGCTGGCGCTGCGCGCGCTGCGGCCGGGAGCGGGGGGCACGCTCGGCACGGCGCATCCGGCGCTGCACCTGCTGCGCGCCGCCGGCATGATGGGCTCGGCGCTGGGCTTCTTCCTGGCGCTGCGCGAGATCCCGCTGGCCGAGGGATACCTCGTCTATTTCACCGCCCCCTTCATGACGCTGGGCCTGGCCACGCTGGTGCTGGGCGAGCGGCTGCCGCGCGCGGTGTGGCTGTGGTGCGGGGTGGGCTTCGGCGGCGTGCTGTTGGCCATGCTGCCGGGGCTGCGCGCGGGGGGCAGCCTGCTGGCCTATGGCTACGCGTTCATGGCCACCTTCAGCTACGCGCTGGTGATGACCATCAACCGGCGCCTGCGGCACGAGGCGGGGGTGGCGCGGCTGATCCTGTGGTCCTCGCTGCCGGGGGCGCTGGTGCTGGCGCCCTTCGCCGTGGCCCACTGGGTGCCGCCCCTGGGGACGGACTGGCTGTTCCTGTCGCTGAACGGCGTGCTGGCGGGGGGCGGCACCATCTGCCTGGCGCTGGCCTTCCGCAACGCCAGCGCGGCGCAACTCGCGCCGCTGGAGTTCTCGGCGCTGCTCTGGGCGGTGCTGGCCGACTTCGCCGTCTGGGGCGTGCTGCCGGCGCCGATGACGCTGGCGGGCGCCGCCATCGTGGTGCTGGGCTGCGTGATGAGCCAGCGCGCGCACCGGAGCCATGGCTAGGGGCGCCGGCCAGAAGGCGGGGAAGTAAGAAAGCGGGGAAGTAAGGAGGTAAGGCGGCTCAGCGCCGCCGCGGGCCGGCCTCGTTCAGCGCCAGGTTCTGCCGCGCGAGGTCGGCCGCCGCGCTGTCGGGGGCGAGGGCGATGATGCGCTGCCAGTCGCCGCGGGCGCCGCCCGCATCGCCCTTGAGCTGGCGCAGGATGCCGCGCTCCAGCAGCGCCTCCGGGCTCTCGGGGTTCAGCCGCAGCGCCGCCTCGATGTCCTGCATCGCCGCTTCCGGGCGGTCCAGGTGGCGCAGCGCGGCGGCGCGGAACACCAGCGCATCCGCGCGGCCGCGATCGAGGGAAAGCGCGCGGTTGAGGTCCTCCAGCGCCTCGGCGTAGCGGCCCTGGGCGCCGGCGGCCAGCGCCCGGTCCACCAGCAGGGCGGGGTCGTCCGGCATCAGCACCAGCGCCAGGGTGGCGGCGCCATAGGCGCGGCCGGGGTCGCCCGCCATCATCCAGGCCTGCGAGGCCTGGGCATAGACCGAGGCCCGCGCCGCGTTGCCGCCCGGCCCGCCGCCCGCGAGGCCGCCCGCCAGCCGCTCCAGCCGGGCTGCGGCGCGGTCCGGCTCGCCCAGGGCCAGCAGGGCGAGCGCCAGGCAGTGGCGGGCGCCATCGCCGCCGCCGCGCTCCTCCCATTGCATGGCGCGCTGCGCGGCGCCTTCCGGGTCGATGCGCAGCAGGGCGAGGCAGGCCTCGTATTCCGGCCCTTCCGCCAGGCGCGGCGGCTCCGGCGGCAGCGGCAGGGCCGCCTCCGGGGGCGAAGCCGGGGCTGCCTCTGGCGAGGCGCCGGCGGGGCCCGGCGCCTCCGCCGCCTCGGGCGAGGCGGGGGCGTGCAGCAGCAAGGCGCCCCCGGCCAGCCCCGCCAGCAGGGCGGCGGCGAGGATGCCCAGCACGGCGTGGCGGAGGGGGGCTCGCATCCGGCCCACTCTAGCCGGGGGGCGGCCCGGGCGCCACATGGGGGGCGGCAAGGCGCAGGAGATGTTGATGGCGATGCTCGTGCTGGGGCTGGGATATGCCGGGTTGGCCGTGGCGGCGGCGGCGCGGGCGGCGGGATGGGCGGTGGCCGGCACCCGCCGCGCGCCGCGCCCCGGTGATGAGGCGCCGCCCGGCCTGGCCGTGCTCCCCTTCGCGGAGGCGGGCGCGGCGATCGCCGCCGCCACCCATCTCGTCGTCACCGTCCCGCCCGGGGAGGGGGGCGACCCGGTGCTGGAGGCCCATGCCGGGGCGCTGGCCCGCGCCACGGCGCTGCGCTGGGTGGGCTACCTTTCCACCACCGGCGTCTATGGCGACCGGCAGGGCGGCTGGGTGGACGAGGCGACGCCGCCTGCCCCGGCGCAGGAACGCTCCCGCCGCCGCCTGGCGGCCGAGGAAGCGTGGTGGGCGGCGCTCGCCGGGCGCGGCGTGGCGCTCGACATCTTCCGCACCGCCGGCATCTACGGCCCCGGCCGCAGCGCGCTGGACGAGCTGCGCGCCGGCCGCGCCCGCCGGGTGGACCGGCCCGGCCACCTGTTCTCCCGCATCCACCGCGACGACATCGCCGCCGCCGTGCTGGCCGCCGCCGGCCAGGGGGGGTGGGACGTGGAAGCCCCGCGCGTGCTGCACCTGGCCGATGACGAGCCCGCCGCCGGCGCCGCCGTAACGGCGGAGGCGGCGCGGCTGCTGGGGGTTGCGCCGCCGCCGCTGGTGCCGTTCGAGGAGGCGTGGGCGGGGATGTCGCCCATGGCGCGCTCCTTCTGGGCGGAGAACCGGCGGGTGGACAGCCGCGCCACGCGGGCGGCGCTGGGCCTGCGCTGGCGCCATCCGGACTACCGCGCCGGGCTGCGCGCCATTCTCGCGGAGGAGCCGGGCACGGCGTTTGGGCAGGGCTGATCCGCCACCATCGCCGCTGCAAGGAGATGACGCAGGGTTTATAGAGGCCGCCCATGAATACGCGTCAGACCCTGCTCGACCATTGTTCGCGGCACCTCGGCGCCCTGCGCAGCGAGGGCCGCTACCGCGACTTCACGCGGCTGGAGAAGATCGCCGGCCGCTTCCCGACCTATCGCTGGCACGGCCCGGGCGGCGCGCGCGAGATCACCGTCTGGTCGGCCAACGACTATCTCGGCATGGGCACGCACCCGGCGGTGCAGCGGGCGGCGGCCGAGGCGGTGGCGGCGCATGGCGCGGGCGCGGGCGGCACGCGCAACATCTCCGGCACCTCGCCGCTGCACGCGGCCCTGGAGGCGGAGCTGGCCGGCTGGCACGGCAAGCCGGCGGCGCTGCTGTTCGGCAGCGGGTATCTCGCCAACCAGGCCGCGCTGTCCGCCCTGCTGGCCGCGCTGCCGGGCATGGAGGTGTTCTCGGACGCGATGAACCATGCCTCGATGATCGACGGCATGCGCCGCAGCCCGGCCAGGCGCCACATCTGGCGGCACAACGACCTGGACCACCTGGAAAGCCTGCTGCGCGCCGCCGACCCGGCGGCGCCGAAGGTCATCGCCTTCGAGAGCGTCTATTCCATGGAGGGCGACATCGCGCCGCTGCACGCCCTCTGCGACCTCGCGGAGAAATACGGCGCGCTCACCTATCTGGACGAGGTGCACGCGGTCGGCCTCTATGGCGCGGAAGGGGCGGGCATCGCCGAGCGTGACGGGGCCGCGGCGCGGATCGACGTGATCGAGGGCACGCTGGCCAAGGGCGTCGGCGTGTTCGGCGGCTACATCGCCGGCGAGGCGGAGCTGGTGGACTATGTGCGCTCGGTGGCGGGGGGGCTGATCTTCACCACCGCCCTGCCGCCCCCCACCGTGGCGGCCGCGCTGGCCAGCATCCGCCACATCCGCGCCGATGCGCCGCTGCGCGCGCGGCTGGCGGAGCGCGCCGCGGCGCTGAAGGCGGCGCTGGATGCCGCCGGCCTGCCGCGCCTCGACAGCCACAGCCACATCGTGCCCGTCCCCGTGCCGGGCGCCGATGCCTGCCGCGCCGTGGCGCGCCGGATGCTGGAGGAGTTCTCCATCTACGTCACGCCGATCAACTACCCGACCGTGCCGCGCGGCACGGAGCGCCTGCGCCTTTGCGCCACGCCCTTCCACGACGACGCGATGATCGCGGGGCTGGTGCGGGCGCTGGGAGAGGTGCTGCGGATGCCCAAGGCGGCCTGAGGGCACCAGCGCAGCAAGGCGGCCCGGCCTTTGCCGGGCCGACGCCGCGACCGCGGCGCGCCGCCCATGCGGCGGAAGCCAAGCCGCCGGAGGCGGCGCCCGGCGCCTGAGGGCAGCCGAGAACCATGCGGCCCGGCCTTGCCGGGCCGAGGCCGCGACTGCGGCCCGCCGCCCATGCGGCGGAAGCCCAGCCGCCGGAGGCGGCGCCCGGCGCCTGAGGGCAGCCGAAAACCATGCGGCCCGGCCTTTGCCGGGCCGAGGCCGCGAAGGCGGCCCGCCGCCCATGCGGCGGAAGCCAAGCCGCCGGAGGCGGCGCCCGGCGCCTGAGGGCAGCCGAAAACCATGCGGCCCGGCCTTGCCGGGCCGAGGCCGCGACCGCGGCCCGCCGCCCATGCGGCGGAAGCCCAGCCGCCGGAGGCGGCGCCCGGCGCCTGAGGGCACCAAAACAGCAAACTGGAACAGGGCAAAACCCTGTTCTAGTTCGCCCCGTAGCCGGCCACGCGCGGCAGCCAGAGGGCGATGTCGGGAAAGGCGACGATCAGCCCCGTGCCGAAGGCCAGCATCAGCATGTAGGGGATGATGGAGCGGTTCACCTCGGCCAGCGGCGCCCCGGTGATGGCCTTGATGACCACGAGGTTCATCGCCACGGGCGGCGAGATCAGCGCCATCTCCAGACTCAGCGTCAGCAGGATGCCGTACCACACCTTGTCGATGCCGAGCTGCGCCAGCAGGGGCAGCACCGCCGGCATGGTCAGCAGGATGATGGAGAAGCTTTCCAGCACCAGGCCGAGGATGAACAGCAGCACCATCATGGCGACCAGGAAGCCGGTGCGCGACAGGCCCCACTCCAGCACCAGCGCGGTCAGCTCCTGCGGCACGCGCAGCTTGGTCAGCATGTAGCCGTAGATGGCGGCGCCTGCGATGATCATCAGCAGCATGGCGCTGGTGCGGGTCGCTTCCTGCACGCCGTCCAGCATGTCGCGCCAGGTGAGGCTGCGGTAGACCAGGGCCGCGATCAGGATGGCGTAGAGCGAGCCGGTGCCGGCGGCCTCCGTGGCGGTAAAGATGCCCATGTAGATGCCGCCCAGCACGAAGACCGGCAGCGACAGGCTCCATCCGGCGCGGGCGAGGGAGAACTGCTCCGGCGCCGCGGCGTCGATCTCGGCATCCTCCGGCGCCACGGCGCGCTTCTCGGTGAGGAAGCAGTAGAGGGCGAACATCGCCGCCATCATCAGGCCGGGGATGACGCCCGCCAGGAACAGCGCGCCGACGCTGGTCTCGGTGACATAGGCATAGAGCACCATGGGCGCCGAGGGCGGGATCAGGATGCCGAGCGTGCCGCCGCCCGCCACCACGCCGAAGGCGCCGCGCCGGCTCATGCCGTAGCGCAGCATCTGCGGGATGGCGATCTTGCCCACGGTGAGCGCGGTGGCGACGGAGGAGCCGGAAATGGCGGCGAAGACGGTGCTGGCGGCGACGGTGGCGATGCCCACGCCCCCGCGCACGCCGCGCAGCAGGCGGAAGGCGGCGGCGTAGAGGTCGTCCACCACCCGCCCGCGCACCATGACATGCGCCATCAGCATGAAGAGCGGGATGGCCACCAGCAGGTAGCCGTCGAGCTGGCCGATCACCAGCTCGCCCAGCGCCGGCACGCCGCCCTCCACCCAGATCAGCACGCCAAGCGGCAGCAGGAACAGCGCCACGAACATCGGCACGCCGAGATAGAGCACGACGAACAGCGCCGCGAGCAGGGCCAGGAAGGTCATGGGCGGTGTTCGATCCCTATTCGCCGCGCGCCAGCGTGTCGCGCGGCAGCTCCTCCGCCCCGTGGGGCAGGTAATCCGGGTCCTGGCCCAGCGCCAGCACCACCGACTGCGCCAGGGCCACCACCATCAGCAGCGCGGCGCCGAGCGGCAGCAGCGCCTGGATCCACCAGACCGGCACGCCGTCGATCTCGGTCATCACCCCGATCATGCGGCTGAAGGCCACCGTCTCCAGCCCGGCGTTCAGCAGGATGCCGGCCACCAGCGCGACGGACAGGGTGCCGAGCAGCCGCGCGCCGCGCGCCGCGCGGCCGGACAGGCGGTTGGTCAGCACGTCGACGCCGATATGCTCGAAGCGCCGCTGCGCCTCGGGCGCGGCCAGCAGCACCAGCGCCACCACCAGCCAGCCGGCGGTCTTGTCGATCCAGGGCTGCGGCAGCCCGGCCAGGTAGCGCGCCAGCACCGAGATGGTGACCAGCGCCAGGCACAGGAGCGTGGCCAGGGCGCCAAGGGCCGCCGCCGCCCGCGCCACCCCCGCCGCCAGGGCGGAAACGGCGCGCGCCGCCGGGCTCATCGCCGCCGGTTCCCTCACAGGGCGCGCAGCAGCTCGATGGCGCGCGCCCCGCCTTCCGGCGCCAGCTTCAGGAAGGCGTCGACCACCGGCTTCTGCATGGCGGCGCTCCAGGCGGCGCGCTCGGCCTCCGTCTGCTCGTGCACGGTCATGCCGCGCGCCTTCAGCTCGGCCAGCGCCTTGGCCGCGACCTCCTCGGTGAGCGGGATCTGGTCGCGCTCCGCCTGGGCGGCGGATTCGGTGATGATGGCGCGGTGCTCGGGGCTCAGCCGGTCGAACCAGCGCGGGTTCACATAGACATGGGTGAACACGCAGAACCACGGTGTCACGGTGCCGAACTTCTGGAACTCGTAGAAGCGGCGCGAGACGGCGGCGGACACGTCCGTCAGCCCGGCATCGAGCACGCCCGATTGCAGCGCCTGCGGCACCTCCGGCCCCGGCATGGAGGAGGGGGCGGCGCCGACGGCGGTCAGCGCGTGGTCGGTCAGCGCGTTCAGGCCGCGGATCTTGACGCCCTTGAAGTCGTCGGTCGTGACCAGCGGCTTGCGGCCGCTGGTGAAGATGGCCTGCCGCGTGGTGTAGAGCCACATCAGGTTGCGCACGGCGCGCTTCTGCAGCAGCCCCTCCAGGTATTGCGCGGCCGGGGAGCCGGGGAACTTCCGGATCCGCTCCAGCTCGGTGAACAGGTAGGGCAGGGTGATGACGTTCATCTCCGGCAGGGTGTTGCCCCACTGGAAGTTCACCGCCGCCGCCGCTTCGAAGGCGCCGCGCGCCACGCCGGGGAAGTTCTCGCCCGCCTTGGCCAGCTGCTCCGCCGGGAAGACCTGCACGTCGATGGCACCCTGGCTCCTCGCCTTCACCCGCTCGGCGAAGGCCACCAGGATGCCGGCATGCTGGTGGCTGGGCGGGAACTGGTGCGACAGGCGCATGGTGACCGCAGCCTGCGCCCGCGCCAGGCGCGGCAGGGCAGGCGCGGCGAGGCCGGCGGTGGCGGCCAGGAGCAGATGGCGGCGTTGCATGGAGCGTGTTTCCCCCGCTGGAAGGCTTGTGCGCCGTCTTTGCGGCGGCGGGCGGCGAGGGTCAACGGTTCCGGCAAGATTTTGCCGCTCGCTGCGTATGTTTGTTTCAAATTTTCCCGCTCGCGCGCAACACGCGCCGTGCTGGCCGCTGCACGGCGCGCGAGGTCCTGGCCCGGCCATGGAACATGAAAAAGCCCGCATCCGGGCGGAAGCGGGCGGTCGGGCCTGGGGCGGGCGTGTCTTGGCGGGGAACCGATGGATGGTGGGCGCGACAGGGATTGAACCTGTGACCTTCCCCGTGTCAGGGGGACGCTCTCCCGCTGAGCTACGCGCCCATCCGGTCGGGCGGGCTAACTATCGCGGCCGGGACGGGCTGGCAAGAGGCGATTGCGCGGAGCAGCCGCAAAAGCCCGCCCGTCCGCGCAAGCCGTGACAGGAGAAGGGCGCTATGGCTTGATACGGCCGGATCATGGATCTTCCACTCGCGCTCTCCGCCGGGCAGCAGCCCGGCCCCTTCCTGCTCTCGCGCCCGGCGGCGTGGCGGGCGCCGCTGGTGTTCGCCTCGCCGCATTCGGGGCGCGACTACCCGGCGGCGTTCCTGGCCGAATCGCGGCTCGACGCGCGCTCGGTGCGGCGCTCGGAAGACGGCTTCGTCGACGAGCTGTTCGCCGCGGCGCCCCTGCATGGCGTTCCGCTGCTGGCCGCCACCTTTCCGCGCGTCTATTGCGACGCCAACCGCGAGCCGTGGGAGCTGGACCCGGCGATGTTCGACGGGCCACTGCCCTCCTGGGTGAACAGCGCCAGCCCGCGGGTGGGGGCGGGGCTCGGCACCATCGCCCGCATCGTCGCCAGCGGCGAGCCGGTCTATCGCCGGCGCCTGCCCTTCCGCGAGGCGGAGGAGCGGGTGCAGCGCTGCTGGCAGCCCTACCACGCGGCGCTGAGCGGGCTGATCGCCGAGTCGAAGGCGCTGTTCGGCTGCTGCCTGGTGGTCGATTGCCATTCCATGCCGACCCACCCCGCGCAGCCGCACAACGCGCCCGACATGGTGCTGGGCGACGCGCATGGCACCGCCTGCGCGCCCCGCGCGGTGCGCCGGATGGAGGAGCTGCTCTGGTCGATGGGCTACCGGGTGCGGCGCAATGACCCCTATGCCGGCGGCTATGTGACGCGCCACTACGGCCGCCCGCGCGAGGCGGTGCATGTGCTGCAGATCGAGATGGCGCGCAGCCTCTACATGGACGAGGCGGCGATCGAGCGCCTGCCTTCCATGGGTCAGCTCCAGCGCGACCTCACCGCCATGATCGCGGCGCTGACGAAGATGGACTGGGCCTTCCTGCGCGGCTGACCGCCAGGCGCATGCCGGCATGGTGCGGCATGCGCCGGAATGTGCGCGAACGCAAAAAAAAGGCGGTGCCGAAGCACCGCCGAGTTTAGGGAGGAAACGTCCAAGAAAGACAACAACGCAGGGCGTTGCTGCGAGAGGGAACTTAAGTCCAAGGTCGTTCGTATGCAAGCAGTTTTTCGCGCTGCAACACGATATCTGCCTGCATTTTCAACGACCCCTCATGCGCCATCTGCATAACATCCGGGCGGTGCGGAGGTTGCACAACGAAAGCCCCGCACCAGCAGGGGCCGGTGCGGGGCTTTGCCGACAGGCCGGGCGGCCGGGCGGGGCCTCAGGCGGCGAGCGCGTCCTCGGCGTCGATCACGCCGGCGACCGCGTGCACCACGGAAGCGATGCGCACGGCGGCCTGCACCTGCTCGGTGCTCACCCCGCCATGCTTCACCACCTTCTCATGCGCCTCCATGCACATGCCGCAGCCATTGATGGCGGAAACGGCCAGCGACCAGAGCTCGAAATCCACCTTCTCGACGCCGGGCTTGCCGATGACGTTCATCCGCAGCTTGGCGGGCAGGCCCGGATAGTCGCCGCCCACCAGGTGGGTGAAGCGGTAGTAGACGTTGTTCATGCCCATGATGGCGGCGGCGGCCTTGGCGGCGGTCAGCGCCTCCGGCGACAGCTTCGGGCCGAACTCGGCGACGATGGCGCGGATCACCTCGGCGTTGCGGCTGGCGATGGCGCTGGCCACGAAGGTGCCGGCCAGCTTCTGCTGGTCCAGCGCCGGCTCGGTGGCCAGGCTGCCGAGGTTCAGCTTCAGGTCGCGGGCATAGTCGGGCAGGCGCGCGCGCAGGGCTTCGAGCGACATGGTTGTCCTCCGGTTCGTGGGACGGTTCGGGGGGCGCTTCCGGGGGGATCTGGAAGGGGCGGCCGGGCGGGGAGGCGGTGGGCGGGGCTGGCGTACAGCGCCGGTTCGGCGCACCGCCCCCCTGGTGCGGGCTTCCAGGGGGGAGGCCCGGGGGGAGAGGAGCCGGCGCCAAGGCGCCGGCCCGCTGTTCAGGCCGGGAAGGGCCGGTTCAGGCGGCCTGGAACAGCTCGGCGGGCTTCAGCGTGTCGCCGCCCTTGTTCCAGTTGCAGGGGCAGAGCTCGTCGGTCTGGAGGGCGTCCAGCACGCGGATCACCTCCTGCGGGTTGCGGCCGACGTTCAGGCCGTTCACCGAGGCCCACTGGATGGTGCCCTCGGGGTCGACGATGAAGGTGGCGCGCAGCGCGACGCCGGCCTGCTTGTCCAGGATGCCGAGGGCGGCGGACAGCTCGCGCTTCACGTCGGCCAGCATCGGGAAGGGCAGGTCGCGGATGTCGTTGTTGTGGACGCGCCAGTTCAGGTGCACGAACTCGCTGTCGGTCGAGGCGCCATAGACCACGGCGTCACGGTCCTCGAACTCCTGGTTCAGCTTGCCGAAGGCCGCGATCTCGGTCGGACAGATGAAGGTGAAGTCCTTCGGCCAGAAGAAGACGATCTTCCACTTGCCGGCATCGGACTCGTTGGAGATGTCGACGAAGGACTTGCCGGGGCCTTCCAGACCTTCCGGGCCGCCCTTCACGGCGGTCAGGTTGAAGGCGGGAAACTTGTCGCCAACGGTCAGCATGCGTGATTATCCCCAATTTCGGCGTTTCATGCGGGGGGCCGGATTGCTCCTGCCCCAGACGCGGCCTTTTATGTATGCTGCAGCGCACACAGGCCAATGAATAGTTTTCGACGGAATTATCGTCTGGATCGATGACCCCTCTCCCCAGCCCGCAGCAGCTCCGCTACCTCGTCGCCCTGGCCGATCTCGGCCATTTCGGGCGGGCGGCTGCGGCCTGCGCGGTGACGCAGTCCACCCTGTCGGCCGGCATCATCGCCCTGGAGCGCCAGCTCGATGCCTCCATCCTGGAGCGCGGACCCGGCAAGCGGCCGGTCTTCACGCCGCTCGGGTTGGAGCTCGTGCGCCGCGCCCGCGCCGCGCTCGCCGCCCTGTCGGCGGTGTCGGAAACGGCGGCGGCGGCGCGCGACCCGCTGGCCGGGCCGCTGCGCCTGGGGGTGATCCCGACCATCGGGCCCTTCCTGCTGCCGCGGCTGATGCCGGCGCTGCGCGAGGCCTTTCCCCGGCTGCAGCTCTGGCTGCGCGAGGACCTGACGGAGCGGCTGGCCGAGGACCTGGCCTCCGGCCGGCTGGACCTGCTGCTGCTGGCCCTGCCCGCCGTGCTGCCCGAGGCGGAGGTGGTGCGGGTGGCGGAGGACCCCTTCGTCGTCGCGCTGCCCGAGGGGCACAGGCTGGCGGCGCTGCCCGCCGTGCCGCTGGCCGCGCTGGGGGCGGAGCGGCTGCTGCTGCTGGAGGATGGCCACTGCCTGCGCGACCATGCGCTGGCCGCCTGCGGCCTGCCCGGCGCCGGCGGGGGCGACACCTTCGCCGCCACCAGCCTGCACACGCTGGTGCAGATGGTGGCGGGCGGGCTCGGGATCACGCTGCTGCCGCGGCTGGCGGTGGAGGGCGGCGTGCTGGCCGGCGCCCGGGTGGCGCTGCGCCCGCTGGAGATGCCGCAGGGGCGGGGGCTGGGCCTGGCCTGGCGGGCGCGCTCGCCGCGCGCGTCGGAGTTCCGCGGCATGGTGCCGGCCGTCTCGGCCGCCATCGCCACGCCGGCCAGCCTGGAGCGGGTGCTGGAGGAGGCCGGCTGAAGGCAGCCGCCAGGCAAGCGCCCTGGCAACCGCCCTGGCGCCCGGCCGTTCTGCCCTTGTCCGTTTCACGACAGGGAGAAAGCTTGTGGCAGGCACGATCGGGCGGATCGCCAGGGCATTGGTGCAGGGTGCGGTGCGGCGGCAGCAATACCGGGCCATGGGCGCGGTGGGGCTGCGCGGCTGGAAGCTCGACCTGCTGCGCGCGCTGCGCGGCGGCCGGCGCGGTCCCATGCCGCATGGCGAGATGCCGCCCCGCGCGACACGCCGCGATTGACAATCGCGCGCCCCGCCCCTAAACGCGCCCGCTCTAAGAGGGTGCCCCATGAAGATCCGTAACAGCCTGAAGAGCGCGAAGACGCGCGACAAGAACTGCGTGCTGGTGCGCCGCCGTGGCCGCCTGTACGTGCTGAACAAGAAGAACCCCCGGCTGAAGGCCCGCCAGGGCTGACACCGGCGGCCGCCCTCCGGGGCGGTGCCAGCAGGCTTCTTCCGCCTGAAAACGACGCCGCGGTGCGCACCGCGGCGTCGTTTTTGCGTGCGCGCCGCGCTTGCCCGGCGCCGGCCGCCGCCCCATCCTCCGCGAGAACAGGACTGGCGCGAGGAATGGACCGATGATCGAGCTGCCCTCCCCGAATCCGGCCGTGCTGGCGCGGCGGGCGGAGATTGTCGAGGCGCTGCGGAAGCTGGTGCCGGACACGCCCCTCGGCCATGGCGTCATCGGCGACGAGATCCGCCTCAAGGCCTATGAGACGGACGGGCTTTCCGCCTACCGCCAGCCGCCTTTGGCCGTGGTGCTGCCCACCGGCACGGCGCAGGTGGCGGCGGTGCTGCGCTATTGCCACGAGAACGGCATCCGCGTGGTGCCGCGCGGCGCCGGCACCAGCCTCTCGGGCGGCGCCCTGCCGCTGGCCGATGCCGTGGTGATCGGGCTGATGCGGATGAACCGCATCCTGGAGATCGACACCGACAACCGCCTCGCGGTGGTGGAAGCGGGCGTCACCAATATCGGCATCACCCAGGCCGTGGCGGAGGAGGGGTTCTTCTACGCCCCCGACCCTTCCAGCCAGCTCGCCTGCATGATCGGCGGCAACGTCATGATGAACTCGGGCGGCGCGCACTGCCTGAAATACGGCGTCACCGCCAACAACCTGCTCGGCGTCACCTTTGTCACGATCGAGGGCGAGGTGATCGAGATCGGCGGCGGGCACCTGGATGCCGCGGGCTATGACTGGCTCGGGCTGATCACCGGCTCCGAGGGGCAGCTCGGCCTCGTCACCGAGGTGACGGTGCGCATCCTGCGCGCGGCCGAGGGCGCGCGCGCCATGCTGGCCGCCTTCCGCTCCAACGAGGTGGCGGGGCAGGCGGTGGACGCCATCATCGGCAGCGGCATCATCCCCGTGGCGCTGGAGTTCATGGACCGCCCCGCCATCCATGCCTGCGAGGCCTTCGCCCATGCCGGCTACCCGCTGGACGCGGAGGCGATGCTGATCATCGAGGTGGAGGGCAATGCGGAGGAGCAGGACGCCCTGCTCGGCAAGCTGCGCGAGATCTGCGCCCGCTTCGACCCGATCAGCCTGCGCGTGGCCGAGACGGCGGAGGAGAGCCTGGCCATCTGGAAGGGCCGCAAAGGCGCCTTCGGCGCGGTGGGACGCATCAGCCCGGACTATCTCTGCATGGACGGCACCATCCCCACGGGCGAGCTGCCGCACGTCCTGCGCCGCATCGGCGAGATGAGCGACAGCTACGGGCTGCAGGTGGCCAACATCTTCCATGCCGGCGACGGCAACCTGCACCCGCTGATCATGTTCGACGCCAACGACCCGGAAAGCTTCCGCAAGGCCGAGGCCTTCGGCGCCGACATCCTGAAGCTCTGCGTCGAGGTGGGCGGCTGCCTGACCGGCGAGCATGGCGTGGGCGTCGAGAAGCGCGACCTGATGGGCGTGCAGTTCACGCGCGAGGAGCTGGACCGGCAGCGCGCCATCAAGAGCGCCTTCGACCCCGCCTGGCTGCTGAACCCCGCCAAGGTGTTTCCGCTGGACGGGCTGCCCGCCGCCGCCCGCGCCGCCGCCTGAGAAGCCGGAAGCCGATGACCGACCTGCTGGTGCCGCCTGACGAGAACAGCCTCGCCGAGGCGGTGCGCGCGGCCGCCGCCGCGCGCGAGCCGCTGGCCATCGAGGGCCATGGCACGCGCCGCGCCAGCCTGCGCCCGGTCCAGGCGGCGCGCACCCTGTCCACCCGCGGCCTGTCCGGCATCACCCTCTACCGGCCGGCGGAGATGGTGCTGTCCGCCCGCGCCGGCACGCCGATGCCGGAGATCGCGGCGGCGCTGGCCGAGCACCGCCAGATGCTGCCGGCCGAGCCGCCGGATTTCTCCGCCCTCTTCGGCGCCGCCCTGCCGCCGACGCTGGGCGGCATGGTGGCGGCCAACCTCTCGGGCCCCCGCCGCATCGGCCCGGGCGGCGCGCTGCGCGACCAGGTGCTGGGCGTGCGCGCCGTGACGGGTGATGGCGCCGTGATCCGCTCCGGCGGCCGGGTGCACAAGAACGTCACGGGGCTCGACCTGTGCAAGCTGCTGGCGGGCAGCCACGGCACGCTCGGCGTGCTCACCGAGATCACCCTGAAGCTGGCGCCACGCCCGGAGGACAGCCTGAGCCTGGCGGTGCGGGTGGCCGACCTCGCGGCCGGGGTGCGGGCGCTCTCGGCGGGGCTGGGCAGCCCCTTCGGCGTCAGCGGCGCGGCGCTGCTGCCGGGCGGCGCGCCGGAGCTGGGCCTGGACGGTCCCGCCGCCCTGCTGCGGCTGGAGGATTTTTCCCCGTTCCTGCCGCACCGGGCGGGGGCGCTGCGCGGCATCCTGGCGGCGCATGGCGCCGTCTCAATGGTGGAGGGCGAGGCCTCGCTGGTGCTGTGGCGCGCGGTGCGCGACGCGGCCCCGCTGGAGGCCGCGGCGGATCAGGCGGTGTGGCGCCTTTCGGTGCGGCCGACCGCGGCCCCCGCCGTGGCGCGCGCGCTGGAGGAGGCCTTCGGCGCCCGGCTGCTGCTGGACTGGGGCGGCGGGCTGGTGTGGGCGGCGGGGCCCGCCCTGGAGGCGGCGCACCGCGCGGTGATGGCGGCGGCCCGGGCGGCGCGCGGCACCTTCACCCTGTTCCGCGCCCCCGATTCGCTGCGTGCCGCCGTGCCCGTGGTGCCGGAGGAGCCCGCCGCTCTGGCGGCCATCGGGGTGCGGGTGAAGGCGGCGATGGACCCGCTCGGCATCCTCAACCCTGGCCGCCTGCGCGCCTGAGCGGCCCGCAGGGGCTTGCCCGCCCTTTCCGTGCGGCGGCGCGGGTCAGGGGCGGTCGAACCAGGAGGGGCCGCGGCGCGCCGGCTCCTGCGGCAGGCGCGTTCCCGGGCGATAGACTTCCCGCAGGCGGGCCTGCCGGGAAGCCTCGGAACTGCCGCCCAGAACGGGGCTGGGCGCGGCGGGCGCGGGGGCGGGAGTGGAGCGCGGGGTGGTCTGGGTGGTCACGTTGTCCTCAGGGCGATGGAACCCGTCCGGGCTTTTCCCGATCGACTGTAAATTTATCATATTTATGAATAATTGCCAGGATCGATGCATTTTTGATCCGGCTTGCATCCCCGCCCCGGGCTTTCCACCTTGGCGGGTGAGGAACGGACCGACCGATGCAAACCAGCTTTTCGCCCGCGCAGCTCACCGACCCCGACACGCGCGAATCCAACGCCATCCTGCGGAGCTGCGTGCATTGCGGCTTCTGCACCGCAACCTGCCCCACCTTCGTGCTGCTGGGGGACGAGCTGGATTCGCCGCGCGGCCGCATCTATCTGATCAAGGACATGCTGGAGGGCGGCAAGCCCGCGACCGAGGCGGTGGTGCGGCATGTGGACCGCTGCCTGTCCTGCCTGTCCTGCATGACGACCTGTCCGTCCGGGGTGCACTACATGCACCTGGTCGACCATGCCCGGCGCTACATCGAGGAAACCTACACCCGCCCCTGGCCGGAGCGGATGCTGCGCCGGGTGCTGGGCGCCACGCTGCCCTATCCGCGCCGCTTCCGCGCGGCGCTGGCGGCGGCGCGGCTGGCGCGGCCGCTGGGCGGGCTGATCCCCGGCCAGGGCACCACCGCGCGGCGGCTGCGGGCCATGCTGTCGCTGGCGCCTGCCCGCCTGCCGCCCGCCGGCGCGGCGCAGCGCCCGCGCATCCACCGCGCCGAGGGGCAGCGGCGCGGCCGCGTCGCGCTGCTCACCGGCTGCGCCCAGACGGTGCTGGCGCCTTCCATCAACGAGGCCACCATCCGGCTGCTGACGCGCATGGGGATCGAGGTGGTGGTGACGGCGGAGCAGGGCTGCTGCGGCGCGCTGAACCACCACATGGGCCAGCACGAGCCCGCCATGGCGCTGGCGCGCGCCAACATCGCCGCCTGGACGCGCGAGATTGACGGCGAGGGGCTGGACGCGATCGTGGTCAATGCCTCGGGCTGCGGCACCACGGTCAAGGATTACGGCTTCATGTTCCGCGAGGAGCCGGAGCCCTGGGCGGCGCGCGCCGCGGCGGTGGCGGCGCGGGCGAAGGACGTCTCGGAGGTGCTGCTGCGGTTCGGCTACGCGCCCACCCGCCCGGCGCCGGACCTCACGGTCGCCTATCACGCCGCCTGCAGCCTGCAGCACGGGCAGAAGATCACCGGCGTGCCGAAGCAGCTGCTGCGGCAGGCGGGCTTCACGGTGAAGGAGCCGGCGGAGGGGCATCTCTGCTGCGGCTCGGCCGGCACCTACAACCTGATGCAGCCCGAGATCGCGGGGCAGCTCAGGGCGCGCAAGCTGGAGAACCTGCGGCGCACCGGCGGCGCGGTGATCGCCAGCGGCAACATCGGCTGCCTGACGCAGCTCGGTGGCGAAGCGATGCCCGCCATCCACACGGTGGAGCTGCTGGACTGGATGGCGGGCGGCCCGCGGCCCGCCTCCCTGCCCGAAAGCCTGCCCCGCGACCGGCCGGAAGGCCCCGCCGCCCCGGTGGCCGCCGAATAGGGCGGGCTACCAGGGGGGCGAAAGGCCGGCGCGGCGGAAGGTCGGGAGGGGCTGTGGCGGATCAGGCCGCCATCTTGCGGGCGGCGCTGTCGCGCGCCAGCACCGACATCGCCTCGGCCACCAGGCTCGCCGCCTCGTCGGAGCCGGCATCCAGGCAGCAGCGCTCGGCATGGCCCAGCAGCCGCAGCACGGCGGCGAGATCGCGTTGCGCCTGGTGGGTCCAGAGGACCGCAGCGATGGGAGTGTCCATGGGGGAAGGGTGCCCGGAGGTTTCGGTGGGGGCGCCGCTTAACATTTCGCGGCCGCGTGAGGCCAGCAGAAAGCGCGGCGCCGCTTCCCCCTATTGCGGCAGGCCGCGCCGGGGCCCGCCCCAGCCGCCGGGCTGGATCTGCGGCAGCAGGGCGGCGGCGAGGGCCGCGTGGCGCGCCGCCTCCGGCGCGCCGAGCCGCGCGCATTCGGCCTCCACATAGGAGAGCATCAGCAGCAGCGCCTCGTGATCGACGCGCATCTGCTGCTGGGCAGGGGAGCGGTCAGGGGCGAGGGAGGAGGCCATGGCGGTGGACCCAGGAAAGGAGGAACGGCTGGCAGGCATGTTCACAAAATCGTGATTAATCCATAACGGCGCCGGTATCAACACTCCAGGCGGCGCGTCCATCAGGCCTTGGCTTGGCAGGGCGGTGCCCCATAGGCTCGCCACATAGCCTCCGGAGCGATTCGATGCTGCGCCCCCTGATCCGCCTGCTGTCCCTGCTGCCCGCCCTGGTGGCCCTGCCGGCCCTCGCCGGCCCGACGCTGGAGGGGGTGAAGGCCCGCGGCCAGCTCGTCTGTGGCGTCAACAGCGGGGTGGCGGGGTTCTCGGCACCGGACAGCCAGGGCAACTACCAGGGGCTGGACGCCGATTTCTGCCGCGCCGTGGCCGCCGCCACGCTGGGCGACGCGGGCAAGGTCCGCTTCGTGCCGACCACCTACCAGACGCGCTTCGTCGCCCTGCAATCGGGCGAGATCGACGTGCTGACCCGCAACGTCACGCAGACGCTGATGCGCGACACCGCCCTCGGCTTCAACATGGCGGGGGTGAACTTCTATGACGGGCAGGGCTTCGTGGTGCCGAAGGCGAGCGGCATCGCCAGCGCGAGGCAGCTCGACGGCGCCACGGTCTGCGTGCTGCCCGGCTCCACCAGCGAGCTGAACCTCGGCGACTTCGCGCGGCGCGAGAAGCTGCGCATCGAGCCCGTGGTGCTGAGCGCCATGGACGAGATGACCGCCGCCTACCAGGCCGGCCGCTGCGACGCCATGACCTCGGACGCCTCCCAGCTCGCCGCGCTGCGGGTGTCCGCCCTGCGCGACCCGGCGGCGCATGTGATCCTGCCCGAGCGCATCAGCAAGGAGCCGCTCGGCCCGATGGTGCGGCATGGCGACGAGGCGTGGCGCGACATCGTCGCCTGGACGCTGCTGGCGATGATCGAGGCGGAGGAGCTGGGCGTCGGCCGCGCCAATGCCGAGGCGATGCGCGGCGCGCAGGACCCGAACGTGCAGCGGCTGCTGGGCGTGACCCCGGGCTTCGGCAAGGCGCTCGGCCTGCCCGAGGACTGGGCCTACCAGGCCATCCGGCAGGTGGGGAACTATGGCGAGGTGTTCGAGCGCAACCTCGGCAAGGGCTCGCCCATCGGGCTGGAGCGGGGCCTGAACGACCTCTGGACGCGCGGCGGCCTGATGTACGCCCTGCCGCTGCGCTGAGCGGGCGGCCGCCTCCGCATTCCCCTCCCGAATCCCCGAGCTCCCCAGGGCCGGCCCCGGCGATCCCCGCCCGGGCCGGTTTTCCTGCGGACCGATCCTTACAATGACGTGGCATCTGGCGCGCTGCTGTGATGCCATGTGCCCGTGACGCCGCGCCAGGCTTCGCGGGGCGTCTCCAAGACAGCAGCAAGGAGGACTTCGCCTATGGCACGAGTGGCCCTCGTCACCGGTGGTCAGCGCGGCATCGGTGCCGCGATCAGCGAGCAGTTGCAGAAGGCCGGCCGCAAGGTGGTCGCCTCCTATGCCGGCAACGACGCCGCCGCCGCCGCCTTCACCGAGCGGACCGGCATCCCCACCATCAAGTTCGACGTCGCCGACTTCGAGGCATGCAAGGCGGCGGTGGCGAGGATCGAGGCCGAGCACGGCCCGGTCGAGATCCTGGTCAACAATGCCGGCATCACCCGCGACGCCACCATGAAGCGCATGGACCGCCGCATGTGGGACGAGGTGATCGACACCAACCTCGGCTCCTGCTTCAACCTCTGCAAGCTGGTCTGGGACGGCATGACGGAGCGCAAGTTCGGCCGCATCGTCAACATCGGCTCGATCAACGGACAGGCCGGGCAGTATGGCCAGGTGAACTACGCCGCCGCCAAGTCCGGCATCCACGGCTTCACCAAGGCGCTGGCGCAGGAGGGGGCGCGCTCCTCGATCACCGTGAACGCCATCGCGCCCGGCTATGTGGACACCGAGATGGTCCGCGCCGTGCCGGAGGACGTGCTGCAGAAGATCATCGCCCGCATCCCGCGCGGCCGCCTCGGCACGGCGGACGACATCGCGCGCGGCGTCTGCTTCCTGACCGCCGACGATGCCGACTTCATCACCGGCTCCACCCTCTCCATCAATGGCGGGCAGCACATGTACTGAAGCCGCGGCGGGCGGGCGACGTCCCGCCCGCCGGCCCGATCGGGGCGTCTGGCAGGCTCAGCGGTTGGCCACCGCCTCCCGGTCGCCCAGGAGGCGATTGACGAACCAGGACACAACCGCAACGATGATCGCGGCGAAGAACGCCGCCCAGAATCCCTCCACACGCATGCCAGGCATGACCAGCGCCGTCAGCCCCACCATGGCCGCATTGACCACCAGCGTGAACAGGCCGAGGGTGATGATGTTGAGGGGCAGCGACAGCAGCAGCAACACCGGCCGGATCAGCGCGTTGACGATGCCGAACACGATGGCCGCCAGCACCAGGTTGAGCGGCCCGGTGAAATTGATCCCCTCGATGAGCATATCGGCACACCAGAAGGCAAAGGCGGTGATCAGGGTGCGGGCCAGAAAACCCATGCGGGAACTCCTTGTTGCTGCGCGCGGCCGGTTCGCGGGCGGAACGCGGCCGCCCGCGCGCGGTTGCCGATCCCCGGTCACCTTCTCCCCGCTCATCTCCGCCCTGGACGCCTTCGGATGGCGCCGCTGAACACCGCGCGGGACGAGGGGCAGGGCGTGGCGCCGGCACCGCAGCTCGATTATCGCCGGGTCTACGAGACGCTGCCAGGGAACAACCTGCTGCTCTCGGCGGAACCCTCCTTCCGCGTCCTCGCCATCAGCAAGGACCTGCTTGGCACCGCCCTGCAGCGGCGCGAGGCGGTGCTCGGCCATCCGCTCTTCGCCATCTTCGCCGACAGCGACCCGCAGGCGCCCGGCATCACCACGCTCCGCGCCGCGCTGCTCCGCGTGCTGGAGACGGGCGAGCCGGAGCGCCTGCGGCACCTGCGCTACGCCCTTTGGCGCCCGGGCGGCGCGTTCGAGGAGCGCTGGTGGAACATCAGCTGCGTGCCGCTGCACGACGAGACGGGGGCGCTGCTGCACATCCTGGTCCAGAGCGAGGACGCCACCGCCTTCGTGCGCGAGAGCCAGCATGCGCGCGAAACGGTGCGGGGCCTGGAGGAGCGGCTTTCCACCATCTTCAACCAGGGCGTCGTCGGCATCGCCTTCGCCGACCTGAACGGGCGCTACATCGCCGCCAACGAGCGCTACTGCGCCATTGTCGGCCGGCCCTGGCCGGAGCTGCGGCAGTTCCGCAAGCAGGAGCTGACCCACCCCGACGACCGGCGCGAGCTGGTGGCCGCGCTGGAGCGGGTGAGCCGCTCGGAATCGCTGATCATCGAGCGCCGCTACGTGCGGCCCGATGGCGGCGTGGTCTGGGCCAACAGCAGCCTTTCCGTGGCGCATGACGCCTCCGGCGCGCCGGAGATGGTGGTGGCGGTGGTGCAGGACATCAGCGCCCGCAAGGCCACCGAGGCGGCGCTGGAGCGGCGGGTGGAGCGCCGCACCGAGGACCTGCGCGCCGAGATGCTGGAGCGCCAGCGCGCCGAGGCGGCGCTGCGCCAGGCGCTGAAGATGCAGGCGGTGGGCCAGCTCACCGGCGGTATCGCGCACGACTTCAACAACATGCTGACCGGCATCATCGGCTCGATCGACATCATGCGGCGGCGGCTGGAGCAGGGCGACGCCGCCGGGCTGCGCCGCTACCTCGATGGCGCCGCCGGCTCCGCCCGGCGCGCCGCGGCGCTCACCAACCGGCTGCTCGCCTTTTCCCGCCAGCACGCGCCGGACAGCCGCCCCCTCGACGTGAACGCGCTGATCGGCTCCCTGCAGGAGCTGCTGACCCGCACGCTGGGCGAGCAGGTGGTGCTGCGCGTGCTGCCCGCGCCCGACCTGCCGCTCGCCCGCGCCGACGCCAACCAGCTGGAAAGCGCGCTCCTCAACCTCGTGATCAACGCGCGGGACGCCATGCCGCAGGGCGGCGCGCTGACCATCGAGACCGCCCCCGCCCAGCTCACCGCGCAGGAGGCGCAGCGCCACGCCGAGGCGCGGCCGGGCACCTATGTGCGCATCGCCGTCAGCGACACCGGCATCGGCATGCCGCCCGAGGTGCTGGCGCGCGTCTTCGAGCCCTTCTTCACCACCAAGCCGGCCGGGCAGGGCACCGGGCTGGGGCTGGCGATGATCTATGGCTTCATCCGCCAGTCCGGCGGCTATGTGCGGCTGCACAGCCGCCCCGGCCATGGCTGCCGGGTGGAGCTCTACCTGCCCGTGGCGGCGGGCGGCGTGGCCGAGGAGGCGCAGGGCGTGGCGGCGCCGGAGCCGCCCCAGGGCGGCGGCGAGGTGGTGCTGGTGGTGGAGGACGAGCCCGCCGTGCGCCTGCTGGTGACCGACGCGCTGGGCGAGCTCGGCTATGTGACGCGCGAGGCGGCGGACGGCCCCTCGGCCCTGGCCCTGCTGAACAGCGACGAGCGGATCGACATGATGGTGACCGATGTCGGCCTGCCCGGGCTGAACGGGCGCCAGCTTTCCGCCCGGGCCCGCCTCGTGCGCCCGGAGATGCCGGTGCTGTTCATGACCGGCTACGCCGACAGCGCCTGGCTGGAGGAGGGCGGCATGGAGGCCGGCATGGATGTCATCGGCAAGCCCTTCGCGCTGGGCGCGCTGGCGGCCAAGGTGCGGGCCATGCTGGAGGGCGCCCGGCCGCGGTGAGGAAGGCGGGGAGGCGCCCGCCTCCCGCCCGCCCCGTCAGGCGCCGGCCGGCACCAGCACGCGCCGCCCCGGCAGGCGGGCCGTGGCCGCCGCCGCGTTGCCCTTCGGCATGACGCCGTAGAGCTCCTTGCGCGCCTCGACGATCACCACCCCCGCGAAGCGCGGCGCCAGGGCGCGGCCCGCGCCTTCCCACACCCGCGCCCCGCGCAGCAGCAGCCGCGCCTGGAAGGGCGGGATGAACAGCGCCCTGTCCCGCCGCGTCACGGTGTAGAGGTTGCGCTCCAGCAGGCGGGTGAGCTGGCCGGGGGAATAGGGGCGCCCCTGGCCGAAGGGCGTGCTGTCCAGATGCGCCCAGACGCCGCGCCGGTTGGGCGCCACGATCAGCACGCGGCCTTCGTCCTTCAGCACGCGCCACACCTCGCGCAGCATGCGGCGGGCATTCTCCGAGCCTTCCAGCCCGTGCACCAGCAGCACGTTGTCGAAGCTGAGGTCGGGAAAGGGAAGGGCGCCCTCCTCCACCCGGGCGGCGAGGCCGGGCGCGCCGGGCGGCCAGGGCACGGGGTCCGTTTCCGGCAGGCTGGCGCAGAGGATGCGCGCCGCCTCGTCCCGCCACAGCCGCAGATAGGGCGCGGCATGGCCGAGCCCCAGCACCTGCCGCCCCGGCAGGGAGGGCCAGAGGCGCTGCAGCCGGTTGCGCAGCAGCCGCGCCGCGACCCGGCCGGTGGCCGAGGCGTAGAACTCCCGGTGCCCGTGCGGGTCGGGCGGGAGGCCGGCGGGCATCTCGGCGTGGACCTCGTCGCTCATAAGGCTGATATAGGGTCTCGTTCGAGGCGTGACACGCCTTCGCGGCACCGGCCGGGCCGCCGCGAACGCCGCCGCGCCCGCCATGCCGCCGCAACCGAGGAGATCCGCGATGGCCGTGACCGTCCAGGCCGTGCCCTGCCTGTCCGACAACTATGCCTGGATGCTGCGCGACGGCGCCACCGGCACCGTGGCGGTCTGCGACCCCGGAGAGGCCGCGCCGGTGATCGAGGCGCTGGAAGCCGCGGGCGGCCGCTGCGACATCATCCTGCTCACCCACCACCATGCCGACCACATCGACGGCGTCGCCGAGATCCGCGCCCGCTACGGCAGCAAGGTGATCGGCGCCGCGGCCGACGCGCACCGCCTGCCGAAGCTCGACCAGGCGGTGCAGCCCGGCGACACGGTGCTGGTGGGCGCCACCGCCGGCACGGTGATCGACAGCCCCGGCCACACCATCGGCCATGTCGCCTTCCACTTCCCCCAGGGCGGCGTGCTGCTCTGCGGCGACACGCTGTTCTCGCTCGGATGCGGCCGGCTGCTGGAAGGCAAGGCGGCCGACATGTTCCGCGCCCTGTCTCTGCTGAAGGTGCTGCCGCCCGAGACGCTGGTGTGCTGCGGCCATGAATACACCGCCAGCAATGCCCGCTACGCGCTGACGGTGGAACCGGGCAATGCCGCGCTGCGCGCCCGCGCCGCCGAGGTCGAGGCGGCGCGCGCCGCCGGCCAGCCCACCCTGCCGGTGACGCTGGGGCAGGAGCTGGAAACCAACCCCTTCCTGCGGGCCGCGAGCGTGGAGGAGCTGGCCCGCATCCGCGCCGGCAAGGACAACTTCCGGGGCTGACGCGGCGGCGGAAGGGCGGCATCCTGCCGGGGCGGGGGCCGGATGGCGCCCGCCACAGGCCAGAAGCACAGGATGCGTCGATGCAGCTCTTCCACTCGCCCACCTCCCCCTTTGTGCGCAAGGTGATGGCCTGCGCCATCCTGCGCGGCCTGGAAGGGCGGGTCGAGCCTGTCGCCACCAGCGCCCATGCCAGCCCGCCGGCGCTGCTCGCCGCCAACCCGCTGAGCAAGGTGCCCGCCCTGCTCACCGACGAGGGCCAGGCGATCTACGACAGCCCGGTGATCTGCGAGTATCTCGACGGCCTGGGCGACGCCGCGCCGCTGTTTCCCGCCCCCGGCCCCCGGCCCCCGGCGCATCGCCGCGCTGGTGATGCAGGCGCTGGCGGACGGGATCATGGACGCCGCCGTGGCCCGCCGCGGCAACGACACCACCCTGCCGCAGGACGAGGGCCGCGCCGCCTTCTCCGCCCGGCAGAAGGCCGCCGTGTCCCGCGCGCTGGATGCGCTGGAGCAGGCGCCGCCGCGGGGCTTGGCCGATATCGGCGCCGTCGCCGTGGCCTGCGCGCTGGGCTATCTCGACTTCCGCTACGCCCATGAGCCGTGGCGCGAGGGGCACCCGGCGCTCGCCGCCTGGTATGCCGAGGTCTCGGCCAGCCCGGCCATCGCCCGCACCGCGCCGCCCGAGGCCTGAGGAAGCCCGCCCGGTGGACCTGCGCGACCCTGGCCTGCCGGCGGCGGCGGTGATCGCCACGCTCGGCCTCGCCCCGCATCCGGAGGGCGGGCATTACCGCGAGATCTGGCGCGACGTGCCCGCCGGCGGCGGGCGTGGCGCCGGCACCGCCATCTACTTCCTGCTGGCGGCGGGCGAGGCCAGCCACTGGCACCGGGTGGACGCCGCCGAGGCGTGGCACTGGTATGCCGGCGCGCCGCTGCGCCTGCGCCTTTCGGCCGGCGGGGCGGGGGAGGCGGAGCGCCGCCTCGGCCCTGGCCTTGGCGCGGGGGAGGAGCCCTTCGCCCTGGTGCCGCCCGGCCACTGGCAGGCGGCGGAAAGCCTCGGCGCCTGGACGCTGGTGGGCTGCACGGTGAGCCCCGCCTTCGACTTCGCCGGCTTCACCCTGGCGCCGCCCGGCTGGAGCCCCGGCGGAGGCGCGCCATGAGCGAGGCGGAAGCCTGGGAGGCGCGCTACGCCGCCGGCGCGTGGCTGTTCGGCCAGGCGCCCAACCGCTACCTGGAAACCCTGGCCCCCCGCCTGCGGCCGGGGATGCGCGCCCTGGCGCTGGGCGATGGCGAGGGCCGCAACGGCGTGTGGCTGGCGCGCCAGGGCCTGGCGGTGACGGCGGTGGACTGGTCCGCCACCGGCATGGCGCGCGCCGCCGCGCTGGCCGCCCGGGCCGGCGTGCCGCTGGAGACGGTGGTGGCCGACCTCACCGCGTGGCACTGGCCGGAGGGCGGGTTCGACCTGATCGCCTGGGTGTTCGTCCACCTGCCCACGCCCGACCGCCGCATCGTGGCCGAGGCCGCCTGCCGCGCCCTGGCCCCGGGCGGGCTGCTGCTGCTGGAGGGCTTCACCCCCGCCCAGCACGGGCGCCGCAGCGGCGGGCCGAGGGATCCCGACCTGCTCTGGACCCGCGCCGAGGCGGAAAGGCTGTTCGCCGGGCTGGAGGTGCAGGAATGCCTGGAGGGCACGGTGCGGCTGGACGAGGGCCCGCGCCACCAGGGCCCGGCGGAGGTGGTGCGCGGCCTCTGGCGACGCACGCCCTGACCTGACAGAAAAAAGATGGGCGCGAACCTGTAGGTTCGCGGGGGGAATTCCTTCCCCCCGGCCTTTCCCTTCCGCGTCAGGCCGCCTCGAGGCACATGGCGACGCCCATGCCGCCGCCGATGCACAGCGTGGCCAGGCCCTTCTTCGCGCCGCGCGCCTTCATGCCGTAGAGCAGGGTGGTCAGCACGCGCGCGCCCGAGGCGCCGATCGGGTGGCCCAGCGCGATGGCGCCGCCATGCACGTTCACCTTGGCGGTGTCCCAGCCCAGGTCCTTGTTCACCGCGCAGGCCTGCGCCGCGAAGGCCTCGTTGGCCTCGATCAGGTCGAGGTCCTGGATGTTCCAGCCCGCCTTCTGCAGCGCCTTGCGGCTGGCGGGGATGGGGCCGGTGCCCATGATCGCCGGATCGACGCCCGCCGTGGCCCAGGAGGCGATGCGCGCCAGCGGCGTCAGGCCGCGCCGCGCCGCCTCGGCCGCCGACATCACCACCAGCGCCGCGGCGCCGTCATTGATGCCGGAGGCGTTGCCGGCGGTCACCGAGCCGTCCCTGGCGAAGGCCGGGCGCAGCTTGGCCAGGATCTCGCGGCTGGTGTCGGGCTTCGGGTACTCGTCGTTCTCGACCACGGTGTCGCCCTTGCGGCCCTTCACCGTGACGGGGGCGATCTCGTCGCGGAAGGCGCCGGCCTTCATCGCCTCGCCCGCCTTGCGCTGGCTGTTGAAGGCGAACTCGTCCTGCTCGTCGCGGCTGATCTGGTACTTCTGGGCCACGTTCTCGGCGGTGTTGCCCATGTGGTAGCCGTTGAAGGCGTCCCACAGCCCGTCCCGGATCATCGTGTCGATCATCTGGAAGTCGCCCATCTTCACGCCGCCGCGCAGATTGGCGCAGTGGGGGGCCTGGGTCATGCTTTCCTGCCCGCCGGCGACGACGATGGAGGCGTCGCCCGAGGCCACCTGCTGGGCCGCCAGCGCGACCGCGCGCAGGCCGGAGCCGCAGAGCTGGTTGATGCCGAAGGCGGTGGCGCCGGCCGGGATGCCGGCGTTGATGGCGGCCTGGCGGGCCGGGTTCTGCCCGGCGCCGGCGGCCAGGATCTGGCCCATGATGACCTCGTCCACCGCGCCGGGCTCGACGCCGGCGCGCTCCAGCGCGGCCTTGATGGCGATGGTGCCGAGGTCGTGGGCGGGCAGGGCGGCGAAGGCGCCGTTGAAGGCGCCGACCGGTGTCCGCGCGGCGGCGGCGATCACGATATCCGTCATGGCTGGGTAACTCCCCCTTGTGTTGGCCGGTCGGTCCTTGCGGGGCCGTGTCTCGGCGAGGCCATCGCGCTGTCCGGGCGCGCGGGCGGCATCTCGTCCCGCGCCACCGTGGCGGGCCAGTGTGCGCCGCGTCATGGCCGGCTTACAAGCCCGCCAGCCATTCCCGCAATGGCCGCCAGAGCACCGCCTCGGCGCGGCCGCCCGCGGCCATGCCGATATGCCCCGCCGGAACGGGCAGCACCCTGGGCCCCGGCAGCCGCGCCGCCAGCGCCATGGCCGAGGCGGGCGGCACGATGCGGTCCGCCCCCGGCACGGCCACGAAGCTCGGCAGGGCGAGCGCCGCCGGGTCCACCGCCGCGCCCGCCACGCGCCAGCGCAGCGCCGCCGTCTCGTTGCGGCCATACCAGCCGCCCAGCGCCTCGCGCGCCACGGGGGCGGCGAGCGGCACGCCATCGTTCAGCCAGTCCTCCAGCGCCACGAACAGATGGGCACGCTCGCTGGCCGGGTCCATGGCCGCGAAGGCGCGGAACTTGGCGGCCACCCCCCAGGGGTCGAGCCCGGCGAACAGGGTCTGGATCAGGTCCACCGGCAGGGTGCCATGAGCCTCCAGCACCGGCTCCAGGCCCGGCAGCAGGGCGGCCAGGGCGAGGGCGCGCGCCTGCGCCTCGCCGCCGCCCGCGTGGAAGTCCCAGGGCGTGGCGAGCAGGGCCAGGCCGCGCAGCCGCTCCGGCCGGCGCAGCGCGGCGGCCAGCGCCAGCAGCCCGCCCATGCAGTAGCCGAGCAGCGCCACCGGCCCGAGCGGCCGCAGCGCCGGCGCCGCCAGGGCGCGCTCCAGCCGCCCGGCGATGTAGTCGGTCAGGGTGAAGCCGCGCGCCGCCTCGTCGGGCCAGCCCCAGTCCAGCAGCAGCACGCGGGAGCCGCCCCCCGCCGCCCCGCCTTCCGCCAGGGCGCGCAGCATGGAGTGGCCCGGGGCGAGATCCATCACATAGGCGCGGTTGACGAGGGAGGGCACCACCAGCAGCGGCGGGCCCTCGCCGCCATAGTCCAGCAGGCGGCTGTCGCCCTCCTGCCACAGCACGGGAAGGGATGGCGCCCGCCGCCGCGCCGGATGGCGGCGATAGGCGGCGAGGCCTGCGATCAGCGCGCGGTCCTGCCGCGCCAGGCGGCGCAGCACGGCGGCGCGGAACTGCTCAGGCGGATGGCCGCCGGCGGCGAGGGCGCCGGCGATCCGCTGCATCTCCTGCCGGCCGGCCCTCGAGACCGGCCAGGCGCCGCTCCAGCTCGGCGAGGCGGGCGACAAGGGCATCCCGCTCACCGGGTCCAGGCTCAGCACCGCGCCCATCCCGCGCAGCAGCGCCAGGCCCAGATGCAGCGGCAGGGGGCGCGGGCCGCGGCGGGGCGGGGTCATCGGCGGGCGGCGCCGCGGCATTGCCGGGCGGCGGCGGCGAGGCGGGGGGCCAGGGGAAAGGCGGTGGCGGGAACGGAAAGGGCGGCCGGAAAGCAGAGCCCTGGGAAGCAGAGCTTGGGGAAGCAGAGCCCTGGGAAGCAGAGCCCTGGGAAGCAGAGCCCTGGGAAGCAGGCCGCTGGGGCGCCGTGAAGCCGGGCCAGGGCATGCCCCAGACCGGATCGTTCCATCCCGGCTCCCCCCAGCCCCGGCTCCATGGCGCGGGCGGGACGGGCCATGGCGGCGGCGCGGCGGCGGCGCGCATCCAGGCGGCGCCGAGGGCCGCTCCATAGGCTGTCCATGACGACCAGCCTTCCGCCAGTTCGCGATCGGCCGCCAGTGCCGAGATCTCGCTCTGCCACAGCGTGATCCAATCCTCTGCCAGTTTCTCCAGCGCCTCGGGTCTGCCCTGGCTCCCCTCACCCTGGCCGCCGCGGCCGGAACCGCCATCGCCAGGGCCGCCATCGCCAGCGCCGCCATCGCCA
Source organism: Teichococcus rhizosphaerae (assembly GCF_002631185.1). Classification (GTDB taxonomy): domain Bacteria; phylum Pseudomonadota; class Alphaproteobacteria; order Acetobacterales; family Acetobacteraceae; genus Pseudoroseomonas; species Pseudoroseomonas rhizosphaerae. The sequence goes on along the minus strand of NZ_PDNU01000006.1, from coordinate 28,922 downwards.
GGGCCGCCATCACCGGCGGCGCCCCCGGTGGCACGACCGGTGCCGCTCTCCCGGGCCGCGTCGGGCCGCTTCCTTTGCGCGTCGTCCTCGGGGCCTGCCATGCCAGATCCTGTGCCTGCGCGACGTGGCCGGGAAGGCGGGAGACGCCTCCGCAGGCATCCGGCCGCCGGCCGGGCCGCGCCGGGCGAACATAGCGACGCGGCGCCGCCACGGAAGGGCCGAGGCGCCATCCTCCTGTTCGCACCGCACCAAGCGCCATGCTAGCCTGACCACCACCACATGGCGGGAGGAAGGCGGCAATGGCCGAACAGGCAAGGCAGCGTGGCGCCGAGGCGGAAGCCAAACCCACGGTTGTGATCAAGAAATATGCCAATCGCCGGCTCTACAACACCGAGGCCTCTTCCTATGTGACGCTGGAGGACCTGGCGGGCATGGTTCGGGAAGGGCGCGATTTCGTCGTCTATGACGCCAAGACGGGCGACGACATCACCCGCGGCGTGCTGACGCAGATCATCGTCGAGGAGGAGGCGAAGGGGCGGAGCCTGCTGCCCACCTCCTTCCTCCGGCAGCTGATCGGCTTCTATGGCGACAGCCTGCAATCGCTGGTGCCGCGCTACCTGGAATTCGCCATGGGCAGCTTCTCGCGGCAGCAGGAGCAGATGCGGGTCTCGGTGGAGCAGGCGATGGGCGGCTTCAACCCGCTCGCCGGGCTGGAAGAGGTGAGCAAGCAGAACATGGCGATGATGGAGCGCGCCATGTCGCTGTTCAGCCCGTTTCCGCGCAAGGACGAATCGGCCGCGTCCACCCGTTCCGCCGCCGAGGAGCCTGAGGATGTGGCCGCGCTCAAGGCTGAGTTGCGGCAGTTGCGGCAGCAGTTGGCACAACTGCAACGGGGAGGTAGCAAGGGAGGACAATAACGCCTCGGTTGCGCCTCTCACGCTGTTGTCAGTCTTCGTAACCTGAAAGGCAACACCGCGGCGGCCATATACTACTTAATAAGGGATGGGATCATTTTTCAGCCTAACAGGGTAGAGCATGGCCGATATTGAGGCCGGCGTCGTCGCCACGAGCGACGAGCCGGACGACACCTCCACACAGCGCGCCCGCCTGGCCGACCGCCATGTCGGGGCCCGTATCCGTGAACGCCGCCTGATGCTTGGCCTGTCGCAGCAGCAACTGGCCAGTATGATCGGCGTCACCTACCAGCAGGCCCACAAGTACGAACGGGGCCTGAACCGAATCTCCGCCGGGCGCCTGTTCGAGATCGCTCTCGTCCTGGCCGTCCCGGTGTCGTGGTTCTTCGAGGGGTTGAACGAGGAGGGAGCGGCCCAGCCGCTGGGCGTGCGGCAACGCATGTGCCTGGAACTGGCCCGCAACTTCGCGCTCATCGACAATGAGCGGCACCAGGAGGCGCTGAGCCAGATGGCCCGCGCCCTCGCGGCCCAGTCTCAGGGCCGTCCGCTGGACTGAGGCACCGCCCCCCTTCCGCGCGCTTTGCCGGAAGCAGGCGATGCCTCCCTTGTTGCCGCCTGTGCTCCGGCCGCGTCTGGCGTCCGCCGGGGCTCCGCCGTGCCCGCATCTCCACCGCGTGCCCCGCTTCCGCCCGTCATGCTCCGTGCCGGGCGGCGCGGGCCGCCGCCGGAAAACCGGCCCGCAAGAGGCGGGGCGGAACCGGAGGGGCGCCCCTTTCCTCAGGCCGGCTCGCAGGCCTCCACGCGCGGCCCGGCGGCCTCGATGGCGGCGCCGGCGGCGAGCAGCAGGTCCTCGCGGTAGCGCCCCGCGATGAGCTGCACCCCCACCGGGCTCTGCCCGGCACTGCCCTGCACGCTGCCTGTCGTCACCGTCAGCGCCGGCAGTCCCATCAGCGGCAGCCCGATCTGCACGAGCTGCGCCTCGGCCACCCGGTCGAAGGCCTCGGGCGATTCGACGTCCAGCAGGTCCGGGAAGGGCAGCTCGGCGCAGACCGGCACCAGCAGCACCGGATAGTTCCTCAGGAAGATCTGCCACTGCCGCACCAGCCCGGCCCGCGCCTGCAGCAGGTCCTGGAACTGGTGCAGGTCCGGCAGCTGGGCGATGCGCTCCATCTGCTGCAGCACGAAGCCGGCATCCGGGTCCCCCTCGCGCGCCACGGCGGCGTTGCCGCCGCGGCGGAACTCGGCCAGCCAGAGCATCAGCTGCAGGCGCATCGGCTCGCGCAGCGGCGGGCAGGCGGTCTCGACGATGCTCCAGCCCTGGGCCTGCAGGCGCAGCGCGGCGTCGCGCAGCGCGGCCTCCACCTCGGGCGCGGTGTCCAGCCCCTCGGGGCGGACGCAAAGGGCGGCGCGCTTCGGCATGGGCGGGCCCTCCAGGGGCGCCGGCACCCACCACGGGTCGCGCAGGTCCTCCGCCGCCATGGCGTGGAAGGACAGGCGCAGATCGTCGATGCTGCGGGCCAATGGGCCCGAGACGGCCATGAGCTGGGCGCCGATGGCACGCTCCGGCCCGGAGGGGTTCCAGGCCGGCACGCGCCCCAGCGTCGGCCGCAGCCCGTGGACGCCGCAGGCATAGGCCGGGTAGCGGATGGAGCCCGCGATGTCCGTGCCATGCGCGATGGCGCCGATGCCCGCGGCCACCGCCGCCCCCGCCCCGCCCGAGGAGCCGCCCGGCGTCAGCGCCGGGTTGCGCGGGTTGCGCGTGTGGCCGTGCAGGCTGTTGCGGGTGAACCAGCGCAGGCTGAAGGCCGGCGTGTTGGTGCGGCCGATGATCACCGCGCCGGCGCGCTTCAGGTTGGCCACCACCGGGTTGTCCTCGGCGGCGACGAGGTCCTGCTGGATGCGCAGCCCGTTGGTGGTGGCGAAGCCCGCCTGGTCCACGTTCACCTTGACCGTGACGGGCACGCCGGCCAGCGGGCCCACCGCCTCGCCGCGCGCCAGGGCGGCGTCCACCGCCCCGGCGGCGGCCAGCGCCTGTTCCGGCATCTCCTGCACCACGGCATTGATCCGGGGGTTCGCCGCCGCCAGCCGCGCCAGCGCGTCCTGCGCCACCTCGCGCGCCGAAACCTGGCGGGCCGCCACGCGGGCGGCGATCTCGCCAGCACCCAGGCGCCAAAGCTCACCCATGCCGAAGCCCCCCCATGCCAAGCCCCATCATGCCGGTCATCCCTGTCTTGCGGAACATGGGGCGAGTGTCGCCCCGGCCGCCGGCGGCGTCGAGGGGGCGGGAAGGGGCCGGGGGCTCAGCCCAGGCGGCGCTTGCGGCGGCGGGGCGGCGGGGGAGGGTGGAAGGCGGCGTCCTCCTCGGCGGGCAGCTCCTCCTCCTCGGGCACGTCCTCCCTTGGCATCTCCTCCCTGGGCATGTCCTCTTCCGGCGGAGCCTTGCCGGGCACCGCCTGTCCGGGCACCGCCTGTCCGGGGGGCGGCGCCGCGCCGCGCACCGCCGCCAGGCATTCCTGGAAGGCGGCCAGGATGGCGGGGCGGCCGCGCGGCGCGTCCGCCTCCCGCATCAGCATCCGCAGCAGCCCGAAGGCGACGGCCTGCTCGCTGTCGCCGGCGACGACGATCCGTGGCTTGGGCATCCGGGCTTCTCCTCGGGAAAGGGCGTCAGGTGGCGCCGGTATCGGGGTGGGTGGCGGGGGCGGCGGGGCCGGCGAGCTGGCGCAGCGCCGCCAGGAAATCCGGATGGTCCCAGGCGGCGGCGCCTTCCAGCCGCGCCACCTCCTGCCCCTGGCGGTTGACGACCAGGCTGGTGGGCAGGCCGCGCGAGCCGGTGGCGCGGGCGGCGGCGCCGCGCGGGTCCAGCCAGATCTCCAGATGCCTGATGCCGGTGCGCTCATAGAAGGGCCGCACCTGCGCCGCGCCGCCCCGGTCGGAGGAAAGCGCCAGCACGGCCCAGCCCTCGTCCCGCAGCGCCGCCTGGGCGCGGTCCAGCGCCGGCATCTCGGCCACGCAGGGCGGGCACCAGGTGGCCCAGAAGTTGATCAGCAGCGGGCGCCCCTGGAAGGCGGCCAGGTTCACCGGCCGACCCTCCGCGTCGGTGAAGTCGAAGGCCGGCAGCGGGCGGGGGGCGGAGCGGGCCAGCTTGCTCATTCCCTCCGCCTGCTCCGCCGAAATCCGTTGCAGCGGCGCCGCCGCAATCCCTTGCCGTGCCGGAAGCAGCGTGGTTAGGGTCGCCCCCGCCGCGAAGAGCGAGAGCAGGGAGCGGCGTTCCAGCAGCACGAGGCAGATCCTTCCTTGTCCAGTCACAGTCGCAGCCAGGGCAACCAGCAGTGGGGCGGGCGCTACAGCGCCGGACCCTCGGCGATCATGGAGGCCATCAATGCCTCCATCGGGTTCGACCGCAAGATGTGGCGGCAGGACATCCGCGGCAGCCTGGCCCATGCCGCCATGCTGCGGCATGTGGGGATCATCTCGGCCGATGACGAGGCGGCGATCCGCGAGGGCCTCTCCGCCATCGGCACGGAGATCGAGTCCGGCGAGTTCCCCTTCAGCGAGGCGCTGGAGGACATCCACATGAACATCGAGGCGCGGCTGACCGAGCGCGTGGGCGAGGCCGGCAAGCGCCTGCACACCGCGCGCTCGCGCAACGACCAGGTGGCGCTCGACGTCCGCCTCTGGGTGCGCGACGCGATCGACGGCCTCGACGGCCAGCTCGCCGACTTGATGCGCGCGCTGACCGAGCGCGCCGACGAGCACGCCGCCACCGTGATGCCGGGCTTCACCCACCTCCAGCCCGCCCAGCCCACCACGCTCGGCCACCACCTGCTGGCCTATGTGGAGATGCTGGGGCGCGACCGCTCCCGCCTCGGCGACTGCCGGGCGCGGATGAACGAGAGCCCGCTCGGCGCGGCCGCGCTCTGCGGCACCGGCTTCAACATCGACCGCCACATGACGGCGGCGGCGCTGGGCTTCGACGGGCCCACGCGCAACAGCCTGGATTCGGTGGCCAGCCGCGACTTCGCGCTGGAGTTCCTGGCGGCGCTGTCCATCTGCGCCACGCACCTCTCCCGCTTCGCCGAGGAGATCGTGCTCTGGACCAACCCGTATTTCGGCTTCGTCAAGCTGTCGGACGCCTACACCACCGGCTCCTCGATCATGCCGCAGAAGCGCAACCCGGACGCGGCCGAGCTGGTGCGCGCCAAGGTGGGCCGCGTCTCGGGCGCGCTGATCGGGCTGATGACGGTGATGAAGGGCCTGCCCCTGACCTATGGCAAGGACATGCAGGAGGACAAGGAAGGCATCTTCGACGCCGCCGAGACCATGGCGCTGGCGCTGGCCGCCACCGCCGGCATGGTGCGCGACATGAAGCCCGACACCGCCCGCCTGCGCGAGGCCGCCGGCGCCGGCTTCTCCACCGCGACCGACCTCGCCGACTGGCTGGTGCGCGAGCTGCGCCTGCCCTTCCGCGACGCGCACCACGTCACCGGCCGCCTCGTGGCCAAGGCGGAGGCGCGGGGCGTCGACCTGTCCGGCCTGTCGCTGGAGGAGCTACAGGCGGAGGAGCCGCGCATCCACAGCGGCATCTTCCATGTGCTGAGCGTCGAGGCCTCGGTCGCGTCCCGCACCTCCTATGGCGGCACGGCGCCGGTGAATGTGCGCCGCATGGCCGCCGAATGGCGGGAGCGGCTGGCATGAGGAGCGGGGGCATGAGGGGCGGGGGCATGGGGCGGGGCGTCAGGGGCCTGGCCGGGCTGCTGGCGGTGGCGCTGCTGGCGCCGCTGCTGCTGGCCGCCTGCGGCCGCCCGGGCCCGATCCGCGCGCCCGGGCCGCCGGAGGAGATCACCTATCCGCGCAGCTACCCGAGCCGCTGAGGGGACAGGGGGCCGTCAGCCCCCTTCCTCCAGCTCGTCATGCACCTGCCCGTAGGAGAGCAGGGCGAACAGCGCCGAGCCGCCGATGATGTTGCCCACCAGGAAGGGCAGCATGTAGCGGCCCAGCCCCTGCGCCAGCCCGAGCTGCCCCTCGAAGACGAGCAGGAACACCTCCACCGAGCCGGCCACGACGTGTGAAAGCTCGAACAGCGCGATCAGGTAGGTGACCAGCGCAATCGCCCAGAAGCGCGCCGTCTCGGCCGGCGGCAGCAGCCACACCAGCATGGCCATCATCCAGCCCGAGAAGACGGCGCGCAGCAGGGCCTGGAGCGGCGTCAGCTCCGTCACGTGCGCCGAGATGGCGAGCGCGCCCGCCCGCACGAAGGGTGGCAGCAGCCCCTCCCAGGACAGCAGCAGCGCGAAGATCGCGGTGCCCACCATGTTGGCCAGGAACACCACCGACCAGTTGCGCGCCAGCGTCGCCACCATCCGGCCCGTCGGGTGGGCCAGAACCGGCAGGAAGGCCGTCAGGGTGATCTCGGTGAAGAGCTGCTGCCGCGCCAGGATGACGACCAGGAAGCCCACCGTGTAGCCCCAGCTTTCCACCAGCGGGCGCCAGGGGGCGTCGGGCAGCAGGGCGTGCAGCACCCCTTCGGTCGCCACCGAGAGGCCGATGGAAAGCCCCGCCGCCAGGCCCGACCACCACAGGCTGCGCCAGGGGCGGCCAAGCTCCTCCGCCCCCTCCTTGCGCACCACCTCGTAGATCGCCAGCGGCCGGAGCTTGGCGTGCTCATCCACCTCCTCCCGCTCCTCCGGCGTCAGCGGGCCGGCGGCCTGCTCGACCTCGGCCTCCGGGCCGTGGTGGGGCGGATAGGGCGGGTTGGGCTGGGTGGGCAGGTTGCGCGGCATGGTTCCGGCTCGGCGGGGGTGCCTGCGCAATGACGGCCCGGTGGCGGCGGTTTCAGGCGGTGAAGGGAAATTCCCCGGCCGCTTCCCAGGGGCCGCCGCGGTAGTGCCACAGCAGCAGCCCGCGCCCGAGCCCGGCCCAGGGGGGCACCCGGGCCTCCAGCAGGGTGAGCAGGGCGCGCGCCGCCTCCGGCGCCACCTTGTTCTGCACCGTCACATGCGGCCGGAAGCCTTGCCGGTCCTGCGGCGTCAGCCAGTCCCGCCATTCGCCGGCCAGCCCCGCGCGGAGCGCCAGGAGGGGGGGCGATGCCACCGCGCAGGCCACGCCCCGCCCCAGGCCGCGCCACCCCGCGAAGCGCAGCGGCATGGGCGCGGTGGCGGCGGCGAGGGCCGCGAGCCGGGCGCCCACCTCGGGCAGCGCCGCGCCCGGCAGGGCGTGGAACAGCGTCAGATGCGCGGGCAGGTGGTTGCGCGCGGGCGGGAAATGCGCCTGCCGCAGCTGGCCGAGGCGGGCCTGGCTGGCCGGGTCGAGGGCGAGGCTGAGGATCAGCGGCGCGGCGTCGGTCATGCCGCCCAAGCTGGGAGCGGGGCGGCGCATGGCCAATGGGCACGGCCAATGAAGGCGATCAATGAGGGTGGCCAATGAGGGTGGCCAGTGGAGGCGGCCAGTGGAGGCGGCCAGTGGAGGCGGCCAGTGGAGGCGGCCAGTGGGGGCAGCCAGTGGAGGCGGCCAGTGGGGGCAGCCAGTGGGGGCGGCCAGTGGGGGCGGCCAGTGGGGGCGCACCTGCCGGGCGCGCTCTCATGCCGGGGGAGGGCTCCCGCTGCCGCGGCCCCTGGCCGCCGCAGGGCAGATTCACGCCGGCCGCCGATCCCAACGGGGCGCGATCTGCTCTAGGATGGGGCATGGCCGCTCCGCTTCCCGTCGCGCGGGATACCGCCGACCCGTCCTTCGCCGATCTTCTCGCCGCCCGCCCGGCGCTCTCGCTGCACGCCCATGACGGGCTGCTGCTGGAGGAGGTGCCGCTCGCCCGCATCGCGCGCGAGGTGGGCACGCCGACATGGGTCTATTCCGCCGGCACGCTGCGCCGCCGCTACCGCGCGCTGCGCGCGGCGCTGGACGGCGCCGGGCTGGAGGCCACCATCCACTACGCCGCCAAGGCCAATGACAGCCAGGCCGTGCTGCGCGTGCTGCGCGCCGAGGGGGCGGGGGCCGACGTGGTGAGCGGGGGCGAGCTGCGCGCCACCATGGCCGCCGGCATCCCCGCCGCGGCCACGGTGTTCTCCGGCGTCGGCAAGGCGCCGGAGGAGATCCGCCTCGCGCTTGCCGAGGGCATCTTCCAGCTCAACGCCGAGAGCGTGGAGGAGGTGGCGATGATCTCCGCCATCGCCGCCGGGATGGGGGTGCGCGCGCCGGTGGCGCTGCGCGTCAACCCCGATGTCGATGCCGGCACCCACGCCAAGATCACCACCGGCAAGGCCGAGAACAAGTTCGGCATCGCCTATGAGGACGCGCACGCGCTCTACGCCCACATGGCCGCGCTGCCGGGCATCCGCCCCATCGGCATCGCCACCCATATCGGTAGCCAGATCACCGCCGGCATGGCCGCCTACCACGCCGCCTATGCCCGGCTGGCCGAGATGGTGCGGGGCCTGCGCGCCGCCGGCCTGCCGGTGGAGCGCGTCGATTGCGGCGGCGGCCTCGGCATTCCCTATCGCGACGAGGTGGCGCCCGCCCCCGAGGCGCTGGCCGGCACCATCAAGGCCACGCTCGGCGGGCTCGGACTGCCGGTGATGCTGGAGCCGGGCCGCTGGATCGCCGGCCCCGCCGGGGTGCTGCTGGCCTCCATCGTGCTGCAGAAGCAGGGGCGGGGCCGCCGCTTCCTGGTGGCGGACGCGGCGATGAACGACCTGCTGCGCCCCAGCCTCTACGAGGCCTGGCACGGCATCCTGCCGCTGAGCCCCGCCCGCCACGCGGCGCCGCTGGCGCCGGCCGACATTGTCGGCCCCGTCTGCGAGAGCGGCGACACCTTCGCCCGCGACCGCGCCATGCCGGACCTGCCTCCGGGGGAATTCATCGCATTCCTCGATGCGGGCGCGTATGGTGCGGTGATGAGCAGCACCTACAACGCCCGCCCGCTGGCGGCCGAAGTGATGGTGGATGGCACCCGCTTCGCCGTTGTCCGGCCGCGGCAGACCCATCAGGACCTGCTGGCGCAGCAGCGCCTGCCGGAGTGGCTGGCCCCGTGACGGAACGGCGCGACCCGCTGGCCCGGCGCCTGGCGCGCGGGCGGCGGCTCGCGCGGATGGCGCTCGGATGGGAGGCGCTCTGGCCCCGGCTCTGGCCGGCGCTCGGCGTCATCGGCCTGTTCCTCGTGGCGGCGCTGGCGGGCCTGTTCATGGCCTTGCCGGCCTGGCTTCACCTGCTCCTGCTGCTGGGCTTCGCCCTGGCGCTGGGCCTGGCGCTGTGGCGCGGCTTCCGCCGCTTTCCCTGGCCGGGCGACGCCGCCGCCGAGCGCCGCATCGAGGCCGCCTCCGGCCTGCGGCACCGTCCCCTCTCCACCCTGCGCGACCACGCGGCCACGGACGATCCGGCGGCGCTGGCGCTGTGGCGGGCGCACCAGGCGCGCGCCGTGGCGGGGCTGAGCCGGCTCCGCGTCGGCGCGCCGCGCCCCAACCTGGCGGCGCGGGACCGGCGTGCCCTGCGCGGCGGCCTGCTGGTCGGGCTTTGCGCGGCGCTGGCCATGGCGGGTGGCGAAAGCGGCGAGCGGCTGCGCCGCGCGCTGTGGCCGAGCCTCGCCGCCGCCCCGGCCGGCATCGCGGCGCTGCGGCTCGAAGCCTGGATCACGCCGCCCGGCTATACCGGCGCGGCGCCCGTCTTCCTTGGGCTGGAGGGCGGCAGCCTGAGGGTGCCGCAGGGCAGCACGCTGCAACTGGCGCTTTCGGGCGGCCAGGGCGGCGTGCCCGAGCTGCGGCTGGACGAGCGGGCCACCCCCTTCCGCGCGCTGGATGCCGGAAGCTACGCGCTGGAGATGCCGCTGGAGCGCGGCGCCCGCCTCACCCTGCGGCGGGACGGGCGCGAGCTGGCGGCCTGGACCGTCAGCGTGCAGGCCGATGCGCCGCCCGTCGCCACCTTCGCCGAGGCGCCGGGGCCGGCGCCGCGCGGGCTCGCCATCCGCCTGCCCTGGGGCGCCGAGGATGACTGGGGGGTCAGCGCCGCCCGTGCCGAGTTGCGGCTGATGGCCCGCCCCCAGGCGCCCGCCCTGGCGCTGGAGCTGCCGCTTTCCGGCGGCAATCCGCGCCAGCAGCGCGGCGTGGCGCAGCCCGACCTGTCCGCCCACCCCTGGGCGGGGCTGCCGGTGCGCGCCCGCATCGTGGCGCGCGACGGCGCGGGCCAGGAGGGCGCCTCCGGGGAGATGACCCTCACCCTGCCCGAGCGCAGCTTCAACCACCCCGTGGCCCGCGCCCTGGCGGAGCTGCGCAAGGCCCTTTCGGCCGATCCCGGCGGGCGGGAGGCGGCCCGGATGGGGCTCGACCGGCTGGCCGCCGCGCCGGAAGCCTTCGAGCATGACATCACCACCTTCCTGGCGCTGCGCGTGGCGCGCCACCGGCTGCAGCGGGACCGCCGCCCGGAGGGGGTGGAGGAGGCGCAGGCGCTGATGTGGCAGACGGCCATCGCGCTGGAGGAGGGCCGCGCCGACCGCACGGCCCGGGTGCTGGCCGCCGCGCGCGAGGCGCTGCGCGAGGCACTGGCCGAGGCCGAGCGCACGCCCCCCGACGCCGCCGCCCGCGCCGAGCTGGAGCGCCGCGTCGAGGCGCTGCGCGAGGCCGTGCGGCGCCACCTGGAGGCGCTGGCCGAGCGGCTGCGGCAGGAGAACGCCGAGGCCATGCCCTTCGACCCCGCGCAGCGCCTGATGGACCAGCGGGAGCTGGAGCGCCGCACGCGGGAGATGCAGGAGGCCGCCCGCGAAGGCCGCACCGACCGGCTGGAGCAGGAGCTGGCCGCGCTGGAGCAGATGCTGGACGCCCTGGAGGAGGGCCGCGTGGCTGCCCGCCCCGAAGGCGGCGAGGCGCGCCGCCAGCAGCAGCAGCGCGAGCGGGGTCAGCAGCAGATGGGCGCGGTGCAGGACATGGTGCAGCGCCAGGGCGAGATGCTGGACCGCAGCCACCAGCGCGGCGAGGCCCGCCCGCCCGGCGGCCCGCAGAACAACGGCGCCCAGCCCCCGGGCCAGCGCCAGAACTCCCCGGCGCAGCGGCAGGCCCAGCGGCAGGCCCAGCGGCAGGCCCAGGAACAGGCCCAGGAACAGGCCCAGGAACAGGCCCAGGAACAGGCCCGCCAGCAGGCGCGGCGCGATGCGAGCCAGCAGCGGGCCCTGCGCCGCGCGCTGGGCGAGCTGATGCAGCAATTCGGCGACCTGACCGGGGAGATCCCCGAGGCCCTCGGCCGCGCCGACCAGGCGATGCGGCAGGCGCAGGAGGCGCTGGGCCAGGGCCAGGATGCCAGCGCGCACCAGCAGCAGGCCATCCGCGCCCTGCAGGAAGGCGGGCGGCAGATGGCGCAGTCCATGCAACGGCAGTTCGGCGAGGGGCCCGGCGAGGGCCGGGCCATGCCGGGCCAGGAGCAGGGCGACGGCCAGGGCCAGGAGCGCATGACGGGGCAGAACCAGGGCCGCGATCCGCTGGGCCGCCCCACCCGCGACGCGCCCGGCGCCCATGACGAGGGCAGCGACACCCAGGTGCCGGAGGAGGCCGAGATGCTGCGCAGCCGGCGCATCCTGGAGGAGCTGCGCCGCCGGGGCGCGGAGCGGGAGCGGCCGGCCAGCGAGCTCGACTACATCGAGCGGCTGCTGAAGTCGTTCTGAAGGGCCGCCGGGGGGGGACCGCCCCCCGGTCACCGCGCGCCGGTCCGGCGGAATGTCAGTCCGGCAGTCTCAAGGCGGCAGTCTCAGGGCGGCAGGACCAGGGCGGCAGTCTCAGGGCGGCAGTCTCAGGGCGGCAGGACCAGGGCCGGCAGGCGCGCGAGCGGGAGGCGGGCGGCGGAAAGGGTCCGGTTCTCCAGCGTCACCGCGACTTCCAGGCTGGGCTGGCCGGTTTCCGGGTCGGGGCGGGACAGCAGGGGGAGCAGGCCGCGCGCCAGGGTGGCGGTGCGCTCCGGCACCATTCCCGCCCTGCCCAGGGCCTCCAGCAGAAGCGGCGCGCCAGTGATGCGCAGCGTGCCCGCTCCCCTGGGCTGCAGGGCGGCGTCCAGCGCCAGGGTGGCGGCGGCGCTGGCGGCCACCTCGTCGGCGCGCAGGGTCAGCGCCCGCACTTCCAACGTGCCGCCCGCATCGCGCCATTGCGCGGCCCGCGCGGGCCAGGGGCGCGGGTCCGGCAGCGGGCCGGTCAGCGCCACCTCCAGCGTGGCGCCGCGCAGCGTGCGCCCCAGCGGCGTGGCCACCGGCAGCGTCAGCTCCTCCGCCGTCAGGGACAGGGTGAGGGCCGCCTCGCCCTCGCCGGCACGGGGCTGCCGGGCGAGACGGGCGGCGGCGGCCTCCACCGCCACGCCCTCCGCACCCGCGCCGATGCGGAGCTGCGCGGCGGAGAGGTCGGCATGGTCCGGCATGGCGCCGGCCGCCAGGGGCAGGGTGGCCAGCATCCGGTCGGCGGCGAAGGGCAGGGTGGCGCCGCCGAGGCGCAGCGACTGCCGGCCCTCCGGCTCGGCCTGCAGCGTGCCGGGCCGCAGCAGGGGCACCCGCAGCGTCAGCGACTCCGCCTGCCATTCCGTGCCGCCGGGGGCCGCCGCGCGCGGCGCGGGCAGGGTGAGGGCGGCCGCCATGGGCCAGCCGCCCCGGCGTGGCGTGCCATGGGCGATCCGCCAGCCTTCGGCCCGGCGCGCTTCGGCCCAGGCCTGGAAGCCATCCTCCAGCCGCTGTTCCACCAGGCGCCACAGCAGGGTGTGACCCGCGCCGGCCAGCGCCAGCAGCAGGGCCAGGCCGAGCAGCCACCGCCCGGCGCGCCGGCGGAACGCGGGGCGGGAGCGGGGCGGGGAGGCAGGCGGCTTCCGGGTCATCGCCGGCCAGGGTATAGGAGGATAGGCCGTTCGCGGAAACGCGGCGCGGCTCCTTCCCCGACCCCGATCCGGCCGGCCGCTTCCCCTCCTCCCCCCGGCGCAGGCCGGGGCGGGTGGCGCGCGGCCGCGCGCCCTGGCCCGCCGCATGACCCCTTCCGCCATCGCCCCGCTGCTCGACCCGGACGGCTCGCTCTACGTCTTCGGCTACGGATCGCTGATCTGGAAGCCCGGCTTCGCGCACAGCGCCATGCATCCGGCGCTGCTGCGCGGCTTTCACCGCCGCTTCTGCATCTGGTCCCGCCGCTACCGCGGCACGCCCGAGGCCCCGGGCCTGGTGCTGGGGCTGGACCGGGGCGGCGCCTGCCGCGGCGTGGCCTTCCGCGTGGAGGCGGAGGCGGCGCCGGCGGTGCTGGACTATCTGGACGAGCGGGAGATGTCGGGCGGCGTGTATGAGCGGCGGCTGGTCCCGGTGCGGCTGCTGGACCGGCCCGGCGCGGTGCGGCGGGCGGTGGCCTTCATCGTCGACCGCCGCGCCGAGGCCTATTGCCGCGAGCTGGCCCCGGAGAGCGCCGCCGCCGCCATCGCGGCCGGGCAGGGCTGCATGGGGCCGAACCGGGAATACCTGCTGAACACGGTGGCGCATCTGCGCGCGCTCGGCGTGCGGGATGCGGGGCTCGACCGCATCGTGGCCCTGCTGCCCGCCGCCACGATGCCGTAGCGGCGCCGATTCGCCTCAGGCGGCGCAACGGGCGGAACGGCTTATCCGCAAACTTATCCACAAGCCGCCGTGGAAAGCTGCTGGCACATCAGGCCCTTCCCGCGCCAGCCTCCCGCTGCCCGAAATGCAAAACGAGCAATTTCAATGGTTTGATTGTATTTTCGGCTGCGGCGGAACGGTCAAGAGGGGGTGATGAAAAGGGAAAAACAAGCTTTGGCAGCGGCTTGCCCGGCGTGGCTGAAACACTTTCGAAATCATCTGTGACCCTTATCCCACAGATTTATCCACAAGCGGCGGAGACAGCGAGGGGCCGCCCGCGGCCACCACCAGCCGGTCCGTCTCGCCCTCGATCGCCGTCTCCAGCGCCGCCACCAGCCGGGCGCGCGGCAGGCCGGGCGGCAGCGCCGGCATGACGGCCACCGTGATCGGCCCCGGCAGCTTGCGGGACATGGCGCCACGCCCCCAGCGCAGCCCGCTGTCGGTCGCCACCGGCACCACGGGCGCGCCGCTGGCGGCGGCCAGCGCCACCACCCCCGGCTGGTAGGGGATGCGCTGCCCGGGCATGGTGCGCGTGCCCTCGGGGAAGATGACGATCTGGTGCCCCTCGGCCAGCACGGCGCCGGCCTCGCGCACCATGCGCTTCAGCGCCGTGGCGCCGCCCTTGCGGTCCACCGCGACCGAGCCGTAATGCCGCGCCAGCCGGCCCCAGGCGGGGATCTTCAGCAGCTCCTGCTTCAGCACATAGACCGGGTCCGGCAGCAGGGCGAGCCAGACCACCGTGTCGTAGGCCGACTGGTGCTTGGCCGCGACCACCACTGGCCCCTCGGGCATGTGCTCCCACCCCGTCACGCGCAGCCCGATGCCGCAGACGACGCGCAGCAGCCACAGGATCAGCCTCGCCCAGCCCTGCACGTAGCGCCGCAGGATGCGGCGCGGAAAGGGCAGCAGCATCAGGCCCAGCACGCAGGTCAGGGCGGTGACGCTGAAGAACAGCGCGTTGAACAGGGCCGAACGCAGGGCGGTCACGAGGGCGGGTTCTCCGGTTTCAGGACGGACAGGCCGAACATCGCCCCGATCAGCTTGCCGTATTCCCGCAGCAGCAGCCCGAGCCGGGGGCCGTTGGCCTGCACCGGATGGGACACCAGCCTGGCCTCGGGCAGGGTCCGGCGCAGCTCCAGCAGGGCGCGGGGCATATGGAAGGCGGCGGTGACGACGCGCAGCGAGCCGATCTGCCGCGCCCGCGCCCATTCCGCAACCTCCAGCCCGTTGCCGCGCGTGCTGGTGGCGGCGCGGCCCAGCGTCACGCGGTCGGAAAGCGGCGCCGGGTCCAGCCCGGCGCGCTGGGCCAGCTCCTCCAGCGTGGCGTCCCGGCCGACGCCGGAGATGATCAGCCAGCGCGCGCGCCCCGAGGCCAGCAGGTGCAGCCCGGCATCGACGCGCTGCGGCCCGCCGGTGAGCACGGCGATGCCGTCCGTATAGGCCAGCGGCGCTTCCGGCCGGGCGCGGCTCTGCCCGGCGAACAGGGCGAGCCCCCCCAGCAGCAGCAGCGCCGGGATGGCGGGCAGCAGCCACAGCCGGCTGGGGCGGCGCGCGCCCTTCCGGCTGCCATCGGGCAGCCTTGTCACGGCAGGCGCTTCAGCCAGCGGCGGACGCTGAACTGCGCCGTGGCCCAGCCGATCGCGCCTGCCACCGGCGGCAGCAGCAGCAGGTCCAGCCAGGGCAGGGCCGACCAGGGCTGCACCACGCCGCCCGAGAGCGGCGCGGCGAGGCTCGCCATGGCGCCCAGCGTCGGCACCGCCAGCGCCGCGCCGGCCAGCGCGCCGCCCGCCGCCAGCAGCCCGATGCGGCGGGCGAAGCGGCCGGCGATGTCGCCCTGCGTGGCGCCGAGGTCGTGCAGGATCTCGATGGCCTGGCGGCGGGAGGCGAGGCCGGCGCGGGTGGCCACCGCCACCACCGCCACGGCGACGCCCACCACCAGCGCCAGCACCGCCAGCGCCACGCCCTGCACGCTGCGGGCCAGGGCGGCGAGCCGCGCGACCCAGATGCCGTGCGCCTCCAGCTCCGCCCCCGGCACCGCCTCGGCGAGCTGGCGGCCGATCGGCGCGGGGTCGATGGAGAGGTTCTCCAGCCGCAGCTCCAGCACGGAGGGCAGCGGCAGCGCCGGCACCTCGCCCAGCCAGGGGCGCAGCAGCTCGCGCATCCGGGCCGAATCGACCGCCTCGGCGGCGGCCACGCCGGGCATGGCGCGCAGCAGGGAAAGGGCGTCGTCCATGCGGGCGGCCTGCTCGGGCGGCAGCTGCACCGTCACGGCGGCGGCGGCGCCCTGCTGCCAGCGGTCCTTCAGCGCCGCGGCGCCGCGGCTGCCGGCCAGCGCCAGCGCCGCCAGCAGCGCCATGGCGGCGACCAGGCCGGGCAGCAGCCGGTCGGAAAGCGCGCGCTTCAGCCCCAGCGGGTCTCGCGCGTAGCGGGTGCGGCGCTCAGCCATGATGGACCACCCTTCCATCCTCCAGCAGCAGGGCCTGGGCGGGGAACTGCTCCACCAGGTCCTCGCTGTGGGTGGCCACCACCACGGTGGTGCCCAGCCGGTTCATCTGCGCCAGCAGCGCCAGCAGGCGGCGCGCCTGGTGCGAATCGAGGTTGCCGGTGGGCTCGTCGGCCACCAGCAGGGCGGGGCGCGTCACCACCGCGCGGGCGATGGCGATGCGCTGCTGCTCGCCGCCCGAGAGCTGCTGCGGCAGGGACAGCTCCTTGCCCTGCAGCCCGACCCAGCGCAGCATCTCCGTCACGTCCGGCCGCAGGCTGGCCTCGGAGCGGCCGGCGAGGCGCAGCGGCAGCGCCACGTTGTCGAAGGCCGAGAGATAGGGCAGCAGCCGGAAGTCCTGGAACACCACGCCGATGCGCCGGCGCAGCGCCGGCAGCGCGCCGCGCCGCGCCGCGTTGACGCGCACGCCCAGCACCTCGAGCTCCCCCCGCGTCGGCAGCAATGCCAGGTGCATCAGCCGCAGCAGCGAGGATTTGCCGGCGCCGGAGGCCCCCAGCAGCCAGGTGAAGCTGCCCTCGGGCAGCGTGAAGGTCAGGTCGGCCAGGGCCTCCGGCCCCTCCTGCCCGTCGGGGGAGGGGTAGCGCAGGCCGACCGCGGTGAAGCGCACCATGCGGCACGGAATGCCACGCCCGGCCGCGCGCCGCCACCCGCCCCGGTGAAGGAATGAGCCTGGACGAAGCAAAGGTTGCAGGGCCTGGGGCGCCCCGGCATAGCGGTGGCATGCGCCTCGAATGCCCGGCCTGCGCTGCCGCCTACGACGTTCCGGATTCGCTCCTGGCGCCGGGGCGGGCAGTGCGCTGCGTGCGCTGCGCGCAAAGCTGGGTGCCGGTGCCGCCGCGGCTGGAGGCGCCGCCGCGGCGGCTCGCGCTGCCGCCGCTGCGGCCTTCCGGGCCGCCCGCCGCGCCGGGGCTGGCGGGGGTGGCGGTGGCCTGGGCGGCCTCCCTCGCGGCGGTGGCGGCGGGGGGTGCCGCGTTGTGGCACTGGCGCGCGGAGATCGCCGCCGCCTGGCCGCCGGCGGCCCGCCTGCTGGCGTTGCTGCCGCAGGGCTGAGCGGCGGCGGCGCGGCCCGCCCGCCCCAGGCGGGACGGCGGATCAGCCCCGCGGGAGGTCAGCCCCTCGGGAGTTCAGCCTCTCGGGAGGTCAGCCTCTGGGGAGGTCAGCCTCTGGGGAGGTCAGCCGAGCGGCGCGTCGTCGCGCCCCTCGGCATGGCCGAAGGCGATGTAGTGCAGCGCCGCCGCCTGCTCGTCCGCGCCGAAGGCGTCGCGCAGGTCGGCGTAGTTGCGCAGGTATTGCGCGGCGTCGAAGGCGGTGGCGGAGCGCCCCTCGGCATGGCCATGCGCCAGCCAGTGCTGCGTGCCGGCCCGCAGGTCGGTGCCGAAGGCGCCGATCAGGTCGTCATGGCCGGCGATGTAGTGCGCGGCGCCGAAGGCGGTGGCGCGGCCCTCCGCATGGCCGAAGCGGATGTAGTGCGCGGCGGCCGCCTCGGTGTCCCGCCAGAAGGCATCCAGCAGGTCCTCATGGGCGGCGAGGTAGCTGGCGGGGTCGAAGGCGGTGGCGCGGCCCTCGGCGCGGCCGAAGCGGATGTAGTGCAGCGCGCCCGCATCCTCGCTGGCGCCGAACGCGGCCATCAGGTCGGCATGGCTGGCGATGTAGGCCAGCCCGTCGAAGGTGGTGGCGCGCCCCTCGGCCAGGCCGTGCTGCAGGCGGTGGACGGAGCCCGCCAGCGCGTCGGCGCCGAAGGCCGCGACCAGGTCGGCATGGCTGGCAACGTATTCGAGCGGCCGCTCGGAGGCGAGGCTGCGCAGGTCCACCCGCACCCCGTCGGCGAAGCGCACCATCTCGACCGCGCCGCCCGAGAGGGTGGCGCCCGTGTTCAGGTTGCGCGCCAGCAGCGCTTCGCCGTCGCGCAGCACCCGCCAGGGGGCGCTGTTCTGGTCGATCCGCAGCATGTCCAGCCCCTCGCCGCCGCTGACGAGGCCGCCCTGCAGCGGCGCCACCAGCATCCGGGTGGCGCCGAAATCGGTGCCGGCGATGAAGTCCAGGATGGCCAGCTTGCCCCGGTCGGGGGTGGTCCAGTTGTCGGTCAGGATGCCGCCCGTGTCGCCCGAATTGGGGTTCCAGGACCACCAGGCCCAGGACAGGCCGGCCGCGGGTGCGCCGGCATCGACGGTGCCGTCACCGTCATGGTCGCCGTTGAGGGTGCCGGGCCGGTTGCGGGCCGGGTCTCCGGCCAGCGCCAGCAGCCACTGCACGTCCTTGGGGTCCTGCAGCCGGCTGCCGAACTCGCCGAGCAGGATGGGCGCGATGCCCTCGCGCGAGATGTAGCCCCATTGCCTGTCGAACACCGCCGGCAGGGTGGCGGTCAGGTCGTCGCCCCCGAACCAGGGCTGGGCATAGACGGAGTTCGGGTAGTCATGCGGCGAATAGACCACCTTGTTGCCGACCGGCAGCACCACCGGCCTGGCGGCGACGCCCTGCAGGTTGCCGCCCCACCAGTAGTGGTCGCCCTCGTGCTGGCCGATGCCCTCGACCAGGATCAGCCAGTCCGGGTTCACCCCCTGGATCGCGGCGCCGGCGCGCTGGGCGGCGGCGTGCCAGTCGGTGCGCGGGTCGCCGCCGCCCCAACTGGCCTCGTTGTGCGGCTCGTTGTGCAGGTCCGCGCCGATGACGGCGGGGTTGCCCCGGTAGCGCTGGGCCAGCATCACCCAGTCGGCGATCCATTCGGATTCGGGGTGGGCGCTGTCATACCAGAGGCCGCTGCCATTGGGGCCGTCCCCCGCCGGGCCGCGATGCCGGTCCAGGATGATCCGCAGGCCGATCTCGCCCGCATAGCCGACGATCCTGTCGAGCAGCCCGAGCCCGGACAGGCCGGCGAGGTCGGGGTTGCGGGCGTAGTCGATGTCGGTGGGGGCCAGCTTGCCGTCCAGCACCTCGCTGGAGAAGGGCAGGCGGATGGCGTTGAAGCCAAGCGCCTTCATCTGGTCCATCATCTCCTGCCAGTTGCGTGCCTTCAGCCCGTCCGGCGCGCCGCGCACCGTCTCCATGCCGAACCAGTTCACCGCCGCGAGCCGCACCGGGTCGCCGGCGGCATCGACGATCTCGTTGCCGCGGGTGGAGAAGAAGCCGTCGCCCGGCTGGTGGCGTGAGAGCATGGAGGCGCTTCCGCAGAGGGAGGGAGGCCGGGCGCCCACGGAGGAAAGCCCGATCAGGCGGTTGTGCCCGATCGGGTGAGAAAAGTCTCAAAAAATGATGCCGCCTCCAGCGCCTTGGGCCGGGGCGGAGCGGTGCCTCAGAACAGCGCGCTGTCGGTGCGCCCCTCGCCATGGCCGTGCAGGATGAAGTGCCGTGCCGCGTCGGTCTCGTCCCAGCCGAAGGCGGCGCGCAGGTCGGCGTAGTTGGCGAGGTAGGTCTGGGCGTCGAAGCGGTCGGTGCTGCGGCCTTCCTCGATGCCGTAGTGGAAGTAGTGGCGCTGGCCCGCCTTGGCGTCAGGGCCGAAGGCCTCGATCAGGTCGCCATAGCCGGCGATGTATTGCAGCCCGTCCAGGCTCCAGTCCATGCCCGCATCCGAGAAGGTCTCGACATAGGCGCGGCCGGTGTTCGGCTCGCTGCCGTCGGACAGGCGGCCGGGGAAGCTGTCATCCGAGTCCCAGCGCGACTGGAACACCACGTCATGCGTGTCGAACCAGACCTTCATCGCCTTGACGAAGGGCTCGGCGTTGTTGGTCATCACGCCCCATTCGGAATAGGCGGTGGGCTTGCCGCGCGCGGCGGCGAAGTCCTGGTGCCACTGCAGCCCGTATTTCTCCTTCAGCAGCATGTCCCAGGCCTGGTAGGGGTCGCTGGTGAAGTAGAGGGTGTTCCAGTACACATCCATGCCGATGATATCGACATAGTCGTCGCCGGGATAAGCGGCGGCGGGGTCCATGCCGCCCCAGGCCTCGTTGACGTTCCACTCGAAGACGAAGCGGTCCGACACGGCGCGGAACGCGTCCACGAACTGGCGGAAGGCGCCGATATACGCCTCCTCGCGCCCGATGGCCGACCACGGGAACCAGTCCCCGTTGAACTCCCAGCCGGTGCGGACGTCGATCGGCCCGTCCGTCTGGCTGTTCTCGACCAGGATGGTGGCGAGCTCGCGGTAGCGGGCGTTGTAGGCGCCCGTCGCGGCCTCCTCCAGCGTGGCCCCGAGCGGGATCAGCGGGATCGACCATTGATGGTCGCGCGGCGTCTCGTGCCAGAGCTCGCGGGCGTTCCAGCGGGTGCTGTCGATCAGGTCCGCCCAGCTCTGGTAGCCGGACACGACATGGACATTGTCCACCTCGCGGCCGAGCCACTCCTCGAAGGCAGGCAGGTCCTGCGGCCGGTTGCCGAGATAGACACCTAGCTGGGTCATCGGGTTCTCCATGATAGGTCAAGACGAAGGAGAGGGGAGTGCCCGCTGATCAAGGCGGCCAGATGCCACGCTCCTGTTGAAACTGGCGATAAGGCAGGGCGGCCGCTGAAAAAATAGAAAGCTCCAGATTCCCTGCAAACATTTGAGTGATAACTCGAAAATGATGGAAACTTCGCGCTGATCTTGTTTTATGTTGTGCTTCTGCACGGAATGATTGCGCTTCTTCTTGAGAGGCGTGTGGAAAGCCCTCCTGATGCACGGCGTGCATGGAGTGGAGGCGGCTCATCAATCCGTGCGTTAGCGTGTGCCACGGCGGGCGGGGCCGTCAGCCTCCGGCCAGCAGGCCGTAAAGCCACACCGCCGCCACGCCCGCCAGGATGGAGGCGCTGAGATGGCCGGTGCGCCACTGCACCAGCACCACCGCCGCAGCCCCCGCCAGCCCCGCCAGGCCCGTGCGGGACAGCGCGAGCGTCACATAGGCGATGAAGATCGGCCCCGGCAGGTGGCGCAGCATCGCCTCGGCGAAGGGGGGCGGCCGCACCACGCGCAGCACCGCATAGCCGCCCGCGCGACAGAGATAGGTGACCAGCGCCATGCCCAGTATGGCGAGCAGCACGTCCTCGCGGATCATGGCCCCGGCCTCCGCGCCGCATCAGTTTGAGGGCCAGGATTGAGGCCAGGGGTGGTGCCAGGGCTGGGAGCGGTTCCGGCGCGGCCGCGCGTCTCGTTCCAGGCGGCGAGGGCCGCGCCGGACAGGGCGCCGGCCAGCAGGGGCAGGGGCTGCGGCAGGCCCAGGCCCTGCGCCGCCAGCGCCGCCAGCCCGGCCAGCGCCCAGGGCAGCAGGTCCTGCCGCGCGCCGCGCCAGATCGGCACCAGCAGCCCGACAAACGCCGCCGTGCCGCCGAAGAACAGGGCGTGCCCGGGCGGCAGGCGCACCATGCCGTTCAGCACATGCCCGGCCAGCGTGGCGGCCTGCCAGGCCAGCCACAGCGAGACGCCCATGCCCAGCAGGTAGCCCGCGTCCCGCCCGCCGCCGCGCTGCTCTGCGATGCTCATGGCGAAGGAGTGGTCCACCAGCGTGGCCAGCGTGCCCCAGAGCCGCCAGCCGCACAGCCGGTCCAGCCAGAAGCCGAGGGCGGCCCCCATCGGCGCCAGGCGGATGTTCACCACCAGCGCGGCGAAGACGACGGCCAGGATGGGCACGGGCTCCGCCCACAGCTCCAGCGCCAGGAGCTGGGCCGCGCCGGCATAGACGATCGCCGACATCAGCAGCGTCTCGGCCAGGGAAAGCCCCTTGCCGGCGGAGATGACCCCCACCACCAGGCCGAAGGGCAGCATGCCGAGATAGAGCGGCAGGGCCCCGCGCGCCCCGCGCCAGACGCCGGCGCGGGTGAACACCACCGGGCGGGAGGGCGGCGGCTCAGCCACGGCGGGAGGCCAGCAGCCGCTCCTCCGCCTCCCCGGGCGGCAGGTCGAGCGCGCGTTCCGCCACCTCGCGCGGGAAGCCGGCGCGGGCCAGGGCGGCCATCGCCTTCAGCCGCGCCGCCGCGTCGGGCGGGGTGGCGGCGAAGGGGCCGGCGCGGCGGCGGCGCAGATGGCCCAGCGCGGCGGCCAGCTCGTCGGCCGCCGCCTCCGCCAGCGCGGCCTCGGCGGCGGAGGCCGCCACGCCCTTGGCGGCCAGATGCGCGGCGATGGCGCGGCGGGAGCGGCCGCCCTGTTGCAGGCGCCGGGCGCGCGCGGCGGCAAAGGCGGCATCGTCCACCGCGCCGGCCTGCGCCAGCCGGTGCGCTACCTCCAGCGCGGCGGCGCGGCCTGCCGCGGCGATGCGGGCAATGGCGGCGCCATCCTGGCCCTCCGCCTCGGCACGCTGCGCCCAGCGGGCGACGCGCCGCTGCAGCACGCGCGCCAGCCCCGCCTCGGTGGCGGCGAAGCGCGCCAGGTGCCGCAGGGCCGCCTCGCGCAGCACGGCCGCATCGGGCGGGCGGCCCGCCTGCGGCCGTGGCCGCCTGTCCTCCCGTTTGTCCATGGCGCCAAACTGCCATGAAGCGGCCAGACTGCCCATAGCGCCGCTGCCCATGGCGCCCCTGCTCATGGTGCCGCTACCCCTGGCGCCGCTTCCCTGGGCGGGGCCAGGACAATGGGCCGGCCGCCGGTGGCGGGCGTGACGGGAGGGCATGAAAAAGCCCGGCCTGGCTGGTGCCGGACCGGGCGGAAGGGCGGGGCGCCGCCCCTCTCCGCGAGGCTGCCCCCGGGAGAGGATGGCGTGCCCCTGCGCGGCGGCGCGCCGGGCTCAGTTGCTGCTGTTGCCGCGGATCGGCGGCGGCACGGGGGAGCTGCCCGGGGCCGTGGTGCGGGAGCTCGGCGCGTTGGCGCCCGCGGGGCCGGTGGTGGTGGGGGTGGAAGGGCTGCCGGCGCGGGTGTTGGGCGTGGGCTCGCCGGACTGCGCGCGGGGCGGCACGGGCGTGGCGCCGGGGGCGCTGCCGGCGCTGCTCGGCGCGTTGGCGCCCGCGGGGCCGGTGGTGGTGGGGGTGGAAGGGCTGCCGGCGCGGGTGTTGGGCGTGGGCTCGCCGGACTGCGCGCGGGGCGGCACGGGCGTGGCGCCGGGGGCGCTGCCGGCGCTGCTCGGCGCGTTGGCGCCGCTCTGGGCCAGCGCGGCGCCACCCATGCCGGAAAGGCCGATCAGGGCGGCGGCGGTCAGGGCGATCATCGGGTTGCGCATCGTGTCGGATCCTCCAGGGGGGAGACGGGTCGCGCCCGGCAGGGCGCTGGCCCGGAGGTAACCGGCCTGGCGGGGCAAAGTTGCGACGGCCGAGTTTGCGCGGCCTTCCGCCGCGGCCCCGCCGGCCGCCTGCCGGTCCTTTCCGGACCTTTGACCGCGCCGGCGGTTTGCGGCACTCTCGCCGTTTCCGCGGTCGGGCACGCGAAGGGTTTGCGTGCGCCGCGGATGCAGCCGGAGACGTATCCGCGTGATCCCCGCCCTGATGCCGACCTACAACCGTGCCGACCTCGCCTTCGAGCGGGGCGAGGGCGCCTGGCTGTGGACGGCGGAGGGGCGACGATTCCTGGATTTCGGCAGCGGCATCGCCACCACCAGCATCGGCCACGGCCACCCGCATCTGGTGCGGACCATCGCCGAGCAGGCGGCGAAGGTGATGCACGTCTCCAACCTCTACCGCGTGCCGCAGGCCGAGCGGCTGGCCGCGCGCCATGTCGAGGCGTCCTTCGCCGACAGCGTCTTCTTCTGCAACTCGGGCGCCGAGGCGAATGAGGGGATGATCAAGGCCGTCCGCAAGTATCACGCGGAGAACGGCCATCCCGAGAAGTTCCACCTGATCTGCTTCGAGGGCGCCTTTCACGGCCGCACCCTGGCCACGCTGTCCGCCACCGGCAACGAGAAGTACCTCGCCGGCTTCGGCCCGCCGGTGCAGGGCTTCGACCACGTGCCCTTCGGCAACATGAACGCGGTGCGCGGCGCCATCGGGCCGCAGACCGCCGGCATCATGATCGAGCCGATCCAGGGGGAGGGCGGCGTGCGCCCGGCCGATCTCCGCTTCCTCCAGGAGCTCCGCGCCGTGTGCGACGAGTTCGGCCTGCTGCTGGCGCTGGACGAGGTGCAGACCGGCATGGGCCGCTCCGGCAGGCTCTGGGCGCACCAGTGGGCGGGCATCGAGCCGGACGTGATGTCCTCGGCCAAGGGCATCGGCGGCGGCTTCCCGCTGGGTGCCATCCTGGCCAAGGAGAAGGTGGCCAGGCACCTCAAGCCCGGCACCCACGGCACCACCTATGGCGGCAACCCGCTGGCCTGCGCCGCCGGCAACGCCGTGCTGGACGTGGTGCTGGCCCCCGGCTTCCTGGAGCAGGTGGACCGCGTGGCGCGCCATCTCTGGAAGGGCATGGGCGAGCTCGCGGCGCGCCACCCGGCGGTTGCCAGCGGCGTGCGCGGCGCCGGCCTGCTGGTCGGGCTGCAACTGACGCCGGAGGTGATCAACAGCGACATGCAGGCCGCCGCCGTGGAGGAGGGCCTGCTGACGGTGGCCGCCGGGCAGAACGTGCTGCGCGTGGCGCCGCCGCTGATCGTCACCGAGGCGGAGGTGGACGCGGCGCTGGAGATGCTGGACCGCGCGGCGCGCCGCATGGCCCCGGCCAGCGCCAAGGCCATGGCCAAGTGAGCACCGTGTCGGACGCGGTGCCGGACGCGGTGCCGGACGCGGTGCTGGGCGCGGCGCCGCGGCGCGCGGCGGAGCGAGGAGGGGCGGCACGGGGCCGCCCTCGCCACTTCCTGGAGCTGTCGGACTTCGACGGCGCCACGCTGCGCGGCATGCTGGACCTCGCCGCCCGCGCCAAGGCGGGGCAGGTGCCGGACAGGCCGCTGGCCGGCAAGACGGTGGCGCTGATCTTCGAGAAGCCCTCCACCCGCACCCGCGTCTCCTTCGAGGTGGGCATCCACCAGCTCGGCGGCCACGCCATCGTGCTGTCCTCGAAGGACATGCAGCTCGGCCGCGGCGAGACGCCGGCGGACACGGCGCGAGTGCTGTCCCGCTACGTGGACGCCATCATGCTGCGCACCGACAGCGTGGCGAAGCTGCGCGAGCTGGCGCAGCACGCCACCGTGCCGGTGATCAACGGCCTGACCGACGTGTCGCACCCCTGTCAGCTGATGGCCGACATCCTCACCTTCGAGGAGCATCGCGGCCCGATCGCCGGCAAGGTCGTGGCCTGGACGGGCGACGGCAACAACGTGGCGCAGAGCTTCATCCAGGCCGCGGCGCGCTTCGACTTCACGCTGCGCCTGGCCACCCCGCCCGAGCTGGCGCCGCCCGCCCAGCTGGTGGACTGGGCCCGGCGCGAGGGTGCCCGGGTGGAGCTGACGGCCGACCCGGAGGCGGCGGTGCGCGGCGCGCACTGCGTCGTCACGGACACCTGGGTCAGCATGTCGGACGAGAAGGAGGGCGGCCCCACCGCCCGCCACAACAGCCTCGCGCCCTACCAGCTCAACGAGGCGCTGCTGGCCCACGCGGCGCCGGATGCGGTGGTGATGCACTGCCTGCCCGCGCATCGCGGCGAGGAGATCACCGAGGGGGTGATCGACGGCCCGCAATCGGTGGTGTTCGACGAGGCGGAGAACCGGCTGCACGCGCAGAAGGGCGTGCTGCTCTGGGCGCTGGCGGGGCTCTGACAGGGGTTTTTGTCAGGGCTCGGGCTGGGGGAGCCGTGGCGCGCGGCTGAGGCCGGGCGCCGGAGCTTGCCCGCGCGTTCCGGCCAGCCTTCCCTGGCCCACCGCCCCCGGCCCCGCATGCCGCGCCCAGGCGGAGGCGCCCAGGCGAGGCCCTTGGGCGGCGGCGCCCGGGCGCGGTGCCGTTCCGGCACGCCGGCGGCTTGGCCGAACCGCGGCGCCACCCCACCTGAGCAAGGGCGCCGCCCGGATGGCGGCGCCGGCAAGGGCCGGGCATGAGCATGGCCAGGCATGGCCAGACACGAACCGCGCCGCGGCGGGCGTTCCGTTTCCGGCGGCGAGACGCAGAGGATGGACCCGGGGATGGATGGGGCGATGCGCTTTGACGTGGTCATCGTGGGGGGCGGCCCGGTGGGGCTGGCCTTCGCCACCTCGCTGTCCGGCCTGGGCCTGGCCATCGGCGTGGTCGAGCGGCAGGACGGGGCGGCGCTGGAGAACGCCGCTTTCGACGGGCGCGAGATCGCGCTCACCTACCATTCGCAGGACATCCTGAAGCGCCTCGGCGCCTGGGCGCACATCCCGGCGGACAGCGTCTCGCCGCTGCGCGAGGCGCGGGTGCTCAATGGCGGCTCCGGCTATGCGCTGCGCTTCGACACGCGCGGCCGGCCGGAGGCGGAGCTGGGCCGGCTGGTCTCCAACCACGCCATCCGCCGCGCCCTCCACCGGGTGGCGCGCGCCTGCCCGGACGTGACGCTGCTGGCCGGCCAGGGCGTGGCGGCCATGGGCACCGACGTGGACGGCGCCTGGCTGCGGCTGGAGGATGGCCGGGAATTGCGCGCCGGCCTGCTGGCGGGGGCGGACAGCCGCTTCTCCGGCGTGCGCCGGGCGCTCGGCATCGGCGCCGAGACGCGGGATTTCGGCAAGCGCATGATGGTGGCGCGGGTGCGCCACGAGGCGCCGCACCACGCCGTCGCCACCGAATGGTTCGACTACGGCCAGACCATGGCCATGCTGCCGCTGAACGGCAACTGCTCCTCCGTGGTGCTGACCCTGCCGCCCGAGGAGATGGCGCGGCTGGAGGCGATGCCGGAGGCGGAGTTCGGCCCCGAGATCGCCCGCCGCTACCGCCAGCGCCTCGGCGCCATGGAGCTGGTCAGCACCCGGCATGTCTATCCGCTGGTGGCGGTCTATGCCGAGCGCTTCGCCACCACGCGCGCCGTGCTGCTGGGGGACGCGGCGGTGGGCATGCACCCCGTCACGGCGCATGGCTTCAACTTCGGCCTGCGCGGCCAGGACACGCTGGCGGGCGAGATCCGCGCCGCCCGCGCGGCGGGGCGGGACTTCGCGGCGCCCGACGTGCTGCGCCGCTACGCCCATGCGCACCGGCGCGCCACCCGGCCGCTGTTTCTGGCCACCAACGCCACGGCGGTGCTCTACGGGCAGGAAACGCTGCCCGCCCGGCTGCTGCGCGGCGCCG
The DNA here is from genome assembly GCF_002631185.1 of Teichococcus rhizosphaerae. Classification (GTDB taxonomy): domain Bacteria; phylum Pseudomonadota; class Alphaproteobacteria; order Acetobacterales; family Acetobacteraceae; genus Pseudoroseomonas; species Pseudoroseomonas rhizosphaerae. The sequence goes on along the minus strand of NZ_PDNU01000006.1, from coordinate 1,882 downwards.
CGCTGCGGCTCGGCAACCACCTGCGCCCGGTGCGGCAGCTCGTCGTGTCGCAGCTGATGGAGAACCGGGTGGAGCGCGGCGCGGCCTGAGCCCCCCCCCGCGTGGCCCGCATGGCACCGATGGCTTTGCCCTGTCGCAGAGCGGGGCGGAGTTCCCTATTTATGCGTTTTGGAAATTTCAGGCCCCTGCCGCGTGACCGATCCCACACAGCCTTCCGCCACCCCCGACTTCCTGAACCATGACCGCCCCCCCGTGCCGGACCTGACGGTGCCGCGCGGGGTGCAGCCCTTCCACCTGCAGGAGAAGCCGGTGCGCGGCCGCCTCGTGCGGCTCGGCCCGCTGGCCGACGTGCTGCTGACCCGCCACGACAACCCGCCCGCCGTGGCCGCGCTGATGGGGCAGGCCCTGGCGCTGACCGCCGGCCTCGCCGCCGCGCTGAAGTTCGAGGGCAGCTTCAGCCTGCAGGCCAAGGGCAACGGCCCCGTCGGCATGCTGCTGGCCGATTGCACCGATGCCGGCGCGCTGCGCGGCTATGCGCGGGCCGAGCCGGACGCCCTGCCGGGAGGCACCCCCGCCGCGGGCGCGCTGCTCGGCCAGGGCTACCTCGCCTTCACGGTGGACCAGGGGCCGGAGATGGAGCGCTACCAGGGCATCGTCGCCATCGAGGGCGAAAGCCTGGCGGAGATGACGGGGCACTACTTCGCCACCTCGGAGCAGCTTTCCAGCCGCGTCTGGCTGGCGGCCGGCCACACCCCCACCGGCTGGCGCGCCGCGGCGCTGATCCTGGAGCGGGTGGCGGGCGAGGGCGGCCTCGGCCCGGACATGGACAACGCCGCCCAGGACGACGCCTGGGAAACCGCGCTCGCGCTCGCCTCCACCATCACCGAGGCGGAGATGCTGGACGACGCCCTCTCCTCCGACCGGCTGCTGCACCGCCTGTTCCACGCCGAGGGGCTGATGCTGGACCGGCCGCGCCCGCTTTCCTATGGCTGCCGCTGCTCGCGCGCGCGGCTGGCCTCGGTGCTGGCCGGCTTCGGCGCCGACGACCTGGACCACATGGCCGAGAACGGCGACATCACCATGACCTGCGAGTTCTGCAATGTCGGCTTCCGCTTCGCGCGGGACGAGGTGCAGCCCGCCGGCGGTCCGGCCTGACGGCGCCCGCCACGGGCGGGGGGAATCACGGGAGCGCCCTTCCCTGCGCGGAAGGGAGGCCTGAACTGGGGGAGAACAGGGGATCATGATGTCCATCACACGCCGCGGGCTCGCGCTGTCGCTGCCGGTGCTGGCGGCGGCCTGCGCGGGCGGCGATGCCCAGCCGGCCCTGCAGCCGCCGCCCTCCTATGGCCACCTGACGCCGCTGCGGCTGAACGTGCTGAACATCGAGGTGCTGGAGCCCGGCCCCGGACCCGGCATCCGCGTCGATCCGCCGGCGCCGCTCTCGCCCGTGGTGCAGGCGGTGCAGATGGGGCGCGAGCGGCTGGTGCCGGTGGGCACCACCGGGCGCGGCCGCTTCCTGGTGGAGACGGCGCAACTGGCGCGGGAGGTGGCCGATGCGGGCGGCCTGTTCACCCAGCGCACCGAGCGCCTGTCGCTCGCCATCCGCGTGCGGGTGGAGGTGCTGGCCGATGACGGGCGGCGCGTGGCCTTCGCCGAGGCCGAGGTGCGCCGCACCGCCACCGTGATCGACGAGGGCCCGGCCAGCCGCGCCCGTGCCGCCGACCAGATCGTGCGCCAGGGCATGGACGACCTGAACGTGGAGTTCGAGTTCCAGCTCCGCCGCAACCTGCGCGACTGGCTGATGTCGGCCACCCCCGCCGCGCCACTGCCCGGCCCCGTGCAGCAGGAAAGCCTGACCCGCCCCTGAAGGGAGGGGCTTCCT
>NZ_PDNU01000059.1 GCF_002631185.1 Teichococcus rhizosphaerae | reverse complement strand
GGGACTGTCAGGAATTTCGTGTGGGGCGGGGCATAGTAGGGAAGAAGGAGACCCCCTATGGCCCGACGGAAAGAGCCCCGGATCCCGGACGCTATCCTGGACCAGCTGCTGGCCGGTGCCGATGCCAAGACGGCCTTTGAGCAGGGCGGCCTGCTGGATGAGCTGAAGAAGGCGCTCGCCGAGCGGGCGCTGAACGCCGAGATGGACCACCATCTGGCTGGGGAAGGAGGCGCGGGCAACAGCCGCAATGGCTATGGCCGGAAGTCGGTGGTGACCGACAGTGGCAAGCTGGCGCTGGAGATCCCGCGGGACCGGCAGGCGAGCTTCGATCCGCAGCTGATCGCCAAATACCAGCGCCGCTTCCCCGGCTTCGATGACAAGGTGATCTCGATGTATGCCCGCGGCATGAGTGCGCGGGAGATCGTCGGCCACTTGCGCGAGCTCTATGGCATCGAGGTCTCGCCGGACCTGATCAGTGCTGTCACCGATGCGGTGCTCGATGAGATTGCCACCTGGCAGAACCGGCCGCTGGAACCCGTCTACCCTGTGGTGTTCTTCGATGCGCTGCGGGTGAAAATCCGGGACGAGGGCCTGGTCCGCAACAAGGCCGTGCACATCGCGCTGGGCGTCCGGGCCGATGGCGGCAAGGAGATCCTGGGACTCTGGCTGGAACAAAATGAGGGCGCGAAGTTCTGGCTCAGGGTAATGAACGAGCTGCGTGGCCGCGGTGTCGAGGACCTGCTGCTGGCCGTGGTGGATGGGCTGAAGGGCTTCCCCGAGGCCATCCTGGCGGTGTTCCCGGAGGCCACGGTGCAGACCTGCATCGTCCACCTCCTGCGGCAGAGCCTGGACTTCGTCGCCTACAAGGACCGCAAAGCTGTCGCCGCGGCGCTGAAGGCGATCTACCAGGCAGTGGATGCCGCCGCCGCCGAGGCGGCCCTGGCCACCTTCGAGGCCGGGCCATGGGGCCAGAAATACCCCGCCATTGGCCAGAGCTGGCGCCGCGCCTGGACCGAGGTGGTGCCCTTCTATGCCTTCAGCGTTGAAATCAGACGCTTCTTGTACACCACCAATGCCATCGAGGCGCTGAACGCGAAGCTGCGCCGGGCGGTCCGCGCCAGGGGGCATTTCCCCACCGACGAGGCTGCCCTGAAGCTTCTCTTTCTGGTCTTGAACCGGGCGGAGAAGGAGTGGACCATGCCGCCGCGGGAGTGGTCCATGGCCAAGGCCCAGTTCGCCGTGCTGTTCGGCGAGCGTTTCACCCGCGCCATGGCCTGAGCGTGTTCAACCGCTCCGCCCCACACGAAATTCCTGACAGTCCC
>NZ_PDNU01000058.1 GCF_002631185.1 Teichococcus rhizosphaerae | reverse complement strand
TCGGCCGGCGCGGGGCCTCGTCTCGGTCGGTGCGGGCGGGGTCGGCCAGCGGACGCGCCGGCGGCAAGGTCATGTTCACGATGCGAATTCCGGTTGGCGGTCCGTCAGCGGTGGCGCTGGCGGATGTGGCGCTGGCGGCAGGGCATGTGGCGCATCAATGGGGATGCGGCGGCCCGGGCACAATGGCCGCCGGCGCAGGGCTCGGGCGACAAGGGATCAATGCACCGCGCCGGTCTGGTGCGGGCTGTCCAGGCTGAACAGGGGAATGGCGATGTCGAAGGCCTCGCCGCTGGCGGTGTCGATCATGTGATAGGTGCCGCGCATGAAGCCCGAGGGCGTGGAGAGCGGGGTGCCGGAGGTGTACTCGAAGCTCTCCCCCGGCTCCAGCACCGGCTGCTCGCCCACCACGCCGGGGCCGTGCACCTGCTGGGTGCGGCCGGCGCCATCGGTGATCAGCCAGCTCCGCTTCAGCAGCTGCACGGTGCGCGGCCCCTGGTTCTCGATGCTGACCCGGTAGGCCCAGACGAAGTGCGACTGCTCGGGCTTCGACTGGTCGGACAGGTAGAAGGCGCGCACGGAAACGCGGACATCGCGCGTGGTGGCGGTGAAGAGGGGGGGCTGGGTCATGGGGTGGTCCTATCAGCCCGCGCGGCGCAGCGCGGCGGTGGCGAGGCCCGCCCCCACCAGCATGCCGCCGCCGGCGCGGTTCAGGGCCCGGCGCAGGCCGGGCCGCCGCACGGCGCCGGACAGGCGGCCCGCCAGCAGCGCGTAGAACAGCGCGTTGGCCGCCGCCAGGGTGACGAAGCTGGCCACCAGGATGGCGGCCTGCGGCGGGAAGGGCCGGGCCGGGTCGAGGAACTGCGGCACGAAGGCCACGAAGAAGGCGATCGACTTCGGGTTCAGCGCGGTGACGATGAAGGCCTGCCGCCAGGCGGCGCCGGCGGTGAGCGGCAGGGGGCCGCCCGCTGCCACGGGGGCGCGCCAGAGCCGCACGCCCAGATAGACGAGATAGGCGGCGCCCAGCCATTTCAGCGCCGTGAACAGCGCCGCCGAGGTGGCCAGCAGCGCGCCGAGCCCGGCGAGCGACAGGCTCATCGCCACCAGGTCGCCGGCGGCGACGCCCGCCACCAGGGGCAGGGCCGCCCGCCGCCCGCCGCCCAGCGACTGGCCGATGACGAGGAGGATGGTGGGCCCCGGGATCAGCAGCATGACCGATGCCGTGGCCAGAAAGGCGATCCAGGTCTCGGGCGACATGGTCTCTCCGGGTGGCGCGAGGGCCGTGCATTCTGCGCCGCGGCGCCCGGCGCGTCGAGGGCGCGCCGAAGCCTGTGAAGCGGGGGGCGGGGGAGGAAGCCTCCCGCGCCCCGCCCGGCGCGCGCGGCTCAGCGGCGCTTGGGGCCTTGCTGGAACAGGTCGGGCTCGGCCGCGGCCTGGGTTCCGGCGGCGTCGCGCCTCGCCGGGGCCTTGCGCGCGGCGGGCCGGGAGGGCGCTTCCGGAGCGGGCATCTCTCCCGCCGGCGCTTCCTGCCCCGCGGCCTTGACGGCCCCCTTGGCGGCGCGCTGGGCGGCGGGGGCGGGCGCGGCGGCGCGGGCGCGGCGCGGCGCCTGGGCCGCGGCCTTGGCGGGTGCCTTCACCGCCGCCACCGTCTCCTCCACCACCATGCGGCCGAGCGGCTTGCGGCTGGGCGCGGCCTCGCCGCCCACCGCGTCGAGCGCGGCGGCGATGTCCTCCACCAGGTCCGCCACGTCCTCCAGCCCCACCGACAGGCGCAGCGCCCCGTCGGTGATGCCGAGCCGCGCCCGCTCCTCCGCCGCCACGCGCATGTGGGTGGTGGTGGCGGGGTGGGTGATCAGGCTCTTGGCGTCGCCCAGGTTGTTGGAGATGTCGATCACCCGCAGCGCGTCCAGGAAGCGGAAGGCCGCCTCCTTGCCGCCCCTGAGCGTGAAGCTGACCAGCGTGCCGCCGGCCGACATCTGCTTCTTGGCCAGCTCGTATTGCGGGTGGCTGGCAAGGTAGGGGTAGTGCACCGCCTCCACCTCGGCGCGCTCCTCCAGCATCTGGGCGATGGCGGCGGCGTTGCGGCACATGGCCGGCACGCGCAGGTGCAGCGTCTCCAGCCCCTTCAGGATGGTCCAGGCGTTGAAGGGCGAGAGGGCCGGGCCGGTGTTGCGCACGAAGGGCTGCAGCACCTCCTCGATCCACTTCCTGCTGCCCAGCACGGCGCCGCCCAGCACGCGGCCCTGGCCGTCGAAGTGCTTGGTGGCGGAATACACCACCACATCGGCGCCGAACTGCATGGGCTTCTGCAGCAGCGGCGTGGCGAAGACGTTGTCCACCACCACGATGGCGCCGGCGGCATGGGCCAGGTCGCACACCGCCTTCAGGTCCACCATCTCCAGCATCGGGTTGGAGGGGGTCTCCAGCAGCACGAGCTGGCAGGGGCGGCGGAAGGCGGCCTCCCACTGGGCGAGGTCGGCGCCGTCCACGAACTCGGTCTGGATGCCGTAGCGCGGCAGCAGGGTGGAGACGATCCAGTGGCAGGAGCCGAACAGGGCGCGGCTGGCCACCACCCGGTCGCCGGTCTTGAGGTGGGACAGCATGGCGGCGTGCACGGCGGCCATGCCGGTGGCGGTGGCGCGGCAGGCCTCCGCCCCTTCCAGCGCGGCGAGGCGCGCTTCCAGCGCCAGGACGGTGGGGTTGCCGAAGCGCGAATACTGGAAGTGCTGGACCTCGCCCGTGAAGGTCTGCTCGGCCTGGAGGGCGCTGTCATAGACGAAGCCGGAGGTGAGGTAGAGGGCCTCGGAGGTCTCGTCGAAGTTGCTGCGCATCTGCCCGCCCCGGACCAGCAGGGTTGCGGGGCGCAGCGGACGGTCGGTTGCGGGCTTGGCCATGGGACGGGCGAACTCTCGGGCTGGCATCCAGAACCCGGCCCGGTCGGGCGGGGCTTGCGCGCGCATCCCCGCCGCGGCCGTTTAGCGCGATTGTTTAAGCTCGCCGCAAGCTGGCCGGACAAATCGCGAGCACCCGGCGGACCGGGCGGGAAGACTCTTACGCGTGGCTTGCCGGCGGCACAAGGGCAGGCTAGAAGCCTCGCCGAGGCGGGCGTAGCTCAATGGTAGAGCTCTTGGTTCCCAACCAAGTGACGAGGGTTCGATTCCCTTCGCCCGCTCCATCTCCCTTCCCGATGCCGGCAGCCCATCGCGCGCGATGGCCGGGGCCGCGCCTTCCCGCCCTCCTGGCAGGACCGGCCTGGCCAAACCGGCATAGGCGGATCAGCGGCGCGGGCGTGCTCTGGCGGCGCCATGGCCGCCGAAGATGCGGTCATAGGCGCCGCGCTGGATCTCGTAGCACTCGCAGGCCATGCTTTCGAGCCCGGTCCGGTCGGTCACCGTGATCCGGCCCTTCTCGTAGCGGATGAAGCCCGCCTTCTGGAACTGCCCCGCCGCGACCGTGATCCCGGCGCGGCGGACGCCGAGCATCATGGACAGGACCTCGTGGGTCATGGGCAGCGCGTCGCCCTCGACCCGGTCATGCGCCATCAGCAGCCAGCGCGCCAAGCGCTCATTGGTATGGTGGCGGCCATTGCAGGCCGCCGTCCGCGCCACCTGCTCGTGGTGGACAAGGGCATAGCGCAACAGAAGCGCGTGCAGGACCGGGTCGGCCTCGAGCGCGGCGCGGAACGCGTCCGCGCCCATGCTCAGTGCCAGGCCAGGGCACTGCACCAGCGCCTCTATGTCGCTGTGGTCGTCCCCGAGCAGCACGGGAAGGCCGACCAGCCCCTCATGC
>NZ_PDNU01000057.1 GCF_002631185.1 Teichococcus rhizosphaerae | reverse complement strand
CTCAGTGCCAGGCCAGGGCACTGCACCAGCGCCTCTATGTCGCTGTGGTCGTCCCCGAGCAGCACGGGAAGGCCGACCAGCCCCTCATGCCCCACCAGCCCCACCTCCGCCGCCTCGCCATCCTGCATGCGGGCCACCATCGACATGTAGCCGCTCTCGGGGAAGTAGACGGCGGTGATGGGCACGTTCGGCTCATGCAGGCTGGCGCGGAGGCTCAGCTCCACCGGCCTGAGCTCCGGCCAGATGCGGGAAAGGCTGCCGGGTGGAAGCGCCGCAAGAAGCTTGTTGCGCGGGTTGGGCACGGAGGAATCGGGAGGGACCAAAGCAGGCTCTTGCCAGGGGTATCGGCGGGAGCCCGAAACCGTCTCGGCCACCCGCGCCCGCAGGCATCGGCGGGCCTTTCCCGATTACGGACCGGAGCCCGCCCTGTCGGTGCGAAAGCGTACGGCTTGAGCGAAACGGCGTGGCCGGCGCCCGCGAGGCGCCGGGCGCTCAGATGGTGGCGCTGCCCGGCCTGGCCGCGCCGAACAGCTCCAGCCCCGCGGGAATGCTCCGGGGCTGCTCGCCCTGCATCATCGCGCGCACCATCTCGATGGTGCGGAGCACCGTCCGGGTCTCGTAGGGCTTGCCGATGGCGCCGAGGGCGAAGTCCCGCGCGCCGCGGGCTTCCAGGATCTGGCCGCTGACGAAGATGGAGAGGATGTTCCACCGCCGGCGGAGGATGCGGGCCAGTTCCACCCCGCTGCTGCCGTCCCGCAGGTTGATGTCGAGCAGCGCCAACTCGGGCCGCTCCGCCTCGCACAGCGCGAGCGCCTCATCCAGGGTGGCGGCGGGCCCCATCACCTCATGTTCCGCGGTTTCCAGGGCCTCCCGCAGCACCATGGCGATCAGCACCTCGTCCTCGACCACCAGAATACGCATCGACCAGGCTTCCTTTCGCTCTCCCCGGCCGCTGTGGGGCGCCTGCTGTCAATGCCCGATGAACGCGCTTGTTGTGCGCTACCGTACGATCCCCCCATCAAGAGATCCTGAACTCCGCCCAGCTGATGCCGCCCGCCCGTGCTTCCCTAGCGGCGCGCCAGCCTGCCGGGCCGGGGCCATGGGAGCGGGAGCCGCTCAGCGACAGCCGCGCGGCCCGCCTCCGCCGAGCAGCCGTTCATAGGCACGGCGCGTCACGCCGTAGCATTCGCAGGCGGTCGCTTCGAGGCCGCGGCGGTTCAGGATCCTGACCCGGCCACGCTCGTAGCCGACGAGCTGCGCCTTCTGGAGGGCGCCGGCCGCCACGGTCACGCCGGCGCGCCGCACGCCGAGCATCATCGCCAGGAACTCGTGCGTCATGGGGAACTCGTCCCCCTCCACGCGGTCATGCGCCATCAGCAGCCAGCGCGCCAGACGCTGCTCGGTGTTGTGCCGGCCGTTGCAGGCGCCGGTCCGCGCCGCCTGGCTGTGGAAGGCGAGGGCGAAGCGGAGCAGCAGCCGGCGCAGGACGGCATCTTCCTCCATCGCCTGGCTCAGCGCCTCCGCGCCCATGCTGTAGGCGGTGCCGGGCGCCTGCACGAGGGCTTCCAGCTCGTCCGTCTCCCCGCCGAGGATCACCGGCAGGCCAACCATGCCCTCGAAGCCGACGAGGCCGACCTCCGCTCCGCTGCCATCCTCCAGCACGGCCAGCATGGAGGCCCACCCCGTCTCGTGGAAATAGACGGTTTCAATGGGGATGTCCGGCGCGTGCAGGGTGCGGCGGATCGGCATTTCCACCAGCGTCAGCATCGGCCGCAGGCGGGCGAGGCTTTCCGGCGGCAGGCTGGCGAGCAGGCGGTTGCGAGGGGGGCACGAAGCCCGGGGATCGGCTGTCATGATAGCTCCCGCCGTTATGGTGTCGGCGGGAACACACACATCTCCCAGTCGCCCGCGCCGGAGGTCCTCAGCAGGCAATGGAAGCCTTATAGATCAGTTCGGCGGCAGTCATGGTGCGAAACCGTACAGACAGGCAAGAAACGCTTTCAGGACGGAGCGCATCCCGGAACAGCCCGGAGCGGGGTGGACGATACCGCGGCATGGCAAAGCTCCCCGACCGCACGGACCAGATCCTCCGGGTTGAAAGGCTTGCGCAGAACCGGAACGCCCCTGTTGCCGTCCAGCACCGGATGGCTGTCATATCCGGTGGCGAAGATGAAGGGCACGCCGTGCCCGCGCAGGGCATCGGCAATCTGGCTGGCCCTTCCATCGCCGAGCTGGACATCCAGCACGGCGGCACTGATTCCACCGTCCTCCACCGCGACCTCCACCATCCGGAGCGTGTCCTGGACCGAAACAAAAGGTCCAAGCACAAGTGCGCCGGCGCCGATGAGGATGTCCTCCATCATCATGCCGATCACCGTCTCGTCCTCGGCCACCAGGATGCGCGTGCCCGTCAGGTCGGGCTTCCGCCCGGTGCTGGGTGCCTGTGTCATGCGCATCCTTCTGGAGCGTGCCGGGCTCCCCTGGCTGTCCGGAAGCGTACGCCCGAAGGCGCCAGCGGCTTCGCCGAAGGAGGAGGGCCGGGGCCTTGCGATATGGCGGCCCGCATGGTCCCCTGCGCCGGCCATGCGAGTGGCCTCTCGGCGCGCGGCCGGGGGCCGTCCAGCCAGGGGTGGTGATGTCCGGTCCCGATCAAGCCTTTCCGCCGATGCCGTCTCCGGCAGCCATAGGCCACGTCCTTCCCGAATGGGTGGACCATTACGGCCACATGAACCTCGCCTACTACGTAGTGGCCTTCGATCTCGCGACCGACCTGCTGTGGCCGCGCCTTGGCCTCGGGCCGGTGTTCCGCGCCCAGGGGCTCGGCACTTTCGCTGCGGAGAACTGGGTGGCCTACAAGCGGGAGGTGACGCAGGGCATGCCGCTCGCCGCGCGCTCCGAGGTGCTGGCGCACGACGCCAAGCGCCTGCTGCTGCGCCACCGCCTGTTCCATGGCACGGAAGGGTGGGAGAGCGCCGAGTGCGAGCTGCTCTTCCTGTGCGTCGACCTGGAGAAGCGCAGGGTGGCGGAATGGCCGGTCGCGGTGCGCGCCGCCTTCGCCGCCATGCCGCCCGGCGAGGCGCCGAAGCGCCTCGCCCTGAAGCGCTGAGGGCGGCCTACCTCTTCTCGATGTTCCAGAACACCATGACCGGCGCCTCCAGCACGCCGGAGATGTTGGCGCGCCGCGCATAGGGCTGGTCGTACTGCCCGAGCACGCGATAGGGCTGCATCTCGGCCAGCCGGCGGTGCAGCGCCTCGGTCGCGGCCATGCGGCCAGCCTCGTCCCGTGCCTCCGCCACGGCGTTGCGCAGGCGCTCCGCCTCCTCGTCGCAGGGCCAGCCGGCCCAGGCGCGGGCGCAGGCCATGTTGGTGCCGATGTTGGTGATGGGCGACTGCATGGTGGCGCCCGAGGCGGTGGTGACGAACAGGTTCCAGCCGCCCTGGTCCACGGGGCCGCGATTGGCCTGCCGCGTCGTCACCGTGCCCCAGTCGGCGAACTGCACATCGACGTTCATGCCGATCTTCCTCAGCGCCTCGCCCGCCACCTCCGCCATGCGGCCGATATGCGCGATGTCGTAGGAGGAGGTCAGCACCAGCGTCTCGCCCTTGTAGCCGCTCTCGGCCAGCAGGCGGCGCGCCGTGTCGAGGTCCGGCTTCGCGTAGCCTGCGGCGCCCGCCTCCGTGCCGTTCGGGCCGCCGCAGACGAAGTAGGAGCCGCAGCGCTTCCACCACCGCTCGTCGCCGAAGCCGGCGGCGAGGAAGTCCGCCTGATCGGTGGCGTAGGCGAGCGCCAGCCGCGCGCGCGGGTCGTTGAAGGGCGGGTAGAGGTGGTTGGGCCGCAGCATCGCCTGGTTGGGCAGGCTGGAATAGCGCTCCACCCGCACCTCGCGGCTGCGGCCGATGACCGGGATCAGGTCCTGCCCCGGCTGCTCCCAGATGTCGATCTCGCCCGTCTGCAGCGCGGCGGCGGCGGTGGCGGGGTCGGGCATGATGACCCACTCGACGCGGTCGAGCTTCACCACGCGGCCGCCGGCCAGGCCGTCCGCCGGCTCGGCGCGCGGGCGGTAGTCGGCGTTGCGGTCATAGACCACGCGGGCGCCGCTGCGCCATTCGGCGCGGTTGAAGCGGAACGGGCCGCTGCCGATGGTGTCCGTCACCGGCTTCATCGGGTCGGTGGCGGCGTCGCTCTCGCGCATGATCGCCGGGATCTGGCCGACCGCCGAGCCGAGGGCGAAGGGCACCATGCCGGTGGGCCGCTTCAGCTTCAGCGAGAAGCCGCGGTCGTCGGACGCTTCCAGCGCGGCGGTGTATTCGGCCAGCTTGCCGCCCACCGTGTCCCGCCCCATCCAGCGCTTCAGCGAGGCGATGACGTCGCGCGCCGTCACCGGCTGGCCGTCGTGGAAGCGCAGCCCCTCGCGCAGGCGGAAGCTCCAGGTGAGGCCGTCCTCCGAGGTGGAGAAGCTTTCCACCATCTGCGGGTGCGGGCGCAGCTTCGAATCCCAGGCGAACAGCGTCTCGTAGATCATCAGCCCGTGCATGCGGGTGATGACGATGGAGGCGAAGACCGGGTCCAGCGTGCGGAGGTCGGCATGCGGCGCCACGCGCAGCGTGCGGCCGGGCGCCGGCGAGGCCTGCCCCTGCGGCTGCCCCTGCGCTTGCGCCCGGGCCGGGGCGGACAGCGCCAGGGGGGCGGCGGCCAGCAGCAGGCATGCGAGACGGGAAAGGGTCATGCGGCGGTCCCGGTGTCGTTGCACGGGCGGAAATGCAACACCCGCGAACGGTGGCTGGCAAGCCGCAGCGAGCCGTCGGGCTGCCGCCAAAGGCAGGGCCGGTGCGTCCAGGGGCCATGGGTGAGGCTGGCCAGGGCGCGGCCGCCCGGAAGCGGCGTCAGCACCGTCTCCCGCCCGAGGCCGCCCGCCCAGGGAAAGCGCGCCGTGCCGTCGGCGCGGATGGAAAGCCGGGCGCCGAAGCTCGCCTCCCGCCATTCGCCCACCAGCGCGGGGTCCAGCTGCAGGCCGGGCGGCACGCGGTGCAGCCGCCGTGCCACGCCGCCGATGCGCCCCGCCAGCACGTCCTCCCCCTCGGCGCGGAGGCGGATGTCGAGATAGGCGGGCAGGCTGCGCGCCTCCTCCGGCGCGCAGCCCGCCACCAGCGCCTCGTGCCCGCCCATGACGCTGATGGCGCCGGCGGTGAGCTCGGCCCAGAAGGGCCCCTCCGCCGCGGCGAAGAGGCCGGGTGCGACGGGAGTGGCGGGGGGCGGCACCGCCTCCTCCACCAGCGCGGCCAGGATGCGCAGCGCCGGCAGCAGCGCGTCCTCCTCCCGGTTGGTCAGCAGCACCACGCCGCAGCCGAGATCGGGCGCCATCAGCAGGTGGTTGCGGTAGCCGGGCAGCGAGCCGCCATGCGCCACCACCTCCACCGCCCCCAGCCGGGTGCGGACCAGGCCGAGGCGATAGGCGCTTTTCGTGCCGTCGGCGAAGTGGCGGGGGGCGGCGAGGCGGGCGAGCATGCCCTCCAGCGGGCCGCGCCCGGCCAGCAGCGCGGAGGCCCAGCGGGCCAGCGCAGCCGTGCTGCCCGCCATGCCGCCCGAGGCGGAGAAATGCATGCCATACCGCCCGCGCCGCCAGACGGAACCATCGCGCCAGTAGCCGGTGGCGAGGCCGGGCACCGGCTCCGCCTCGTCCTCCGGAAAGAAGAAGGGCAGGCCGAGCGGCTCCAGCAGGCGGCGGCGCAGCGCCTCGGCATAGGAAACGCCGCGCTGCGCCGGCAGCACGGACTGGCCCAGCCGCCAGCCGGTGTTGGAATAGGCCATCTCCTCGCCGGGCGGCGCGTTCACCCCCGGCAGGCGGCGCAGGACCGCCATCACCTCGGTGGCGGTGAGGCTGGCGGTGTAGGGCACGCCCTGCTGCCACAGCGCCTCCATCATGTCCGGCAGGCCGCCGGTCATGTCCAGCGCCCGCGCCAGGGGCACGGCGCCGATGGCGGGGGGCAGCTCCGCCAGCAGCGTGCCGAGCGGCGCCTCCAGCGGGATCTCCTCCAGCAGCAGCGTGGCGGCCAGGAAATGCTTGCTGATGGAGGCGAGGCGGTTGGTGGTGTCCGGCGTGAAGGGCAGGGCGTGCTCGAGGCTGGCGAAGCCGCCCGCCACGGCATGGCGGATGCCGCCCGTGTCGAACAGCGCCACCGCGCCCCCCGGCCCGCGTGCCTCGGACCAGGCGCCGGCGAGGGCGGCGGCTTCGGCGGTGGCGCGTGTCCAGTCGGGCATGGCGGCTTCTCCCAGCGGATTCGCGGGGAAGCTTAGGGCTCCCGCCCGTGGGCGTCGCGCGGGCGGGCCCGAAAACCGCCGGAAAGAAAAAGGGTGCCCTGGGGAGTTCCTTTCCCCGGGGCCTTTCCTCACGCCAGCGCCGGCTCCCGCAGCAGCCCCGCGATGAGCGGCATCCCGATCGTGCCCGGGTCCGTCATCAGCGATTCGGGATGGAACTGCACCGCCGAGAGCGGCAGCGTGCGGTGCTCCACCGCCATCACCACCCCGTCCTCCGTTTCCGCCGTGGCGAGCAGCGCGTCTGGCAGCGCGGCGCGCCGGGCGTGCAGCGAATGGTAGCGCCCAACGGTGAAGCGTTCCGGCAGGTGGCCGAGCAGCCGCCCGCCGAGGTTGCGCACCAGGGAGGGCTTGCCGTGCACCGGCCGCGCCAGCACGTCCAGCGCGCCGCCGAAATACTCCACCACGCCCTGCAGCCCGAGGCAGACGCCGAAGGCGGGCAGGCCGCGCCGGATGACCAGATCCAGCGTCTCGGACATGGCGAAATCCGAGGGCCGGCCGGGGCCGGGGGACAGCACGACGAGATCGAGGTTGTTGTTCTCGCGCAACCCGGCGCGCGCCAGTTCCGGCCGCAGGGTGCGCACCTCCGCCCCGGCCGCGCGGAGATAGCCGGCCAGGGTGTGGACGAAGCTGTCCTCGTGGTCCACCAGCAGCACGCGCGGGGCCGGGCCGGCGGGGCGGGGCGTGGCGGGGAGGGCGGCGGCGGGGGCGGGCGCCTCGCCGCGGATGGCCGCGAACATGGCGCTGGCCTTGAGGCGGCACTCGGCCTCCTCGGCGGCCGGGTCGCTGTCATGCAGCAGGGTGGCGCCGGCGCGCACCTCGGCCACGCCGTCCTTCAGCCGGATGGTGCGGAGCGTGAGGCCGGTGTTCATGTTGCCGTCGAAGGTCATGCGGCCGATCGCGCCGCCATACCAGCGGCGGGCGGAGCGCTCCTCCGCCTCGACATGGCGGATCGCCCAGCTCTTGGGCGCCCCCGTCACCGTCACCGCCCAGGCATGGGACAGGAAGCCGTCCCGCGCGTCGCGCTCCGGCAGCAGCGTGCCCTCCACATGGTCCACCGTGTGGATCAGGCGGGAATACATCTCGATCTGCCGCCGGCCGATGACGCGCACCGTGCCGGGGACGCAGACGCGCGACTTGTCGTTGCGGTCCACGTCAGTGCACATGGTCAGCTCGCTTTCCTCCTTCTCGGAGTTGAGCAGGGCGCGGATGTTGGCGGCATCCTCCAGCGCGTCCCGCCCGCGGCGGATGGTGCCGCTGATCGGGCAGGTCTCGATCCGCTTCCCCTCGACCCGCACGAACATCTCGGGGCTGGCGGCGACCAGGAACTCGCCCTCGCCGAGGTTCATCAGCGCGCCATAGGGGGCGGGGTTCACGCGCCGCAGCCGGTCGAACAGCACGCTCGGCGCCTCGGCGCAGGAGCCCGCAAACGTCTGGCCGAGCACCACCTCGAACAGGTCGCCGCGCTCGAAGGCCCGCTTCGCGCGTTCCACCATGGCGGCATACTCGCCGGGGGCGTGGTCGCTCGCGGGCGGAATGGCGCCACTGCCGGCGCGGAACGGATCGGCGCGGGTGGCGCGGGGCTGGCCCTCCGTGTCGCGGCCGGCCACCGTGAAGTCGTAGCGGTGCAGGGTGGCGGCGCCGCGCAGGTGGTCCACCACCAGGATCTCGTCCGGCAGGTAGAGCACCAGGTCCCGCTGGTCGGCGGCGCGGGGCAGGCGGAGCGCCACCGGCTCGAACTGGAACACCAGGTCGTAGCCGAAGGCGCCGTAGAGGCCGAGATGCGGGTCCTCGGCGCTGGCGAACAGGTCGCGCAGCGCGCGCAGCACGGAAAACACGGAAGGCAGGCGGGAGCGCTCCTCCTCCGGCAGCGCCGCTTCGGGCGCGCGGACGCAAAGCGCGATCTCGTCGGCGCTCTCGGTGAAGGCGGCGAGCTCCGGCATCGGCCGCAGCGCGGCGGCGATGGCCGGCAGCAGCACGCCGCCCCGCCCGTTCAGGGCCACGATCCGCACCGAGCGGCCGCGCGCCGTGACCATCAGCGGCGGGTCGGCGAAGCCCAGGTCCCAGCGGGTGTAGCGGCCGGGAAACTCGAAGGAGGAGGAAAGCAGCACGCCGCGCTGCCGGTCCAGCCGGCGGGCCAGCGCCTCGCGGGCGCCCTCGGCCTCGGTGGCCTCGCTGTGGCGGTGGATGATGACGCCGCCCTGCGTCCGGTAGCTGGGGGTGGGGTGCTCGGTCTGCATGGTCGCCTTCGGGCTTTGGGGGCCACGGGCATCCGGAGGCAGAGGGGAAAGGTCGCAAAAAAAGCCGCCCGGAGATCCGTGGCGGCCGTGTGAACAGGAAAACGCGCGGGCCGCCTATTGCTGCGGCCACCACCAGAAGCGGGAGGGAATGCGCGTGATCATGGGGATGACCATAGGAGCGAGACGGGAGGGAATGCAAGCGGCGCGCGGCCTGCCCGCGGGACGGCCCGCCCGGGCCGCGCAGCCGATCCTTGACCCTGGGGCGGGGGGAGTCTAGAACCCGCCATCCGGCCCTGTCCGGAAACCTTTTGGTCGGCGCCTCCCGGAGAGGCCCGGCTCCGTCGCTCCGCGAAGGCTCGCGCAGCGGCGCGTTTTGTTATGGGCGGGACTCGTCCCGCATGGAAGGATGACGGCGGCCACGATGTTCGAGGCCCACCATGTTTGAAGCCTTGTCGGGCAAGCTGAACGGGGTCTTCGACCGGCTGCGCCGCCGCGGCGCGCTGTCGGAGGCGGACGTGTCGGAGGCGCTGCGCGAGGTGCGCATCGCCCTGCTCGAGGCCGACGTGGCGCTGCCGGTGGTCAAGGACCTGGTCAACAAGGTGCGCGAGCGCGCCGTGGGCCAGGAGGTGCTCCGCTCCGTCTCCCCCGCCCAGCAGGTCGTCAAGATCGTCAATGACTGCCTGGTGGAGGCGCTGGGGGGTGGCGAGGGGGTCGAGCACGTCCCCGGGCTGAACCTGAACGCCGCGGCGCCGGTCGCCATCCTGATGGTGGGCCTGCAGGGCTCGGGCAAGACCACCACCTCGGGCAAGATCGCGCTCAGGCTGCGCGCGCGCGACAAGAAGAAGGTGCTGCTGGCCAGCCTGGACGTGCACCGCCCGGCGGCGCAGCTCCAGCTCGAGACGCTGGCGAAGCAGGCGGGCGTTGCCAGCCTGCCCATCATCCAGGGCCAGGGGCCGCTCGAGATCGCGCGGCGGGCCATGCAGGTGGCGCGCGGCGAGCTGTACGACGTGGTCATCCTCGACACCGCCGGCCGCCTCTCGATCGACGAGGCGCTGATGGACGAGGTGGCCGAGGTCAAGGCCGCCACCCGCCCGCATGAGAGCCTGCTGGTGGTCGATGCCATGACCGGCCAGGACGCGGTGAACACGGCGCGCATCTTCAACGAGCGCGTGGGCCTGACCGGCATCGTCATGACGCGCGTCGATGGCGACGCGCGCGGCGGCGCGGCGCTGTCCATGCGGGCGGTGACCGGCGCGCCGATCAAGCTGCTCGGCGCCGGCGAGAAGCTGGACGCGCTGGAGGATTTCCACCCCGACCGCATCGCCGGCCGCATCCTCGGCATGGGCGACATCGTCTCCCTCGTCGAGCGCGCGGCCGAGACGATCGACAAGGCCGAGGCGGAGAAGCTCGCCGCGAAGATGCAGAAGGGTCAGTTCGACCTGGAGGACTACGCGGCGCAGCTCAGGCAGATCGGCAAGATGGGCTCGCTCTCGGGCATCCTGGGCATGCTGCCGGGCATCGGCAAGATGAAGGCCCAGCTCGAGAGCGCCAATCTCGACAACAGCATCCTCAAGCGCCAGGCCGCCATCATCGGCAGCATGACGCCCAAGGAGCGCCGCAACCCCGACATCCTGAAGGCGAGCCGCAAGAAGCGCATCGCCGCCGGCTCGGGCACCACGGTGCAGGACGTCAACCGGCTGCTGAAGCAGTTCGACGATATGTCCGCGATGATGAAGCGGATGAGCAAGCTCGGCCAGAAGGGGCTGATGCGCGGCGGTTTGGGCGCGCTTCTCCCCGGTGCCGGGGGCAAGCGCCCCTTCTAGACCATGAAGAACGGCAAGCGCCCCTTCTGATCAACCGATAGACCAGCATAGGAACCGAATATGGGCCTGAAGATCCGCCTCGCGCGCGCCGGTGCCAAGAAGCGCCCCTACTACCACATCGTGGTGGCCGACAGCCGCTCCCCGCGCGACGGCCGCTTCATCGAGAAGGTCGGCAGCTACAACCCGATGCTGCCCTCCGACCATGCCGAGCGCGTCCGCCTGCAGGATGAGCGCATCAAGCACTGGCTGAGCAACGGCGCCGTGGCGACCGACCGCGTGGCGAAGTTCCTCGGCCGCGCCGAGCTGGCGCCGATGCCGGTGTTCCGCGAGCAGCCGAAGCAGTCCGCGCCGAAGAAGAAGGCGCAGGAGCGCGCCGCCGCCGCCGCCGCCGCGGCCGGCTGAGCAGGCGCCCGGGCCACAGGCGCCGCTGAGCCATGACGAAGCGCATCCTGGTGGGGGAGATCGGCCGGCCGCACGGTGTCCGTGGGCTGGTCCGCGTCCAGTCCTTCACCGCCGAGCCGGCGGACATCGCCGCCTACGGCCCGCTCTCGGATGAGGGCGGGGGGCGGCGCTTCGCGCTGCAATGGCTGGGGGGCGGCCTCGCCCGGATCGAGGGCGTCAATGACCGCGACGCCGCCGCGAAGCTGACCGGCACCCGCCTGTACGTGGCGCGCGACCGCCTTCCCCCCGCCGGGGAGGAGGAGTTCTACCTCGCCGACCTGATCGGCCTCGCCGCGCGCGATGCCGAGGGGCGGGAGGTGGGGCGCGTCGCCGCCGTCGAGGATTTCGGCGCCGGCACCATCCTTGTCCTGCGCGACGCGCAGGGGGGGGAGACGCTGCTGCCCTTCACCCGTGCCGTGGTGCCGGTGGTGGACATCGCCGGCGGCGCGGTGACGGTGGCGCTGCCCGAGGCGGTGGTGGTTCCCCCCGGCGAGGGCGAGGCCGAGCCGGAGGCGGCGCTGCCCGAGCCGGTCCGCCCGCTGCCGCGCCGGCAGGACGCGCCCCGGCGCACCGGCCCGCGCGGCGTGCGCGGAGGTGCCGCGTGACCTGGCGCGCCACCGCCCTCACGCTGTTTCCGGAGATGTTCCCGGGCACGCTCGGCCATTCCCTGGCCGGGCGGGCGCTGCGCGAGGGGCGGTGGAGCCTGGACGCGCTGCAGATCCGCGACTTCGCGACGGACCGGCACCGCACGGTGGACGACACCCCCTGCGGGGGCGGCGCCGGGCTGGTGATGCGGCCGGACGTGGTGGACGCCGCCTGTGCCGCCGCCCTGGCCGGGGAGCCGGAAGGGGAAGCGCCGCGGCCGCTGGTCTATCTCACCCCGCGCGGGCGCCTGCTCGATCAGGCGCTGGCGCGGGAGCTGGCCTCGGGTCCGGGCGTGGTGCTCGTCTGCGGCCGCTATGAGGGGCTGGACCAGCGGGTGATCGAGGCACGCGCCATGCGCGAGGTCTCGGTGGGGGACTTCGTGCTCTCGGGCGGGGAGCCGGCGGCGCTGCTGCTGCTCGACGCCTGCGTGCGCCTGCTGCCGGGGGTGATGGGCGGCGCCGACAGCGCGGAGGAGGAGAGCTTCTCCGACCCGCGCGGGGCGCTGCTGGAATACCCGCACTACACCAGGCCGGCGGTGTGGCAGGGGCGGGCGGTGCCCGATGTGCTGCTGTCCGGCCACCACGCGGCGGTGGCGAAGTGGCGGCGGGAGCAGGCGGAGGCGGCGACGCGCGAGCGGCGGCCGGATCTCTGGGCGCGCCACGCGGCCCGGCAGCACGAGACACAGGATTGAACGGGCGGCCCGCGCCGCCTAAACGGATTGTCGAGAGGAACTACAACAATGAACCTGCTGCAGCAGTTCGACGCGGAGCAGCTCTCCCGTCTGGTCGAGGCCCGCGCCGTGCCGGATTTCGCGGCCGGCGACACGGTGCGCGTGATGGTGAAGGTGGTCGAGGGCGAGCGCACCCGCACCCAGGCCTATGAGGGCGTGGTGATCGCGCGCTCCAACAAGGGCCTGCACAGCAACTTCACCGTGCGCAAGCTCTCCTATGGCGAGGGCGTGGAGCGCGTCTTCCCGCTCTACAGCCCGAACGTGGCCGAGATCGCCGTGCTGCGCCGGGGCAAGGTGCGCCGCGCCAAGCTGTATTACCTGCGTGGCCGCACCGGCAAGTCTGCCCGCATCGCCGAGAAGGCCGCGCCGCGCGCCGCCAAGGACTGAGCGGCGGGCGGGGGGGGTTTCCGGCCCCCGCCTCACGCTGCCCGTGGCGCCGCCGCGGGGAATTCGGCCAGGAGGGGTTCCGCCCGTCCTGGCCGGGGATAATATGTCTGGACCGGCGGTGCGCCGGCCGAGGATGCCTCCCTCGTGCCGCACCGATGCCGGCGGGAGTTCCGGGGGATGCCTCCCCTCGCGACGCCAAAGCGCCCTCCGTGTGGCGCTGGGCCCCAAGCCCCAGGCCATGCGGGTGTTCGTTCCATCTGCCACGAGGACACCACCATGTCGGCCACGAAGCCGCGCACGCTCTACGACAAGATCTTCGACGCGCATCTGGTCGAGACGCTTCCGGACGGCACCGCGCTTCTCTACATCGACCGGCACCTCGTGCATGAAGTGACGAGCCCGCAGGCCTTCGAGGGGCTGCGCATGGCCAAGCGCCCGGTGCGCCGCCTGGACGGCACCATGGCCGTGGTGGACCACAACATCGCCACGGATGCCTCCCGCTTCACCGGCATCGACGACCCCGAGAGCCGCGTGCAGGTCGAGACGCTGGAGCGGAACGTGAAGGAATTCAACGTTCCCTACATCCCGCTGACCGATGCGCGCCAGGGCATCGTCCACATCATCGGGCCGGAGCAGGGCCTTTCCCTGCCGGGCATGACCATCGTCTGCGGCGACAGCCACACCTCGACCCATGGCGCCCTCGGCGCGCTGGCCTTCGGCATCGGCACCTCCGAGGTGGAGCATGTGCTGGCGACGCAAACCCTGCTGCAGAAGCGCGCCAAGAACATGCGCGTGACGGTGGAGGGCCAGCTTCCCGCCGGCTGCACCGCCAAGGACATCGTGCTGGCCATCATCGGCAAGATCGGCACGGCGGGCGGCAATGGCCATGTCATCGAATATGCCGGCTCGACCATCCGGGCGCTGGACATGGCGGGGCGCTTCTCGATCTGCAACATGTCGATCGAGGCGGGCGCGCGCGCCGGCATGATCGCGCCGGACCAGACCACCTTCGATTACGTCAAGGGCCGCCCCTACGCGCCCCAGGGCGAGGCCTTCGACCGCGCCGTGGAATGGTGGAAGACGCTGCCCACCGACGAGGGCGCCGTGTTCGACAAGGAGGTGTTCCTCGACGCCGCCGAGATCGTGCCGATGGTCTCCTGGGGCACCAGCCCCGAGGACGTGCTGCCCATCACCGCCACCGTGCCCGACCCCGAAGGCGGGGGCGACGAGGCGCGCCGCGAGCAGCTCCGCCGCATGGTGGAGTATATGGGCCTGACGCCGGGCCAGAAGCTCACCGACCTCAAGGTGGACGTGGTCTTCATCGGCTCCTGCACCAACAGCCGCATCGAGGACATGCGCGCCGCCGCCGCCATCGCCCGCGGCCGCAAGGTCGCCGAGGGGGTGCGCGCCATGGTGGTGCCCGGCTCCGGCCTGGTGAAGCTCCAGGCCGAGCGGGAAGGGCTGGACGCCGTCTTCAAGGAGGCGGGCTTCGAGTGGCGCGAGGCGGGGTGCTCCATGTGCCTCGGCATGAACCCGGACAAGCTCAAGCCCGGCCAGCGCTGCGCCTCCACCTCCAACCGCAACTTCGAGGGGCGGCAGGGGCCGGGCGGGCGCACGCATCTCTGCTCGCCGGCCATGGCCGCCGCCGCCGCCATCACCGGCCACCTGACCGACGTGCGCGAGATCGCCCAGGGGATGCACTGAGCCATGGACGCCTTCACCACCCTGACCGGCATCGCGGCACCCCTGCCGATGGCCAATGTCGACACCGACAAGATCATCCCCGCGCGCTTCCTCAAGACCATCGCGCGCACCGGGCTCGGCAAGTCGCTCTTCGCCAATCTCCGCTACCGCGAGGACGGCTCGGAGAACCCGGACTTCGTGCTGAACCAGGAGCCCTACCGCCGGGCGGAGATCCTGATCGCGCACGAGAATTTCGGCTGCGGCTCGTCCCGCGAGCACGCCCCCTGGGCGCTGCTCGACTTCGGCATACGCTGCGTCATCGCGCCCGACTTCGCCGACATCTTCCACAACAACAGCTTCAAGAACGGCATCCTCCCCGTGCGCCTGCCGCGCGAGGTGTGCGACCAGCTGATGGAGGATGCCAGGCTCGGCGCCAATGCCCGCATCACCGTCGACCTGGAGCGGCAGGTGGTGGTGCGGCCGAATGGCGAGGAGATCCCCTTCGAGATCGACCCGCTGCGCCGGCACCTGCTGCTGAACGGGCTGGACGACATCGGCCAGACCATGCAGCAGGCGCCCGCCATCGACAGCTTCGAGGCGAGGCAGCGCGCGGCGCAGCCCTGGCTGTATCGCTGAACCACGAACCCAAACGGGAAGGGACGAGACAGGCAACATGACGGCGAACAAGAGGCTGCTGGTTCTGCCCGGCGACGGCATCGGTCCCGAGGTGATGCGCGAGGTGCGCCGCGTCATCGAGTGGATGGATCGCCGCCGCCATGTGAGCTTCGCGCTGGAGGAGGGGCTGGTCGGCGGCGCCGCGCTGGAGGCCGAGGGCTCTCCCTGCCCGGATGCCACGGTGGAGCGCGCGCTCGCGGCCGATGCGGTGCTGTTCGGCTCGGTGGGCGGCCCGAAATGGGACTCCCTTCCCTTCGAGCAGCGGCCCGAGCTCGGCATCCTGCGGCTGCGCAAGGAGCTGGGCCTGTTCGCCAACCTGCGCCCCGCCGTGGTGCTGGACCCGCTGGTCGATGCCTCCAGCCTGAAGCCGGACGTGGTGCGCGGCCTCGACCTGATGATCGTCCGCGAATCCACCGGCGGCATCTATTTCGGCGAGCCGCGCGGCGTCGAGGTCATGGCGGACGGCAAGCGGCGCGGCATCGACACCGAGGTCTACACCGAGGACGAGATCGCCCGCGTGGCGCGCGTGGCCTTCGAGCTGGCGCGCAAGCGCACCGGCAAGATGACCAGCGTCGAGAAGGCCAACGTCATGCAGTCCGGCCGCCTCTGGCGCGCCGTGGTCAGCGAGATCGGCAAGGCCGAGTTCCCGGACGTGCAGCTCTCGCACATGTACGCCGACAACTGCGCCATGCAGCTCTGCCTGCGCCCGAAGCAGTTCGACGTCATCCTGGCCAGCAACATCTTCGGCGACCTGCTCTCGGACCTCGCGGCAGCCGCCACCGGCTCGCTCGGCATGCTGCCCTCCGCCACGCTGGGCGCGCCGGACGCCTCCGGCCGCCGCCATGCGCTGTACGAGCCGATCCATGGCTCGGCGCCCGACATCGCGGGCAAGGGCATCGCCAATCCCTGCGCCCAGCTCCTGTCCTTCGCCATGCTGCTGCGCTGGTCCTTCGGCATGGAGGAGGATGCGGCGATGATCGAGACGGCGGTGGAGAAGGTGCTGGCCGGCGGCCTGCGCACCGCCGACATCATGGGCCCCGGCACCGCCCGCGTCGGCACCAGCGTGATGGGCGACGCCATCCTGCGCGAGCTGGACAAGGTGGCGGCGTAACGATCGCGCGGGCCGCCTTGCCGGCGGGGATGCCTCTGGCTATCTCCCCGCCGGCTGGCCCGGCGCCCGTAGCTCAACTGGACAGAGCACCAGACTACGGATCTGGGGGTTGGGAGTTCGAATCTTCCCGGGCGCGCCAGCCTTTCTCCTTGGGCGACAAGGAGAATTTGAGAAAGCCCGGCCCCCGCGCCGGGCTTTTCGCGTTCGGGCGTCCCACGCTGGTCCCACGGGAATGGACACGGTCATGCTCCGGGCATAGTCCGCGCTAGCGAGTGGGCTTGGTGCTCCTCTCCATTCCGACGCTGAACGACCAAGTCATATGGTGCGAGAGGCAAGCCGCCGATCGCGTGCCGCTCAGGCCGCGCACTGTCCGGCTTGTGCTGACGGCCAAGCCGGAGCGGCTGACGGCGGCGGTTTCGACGCCGTGAAGCCTCGCCCGGGCCGCGCAGCCTGGGGGTGATGGTCACCAGTGGCTGCCACAGCAGCAGGGCATTGTCGCGGTGCAAGCCGTTGCGGGGCCTTACTCCAGCTTGGTACCAGTCACGCGGACGATCTCGCCCCAACGGTCGTAATCATTATGCACCACCCGGGCGAATTCCTCCGGTCCCGCCGGGTCCACCACCGCTCCCATCTCCGCGATGGCTTGGCGGAAGGCCGCATCCGCCAGGATCTTTTCGACCTCGGCATGCAGTCGCTGGACGATGGAGGGTGAAAGGCCCGCTGGGGCGAGCATGCCGAGCCAAGCGCCACCTTGCACGCCGGGATAGCCCGCTTCCGCAGTGGTCGGCACGTCTGGTGCGATCGGCACGCGGACCTTGGTCCCCACGGCGATGGCCTGCACCCGGCCGTCCCGCGCAAAGGGAAGTGTACCGATCATGGTGTCGAAGGTGATGTCCACCCGGCCGGCCACGATGTCGGTGAGGGATTGTGCCGTGCCTCGGTAAGGCACATGCGTCATTTGCACGCCCGCCTCCTTGACCAGCATCGCCATCAGCAGCTGCGAGGTTGTCCCGTTGCCAGTGGTGGCATAGGTCACTGCGCCCGGCTTGGCGCGTGCCTTCGACACGATGTCATCCAGGCTGCGGAAGCCGGTATGCTTCCCCGCGACCAGTAGGTAGGGCAGCTGCACTAGCTGCTCGATCGGCGTGAAATCCTTGCGGGGGTCGTAGGCCAAGTCGGGATAGATGTGCGGATTGATCGCCTGCGGGGCGGAGGCGCCAATGGTGAGGGTATAGCCGTCGGCCGCCGCACGAGACACGATCGTGGCGCCGATCGAGCCGCCCTGTCCGCTGCGATTGTCGATGATGAAGCGCTGGCCGAGGCTGCGTGAGAGCCGGTCGGCGAGGAGGCGGCCCACGCTGTCCGTCGCCGTGCCGGGCGGGAAACCGATCACGATGGTGACGCTGCGCTGCGGCCAGTCCTCGGCGTGGGCAGGCGTGGCGCGCCAGCACGCCAGTGTGGCCAGGGCTGCGCCCGCTGCGGTCAGGCCGCGGCGGCGGGTCAGGTGCTGCATGGACTTCTCCCCAGTCTGGCCCTGCGCCTGTGCCGGCGCCTCGGGCAGGTTCGTTCAGTTCGCGCGGCCCAGCAGGCCACGCGCGATGACCTGTGCCTGGATTTCCGCAGCACCCTCGAAGATGGACAGGATGCGGGCATCGCAGAGCACACGGCTGATCGGGTATTCCAGCGCGTAGCCGTTGCCGCCATGGATCTGCAGCGCGCCGTCGGCGTTGGCGAAGGCGATGCGCGCGGCGAGCAGCTTCGCCATGCCGGCCTCCATGTCGCAGCGGCGGCCGGCATCCTTCTGCCTCGCGGCGAAGTAGCTGAGCTGGCGCGCCATCATGGTCTCGGTGGCCATCATCGCGAGCTTGGCGTGCACGCGCGGGAAGCCGAGGATCGCCTTGCCGAACTGCGCCCGCTCCCGCGCATAGCGCAGGCCGAGCTCCAGCGCGTTCTGTGCCACGCCGAGCGCGCGCGCCGCGGTCTGGATGCGCGCGCTCTCGAAGGTTTCCATCAGCTGCTTGAAGCCCTGGCCTTCGACTCCGCCGAGCAGGTTCCCCGCCGGCACCTCGAAGCCGTCGAAGGAGATCTCGTATTCCTTCATGCCGCGATAGCCGAGCACGGGGATCTCCGTGCCGGTCATGCCGGGGGCGGGAAAGGGGTCGGCCTCTGTGCCGCGCGGCTTCAGCGCCAGCAGCATGGAGAGGCCGCGATAGTCGGCGGCCTCCGGGTCGGTGCGCACCAGCAGCGTCATGAGGTCCGAGCGCGCGCCATGGGTGATCCAGGTCTTGGCGCCATAGACCTTGTAGACATCGCCCTCGCGCACGGCGCGGGTGCGCAGGCTGCCGAGGTCGGAACCAGTATTGGGCTCGGTGAAGACGGCGGTGGGCAGGATCTCGCCGGTCGCGATCCGCTCCAGCCAGTCGGCCTTCTGCTGCGCCGTGCCGCCCAGGCGGATCAGCTCGGCCGCGATCTCGGAGCGCGTGCCGAGCGAGCCGATGCCGAGATAGGCCCCGCTGAGCGCCTCCGAAACCAGGCACATCGCCACCTTGCCGAGGCCGAGCCCGCCGAATTCCTCCGGCACGGTCAGGCCGAAGACGCCCATCTCGGCCAGCTTCTCCACCAGCGGCAGCGGGATCAGCGCGTCACGCGCGTGCCAGCCCTGGGCATGCGGCACCACTTCAGCGGCGGCGAAGCGGAGGAACTGCTCCCGCATCGCCTCCAGCACGTCGTCATCCAGCCCCAATGCGCCAAAGCGGCCCTCGTCCAGCTCTGTGGCCAGGGCGCGGCGCGCCGCCTCCAGCGCTGGGCGGGCGGCCAGCGCGGCGAGTGCCGGCTCGGCGGCGTAGCGGGTGATCTCCGCCTCCGGCACGTCCATCTCGGCCGGGCGGATCACCTCGGACTGGCTCATGGTGATTCCGCCAGCAAGCTGCGCGCCGTATTCCGCGAAGCCCAGATGCAGGATGGCGCGCTCCGCAGCCCCCAGGGCGCCTGCGGCCTCCAGCGCCCGGGCCCAGGCCAGGGTCTGGCGCAGCGCCTCGACATAGGTGGCCTGCCAGGAGAGGCCATGGGCGGCGTATTGATGCGTCTCCAGCCTGGCCGCGTCGGGCTTGCCGCCGGCGGCGATCAGCGCCGCTAGGGCATGGCGCGAGGCCTCGTGCAGGCGCTCGGCCGCGCCGAGCAGGGCGGCGCAGTCGGCCAGCAGCGTGGGGAGGATGGGGGCGTCCGGCATGGGCGTCCTCACCGTGCCTGAGGGATATCAAAAGGCATGGGGCCGGCGACGGTGCCGGCATCGTGCAGCTTGCCGATGGCTGCGGCAGAGAGGCCCAGCACCTCGGCCAGCACCTGGTCGGTGTCCTGGCCCAGCACGGGCGCGGGTCGCGGCGGCAGACGTTCCATGCCGGAGAAGCCGAGCGGCCCCGCCGGGGCCAGGATGTTGCCGATCCCCGGCTGGTCGATCCGCCCGAACATCGGGTTCGTCTGGGAGCAGCGCGGGTCCTCCGTCAGGAGCTGGCCGAAATCCTGGTACGGACCCCAGAGCACGCCGCTGCCCTCGAAGGCGGCGGCGATCTCGGCCAGGCTGCGTGCCGCGCACCAATGTTCCAGCAGGGCGAAGATGGCGCCGCGCGCGTCGAAGCGACCGCCCTCCGTATCGAGGTCCACCTCCATCATCGGCCCGATCATGGCGAACTTCTCCGCCAGCCCCGTGGCCTGGCCGATGGCGCGCCACTGCCGGTTGGAGATGGCGACGATCATCACCGAGCGCCCGTCACGCGTCGTGAAGTCCCGCCCAAGCGCACCGTAGAGGTCGTTGCCCATGGGCGGGCGCACCGTGCCGTTCACCTGCACATCGGCCAGGTAGCCGAGGTTGCCGACGCTGGCGAGCATCACGTCGGACAGGGCGAGCGTCACCTCGCGGCCTTGGCCGTCCTTCCGACGCGCGCGCTCGGCTGCCAGCAGCCCGGTGGAAAGATAGAGGCCGGCCGCGATGTCCCAGGCCGGCAGCACATGGTTCACCGGCGCCGCGTCCCGACCCGTGGCGACCGGAAAGCCAGAGGCACAGTTCACAGTGTAGTCCATCGCGCCGCTGCCGTCATGGTTGCCGGTCAGGCGCAGCATGATCAGGTCCGCCCGGTGGCGGGACAGGGCCGCATGGCTCATCCATCCGGCGGCGGGCAGGTTGGTGAGCAGGATTCCCCCCTCCCGTTCGCCGGCCCCGTCCGGCCGGGCGATCAGCGCGCGGGCGATCTCCTGCCCCTCGGGCCGATTCAGCGCGAGGGCGACAGAGCGCTTCCCGCGGTTCAGGCTGGCCCAGTAGATGCTGCTGCCCGAGGGGGCGAGTGGCCAGCGCCGGTAATCGATGTTGCCACTGATGGGGTCGATGCGGATCACCTCCGCGCCGAGCTGCGCCAGCGTCATGCCGCCGAGCGGCGCGGCGATGAAGGCCGAGACCTCGACGACGCGCAGCCCCTCTAGGATGCCCCCACTCATGCCGCACGGCTTCCCGCGAGAGTGGCGGCGAAGGCCTGCTCCAGGATGGCGTTCTGGTCCTCGTCATGCGCGCCGTGGAAGCTGCCGGCGGGCGACGGTGAAGCCGGCCGGCCGACATAGGCGAGGCGCGGGTGCAGGCAGCCCGCTTCCGTCGCGATGGTTTCAAGCTGACGGTCCAGCCATCGCCAGGCGCCCATGTTCTCCGGCTCCTCTTGCACCCAGAGCAGCCGGGCGCGCGGCCAGCGGCGAAGCTGCGCGGCGATTTCGGCGGCGGGCAGCGGATAGAGTTGTTCCAGCCGTAGGATGGCCACCTCGGCTGCCTTGCGGGCCGCGCGCATCGCCTCCAGTTCATAGGGGATCTTGCCCGAGCAGAGCAGCACGATCTCCACGGCGTTCGGCGCCCCCTCGGGCACCAAGGCGATGAGCGGGCTGAAGCCGGTGCCAGGCAGGAAGTCGGCGAGCGGGGAGAGTGCCTCGGGCAGGCGCAACAGCTTCTTCGGGCTCATCACGACCAGCGGGCGGTCATGGTGGCCGAGCGCCTGCTCGCGCAGCAGGTGGAAATAGTTGGCCGGGGTGGAGGGATGCACGATCCGCAGGTTCTCCCCCGCCGCTAACTGCAGATAGCGCTCCAGCCGCGCCGAGGAATGCTCCGGCCCCTGTCCCTCCAGCCCGTGCGGCAGCAGCAGCACGAGGCGCGAGGGATCGCACCACTTCGCCTCCGCAGCGGCGATGAACTGGTCGATGATGATCTGTGCGCCGTTGGCGAAGTCGCCGAACTGCGCCTCCCAGATCACCAGCGCCTCCGGCCGCTCCAGGCTGTAGCCGTATTCGAAGCCCAGCACGGCATACTCGGAAAGGGGGCTGTTGAAGGCCTGGAAAAGCGCTTGGTCCGGCGCCAGGGCATTCAGCCCAACATGGCGCGCGCCGCTGGCGGTGTCGGCCAGGGCAAAGTGACGGTGGGAGAAGGCACCACGCACCACGTCCTGGCCCGACAGCCGCACCGGCACGCCCTGCCGCAGCAGGCTGCCGAAGGCCAGCGCCTCGGCCGAGGGCCAGGAAATTCCCGCCGGCTCCAGCGCCCGCTGGCGCAGCACGCGACCCATGCGCGGGTGCAGCTGCATCCCCTCCGGCGCTGCCGTCAGGGCCGCGGCGATCTCCTCAAGCATGGGCGCGGCGACGCCAGTCTCGGCGGCCCCGCGCGGCGGGCGGGGCGGATAGCCGCTTGCATTGCTGCGATAGCCTGCGGCCTCCTGGTAACCGGCCTGGAAGCGGGCGCGCGCCGCCTCGGCGAGCGCGGCCACCTCCGCCTCCGTTACCACCCCGTCCGCCATCAGTCGGGCAGCGAAGGCGCGGGCCACCGGCACCTGCTCGGCGATGCGGGCATAAAGGCGCGGCTGGGTGAAGCCGGGCTCGTCGATCTCGTTATGGCCGTTGCGGCGGTAGCAGACGAGGTCCACCACTGCGTCGCAGCCCTGGCTCTGGCGCCAGGCGAAGGCGATGTCGGCGGCACGGGCCACGGCCACGGGGTCGTCGCCGTTGACATGC
The DNA here is from genome assembly GCF_002631185.1 of Teichococcus rhizosphaerae. GTDB lineage: Bacteria > Pseudomonadota > Alphaproteobacteria > Acetobacterales > Acetobacteraceae > Pseudoroseomonas > Pseudoroseomonas rhizosphaerae. The sequence goes on along the minus strand of NZ_PDNU01000057.1, from coordinate 3,152 downwards.
AGGATGGCGCTGTCCACCGCTTTCCAAGGGCCGGTACAGTAGCGCGAGGTGCGCGCCTCCTGCGGCTCGGTGGTGAAGCCGATCTGGTTGTTGATGATCAGGTGCACCGTGCCGCCGACCGAATAGCCGGCGGGGCCGCCGAGCTGGATGCACTCGGCCACCACGCCCTGACCCACCACCGCCGCGTCGGTATGAATGATGATGGGCAGCACGGTGCCGGGACCGCCCGCCGCATCCTGCGCCGCGCGGGCGCGGCCCAGCACCAGCGGATCCACCGCTTCCAGGTGCGAGGGATTGGCGAGCAGGGTGACGGTGATCGGGTGTCCGTCCAGCACCAGCTCTGCCTCCTGGCCGAGATGGTAGGGCACGTCGCCCGGCCGCGACGGGTCGGCGGGGAAGGGATGCGCGCCTTTCACCTCGGCCACCAGCCGGGCGAGGGCGCGGCCCAGCACGTTGGCCATCAGCGACAGCCGGCCGCGATGCATGGTGCCGATTACCGCGCGGGACACGCCCTCGGCCGCCGCGCGGGCGAGCACCCGGCGCAGCAACGGCAGTACGGCCTCCGCCCCCTCGGCGCCGAAGCGCTTCTTGGTCGGGAACTTCCGGCCGAGCAGGGCCTCGAACTCCTCCGCCGCGATCAGCTCCGCCAGCAGCGCGCGCGGATCGGCCGGCAGCGGCAGGCCCGTGCCCTCCTCGACGGCGTCGCGCAGCCAAGCGCGGCGAGCGGCATCGTCGATATGCGCCGATTCCACCGCTAGCGTGCCGGCATAGAGGGCCTGCAGCGGCTCGGCGGGCAGCGTCCGGGGCGCCAGCGGGTCGAGTTGCGCCTGTAGGTGCCCCCGCTCACGCCATTCCGTCGCCGCCAGCGCCCGGGCGACCGTGCCCTCGCCGGCCGACACCTCCGCCTCGGCCAGCACCTGGAAGAGGATGCGCCAGCCTGGCTCCACCGAGGCGGGATCGGCCTCGAAGGCGCGCTGCATCGCCGCGAGGTAGGAATAGCTGATGCCGGACAGGGGCGATGACGGCATGGACGGTCCTCATAGGCCTTCGCCGGTGCCCACAGGCCCGGCGTGGTGGCCACGATACCATCGCGATTTTGGCAACCCATGCGCAAAGCCATATAAAAGCTATAACTCAGACGTTGGAGCTGGGCGGGTGAGGGGGAAGCCGGAGGCATGGATCTTCTGCAGATCCGCTATTTCATGGAGGTCGCCGCCGCCGGGAGCCTGTCGCGGGCGGCGGTGCGGCTGGGGGTGAGCCAGCCCGCGCTGAGCCGGCAGATAGGCCGGTTGGAGGCCGAGTTGCGCGGACTGCTCCTCTACCGGCATGGCCGTGGTGTATCGCTGACCGCGGCGGGGCAGCGCTTCCTGGAGGTCAGCCAGAGCGTGGTTCAGCAGCTCTCCGACGTGCGGGAGGAGCTGGCCGCCGGCGCGCCCGACGCGGTCGGACAGGTGATGCTCGGCATCCCGCCATCAATCTCGGCCAGCATGGGCGCCGACCTGGCGCTGTGCTTCGCCGCCGAGTTCCCACGTGCCCGACTGCGCATCCGCGAGGCATTCAGCGCCGTGCTGCTCGAATGGACCGAGGCGCAGCGCATCGACCTCGCCGTCCTCTACGACGCCCGCAGCAGCCCGAGCCTGATCGCCACGCCGCTGCTGCTGGAAGATCTGTTCCTCGTTGAGCCGCCCGCCGCCGCCGGGCCAGAGGCGGCGCCCGGAGCGCCGGTGCGGCTGGCCGAACTGGCCGGGCGGGACTGTGTGTTGCCCGGTCCCGAGAACGGCCTGCGGCGCGTGCTGGACTCCGCCTGCGCCGCCGAAGGCGTGCGGCCGCGTGTGCTGACCGAGGTTGATTGCGTCGCTGCACTGAAGCAGCTGGTGGAGCGCGGCGTCGGCACCACGGTGCTGCCCTTCGGCGCCGTGCACCGCGAGGTGAAAGACCAGCGGCTGCGCGTGCGCCCCTTCGCCTCGCCGGCGATGCGCGCCCTTCTGGTGATCGCCACGCCCTCCAACAAGCCGGTAACGCCGCTGGTGCGTGCCGCCGTGCGCATCATCCAGGCGGAGGTGGAGCGGCTGGTGCCACTTGACGTGCTGCGCGGCGTGACGCGCAACCCCGACGGCTCGCCGCTCCGCCCTAGGCAGGGCGGCGTTGTGGAAGACGCCGCCACCCCCGCCCCCGCCGCCAGCGCGTCGCCCTGATCCCAGCCCCGCTGGGGCGGTTATAGCTGATATCAGGCCACCCCGGATGGGAAGCGCTGGCGGCGTTCCGGATGATACCCGGGGCCGCAGTCCTGCCCTCCCTCCTGTGGCGGGCGCGGACAGGGGGGAGGGGCGCCGCAGCGGCGCCCGCCCAACAAAGAGGAACTGATGAGCCATGCCGGACACCATCCCCGAGCCGCCTGCCGGCCGGCCGCGCCGCAGCCTGACGGCCGATCCCGCGCGCTTCGCGCGGGAGGTGCTGGAGCCGGTGCGCGCCATCGTGGGCGAGCGCGGCCTCCTCACCGACCGCGACGCCATGCAGCCGATGATGGTGGCCTGGCGCGACAGCTGGGAGGGACGCGTGCCGCTGGTCGTGATGCCCGCCAGCACGGAGGAACTGGCCGCAGTCGTGGTGGTCTGTGCCCGCACCGGCACACCGATCGTGCCACAGGGCGGCAATACCGGCCTGACCGGCGCCAGCCAGCCCCATGGCGACGACACGGAGATCGTCATCTCCACCCGGCGGATGAACCGCATCCGCGCGATCGATCTCGACAACGACACCATTACCGTCGATGCCGGCGTGGTGCTGCAGACGATCCAGGAGGCGGCGCGTGCTCAAGGGCGCCTCTTCCCGCTCAGCCTGGGCGCGGAAGGGAGCTGCCAGATCGGCGGCAACCTTTCCACCAATGCCGGCGGCGTGCAGGCGCTGCGCTACGGCACGGCGCGCGCCCTGGTGGCGGGGCTGGAGGTGGTGCTGCCCGATGGCCGCGTCTGGGATGGCCTGCGCGGCCTGCGCAAGGACAATGCCGGCTACGACCTCAAGCAGCTCTTCATCGGCGCCGAGGGCACGCTCGGCATCATCACCGCCGCGACCCTGAAGCTGTTGCCGCTGCCCACCGCCCTGGCCACCGCGGTCGTGTCCCATCGCGTGGTGTAGGAGCGGTGCTCCTCAGC
>NZ_PDNU01000056.1 GCF_002631185.1 Teichococcus rhizosphaerae | reverse complement strand
CGACCACATGGGTCAACTCTCAGTGGCAACTTCACCCCAAACCGGGTCAGATCTCAGTGGCAATCAACACCGTGGCTGTCATGGAGCGCTGGGCTCAGGCGCACCCTGAGCAAGCGCGCGATCCCGATGACATCGGCACCGACTACTTCGACCGAGACTGGAGCAAGTTCCATGCACACGCCCAAGAGGCGCGCGAGCTCGATGAGACGGCCCTCCGGCTACTCACCGTAGAGGAGTTGGCCGACCTGGAGGTGCTTTTCTACATCGGTCGTGACCGCGTCCACGGAGAACACTACGAAGAGGATCTCGGAAGAACGCTCGCCGAACACCGCGCGAAAGCGTCGCTCGGCAGCGCCGTCCACCACCTCATGTCGAAGACTAACCTGCTCGATGCAGTCGTCGACGGTGCCCGGGCCGTTGGCCGGCCAAGTCTTGCCGCGAAGCTCCGCGCGCTCAGGCCGCGAGCATAGATGCCGTGCCTCTAGCCTACAACTTGTGAAGAGTGGGTTGAGCCCCAGCCGTGCCGAGCTTGACAGGAGGCCGCGCGGCACCCCGAAGCTCTCTCCGTCGGCCCGATCCAAGCTTCGCGTGATCCCGACCTTGGCGGAGGCTAGCCGGACGACGTCTGCGGCGAGCGCCGACAAGAAGCTCCCGCGGCGTTCGCATCCAAGAACACTCGCGTCCCCGAGCGAAAGCCGAACTCCGCACTTCACCACGCCCGTTAGGATCCTGAAATATCAAGATATTTCTGCGCGTACTAGATCGGCCAAGTCAGGAGGTCCGGAGAGAACGGGCCTCCGGAGAGTGATTTTTGGCCCGGTCAGCGCCGAGCCAGTCAACAGATCAGTCCCGAGAACCCCAGGAAACCTGCCACTCAGCGCGGAGGTCGGTCTATCGGAGAGCGGGACGCCCGTGGAAAATGGCGGAGAGGGTGGGATTCGAACCCACGGTACCCTTGCAGGTACTTCGGTTTTCGAGACCGACGCGATCGACCACTCTGCCACCTCTCCGCGGCGCCGCTGGTCGTTGGGCGGCCGGGGTATAGAGTGGCTTGGCGCCGGACGCAACGCGGTCTTGGGGGAAATTCGCCGAATCCGCCCCGTCGCGTTGACTCATCCGCCCCCCCGGGGCTATACGCCCCTCCTCCCGGCGGGGCCTCGTGTCGCGCCGATGGCCGTTTCTCGGCCGACCATCGTTTCAGATCAGGCCAGTACGGCAGAGCTTTTTCAGGGCGCCCCATGACCTACGCAGTGATCCGCACCGGCGGCAAGCAGTACCGCGTCACCCCGGACGCGGTGCTGATCGTCGAGAAGCTGGAGGCCGAACCCGGCCAGACCATCACCTTCCAGGACGTCCTGGCCGTTTCCGGCGAGGCCGGGCTGACCATTGGCGCGCCCACCGTGGCCGGCGCCAGCGTCACCGCCACGGTGCTGGAGCACAAGCGCGGCGACAAGGTCATCGTCTTCAAGAAGCGCCGCCGGCAGAACAGCCGCCGCAAGAACGGCCACCGCCAGCACCAGACCGTGCTGCGCATCGCCGGCATCGCCGCGGCCTGAGCAGATAGTTTTTAGGAGACACCAACCATGGCGCACAAAAAGGCCGGCGGCTCCTCCCGCAACGGGCGCGACTCCGCTGGCAAGCGGCTTGGCGTGAAGAAGTTCGGCGGCGAGCACGTGCTGGCCGGCAACATCATCGTCACCCAGCGCGGCACGAAGATGGTCCCGGGCAACAACGTGCTGCTCGGCCGCACCCACTCGATCCACGCCGCGGTCGAGGGCAAGGTGAAGTTCACCCGCCGCGCCGAGGGCCGTGTCCACGTTTCCGTCGAGTCGCTGCCGCAGGCCGCCGAGTAACACGCGCGCCTCCGCGAGCCGAATAGACCGCGAACGGGGGCCGCAAGGCCCCCGTTTTTCGTTGCAAGACCGCATTCCCCTCCCCCGGACCACCTCCCCATGAAATTCCTCGACGAAGCCAAGATCTGGGTGAAGGCCGGTGACGGGGGCGATGGCGTCGTCGCCTTCCGGCGCGAGAAGTACATCGAGTTCGGCGGCCCCGATGGCGGCAATGGCGGCAAGGGCGGCGACATCATCGTCGAGGCCGTGCCCGGCCTGAACACCCTCATCGACTACCGCTACGCCCAGCACTTCAAGGCCCGCAAGGGCGGCAACGGCGCGGGCTCGGACCGCACCGGCGCGGGCTCCGAGGACGTGGTGCTGAAGGTGCCGGTGGGCACCGTGGTGCTGGCCGAGGACAAGGAGACGGTGCTGGCCGACCTCACCGCCGCCGGGCAGCGCGCCACCATCTGCGTGGGCGGCGATGGCGGCCATGGCAACGCGCACTTCAAGACCAGCACCAACCGCGCCCCCCGCCGCGCCGACAAGGGCTATCCCGGCGAGGAGCGCTGGCTCTGGCTGCGACTGAAGCTGATCGCCGATGCCGGGCTGATCGGCCTGCCCAATGCCGGCAAGTCCACCTTCCTCTCGGTGGCCAGCGCGGCGCGGCCCAAGATCGCGGACTATCCCTTCACCACCCTCACGCCGCAGCTCGGCGTGGTGCGGCTGAACGCCACCGAGGAATTCGTGCTGGCCGACATCCCCGGGCTGATCGAGGGGGCGCATGAGGGCGCCGGGCTCGGCACCCGCTTCCTCGGCCATGTGGAGCGCTGCGCCGTGCTGCTGCACCTGATCGACGGCAGCCAGCCTGACCCCGTCCGCGCCTATGAGACGCTGCGCGCCGAGCTGGAGGGCTATGGCGCCGGCCTGTCGGAGAAGCCCGAGATCGTCGCGCTGAACAAGCTGGACGCCATGACGCCGCAGGCCCGCGCCAGCCGCGTCAAGGCGCTGGAGCGCGCCACCGGCCGCCCCGTGCGGCTGATCAGCGGCGCCACGCGGGAGGGCGTGCCCGAGATCCTGCGCGAGCTGGCCGACACCATCCACCGCCACCGCGAGAGCCAGCCCGCATGACGCCCTCCCTCGCCACCGCCCGCCGCGTCGTCGTCAAGATCGGCTCCGCCCTGGTGGTGGACGAGGCGACGGCGGCCCCGCGCGAGGCCTGGATCGCCTCCGTCGCGGCCGATGTGGCGGCGCTGCGGGCGCGCGGGGTGGAGGTGGTGCTGGTCTCCTCCGGCGCCATCGCGCTGGCGCGCCGGGCGCTCGGCCTCACCCGCCGCAAGCTGCGGCTGGAGGAGAAGCAGGCCGCCGCCGCGGTCGGGCAGATCCGCCTGGCCGGCGCCTGGCAGGCCGCGCTTTCCCGCCACGGGCTGAACGCCGCGCAGCTGCTGCTGACGCTGGAGGACAGCGAGGACCGCCGCCGCTACCTCAACGCGCGCGCCACGCTGGGCACGCTGCTCGACCTCGGCTGCGTCCCCGTCATCAACGAGAACGACACCGTGGCCACCGCCGAGATCCGCTTCGGCGACAATGACCGCCTGGCCGCGCGCGTGGCCGAGATGATCCATGCCGACGCGCTGGTGCTGCTGTCCGACATCGACGGCCTCTACACCGCCGACCCGCGCAACGACCCCGCCGCCCGCCACCTGCCCGTGGTGGAGCGGGTGACGGACGAGATCATGGCCATGGGGGGCGAGCCGCCGCCGGGCTATTCCTCGGGCGGCATGCGCACCAAGCTGATCGCGGCGCGCATCGCCACGGGCGCCGGCTGCGCCATGGCCATCGCGCTCGGCAAGCGGGACAACCCGCTGCGGGCGCTGGAGGAAGGGGCGCGCTGCTCCTGGTTCCTCCCCACGCCGGAAGGGCGTTCCTCGCGCAAGCAGTGGATCGCGGGCAGCCTCGCGCCGCTCGGCGTGCTGCGGGTGGATGCGGGGGCGGCGCGCGCCCTGCGGGCCGGCTCCTCCCTGCTGCCCGCCGGGGTGCGCGGGGTGGAGGGCGAGTTCGGCCGCGGCGACCCCCTCTCGGTGCGCGACGAGGCCGGCCTCGAGCTGGCGCGCGGGCTCTCGGCCTATGATGCCGAGGCGGCGCGGCAGATCGCCGGCCGCCGCTCGGAGGAGATCGAGGCCATCCTGGGCTGGCGCGGGCGGGACGAGCTGATCCACCGCGACGACCTGGTGGTGCTCTCCTGAGGGCCCCGGCGCCCCGCTGGACGGGCGCCCGGGAAACTTGCAGAAACCGGCTCTCGAACGCCGAAGGACACACGGCCGTGGACGCCATGACGAACCCGATCCTCCCCGTGGCCCAGGCGGCCCGCGCGGCCGCCGCGCGGCTGGCGCGGGCGGACCGACCGTCGAAGGACGCGGCGCTGGGCGCGGCGGCCGCGTCGCTGCGCGCCCGGCGGGAGGAGATCCTGGCCGCCAACGCCGCCGACCTCGCCGCCGCCCCTGACCTGTCCGGCGCCTTTCGCGACCGCCTGACGCTGAACGCCGCCCGCGTGGAGGCCATGGCGCAGGGGCTGGAGGAGATCGCCGCCCTGCCCGACCCTGCGGGCCGCGTGCTGGCGGAATGGACGCGGCCCAACGGCCTCGTCATCCGTCGCGTCGCGCAGCCGCTCGGCGTCATCGGCATGATCTATGAGAGCCGCCCGAACGTGACGGCGGATGCCGCCGGCCTCTGCCTCAAGGCGGGCTCGGCCGTGCTGCTGCGGGGGGGGAGCGAAGGCGCGCGCTCGGCCGCCGCCATCCATGTCTGCATCGCCGACGGGCTGCGCGCGGCCGGGCTGCCCGAGGCGGCGGTGCAGATGGCCCCCACCCAGGACCGCGCCTTCGTGGGCGCCATGCTGGGCGCGGCGGGGCTGATCGACCTGATCATCCCGCGCGGCGGCAAGGGGCTGGTGACGCGGGTGATGCAGGAGGCGCGGGTGCCCGTGCTGGCCCATGCGGAGGGGCTGAACCACACCTATGTCCACGCCGCCGCCGACCACGCCATGGCGCGCGCGGTGCTGGTCAACGCCAAGATGCGCCGCACCGGTGTCTGCGGCGCCACCGAGACGCTGTTGATCGACGCGGCCATCGCCCCCGCCCTGCTGCCGCTGCTGGTGCAGGACCTCCGTGCGCTGGGCTGCGACTTCCGCGCCGATGCGCGGGCCCGCGCCATCCTGCCCGAGCTGGCGCCGGCGACCGAGGACGACTTCGCCACCGAATGGCTGGACGCCATGCTCTCCATCGCGGTGGTGGACGGGGTGGAGGAGGCGCTGGCGCATATCCGCCGCCATGGCAGCGAGCACACCGAGGCGATCATCACCGGGGATGCCGCCGTCGCACAGGCTTTCCTCGACGGCCTGGCTTCCGCCGTCGGCCTGTGGAACGCCTCTACCCAGTTCTGCGACGGGGGCGAGTTCGGCTTCGGCGCCGAGATCGGCATCGCCACGGGCCGGATGCATGCGCGCGGACCGGTGGGGCTGGAGCAGCTCTGCACCTATCGCTACCAGGTGCTGGGCGCGGGGCAGACCCGGCCCTGAGCCGCCTCCCCTCCCCCGTGCCTCCCGCCGGGCTGGCGGCGCCGGGGCCGCGCGGCGACCGGCGGCAGCGGCGCATCGGCCTGCTCGGCGGCAGCTTCAACCCGGCGCATGACGGGCACCGGCACGTGGCGGAGCAGGCGCGGCGCGCGCTGCGGCTGGACCAGGTGTGGCTGCTGGTCTCGCCCGGCAACCCGCTGAAGCCCGCCGCCGGCATGGCGCCCTTTCCGCGGCGCCTGGCCTCGGCCCGGGCCATCGCGGACGGCACCACGGTCATCGCCACCGGGCTGGAGGCGGCGATCGGCCAGCGCTACAGCGCGCGAACCCTGGCCCGGCTGCAACGGTTGTTCCCGCGGACATGCTTCGTCTGGATTATCGGCGCCGACAACCTCTGGCAGTTGCCGCGCTGGCGGCGCTGGCGCGCCCTCGCCGCCCGCACGCCGATCGCGGTGCTGCCGCGCCCGGAATGGACGCGCAAGGCGCTGCGCGGGGCCGCCGCCAGCACGCTGCGGCGGCACAGGCGCCCGGCCGGGGCGCTGCTCGCGGCCGCGCCACGCGAGGCGCATGCGGGCTGGAGCCTGGTTCCGGCCCGCGAGCACCCCGCCAGCGCGACGGCCCTCCGCCGCGCCGGCCATGACATCAGCCGGGCGGATTGACCGCCCGCCGGATCGAGACGCTGGCTCCCAGGCGGGGCCACGCCATACAAGACGCGACAAAGCACGACAGGAGGCCGCCATAGCCCGCACCCCGAAAAGCCCGGACGAGACCCGCCGCAAGACCGGCACGGCCTCGCGCACCGGCACCGGCAGCCGCGCTCCCGCCAGGAGTGCCGCCGGCAAGAGCGCCAGCAAGGCCCCCACCGGGAAGACTTCCGCCGGCAAGGCTTCCGCTGGCAAGGCCTCCGCTGGCAAGCCCAGCGCCAGCAAGGCCGCGACGGGCAGGCCCGCAACGGGCAAGCCGGCCGCCAGCACCAGCAGGAGCGTGGCGGACAAGGCGCCGCGCGGCGCCGCCGCCAGCCGCGCACCGCGCGCCGAAGGGGCGAAGAGCGGCACCCGCGCCGCGGCTGCCAGCAGGGGCGGCGCGCGCGCCACGGCGGCCGCCGCTTCGGCGCCACGCGCCAGCGCCGCCAGGGCAGCCACGCCCCGGACCGGCACGAGCCGCGCCTCCGCCACGGCCAAGCCGGCGCGCGCCGCCACCCCCACGAGCTCCAGGGCGCCACGCGCCACGGCAGCGGCCGGCAAGCCGCCTCGCGCCGCCAGCGGCACGCGCGCCACGGCGGCGGGCAAGGCTCCGCGCAGCGGCACCGCGCCTCGCGCCAGCACCGCCCGGAGCGCCCCGCGCAGCGCGGCAGGTTCCGCCAAGGCGGCCCCGGCGAAGGCCACGCGCGGCACGGCCACCAAGGCGGTGACGCCCGCGAAGAAGGCCGAGCCCAAGGCCAAGCCTGCCACGGCCACCATCAAGACCCGCAAGCCGCCGAAGCGCGCCAAGCTCAGCCCGCCGCAGATCGAGCTGATCGTGCAGAGCGTGGTGCGGAGCCTGGAGGACGACAAGGCGGAGGACGTGGTGGTGCTCGACATCGCCAGCCGCGCCGCCTTCGCCGACCGCATGGTGGTCGCCACCGGCCTCGCCGACCGGCAGATCCAGGCGATGGCCACGCATCTGGAGAAGGCGCTGGCCGAGCACGGCATCCGCCGCATCCGCACCGAAACCTCGCCCGATTGGGTGCTGCTCGATGCGGGGGACCTGATCGTGCATCTCTTCAAGCCGGAGGCGCGCGCCAACTACCGGCTGGAGAAGATGTGGGGCCCCGACAGCCCGCCCGCCGACGGAACCTCCGGGGCCGAGCCGGAAGAGGCCCCCATCCCCTCGCTCACCGAGGCGGAGTGGATGCAGGACGACGCCGAGGAGGCGGAAGACGAGGGGCTGGAGGAAGGCGCGCTCGGGGATGACGACATCCTCGACTCCGGCGAGGAGGAGGACGAGGACGAGGAGGACGGCGGCGCGATGGACGGGGAGCGGCAGGGCTGAGACGTGCCCCGCTTCTGCTCGCCGTGGGGCGGCTGAAGCCGGGGCCGGAGGCGGATCTCTTCGCCCAGCACAATGCGCGGCTGCGGCCGCCGCTGCTGGTGCGGGAGATCCCCGAGGCGCGCGGCTCGGCGGCCGAGATCCGCCGGCGCGAGGGCGCCGGCCTGCTCGCCGCCCTGCCCGAGCAGGCGCTCGCCGTCGCGCTCGACCTTGGCGGGCACATGCCGGACAGCGAGGGCCTCGCCACCCTCCTGGAACGCTGGGAAGGCAGCGGCAGGCCGCTCGCCTTCCTGATCGGCGGCGCCGAGGGGCTGGACCCGGCGGTGCAGGCACGGGCCGACCAGCGGCTTTCCCTGGGGCCTATGACCTGGCCGCACTTCCTGGTGCGCGGCATGCTGGCCGAGCAGCTCTACCGCGCGCAGGCGATCCGCGCGGGCCATCCCTACCACCGGGCCTGGCGCCCCTGAGCGCGGTGCCCGGCCGGGCGGGGCCACCCTGGCCGATATCCGCCCGCTTCCATCGCCCTGCCCGCCCGCCTCACCGGCGGGGCGTCAAAGCAGCCCCCAGCGCCGCAGCACCACGCTGCAGGGCTGCACCAGCACGGCCGTCAGCGCGATCCGCACGAGGTGGAAGGCCACCACCACCGGCACGTCGAGCAGCAGCGTCTTGGCGGTGATGGACATCTCGGCCACGCCGCCCGGCGCGGTGGCGAGCACCATGGTGGGCAGGTCGAGCCCGAAGACCGCCGCCAGCAGCCAGCCCAGCAGGGCGCAGAGGCCGGTCAGCAGCAGCACGTGCAGCACCGCCGCCGCCAGCAGCCGCCCGCCGCCGAGAAAGGCCGCGCGCTCGAACTGCACGCCGAGCTGCGCGCCCATCGCCAGCTGGGCGATGGCCGAGACCCAGCCCGGCACGCCGGTCAGCGCCTGCCCCGAGGCGGTGAGGCCCAGGCTGACGAACAGCCCGCCGAGCAGCCATGCGTTGCGCACCCCGAGGCGGATCAGCAGCGCCGTCATCGTGGCGCCCAGCGCGAGCAGCAGCAGCAGCCCCGGCAGCCAGAGCGGCCGCGCCACGGCGGCGGAGGGAATCTGCCCGGCGATGCCCAGCAGGGCGAAGCTGCTCGGCACCAGCACCACCACCCCCACCACCCGCAGCAGCTGCACGATGGCCACCGTGGTGGGGCGCGCGCCATAGGCCTCGCCCAGCACGCTCATCTCGGCCACGCCGCCGGGGACGGAGCCGAACAGGGCGCTGGCGCGGTCCATCCGCCCCAGCCGCGCCAGCAGGGGCGACAGGGCGACGCCGACCGCCAGCGTCAGCAGCGCGGCGCCCACCACAAGCCAGGCGCGCTCGGCCAGGTGGCGCGCGGCCTCGGGCGTGAAGAACAGCCCCAGCGCGCAGCCCACCACCAGCAGCCCGCCATTGCGCGCCCGGCGGGAAGCCCGCAGCCGCAGCCCGCCGAGCTGCCCGGCGGCGGCGAAGGCCAGCGCCCCCAGCAGCCAGGGCAGCGGCGTGCCCAGCAGGAAGAAGAAGCCGCCCCCCAGCGCCGCCAGCAGGGCGCAAAGGAGGTAGGGCACGGCATGGCGCGCCAGTTCGGCGGGGCGGGGCATCAGCGCACAACCTAGCGGCGTGGCGCCGCAGGGGAACCCCCCGGCGTGCCGCACCCGCCATGCGGCAGGGAATTTCCGCTGCGACGCCAGCCGTGCTAGGGGCGCTTCCCGACATGCCGCGCACCCCATGCTTCGCAAGCTGATTCGCCACCCCGCCACGCAGACCGCCCTGGCGCGGCTGCTCAGCGCCTATCTGGCCTTCTGCTATCGCACCACCCGGTGGTCGATGGTGGGGCACGAGCACGTGGCCCCGCTGGCCGGCCGCGGCCAGCCCGTCATCATCGGCTTCTGGCACGAGCGCCTGCCGATGATGCCGATGCTCTGGACCGCCGTGCACCGCCTCTTTCCGGGGGCGAAGGACTGGCAGCCGCATGTGCTGGTCTCCCAGCACCGCGACGGCCGCTTCATCGGCGAGGTGGTGTCGCGCTTCCGGCTGGTGATGGTGCACGGCTCCACCTCCCGCGGCGGCGCGAGCGGCATGCGCGCGCTGCTGAAGGTGCTGCGCGAGGGCAGCCCGGTGGCGATCACGCCCGACGGCCCGCGCGGCCCGCGCCGCAAGGCGGCCGAGGGTGTTGCCAGCCTCGCGGCCCTGGCCGGCGTGCCGGTGCTGCCCACCGCCGCCGCCACCACCCGCCACCGGCTGCTGCCGAGCTGGGACCGGATGATGCTGCCGCTGCCCTTCGGCCGCGCCGTGCTGGTCTGCGGCGCGCCCGTGCCGGTGCCGCGCGACGGCATCCAGGAGGCGCTGCCCGCCATCGAGGCGGCGCTGAGCGCGGCCTGCGACACCGCCGATGCCTGGGCCGCCGGCCGCCTGCCCCCCGGCACCGCGAGCCGGGCGATCTAGCCGCATGAGCCTCGGCGGTGCCGTCACCCACTGGGCGGGCGCCGGCCTCGCGCCGCTGCTGCCCTTCTGGCTGCGGCTGCGCGCCGGGCGCGGCAAGGAGGTGCCGGAGCGGCTGGCGGAGCGGCGCGGGGCGGACGCGGCGCGGCCGGAGGGCCCGCTGCTCTGGCTCCACGCGGCCAGCGTCGGCGAATCGCTGTCCCTGCTGCCGCTGATGGCGGCGCTGCTGGAACGGCGGCCGGCGCTGCGCCTGCTCGTCACCACCGGCACCGTCACCGCCGCCACCCTGCTGACCCAGCGCCTGCCGGACGGGATGGCGGAGCGCGTCATCCACCGCTTCGTGCCCCTCGACGTGCCGCGCTGGGCGGCCGCCTTCCTCGATGGCTGGCGGCCCGACGGGGCCGTCTTCGTCGAGAGCGAGCTGTGGCCCAACATGACCGCGGCCCTGGCCCGGCGCGGCATCCCGGCGGTGCTGGTCAATGCCCGCATGTCGCCGCGCTCGGCGCGGATGTGGCGCTGGGCGCCGGGCCTGGCGCGGGAGATCCTGTCCCGCTTCCGCCTGATCTTCACCCAGACGGAGGAGGACGCGGCGCGGCTGCGGGCGCTCGGCGCGGGCGAGGTGATCTCCTGGGGCAACCTCAAGGCCGCCGCCGAGCCGCTGCCGGCCGACGAAGCGGAGCTGGCCCGCCTGCGCGCGCTGATCGGCGGGCGGCCCGTCTTTCTCGCCGCCAGCACACAGCCCGGCGAGGAGGAGAAGGTGCTGGAGGCCGTGGCCGGCGCCCGCGCCGCCCTGCCGGAGCTGCTCGCCATCATCGCCCCCCGCCACCCCGAGCGCGGCGCCGAGGTGGCGGCGCTGGCCGCCGGCACGGTGGGGGAGGACGCCGTCAGCCGCCGCGCGGAAGGCGGGCTGCCCGGCCCCGGCTGCGTGGTGCATGTCGCCGACACGCTGGGCGAGCTGGGCCTGTTCTTCCGGCTGGCGGGCGTGGCCTTCATCGGCGCCTCGCTGGTGCCCAAGGGCGGGCACAACCCGCTGGAGCCGGCGCGGCTCGGCTGCCCCATCCTGCTCGGCCCCCACACCGAGCATGTGGAGGCGCTGGCGGCGGCGCTGGAGGCCGCCGGCGGGGCGCTGCGGGTGACCGATGGCACCACGCTGGCCGAGGCGGTGACAGACGTGCTATCCACCCCAGGCCGCGCGCGGGCCCTGACCCGCGCCGCGGCGATGGTCGCCGCCGACGCATCTCACCTGCCGGGAAGGCTGGCCGCGGCGATCCTGGAGATCTTGCCCATCGGAGGCGGCCACGCGCCGGCCGCGCGCCGGGCCTAGGGAGAAGGACAGGTTCGAGCCGAATGCGTGCCCCCGGCTTCTGGAGCGGGGGCAGCGGGGGAATCGCGCCCCTGCTGCTGTCCCCCATCGCCGCGATCTACGCGGCCGCCACCGCGCGCCGCGTGGCCCGCCCGGGCTGGCAGGCGCCCGTGCCCGTCATCTGCTGCGGCAACGCCACCGCCGGCGGCGCCGGCAAGACCACCGTGGCGCTCGACCTCGGCCAGCGCCTGGCCAACCGTGGCGTCGGCGGCGTGTTCCTGACGCGCGGCTATGGCGGGCGGGTGAAGGGGCCGCTGATGGTGGACCCCGCCCTGCACGACAGCCAGGCGGTGGGCGACGAGGCGCTGCTGCTGGCCGCCACCCGCCCCACTTGGGTGTCCGGCGACCGCGAGGCGGGCGCACGCGCCGCCGTGGAGGCCGGCGCCCAGGCCATCGTGATGGATGACGGGCTGCAGAACCCCGGCCTGCGCAAGGACCTCTCGCTGCTGGTGGTGGACGGCAATTACGGCTTCGGCAATGGCCGCATCATCCCCGCCGGGCCGCTGCGCGAGCCGGTCGAGGCCGCCGCCGCCCGCTGCCGGGCCGCCGTGCTGATCGGCGAGGACGAGACGGACGCCCTGTCCCGCCTGCCGCCGGGGATGACGGTGCTGCGCGCCCGGCTGGTGCCCGGCCCGGAGGCGGAGCTGCTCACCGGCCAGCCCGTCTTCGCCTTCTGCGGCATCGCCAACCCGCGCAAGTTCTTCGCCTCGCTGCAGGAGGCCGGCGCCGTGCTGGCCGGCCGCGTCTCCTACGCCGACCACTACCCCTTCGACGCGGGCGACCTGCGCGACCTGCTGGAGCAGGCCGAGACGCTGCGCGCCATTCCGGTGACGACGCAGAAGGACTATGTGCGCATCCCCCCCGCCTTCCGCAGCCGCGTCACCGTGCTGACGGTGCGGCTGGAATGGGAGGACCCGGTGGCGCTCGAGACGCTGCTGGAGCCGCTGGCCCAGCGCGTGCCCGTTCCCGCCTGAGGCACGCCCGGCCAGGATGGCCTGCGGCATCGCCGCCCTGGGCGGCCCAAGGCATTGCCGCCCTGGGCGGCCCAAGGCATTGCCGCCCTGGGCGGCGGGGGCAGCGGCTTCTCCTCCACCCCCCGCCCGGCCCGTCAGTTCTCGCGCCGGACGCCCATGGCCAGGGTCTGCTCGTCCATGCGCGGCTCGTAGGCGAGCGGGCGCCGGGCGGCCCAGGCGTTCTTGAACAGGATCATCGGGATCAGCGCGAGATCCTCCACCGAGGCGGCGACGGCGGCGGCCACGCGCTTCTCGCGCTCGGCCGCGTCCATGGTGGAAAGCGCCTCCTCGATCTGGGCGTCCAGCTTCGGGTTGCTGTAGCGCGTGTCGTTGCTGGCGCCGAGGCGGCGGGGCTGGTCGTAGCTGTGGACGATGTTCAGCAGCACGCTGCCCGCCTCGCCCGTGGTGCTGCCCCAGGAATTCTGCACCATCGCGTATTCCTGCCGCGCCATGCGGGTCAGGTAGGTGGCGAAGGGCAGCGTCTCCACCGTGGTGGCGATGCCGGCGCGGCTCCACATCTGCGCCACTGCCTGGGCGGTCTGCGCATCGGCCGGGTAGCGGTCGTTGCTGGCGTGCAGGGTGATGCGGAAGCCCTGCGGATAGCCCGCCTCGGCCAGCAGGGAACGCGCCTTCGCCACGTCGAAGGCCGGCACCGGCACGGCCGGGTTGTGGCCGAAGGCGCCAGGCGGCATCCACTGGCCGGTGGCCTCGGCCATGCCCTGCTGCACCCGCTCCGCCAGCCCCTGGCGGTTGATGGCGTGCGACAGCGCCTGCCGGACCCGCAGGTCCAGCAGCGGGTTCTTCGGCAGCGGCCTGCCCTCATTGTCGGTGATGAAGGGCACCTCGCCGGCGCGGCTGAAATCCGGCGACAGGAACAGGGCGCGCGAGCCCTGCCGCTCGAAGATGCGGATCGCGCCGTCCTGCCGCAGGCGGGGCAGGTCGGAGGAGGAGGGCGCGGCGATCAGCTCCACATCGCCCGAAAGCAGCGCCGCGGTGCGCGCGCCCGGATTGGGGATGATGCGGAAGCTGACCTTCTCCCATTCCTGCCTCGGCCCCCACCAGCCATCGTTGCGGGTCACCTCGATCCCGGAGCCGGAGGTGTAGCTCACCAGCCTGTAGGGCCCGGTGCCGATCGCCGCCTTGCCGCTATTGTAGTCGGCCGTGCTGGCCCCCTCCCCCACATGGCGGGAGACGATGGCGATGGCGGCGAGGTCGATCGGCAGGTTCGGCGTGGGCGCGGAGGTGGCGATGCGCAGCGTCAGCGGGTCCACCGCCTCCACCGCCTTCACCGTGCGCAGGCTGCCGCCGAAGCTGGCCGGGCTGTTGGGCACGTTGGGCGCGCGGCCGAAGGTGAACACCACGTCGTCGGCCGTGAAGTCGCGCCCGTCATGCCACTTCACGCCGGGGCGCAGCCTGATCTCCCAGAGGTTGTCCTCCAGCGCGGTCCAGGACAGCGCCAGGTTCGGCACGGGGCGGCCATCCGGCGCGCGCACCACCAGCGGGTCGAAGATGTGCCGCGCGAAGGAGGAGTTCGGCGCCGCATTGGCGAAATGCGGGTCGATGGAGGTGACGGGCGCGGCCAGGCCGATGCTCAGCTCCCGCGCCTGGAGCGCCGCCGGCGCCACGCCGGCGGCGAGGGCGGCCAGGGGAGTGGCCAGCAGGGTGGCGGTGCGGAGGGAAATCATCATCCGGTGTCCGGGTCCTGGGGTTCGTCTCAGTGGCCCGCGGCCATGTCGAGCGGCGGCGGGACGTCCTTCGGGATGGGGAAGACGTCCGGCATCCCGGCGGTGCGGGCGGCGTGGTCGGCGCGGGCGGCGGCCAGCAGGGCGGGGTTGGCCAGCACGTCCAGCGCGGTTCCGGCCATCACCTTGGCCACGTGCTCCAGCCCCTTGTGCGCGGCAGGCGCCTTGCCCTGCGCCACGAGCTGCCAGGAGTGGCCCGGCGTGCCGATGGCATAGGTGGCGCCGCGCGCCTGCACCGTCGGCACCTTCCAGCTCACCGTGCCCACATCGGTGGAGCCGATGCCGGCCGGCTCGGGCGCCGAGAGCGGCACCAGCCGCTCGGCCAGCGCCTCGCCCGGGATGGGGTCCAGCCCGGCGCGGCGATAGGCGGCGGCGATCTCGTCCGGCGTCAGTGTGGCCTGGATGGCGCGCGCGAACTCCTTGTCCGCCTCGTCGAATTCCGGCGGGCCGAGGCGGAGGAAATTGTCCTCCATGGCCTGCTCCAGCGGCGGGTTGGCCACCAGCTCGGCATCGGCGCTGAGCACGCGGTGGGTGACGGTGGTCTCGGTCATCAGGGCGGCGCCCTCGGCCACCTTCCTGACCCGCTCCAGCAGCGCCAGCACCTCGGCCATGGTCAGCGAGCGGACGAGGTAGCGCACGCGGGCGCGGCCCTGCACCACATTGGGCGCGATGCCGCCGGCATCCTGCAGCGCGTAGTGGATGCGCGCATGGGAGGGCATGTGCTCGCGCATGTAGTTGACGCCGACATTCATCAGCTCGACGGCATCCAGCGCCGAGCGCCCCAGATGCGGCGCGGCCGCCGCGTGGCTGGAACGGCCGGTGAAGGAGAAATCGACCTCCATGCAGGCCAGCGAGCGCGGCTTGTTGACGCCGGAGAAGGGCGCGGGGTGCCAGCAGATGGCGACGTCCACATCGTCGAAGGCGCCGTCGCGGACCATGAAGCCCTTGGCGGAACCGCCCTCCTCGGCCGGGCAGCCGTAATAGCGCACGCGGCCCTTGATGCCGCGCTCGGCCAGCCAGTCCTTCACCGCGGCGGCGGCCAGCAGCGAGGCGGCGCCGAGCAGGTTGTGGCCGCAGCCATGGCCGCTGCCATTGGACTCCAGCGGCCGGTGCTCGGCCACGCCCGCCTCCTGGCTGAGGCCCGGCAGCGCGTCATACTCGCCGAGGATGGCGATGACCGGGCCTTCCTCGCCCGCCTCGCCCATCACGGCGGTCGGGATGCCGGCCACGCCGCGCGTGACGCGGAAGCCCTCCTCCGCCAGCGCCTCGGCATGGGCGGCGGCGGAGCGGTGCTCGGCATAGTTCAGCTCGGGCGTGGACCAGACCTGGTCCGACAGGGCGGCGTAGCGCGGGAGCCTGCTCTCGACCTTGCGCCAGATCTCTTCACTGTTGTGCATGGCAGCCTTTCCCCGGGGCCCCCTGCAAGCCGGGGCACCGCATCATCGGGCCTTTATGCGCGCCGCGCGGGCGCGAGGCCAGGGACGCCCTCCTGGGCTGCCGCAGCCGGGTCCCGCATGGCCCTCCCCTCGGCCGGGGGCAGGGCTGGCGCGGCGCGGGAGGCCGCCCCCCGGCTCAGAGGTAGCGCTCGGCGAGATGGGCCATGAAATCGGCCGGGTCCAGCGGCTTGCCGGTGGCCTGCCGCAGCAGGTCCTGGAAGCCGAGGCGGGAGCCCTGGCCATGCACCACCCCGCGCAGCCAGCCGGTGAGCGGCGCGAAGTCGCCCCGGGCCAGGGCATCGTCCAGGCCGGGCACGGCGGCGCGGGCGGCGCGCATCAGCTGCGCCGCGGCCATGGCGCCCAGCGTGTAGGAGGGGAAATAGCCGAAGGCGCCGTCATGCCAGTGGATGTCCTGCAGGCAGCCCCGCGCATCGTCGGGCGGGGTCATGCCCAGCAGGCGGTGGAAGCCCTCGTTCCAGGCCCCCGGCAGGTCGGCCACGGCGAGGTCGCCGCCGATCAGCGCCTGCTCCAGCCGGAAGCGCAGGATGACATGCGCCGGATAGGTCAGTTCGTCGGCATCGACGCGGATGAAGCCGCGCTCCACCCGGCGCCAGAGCCGCGCCAGGTTCTCCGGCGCATAGGCCGCCGCCTCGCCCCCGAAGCCTTCCCGCAGGCGCGGCCCGAGGAAGCCCAGGAAGGCATCCGAGCGCGCCGCCTGCATCTCGATGATCAGGCTCTGCGACTCATGCGCCGCCATGCCGGCGGCCTCCCCCACCGGCTGGCGGGCCTGATGCGCGGGCAGGCCGCGCTCGTAGAGGGCATGGCCCGTCTCGTGCAGCACGCCGAGCAGCGCCTGGGCGAGGCTTTCCTCCGTGTAGCGCGTGGTGATGCGCACATCGGCGGGGATGCCGCCGCAGAAGGGGTGCAGGCTCTCATCCAGCCGGGCATGGGCGAAGTCGAGCCCGACGCGGCCGGCCATCTCGCGGCACAGCGCCTTCTGCGTGGCCACCGGGAATGGCCCGCGCAGGGCGATGGGCGCCGGGCGGGCGGCCTGGAGTTCCTCGGCGCGCGGCAGCGCCTCGGCCAGGAAGGTCTCGTAGGCGGCGAAGATCGGCTCCACATCGGCGGCGCCGATGCCGCGCTGGTAGCCTTCCATCAGCGCGTCATAGGGGGCGAGGCGGGTGGCGGCGGAAAGCGCCGCCGCGTTCTCCCGCTGCAGCCGGACCACCTCGGCCAGATAGGGCGCCACGCGGGCGAAGTCGGAGGCGGCGCGGGCCTCGCGCCACACCGTCTCGCAGGCGGCGTTGGCGCGGGCGGTGGCCTCCACCAGCGCGCCCGGCAGCGCGGTGGCGCGGGCATGGGCGTGGCGCATCAGCCCGAGATTGGCGCTGTCCCACTCCCCTTCCGCCGCGGCGGCGGCGAGATCCTCCGCCACCACGGGCGCCACCAGCAGCTCGTGCGACAGCCCGGCCAGGGTGGCGAGCTGCTCGCCGCGCGATTCCGCCCCGCCGGGCGGCATCATGGCGGCGGCATCCCAGTGCAGCATAGCCTGGGCCTCGCCCAGCGTGGCGATGCGGGCGAAGCGCGCCTTCAGGCGCTGATAGGCGGCGTTTCCGGGGATGGCGTTTCCGGGGATGGCGTTTCCGGGGGCGGCGCTCATGCGGCGGGTTCCTTCAGGCGGGTCCGGGCCCAGGCGATGAAGACGCCCAGCAGCGCCAGCGCCAGCCCGTACCAGGTGACGACATAGCCCAGGTGGTTGTTGGAGGGCTGCGGCAGGCTGCGGGCCGGCTGCGGCAGGGCCTGGGGCGGCAAGCCGGGCGGCGCCAGCGCCACCAGTGCGTAGGGTGCCAGCCCCCGCACATCCAGCGCCGGGCCGATGCGGTTGATGTCGAGCGTGTAGAAGCGCCGCGCCGCCGGATCGTCCTCGGCGCTGAACAGGCCGCGCGGCTCGTCGGGGCGCACATAGCCCTCGACCCGCACCGGCCCCTCGGGGCGCGCCACGCCCTGCGGGCGCTCCAGCGGCACCCAGCCGCGGTTGACGAGCAGGGGCGGGCCATCGGCGCGGGTGAGCGGCGTCAGCAGGCTGGCGCCCAGCACGGTGCCGCGCACCTCCAGCCCCAGCAGCGCCTCCTGGCTGTGCAGGAAGCTGCCGGTGACGAAGACCTTGCTCCAGGGCTGCGGATCGGCGCCGAGGGGGCGGGCGGGGCCGGACTGGGCGGCGGCGAACTCCGCCAGAAGGGCGGTCTTCCAGTGCAGGCGCTGCAACTGCCAGGTGCCAAGGCCGATCAGGACCGCCAGCACGGGCAGGGTGACGAGAACGGGCAGGAGAAGGCGGCGCCAGGGCATCGCGGAAGGAGCTTTCGCGGCCGCGCCAGGGCCGGTTCCCGGGCCGGTCGGCGAGGCGGCACCCGATTCAGGCCGTGGCGGCTGTTGGGGGAAAGAAAAACAGGGCGCCCGGTGGACCGCCCTGGCCGGTGCCCCGCCGGTGAGGGGCGGGGCCATGGAGCGGTTCAGTGCTGGGCGATCTCGCCCGCGCCGAGGACATAGACGCAGACGAAGAGGAACAGCCACACCACGTCCACGAAGTGCCAGTACCAGGCCGCCGCCTCGAAGCCGAAATGGCGCTGCGGGGTGAAGTGGCCGCGCGCCGCGCGGAACCAGCACACCGCCAGGAAGATGGTGCCGACGATGACGTGGAAGCCGTGGAAGCCGGTGGCCAGGAAGAAGACCGAAGGATAGATGCCGCCGCCCGAGAAGGCGAAGGGGGCCTCGGCGTATTCCACCGCCTGGAAGAAGGTGAAGGTGATGCCCAGCACCACCGTCAGGCCCAGGCCCTGCAGCATGCCCTTGCGGTCATTCTCCAGCAGGGCGTGGTGCGCCCAGGTGACCGTGCAGCCGGACAGCAGCAGGATCAGCGTGTTGAGCAGCGGCAGGTGGAAGGGGTCGAAGGTCAGGATGCCGGCCGGCGGCCAGATCGCGCGCTCGGCACCCGAGACGTGCTCCGGGTACAGGGCGAAGTGGAAATACGCCCAGAAGAACGCCACGAAGAACATCACCTCGGAGGCGATGAACAGCATCATGCCGTAGCGCATGCCGATCCGCACGACGGGGGTGTGGATGCCCGGCGTGCGGGCCTCCCGCACCACGTCGCGGAACCAGAAATACATGGAGGCCAGCGTGGCCAGCAGGCCGAGCACGAAGACCCAGCGCATGCCGTAATGCGCCCACACGATGATGCCGAACAGCATCGCGCCCGCGCCGAGGGAGGTGGTCAACGGCCAGGGGCTGGGATCGACCAGGTGGTAGGGGTGCTTGTTGGGGGGCGGAACATCCGCTTCCACCGTCAGGTTGCTGCTGGCCATGGGGCTTCCTGGTCTCAAACTCAGGGGACTCGAACACTGGGGTCGGGGCAGGCAGGGGCCGGCACCGGGGAACCCCGTCATACGCGGAGCATCAATCCCCAAAACGGGATCTGGATCAAGCCTCTCACGGCAGGGCCGTGGGGCTGGGCTGGGGCGAGGCATCGCTGCTCTTGCCCACATGGGGGCCGGCCTTGGCCAGCGCGCCGGCGCGCTCGGCATCGGCCAGGGTGCGGAAGAAGGTGTAGCTCAGGGTGATGGTGCGGATGTCCCGCGTCGCCGGATCGGTGGCGATCTTGGGGTCCACCCAGAAGGAGATGGGCATCTCCACCTCCTGCCCCGGCTGCAGCGTCTGCTCGTCGAAGCAGAAGCAGTGCACCTTGTGGAAGTAGGGGCCGGCGATCTCGGGCGTCACGTTGTAGGTGGAGATGCCGGTGGTGGGCGTGCCGGCGTTGCTGCGCGCCGTGTAGAAGGCGAGCGCGTCGGCGCCGAGCTGCATCTGCATGGCGTTCTGCCCGGGCTGGAAGCGCCAGGGCAGGCCGGGATTGGTGTTGGCGTTGAAGCGCACCGTGATGGTCCGCGCCCCCGCCTCCGCCCCCGGCGCCGCCGGCCCGTTGATCTGGGGCGTGCCGCCATAGCCGGTGACGGCGCAAAAGAGCGTGTAGAGGGGCACGGCCGCGAAGGACAGGCCGAGCATTCCCGCGACGATGCCGCCCGCCACGAAGGCGACGCGGCGGTTCCGGCGGGCGAGATCGGGGTCGTTGACGGACACGATGGTGCTCCCTGTGGCGAGGCTCAGCCCTGGGTCAGCCGGGCCATGGCGATGAGGAAGAACAGCCCGACCAGCCCCAGGAGCGCGAACAGGACGGCGTAGTTGCGGCCGCGCCGCCGCCGGATGAAGGCGGCCTTCTCCTCCTCGGTCATGCCGCCGGGCACGCCACGCGGGGGCCTCATGAGCCGAACACCAGGCGGTCGGCGGCAAGGGCCGCGAACAGCATGAAGAGGTAGATGATGGAGAACTTGAACGCCGCGCGGGCCGGCGCGTCGTTGGTCAGGCTGCGGCCCTCGGCGTCCTGGGCGTCGCGCTTCACGCGCCACATGGATTCGAGGAAGAAGCCGCCCAGCACCAGCGCCGCGGCGCCATAGGCCAGGCCCGCCATGCCGATCACGGTGGGCAGCAGGGCCAGCGGCGCCAGCAGCAGCGAGTAGAGCCAGATCTGCCGGCGCGTCTCCCTGGGGCCGGCCACCACGGGCAGCATCGGCACCCCGGCGCGCTGGTAGTCGCCATGCGCGAAAAGGGAGAGCGCCCAGAAATGCGGCGGCGTCCAGAAGAAGATGATGGCGAACATCACCACCGCCTCGACCGAGACCTGCCCGGTGGCGGCGGCCCAGCCGATCATCGGCGGGAAGGCGCCGGCGGCGCCGCCGATGACGATGTTCTGCGGCGTCCGGCGCTTCAGCCACATGGTGTAGATGAAGACGTAGAAGCCGATGGAGCCCGCCAGCACGGCGGCCGCCACCCAGTTGGTGGCCAGCCCCATGAGCACCACCGAGGCGATGGCCAGGAAGACGCCGAAGGAAAGCGCCGCCTGCGGGCGGATGCGCCCGGCCGGGATGGGGCGGTTGACCGTGCGGCGCATCACCGCGTCGATGTCGCGGTCGTACCACATGTTGATGGCACCCGCCGCTCCCGCCGCCACCGCGATGCAGAAGATGGCGGTGGCCGCCAGCACGGGGTGCGGCTGGCCTGGCGCCACGAGCAGCCCGACGAGGCCGGTGAAGACCACCAGGGACATCACCCGCGGCTTGAGCAGCGCGATCCAGTCGCGCACCTCGCTCAGGTCGATGTCTGTGGATGTGCCGAGGGGGGCAGAAGCCCCCCCCGTCTTGATCGCGCTATCGCTCATCAGCCGGTATTTGCCTCAGCGGATGCGGGGCAGTTCATCGAAGGTGTGGAAGGGCGGCGGGGAAGAAACCTGCCACTCCAGGGTCGTCGCACCTTCGCCCCAGGGGTTCGCCTCCGCCCGCTGCTTGCCGGCGAAAGTCCGGAAGCAGACATACAGGAAGACCAGGAAGGACGCCACCGAGATGTAGGAGCCGAGGCTGGCGATCAGGTTCCAGCCCGCGAAGGCGTCCGGATAGTCCGGGTAGCGGCGCGGCATGCCCTGGGCGCCCAGGAAGTGCATGGGGAAGAAGGTCAGGTTCACGCCGATGAAGGTCAGCCAGAAGTGCACCTTGCCCCAGAACTCCGGGTACTGCTTCCCGCTCATCTTGCCGATCCAGTAGTAGAAGCCGGCATAGATCGAGAACACCGCGCCCAGGCTGAGCACGTAGTGGAAGTGGGCCACCACGTAGTAGGTGTTGTGCAGGATCACGTCCACGGAGGCATTGGCCAGCTTCACGCCGGAAACGCCACCCATGGTGAACAGGAAGACGAAGCCGATGGCGAAGAGCATCGGCGTCTTGAAGGTGATGGAGCCGCCCCACATGGTGGCGATCCAGGAGAAGATTTTGATGCCCGTGGGCACCGCGATGATCATCGTGGCGGCCATGAAGTAGGCGCGCGTGTCCACCGAGATGCCGGAGGTGAACATGTGGTGCGCCCACACCACGAAGCCCACCACGCCGATGGCCACCATGGCGTAGGCCATGCCGAGATAGCCGAAGATCGGCTTGCGGCTGAAGGTGGACAGGACGTGGGAGATGATGCCGAAGCCCGGCAGGATCATGATGTAGACTTCGGGGTGGCCGAAGAACCAGAACAGGTGCTGGAACAGCACCGGGTCGCCGCCGCCGGCCGGGTCGAAGAAGGCCGTGCCGAAGTTGCGGTCGGTGATCAGCATGGTGATGGCGCCGCCGAGCACGGGCACGGACAGCAGCAGCAGGAAGGCGGTCACCAGCATGCCCCACACGAACAGCGGCATCTTGTGCAGCGTCATGCCCGGGGCGCGCATGTTGAAGATGGTGGTGATGAAGTTGGCCGCGCCCAGGATGGAGCTGGCGCCCGCCAGGTGCAGCGCGAACAGCGCCATGTCGAGGCCCATGCCCGACTGGTAGGTGCTGTTGGACAGCGGCGGGTAGAGCGTCCAGCCCGTGCCGATGCCGCCCACGAACAGGCTGCCCACCGCCAGCATCAGCGACGGCACCAGGAGCCAGAAGCTGATGTTGTTCAGGCGCGGGAAGGCCATGTCCGGCGCGCCGATCATGATCGGCACGAAGTAGTTGCCGAAGCCGCCGATCAGGGCGGGCATGACGACGAAGAACACCATCACCACGCCATGCGCGGTCACGGCCACGTTCCAGGCCTGGCCGTCGGCGAAGATCTGCATGCCGGGGCTTTGCAGCTCGATGCGCATCAGCAGGCTGAGGCCGACGCCCACCAGGGCCGAGACCACGGCGAAGATCAGGTAGAGGATGCCGATGTCTTTGTGGTTGGTGCTGAAGAACCAGCGCGCCACAAAGCCCGGGGTGTGGTCGTGGTGGCCATGGTGGTCGCCATGGCCATGAGTGTCATGCGTGTGTGACGCGGTCGCCATCTTTGTCCGTCCCGCTTTCGAACCCGTCTCGTGAACGCCGCGTCAGCGGCGAAGCTCCGCCAGAACCGCGCCCTCGTCCGCGGCCTTGGCCATGGCCGCCGGCTGCCCGCCGCCCTCGGCCGCGAAGCGCTGCCGCGCCCCCTCGACCCAGGCGTCGAACTCGGCCTGAGGAACGGCCTTCACCACGATCGGCATGAGCCAGTGGTTGGTGCCGCAGATCTGGTTGCACTGGCCATAGAAGGTGCCGGTGCGGTCCGCCCGCATCCAGGTCTCCAGGGTGCGGCCCGGAATGGTGTACTTCTGCACGCCGAGGCTCGGCACGAAGAAGCTGTGGATCACGTCCTGGCCGGTGGTCAGGATGCGGATGTTCTTGCCAACCGGCACCACCAGCGGCTCGTCCACCTCCAGGTTGCGCAGCTGGCCGGGCTTCAGGTCGGCCTCCTGCACCGGATAGCTGTCGAAGGCGAAGTTGCCCTGGTCGGGGTAGGCGTAGTGCCAGTACCACTGCCGGCCGGTCACGTTGATCGTCAGGTCCGCCTCCTGGGCCCGGTCCTGATAGTAGATCAGGCGGAAGGAGGGGATGGCGATCACCAGCAGGATCAGCACCGGCACCACCGTCCAGGCCACCTCCAGCATGGTGTGGTGGCTGGTGCGCGAGGGCACCGGATTCGCCTCGGCCCGGAACCGCCAGATCACATAGGCGAGCAGCGCGCCCACGAAGATGGTGATGGCGACGATGATCCACAGCACCAGCTGGTTGAAGTCGTGGATCGACTCCTTGATCGGCCCGCCAGCCTGCTGGAGGTCAAGCCCCCAGGGCACGGGGGCGCCCACCATGGGGGCGCCCGCCGCGCCGGAAGCCGCGCCGTCCGAACCCTGCGCCAGGGCCGGCGCCCCCTGCAGCAAGGAGATAGCCGCCACCCCAAGGGTGGCGCTCAAGCCCGCGAAGCGCAAAACGATCGACCGCCGCATTCCCTATCCCGTCCGCTCGTAATCCGTTCGCCCGATGAAGCCGGGCGCCGGCGCGCACCGCGCCGACCAAGCCGGAACCGCACCGCACGGCCCGACCCTTGTCTCCCCCCGGGCCCGAACTGGCGCCAGGGGCAGAGTGTTCGCCGGACCATAGTCGCCACCCCCGGCACCGCACAAGTGATGCCGGGGCAACGATGCGCAAGCGGGGCATCCCCGGCCCTTGCCGCACGCTGCCCCGGCGGGTCCTTCCCAGGGCTTTCCGGGCCGGCGCCGCTAGGCCGCCGGCGCGGCCGCGGGGGCCGGGTCCGCTTCCCCCTCGTCCTCGATGACGTGATCCACCATGTCGCCCAGCATGGAGCGCACATGCGCGTCCGTGACGGCGTAGAAGACGTGCCGCCCGCGCCGCTCCGCCTGCAGCAGGCGCGCCGCGCGCAGCAGCCGCAGGTGATGCGAGGCGAGGCTGCCCGAGATGCCGATGCGCTCGGCCATCTCCCCCACCGGGGCGGGGGCGTCGAGGCAGGCCAGGATGATGCGCAGGCGCGTGGGGTCGCTCATCAGCCGGAACATCTCGGCCAGCTCGACCACCTGGTCCTCGGCGATGCGCAGGGACATCGCCCTGCCGGCGTCAGGCGGCCACGGCCTGGCCGGCCGCCAGGGCCGCCGGCGCCGCGTTGCGCAGATGCACCAGGGTGAACAGCCCCGCCGGCGGGCAGGGCTCCAGCGCCTCCACCTGCACCTTGTCGCGGTCGAACAGGTCGCTGAAGGCGAAATCCGGGTGCCAGCCCAGCACGCGGGACAGCGGCGCCATGGTCCGCTCCACCCACCAGCGCGGCCCGCCCTCGGCGGCGAAGTGGTTGACGAACAGCAGGTGCCCGCCCGGCTTCACCACGCGGCTCATCTCGGCGAACAGCTTCTTGGCGTCCGGCACCACGCTGGCGGTGAACATCGCCACCGCGATGTCGAAGGCGCCGTCCTGGAACGCCATCGACTCGGCGTCCATCTCCAGCAGCCCCTCGACATGGGTGAGGCGCTCCTCGCGCACCCGCTCATCCGCCTTCAGCAGCATCTCGCGCGAAAGGTCGATGCCGACCACGCGCTTCTCGGCCCGGTAACGCGGCAGGGCGAGGCCGGTGCCGACGCCCACCTCCAGCACCCGCGTGCCTGGCAGGCGGTTCACCGCCGCCACCGCGCGGCGGCGCCCATAGGAGGAGACCCCTCCGAACACCGCGTCATAGACCCCCGCCCAGCGGCGATAGGCTTCCCGTACCGAATTGGCGTCCAGCGCCGCGCGGGGATGGTCCCGCAACGTGTTGTCGGCCGCCTGTTCCCGCGATGTTCCGAGTGTCGTGCCCATTCCCTGCCCTCGCGACCGCATCCCGCTACCCGCTTGCCGCCCGCGGCGCAAGCGCAACTGTGCTCGACCGAGTCGACCTGGTGCCGCGCCCGCCGGCCTGGCGCCGCGCTCCCCGGCGAACCCGGCAGGGATCGGTGGGAGCAACGCCCGGCGCGCGCCGGGAGTTCCGCGCCGCTCAACCGCGCCGCCGCGGCAGCGCGACCAGCACGCCGCCGGCGGCGATGATGGCCGCCCCCACCAGGGTGTAGCGGTCCGGCATGTCGCCGAACACTGTCATGGAGGCCAGCACGGCCCAGACGAGCTGGCTGTAGCTCATCGGCGCCAGCAGGCTGGCGGGGGCGCGGGCGAAGGCCAGAACCAGGAAGCCATGCCCCACCGCGCCCAGCGCGCCCAGCGCCATCAGCCCCGCCCAGCCTGGCATGCCGGGCGGCCATTCCCACACGAAGGGCTGCGCCACGGAGGACACCAGCGCGGCCGCGATGCCGGTGTGCAGGATGGTGGTGCGCGGGTCGTCCACGCCCGCCAGGAGGCGCGTCAGGATCTGGTACACGGCATAGAGCAGCGCCGTGCCGAGCGGCAGCAGCAGCGCCGCGTGCGGCATCGGCCCGCCGGTGAGGAAGGGGGGGCGCAACGCCACGGCCACCCCCACCAGCCCCACCGCCACGCCCAGCCAGCGCCGCGTCCCCACCCTCTCCTTCAGCCACAGGGCGGCCAGCGCCACGGTGAACAGGGGCGAGGCGAAGTTCACCGCCGTGGCGTCGGCCAGCGGCACATGCGCCAGGGCGTGGGAGAACAGGAAGTTGGCCGAGCCCAGGCAAAGGCTGCGCGCCGCCTGCAGCCAGGGCGCGCGGGAGCGCCAGGGCAGCGGCCCGGTGAAGACGCGCAGCAGCAGCGCCACGAACAGGATGTGGAAGGCGAAGCGGGCGAAGATCAGCTGCGTCACGGCGTAGTCCGCCGTCATCAGCTTGATGGTCGTGTCCATCGCCACGAAGAAGGCGATGGCGACGAGCTGCAGGGCGATTCCGGCGACGGTGGCGGACATGCCCGGCCATCATGCCACCCCCCCGCCGGGGCGGGCAGCCCGGGGAGGGAAAAAAATCCGCCCCCCTTTCCGCCCTCGCCTCGCCCGCCGCTAGGATGGCGGGCGGGACAAACCAAGCGGGACAGTGTTTCTCATGTCAGTGTCGATCCTGGAGCAGCGGCGCATCGAGGCCGCCTTCGCCAAGGGCATCTACGAGGAGATGGCGGCCGAGCTGGGCGCCGAGGCGGCGCAGCGCATCCTGCGCAACGCCGTGGTCAAGCTGGCCGTGCAGGCCGCGGGCGAGATGGCGGCCGAGGCGCCGGGGGGGCAGGCCTCGCTGGAGCACTTCGTCAGCATCCAGCCGCGCTGGACGCGGGAGGACGCGCTGCGCGTCGAGGTGGTGCGGCAGGACGCGGAGCATTTCGACTTCAACGTCACCCGCTGCCGCTACGCCGAGAGCTACAAGGCGATGGGGCTCGAGGCACTGGGCGCCATCCTGTCCTGCAACCGGGACGGCGCCTTCTGCCAGGGCTACGACCCCCGCCTGAAGATGACCCGCACCCAGACCATCATGGGCGGGGCCACGCATTGCGACTTCCGCTACCGCTGGGACGAGGCCGCCAAGGGCTGAAAGAGGGGGGAGGCCTCCCCCCTCAGCGGCGCAGCAGGATCTCGGCCACGGCGGTGGAGGTGACGGCCACCTCCTCGGGCGCCGTCACGGGCGCGGGCGCGGATTCGCGGCGCGCGGCGGCGGACATCGCCACCATCCGCGGCATCTGCGCCTCCGGGGCATCCAGCCGGAGATGACGGATGCCGGCCACCCGCATGCCGAGCTGCGCGGCCACCGCCTCCGCCCGCTGCCGCAGCGCCTCGATGGCGAGCCGGCCCGCCTCCTGCCGCGCGGCCGCCTCCGCCCCGCGCGACAGGCGCCAGCCCGCGCACCCCATCATGCATACCGATCATGATGCCTCCGCCCCGCGCGACAGGCGCCAGCCCAGATCGCCCAGCACCAGCCCCTGGCCCTGCAGGCCGCCCACCAGCTCCAGCAGCGCCGCGGGCTCGGCGGCGCGCAGGTTCAGGGTCTGGGAGGCGAGCCAGCCACGGTTCTCATCCACCCGGCTGGTCCAGTAGCCGCCCGTGGCGGCATGCAGGCCGGGCACGGCCCTGGCGGCGGCGAGCGCCTGCTCCATCGCCCGGTTCACCTGCCCCTGCACGGCGGCGGCATTGGCGCCGCGCGCCTCCGCCCGCAGGCTGGCCTGCACCTCGTCCGGCGCACGCTTCACCTCGGCCGTCTCCGACAGGCTCAGCACCGTCTCCGGCAGGGTGGCGGCGGCGTCCGTCGCGGGCTGCGCCGCCAGCGGCGTGGCAAGGGCGAGGCCGGCGGCCAGCAGGGCCTGGGCCAGCAGAGCGGGGAATCGGGTCATGCGGAACTCCTTCGTCAGCTTGCCGGCACGTTGGTCAGCCCGTTGCCAGGGCGGACCGGGCGCCGTCCGGCCGGCCCGCCATGGGGCCGGGAATATCGGCGCGCGGGAGGCGGCGCGGAACCCCCCGCCCGGCGTGCATCCGCGCGGGCGGGCCCGCCATCCGCCCCCGGCGCATCTGGGTGGCTCTACAGCCGCGCCGGGGCTGTCTAACCTGGAAGGCCACGCCACCGGAACCCGCGCATGCCCCTCTGGATCGCCGCCACGCTGATCGCCGCCCTGTTGCAGACCTGGCGCACCGCCCTCCAGCAGAAGCTCCGCGGCCAGCTTTCGGTCAATGGCGCGGGCGTGGTGCGCTATCTCTATGGCGTGCCGGTGGGGGTGCTGCTGCTGGCCGCCTATGCCGCGCTGATGGGGCATGTGCCGCCCGGGCCCAACCTGCCCTTCCTGTTCTACGCGGCGCTGGGCGGGCTGCTGCAGATCCTCGGTACCAACCTGCTGATCCTGTCCTTCGGCGCGCGCGGTTTCGCCGTCGGCACCGCCTATGCCAAGACCGAGGCGGTGCAGGGCGCGGTGCTGGCGCTGGTGCTGCTGGGCGAGCAGCTCTCGCCGCTGGCCTGGCTCGGCATCGCGGTGGGTGTGGCGGGGGTGCTCTACCTGTCGCTCGCCGGCAAGGCGATGGACGCCGCCACCCTGCTGCGCGCCACCACCCAGCCGGCGGCGCTCTACGGCCTGGGCGCGGGCGGCTGCTTCGCGCTCACCGCCATCTTCATCAAGAGCGCCAACCTGGAGCTGCCGCATGCCGACCCGGTGCTGCGCGCGCTTGTCACGCTGGTCGCCGCCAACATCCTCCAGACGGCGATGCAGGGCGGCTGGCTGGCGCTGCGCGAGCCGGGACAGATGCGCGCCGTGTTCCGCACCTGGCGCACCAGCGCCCAGGTGGGCGCGCTTTCCGCCTGCGGCTCGGCCTGCTGGTTCAGCGGCTTCGCCCTCGCCCCCGTGGCGCTGGTGCGCGCGGTGGGCCAGACGGAGATCCTCTTCACCCTGGTCTTCAGCCGCTTCTACCTGCGCGAGACCATGACCCGCAGCGAGGTGGCGGGCACCCTGATCGTGGTGCTGGGCGTGATCCTGGTGCTGGCCGGGCGCTGAACGCGAGCCGGTCCGCTTTTCGGCGCGAGCCATCGGCTTGTCATCGGCCCTTCATCGCCCTGTCACGGACGCGCCCTATAGGCGGCGCAACGCAAAGGGTGGCCGATGCTTGAGCTTCAGAACATTTCCCGCCGCTTCGGCGCGACGCAGGCCGTCTCCGGCGTCAGCCTGAAGGTGCCGGCCGGCCAGATGGTGGGCGTGATCGGCCGCTCGGGCGCCGGCAAGTCCACGCTGCTGCGCATGATCAACCGCCTGACCGAGCCTTCCGAGGGCCGCATCCTGCATGACGGGGTGGATGTCACGGCGCTGCGCGGCCAGTCCCTGCGCGACTGGCGCACGCGCTGCGGCATGATCTTCCAGCAGTTCAACCTGGTGCAGCGGCTCGACGTGCTGACCAACGTGCTGGTGGGGCGGCTGAACCACCGCCCCGGCCCCCTCGGCACCCTGGCCTCGCTGTTCAAGAGCTTCCCGGCCGAGGAGCGGGCGATGGCGCTGATGGCGCTCGACCGCTTCGACCTGGCCGACCAGGCGCTGCAGCGCGCCGACACGCTCTCGGGCGGCCAGCAGCAGCGCGTGGCCATCGCGCGCGCGCTGATGCAGGAGCCGCGCATCATCCTGGCCGACGAGCCGATCGCCAGCCTCGACCCGCGCAACGCCCGCACCGTGATGGACGCGCTGCGCGACGTGAACCGGCGCGACGGCATCACCGTGCTATGCAACCTGCACCACCTGGACACGGCGCGCGAATACTGCACCCGCGTCATCGCCATGCAGGGCGGCCGGATGATGTTCGACGGCCCGCCGGAGGGCCTGACCGCCGCGCGGCTGCGCGAGATCTACGGCGTGTCCGAGGCCGAGTTCAACGAACAGAGCGCGATGGCCCATGCCCCGCGCGCCGCCGCCGAAGCCTCGGCCGCCTGAAGGATCACGGCGGGCGCCCGCGCGGCGGCCCGCCCCGAAGGAGAGAACCGCATGATCACCCGTCGCACGCTGGCCGGCCTCGTGGCCGGCTCCGCCCTGCTGCCCGCCGCGCTGCGCGCCCAACAGGGCGCGCCGCAGGCCGCGGCCGTCGCCATGCCCGCCAGCGGCGAGCGCCCCTGGGCCAGGCAGGTGCCGCAGATCCGCCTCGGCCTGCTGGGCGGCGAGAACGAGGCGGACCGCCTCGGCCGCTTCGACGCCTACCGCGCGCTGATCGAGGACACCTTCAAGGTGCCGACGCGGCTTTTCGCCGCGGCCGACTACGCGGG
>NZ_PDNU01000055.1 GCF_002631185.1 Teichococcus rhizosphaerae | reverse complement strand
ACCCCGACAGCGCCGGGTCGCGCGGCTCTGGCGTCACCGCTCCGGAGGCACGCGCCTCCCCGACAGGCACCCGCGCAAGCGGCGTCATGGGCCGCGTCACCTCTCTTCGGCCGGCATGGGCGGCGGCGTTTCCCAGCGGCGGGGTCATCGTCCCGCCCCCCCTGGGAGGCGGGGCGGCTGGCCTCCGCTGCCGGCGCGGGGCTATGACGGCGCGGCGCGGGAGGCGATGCTGCTTCCCGGTCGCCGCGGCTGCCTTCCTCCTCGGGGCCCGCCGTGCCTGAGCAGGAGACAGCCGTGAGAAGCGCCATGAGCACCCTCTTCCTGAAGAACGCCCGCATCGTCGACGGCAGCGCGCCCGAGCCCGCCGCGCCGCAGGGCGTGGTGATCGAGGGCGGCACCATCCGCGAGGTGTCCGCCACGGCCCGCGCGCCCGAGGGGGCCGAGGTCATCGACCTCGCCGGCAAGGTGCTGATGCCGGGGCTGATCGACGCGCATGTGCATGTCGTGGCCGTCGAGGCCAGCCTGGCGCGCAACGCCACGCTGCCGGATTCGCTGGTCATGGCGCGCTCCATCCGGCTGATGGGCGAGATGCTGATGCGCGGCTTCACCACGGTGCGCGACGTCGGCGGCGCCGACCACGGGCAGGTGGTGGCCGAGCGGGAAGGGCTGTTCCCGGCGCCGCGCCTCGTCATCTCCGGCAAGGCGCTGAGCCAGAGCGGCGGGCATTGCGACTTCCGCGGGCCCTTCGACAACGCGCCGAGCCCGTTCGAGGGGCGCCTCGGCGCGCTGGGGCGGCTGTGCGACGGGGTGGCGGAGGTTCGCCGCGCCGCGCGGCAGGAGATCAAGGGCGGCGCGCGCTTCATCAAGATCATGGCCAATGGCGGCGTCGCCTCCCCCACCGACCCGATCCACTTCCTGGGCTTCTCGCGCGAGGAGATCGGGGCGGCGGTGGAGGAGGCGCGCAACGCCGGCACCTATGTCTCCGCGCATCTCTACACGGACGAGGCGATCCGCCGCGCCGTGGAATGCGGCGTCCATTCCCTGGAGCACTGCAACCTGATCCGCCCCGAGACGGCGCGCCTCGCCGCCGAGCGGGGCGCCATCGCGGTGCCGACCCTCGTCACCTATGACAAGCTCTCGGAAGAGGGCGAGGCGCTGGGCATCGGCGCCGAGGCGGTGGGCAAGGTGGACCATGTGCGGCTGGCCGGCATGGAGTCGCTCCGCGTCATGCAGGAGGCGGGGCTGTCCATGGCCTATGGCTCCGACCTGCTGGGCCCGATGCACCGGCACCAGTCGGAGGAGTTCGTCATCCGCGGCCGGGTGCTGCCGGCGCAGCTGGTGATCGCCTCCGCCACCAGCATCGCGGCACGGCTGTGCGGGATGGAGGGCAGGATCGGCACGGTGGCGCCGGGCGCCTTCGCCGACCTGGTCGTGGTGGAGGGCGACCCGCTGCGCGACCTGTCCCTGCTGACCGGCCAGGGCCGCCACATGCCGCTGATCATGAAGGGCGGGCGGGTGATGAAGCGCGCCTGAGGGCGGGCGGCGGCCGCTTGAAACAACGCGGGCGGCCGCACATATCGCGCCCCGCCCGAGGCACAACCACCACACACAACCATTGCGGAGCATCACAGTGAGCGAGGCCCTGGAGCGGCATGAATTCGGCGCCGAGGTCGGCCGCCTTCTCGATCTCGTCGTCCATGCGCTGTATTCGGAGCGCGAGATCTTCCTGCGCGAGCTGGTGGCCAACGCCGCCGACGCGGTGGACCGCCGCCGCTTCGAGGCGCTGACCACCCCCGCGCTGATGCCGGAGGGCGAGGCCAGGCTGCGCATCGTGCCGGACAAGGCGGCGCGCACCCTCACCCTCTCGGACCCCGGCATCGGCATGAGCAAGGCCGAGCTGGCGCAGCATCTCGGCACCATCGCCCGCTCCGGCACGCTGGCCTTCGCGAAGTCGCTGGCCGAGGCGCCGGCGGCGGAGAAGCCGAGCCTGATCGGCCAGTTCGGCGTCGGCTTCTATTCCGCCTTCATGGTGGCCGAGCGGGTGGAGGTCACCTCCCGCCGCGCCGGCGAGGAGGAGGCCTGGGTCTGGGCCTCGGAGGGCCGCGGCGACTACACCCTGGCGCCGGCCAGCCGCGACGCGGCGGGCACCGACATCGTGCTGCACATGAAGGCCGATGCGGAGGAGTTCCTCGACCCCTGGCGGCTGCAATCCATCATCCGCAAATGGGCGGACCACATCACCATCCCCATCACCGTGGCGCGGGACGGCAAGGACGAGCCGGCCAACGAGGGCACGGCGCTGTGGCGCAAGCCGAAGTCGGAGATCTCGGAGGAAGGCTACGCCGAGTTCTACCGCCACGTGGCGCACAGCTTCGACAAGCCCTGGGCCACGCTGCACTGGCGCGCCGAGGGCACGGTGGAGTTCACCGCGCTGCTCTTCATCCCCGGCATGAAGCCCTTCCAGGCGGTGGAGGGCGAGCGCGAGAGCCGCGTGCGGCTGCATGTCCGGCGCATGTTCATCACCGACGAGGCGGCGCTGCTGCCGCCCTGGCTGCGCTTCGTGCACGGCGTGGTGGACACGGAGGACCTGCCGCTCAACGTCAGCCGCGAGATGCTGCAGGCGACGCCGGCGCTGGCGCGCATCCGCAAGGCGGTGACCAACCGCGTGCTGTCCGAGCTGAAGACGCGCGCCAAGGATGCGGAAGCCTATGCCGGCTTCTGGGAGAATTTCGGCGCCATCCTGAAGGAAGGCATCTGGGAGGATGCCGAGCACCGGCAGGAGGTTGCGGGGCTGCTGCGCTTCCGCTCCTCCGCCGTGGAGGGCTGGACCTCGCTGGCCGAGTACGTGTCGCGCATGAAGCCGGAGCAGGAGGCCATCCACATCCTGGCCGGCGACGACGCGGCGGCGCTGGCGAAGTCCCCGCAGCTCGAGGGCTTCCGCGCCCGCGGCGTGGAGGTGCTGCTGCTGTCCGACCAGCTCGACGCCTTCTGGCCCGAGCGGCTGGACAGCTTCGAGGGCAAGCCGATCCGCAGCATCACGCAGGGGCCGGTCGATCTCTCGAAGATCCCGCTGGAGGGCGAGGCCGGCGAGGCGGCCGACCTTTCCGCCCTGCTGCCGAAGCTGAAGGAGGCGCTGGCCGGCGACGTCACCGAGGTGCAGGCCACCGACCGGCTGGTGGACAGCGCCGTGGTGCTTTCCGCCGAGGCGGGCGGGCCGGACCTGCAGATGCAGCGCCTGCTGCGCCGCGCCGGCCGCGCCCTGGGGCCGGACCGCGCCGTGCTGCAGCTCAACCCGCGCCACCCGCTGGTCCGCCGGCTCGCCACCCGCGCCGCGGCGGGCGAGGACGTGGCCGAGGCGGCGGGGATGCTGCTCGACCTCGCCCGGGTGCAGGATGGCGACGCGCCGCGCGACCCGGCGGCCTTTGCCCGCCGCGTGGCGGAGGCGCTCGCCGCCGGCGAGGGCTGAGGCTTCCGCCGGAAGGGGGGGCGGACCGCCGCCCCCCTGCCCCGGCCGGCCTCAGCCCAGCAGGCGCTCCACCCGCCGCAGCAGCTCGGCGAGGCGGAAGGGCTTGGTGAGCAGCTCCATCCGCGCCTCGGCGCGGTCCGGCCCCAGCACCGCCGCCTCGGCATAGCCGGTGATCAGCAGCACCTTGAGGGCCGGCTGGTCCTGCCGCGCCGCGTCGGCCAGCTGGCGCCCGTTCATCCCCCCCGGCAGGCCGACATCGGCCACCAGCAGATCGACCGCCCGCCCGCCCCGCAGCAGGGCGAGGCCGCCCGCGCCGTCCTCCGCCTCCAG
>NZ_PDNU01000054.1 GCF_002631185.1 Teichococcus rhizosphaerae | reverse complement strand
AGGCCGACATCGGCCACCAGCAGATCGACCGCCCGCCCGCCCCGCAGCAGGGCGAGGCCGCCCGCGCCGTCCTCCGCCTCCAGCACGGTGTAGCCGCCATATTCCAGCGCCTCCCGCGCCACGGCCCGCAGGCTCGGCTCGTCATCGACCAGCAGCACCGTGCGGTTGCGGCCCCGGCCGGCCACCGGCAGGCCCTCCGCCATGGCCGGCGGCGGCACCTGCCCCGCCTCCTGGTGGCGGGGCAGGTAGAGATGCACGGCGGTGCCCTGCCCCGGCACGGAGTCGATCCGCACCTGCCCGCCCGACTGCCGGGCGAAGCCATACACCATGGACAGGCCCAGCCCCGTCCCCTGCCCCAGCGGCTTGGTGGTGAAGAAGGGCTCGAACACCTTGGCCAGGGTGGCTTCGTCCATGCCGCTGCCGGTGTCGGCGGCGGTCAGCCGGACATAGCCGGCCGGCGGCAGGTCCAGCGCCCGTGCCGCCGCCGCGTCCACCGCGACGTTGGCGGTGGCGATGCGCAGCAGGCCGCCGCCCGGCATGGCATCCCGAGCATTGAGGCAGAGGTTGAGCAGCGCGCTCTCGAGCTGGTTCTGGTCGCACAGTGTCAGCCACAGGGTGGGCTCGAGATCGGTCTCGATGTGGATATGCGGCCCGACGCTGCGCCGGATCAGCTCCAGCATGCCCCCCACCAGCGCGTTCACGGCCGTGGGGCGCGCATCCAGCGTCTGGCGCCGGGCGAAGGCCAGCAGGCGGTGCGTCAGCGCGGCGGCGCGCTGCACCGCGCCCTGCGCCACCTCGAGGTGGCGCGGAAGGGCTTCCGGCTGCCCCCGGTCGAGCCGCGCCTGCATCAGCTCCAGGCTGCCGCCGATGCCGGCCAGCAGGTTGTTGAAGTCGTGCGCCAGGCCGCCGGTGAGCTGGCCCACCGCCTCCATCTTCTGGCTCTGGCGCAGCCGCTCCTCCAGCTCGCGGTGCCCCGTCACGTCGCGGCCGGCGGCGACGAAGCCGTTGCCGTCCGGGATGCAGGCCCAGCTGAAGGCCCGGTTGCCGCCATCGGCGTGGCGCATGCGCAGCTCCGCCGCCACATCCGCGCGCCCCTCGCGCAGCTGCGCCAGCGCCGCCTCCAGCGCGTCGCGGTCCTCCTCCGCCACCAGCGCCACCAGCGGCGTGCCGGGCAGGGCGCCGAGCGAGATGCCGAGTGCCGCCTCCCAGGCGGGGTTGGCGCCGAGGCAGCGCCCCTCGGCATCGCCCACGAAGAACAGGTCGGGCGAGACGCGCCAGACGCGGTCCAGCTCCCGTGTGCGCTCCGCCACCCGGCTTTCCAGCGCCTCGTTCAGCGCCTGCAGCCGGCTCTCCGCCTCCTGGGTGGCGGTGATGTCGTAGAGCACGCCGCTGAAGCGCAGCTCGCTGGTGTCGGCATCGCGCAGATACTCGCCGCGCCGCATCAGCCAGCGTGTCGCGCCGTTGTCGGAGCGGCGGATGCGGAAGGTGCGCGTCTCGGCCGGGCCGGGCGCGGCGGGGGGCAGCCGGTCGAAGGGCGAGGGGTCGCCTTCCCGCACCAGGCCGTTGACCAGCGGCACCGGCAGGTTCGCGGCCGGGCGCAGCCCGAGCAGCGCGCAGAAGGTGGCCGAGACCGCCGCCGTGGCGAAGCCCGGCACATGCTCGAAGGTGCCGATGCCGCCGGCGCTCTGGGCGATGCGCAGCCGCTCCTCGGTGCGCTTCTGCTCGGTGATGTCGGTGAGCGTGCCGATCAGGCGGGCGGGCTGGCCCTCGGCATCCGGCCAGCAGCGGGTGCGGCCCTGCACCCAGCGCACCGTGCCGTCCGGCGCCAGCAGGCGGTATTCCTTGGAGAACAGCTCGGCGCCGCGCAGCAGCCCGCCCACCGCCAGGCGGATGCGCATCCGGTCCTGCGGGTGGATGCGGGCGAAGAAGCCCGCCGGGTCCAATGCCGCGCCGGAGGCGGGCAGCCCGTGCCAGATGGCGAACTGCGCGTCGCCGGCAATGCGGCCGGTGGCGACCTCCCATTCCCAGGCGGCGCTGCCGGACAGGGCGAGCTGCGCCCGCAGGCGGCGGTCCTCCGCCCCCTCGTCATCCGGCAGGGAGCAGAGCAGCAGCTCCTCCGCCGCCCCCGGCCCCAGGCGCAGGGGCGCGAGAGCAAGGGCGGGCGCGCCGCCGGGCCGGAAGGTGCGCCCCTGATGCGCGCGCACCACCTCCGCCCCCGCCTGCCGCAGCAGCTCCAGCGCGTCCTTGCCGCCCCGGCTGCTGAAGCC
Organism: Teichococcus rhizosphaerae; assembly: GCF_002631185.1. Taxonomy (GTDB): domain Bacteria; phylum Pseudomonadota; class Alphaproteobacteria; order Acetobacterales; family Acetobacteraceae; genus Pseudoroseomonas; species Pseudoroseomonas rhizosphaerae. Next base: position 24,281 of record NZ_PDNU01000054.1, on the reverse strand, counting down.
GGCGGTGCAGCCGAGCAGCGGCAGCCCCGGCCGTGCCCCATCCAGCACCGCCACCGCCGCCCCCGCCGCCTCCAGGGCGGCCAGCCAGGGGCCGATCCGGTCCTCGGGCGGCAGGCCAGGAGAGGGCGTGGCGGGGGAAGGTGCCGCCGGATCGAGCGCTGAGGGCAGGGCGAGGTTCTCCATGCTGCGCCGCGCGGCCTCAGGCGCCGCCGGCCGTGTCGTCCATCACGCTGCTGATGAAGCCCGCGATCAGCTGCTGCAGCATGGTCAGGGAGGGCATGTCCATCAGCATGGCGATGTAGCCGCGGATGTCATGGTTGCGGATGCTGAAGTTGATGTAGAGGAACAGCACCACGCCGCCGGCCTCCTCCCCCCCGGCCGCGCCGGCGGCGAACAGGGCCGCGGGGCCGCCATGGTCGAGGTCGGGCAGCGAGAGGGTCAGGCTCTCGCGCAGCATGTTGGCCATGGTGCCGAGGCAGTTGTTCAGCACCAGGTTGCCGGTCTCGGTCAGCGTCTCGTCCCGCAGGGCGAGGGCCTCCTCGTCATCCACCGCCTCGCCCAGCACGGCGCGCACCAGGCTGGCCCCATTGGCCGCCGGCAGGATCAGCAGCGCGCGGCCCGAGAAGGAGCCGGCGAAATCCTGCCGGACCGTCACCAGCGGCTCGCTCTCACGGTCGGCGATCATCGCCGCCGCGGCGCTGCGGCTGACCACCTCGGCGGAAGGGACGGAAAGCAGCACCTCCGCGCCGATCAGGCGCCGCAGGCTGGCGGCGGCGCGGCTGACGCCGATGTTGACGATCTCCGTCAGCGCATCCCGCTCCAGCTCGTTGAGCAGGATCTGGATGTTCATCACGCCGCGCCCTGGCGCAGCCGCAGCGCGGCGGCGGCGAGAAAGCCGCGCAGCCCCTCCTCCGTCGCCGGCTTCGGCACGAAGGCGAGCTTCAGGGCGCGGGCCTGGGCGATGATCTCGTCCTGCACGTTGGCCGTCAGCAGCGCGACCGGCATGGCCGGGTGCCGGGCGCGGATCTCCGCGGCCAGTTCCAGCCCGTTGCGCTCGGGCATGTTGTAGTCCACCAGCACCACGTCCACCCCGCCCCCGCCGATGCGCTCCAGCGCCTCCGCGGCATTGCCGGCCTCGGCGCGCCGCCATTCCGGCTGCAGGGCCGCCACCGCCTTGGCGGCGACGATCCGCGCCAGCTTGCTGTCATCGACGATCAGGAGGGTGGGTGCCATGCTTCGGACTCGTCTGCCGCCGGCAGAACAGCCGGACTCCTCAGGAATTCCCGGCCCAGCCCGGCGGTGCGGGCCGTGGCGGCGCGAGAGGCAAGTCTTGTACCAATGTCGGGCCCTCGCTCAAAGGCACATCGTCTAACAGCGGCGCAACCCAGCGCCGCAGAAAGGGCTCGGCCGGCAACCCGGCCAGGGGTGGGCGCAGCGCCAGCAGCACCTGCACCAGCGCCGTGTGCAGCGTGCGCGCCCCGGCCAGGGACACCGCGCGGGAAGGCTCCTCCAGCAGCAGCGCCAGCAGCGGCTCGGCCTCCTCGCTGCCGCAATCGCCCTCCAGGTGCAACGTGCCGCCATCCAGGCGCAGGGTCATCGCGCGCGGCTCCTCATCGTGTCAGCCCCGGCAGGTCCAGCACCATCCGCACCCGCCCCCCGGCGTCCAGCATGGTGCCGAGCAGGCCCGGCATCCCGGCCATCAGCCCCTCCAGCGGGCGCAGCGGCGCGTCCAGGCGGCGGCCGAACGCCTCCACCGCCAGCCCCACCGGCCGTGCCCCGGCGGTGACCAGGACCCGCGCCGCCTCGCCTGTTTCCCGGCCCGCGGCGCGCGGCAGGCCGAGCAGGCCGCCCAGGTCGAGCAGCGGCACGGTGCGGCCGCGCAGCACGAAGGCGGCGGCCCCGCCCAGCGGCAGGATGCGCGCCGCCGGCAGGCGCAGGGTCTCCGCCACCGCCTCCACCGGCACGGCCAGATCCTCGCCACCCGCGCGCAGCAGCAGCAGCGCGCGCAGCGCCGCCGCCTGCGGCAGGGAAAGCCGCACCGTGGCGCCCTCCCCCCTGCGGCTTTCCAGCGCCACCCGCCCGCCCAGCGCGGCGATGGCGGCGCGCACCGCGTCCATCCCCACGCCGCGGCCGGAGATGTCGCTGACATCCGTGGCGGTGGAGAAGCCGGGGGCGAAGAGCAGGGCGTGCAGCGCCGCCTCGTCGAGCGCGGCGGCATCCGCCACGCCGCGCGCCAGCGCCGCGGCGCGCAGCCGATCGGGGTCGAGCCCCGCGCCATCGTCGCTGAGGGCGATCTCCAGCCGCTCGCCCGCGCGGCGCGCCACCAGGTGCAGCCGGCCGGCAGCGGGCTTGCCGAGCGCCCGCCGCGCCTCCGGCGGCTCGATGCCATGGTCCAGCGCGTTGCGCACCAGGTGCAGCAGCGGCTCGTAGAGGCCCTCCACGATGGCGCGGTCGGCTTCCAGCGCCTCGCCCTCCATCTCCAGCGAGACCTCCTTGCCCAGCCGCGCGGCGGTTTCCCGCGCCAGGGCGGGCAGGCGGCGGAAGCTGCGCGCCAGCGGCAGGCGCCGCAGCCCCGCCACCATGCGGTCCAGCTCCGCCACCAGCCGGATGATCGCCGCCTGCCGCCCGGCCAGGTCGCGGCCCAGCGCCGGGTCCAGCGCGGCGGCGCGGGCCGCCAGCGGCGCCAGGGCATTGCCCGCCACCGCCAGCTCGCCCAGCCGCGCCGCCAGCGCCTCGACCCGCGCCGGCTCCACCCGCAGCGGCCGGGCGGGGGCGGCATCGGGCGCCGGCGCCGGGCGCGCCGGGGGGGCGGGCGGCAGCTCGGCCATCACGCACTGGTCGGCCACGAAGCGGAATACCTGGCGCAGCGCCTCCGGCTCGTCCGCCGCCAGGGCCCTGATCTCCAGGTTGCAGGCATAGGGGTCGAGCCGCGCCGGGGCGGGCCAGGGCGCGCGCGGCGCGACCTCCAGCGCCAGCAGGCCGGGCAGCCGGCGCAGCAGGGCCAGCGGGTCCTCCCCCAGGAAGAAGCAGTCGGCATCGGGGCGGTAGCGCAACGCCGTGACCCGCCGCCCCTCCGCCCAGGCCGGCTCCAGCGCCGCCGCATGGCGCGCCGCCAGCGCTGCGGGCCATGCCGCCTCCGCCCCGGCCGCCGGCGGGGCGGGGACGGCGCCACGGGGAGCCTGCCCCACGGCGCGCAGCCGGGCGGCCAGCGCGGCGGCCTCGGCGGCGGCATCGCCGGGCAGCGCGTCCCGGCTGGCGAAGGCTTCCAGCCAGGCCTCGCAGCGCAGGGCGGCATCCTGCAGCGCGGCCATGTCCTCCGGCCCGGCGGGGGCGGCGCGCAGCGCGTCCAGCCGGTCCTCCAGGGCGTGCAGCACCAGCCCCATCGGCGCCAGCGGAAAAAGGCCGACCGAGCCCTTCAGCGTGTGCACGGCGCGGTAGAGCCGGTCCAGCCGCGACGGCTCCGCCCGGGGCGCCCGCAGCAGGGGCAGCGCCTCCGCCATCTGCTCCAGCAGTTCCCGCGCCTCGATCAGGAACTGGTCGCGCAGCTCGCTCATGCCTCCTCCGCCCGCTGGTGCACCAGGGCGCCGGGAAAGCGGCGCGGCCGCAGCCGGCCCATCAGCGGCGCCATGGTCTCACTGTGGCCGAGGCACAGGAAGCCGCCCGGCAGCAGGGCCTTGTGCAGGTTCTCCATCGCCCGGTCGCGCGAGGCCTTGTCGAAGTAGATCAGCGCGTTGCGGCAGAAGATGACGTCGAAGCCGCCCTGCGCCGCCATGCTCGCCGGCTCCACCAGGTTGGCCGGGACGAAGCGCACCGACTCCCGCAGGTCCTGGACGATGCGGTGCCGGCCATCCGGCAGCCGCTCGAAATAGCGCGCCACCAGGCCGGGCGGCAGGCGGGAAAGGGCGCGCGCGCCGTATTCGCCCGCCGCCGCTGCCGCCAAGGCGCGCGTGTCGATGTCCGAGCCGACGATCTCGACATGGTAGGCATCCACCACCGGCCAGTTCTCCAGCAGCCACAGCGCCAGGGAATAGGCTTCCTCCCCCGTGGCGCAGGGCATCGACCAGAGGCGGATGCGGTCGCCAGGGCGGCGGCGCGCGGCGATCTCGGGCAGCATCCAGCCGCTGAGGCACTGGAGCTGGTAGGCCTCGCGGTAGAAGTAGGTTTCCTTGACGGTGAGGCTGTTGACGAGAGCCTCCGCTTCCTCGGGGCTGGTTCGCAGCCGCGCCATGTAGGCGGCGAAGCCCGGCGCGCCGCTGCTCGCCAGCCGCTCGGCCACGCGGCGCTCCACATAGTACCGCTTCGCCTCGCCATAGGCGAGGCCGGTGCGGCGGTAGAGGAAGTCGCAGAGCTGCTCCAGCTCCTGCGGGGTCAGCCGGGCGGCGGCGGAAGGGGCGGCGGCGGGAGGGGCGGCGGCGGGAGGGGGAGCGGGCATGCTCATGCCTCCACCCATTGCCGCAGCAGGGCGGCCATGGCCTCCACCGGCGCCACCTGGCTGGCGCCGCCGCAGCGCACCAGCGAACCCGGCATGCCCCAGATCACGGCGCTCTCCTCCGCCTCCGCCAGGGTGCGGCCGCCGCCGGCATGGAGGCGCGCCATGGCGGCCGCGCCGTCATTGCCCATGCCGGTCAGCAGCACGCCGGCCAGGCGGGAGGCGGGCAGGTGCTGCATCGCGCTTTCCACCAGCCGGTCCACGCTGGGGTGCCAGCGATAGGCCGCGAGCGCGGGCACCGGCAGCGCCACCAGCCCCTCCGGCCGGCGCGAAAGCAGGATGTCGGCATCGCCGCGCGCCACATAGGCATGGCCGGGGCGCAGCGGCACGGGCCGCGCCACCTCCTCCACGGAAAGGGCGCATTGCCCGTCCAGCCGCCGCGCCAGGGGGCCGGTGAAGGCGGCGGGCATGTGCTGCGCGACCACCAACGGCCAGGGAAAGCCGGCGGGCAGCGGCGCCAGCAGCGCCTCCAGCGCCGGCGGCCCGCCGGTGGAGGCACCGACCAGCACCACCCCGCCCGGCAGGCCGGGCGCCTGCGGCAGCATGGCCGGGAAGACAGGCCGCGGCGGCGGGGCGGCGGAACAGGACAGGGCCGGCTCGCCGCGCGGGGCGTCCCGTGGCGTGGCCGGCGGAATGCCTGGCGGGGCGGCCCCGCGCAGGGCCGCCTGGGCGCGCAGCCGCACCCGCTCGGCCAGGCGGTGCGCGCCGCGCGGCCGCGCCCGGGCGGCGGCGCGCACCTTGCGCACCAGCTCCGGCCCCAGCGTCTCCATGGACAGCGAGACGGCGCCGCCCGGCTTCGGCACCACGTCCACCGCGCCCTGGCGCAGCGCCTCCAGCGTCGCCTCGGCGCCCGAGGCGGTCAGCGCGGACAGCATCACCACCGGGCAGGGCCGCTCCAGCATGATCCGCTCCAGGCAGGCCAGGCCGCCGAGCCGGGGCATCTGCACGTCGAGCGTCACCACGTCGGGGGCGAAGTCGTGCAGCCGGGCCAGCGCCTCCACCCCGTCCCGCGCCTGGGCCAGCAGGAAGTCGCCCTCCGCCTCGAACAGGCCGGTGAGCAGGCGGCGCATCAGCGGCGAGTCGTCGACCACCAGCAGGCGGATCACGCGGCGCCCTCCGCCGCCGCCCGCGCCGTGGCCAGCCGCGCGGCCCGCGCCGCCTCCGCCCCGGCCAGGGCGGCGCGCAGCGCCGAGCCCGCCTCGCCCAGCAGCACCGCGGGCGAGAGCAGCAGCAGCACCCCCGCATCGTCCGGCAGGCTGGCGCCCGCCTCCACCAGCGGCGCGGCGCCGCCGGCGGCACGCGGACTGGCGGCGAGGGCGGCGCGCGGCAGGCTGCGCAGGCCCGGCACGGCATCCACCGCCAGCGCCACGCGCAGGCCATCGAGCCGCGCCACCACCACGCGGCCGCCCCACGCCGCCGGCGGCAGCCCGAGCAGCCGCCGCAGGTCCATCACCGGCAGGGGCTCGCCGCGCAGCGTCATCAGGCCGGCCAGGCCTTCCGGCGTTTCTCCTGGCGCCTCCCCTGGCACCTCTCCCGGCGCCTGGGGCAGGCGCGCCAGCGCGGCGGTGGCGCGCCGCACCTCCTCCACCGCCGCCAGGGGCAGGGCGAAGTCCCGCTCCCCCAGGCGCAGCAACAGGACGCGCTCGCCCTCCCCGGCCGCCAGCGGCGCAACCTCCGCGGCCTCCGCCGCGGGCGCAGGCGGCGCGCCCTCCAGCAAGGGCGCGGGCGCGAGGATGGGCAGCAGCCGCCGCCCCTCCTCCAGCCGGGCGATGGCGGCGACCCGCCCCTCCCCCAGCCCATGCGCCAGGATCGGCGGCACCGGCTCCACCGCCGCCTCCGGCACGGCGAGGGTGCCGCGCACCGCCTCGACCACCAGCCCGGCCCGCGCCCCCTCCCGGCACAGCACCAGGATGCGCGCGCCATGCCCGGGCAGGGCGGCGCCGCGCCCCAGCAGGGCCGCCAGCGACAGCAGCGGAAGCGGCCGGCCGCGATGGGGCAGCACGCCGAGCGCCGCATGGCCCAGGCCCGGCATGGGCGCGAAGCCGGGCGGCAGGCGCAGCACCGTCTCCACCGCCTCCAGCGGCAGGGCGAAATCCTGCCCCGCCACCCGGCAGCGGAGCAAGGACAGGACCGCGCCTCCCACGGCTCCGCAGGCCGGCATGGGATCGGGCCTGGCGGGCGCCAGGGGCGCGGCGGGGGCGGCCGGCGCGGCAAAGGCGCGCGCCAGCAGCGCCTCCAGCGCCAGCGGCGCCGCATCATCCGCCAGCCCCAGCACCGCCTCCACCGCAAGCGCCATGGGCGCGCGGCCGCGCAGCAGCAGCAGCCGGGCGGCGCGCCCCGCCGGCGCCTCCTCTCGCCCCAGCAGCCGTGCCAGGGACACCACCGGCACCGCCGCGCCGCGCAGGCTGGCCATGCCCAGCAGGCAGTCCGGCGCGCGCGGCACGCGTGTCAGCGGCGCGGGAGGCTGGATGCTGTCCAGCGCGGCGGCCGGCAGCGCCAGCCGCTCGCCCCCGGCCCGGCAGGCCAGCACGCGCACGCCCCCGGGCGCCATGCGCTCAGCCCTCCGTGCCCTGGAGTTCCTCGGCCAGCCCGGCGATCTCCTCGATGGCGGCGGCCAGCGATTCGGTGCCCTGGGCCTGTTGCCGCGCCGCGGCGGCGGCCTGGGCGGTGGCGCCGCCGATCTGGGCGGCGGCGGCGGCGATCTGCCGGCAGCCGCCCAGCACCTCGCGCGCCGCCTGGAGCGCGGTGCCGGCGCCCGTGGCCGTCTCCTCCGCGCCCGCGCGCAACGCCTCGATGGCGTCCCGCGCCTCGGCCAGCCGGGCGAGCAGCAGGTGGTTGCGCCGCGCCTCGCCCTGGCCGGCCAGCGCCGTCTGCTCCAGGTCGCGCCGCGCCATGGCGGTCTGCAGCTGGATCTCGCGCACCATGTCCTGCATCCGCCCCGCATGGGCCGCGGCCTCGCGCGAGAGGCCGCGGATGTCGGCCGCCACCACGGCGAAGCCGCGCCCGGCCTCGCCCGCCCGCGCCGCCTCCACCGCGCCGCTCACCGCCAGCATGCCGGTCTGCGCCGCCACCAGCGCCATGCCGTTGACGATCTTTTCCGCCTGGCGGGCCTGGCCGGCCACCTCGTCGGAGATCAGCATCACCGTTTGCGCCTCGGCGGCGCCTGCGGCGATGCCCTGGCTGAGCCCTTCCATCCGCTCCAGCGCCCAGGCCAGGCGCGGCGCCGCCTCCAGCAGGCGCGCGGCGGCCATGCCGGCGGCGGCGCGGGTGGCGGTGGCCGCCTGCTCGATCCGGTCCATGGTGTCGCTGGTCTGGCGGGTGGCCTCCGCCTGCATCTCGGCGCCGCGCCGGATCTGCTCCAGCGCCACGCTGATCTGCCCGGCGGCACCGGCCAGCTCCTGCACGGTGGCGGACAGCTCCTCGGCGGCGGCGGCCAGCGCGGCGCCGCCGCCGATGCGCGCCCCGCTGCCGCCCTCGCCCTGCAGGATGCCGGCCATGGCGGCCAGCCCCTGGGCGGTCTGCTGGCTTTCCTCCAGCGCCACGCCCTGCTGCCGCACCGCGTCCTGCGCCTGGGCGGCGGCGGCGGCCTGCTCCTCGGCGGCGGCGGCCACCTGCTCGGCGCCGCGCCGCGCCTCGTCGGCGCCCAGATCGGCGGCGGCGGCGCTGGCCAGGATGGTCTCGGCGCCCTCCGCCAGCACCGCCAGCGCGCTCCGCAGCCCGACCAGCGTGGCCACCACCTGCTCGCCATGCCCCGCCTCCTCGGCGGCGCGGCCGGCGGCGGCGCGGATGCGCGCCCCCATGGCCCGCACCTTCTCGCCGACGGCCCCGGCCAGCGCCACCACCTGGGCGGCGCTGCCCTCGGTCTCCTCCGCCTGGGCGCGCACCTCCTCGGCCAGCACGGCGAAGCCGCGGCCCTGCTCCTCGGCGCGCGCCGCCTCGATGGCGGCGTTCAGCGCCAGCAGGCTGGTCTGCTCGGCGATCTCGCCCACCGCCTCCGTCAGCTCGCCGATGCCGCCCGCCTGCTGTTCCAGCCCGGCGGCGACATCGACGGTGCGGAGCTGCTGGGCTGTGGTGTCCTGCACGCGCGCGATGGCGGCCTCCACCTGCGCCGCCACCTCGGCCAGCAGGGCCTGCAAGCTTTCCGTGCCGCGCCGGGCCTGCTCGGCGCGGGCGCGGGCCTGCCGGAAGGTGGTGGAAAGGCCGAGGATGGCGCCCTGCGACTCCTGCGCCGCGCCGGAGGCCTGCTGCGCCGCCGCCGCGATCTGCGACAGGGCGCCGTGCAGCTCCTCGGCCGCGGTGGCGGACTGGGTGAAGCCCGCCGCCAGCTCCTCGGTGGCGGCGCCGACGCGCTCGGCGGCCTTCTGGCGGCGCAGCCGGGCGCGCTCCTGCGAGCGGATGGGCGAGGCGGGCGGCACGGCCGAAACCGGAAGCGGGGCCGAAAGCGGGGCCTGGGGCTGCGCCGCGGGGCCGCGCATCTGGGATGTCTTGACCAGGGCCATCGGTGTCTCCGGACGGGGCGCGGAACTCCTCTCTACGCGAAGTCGCGCGCCGGGGGAGCCCCCCCTCGTCCGGAAAGCGCCGGGGACGCCATGCCGGTGGCGCCCCTGGGACTTGTTTCAGGCGTGCTCGGGCAGCGGCACCTGCGGGCCATAGACGGCCGGCATCAGGCCGATGTCGTGCCGCGCGAGGCCGGGCAGCGTCACCAGGCGGCATTCGTGCCGCCCATCCGCGTGCAGCAGGTGCTCCACATAGCCGAGCGGCTTCTCGCCCCAGCGCTCCTGCCAGGCATCGCCGACGACAAAGGCCACCGCCGGCGCCCAGATCTGGCGCAGCCCCTCGCACACGCCGCGGTCCAGCCACTGGTGCAGGTGGCCGGAGGCGACGAAGGCGATGTCATGCCCCTCCAGCAGGCCCAGCAGCCGGCGGCGCGCTTCCGGCAGCACCGGCCAGTAGGTCATCTCGGTATCGGCCAGCCGCTCGCGGCACAGCGGCTTGTGCTGGAACAGCGCGACGCGCCGCCCCTCCGCCGTGGCCAGCGCCTCGGCCAGAAAGGCGAACTGCGCCTCGCTCTCCGGCAGGCCGGCGGTGGTGATCAGCGTGTCGAGGCCGATCAGCCGCCAGCCGGGGATGTCCCGCAGGTGCCAGTCGGCGCCGAAGGCCTCGCGCCAGCGCATCAGGCGCTCGGCGTTGGCGGGCGTGGCGCCGCCCAGCACGGCGTCGTTGCCCACATCGTGGTTGCCGGGCACGGCGAGCCAGTCGAGCCCCAGCCCGTCCATCCGCTCACGGGCGAAGCGGAGGTCGTCGATCGCCAGCTCGCCATGCGCCGAGACGTCGCCGGTGTGCACCACGAGGTCGGGCCGGATGGCGCGGAGGTGCTCCGCCAGCGCCTCGAAGTTCGCGGTGAACTCGGGATGCGCGGCGGACAGGTGCGTGTCGCTGATCTGCGCGACGCGGAAGGCCATGGCTCAGGACTTCCGCGGCAGCAGGCGGCGCACCTCGGCCACCATGTCGGCCTGCACCTCTTGGGGCGTCGCGCGCTGCTCGACGATGCGGGCGAGGTTGTCCACCATGGTCTGCGTCACGCGCACGCTGTTGCTGCCGGGGAAGGCGTACCAGGGGATGGAAACGAGCAGCTGGCGCACCGCCGGCAGGAAGAGCGGGTTCTCGCGGTAGAAGGCGCCAAGGTGCTGCGGGTCGTCGATGGCGATCTGGTTGCAGGGCAGGTAGCCGGTGTTGCGCACCATCAGCGCCTGGCCCACCGGGCCGGTGGAGAAGCGCAGGAACTTCCAGGCGGCCTCGCGCCTCGCCGGGTCCTTGGCCGTCAGCATGCCGGCGGCGCCGCCGGTGGGCAGGCGGCCCGTGTCGGCGTCGATCACCGGCATGCCGGTGGTGCGGAGCGTGAAGTTCTCGCCCACGCTGGCCAGCGTGCCGCGCACCAGGGCGGTGGTCTGGAACAGCATGCCCACCTTGCCGGCGGCGAAGGCCTGGCGCGCGGCGGCGGCGGTCATGTTGGGCATGCCACCCTGCTTCACCATGCGGTCCAGCAGGGTGAGCGCGGCCAGCCCCTCGGGGCCGCCGAAGCCGACATCGGTCTCGTCGGCGTTCAGCATCCGCCCGCCATGGCCGAACAGCAGGGCGGAGAACATCCAGTCATCGCCGTTCCAGGTGAACCACATCCCCTCCGTGCCGTCGCCGAGGCGGTCGATGCGGGCGGCGAGGTCCAGCACGCCGTTCCAGTCGCGCGGGAAGTTCTCCGGGTCGCCGCCGGCGCGCTTCACCAGCTCGGCGTTGTAGTAGGTGACGGGGTTGGAGGCGGCGTAGGCGAGGCCGGACTGGATGCCGCCGAAGCGCGCCAGCTCCAGCAGCGAGGGCGTGTAGCCGAGCTTCGCCGGGTCGCCGTCGCGCGCCAGCAGCGGCGCCAGATCCTGCGCGATGCCGCGCTCGGCGAAGACGCGCAGGCGGTTGAAGCCCTGGTAGGAGAGGTCCGGCAGCTGGTTGGTCGCCGCCTGGCGCAGGATGAGCTGCGCGCCCTCCTCGTAGTTCGGCGTGGTGACGAAGTTCACCGTGATGCCCGGCTCCACCTTGGAGAAGGCCTCCAGGATGGCGTCGTAGCTGTTCTTGTAGATGTAGGGCTGGGCGTAGTGCACCGTGATGGCGGTGCCCTGCGCGCGGGCGATGCGCGGCGCGGCGAGAGGGGCGGCCAGCAGGGTGGCGGGCAGCGCCAGGGCGGCGCGGCGGGTGATGGTCATGGCTTGGCTCCGGAAGAGGGTTTCAGCCTTTGAGGCCGGTGGTGGCGATGCCTTCGACGAAGCGGCGCTGCGCCAGCAGGAAGGCGATGACGAGGGGCGCGGTCATGACGACGGCGGCGGCCATCAGCGCGCCGAAATCGTCGTCGCCCTCGGTGGTGCGGAAGAACAGCACGCCGAGCGCGGGCGTCGCGTGCTCGGGCGTGTTGACGACGATCAGCGGCCAGAACAGGTCGTTCCAGTGCGCGACGACGGAGAAGATGGCGAAGGCGGTGGCGGCCGGCCACGCATTGGGCAGCACCACCCGCCAGACGATGGCCATCTCGCTCATGCCATCCAGCCGCGCGGCGTGGATCAGGTCGTCCGGCAGCGACTTGAAGAACTGCCGGAACAGGAAGATGGCGAAGACCGAGATGGTGGAGGGCGCGATCAGCGCCGTGTAGGTGTCGAGCAGGCCAAGCTGGCTGAAGCCGGCATAGAGCGGCAGGGCCGGGACGTGCGGCGGCACCAGCAGCCCCAGCATGACGGCGCCGAAGGCCAGCTCCCGCCCGCGGAAGTTCAGCTTGGCCAGCGCGTAGCCGGCGGGAATGGCGAAGATGAGCTGGAAGGCCAGGATGCCGCCGCAGACGATGACGCCGTTCAGCAGGTAGCGCCCCACCGGCACCAGCTCGAACACGCGGCCATAGTTCTCCGCGATGGCCAGCCGCTCGGGGATCAGCGAGAGGGACGCACGGAAGATCTCGTCCGCCGGCTTCAGGCTGGCCGCCACCATCCAGATATAGGGCATCAGCAGCAGCAGGCCGAGCAGGGAAAGGACCAGCAGGCGCGGCATGTCGCGCAGCAGGGAGTTCTCGCGCTCAACCATAATGCACCCGCTTGTCCAGAACGCGCGTCTGCAGCCACATCAGCGCCAGCACGATGGCGAGAAACACCAGCGTGATGGCCGCCGAATAGCCGAGGCGGAAATAGGTGAAGCCTTCCAGGTACATGGCGTGCAGCAGCACCTCGGAAGCCTTGTTCGGCCCGCCCTGGGTCAGCACCTTCACCGTGTCGAACACCCGCACCGAGCGGATCATGGTGATGGTGAGGACGAACAGCGTGGTCGGCCCCAGCATCGGCCAGGTGACGAGGCGGAAGCGCTCCCAGGCGGAGGGCGCGCCATCCACCTCGGCCGCCGCGTAGAGCTCGCGCGGGATGGCGGTGAGCCCGGCCAGGAACAGCACCAGGTTGAAGCCGAGATTCTCCCAGATGCCGATGGCGGCGAGCGACCACATCACCGTGTCGGAGGAGGAGAGCCAGGCGGGCCCCGCGATGCCCACCTGCCGCAGCACCGCGTTCAGCGGCCCGATGCTCGGGTGCAGCAGGTACTGCCAGGCGGAGGCCATGGCGACGGTGAGCGACACCACCGGCAGGAAGAAGACGGCGCGGAACAGCGTGCGCCCGCGCGTGCCCGCCTCGATCAGCAGGGCGATCGCCAGCGCGCCGAGGATGGAGCCCGGCGTCACCACCGCCACATAGAAGATGGTGTTGCGCAGCGCCTGGGCGAAGCCGCGGTCGCCCAGCAGCTCGGTGAAGTTGCCGAGGCCGATCCAGGCGAAGGCCGGCGCGCCAAGCTCATAGTCGGTGAAGGCGAGCAGGATGGCGGCCAGCGTCGGCAGCAGCAGCAGCACGAGATAGGCCAGCACCGCCGGCAGGCCGAGCGCCCAGGCGGTGATCGCCTCGCCGCTCGCGCCCCGCCGGCGCGCGGGCGCGGAAAGGATGGCGGCGTCAGACAAGGCTCGGCTCCGGCACCACGGCGGTGTCGCGCAGGCGCCGCCCCTGCGCGTCGAACAGCAGGGCGCGGCCGGGGTCGAAGCCCAGCGTCACGCGGCTGCCGGGCGGCAGGTCCGGCACCAGCTCGGGCGGCAGGCGCAGCACCAGCGCCGTGCCGGTGCCCACATGCCGCGCGTGCAGCAGCAGGCTCTCGCCCAGGAACTCCAGCCCCTCCGCCGTGGCGGGGATGCCGCCATCGGCGAGAAAGAGGTCCTCCGGCCGCAGCGCCAGGGTGGCGGCGCCGGTGACGCGCTCGGCGCCGCACAGCCGCACGCCGGTGGGGAAGCCCGCCACGCGCGCGAGGCCGTGGCCGTCGATCTCGGCGGGCAGGGTGTTGATGCGCGGCGAGCCGATGAAGGTGGCGACGCGCAGATCGTCGGGGTCGGCATAGATGGCGCGCGGGCTCGCCACCTGCAGGATCTGCCCCGCCTGCATCACCGCCACCCGGTCCGCCATGGTCAGCGCCTCGGCCTGGTCGTGCGTCACGTAGAGGGTGGCGGCGCCGGCGCGGCGGTGGATCTCGACGATCTCGCGCCGGGTGTGGACGCGCAGCGCCGCGTCGAGGTTGGACAGCGGCTCGTCCATCAGGAAGGCGGCGGGGTGGCGGACGATGGCACGGGCCAGCGCCACGCGCTGCCGCTGGCCGCCCGAGAGCTGCGCCGGCCGGCGATCCAGCAGGCTGCCGAGGCCCAGCGCCAGGGCGGCGCTGCCCACCTCCTCGCGGATGCCGCGCCGCCTGGCCTGGCTGCCGGGCCAGAAGCGGCCCAGCAGCGGCAGGCGCTGCGCCGCGCTCATCCGCCGCATGGCCAACGGCACGGCGATGTTCTCCGCCACCGTCAGGTGCGGGTAGAGCGCGTAGGACTGGAACACCATGGCGACGTCCCGCGCCGCGGGCCGCAGCGTCGTGACATCCCGTCCGTTGATCAGGATGCGGCCGGAATCGGGCCGGTCGATGCCGGCGATCAGGCGCATCAGGGTGGACTTGCCGCAGCCCGAGGGGCCGACCAGCGCGACGAACTCGCCCGCCGCCACGGCCAGCGAAACCCCCTTCAGAACCTGCTGGCCCGCGAAGTTGCGCGTGGCGTTCTCGACAACAATACCTGTCACGCTCTCTGTCACCCCGGTCTCCGTTGGGGCGGGCTCTTAGAAGAGATGTGTGACGGTTGTGTTCCAGCCGCGAGAAAGTTCCGTGCCAATGCATCCGCCGCGCCGCAACCGGATTGTCACGCGCCTGTCAGTCCCCTGTCACGGGCCGCCGCTAATCCGCCGCCCATCGCATGACCCATCGGGGATCGAGAGACATGTTCCGCAAGACCGCGCTCGCCACCGGCCTGCTGCTGGCCCTGGGCGGCACCGGGGCCCAGGCCCAGCAGCGCCAGGGCTTCACCTTCTGGTACGGCCTCACCGGCCAGCTCAGCGAGGCGGTGCAGTCCGTGTGCAAGCGCTTCAACGAATCGCAGGCGCAGTACAGCGTCACCTGCACCAGTCAGGGCGACTACGCCCGCGCGCTGCAGAACACCATCGCCGCCTTCCGCGCCAACGAGCAGCCGACCGTGGTGCAGGTCTATGACGTCGGCACCGCCGACCTGATGCTGGCCGAGGTGTACCGCCCGGCGCGCGAGCTGATGGCCTCGCAGGGCCACCAGGTGAACTGGAACAACTACCTCCCTCCCATCGCCGCCTACTACGCGACGTCGAAGGGCGAGATGCTGTCCTTTCCGTTCAACTCCTCCACCGCGGTGATGTACTGGAACCGCGCGGCGGGGCAGAAGGCCGGCATCGACCAGCCGCCCGCGACCTGGGAACAGGTGGCGGACGCGGCGCGCAAGATGAAGTCCGCCGGCCAAGCCTGCCCGATCGCGCTGGACTTCGACAGCTGGGCGATGTTCGAGCAGTTCGCCGCCATCCACGACCTGCCCATCGCCACGCGCGCCAACGGCTATGGCGGGCTCGACGCCGAGTACGTGTTCAACCAGGGCCTGATGAAGCAGCACTTCAACAACCTGCTGGGCTGGTACAAGGAAGGCCTGATCCAGATCCGCACGGCACAGTCGGGCAAGGACGTCATCGCCTCCTTCGCCGCTGGCGACTGCGCCATGACCTTCGGCTCCATCGCCAGCCACACCACCATCCGCCGCACCGCCGCGCAGGGGCTCGACTGGACGCCGGTGATGCTGCCCATCTATGAGGGCAGCAAGCGCATCAACAGCCGCGTCGGCGGCGCCTCGCTCTGGACACTGAAGGGCCGGCCGGAGGGCGAGTACAAGGCTGCGGCCGCCTTCTTCGCCTTCCTCGCCACGCCGGATTCGGAGGAATACTGGTCCACCATCACCGGCTACATCCCGGTCACGGCAACGGGCCAGTCGCGGCTGGAGCAGAGCGGCTTCTACAACAAGCCCGAGAACGCCGGCCGCGAGGTGGCGATGCAGAGCCTGCTGCTCACCGAGCCTACCGAGAACTCCCGCGGCCTGCGCCTCGGCAACATGACTCAGTTCCGCGCGGCCTATGCCAACGAGATGCAGGCCGCGTTCGCCGGCCAGAAGACGATGGACCAGGCGCTCGCCGCGCTGCAGGCGCAGGGCAACCAGCTGCTGCGCCGCTTCGAGCAGACCTATCGCGGCAAGCAGCTTCCCTGAGCGGAGGCGGCCCGGCCGCCGCGCGGCCGGGCCCAGGAGCATCCATGAGCAACACACGCCGCGCCCTGTTCCGAAGCGCCTGGCTCCCCTGGGCCCTGGTGCTGCCGCAGCTTCTCATCATCTTCGTGTTCTTCTACTGGCCCACGGGCGAGGCGCTCTACTGGGCCTTCACGCTGGAGCAGCCCTGGGGCGGCGGCAATGCCTGGGTCGGCTGGCAGAACTTCGCCGCCGTCTTCTCCAGCGAGGGCTACTGGCACTCCGTCCGCATCAGCATCCTCTACGCGGCGTCCACCACCGCGCTCGCCATCGGCGCCGCGCTGCTGCTGGCGATGTTCGTGGACCGCGAGGTGAAGGGCAGCCGCGGCTACCGGCTGGCGATGATCTGGCCCTATGCCATCGCCGCCCCGGCCATCGGCATCATCTTCCGCTTCGTGTTCGATCCGCGCTCCGGCGTCTTCGCCTTCCTCAACCAGGCCGCCCCCGGGCTGTGGGACCCGACGCTGAACGGCGACCACGCCATGACCATGCTGGTGCTGGCCGGCGCCTGGCAGCTCGTCTCCTACAACTTCGTCTTTCTGCTGGCCGGTTTGCAGAGCATCCCGCGCGGCCTGGTGGAAGCGGCGGCGATGGATGGCGCCGGGCCGCTGCGCCGCATGCGCGACCTGCAGGCCCCGCTGCTGGCGCCCACGCTGTTCTTTCTCGTCATCATCAACATGACGGACAGCTTCACCCACAGCTTCGCGCTGGTGGACGTGATGACCGGTGGCGGTCCCGCCCGCTCCACCGACCTGATGGTCTACAAGATCTATTCCGACGGCTTCAAGGGCCTCGACTATTCCGGCGCCGCCGCGCAGAGCATCGTGCTGATGCTTCTGGTGGTCGGCATGACCTTCCTGCAGTTCCGCTTCGTCGAGCGGAAGCTGCACTACAAGTGAGCGCGCCGCGATGGTCGAACGCCGCCCCCTGCTGAACCTCGCCACGCACCTGCTGCTGGGGTTCGGCCTGCTCTGCCTGCTGCTGCCGATCTGGCTCGCCTTCATCGCCGCCACGCAGGACGTGGCGGGGGCGAACGCGGTGCCGATGCGCTGGCTGCCCGGTCCTCATCTCCTCGACAACCTCGCCGCCGCCTGGACGCGCGCCGACCTCGGCGCCCGCTTCACCACCAGCATGATCGTCGCGCTGGGCGTCATGGCGGGCAAGGTGGGGCTCGCCATGCTGGCCGCCTTCGCCATCGTCTTCTTCGACTGGCGCGCCAAGGCGGTGGTGTTCTGGCTGGTGTTCGTCACGCTGATGCTGCCGCTCGAGGTCCGCATCGTTCCCACCTACGTGGTGGCCGCCAACGCGCTGCGCCCGTTCCAGGCGATCCTCGACATCACCGGCCTCACCGGCCTCGTCGAGACACTGAGCGGCGTGCGCGTCGCGCTGGAATGGCGGATGCTGAACTCCTACACCGGCCTCATCCTGCCGCTGGTGGCCACTGCCACCGGCACCTTCCTCTACCGCCAGTTCTTCATGACCATCCCCGAGGAGCTGGTGGAGGCGGCGCGGATGGACGGCGCCGGGCCGCTGCGCTTTCTGCGCGACGTGCTGCTGCCGCTGTCGCGCACCAACATGGCGGCGCTGGCCACCATCATGTTCGTCTATGCCTGGAACCAGTATCTCTGGCCGCTGCTCGTCACCACCGAGCCGCAGCGCAGCACCGTGATGGTGGAGCTGTCGCGCCTGGTGCCGCGCGGCGACGGGCTGCCGGAATGGAACATCGTCATGGCGGCGGCGCTGACCGTGATGCTGCCGCCGCTCGCCGTGGTCGTGCTGATGCAGCGCTGGTTCGTCCGCGGCCTCGTCGCCACCGAGAAGTAAGGAGCGCCGCCATGGCCGCCATCACGCTTGACCATGTGAGCAAGACCTATCCCGGCGCCACGCGCGCTTCGGTGGACGGCGTCTCGCTCGACCTGCCGGAAGGCGCCTTCGTGGTTGTGCTCGGCCCCTCGGGCTGCGGCAAGTCCACCCTGCTGCGCATGCTGGCGGGGCTCGAGACCATCACGGGTGGCGAGGCGCGAATCGCTGGCCGCCGCGTCAACGAGCTGGAGCCCAAGGACCGCGGCTGCGCCATGGTGTTCCAGAACTACGCGCTCTACCCGCATATGAGCGTCGCTGACAATATCGGCTACCCGCTGAAGGTGGCCGGCCTGCCGCGTGCCGAGCGCGCGGCCCGGGTGCGCGCCGTCGCCGAATCCCTGTCCCTCGGCGAGCACCTGGCGCGCCGCCCCGGCCAGCTTTCCGGCGGGCAGCGCCAGCGCGTGGCGATCGGCCGCGCCATGGTGCGCGAGCCGCGCGTCTTCCTGTTCGACGAGCCGCTCTCCAACCTTGACGCCACGCTGCGCGTGCAGATGCGCGCCGAGCTGCGCCGGCTGCATGAAAGGCTCGGCGCCACCTCCCTGCTCGTCACCCACGACCAGGTGGAGGCGATGACGCTGGCCGACATCCTGGTGGTGATGCAGGCGGGGCGCGTGGAGCAGGTGGGGCCGCCGCGCGCGGTCTATGACCGGCCGGAGACGCGCTTCGTGGCCGGCTTCCTCGGCTCGCCGCCGATGAACCTGATGCCCGGCCGCGTGGCCGGGGGCGGCGGCGCCGTGGCGCTGGAGGACGGCCCGCTGGTGCCGCTGCCCGGCCGCCTTCCGGCGGGCCTGGCCGTCATGCTCGGCATCCGCCCCGAGCATGTCACGGAAGGCGGCCCCCATGCCGCGCTGGTGGAGATGGTGGAGGACCTGGGCAGCGGCCGGGTGGTGCATGCGCGCATGCAGGGCGTGCCGGTGACGCTGCACGCCCCGGCCGAGGCGACGCTGCGGCGGGGCCAGCCGCTGCGCCTCGGCCTGCCCGCCGCGCGGCTGCATGTCTTTGAGGCGGAAAGCGGCCGCCGCCACGAACCCGCCCCGCTCCAGGCGGCCGAGGCTGCGTTGGCCGGCTGAGCCCCCCTCCGCCGCAGGCCGGCCGCCGCCCGGCCGGTCCGACGCTCCCCTCGGGCGGCGCGGCCGCATCAGCGGAGGCAGAGCAGCGCGGCCGGGGCGCCGCGCCGCAGCACCACCACCGCGTTCTGCCGGAAGGCGCGCCCCAGTGCCGCGCCCGCCTCGGCATCCAGCCCCAGCGCCAGCAGGCTTTCCTCGCCTTTCTCCGGCGCCTCCGGCCAGGCCCCGAAGCCGCGCAGCACCCGCAGACCCGGCGCCTCCCGCAGCCGTGCCCGCAGCCGCGCCTGGGCACGCCGGTTGGCGGCGAGGCCGGCGGCGCGCGACCAGGGATTCCAGGCGGTGATGAACACGGCCCGCCGCGCGCCATGGCGGCCCAGGAGGCGATCAAGACCCGGATGGCGGCGGCCGTCCAGGCGGATGGTCAGGCAGTATGGCGGATTGGTCACATGATAGAGCGTGGCACGATAAATTTCCAGGAATGGCGTGCAGGCGGAATGCATCACCCTCTCTCCGGGCGGCGGCTGCCAGCCGGCGCGGGGGCGGCACGGGAGCCGCCGGGGCGGAGCCGGCCGCCCATCAGCCGGGGAGATCGAGCAGGGACAGGAACAGCGCCCGCTCCGGGCAGGCGGCCTCGGGGTTCCAGGCGACACCCAGGCCCCATTCCGGCGGCGCGGCCGCCCGGGGCAGCGCCACGGGGCGGAACACCACGCCGGGCACCCGCATCCGCGCCGCCCATTCCGGCAGCAGCGCGATGCCGATGCCCGCCGCCACCAGGCTGACGATGGTCTGCTTCTCCTCCGCCTCCTGCGCCACCCTGGGAGAAAGGCCGACCGCCGCGAAAAGCCGCATCACCCCGTCATGGCTGTGGGGGCGGGTGCGGCGGGGCGGCAGGATCAGCGGCTGCGGCGCCAGCTCCGCCAGCCGCAGCCGGCGGCGCCTGGCCAGCGGATGGCGGCTGGGCAGGGCCGCCACCGGGTGCTCCTGCAACAGCCAGCGAAAGGCGAGGTCCGGCTCCGGCGTCAGCGGGGGCCGGACGAAGCCGAGGTCCAGCCGCCCGGCACGCAGCTGCGGCAGGATCGCGGAGCCCTTGGCCTCGGTCAGGCGGGTGGCGATGCCGGGATGCGCCGCCTGGAACCGCGCCAGCAGGCCGGGCAGCAGCCCCGCCGCCGCGCTGTCGATGGCGCCGATGCGCAGCCGCCCCGCCGGATGCGCCGCCATGCCGCGCACCAGCCGCGCCGCGGCGGCGGCGTGCTCCAGGATCGCGCGCGCCTCGGCCGCCAGCGCGTCGCCCGCCGGGGTGGTGGCCACCTGCCGGGTGGTGCGCCGCAGCAGCGGCGTGCCCAGCGCCTCCTCCAGCAGCCGCACCTGACGGCCGAGCGCGGTGGGCAGCATGTTCAGCCGGGCGGCGGCACGGCCGAAATGCAGTTCCTCCGCGACCGCCAGGAAGGCCCTGAGCTGCTTCAGTTCCATCGCGCCGCCCCTCCCCTTCGCCGGCCGCGCGAGGCTACGCCGCCCCGCGCGGATTATCGCCCTTTTTTGCGCAATCTTTCGGATGCGCGGCGCGGCCACCACCCGCCCTAGTCTCGGCGGCGAACCCCAGGAGAAAGAGCCGCCCATGCGCGAATACCGGATCGCCGCCATTCCGGCCGACGGCATCGGCCCCGAGGTCATCGCCGCCGGGCTGCAGGCGCTCTCGGCGCTGGAGCGGCGGATGGGCAGCTTCCGCCTGCATGTCGAGGAGTTCCCCTGGGGCTCGGACCACTACAGGCGCACCGGCGCGATGATGCCGGCGGACGGGCTGGAAACGCTCAAGACATTCGACGCCATCTATTTCGGCGCCGTGGGCGCGCCGGACGTGCCGGACCATGTGACGCTCTGGGGCCTGCGCCTGCCGATCTGCCAGGGCTTCGACCAGTACGCCAATGTCCGCCCCACCAGGATCCTCCCCGGCGTGACGCCCCCCTTGCGCGACTGCGGACCGGGCGACCTCGACTGGGTGATCGTGCGCGAGAACTCGGAGGGCGAGTATGCCGGCCATGGCGGGCGGGCGCACCGGGGCCTGCCGGAGGAGGTGGCGACCGAGGTGGCCATCTTCACCCGCGTCGGCGTCACCCGCATCATGCGCTATGCCTTCCGCCTGGCGCAGGCGCGGCCGCGCAAGTTCCTCACCGTGGTGACCAAGAGCAACGCGCAGCGCCACGGCATGGTGATGTGGGACGAGATCGCCGCCGAGGTCTCGCGCGAGTTCCCCGACGTCACCTGGGACAAGATGCTGGTGGACGCCATGACGATGCGCATGGTGCTGAAGCCGCAGAGCCTGGACACCATCGTCGCCACCAACCTGCACGCCGACATCCTGTCGGACCTCGCGGCGGCGCTGGCCGGCAGCCTGGGTGTCGCGCCCACCGGCAATGTGGACCCCGAGCGGCGCTTCCCCTCCATGTTCGAGCCGATCCACGGCTCGGCCTTCGACATCGCCGGCAAGGGCATCGCCAACCCGGTCGCCACCTTCTGGACCGGCGCGCAGATGCTGGAGCACCTGGGCGAGCCCGAGGCCGCCGCGCGGCTGATGCGGGCGGTGGAGCGCGTGACCGCCTCCGGCCTGCTCACCCCCGACCTTGGCGGCACCGCCACCACGCGGCAGGTGACCGAGGCGGTGTGCGACGCCATCCACAGCGCCAACATCTGAGCGGCGAAGGGCGGCAGGGCGGGCCGGCAAAGGCGCCTCGCCCGCCCTGCCCTGGCTCCGCGCGCCCCTTGCCGCCCCCGGCCGGTCAGGTGCCGGTCAGATGCCGGTGAAGTTGGGCGCGCGCTTGGCGAAGAAGGCGGCCTTCCCTTCCTCGTGGTCGGCCGTCAGGAACAGCAGGCTCTGGTAGTGGCGCTCCTGGTCCAGCGCGTTGTGCAGCCCCTCGGACAGGATCTGCTTGGTCAGCGCCACCGCGGCCGGCGCCTGCGCGGCCAGGATGCGGGCGCGCTCCAGCGCCACGGAAAGCGCCTGGCCCTTCGGCGCCAGCCGGTCCACCAGCCCGATGCGGAGCGCCTCCTCGGCGCTCATCGGCTCGCCATAGAGCAGGATCTGCCGCGCCCGGGCATGGCCCACCCGCAGCGGCAGGGTGTGCGGCAGTCCGAGATCGGCCATCAGCCCCGCCTTGCCGAAGGCTGCCATGAACTGCGCGTCCTCCGCCGCCACGATGGTGTCGCAGGCGCAAACGAGCGACAGGCCGGCGCCCGCGGCCCAGCCCTCCACCGCGGCCACCACGGGCTTGGAGCCGCCCACCATCAGCCGGATCATCTGGTGCGCCGCCCGCAGCCGCTCCCGCCCCTGGAGGGGGGTGCGCACATCCATGCCCGAAAGGTCGCCGCCCGAGCAGAAATGCGCGCCGGCGCCGGTGACCACGATGGCGCGCACCTCCGGATCGGCTTCCGCGCGGTCGAGGATGCCGAGCAGCGCGGCGCGCAGCGCGGGGGCGAGCGCGTTGCGGCGCGCGGGGTAGTCCAGCGTCAGGATCAGCACGGGACCGTCCCGCTCTTCCCCGACGCGCATGACGGGCTGTTCGCCGCTATGGTCTGGCATGGACGTCCTTCTCCCTGTTCGTGTCGCTTTGCGCCCTGTTCTTCCCCAGGCTACATTCCGCATACGGGAAATCAATCGGGATATCGAATGGACACTGCTCTTCCCCTGCCCGAGCGCGATCCCGGCGGCCAGCGCGATGTGGGAGCGGTCATCCATGCCATCCGCATCCTCCAGCACCTGGCGGGCGCGACCGGCCCGCTCGGCGTGGCGGCGGTGGCGCGCGGCACGGGCATCAGCCCCAGCACCTGCTTCAACATCCTGCGCACCCTGACGCGGGCGCGCTTCGTCGCCTTCCGCGACAGCGACAAGACCTACACGCTGGGCCTGGCCGTGGCCGAGCTGGCGGCGGGGCTGATCGGCGTCAGCCATGCCGAGCTGATCCGGCCCGAGCTGGAGCGGCTGGCGCTGAACTACGACATGCTGATCGTGCTGTGGCGCGTCACCGAGGACGGCCACATCGTGCTGATCGACCGCGCGCACACCCACACCGCCGTGCGGGTGGAGATGCGGCTGGGGCTGCGGCTGCCGATGCTGGTGGGGGCGGTGGGCCGCTGCGTCGCCGCGGCGCTCGACCTGCCGGCCGATGAGCTGCGCCGCCGCTTCGCCACCCTCCGCTGGCAATCGCCCCCCAGCTTCGAGGCCTATCTCGCCGATGTCGCGACCGCCCGGCGGCAAGGCTGGAGCATCGACCAGAACAACCTCTACCGCGGGCTGATCACCGTCGCCGCCATGGTGCGGGACCGCAACGGGCAGCCGCGCTTCGGCATCAGCGGCATCACCATCTCCGGGCAGCACCCGCCGGAAACCTTCGCCCGCCTCGGCGAGGAGCTGCGGGAAGTGGCCGCCTTCACCGGAAAGGCGCTGTTCCCGCTCGGCGGCATCCCGGATCAGGAATAGTATTTTCCATATGGAACAGGCGCTTTGCACATGACAGGCGCCGCCGCATCGGCTCAACTCCTCCGCCACACGGCGAGTCCCGGCAAGGGCGCCGCAGCGGAGGAGAAGACCACCATGAAGAACCTGCATCGCCGTAGCCTGCTGCGCGGCACCGGCGGAGGGCTGGGCGCCGCCCTGGCGGGCGGGCTGCTGCCCGGCCTGCCGTGTGCCCAGGCGCAGGAAGACTGGCGGCCCAGCCAGACCGTGCGCGTCATCGTCCCCGCCGCCGCCGGCGGCACCACCGACATCATGGGCCGGCTGCTGGCGAACCACCTGACCCAGCACTGGGGCCAGGCGGCGGTGGTGGAGAACAAGTCCGGCGCCGGCGGCCTCATCGGCACGGCCGAGGTGGTCCGCTCCAAGCCGGACGGGCACACCATCCTGCTCGGCAATATCGGGCCGCAGGCCATCGCCTACTCGCTGTTCCGCAACATGCCCTACCAGGCGAACCAGCTCGTTCCCGTCTCCAACATGATCCGCGGACCGAACGTGCTGGTGGTCCACCCCTCGCTGCCGGTGCAAACGGCGAAGGAGTTCGTCGAGTACATCCGCGCCAATCCGGGCAAGCTCAGCTATGGCACGCCGGGGCTCGGCCAGTCGCCGCATCTCTCGGCCGTGTGGTTCAACCAGCTGACCAACACGCGCGCGACGGCCGTGCACTACCGTGGCGCCGGCCCCTCGATGATGGGGCTGGTGGCCGGCGAGGTGCAGTTCAGCTTCGACAACCTGACGAGCGCCATGACGCAGGTGCGCGAAGGCCGGGTGCGGGCGCTGGGCGTCAGCAGCGCCGAGCGCAACCCGCAGCTTCCCGACCTGCCGGCGATGCGCGAGGTGGTGCCGGAACTGGCCAATTACGAGGTGAACACCTGGTTCGGCGCATTTTATCCGGCCGGCACCCCGGAAGCCGCGTTGCGCTCGCTCAACATGCAGATCAAGACGCTGCTGGAGATGGAGGAAACCAAGCAGCGCTTCGCCGGGATGGGCGGGGTGCCGTCCTATGGCACGCCCGCGCAATATGCCGATTTCGTCCGCGCCGAGACGGAGAAGTGGGGCGAGGTGCTGCGCCGCGAGGGGCTGCAGCTCGAAGCCGGCTAGCGTGCCCTCCGGGCGGCGGTGTTCCCC
>NZ_PDNU01000053.1 GCF_002631185.1 Teichococcus rhizosphaerae | reverse complement strand
GTCAGGCGCTGCGGGGGCGCGCCCCGCCCCTGGGCCGGCGGCTGGCCGGCGGCAGGCGGCGCGGCGCGGC
The DNA here is from genome assembly GCF_002631185.1 of Teichococcus rhizosphaerae. Classification (GTDB taxonomy): domain Bacteria; phylum Pseudomonadota; class Alphaproteobacteria; order Acetobacterales; family Acetobacteraceae; genus Pseudoroseomonas; species Pseudoroseomonas rhizosphaerae. The sequence continues at coordinate 9,428 of NZ_PDNU01000053.1, read as the reverse complement.
CGGCAGGCTGCTGGGGGGCGGGCTGCTGGGTGGCGGCGCGCCCGGAGGACGGCGCCGGGGCGGGGCCGGACGGTGCCCGCGGCACGGCGCCGGGCGGCGGCCGCAGCACCTGGTCGGGCGCCAGGCTGGGCACGGGCGCGGCACCGCGGGGCGCGGGCGGCGGCACCGCCTGCTGCGGCGCGCCCAGGCTGGACTGGGCGGCCGCGGGCGAAGCCGCCAGGGTCAGGGCCAGGAACAGGAAAGGGGAGGCGAGACGAAGCCGGGCCATGCGCCGATCACGCCCGCAAGGCGCCGCCATGGTCAAGCACCCGCCTTGCATCGCAGCATTCTTTTCAACCATCACAGTGCCAGCATCTGCCCCGGGCCGACCGCTTCCAGAAAGGTGACGACGCCCGCGACCTCGACATCCCGCGCCAGGGCCGCCGCGTCCAGCCCCTCGGCGCGCAGCCCCGCCTCGCAGGCGATGCGCCGCACGCCCAGCTCCGCCGCCGCCGCCAGCAGCGGCCCCACCCCCGCCACGCCCCGGCCCGCCAGCAGCGACTCGCGCGGGTCCCGCGGCAGCGGCGTGTCGTGGCGCAGCAGGTGGCAGCCGCCATTGGTGGCGAACAGCACGGCCGGGCGGCCGATGGCGGCGGCGCCGGTGGCCAGCACCAGCGCGTAATGCGCCGCCTCGTGCCCGCCGGAGCGCAGCAGGATGCCGAGCGGCGGGCTCACGCCGCGCCCGCCGCGGGAAGGGGCGCCGCGCAGGCGGGCGCGGGCGCGGCGGCGTGGCAGGACAGGTCGCGGATGCGCGGCGCCGGGCCGCAGAGCGGGCAGGCCGGGTCGCGCCGCAGCCGCACGGTGCGGAAGCGCATGTCCAGCGCGTCCCACAGCAGCAGGCGGCCGGCCAGCCCCTCGCCGATGCCCAGGATCTCCTTCAGCACCTCGGTGGCCTGGAGGGTGCCCATCACGCCGGTCACGGCGCCGAGCACGCCCGCTTCCGAGCAGCTCGGCACCAGCCCGGGCGGCGGCGGCTCCGGGTGCAGGCAGCGCTGGCAGGGGTGATCCCCGCCGAGATGCGACTTGTAGACGGCGAGCTGCCCCTCGAAGCGCAGCACGGCGGCCGAGACCAGGGTGCGGCCCAGCAGGTGGCAGGCATCGCCCAGCAGGAAGCGCGTGGCGAAGTTGTCGGTGCCGTCGCAGACGATGTCGTAGCGCGGGATCAGCGCGGCCGCCGATTCGGCGTCCAGCCGCAGCGGGTGGACCTCGACCGCGACCCCGGGGTTCAGCCGGCGGATGGTCTCGGCCGCGCTGTCCGCCTTGTTGCGGCCGATGCGGCCCGTGTCGTGCGCCACCTGCCGCTGCAGGTTGGACAGCTCCAGCCGGTCGTCGTCGATCAGCCCGATCGTGCCGATCCCGGCAGCGGCCAGGTAGAGCGCCAGCGGCGAGCCGAGGCCTCCCGCGCCCACCAGCAGCACCCGCGCCGCGCGCAGCCGCGCCTGCCCCACCGCGCCCACCTCCTGCAGCAGGATGTGGCGCGAATAGCGGTGCAGCTCGGAATCGGAGAAGTCGAGTTCCATGGGCCCCATATGGGCGGGGCGGGCGGGCCGGCGCAATGGCCTCCGGGCCGCCGGCCGCCTCCCTGCGGGCGGGCCCGGCGGGAAGCGCCGGGCCTGTGTTCTTCCGGCGCATGTCCTTCCGGCGCGCGGGCCCTGGCGCGGGAGCGCCGTGGCCCGCGGCCCTCACCATCCTCCGGCCCGCCCGGTCAGGCCGGGCCGGAGGGCGTGCCTCACACCAGGTCGGGCACGGGCTCGACCACGGGCGCGAGCGGGCGGCCCTCGGCGATGCCGAACTCCAGGTAGTGCTGCAGCGGGTTGACCCCCGCTTCCGCCACGTCGACGTTGGCGGCCAGGTAGTCCTCGGTGGAGAAGGCCGCGCTCGGGTCGCGACCCTCGCCCGCGCCGTACTCCAGGTAGTGCTGCACCGGATTGATGCCGGCTTCCGCCACGTCGACGTTGTTGGCCAGGTAGTACTCGATGTCGAAGAAGGCGTTCGGGTCGCGGCCTTCCTGCCAGCCGAACTCGGCGAAGTGGCGCGAGGGATCGACGCCCTCCTTCGCCACGTCGGGGTTGTTCTGGAAGTAGAACTGGGCATCGACCAGCGGAGCCTGCGGGCCGGTGGCCTCCGGCGTGGCCTGGAAGGTGTCGCGCCCCTCGGTGCTGCCGAAGTAGAGGTAGTGGACCAGCGGATTGACGCCGGCCTCGGCCACGTCGACATTGTTCTCGAGGTAGAGGTCGCCGCTGAAGATGTAGCTGGGATCGCGCCCTTCCACCCAGCCGAACTCGATGTAGTGGGCCAGCGGGTCGATCTGCGCCGCCGCCACGTCCGGGTTCTGGTTCAGGTAGTAGCTGATGTCGAACAGGGCGTTCGGGTCGCGGCCCTCCTGCCAGCCGAACTCGGTGTAGTGGGCCAGCGGGTCCACCCCCGCCGCCGCCACGTCCGGGTTCATCGCCAGGTAGTACTCGGCGTCGAAGCCCAGCGCCTCGGTGGGGATGGGGGTCGGGGTGGGGGTGCCGTCCGGCAGGTCGACCTCGACCACCAGCGGCGTCGGGCTGGTCGTGGAGGGGTTGCCGGCGGCGTCGGTGGCCACGGCGGTGAAGCTGTAGCTGCCCTCGGACAGCGCGGCCGTGGTGAAGGACCAGTTGCCCTCGGCGTTGGTGGCGATGCCGGTGGCCAGTGTCTCCTCGCCGTTGAACAGGGTGATGGTGCTGAGCGGCTCGGCGGTGCCGGTGATGATCAGCACGGGCTGGGTGGAGACGCCGTCGCCGATCGGGCCCTCGCTGTTGGCGGCGGCCAGGATGACCGGCGGCTCCGGCGGCGTGGTGTCGGGCTCGGGCCCGGCCTCGAGCGTGATGGCGAGCAGGTTCGAGGAGGTGAGCGACTGGTTGCCGGCATCGTCGCGCGCGACGGCGCCGAAGCTGTATACGCCCGCGACCAGGTTCTCGACCGTGATGCTCCAGTTGCCCTCGGCGCCGGCCTCGACGCTGCCGAGATCCGCGTCCACGCCGTCCAGGTTGCCCTTGAGGACGACGATGCTGCCCGGCTCGGCCGTGCCGGAGAAGGTGAGCGCGCCGGCCACGCCCGTGGTGGTGACGGCGTCGCCATCCGCGTCGGTCACCGCGACGATCGCCGGCGCCGCCGGCGGCGTGACGTCGATCGCCGGATCGGGAGGGACGGAGGCGATGCTGAACGCGCCCAGCGCTTCCGCCGTGCTGCCCACCTGGATGTAGTAGGTCTGGCCGGCCTGGGCGAAGAACTGCACCGCCGGCGCGCTGCCCCCGTTGTTCGTCACCGCCTGCAGGCCGCCGACGGAAGGCACCGTGCCGGCGGGCGCGGACTGCACGATCACGCTGTTCGTCACGGGAGCGTTGCCGAGGCTGAAGGCCACCGGGGCGTTCTCGGTCGGCGTGAAGCTGTACCAGACCGTGCCGGCGGCACCGAAATAGTTGACCTCGCCCGGCTGCACGGTCGCCTCAGCGGTTGTGCCGGACAGTGGGGTGCCTGGAACGATGGCAATGGCGTTGGAGATATCGTCGTTGACTGGCGCTGGCATCTGTCACTTCCCCACCGGATTGAGTTGGCTCGGGGATTTAGGAGGCTGCGGGCGATTGACGTCAATCGCGGCTGAAAGGAAAGCGGCAGTATTTGCTGTAAAGATCTTGTTATTGCGAATGGAATCGCAGCACGCCCGGAGAGTTCTTGAGAAAATTTGCTGGATATTTGCTGAAACCGTTTCCGTCCGCGGCATTCCGGCCCGCTTCCAAGGCGCCGCCCCGGGCCATGAAACCTGTTGCGGGGGGGCCGGGAGGAAAGGTCCTTTCGCCTTCCGAAGCCCTGTCAGGCCAGGCCATCCTGCCCGTCCGGGGCCTGCAGGCCGGTGCTGCCGAATCCGCCGCTGCCACGGGCGGTGCCGGGCAGGGTCTCCACCTCGGACCAGTCGGCCCGGGTCACCGGCGCCAGCACGCCCTGGGCGATTCGCGTGCCGCGCTCCACGGTGAAGGGCGCGTCGCCGGCATTCATCACGATGACCTGCAGCTCGCCCCGGTAGTCCTCGTCGATCGTGCCGGGGCTGTTGGGCAGCACGATGCCGTGCTTCAGCGCCAGGCCCGAGCGGGGGCGGATCTGCAGCTCGTGCCCCTCGGGCAGCGCCATCACCAGACCGGTTGGCACCAGCGCGCGCGCCCCGGGGGCGATGACGAGCGGCGCCGTCACCGCCGCCAGCAGGTCGAAGCCGGCGGCGCCGGCCGTGGCATAGCCCGGCAGCGGCAGCCCCTCGGCATGGGGCAGGCGGCGGACGGCGATGGTGGCGCGGCTCATGCCGGCACCTCCCCCGCCATCCCGCCGGCTATCCCTTCGGCCCCGCCGAGTCGCGCGGCCACGCGGGCGGCCAGCCGGGCGGCCACCTCCTGCTTGGGCAGGCGGGGCCAGTCCTCCACCCCCGCCTCGGTCACGAGGTGGACGGCATTCTCGGCCCCGCCCATCACGTCGCCCGACACGTCATTCGCCACGATCCAGTCGCACCCCTTGCGCTGCCGCTTCGCCACGGCGTTGGCCACCACCTTCTCCGTTTCCGCAGCGAACCCCACCACCAGCGCCGGGCGGCGGGCATGGCCGGAAAGGGTGGCCAGGATGTCCGGGTTCAGCGCCAGCGCCAGGGGCGGGGGCGGCTGGCCGGGCACCTTCTTGAGCTTCTGCGCGGCCTCGCCGGCGGCGCGCCAGTCGGCCACGGCGGCAGCGCAGATGGCGGCATCGGCCGGCAGCGCGGCCTCGCAGGCGGCCAGCATCTCGCGCGCGCTTTCCACCCCCACGGCCCGCACGCCGGGGGGCGGCGGCAGCGCCACCGGGCCATGCACCAGGGTGACGCGCGCGCCCAGCGCCGCCAGCGCCCCGGCGATGGCGTGGCCCTGGCGGCCGCTGCTGCGGTTGGCGATGTAGCGCACCGGGTCGATCGGCTCGTGCGTCGGGCCGCTGGTGACCAGGACGTGCCGCCCGGCGAGCGGCCCGGCCGCCTCCGGCGCCAGCAGCGCGGCGAGCGCCGCGAGGATCTCGGCCGGCTCGGCCAGCCGCCCGGGGCCGCTTTCCGCCTCCGCCATGGCGCCGACACCGGGGCCCACCACCCGCGCGCCGCGCGCGATGAGCAGGTCCATGTTGGCCTGGGTGGCGGGGTGGCCCCACATCGCCCAGTTCATGGCGGGCGCCAGCAGGACGGGGCGGTCGGTGGCCAGCATCACCGTGGCCGCGAGGTCGTCGGCCAGGCCATGCGCCATCCTGGCCAGGAAGCTGGCCGAGGCGGGCACCACCGCCACCGCGTCCGGCATCCGCGCCAGCCGGATGTGGCCGATCTCCGCTTCCCCCGCGAGCGACCAGAGATCCTGGTGCACCGCCTCGCCGGCGATGGCCTGCAGCGCGTGGGGGGTGACGAAGCGCGCGCCCCCCGCCGTCAGCACGGGCGTGACGCGGGCGCCGGCCTTGCGCAGCAGCCGCGTCAGTTCCAGCGCCTTGTAGGCGGAGACGCTGCCCGAGACGACGAGCAGCACGTGCCTGCCCGCCAGGGTGGCCCCTGCCTGGGTCACACCCCTACAGCTTCCAGCCGGTGTGGATGGCGACGATGCCGCCCGAGAGGTTCTGCCACTTCACCCGCTCGAAGCCCGCGCGCTCCATCATGGCAGCCAGCGTCGGCTGGTCGGGGAACATGCGGATGCTCTCGGCCAGGTACTGGTAGCTCTCGGAATCCTTGGCGATGCGCGCGCCGATGGCGGGCAGCGCCTTGAAGGACCAGGCGTCGTAGAGCGGCCGCAGCGCGTCCACCTCCAGGCGGGAGAACTCCAGCACATGCATCCGCCCGCCCACGCGCAGCACGCGGAAGGCCTCGCGCAGCACCGCGTCCTTGTCGGTGCAGTTGCGGAGCCCGAAGGCCATGGAGACCTTCTCCACGCTGCGGTCCGGCAGCGGGATGCGCTCGGCGTCGGAGCAGACATAGCTCAAGCCGTCCGCCAGCCCCTTCTGCAGGGCGCGGTTCTGGCCGACATTGAGCATGGCCGCGTTGATGTCGGACAGGATGACCCGCCCCGCGCCCCGCTTGCGGGCGAGGAAGGCCACGTCGCCCGTGCCGGCGGCGAGGTCGAGCAGCGTCTCGCGCGGGCCGGCGGCGATGGCGGCCACGAAGATCTGCTTCCAGGCGCGGTGCAGGCCGAGCGACATCAGGTCGTTCATCACGTCGTATTTCGGCGCGACGCTGTCGAACACCTCCCGCACCATGGACGCCTTGGCGTCTCTGGGCACTTCGCGGAAGCCGAAATCCGTGGTCTGGGTCATGCCGCCAAGATAGCGCGATCCCGGAAGCCGGGAAGCCTCGGGGTGGCGGATTTCTCCGCCCCTCCCCCTGCCTCCCCCTCCGCCGTCACGCCTTGCGCCCCCGCCGCAGCACCTCGCGCAGCTGGAGCGCCCCCAGCGCCTGGGTGGCGCCGAAATAGACCGCGACCCCCACCGCCACCAGGGTGCCGAGGATGGCCAGCCGCACCGGCCCGGTGCCGGTGCCGGGGGGCGGGAAGGTGGCCAGCATCAGCCCGCCCACCACCGCCGCCATCAGCGCCGCCGCCAGCACGAGGCGCCAGAGGTTGCGGCGCAGCCGGCGGTCGGCGGTGAAGTGGCCGCGCCGCGCCAGCAGGCCCGCCAGCAGCGAGGCGTTCACCCAGGCCGCCAGCGAGGTGGCCAGCGCGATGCCGACATGGCCGATGAACTGCGTCAGCACCAGGCTGAGCGACAGGTTCACCGCCACCACGGCGATGCCGATCTTGACCGGGGCGGCGGTGTCGCCGCGGGCGAAGAAGCCGGGGGCGAAGGCCTTGATCAGCACGAAGGCCGGCAGGCCGAGCGCGTAGGCCCGCAGCGCCTCGCCCACCAGGATGGCCTCCTCCGCGCCCAGCGCGCCGCGCTGGAACAGCACGCGCACGATCGGCTCGGCCAGCGCGATGAGGCCGGCGGCGGCGGGCAGGGTCAGCGCCAGGGACAGCTCCACCGCCCGGTTCATGCTGCGGTGGGCCGAGAGCGGCTTGCCGCCGCGCAGCTGGCGTGACAGCACCGGCAGCAGCGCCGTGCCCACCGCCGCCCCCACCACGCCGAGCGGGAGCTGCGCCACGCGGTCGGCATAGGTGAGGAAGCTGATGGCGCCCACCGGCAGCAGCGAGGCGATGAAGATGTCGATGGCCAGGCTGAGCTGGGTGACGCTGGCGCCCAGCACCCCCGGCACCATGCGCCTGAGCACGGCGCGGGTCTCGGGCGTCAGGCGGGGAAAGGAGAGGAGGGGGAAGCCCATGCCCACCTTGTGGCAGGCCACCACCACCAGCACGAGCTGCGCCACGCCGGAAAGGGCGACGCCCCAGGCCAGGGCGTGGGCCGGCGTGGCCACCACGGGAGTGAGGGCGAACAGCGCGCCGATGGCGAAGAGGTTGAACAGCAGCGGCGCGCCGGCGGCGAGGGCGAACCTGTCCACCGCGTTCAGCACGCCCGAGACCAGGGCGGTGAGGCAGATGAAGACCAGGTAGGGGAAGGTGATGCGCGACAGCTCCACCACCAGCCCGAAGCGCGAGGGGTCGTCCACCAGCCCGGGCGTCAGCACCCGCATCACCTGCGGCATGAAGACCATGCCGAGGCCGACCAGCAGGGACAGCCACAGCGTCATCAGCGTGGACATGCGGGCGGCGAGCTCGCGCGCGCGCTTCGGCCCCTCCAGCGTCAGCGTGCCGGTGAAGGCGGGCACGAAGGCGGCGTTGAAGGCGCCCTCGCCGAACAGGCGGCGGAACAGGTTGGGCAGGCGCAGCGCGATGAAGAAGGCATCGGCCATGGGCCCGGCGCCGAGGGTGGCGGCGATCAGCATGTCGCGGGCGAAGCCCAGCACCCGGCTGGCGAAGGTCCAGCCGCCGATGGTCAGGATGTTGCGCAGCATCTGGGTCGGGCCACCTGGAACAGGCCTGGGCCGGCCAGGCGGGAAAGGGGGCCGGGGCGGGGCGGCCCCGGCCTGTCAGGGGATCGGGCGGGGGCGCGCGCGGCGTCGGCGCGCCCCGGCGCTCAGGCGTTGCCGGCGGGCGAAACGAAGCCATCCGGGCCGGTGCCGCCCTGGGCCTGCGGCGCGCCGCCCTGGCCGCGGCGGGACTGCCACAGCGCCACGAAGTCGATCGGCGAGAGCATCACGGGCGGGAAGCCGCCATCGCGCGTCACGTCGGCCAGGATGTTGCGGGCGAAGGGGAACAGGAGGCGCGGGCACTCGACCAGCAGCAGCGGCTCGACGAGGTTGGGCTCCACGTTCAGCGTGAAGATGCCGCAATAGGACAGCTCGGCGATGAAGGCGGGCTGGGTGCCGCCATTCGGCGCGGGCGCCTGGGCGTCGGCGCGGATCTGCAGCTCCACCTCATAGACGTTGCCGCCCTGCTGGAGCGGGCGGGCCTGCACGTCCAGCGCCAGGTCGATGCGCGGCTGCTCGCGCAGCGTGGCGAAGATCTCCGGCGCGCCCGGCACCTCGAAGGACAGGTCCTTGGTGTATTGCAGGTTCAGCAGCAGCGGGCCGGGCGGCACGGCGCCGTTGGGGCCGTTCGGGGCGGCGTTGTTCTCGGGAGGAAGCTGGGTGTCGGACATGCGGGCCCCTGATGCGGTTGCCGAAAGGGTCGGTGGGCGGGTCCTGCCCGGGTGCGGCGGGCGGGGGCGGCGGGCGGGCGCGGCGCGGGGCCGGGCCGGCGCCGCCGGGTTCGCGGCGCGGGGTAGCACGCCGCGCCCGGTCTGTCACAGTTCGGTTAAGGGCGGCTCAGCCGTGCCGCCAGCTGATGCTGGCCGGGGCGGGCGCGGTCGGGTCGCAGCGCAGCCACTGGCCGTTGGCCACCGATTCACCCGTCATCGACATGATGAACCCCCAATGGGTGACGACCACGGTGTGCGCCCAGTCCTCCAGCGCGCCCATCTCGGCGCGGAACAGGCGGGCGCGGTCCTCCACCTGCGGGGCGGGCTCCTCAACGGCCGGCCACCACACCTCGTCGATGTGGGAGAAGTCCAGCTCCGGCCAGCTCATCGACAGGGCGGCGCAGGGCGAGCCGATGTCGCAGGAAAAGGCGTAGCGCTCCCGCACCAGCGGGTGGACCAGCACCGGCAGGCCGAAGCGCCGGGCCAGCGGCGCCGCCGTTTCCAGCGCGCGGGTATAGGGGCTGGCGATGATGCGGCGGATGTCCTCGCCGGCCAGGGCCTGGGCCGCCTGCTCGGCCTGGTGGCGGCCGAGGATGGTCAGCTTCGGGTCCTTGATGCCCGGATCCCGGCGGGTCGCGCTGAAATGCAGGTTGAACTCGCTCTGGCCGTGACGCAGCAGGATCATCGCGGAACTCCGGAGGAAACAGGCTGGAGGTAAC
>NZ_PDNU01000052.1 GCF_002631185.1 Teichococcus rhizosphaerae | reverse complement strand
AGCACCGGCAGGCCGAAGCGCCGGGCCAGCGGCGCCGCCGTTTCCAGCGCGCGGGTATAGGGGCTGGCGATGATGCGGCGGATGTCCTCGCCGGCCAGGGCCTGGGCCGCCTGCTCGGCCTGGTGGCGGCCGAGGATGGTCAGCTTCGGGTCCTTGATGCCCGGATCCCGGCGGGTCGCGCTGAAATGCAGGTTGAACTCGCTCTGGCCGTGACGCAGCAGGATCATCGCGGAACTCCGGAGGAAACAGGCTGGAGGTAACGGCAGGCAGCCGGGGCGGCAAGATGCCGGCTTTATGACCGCGCCGGGCGCGTAGCGGGACGGGGGCCGTTGCGGTGGCGCCGCATGACCCCTAAGTGATGCGCATGAGGAGAATGCAATGTCCGGCGGATTTCCGGTCGATCTGATCCTGTTCGCCATGGTGGCGGCCTTTCTGGTGCTGCGGCTGCGCAGCGTCCTGGGCCGCCGGCAGGGCTTCGAGCGGCCGCCGCAGGAGCGTCCCGTCCCCGGCCAGGGCATGCCCGGCCCGGCCGAGCCGGACGCGGCGCAGGTGCCGCCCGCCCCCGTCGCCGGCGCCCCGCGCCTGGTGATCCCCGATTCGCGCTCGCCGGTCGGGCAGGCGCTGCAGCGCATCCGCCAGGCCGATGCCGGCTTCGACCCGGCCGCCTTCCTGGCGGGCGCGGAGGGCGCCTTCCGCATGATCGTCGCCGCCTTCGCCTCCGGCGACCGCGAGACGCTGCGCAACCTGCTCTCCGCCGACACCTATGCCGGCTTCGAGCAGGCGCTGGTGACGCGCGAGACGGCCGGCGAGCGGCAGCGCACCGAGATCCGCGCCGTGCACGACATGGCCATCGAGGGCGCCGACCTGCGCGGCACCGTGGCCGACATCACCGTGCGCATCGTGTCCGACCAGGTGAACGTCACCACCGGCCCGAACGGCGACATCGTCGCCGGTGCCGAGGCGGTGACCGAACTGAACGACATCTGGACCTTCCAGCGCGACCTGAGCAGCGCCGACCCGACCTGGAAGCTGGTCGGCACCCAGTCGGCCTGATCGCGGTGGCCGGGAAGCGCCGGGGGGCGCGCGCCGGCCGCTGGCCGGCCCTGGCGCTGCTGGCCCTGCTGGCCGCCTGCTCCACCGTGCCGCAGCACGTGGCCGAGCTGCCGGGCTGGGGCGAGGATGCGCTGGCCGAGGCGGTGCCCGCCTTTGTCGCGGGCTGCCGCCCCCCCGCCATGCCCGCCGCGCTCTGCGCCGAGGCCGCCGGCCTGCCGCCCGGCGACAACGCCGCCGCCCGCGCCTTCTTCGAGCGCCGCTTCACCCTGCGCGCCGCCGGCGAGGGGCTGATGACCGGCTATTACGAGCCGGAGCTGCGCGGCGCCGCCACCCGCGGCGGCCCCTACACCGTGCCGCTGCGCGGCCGCCCGGCCGATCTGGTGGAGGTCGATCTCGGCCGCTTCGCCGAGGATCTGCGCGGCCGCCGCACCGCCGGGCGCGTGCGGGACGGGCGGCTGGTGCCCTATCCGGATCGCGCCGCCATCGAGGCGGGCGGGGTGGAAGCGCCCGTGCTGCTCTGGGTGGATGACGAGGCGGGGAAGTTCTTCCTGCAGATCCAGGGTTCCGGCCGGGTGGCGCTGCCCGACGGCTCGGTGCGGCGCATGGGCTACGCGGCGCAGAACGGCCGCGCCTATGTGCCGGTCGGCCGGCTGCTGGCGGATCGCGGCGAGATCCCGCGCGAGCAGGTCTCGATGCAGACCATCCTGGCCTGGCTGGAGCGCGCCGGGCCGGAGCGCGCCCGCGCCCTGATGGCGGAGAACCCCTCCTACGTCTTCTTCCGCGAGGCCGCCGCGCGGCCGGACCAGGGGCCGTCGGGCTCGCTCGGCGTGCCGCTGACGCCGCTGCGCTCGATCGCCGTGGACCGGACCGAGATCCCCCTCGGCAGCCCCGTCTGGATCGTGGCGAAGCACCCGCTGACGGGCGCGCCGATCCGCCGCCTGGTGCTGGCGCAGGACACGGGCGGCGCCATCAAGGGCAAGGCGCGGGCCGACCTGTTCTGGGGCTGGGGCGAGGCGGCGGCCGAGGCGGCGGGCCGCATGAAGGAGACGGCCACGCTCTATGTGCTGGAGCCCGCCGCGCCCTGAGGGGCGGCGTGCCTGCATCCATCCCGCTTGCATCGGCTCCGGCCGCGGCTATCGTCCCCGCCCATGTCAGAGCCGAAGCCGCGCGTCGCCCTTTTCGTCACCTGCCTCGTCGACCTCTACCGGCCTTCGGTGGGCTTCGCCGCCATCCGGCTGCTGGAACAGGCGGGCTGCCAGGTGGAGGTGCCGCGCCTGCAGACCTGCTGCGGCCAGCCCGCCTACAACAGCGGCGACCGCGCCACGGCGCGCGACCTCGCCCGCCCGGTGATCGACGCCTTCCTGCCCTATGACCATGTCGTGGCGCCCTCCGGCTCCTGCGCCGGCATGATCGCGAAGCACTATCCCGGCCTGTTCGACAACGACCCGCACTACCGCGCCCGCGCCGAGGCGCTGGCGGCGCGGACGCATGAGCTGGTCTCCTTCCTGGTGGATGTGCGGGGGGTGGAGCGCGTCCAGGCGCGGCATGCGGGCGTCGCCGCCTACCACGATTCCTGCTCCGGCCTGCGGGAGCTCGGCATCCGCGCGCAGCCGCGTCGCCTGCTGGCGGGGGTGGAGGGTCTCACCGTGAAGGAGTTGGCCGAGCCGGAGCTGTGCTGCGGCTTCGGCGGCACCTTCTGCGTGAAGTATCCGGAGATCTCCACCCGCATGGTGTCCGACAAGGTCAAGGACATCGAGGCCACGGGGGCGGACACGCTGCTGGCCGGCGACATGGGCTGCCTGCTGAACATGGCCGGCCGCCTGCACCGCCAGGGCAGCCCCGTGCAGGTGCGCCACGTGGCCGAGGTGCTGGCGGACATGACGCGGGACGTGCCGCCCATCGCCGGCGCCTGAGCCGGCGCGCCGCCGCCTTCTCAGCCGGCGGGCAGCCCCATGGCCCGCAGCGTCGCGCGCGAGAGGGGGGTGTCCTCGCAGAGCTGGAACACGATGTCGAAGTGGTTGGAGCCGGCCGGCGGCGGCACCGGCGTCACGATGCAGCCCGCCCCGGCGCAGAACTCGGCCTGCGCCACGGTCTGCGCCTTGAACTCCGCCGTCTCGCTCTCGCCAAAGCTGAAGACCAGCGGCGTGCCCGGCGCCGGCGGCGGCAGCAGGCCGGGGGAGTTGCGCAGCACGGTGGCCTCGTCCAGCCGCATCCATTCGTTCACATGGCAAAGGCGGAGCGGCTCCAGCTCGTAGAGGCCGGAGAGCAGGGTGGCGCCCGCCACCGGCCGTGGCGGCAGGCCGAAGCCGGCGGGCCAGTCTCCCCCCGCCGCCAGCATCGCCGCCAGATGCGCGCCCGCCGAACTGCCGGCCACGTGGATGCGCGCCGGGTCGCCGCCGAAGCGGGCGATGTTGCCGTGCAGCCAGGCCAGGGCGGCGCGGCACTGGCGCACGATCTCGTCGAGCGGGGCGGCGGGGGCGAGGGCGTAGTTCACCGCCACCACGCAGGCGCCGGCGGCGGTGAGCCAGGGCGCCATGAAGCCCGAATCGGCGGCGTCCAGCAGCCGCCAGTAGCCGCCATGGATGAAGACGAACACCGGAGCCGGGCCCGGGTGGGCGGCGGGGTATATGTCCAGCCGTTCCGCCGCGGTGGGGCCGTAGGGGATATCGGTGCGCGCCCCCGGCAGCGTGGCGCGGGCCGCCTCCGTGCGGGCGCGGTATTCGGCGATGATCGGCCCGATATCCGGCACGGTGGCGCGGGCGTTGTATTCGCGGTCCAGGGTCTCGCGGCCCATGCCGCGCCAGCTCTCGGTCATGCGCGCCATTCTGGCGGCGGGAAGGGTGCGGGGAAAGCGGCGCCGGAGCCTTTCCGCGCCCCGCTGCCTCAGCCCCGCCCCGGCTCCAGCTCCGGCCGCCCGAGCGCGCCGGCGATGACCGCGCCGAGGTCGCCGATGCGGAAGGGCTTGCGCAGCACGATGGCGTCGGTCCCGGCCACGCTCTCGATGGTGGCGGTGTCGGCGTAGCCGCTGGCGAAGACGATGGGCAGCGCCGGCCAGCGCTTCCGGGCCAGCCGGGCCACCTCGGCGCCGGTCAGGTCGGGCATGGCGTAGTCGAGGATCACCAGGTCGGGCCGGGCGGCCTCCAGGGCGGCGAGACCGGCCGTGCCGCTGCCGGCCTCGGTCGCCGAGAAGCCCAGGGTTTCCAGCGCCGTCACCAGCATCTCCCGCACATCGGCGTCGTCGTCCACCACCAGGATGCTGGCCTTGCCGGCTCTCGCCTCCGCCTTCCGCTCCGCCGGCTCGGCCTCCGGCTCCAGCGCGGTGAGGGGCAGGTAGATGCGGACGGTGGTGCCCGCCCCCGGCCGGCTTTCCATGCGCACCGTGCCGCCCGCCTGATGGGCGATGCCATAGACCTGGCTGAGGCCGAGCCCCGTGCCCTTGCCGACCCCCTTGGTGGTGAAGAAGGGGTCGAAGGCCCGCGCCAGGACCTCGGGCGGCATGCCCTCGCCCGTATCCGCCACGGTGAGCAGCGCGTAGCTGCCCGGCCTCAGCACGCCGTCCCGCTCGATCCGCGCCACGCTGCTGGCGATGTGGAGGTCGCCCCCCTCCGGCATGGCGTCGCGCGCGTTGATGGCGAGGTTCAGCACCGCCAGCTCGAGCTGGGTGGCGTCGGTGAGGATGCGGAGATCGGGCTCGCGCAGCTCCAGCCGGAGGCGGATCATCGGGCCGAGCGTGCGCCGGAGCAGCTCCGTCATGCCCCGCAGCAGCGCGGACAGGAACAGCGGCTTCAGCTCGATCTTCTGCTTGCGCGAGAAGGCCAGGAGCTGGGCGGTCAGCTTGGTGCCGCGCCCGGCGGCGGCGAGGCCCGCCTCGGCGTGGCGGCGCACGCGCTCGGCATCGCCCGCGCGGTGCAGGATCAGGTCGAGGCTGCCCACCACGGCGGCGAGCAGGTTGTTGAAGTCATGCGCGATGCCGCCGGTGAGCTGGCCGATGGCCTCCATCTTCTGGCTCTGGCGCAGGGCCGCCTCGGTTTCCTCGAGCTGCCGCGTCCGCTCCGCGACGCGCGCCTCGAGCGTCGCGTTCAGCTCCTCGAGGGCGGCCGCCACCCGCCGCAGGTCGGCATCGGCCCGGACGCGCTCGACATAGGCCCAGGAGCGCTCGGTGACGTCGCGCAGCAGCGCCAGCTCGTAGTCCGACCAGAGGCGCGGCACCTTGTCGTGGATCGCCATCAGCGCGGTGAGCCGGCCCTCGCGGATCAGCGGCATGCAGATCGTCGCGGCGATGCCGATGTTCTGGAAGGTGGCCGCCTCGTGCGGCGCCAGCTCTGCCAGGTTGTCGTTCACCACCAGCGGCTCGCCGGCCCGCAGCCTGCGCACCGCCAGCGTGCCGAAATCGGCCAGGCTGTAATGGCCGACGATGCTGGGCGAGCCCTCGGCCGCCCAGTTGCCGCGGATGGTGAAGCCGTCCTGGTCGGCGTCCATGTCCGCATAGGCGCAGTTGGACAGGCCCAGATGCCCGGCCAGCAGGCTGGTGGTGGCGGCCATCACCGCGTCCGCGTCCCGCTCGCCCGCGATGGTGCGGCCGAGCAGGTCGAGAAAGGCCAGCCGCCGGGTCGCCAGCATGGTGGCGGTGGTCTCGGTCACCGTGTCCAGCATGCCGACGACGCGGCCCTGCGCGTCGCGGATCGGGCTGTAGCAGAAGGTGAAGTGGGCCAGCTCGGGCCTGCCGTGCCGGTCGATGAAGACGGGGAAGTTCTCGATATAGGTCGCGCGCCCCTCGAAGGCGGCGGCCGCGATGGGAGCGACATCCTGCCACGCCTCGCTCCAGATCTCGCTGAAGGGGCGGCCCAGCGGCGCCGGCTTGGCCCCGAGGATGGGCCGGAAGGCGTCGTTGTAGAGCGTGACCAGCTCGGGCCCCCAGATCACCGCCTGGGGAAAGCGCGACTCCGGCATCAGCGCCACGGCGGTCTTCAGCAGCTCCGGCCAGGCCTCGATCGGCCCGAGCGGCGTGCGCGACCATGCGTGGGCGGCGATGGCGCTCGCCATCGCGCCTTCCCGCGGCAGGAAGCTGGGGTGTTCGGCTGTCATCGGGCATTCATGGTGGATGCCCCATCCGGGGGCAAGCGGAACGAAGGCCGCGCCCCCGCCGCCGCCCGCGCTAGAGGCCGATCCAGCCGCGCACCCGCTCCGCCTCGCGCGCCAGCGCCGCGCCGTCGCCCGACCAGACGGTGCGGCCCTTTTCCAGCACGTGGTGCCGGTCGGCGAGGCGGGACAAGGCGCCGAGGTTCTTGTCGATCACCAGGATGGACTGGCCGCGCGCCTTCAGCGCCGCCAGCGTCGCCCAGATCTCGGCGCGGATGACGGGGGCGAGCCCCTCCGTCGCCTCGTCCAGCACCAGCAGGCGCGGATTGGTCATCAGCGCGCGGCCGATCGCCAGCATCTGCTGCTCGCCGCCCGACAGGGTGCGGGCATACTGCCCGGCGCGCTCGGCCAGGCGCGGGAACAGGGCGTAGATGCGCGCCAGGTCCCAGGGCTCGGGGTGGCGCAGCCGGTTGGCGGCGGTGGCGAGGAGGTTCTCCCGCACGGTGAGGGTCGGGAACACCTGCCGCCCTTCCGGCACCAGCCCGATGCCGCGCCGCGCGATGGCCTCGGGCGCCGCGCCGGCCAGATCCTCCCCGCCGAAGCGCACCCGCCCGCCGCGCGGCGGGTTCAGCCCGAGGATGGCGCGCACCGTGGTGGTCTTGCCCATGCCGTTGCGGCCGAGCAGCGTCGCGACCTCGCCCTCCCGCACCACGAGGTCGACGCCGAACAGCACCTGGCTCCGGCCATAGCCGGCGCTCAGGCCGGAGACTTCCAGCATCGGCTCAGGCCTCCTCGTCCTCGGTGAGATAGGCGGCGCGGACGGCCGGGTCGGCGCGGATCTCCGCCGGTTCGCCGGAGGCGATGCAGCGCCCGTCCACCAGCACCGACACGCGGTCGGCGAGGGCGAACACCGCCTCCATGTCGTGCTCCACCAGCAGGATGGCGAGCCGGCCCTTGAGCCCGCGCAGCGTCTCGGTCATGGCGCGCGACTCGCTGGGGCCGAGGCCGGCCATCGGCTCGTCCAGCAGCAGCAGGCGCGGCGCGGCGGCCAGCGCGATGGCCAGCTCCACCTGCTTGCGCGCGCCGGCGGAAAGGTCGCCGGTCCGCTGTTCCCACAGCGCCGCCTCCACGCCCGCGCGCAGCAGCAGCTGGCGCGCCGGCTGGCGCAGCCGCTCGTCCCGCCGCGCGTCGCGCCAGAAGCGGAAGCTGTGGCCCTGATGCGCCTGCACCGCCAGGGCCACGTTCTCCAGGGTGGTGGCCTCGTCCAGCAGCTGCACGATCTGGAAGGTGCGGGACAGGCCGCGCCGCACCCGCCGCGAGGGCGGAAGGCGGGTGATGTCCCGCCCCGCGAACAGGATGCGCCCCGCATCGGGGCGGATCTCGCCGGTGATCTGCGCGATGGCGGTGCTCTTGCCGGCGCCGTTCGGCCCGATCAGCGCGTGCAGCTCGCCCGGGCGGACGGCGAGGGACAGGTCGTCGGTCGCGCACAGGCCGCCGAAGCGCTTGCGCAGCCCCTCGACGAGCAGCAGCGGCGCGGTCATGCGCCCGCCCCCGGGCGCAGCAGCGCCATCAGCCCGCCGCGCGCGAACAGCACCACCAGCAGCAGCAGCGGCCCCAGCACGAACTGCCAGTGCTCGGTCAGCGCCGCCAGCCAGTATTCCAGCCCGACCAGCGCGATGGCGCCCAGCACCGGCCCCATCAGCGTGCCGACGCCGCCCAGGATGACCATGATCATCAGCTCGCCCGACTTGGTCCAGGCGAGCATGTCGGGGCTGACGAAGCGGGCGTAGTTCACCATCAGCGCGCCGGCCAGCGCCGCCCCCATGCCGGACAGGACGAAGGCCGCGAGCTTGTAGGGATAGGGCGCGATGCCGATGGCCTGCAGCCGCCGCTCGCTCTGCCGGGCCCCCGCCAGCACCTGCCCGAAGCGCGAGCGCGTGACGCGCCGCAGCAGCAGCAGCCAGGCCACCAGCAGGCCGAGGCAGAGCCAGTAGAGCTGCGCCGGGTCCCGCAGGCTCAGCCCCGGGAACTCGCCCTGGCGGCGCACGCTGAGGCCATCGTCACCGCCATAGGCCTTCAGCGAGACGAACAGGAAGAACAGCATCTGCGCGAAGGCCAGGGTGATCATGATGAACTGCACGCCGCGCGTGCGCAGCGACAGCGCGCCGATCAGCGCGGCACCCGCCCCGCCCACCGCCATCGCCGCCAGCAGCGTGACGGGCAGCGAGGTGGTGCCGGGGATCAGGCCCCAGAGCGGCTCCTGCCAGGACCAGTGGGCGTAGAGGATGCCCACCGTGTAGCCGCCGAGCCCGAAGAAGGCGGCGTGGCCGAAGCTGACCATGCCGCCGAAGCCCAGCACCAGGTTCAGCGCGCTGGCGGCGATGGCGTAGATGGCCATGCGGGTGGCGAGGCCGGTGCTGGCCGGCGTGCCCAGCGCCTCGGCGATCCAGGGCAGGGCGATGGCCAGCGCCAGCAGCGGCGGCAGCGCCAGCAGGACGGGGGAGACGCGGCGGGGCCGCCGGGACGGCTCAGCCATGGGCCGGGAACAGCCCGCGCGGCCGCAGCAGCAGCACCAGTGCCATCAGCAGGTAGACCCCCATGGAGGCGAGGCCGGCGGCCAGCGCGTCGGCGTCCGGCCCCTGCATGGCGCCGCGCAGCAGGGCGGGCAGGTAGGCGCGCATCAGCGTGTCCGACAGCCCGACCAGCAGCGCGCCCACGAGCGCGCCGCGCACCGAGCCGATGCCGCCGATGACGACGACGACAAAGGTCATGATCAGGATCTGCTCCCCCATGCCGACCTGCACGGAGAAGATCGGCCCCGCCATCAGCCCCGCCAGCCCCGCCAGCAGCGCGCCGAGGCCGAAGACCAGCGTGTAGAGACGCCGCACATCGACGCCCAGCGCCCGCACCATCTCGCGGTGGGTGGCGCCGGCGCGCACCAGCATGCCGGTGCGGGTGTGCCGGATCAGCCAGTACAGCCCCGCCGCCACCAGCAGCCCGACGGCGAGGATGGCGAGGCGGTAGGCCGGATAGGGCACGCCTGGGATGATCTCCACCGCGCCGCGCAGCGGCTCGGGGATGTCCACGAACAGCGGCTGCCGGCCGAACAGCAGGATGGCGCCCTGGTTGAAGAACAGGATCAGCCCGAAGGTGGCCAGCACCTGGTCCAGGTGGTCGCGCGCGTAGAGGCGGCGCAGCACCACCAGCTCCACCGCCATGCCGACCAGCGCGGCGGCCGCCAGCCCGGCCAGGAGCGCCAGCAGCGCCGAGCCGGTCTGCGCCGCCACCCAGGCGGCGGCGAAGGCGCCCACCATGTAGAGCGAGCCATGGGCCAGGTTGATCACGCCCATGATGCCGAACACCAGCGTCAGCCCCGCGGCCAGCAGGAACAGCATGACGCCGAGTTGCAGGCCGTTCAGGAGCTGCTCCAGCAGCAGGGCCATCGAACACACTCCAAGAAAGCCGGGGGAATGAATTCCCCCGGAGCCCCCTTCCTTTATTTTTGCAAGTTTAGATCCGGCACTGGGCGGCGTAGGCGTCGCCGTGGTTTTCCAGCACCTTGCCCTTGGTGACCAGGGCGGGCTTGCCGTCTGCGCCGCGCTCCACCTTCAGCAGGTACCAGTCCTGCACCGGGTGCTGGTTGGGGCCGAAGGCGAAGCGGCCGCGCGGGCTGTCGAAGGCGGCGGGCTGCATGGCGCGGCGGAAGGCATCGAGGTCGTCCACCCGCCCGCCCGTGCCCTTCAGCGCGGCGCCGATGGCCAGCGCCGTGTCGTAGCCCTGCTGGGCGTAGTAGGTGGGGACGCGATTGTACCTGGCGGTGAAGGCCTCGACGAAGCGGCGGCTCGCCGGATTGTCGAAGTCGCTGTTCCATTGCGCGGTGACGTTGATGCCGAGCGCCGCCTCGCCCACCGCCGCCAGGGTGGTGGAATCCATGGAGGGCGAGGCCAGCACCATCGGCGTGGTGGCCGAGAGGCCGGCCTGCACGTACTGCTTCAGGAAGGCGATGCCGAGGCCGCCGGGGTGGAACTGGTACACCGCGTCCGGCCGGGCGGCGCGGATCTGCGCCATCTCGGCGGCGTAGTCCGTCTGGTCGAGGCGGGTATAGACCTCGCCCACCACCTCGCCCTTGTAGAGGCGCCGGAAGCCGGTGATGGCGTCCTTGCCCGCCTGGTAGTTGGGGGCGAGGATGAACATGCGCCGGAAGCCGAGGTCGTTCGCCGCCTGCCCGGCGCTCTCGTGCAGCCCGTCATTCTGCCAGGCGATGGACCAGAAGTTGCGGTGGCACTCCCGCCCGGCGAAGGTGGAGGGGGAGGCGTTGGGGCTGACATAGATGCCGTCCGCGTCCAGCACGTCCGGCACCACGGCGCCGAGCACGTTGGAGAACACCACGCCCGTCATCAGCCGGATCTTCTCGTTGCGCAGGAAGCGCTCGGCGATCTGCTTGCCCTGGCCGGGGCGCAGCGCGTCGTCCTCCACCAGGAGCTGCACCGGCGTGCCGCCCAGCCGGCCGCCCTCCATTTCCATGGCGAGGAGGAAGGCGTCGCGGATGTCCTGGCCGAGATAGCCGCCAGGGCCCGACAGCGTGGTGATCATGCCGATCTTGAGCGCCGCGCCCGATTGCGACAGGGCGGGGCGGGCCAGCAGAGGGGCCATGGCCGCCGCGCCCGCCACGCGCAGCAGGGTCCGCCTTTCGATCATCCCAGTCTTCCCGTCCGAAGGTTTGCCTTGTGCTTAGACTGTCGCACACGGAGGGCGAAGGGCAAACCTGACCATGGCCGGCGGCGCGGCGGAAAGGGCGGAAGGCCGGGACTGCGGGGGGGAAGGGGCGGCTCAGCGGCGGTTGAGGCCGCGCATGTAGCGGCGTTCCGGGCGATAGGCGCCTTGCTGCAGCCACTCGCGCAGCAGGCGGATCAGCCGGCTGTGGAACCGGCGGGTGGAAGCTGGGCGCATATCAAAAACGGTCTCCTGCGTCTCTTATTTGCCATTCTGGCGCAAAATTCTTGAACATTCTGTAAATGCGGCGTGAGATCGAAAGATGCGCGACGAAAGACGGATTTGATTCGCCTTTTCCCGCGTGGCGGCGGCACAGCAGGGCGATGCCACGACCGCGCCCGGAATCCGCCCCTGCTCCCGCCTTTCCGCCCGCCCGGACTGTGGTCCTGCTCGCGGCCTCGCTTCTGGCCCTGCCGCCCGGCCTGGCCGCCGCCGACCCCTCGCTGCTGCCGGGTGTCGGCGCCGGTGACCCACGCCGCCGGGCGGATGTCTCGGCGCCGCCCTGGACGGCGCTGGGGCGGGTGCAGACGGAGCTGGGCGGCCGCTGCACGGGCGTGCTGATCGGCCCGCGCCATGTGCTGACGGCGGCGCATTGCCTGGTCGCGCCGCGCGCGCGGGCGCTGGTGCGGCCCGGCTCCATCCACTTCCTGCGCGGCTACCGGATGGGGGAATGGAGCGGGCAGGCGCGGGTGCTGGCCTACCGGACCGGCGCGGGCTTCGACGCCGCGCGCAGCGGACCCGCCGGCGCGGACTGGGCCGTGCTGACGCTGGACCGGCCGCTGGGCCGGCCGGAGGAGGCGCTGCCCCTGCTGCCCACTCCCCCGGCGCCGGGCGCGGCCCTGCTGCTGGGCGGCTACCAGCAGGACCGGCCGGAAGTGCTGATGGCCGATTCCGGCTGCCGCGTGCTGGCGGCCGCGCCGCTGCTGCTGCACGACTGCGCCGGCACGCGCGGCAGCAGCGGGGCGCCGCTGCTGGTCGCGGACGGCGCGGGCTGGGCGGTGGCGGGGGTGGCGGTGGGCGTGGCGCGGGACCGGCGCTTCGGCATCGCCGTGCCGGCCGCCGCCCTGCCCGGCGCGCTGATGGCCGACACGCCCGCGCGGGAAGCGGCTGGGCCTCAAGCCCCTGGGCCTCAAGCCCCTGGGCCTCAAGCGCCTGGACCCGAGGCGGCGGGGGCCGGCGGATCGGACGCCGGCGCGCCCGCGCGCCAGCCCGCGATCAGCGCGCCGCGGTTTCGATCGGCACCGCCGTGACGCTGTTGAAGGGCGAGCCGTCGACCAGCTTGGTGCTGGTGATGAGGTAGACGAGCACGCGCTTCTCCGCATCCAGGATGCGCGTCACCGTCAGCGCCTTGAACAGCGGAGAGGCACTTTGGCGGAACACGGATTCCGTCTGCGGCAGCCCCGCCGGCAGGGCGACCGGCCCGGTGGCGCGGCAGGCGATGCTGAAGCGCGAGGGGTCCTCGGCCAGCCCCACCCAGCCGGAAAGCCCGCCCGTGTCGGCGCGCGAGACGTAGCAGGAGACATTGCCCACGCGCGGGTCGTCGTAGCGCTCCACCACCACCTTGTCGTTGGGGCCCACCAGGCGGAAGGTGGTGCTGATCTCCCCCACCCGCGTCTGGCCGGAGGCCGGCCCCGGCAGGGCGGGCAGCAGCGCCAGGGAAAGGGCGAGGGCCGAGGGAAGGGCCAGGGGAAGGGCCGGCGCGGCCCGCAATAGGTTCATGCGCATCCTGTCTTTCCGGGACGGGCCCGGCATGGGGAGAGAGGCCATGCATCTGGGGTGCGCGGCGGCGGAGGCGAAGGGCCTGCCGCCGCGCCGGTTTTCCGCCGCCTTGCCCCTCCGGCCTGTGCTGCCTATGCAGCGCCACCTCCGGAGGAAACGACAACCATGACCCAGAGCACCGGCCGCCGCGCGGCCCTCGCCCTGCCAGCGCTGACCCTGCCCGCCCTGCTGGCGCCCGCCCCGGCCCGCGCCCAGGCGGAATGGCCGGCCCGCCCCGTCCGCCTGCTGATCCCCTTTCCGCCGGGCCAGGCCACCGACACCATGCTGCGCCTGCTGGCCGAGGAGCTTTCCCGCCGCTGGCCGCAGCGCCTGGTGGTGGAGAACCGCGCCGGCGGCGCGGGCGTGGTGGGCACCGATGCGGGTGCCCGCGCGGCGCCGGACGGCTACACGCTGCTGGCCTCCACCAGCGGCACCCACGGCATCAATCCCAGCGTCATCGCCAACCTGCCCTACGACGCCGAGAAGGACTTCGCCTACATCACCACGGTGTTCACCGTGCCGCTGGTGATCGTGGCGCACCCCTCCTTCGCGCCGCGCTCGGTGGAGGAGCTGGTCGCGGCGGCGCGGCAGGCGCCGGGCGCCATCAACTACGGCAGCGGCGGGCCGGGCACCTCGCAGCACATGGCGGCGGAGATGTTCGCGCACCAGGCCGGGGTGCGGCTGACGCACATCCCCTACCGTGGCAGCGGCCCGGCGGTGGCGGACCTGCTCGGCGGCAACATCCCCATGATGTTCGACAGCGTGGCCAGCGCCCTGCCGCACATCCAGGCCGGGCGCATCCGGGCGCTCGGCGTCACCTCGGCGGCACGGGCCACGCAGCTGCCCGAGGTGCCGGCCATCGGCGAGACGCTGCCGGGCTATGCCGCCATCGGCTGGGGCGGGCTCTGCGCGCCGGCCGGCACGCCGGAGCCGGTGCTGCGCCGGATCAACGCCGAGGTCACGGCGCTGCTGCGCGAGCCCGCCTTCGCGGCAAGGATGCAGCAGATGGGCGGCACGCCCGCGCCGCAGGCGCTGGAGGAGGCGGGCGCCTTCGTGCGCGCCGAGATCGCCAAGTGGCGGGAGGTGGCGCGCATCGCCAATGTGCGGCTGGAAGGCTGAGGGCGGCGGGGGCGCCGGCCCCCGGCCTTTCCGCTGCCCTCAGGCGCGCCGCGGCTGGCGGCCTTCCGGGTCCGGGCGGGAGGGCAGCTCGAGCGCCGCGTCGAGCCCGCTGATCATGCGCTGGAGCTCCGGCAGGCGGCTGGTGCTGGGCGCCTCGTGGGTGATGCCCAGCGTCTGGGCGATGTGGATGCGGCGCGCGGCCATGGCCTGTTGCCGCAACACCCGCAGATTGTCGTTCGGCGTCATGCTGGTTCCTCCTTGGGCTTCTTGGTGAGCCGAAACGAAGGATGGGAGCGTGCCGGGTGTGCTGCAAGCGCCACTGTTCCCGTCTCGCGTGCGAAAATGCTGTCGCACAGGTTTGAGGTGGTGTAGATCAAGAATCCGTTAACAGTTTTGCTGCAGGATGTTCTCTCCTTCTGCGAGGCACTCCCCATGAGCGATGTCGTTGCCGATCCTGCCTTTTCCCTCGCGGCCGAGACGCGGGAGGACCGCCCTTCCCCGGCCCGCGGGCTGTTGTGGGGCGGGGTGCTGAGCATCCCGCTCTGGGCGCTGATCGGGCTGGTCGTGGCCCGCGCCTTCTGAGGCCGCGCCGCCCTCGCGGCGGAAGGCCGGCCCCATGCCGGCGATGCGCCTCCTTCATCCACGATGAACCCGCCCGGCGCCGCGGCCCCTTTCCGGGCCCGCCGCGCTTCCGCATGGGCGGGAGCCTTGTCCGGGCGCGCTGGCCCTGCCGGCCCCGCGCCGCCTCCGAGGCCGCCTCCGGGCCCGCCCCGGCCTTAGGCGCGAGACCGCGCCGGCCCTGAGAATGTCCCGAGCCCGGGCAAGGCCCCGGGCGAGGGGCGTCCCGCCCCGAACGGCGCCTGCCGCGCCGGTTTTCCGGCGCCGCCGCCTGGAGCGTCCCCCCTTTCCATCGCCCGGGCGAGCGGGGCGGAGCGCGCGGAGCCCTGGCTGGACCTCCTCTTTATCGGCCACTATCCTGCCCGCCGATCTTCCACTCCGGACAGGCCCCCGACCGCGCATGAGCACGACGAGACGACGCTGGATCCTGCGCATCGCCATCCTCGGCGCGGCGGTCGCCGCCATCGCCGGCTGGTGGACGCTGCGGCCGGAGGAGCTTCCCGGCGGCATCGCCCGCGGCAATGGCCGCATCGAGGCGGTCGAGATCGACATCGCCACCCGTACGCCGGGCCGCATCAGCGAGATCCTGGTGAACGAGGGCGACTTCGTCACGGCCGGGCAGGTGGTGGCGCGCATGGACACCGCCGTGCTCGAGGCCCAGCTGCGCGAGGCCGAGGCCCAGCTGCAGCGCGCCGTCATCGCCGTGCAGACCGCCAACAGCCAGGTCACCCAGCGGGAGGCCGAGAAGGTGGCGGCCGAGGCGGTGGTGGCGCAGCGGGACGCCCAGCTCACCGCCGCCCAGCGGCGGCTCGCCCGCACGGAGACGCTCGCCGCGCGCGGCAACGCCCCCCTCCAGACCCTCGACGACGACCGCGCCAGCCAGGAAGGGGCGCGCGCCGCCCTGAGCGCCGCGCGGGCGCAGGTCGCGGCGGCGGAGGCGGCGGTCGGCGCCGCGCGCTCGCAGGTCGTCAGCGCCGAGGCGGCGGTGGAGGCCGCGCGGGCGAGCATCCAGCGCATCCAGGCCGATCTCGACGACAGCACGCTGAAATCCCCGCGCGCGGGCCGCGTGCAGTTCCGCGTGGCCCAGCCGGGCGAGATCCTCGCCGCCGGCGGGCGCGTGCTGAACCTCGTGGACCTGGCCGATGTCTACATGACCTTCTTCCTGCCCACCCCCGATGCCGGGCGGATCGCGCTCGGCACCGAGGTCCGGCTGGTGCTGGACGCCGCGCCGCAATACGTCTTTCCGGCGCGCGTCTCGCTCGTCTCCGATGTGGCGCAGTTCACGCCCCGCACGGTGGAGACGGCGGAGGAGCGGCTGAAGCTGGTGTTCCGCATCCGCGCGCGCGTCAGCCCGGAGCTGCTGCAGCAATACATCTCCCAGGTGAAGACCGGCCTGCCGGGCATGGCCTATGTGCGGGTGGACGAGCGGGTGGAATGGCCCGCCAGCCTGCAGGTGCGGCTGCCGTGACGGCGGGGCCCGCCGCCCGCCTGCAGGAGGTCGGCCTCCGCTACGGCAGGACCGTCGCGCTGGATGCCGTCACGCTCGACCTGCCGGCGGGGTGCATGGCCGGGCTGATCGGGCCGGACGGGGTCGGCAAGTCGAGCCTGCTCGCCCTGGTCTCGGGCGCGCGGCGGATCCAGGCGGGGCGCGTGGAGGTGCTGGGCGGCGACATGGCCTCGGCGCGGCACCGCGGCGCGGTCGGCCCGCGCATCGCCTACATGCCGCAGGGCCTGGGCAGGAACCTCTACCCGACGCTCTCGGTCTTCGAGAACATCGACTTCTTCGGCCGCCTCTTCGGCCATGGCCGCGCGGAGCGCGAACGCCGGATCGCCGAGCTGGTCGAGGCGACCGGCCTCGCCCCCTTCACCGACAGGCCGGCGGGCAAGCTCTCGGGCGGCATGAAGCAGAAGCTCAGCCTCTGCTGCTCGCTGATCCACGATCCCGACCTGCTGATCCTGGACGAGCCCACCACGGGCGTCGATCCGCTCTCCCGCCGCCAGTTCTGGGAGCTGGTCGCGCATATCCGCGCCGGCCGGCCGGGGATGAGCGTGGTGGTGGCGACCGCCTACATGGAGGAGGCGGCGCAGTTCGACTGGCTGGCGGCGATGCAGGGGGGGCGGGTGCTGGCGACCGGCACGCCGCGCGCGCTGATGGAGCGCACCGGCGCCGCCTCGCTGGAGGCCGCCTTTGTCGCGCTGCTGCCGGAAGCGGAGCGGGAAGGCCACCGGCCGGTCGAGATCCGGCCCTTCGCGGGCGCGGGAGGGGAGGAGGATGGCGAGGCGGCGATCGAGGCGCGCGGCCTGACCATGCGCTTCGGCGACTTCGTGGCGGTGGACAAGGTCAGCTTCCGCATCCGCCGCGGCGAGATCTTCGGCTTCCTCGGCTCCAATGGCTGCGGCAAGACGACGACGATGAAGATGCTGACCGGCCTGCTGCCGGCGAGCGAGGGCCAGGCCTGGCTGTTCGGGCAGGAGGTGGATGCGGGCGACATCGGCACGCGCCGCCGCGTCGGCTACATGTCGCAGAGCTTCTCGCTCTATTCCGAGCTGACGGTGCGGCAGAACCTCGAGCTGCACGCCCGGCTGTTCAACATGCCGGCCGCGGCCATTCCCGCCCGCGTCGCGGAAATGGCCCGCCGCTTCGAGCTGGCCGGCATCCTCGACACGCTGCCCGAGGCGCTGCCGCTCGGCCAGCGGCAGCGCCTTTCCCTGGCGGTGGCGATGATCCACGGCCCGGAGATGCTGATTCTGGACGAGCCCACCTCCGGCGTGGACCCGGTGGCGCGCGACGGCTTCTGGCGCATCCTGGTCGAGCTGGCGCGCCGCGACCGCGTCACCATCTTCATCTCCACCCACTTCATGAACGAGGCGGAGCGGTGCGACCGCATCTCGCTCATGCATGCCGGCCGCGTGCTGGTGAGCGACACGCCGGCGGCGCTGGTGGAGAAGCGCGGCGCGCGGAACCTGGAGCAGGCCTTCATCGCCTATCTCGAGGAGGCGGTGGCCGAGGCGGAGGGGCCGGCGCCCATCCCGGCCACGGCCCCCGTTCCGGCGGCAAAGGGCGCCGCCCAGACTCTCCTGGCCTCCCCTCCACCGGCCTCCCCCTCGCCCCGCCGGGGCTTCGACATCCGCCGCATGTTCTCCTTCTCCCGCCGCGAGGCGATGGAACTGCGCCGCGACCCGGTGCGCGCCACCCTCGCCCTGCTGGGCAGCCTGATCCTGATGGTCGTCATGGGCTACGGCATCACCATGGATGTCGAGGAACTGGCCTTCGCCGTGCTCGACCGCGACCAGACCACCACCAGCCGCGACTACACCCTGAACATCGCCGGCTCCCGCTACTTCACCGAGCAGCCGCCGATCGCCGACTACGACGATCTCGACCGCCGCATGCGGGCCGGCGAGGTGGCGCTCGCCATCGAGATCCCGCCCGGCTTCGGGCGGGACGTGGCGCGCGGCCGGGCGGTGCAGGTCGGCGCCTGGATCGACGGCGCCATGCCCTCCCGCGCCCAGACCGTCCGCGGCTATGTGCAGGGCATGCACGCCGACTGGCTGGCGCAGCGCGCGGCCCAGGGGCCCGGCGGCGGCGTCACGGCGGGCCAGCTTTTCACCATCGAGACGCGGTTCCGCTACAACCCGGATGTGCGCAGCCTGGTGTCGATGGTGCCGGCGATGATCCCCATCCTGCTGATGCTGATCCCCGCCATGCTCACCGCGCTCAGCATCGTGCGGGAAAAGGAGATGGGCTCGATCGTCAATCTCTACGTGACGCCGGTGACGCGGCTGGAGTTCCTGCTGGGCAAGCAGCTGCCCTATGTGCTGCTCGGCATGGCCAACTTCCTGCTGCTCGTGGGCCTCGCCCTGTTCCTGTTCGACGTGCCGCTGACCGGCAGCTTCCCCGCGCTGGCGGCGGCGAGCCTGATCTATCTCTGTGCCGCCACGGCGCTCGGGCTGCTGGCCTCGACCTTCCTGCGCACCCAGATCGCCGCCATCTTCGGCACGGCGGTCATGACCATCCTGCCGGCGACCCAGTTCTCCGGCCTGATCGACCCGGTCTCCTCGCTGGAGGGGGCGGGCGCCGTGATCGGCAACCTCTATCCCACCACCTACTACGTGACGATCGCGCGCGGCACCTTCTCCAAGGCGCTGCACTTCGCCGACCTGCGCGGCGAGTTCCTCCCCCTGCTGCTCGCCGCGCCGGTGCTGATCGGCCTCAGCGCGGCGCTGCTGAAGAAGCAGGAGCGCTGAGCCATGCGCCTGGCGAATATCGGGACGCTCGGCGTCAAGGAGCTGCGCAGCCTCGTCCGCGACCCGATGATGCTGGTGCTGATCGTCTATTCCTTCACCCTGGCCATCTACAGCGCCGCCACGGCGATGCCCGAGACGCTCAGCCGCGCCGCCATCTCCATCGTGGACGAGGACCGCTCGCCCGTCTCGGCGCGGATCGCCGGCGCCTTCTACCCGCCCTACTTCCTGCCGCCGGTGCCGATCACGCAGGGCGAGATGGATGGCCGCATGGATGCCGGGCTCGACACCTTCGCCCTCGACATCCCGCCCGACTTCCAGCGCGACCTGCTGGCCGGCCGCCAGCCGACCATCCAGCTCAACGTCGATGCGACCCGGATGAGCCAGGCCTTCACCGGCAGCGGCTATGTCCAGACCATCGTGGGCGAGGAGGTGGCCGCCTTCGCCCGGCGCTACCGGGCGGTGGAGACGCCGCAGGTGGAGCTGGTGCTGCGCGCGCGCTTCAACCCGGAGCTGAAGCCCTCCTGGTTCGGCGCCATCATGCAGCTGATCAACCAGATCACCATGCTCTCCATCGTGCTGGCCGGCGCGGCGCTGATCCGCGAGCGCGAGCATGGCACGCTCGAGCACCTGCTGGTCATGCCGGTGACGCCCTTCGAGATCATGACCGCCAAGGTCTGGGCCATGGCGCTGGTGGTGCTGCTGGCCAGCGCGTTCTGCATCGCGCTGGTGGTGCAGGGGCTGATGGGCGTGCCGATCCAGGGCTCGGTCCCGCTTTTCCTGGCGGGCGCGGCGCTGCATGTCTTCGCCACCACCTCGATGGGCATCTTCCTCGGCACCGTGGCGCGCTCCATGCCGCAGTTCGGCCTGCTGCTGATCCTGGTCCTGCTGCCGTTGCAGATGCTCTCCGGCGGCTCGACGCCGCGCGAGAGCATGCCGGAATTCGTGCAGGTGGTGATGCTGGCGGCGCCGACGACCCATTTCGTCAGCCTGGCGCAGGCGATCCTCTACCGCGGCGCCGGGCTTTCCGTGGTGTGGCCGAAGATGCTGATGCTGGCCGTCATCGGCGGCGCGCTGTTCGGCTTCGCCCTGGCCCGCTTCCGCGAGAGCGTCGCGCGGATCGGCTAGCCGGCCCGCCTGGGGCGGGATGGCCACGCCCGAGGGCCGGATTTCCCGGCCAGCCACCGGCATGTTTTCGAGGAAGGTGGCGGACCCGATACGATTCGAACGTACGACCTTTGCCTTCGGAGCGTATCCGGAACGATTTCGCCAGGCCTTCTCTTTCTACGCCATAGCCCTCTAACCTACTACGTAGATTGAGTTTTCCTGGCATCTCCCTACGCATCGCGTATCCGTCTGCACGTCGAAGTTTCGGCCCGGGTGCTGCCGTGGTGCTTCCGGAAATGGAGCCCACGGGTCCCAACTCGGACCAGGAGCACAGGACGTGGGAAAGCTCAGCAAGCGCACCGTCGATCAGGCAATGCCGCGGGATGCGGACTACTTCATCTGGGATGACGAACTGCCCGGGTTCGGCCTCCGGGTGTTCACCTCGGGACGGCGCAGCTACGTCGTACAGTATCGTGCCAAGGGGCGCACCCGGCGATTCACGATCGGCGTGCATGGCGTCTGGACGCCGGAGACGGCACGGCGGGAAGCCCGCGTGCTCCTCGGCCGCATCGCGCAGGGCGACAATCCGGCAGAGCAGAGGGAGCTCGACCACCGCGCGATCACGGTCAAGGAGCTCTGCGAGCGGTACATGGCCGACGCGAAGGCAGGCCTGATCCTCGGCAAGAAGCAACGGCCGAAGAAGGCCTCGACGATCTACACCGACGAGGGGCGCATCAAGCGCCACATCGTCCCGCTGCTCGGCACGCGGCGCGTGAAGGACCTCACCAGCGCCGACGTGACGCAGTTCATGCGCGACATCGCGTCCGGCAAGACGAAGGCTGACGTGAAGACGCGCAGGCGCGGGCGCGCCATCGTTCGCGGCGGCATGGGGACGGGTCGCCGCACGGTTGGCTTCCTCGGCGCGCTGCTGACCTATGCGCGCGAGGCCGGCATCATCGACTCCAACCCGGCGCATGGCATCCGGAAAGCCGCTGACCAGAAGAGGACGCGGCGCCTCTCGGAAGACGAGTATCGGCTGCTCGGGAAGCTGCTGGCGAAGGCACTCGCTGACGATCAACTCCGCACCTCGGCGAAGATCACCCGTCTGCTCGCGCTGACCGGATGCCGCCGCGGCGAGATCCTCAACCTGACCTGGTCCGAGGTGGACACCGCCAACAGCTGCCTTCGTCTGCACGACACGAAGGAGGGCGCATCCGTCCGTCCGATCGGACTTCCCGCCGTCGACATGCTGGAGGCGGATCGGCCGCGTGAAGCGGTCGGCCCGGTGTTCCGCGGCTTCCTCGATGGCAAGCCGTTGATCGGCTATCCGAAGCACTGGGACAAGATCTTCGCGAAGACACCGCTCGCCGATGTCACCCCTCATGTCCTGCGCCACAGCTTCGCCAGCATCGCGAACGATCTCGGCTTCACTGAGTCGACCGTCGCCGCGTTGCTGAGACATGCGCAGGGATCGGTGACCAGCCGCTATATCCACGCGGTCGACACGTCGCTGATCATGGCTGCGGATACGGTCGCGGGATACATCCAGGCGCTCCTGGAGGGCGCGCAGTTCCAGCGTCCAGGCTACGCGCTGGATCGCGCGTCCAGGGCGATGGCGCTCTCTCGGCACCTCGGGAACCCCCTGCTGCCTCCCGAGAGCCACCTGGCCGGAGCCAGCGCCCCCGATCAGACCCCGGGGCCCCACGGCCTGACGCCTTGACAATATAGCCTAGGAGCTATATATGGAGTGGAAGGTCGCGTTTGGTGATGAGTTTGATGCGGAGTTCGGAGAGCTACCGGAAGCCGTGCAGGATGAACTGTTGGCCTCCGCCAAACTCCTCGCTGTGTTCGGCCCCAAGCTCAGTCGCCCACATGCGGATACGCTCAAGGACTCGGCGTTCTCCAACATGAAGGAACTGCGGTTCGAGGCGGATGGCGGCGTCTGGCGTGTCGCCTTCGCGTTCGATCCGGAGCGCAAGGCCATCCTACTCGTCGCCGGCGACAAGTCGGGTGGCAGCGAGAAGCGCTTCTACAAGTCGCTCATCGCGAAAGCCGACAGGCGCTTCAAGGCACATCTCGATCGGCTCAATGCCGCGAAGAAGGGAAGGACGTGATGGGACGAACGCTGACTGATGTCGTTGCCGCGCTTCCCGAAGCGCGGCGCGCACGCGTCGAGGCGCGCGCCCGCGAGCTCATCGAGGAAGTCGAGAGCCTGAGCGAGCTGCGCCGCATGGCAGGCAAGGCGCAGGTGGACATCGCATCAGCCTTGCGGGTCAAGCAGCCCTCGATCTCGAAGATCGAGAGACAGGCGGACATGTATCTCTCGACGCTCCGCAGCTATGTCGAGGCGATCGGCGGAAAGCTGGAGCTCGTCGTCCGCCTGCCTTCACGCGCTCCCGTTCGGATTGAGCACTTGGGCGATGTCGCCCCGAGTGTTTCCGCCGGCCCCAGGAAGGTCACCGCAAAGCGGCAGACCAAACCGCGCGCGAGCGCCCGCGCCGGCTGAACGGACGATCGGGCACGAACAGTAGTCAGTATCTCGGTGCCGGATTGGGTGACATCCCGCGGTAGCGGTTCGAACGCAGAGTGAGAGTTTGGCGGCTGTCGCTGTGACGGGTTTCGGGGCCGAGAGAGAGGCTCGCGGCCGGCCCGTCATGGAGAACCGCCATGACCCGCTCCGCGACACGGCCGGCCCCGAGTGGCCGAGCCTCGGGTGACCGCGCGAACCTCTACGACGAAATCACCGACAGAATCATCGCTGAACTCGAGGCCGGGCGCCTCCCTTGGGTGCAGCCCTGGGGAATCTCGGGCGTGGCCGCGCCGCTCGCCCTGCCGAAGAACGCCACAACCGGCCGGCGCTACTCCGGCATCAACGTGCTGATCCTCTGGGGTGCCGTCGTCGAGCGCGGCTACGCCGGCCAGAGCTGGCTCACCTTCCGCCAGGCGCTCGCGCTCGGCGGCAATGTGCGCAAGGGCGAGCGCGGCACGACCGTGGTCTATGCTGACCGCTTCATCCCCGGCGAGGAACGCGAGCGCGCCCAGGAGACGGGCAAGGACGCCCGCGCGATCCACTTCCTCAAGCGCTTCACCGTCTTCAACGTCCAGCAGTGCGACGGCCTGCCGCCCGAACTCGCCGCGGCGGCACCGCCGGTCGTGTCCCGGCTGGTGGTGTAGGAGCGGTGGCTCCTGACGGGCACTGATCTTCCTCTGATTTGATGGACAGGGATCAGGCGGCCTTGTGCTCCATCTGCTCTGGCGTCTGGTAGCCCAGGGCGGAGTGGATGCGCTGCCGGTTGTAGTAGCTTTCGATGTAGGCGAACACGTCGCGTCTGGCCTCATTTCGCGTGGCCCATTGGCGCTGCTGGACGAGTTCGACCTTGAGGGTGTGGAAGAAGCTTTCCATGGGCGCGTTATCTAGGCAGTTGCCGCGGCGGCTCATGGACTGCCGCATTCCGGCTGCTTTCAGGAGCCGGCAGTAATCGTCGGCAGCGTACTGCGAGCCGCGGTCCGAGTGCAGCAGCAGGCCAGGTGTTGGCCGCTGCCGCTGGATAGCCATGATGAGCGCGGCGCAGGCGAGTTCCGTACGCATGTGCTCGCGCATGGACCAGCCGACCACCTTACGGGTGGCCAAGTCGAGCACGGCGGCGAGGTAGAGCCAGCCCTCACCAGTGGGCAGGTAGGTGATGTCGGCCAGCCAGACCGTGTTGGGGCGGGTGACCGCGAACTGCCGGTTCAGCAGGTTGGGGGCGACCGGAAGGGCATGGCGGCTGTTGGTGGTCGCTGGACGGAAGCGCCGCCCCGCGGTCGCCTGGATCCCATGAGCCCGCATCAGCCGCTCGACCCGGCCGCGGCTGACATGCCGTCCCTCGGCGCGCAAAGCGGCCTGCAGGCGTGGGCTGCCGTAGCGGCCGTGGTGGCTGGCGTGCAGGCGCCGGATGTCGGCCAGGATCTGCCGGTTGGTCAGGGCTCGCGCACTGTCAGGGCGCGCCCGCCAGGCGTAGTAACCCGAGCTGGACACGCCAAGCACACGACAGGCGGTGCGGATTGGCCAGGTATCGGCATGGGCGGCGATGACGCGGAACCTCATCTCGGGGGCTCCGAGAAGATGCCGATGGCTTTTTTTAAAATGTCACGCTC
>NZ_PDNU01000051.1 GCF_002631185.1 Teichococcus rhizosphaerae | reverse complement strand
TGGGGCGTCGTTTGCAGCATGGTCCGGCTGGCCCTTCCCGAAATCTCCGGCCCGACTGTCCGGCTCGATGAAACCGCGGCAAAGTGGCGCGGCGCCGGCTGATCGACAATCGACAATCCCTTTCTACCATCTATGCCGGAATTCTTCTGCCTCCCAGCAGCTTCCCCTCCCACACCCCCTCCTTCACCATCTCCGCCACCTCCTCCTGCAGGGCGTCCTCGAACTTCTGCACGGCCAGGGATGCCTTGCGCCCGATGGGGCGGGCGATGACGAGCTTGCGCGAAAGATGCGGGTCCACCACCGAGCAGGCGGTCAGCCTGCCCTCCAGCACGTCCTGGTGGACGGCCGGCATGGGCAGCAGGGTGGCGCCCAGCCCCTTGGCGACGAGCCCCTTGAGCACCTGCAGCGCATCGGCCTCCACGGGAACGGACAGTTCGAGCCCCCGCCGCCGCGCCTCGGCCTCGACCAGCATGCGCAGCCCGTGCTGGGGCCCCGGCAGGATCAGCTTCTGGCGCGAAAGCTCCTCGAAGGAGATGGCGTCGTGCGGCCCGCCCGCCGTGCCGCCCATGGAGACGAAGTAGAGGTTCTCGACCAGCAGCGGCGCGAACTTGATGTTGGCGCCCTGCTCCGTGCCGTAGAGCACGGCGATGTCGATCTCGCTGTGGTGCAGCCATTCCAGCAGGTAGCCGCTGAAGGCCGTCACCACGCGCAGCCGCACATCGGGGTAGCGCTGCAGGAAGCGCTCGATCAGCCGCGTCGCCAGCACGTCGCCCACCGTGGGCGGCACGCCGAGGATCACCTGGCCGCGCACGGCGCCCGCCTCCAGGCTGAGATCGGCCCGCGTCTCCTCGATCTGGCGCAGGATGCCGGCCGCCCGCTCGCGCAGCAGCTCCCCGGCATGGGTCAGCACCATGCCGCGCCCGTGCCGCGTGAACAGCGGCACCTTCAGCTCCTCCTCCAGCAGCCGGATCTGCCGGCTCAGCGCCGGCTGCACGATGCGCAGCCTGTCCGAGGCCTTGCTCAGGCTGCCCAGTTCGGCCACCTGCATGAAGGTGGTGAGGTGCTTCAAGTCCATCACGGTATCTAAAATCGGCATATGACCGAGAGCAACATTATAATTCCGGCAAGCCGGCCCATGGTCTTACATCGCCGCCATTCCCGGCCTTCCGGGGAGGAAAGGGTTCCAGAATGGCAGCGGATGGTATGGGCACGGCGGTGCCCGACTGGCGGCGGGACGTGTTCGACGTCCTGAAGGCCGCCAGGGTCAGGCACGTCGTCTATGTCCCGGATGCGGGCCACGCCACGGCCATCCGGCTGGCCGAGGCGGATGAGGAGATCGAGGCCGTCGTGCTGACGACGGAGGAGGAGGGCATCGGCTACCTCGCCGGCGCCTGGCTCGGCGGCGAGCGCGGCGCGCTGCTGATGCAGTCGAGCGGCGTCGGCAATTGCATCAACACCCTGGCGCTCCAGGCCTGCACCCGCTTCCCGCTGCTGATGGTGGTGACCATGCGCGGCGACTGGGCGGAGTTCAACCAGTGGCAGAACCCGATGGGCCAGGCCACGGAGGCCGCGCTGCGGCTGATGGGCGTGCGGACCTGGCGCGCCGACGAGCCGAAGGACGTGGCCCCGCTGCTGCGCGGCGCCGCCACCATGGCCTTCGAGGGCGACGAGGCCTGCGCGGTGCTGCTGGGGCAGCGCCTGATCGGCGAGAAGGAGTGGTCGAAATGAGCCGCGGCGGAGATCTGGACCGGCGCGCCGTCGTCGCCGAGCTGCTGAGGGAGCGCGGCGACCTGCTGGTGGTCACCGGCCTCGGCTCGCCCTCCTACGACGTGATGGCGGCGGGCGACCACGACGGCAACTACTACCTCTGGGCCGCCATGGGCAGCGCGGCCATGGTCGGGC
Source organism: Teichococcus rhizosphaerae (assembly GCF_002631185.1). Taxonomy (GTDB): domain Bacteria; phylum Pseudomonadota; class Alphaproteobacteria; order Acetobacterales; family Acetobacteraceae; genus Pseudoroseomonas; species Pseudoroseomonas rhizosphaerae. The sequence continues at coordinate 31,564 of NZ_PDNU01000051.1, read as the reverse complement.
TGGGGCTCGCCAAGGCGCGGCCCGAGCGGCCGGTGATGGTGGTGACGGGCGATGGCGAGCAGCTCATGGGCCTCGGCGCGCTGGCCACCATCGCCCTGCGCCGCCCTCCCAACCTCAGCATCGTCATCCTCGACAACGGCCATTTCGGCGAGACGGGGATGCAGCCGAGCCATGCCGGGCAGGGCGTCGAGCTGCACCGCGTGGCGGAGGCCATCGGCTTCCCGGCGGTGGACCTCGTCACCGAGCGGCAGGGGGTGGAGCCGCTGCGCCGGCGCGTCCATGCGCGCGCGGGGCTGAACCTTGCCGTGGTGAAGATCCGGCCCGAGAATCCGCCCCGGGTCCTGCCCCCGCGCGACGGCGTCCACGTCAAGAACCGCTTCCGCCTCGCGCTGGGCCACCGGCCCGCCTGACCGACAAGGGAGAACGCCATGAGCCAGGCCGATGAGTTCCACAACCTCGACAGCGGCACGGGCGGCCTGCTGCGCGAGCTGGCCCCGGGGCTGACCACCCGGATCTTCGCGGGCGAGCACGCCATGCTCTCCATCGTGACGATCGCGCCCAACGCCGAGGGCAAGGTCCACGCGCACCCCGAGGAGCAGTGGGGCGTGCTGCTGGAGGGCAGCGCCATCCGCGTGCAGGGGGGCGAGGAGATCGCGGTCAGGAAGGGCGATTTCTGGCGCACCCCGGGCGGCGTGCCGCACACCATGCGCGCCGGCCCCGAGGGCGCGCGGGTGCTGGACATCTTCAGCCCGCCCCGCCCCGAATACCGCGTGGCGGGCTCGGGCTTCGGCACCGGCTGAGGGGCGCCCCTCCCGGCGAGCAGGCCCTCCGGCCGGATCGGCCCCGGGGGAGCCCGCTCTCGGAGGGAGCCTCATCTTTGAGGGAGCCTGGCCGGCGCGTCCGGTCTAGGCTCCGACCGAATGGCGGCACGGCCGGCCAAGGGGCGAAAAGACCCCGCCGGGCCGGCGGCCGCGTGTCCCATGGGAGGAAACATGCCTGGAATTCATCGCCGCACCCTGTTGCAGCTGGCCGCCGGCGCCGCCGCCGCCCCGGCCCTCGCGGCGCCCGCCGCCGCCGCGTCCTGGCCGGACCAGCCGGTCCGCTTCATCTGCCCCTTCGCCGCCGGCGGCCCGACCGACGTGGCGGCGCGGCTCGTGGCGGAGGCGATGTCGGGCGTGCTGCCGCAGCGCGTGATCGTCGAGAACCGGACGGGCTCCGGCGTGGTGGTCGGCACCGAGGTCGTGGCCAAGGCCGCGAATGACGGCCACACCCTGCTCTACAGCACCATCGCCCATGCCGTGCTGCGCCCGCTCTTCTCCAGCCTCAGCTTCGACCCGGTGAAGGACTTCCAGCCGGTCGCGCTGGTCGGCACCATCCCGATGCTGCTGATGGTGAACAACGCGGTGCCGGCGAAGGACCTGCGGGAACTGATCGCGATGTTCCGCGACAAGCCGGGCCAGTACAACTACGGCAGCTCGGGCGCGGGCGGGGCGGTGCATCTCGCCACCGAGCTGTTCCTGCGCCAGGCCGGGCGGCTGAAGGTGAACCACATCCCCTATCGCGGCTCCGCCCCCGCCATGCCGGACCTGCTGAACGGCAACCTCACCATGTTCGTGAACGTCGCCTCGGACGGCATCGCCAGCGTGCAGCGGGGCGCGACGCGGGCGCTCGCGGTCAGCGGCGCCCAGCGCCTGCCGCAGCTCCCCGACGTGCCGACCTTCGCCGAGGCCGGGCTGCCGGGCTACGAGGCCTATACCTGGCACATGCTCCTCGCCCCCGCCGGCATCCCGGCCGAGACGCTCGCGCGGCTGAACGCGGCGGTGAACCAGGTGATGCGCACCCCCGCCTTGCAGCAGCGCTTCAGCGACATGTCGATCCAGCCCCGCGCCGACAGCACGCCCGCCTCCGCCACCGAATGGCTGCAGGGCGAGATCGCGAAATGGGAGCCGGTGGTGCGGGAGGCCGGCATCACCGCCAACTGAGGCCGCATGGCCGGCGCGCCGGGCCAGGCCTTGCGCCGGGCTCCCGGCCTTCCCATCTGGAGCCCCATCAGCAACAACCGAAAGGAGGTGATCCAGTGTCTCATTGTTTGATGGTTGCGCCGGCCGCCGTGAGCTGGATCTCCGCTGCGAGGATCGTCGCGGGCTGATCCGCTCCATGCGCGGCGGCTGAACGCTTCGCAGGCAATGTTGGGGGGCCCCGGGAACATCCCGGGGCCCTTCCGCGTTTCTGCCCCTGGGTTCCGCATCCCGCATCGCCGCCCGGCAGGGGCGGCCGCGGCGCGGACCATGCCAGGGAGAAGCAGCAGGAATGCAACCGCAATGGCCCGCGCGCCTCTGGATCGCCCGCCACGGCGAAAGCGCGGGGAACGTGGCCCGCGCGGCGGCGATGGCGGCGCGGCAGGCGATGATCGACATCGCGGAACGCGACGTGGACGTGCCGCTGAGCCCGCTCGGCGAGCAGCAGTCGCGCGCGCTGGGGCGATGGTTCGCGGAGCAGCCGCCCGAGGCGCGGCCCGAGATCATCCTCGCCTCCCCCTATCGCCGCGCCCGCCACACGGCGGAGCTGATCCGGGCCGAGGCCCTGCCCGAGCTCGGGCCGCGCGGATTCATCCTCGACGAGCGACTGCGGGAGAAGGAGTTCGGCGTGCTCGACCGGCTGACGTCGCACGGCATCAGCCAGCGCCACCCGGACCAGGTCGAGTTCCGCCGCATCCTCGGCAAGTTCTACCACCGCCCGCCGGGCGGCGAGAGCTGGTGCGACGTGATCCTGCGGCTGCGCAGCGCGCTCGACAGCCTGTGCCTGCACCATGGCGGCCGGCGCGTGCTGATCGTCGGGCACCAGGTGGTGGTGCTGTGCCTGCGCTACCTGCTGGAGGGGCTGACCGAGGAGCGCATCCTGGAGATCGACCGCGAGGGTGACATCGCCAATTGCGGCCTGACCGAATACGCCTTCGAGCCCGGCGGCGGGGAGGACGGCGCCATGCGCCTGCGCCGCTACAACTGGACCGCCCCGCTGGAGGCCGGGGACACGCCGGTGACGGCGCAGCCGCACGGGGGCGCGCCCCGATGAGCATGGCGACGCCGGTGACGGCCGCGCTGCTGCGGCGGATGCCCCTGCCGTGTCACCGGGAGGGCGACGACAAGAACGCGCGCGGCTCCGTGCTGGTGGCCGGCGGCTGCGCCGAGCTGCCGGGCGCGGTGCTGCTGGCCGGCGTCGCGGCACTGCAGGCGGGCGCGGGGCGGCTGCAGCTCGCGGTCTGCCGCTCCGTGGCCCCGCCGCTCGGGGTGGCGGTGCCGGAGGCGCGGGTCATCGCCCTGCCCGAGACGGAGGAAGGGCACATCGCCGCGGCGGCGGCCCCGCTGCTCGCGCGGCAGGGCTCGCGCGCCAAGGCCCTGGCGCTCGGCCCCGGCATGATGGGCGGCGCGGAAGGCGAGGCGCTCACCGCCGGGCTGCTGGAGGCGCTGGAGGGCCCCGCCCTGGTGCTGGACGCGGGCGCCCTGGCCGTGCTGCCCGCCTGCCGCGGCGCGCTGCGCCGCCATGCCGGGCGCATCGTCATCACCCCGCATGACGGCGAGATGGCGGCGCTGCTGGGCATCCCCCGCGCCGCCGTGCAGGACGATCCGCTGGGCGCCGCCCGGCAGGCCGCCTCGCGCTTCCAGGCCGTGGTGGTGATGAAGGGCGGCTGCACGCGGATCGTCACGCCGCAGGGCGAGGCGTGGCAATGCGACCGCGGCAATGTGGGCCTCGCCACCTCGGGCTCGGGCGACACGCTGGCGGGCATGGTCGCCGGGCTGCTGGCGCGCGGCGCCACGCCGCTGCAGGCCGCGCTGTGGGGGGTCTACGCGCATGGCGAGGCGGGGCGGCGGCTGGCCCTGGCGCAGGGGCCGGTGGGCTTCCTGGCGCGGATGCTGCCGGGCGAGGTGCCGCGCATCCTGGCCGAGCTGGCGCCCGAGCCGCCGGAAGGCTGAGGCCGCGCCCCGGCGGCGCGGCCCCGTTGCGGCATGGTCTCCTGGTGGCACGCGGGGTGCCGGATTTCACATGGCGGGGGGCCGCGCTAAACACGCCCCGCATCTGAACGGGACCCTTCCATGCCGGCCTATCGCTCCAGAACCACCACCCATGGCCGCAACATGGCGGGCGCGCGCGGCCTGTGGCGCGCCACCGGCATGAAGGACAGCGATTTCGGCAAGCCCATCATCGCCGTCGCCAACTCCTTCACCCAGTTCGTGCCCGGCCATGTGCACCTGAAGGACCTGGGCCAGCTCGTCGCGCGCGAGATCGAGGCGGCGGGCGGCGTCGCCAAGGAGTTCAACACCATCGCGGTGGATGACGGCATCGCCATGGGCCATGGCGGCATGCTCTACAGCCTGCCCTCGCGCGAGCTGATCGCCGACAGCGTCGAGTACATGGTCAACGCCCATTGCGCCGACGCGCTGGTCTGCATCTCGAACTGCGACAAGATCACGCCGGGGATGCTGATGGCGGCGCTGCGCCTCAACATCCCCGTCATCTTCGTCTCGGGCGGGCCGATGGAGGCGGGCAAGGTCGTGCATCGCGGCCGGAAGCGCAGCATCGACCTGGTGGACGCCATGGTGGCCGCGGCCGACAGCACCGTCACCGACGAGGAGGTGCGGGTCATCGAGCGTTCCGCCTGCCCCACCTGCGGCTCCTGCTCCGGCATGTTCACCGCCAACTCGATGAACTGCCTGACCGAGGCGCTGGGGCTGGCGCTGCCGGGCAACGGCACGGTGGTGGCCACCCATGCCGACCGGCGCGGCCTGTTCCTGGAGGCGGGGCGGCTGATCGTCGATCTCGCCCGCCGCTGGTACGAGCAGAACGACGCCAGGGCGCTGCCCCGCAACATCGCGACCTTCGCCGCCTTCGAGAACGCCATGACGCTCGACATCGCCATGGGCGGCTCGACCAACACGGTGCTGCACCTGCTGGCGGCGGCGCATGAGGGGGGCGTCGGCTTCACCATGCGCGACATCGACCGCCTGTCCCGCCGCGTGCCGGTGCTGTGCAAGGTGGCGCCGGCGGTGCCGGACGTGCATGTGGAGGATGTCCACCGCGCCGGCGGCATCATGGGCATACTGGGCGAGCTGGACCGCGCCGGGCTGATCGACCGCGAGGTCCCCACCGTCCACGCCCCCACCCTCGGCGCGGCGCTGGAGCGCTGGGACGTGCGGCGCGCGGCCAGCCCCGGCGTGCGGGAGTTCTTCAGCGCCGCGCCGGGCGGCATCCCGACCACCGAGGCCTTCAGCCAGGCCGCCCGCTGGGACGCGCTGGACCTCGACCGGGAAGCGGGCGTCATCCGCGACGCGGCGCACGCCTTCTCGCGCGATGGCGGCCTCGCCGTGCTCTACGGCAACCTGGCGGAGGAGGGCTGCATCGTGAAGACGGCCGGCGTCGATGCCGCCATCCTCGCCTTCCAAGGGCCGGCGCGGATCTTCGAGAGCCAGGACGCGGCGGTGGAGGGCATATTGGGCGGGCGCATCGCCGCGGGCGACGTGGTGCTGATCCGCTACGAGGGCCCGAAGGGAGGCCCTGGGATGCAGGAGATGCTCTATCCCACGAGCTACCTGAAGTCGAAGGGGCTGGGGAAGGCCTGCGCCCTGGTCACGGACGGGCGGTTCTCCGGCGGCTCCTCGGGGCTGTCCATCGGCCATGTCTCGCCCGAGGCGGCCGAGGGCGGGCTGATCGGGCTGGTGGAGGAGGGCGACCGGATCGAGATCGACATCCCGAACCGCGCCATCCGCCTCGCCGTGCCGCCGGACGTGCTGGAGCGGCGCCGCGCGCGCATGGAGGCGGCGGGTGCTGCGGCCTGGCAGCCGGCGCAGCGCGACCGCCCCATCTCCGCCGCGCTGCGTGCCTATGCCGCGCTGACCACGAGCGCCGCGCGCGGCGCCGTGCGGGACGTGGAGCAGCGCCGGCGCTGACAGTAGGCGGGGCGCCGCCCGGCGCCCCGCGCTTCACCGGGCGGTGCTGAGCGGAGGGGGGAAACAGATGCCGCCGCCGCGCTTGCACCCCGCGCGGCGCGGCGGCAGTGACGCGGGGTGGCTCAGCCCCGCGCCTGTCGCGCGCTGAATTTCGTTCCGATTTCGGAATATAACTGTGCTGTCGTCAATGGCCCGCTGGGCTGGCAGGCACGGTTCAGAGTAGCTCGCGGCGGTTTCCAGGCAAGCCTGCATTGTGATCGTTTGTAAGCTTCTTGACCTCTGGCAGCCATTCCGTGCCAATCTTCGTTCCTTTCCAGTACCGATACTTTTTCTGAAAAGATTTTCTTGCGTTATACTTGCGATTTCTTCTTGGACAGAATCCGTCGGTCCTCCTGCCAATAATCTCAAATTAATTTACGAACCGGTTTTTGTTATCTTGCTGTAACATAAATTGGTGCTAGAGCGTGCGGCGCTGCGAAAGTGAGTGAGGCTTCGTCATGAAGATGGCTCCCCGTCCGCCCTCCTACGGCATGCCCAAACCTTCATCCGTGACGGTCGAGCCTCCGCCATGCGCAGATCTCTCCAAGCTGGTCCAGGCTTCCGGACCCGCCGCCGGCCGGGCGGATGCCGTGGATGTCTTCCAGGCCGCCTCCGGGTGGATGGCCCCTTCCCTCCAGCGGCTGTTCCCGAACGCCGTCGATGCGGCGCTGCTCCTGCTCCTGTCGGCGCTCGCCCTGGATGGGGCGGGCAGCGGCGCCGCGCGGATCGGCAGCCTGGCCCTGCTGGTGCTGGGCGGCACGCTTGTCTCCGCCCTGTGCAACCGGATCGCGCTCGTCGATCTCGAGCAGACCTGCGGCATCCCGGTCCGCCGCCTGGCCCTGCGGGCGGGGCTCGCCGCGGCGGTGGCCGCCCTGGCCATCGCCGTCGCCGCGGGCCTTCTTCTCGAATCCGGCGAGGCGCCGCGGCTCGCCTGGCTGCTGGCCGGCTTCGTGCCGCTGAGCGCCACGGCCCATGCCCTGACGGCGCACGCCATCGCCTTCCAGGCGGCGGCGCCGATGCGGCTCGCGCTCATCGGGCACCCGGCGCGCTTCGCCGACTTCGAGGCCTCGCTGGCGCGCCGCTCCGGCCCGCGCGCGCTTGTCGCCGCCCGGCTGGAAGGCGGCAATGACGCCGATATCGAGCGGCTGCGCCATCTCGTGCTCGGCGGGCAGGTCGATGTGGTGGTGCTGGCCACCTGCGGGCTGGAGGCGGGCCAGCTCCTGAGGCTCGGCCCGGCCCTGGCCGAGGCGCCGGTGCGGATCTGCTTCCTGGCCGACCCGCTTTCCCTCGACCCCGCCCTCGAGGAGGTGCTCCGCTGGTCCGGCCTCGGCGTCGTGGAGGTCCTCCCCCATCCCGGCCATGGCCTGGAATGGATGGTCAAGCGGGCGATCGACGTGACCGTGTCGCTCGCGGCGCTGCTGTTCATGGCGCCGCTCCTGCTGCTGATCGCCCTCGCCATCCGGCTGGAATCGCCAGGGCCCGTGCTGTTCCGCCAATGGCGCGCGGGGCTCGGCGGAAAGCCCATCCAGATGCTGAAGTTCCGTTCCATGCACGCGAGGGCGTGCGATGCCACGGGCGCCGCCCGGACCCGCGCGCGCGATCCGCGCGTCACCCATGTCGGCCGCTTCCTGCGCCGCACCAGCCTCGACGAGCTGCCGCAGCTCTGGAACGTGCTGCGCGGCGACATGTCCCTGGTCGGGCCGCGCCCGCATGCGCTGGCGATGGAGGTGGAGGGCCGGCCCTTCGCGGAGGTGGTGAACCAGTACCGCCTGCGCCACCGGGTGCGGCCGGGCATCACCGGCTGGGCGCAGGTGAACGGCTCGCGCGGCGAGGTGGACACGCTGGAGCGCGCCCGGCAGCGCGTCGCGCTCGACCTCTGGTACGTCGATCACTGGTCGCTCGCCCTCGACGCGCAGGTGATCTTCCGCACGCTGCTCGGCGGCTTCGCGAGCTTCCGGGCGGATTGAGGGGAAGGCCGGTGCGAACGCCTCCCCTGAACAGCCGGGATTCCGCCGGCGTGCCGCCCCCCGGCGCCGGCCTGCGCCGCACGCGGACCCTGGGCGTCCCGGTCGATGCCTGCGACAGCCTGGAGACGGCGCTCGGCATCATCGAGGCGCGGCTCGGGGGCGGGGGCAGAGAGCGGGCCTTCCTGGTGACCTTCGTGAACCCCGCCGCCGTCGCCGCCGTCGAGCGCGACGCGCGGCTCGGCGCCGCCCTCCGCCGCTTCGACATGGTCCTGCCGGACGGCATCGCCATGGCCCTGGCGACGCGCCGCCTTTCCGGCCTGCGGGCGGCGCGGATCAGCTTCGACACCACCTCCCTGGCGCTCCCGGTGCTGCGCCTCGCCGCCGACCGGGGATGCCGCGTCGCGCTGGTGGGCGGGCGCCCGGGCGTCGCGCGCCGCGCCGCGGAGCAGCTCGGCCGGCGCTTCCCCGAGCTGCGCATCGCCGGGACCTGGCAGGGCCACCGCGACATCGCCGCGCTGGCGGCCGAGCTGCGCGACGCGGCGCCAGACGTCGTGGTCTGCGGCATGGGCAGCGGCCGGCAGGAGGAGCTCCTGCTGCGCCTCGCGGCGGCGGGGTGGAGCGGCGCCGGCTTCACCTGCGGCGGCTATCTCGACCAGCTCGCCGGCGGCCTCGCCTACTACCCGGCCTGGATCGACAGGGCGCAGCTGCGCTGGCTCTACCGCCTGTTCCGCGAGCCGCGGCGGCTGTGGCGGCGCTACCTCGTCGATTACGGGCGCTTCGCCCTGCGCCTCGGCGGCGCGCTCGCGGGCCGCCTGCTGCCGGTTCCGGCGCGCCGCGAGGCCGGGCGATGAGCGGGGAGCGCGGCGGCGGCGCGCGGGGCCGGACGATGCGGGCGCTGTTCTGGACGCTGCTCGACGTGGGCGGCAGCCAGGGCCTCGCCTTCCTGCTCTACGTCATCCTGACGCGCATCCTGACGCCGGGCGAGTATGGCGTCTTCGCCATCGCCCTCGCCATCACCGCCATGGCGAACACGGTGCTCTTCCAGGGCTTCGCCGACGCGCTCATCCAGCGCGAGGCGCCGGACGAGGACGACCGCAGCACCGCCTTCTGGACCAACATGGCGCTGGGCACGGCGCTGGCCGTGCTGCTCGTGCTGAGCGGCCCGGCCTTCGCGCGGATCTACGGCAACGCGGCCCTCTCGCCCGTGCTCCAGGCCATGGCGGCGCTGTGCGTCCTGCGCGCGCTGGTCAGCGTCCATTCCGCCCTTTGCCGGCGCGAGATGCGCATGGCCATCTTCGCCATGCGCGCCATCGGCGGCTATGTCATCGGCGGCCTGTCCGGCATCGCCCTGGCCATGGCGGGCTGGGGCGTGTGGGCGCTGGTGGCGTGCCAGATCATCCAGGCCCTCGTCATCCTCGCCGTGATGTGGGCGACGATCCGCTGGACGCCGCGGCTGCGCTTCTCGCGCGTCTCGCTGCGGGACCTGGCCGGGTTCAGCAGCCCCTTCATGGTGGCGGGCATCCTCACCGCCATGGCCGACAAGGTGGACAACCTGGTCATCGGCGTGATGCTCGATGTGGAGGCGGTGGGCCACTACAACCTCGCCCTCAAGATGCTGCAGGCGCTGGGCTTCGTCGCCATGTCGCCCCTCGCCCTGCTGATGATGCCGGTGCTGGCGCGCTTCGCGCAGGACCGCGCCGCCTTCCGCGACGAGTATGTCCGCCTCGTCACCGCCTCGCTGGCCATCTGGCTGCCGATGGCGGTGGGCCTCGGCTTCCTCGCGCCGGCCCTGGTGCCGCTGGCCTTCGGGCCGCAATGGGCGGCGGCGGTGCCCGTGCTGCAGGCGATGAGCCTCGGCTGCTTCACCGTGCCGCTGTGGTCCTTCACCGGGCAGGCGCTCTCCTCCCTCGACCGGCCGGGCGCCTATGCCTGGCTGGCGGGAGGCCAGCTCGTCCTCGCCGCCCTCGCCTATGCCGCGGCCTCGCCCTTCGGCATCGTCGCGGTGGGCTTCGCCTGGGCCGCGGTGTCCGCGCTGCTGGTGCCCGTCCACCTCCATGTCCTGGAGGAGGTGGTGGGGCAGAGCTTCATGCCGCTGCTCGGCAACGCGCTGCGCCTCGCGGCGGCGGGGCTCGGCATGGCGGGCGCCATGCTGGCGGGGCAGGCGCTGTCGGGCGGCAGCCTGTGGCTCACCGCCCTGGCCGGCTGCCTGGCCTATCTGGCGCTGCTCGAGGTGGCGCTCCTGCCCCGGTATGTCAGCGGCGGGGTCCGCTCCGCGCGGCTGGCCTTCCTCGCCGGGGGAGGCATCCGGTGATGCGCCCGCCCGAGCCCAGCGGCGCCCGCACTGTCCCTGACGGCGTCCGGATCGAGATCCTGCGCGACCCCGGCCGCCTCGCCGCGCTGGCGCCGGCCTGGCGCGCGCTCGAGGCGGCGGCCGGCGCCTCCGTGTTCCAGTCGCATGGCTGGATCTCCGCCTGGTGGCATGGCGGCGCGGCCGGCGCGGGCTTCCGCCTGCACCTCGCCCTCGCCTGGAATGGCGGCGCGCTGCTCGGCGTGCTCCCCCTCGTCATCCGGCGCCACCACGGCATCCGCGTGCTGGAATGGGCGGCCAAGGACTGCACCGATTACTGCGACGCCCTGCTGGCGCCGGGGCGGCAGCACCTCGTCGCGCCGCTGTGGCAGGCGGCGCGGCGGGGTGGCGGCTTCGACATCGCCTATCTCAGCCATCTCCACCCCGATGGCGTGCTGGCGCGCGAGGGCGGCGCCCGGCTCGGGCTGCGGCCCAGCCGCCGCTCGGTCGCCAGCTCGAGCCTCGCCCTCGGCGCCTGGCGGGACGGCGCGGCCTTCCAGCGCTCGCTCGGCACGGGGGAGCAGAAGAACTGCCGGCGCCGGCGGCGCGTGCTGGAACGCGAAGGCCCCGTCCGGTTCCGCGAGGTGCGGGGCGCGGAGCGGGCGCCGGTGCTGGAGGCGCTGTGGCGGATGAAGCGCGAGGGGATGCGCGATGCCGGCGCGGCCTCGCCGCTGTTCGGCGATGACGGCGCCATGCTGCGCTCCCTCGCCGCGGCGCTGGAGGCGCGCGGGTGCCTCCGGCTCTTCGCGCTGGAGGCCGGCGACAGGCTCGTGGCGGTGACGCTCTCCATCGAGGAGGGCCGCCGGCTCCTCGACTTCGCCTGCGCCTATGACCGCGCCTTCCACCGCGGCTCGCCCGGCATCCTCTGCCTGGTCGACGAGGTCTGCTGGGCCATCGAGCACGGCTACGCCGAGGTCGATTTCCTGTGCGGCGACGAGGCCTACAAGAACCGCTTCGCCAGCGCGCATCGCCGCCTCGGCGCCATGGTCCACGTGCGCACGCCGCTCGGCCTCGCGGCCGCGATGCTCGATTCCTGCGGCCCGCTGCTGGCCCGGCTGCGCGCGCGCGCCGCCGCTCCCTTCCGTTCCGCCACATCCCTTCCAGGGGCGCTCAAAGCATGATCCCGAAGCGCATCCACCACGTCTGGGTGGGCGGCCCCATGCCGCTCCGCTACCGCGGCTTCATCGAGGGCTGGCAGCGCCTGCATCCCGGCTGGGAGCTCGTCTGCTGGAACGAGGACAACATCGACTTCTCGCACGCCCCGCTGCGCGAGGCCTACCGGAAGCGGCGCTGGGCGACGGTGTCGGACATCGCGCGGCTGATGGCGGTGCAGGCGCAGGGCGGGATCTACCTCGACACGGACTTCAGGCTCATCCGGCCGCTCGACCCGCTGCTCGGCAATGCGTGCTTCCTGAGCTTCCAGGACGCCGACAAGCCCAGCGACCTGATCTCGAACGGCTGCTTCGGCGCGGTGCCGGGCCACTGGTTCATCACCGAGGCGCTGCAGGAGGTGCTGCGGCTGCGCGAGCTTCCCTTCGGCCTCGACCGGCCCACCCGCTACGGCCCGAAGCTCATCACCCGCCTGATGCGGCGGCACGGGCTGCGGGCCGAGGAAGCCGACACCCGCCAGGCCGCCCTCGTCGGCGACATCCGCGTGCTGCCCTGGCGGGTGTTCTTTCCCTACCCCTACGGCGCTGAGTTCACGCCCGGCTGCATCACGGAGGACACGCTGGGCATCCATTTCTGGGAGCGTTCCTGGAGCGCCAGCCTCCCCCTTCCCATCCGGCTCGGCCAGGCGGCGCGGAGCCGGATCTCCCGCACGCTCCGCAGGCTGCATGTCTGAAAGGGGAACCGCGATGTCGCCGCAAGGTCACGAGATCCAGGGCCGCGGGATCCATCTGTCCGGCGCAGCGGGCGTGCCCGGCTTCGCGGAGCGGCTCCGCGCGGCGCTTCCGCCGGAGGCCGAGATCCTGGAGCGGCCCGGCCCCGCCGGGGCGGGGAAGCCGGGGGCCATCCTGCTCCGGCTCGCGGACGCGGCCGCCCTTCCCGCCGGCGCGCCTTCCACGGGCACGCTTCCCGCCGGCACGCCTTCCACGGGCCGCGTCTGGCGGATCGTCGACGAGGCGGGCACGCCGCTCGCCTCTCCCCGCTTCGGCCGGCGGCAATGCTGCCGGGCGCCGGGCCTGCTTTCCGTCTTCCTGGTGGAGCGCGACGCTCCCTCCGCTTCCTGGCGGTGCCTGGGCGAGGCGCATCTCGGCGCCTGGCGGCCGCATGGCGCGCTGGCCAGGGCCGCCGCAGAGGCGGCCGCCACGCTGGTGGCCGCGGCCATCCGGCAGCCCGCGCCGGGCCGGCCCTGGCTTGCCGCGCGCCGCCAGGGGCCGGACTGGCCGGGGCGCTGGCGCATCGCCCACGCCCTGAGGCGCGCGCGCGACAAGCTGACCAGCGAGAACTGGGCGATCGGCATCGCCGCGATCGCGCCCGCGGCGCTGCAGCGGAGCCAGGTGGTCACCGGCGCATGCTGGGTCATGCCGCCGGATTCGCGGGGCTACCATGCCGACCCCTTTCCCTGGCCGGGCCGGCCGGGGGTGGTCCTGTGCGAGTATTTCGACCACACGACCGGCCTCGGCCGCCTCCGCGCCCTGCGGCTCGGCGGCATGCCCGGACAGGCCCGGCAGGAGGAGGTGCCGCTGCAGGCCAGGGGCCACCTTTCCTACCCCTTCGCCTGGGTTGAGGACGGGCGCGTCCTCTGCATGCCCGAGATGGCGGCGAGCCGCCGGCAGGAGATCTTCGAGCTGGCGCCGGATGGCCCGCCCCGCCCGGTGGCCACGGTCGCCGAGGATGTGGGGATGGCGGACCCCACCCTGTTCCGCCATGGCGGCCTCTACTGGGTGGCCTACACCGACACCGCCCTCGGCCTGCACGACAATCTCTGCCTGATGTTCGCCGAGGACATCAAGGGGCCGTGGCGGCGGCATCCGGGCAATCCGGTCAAGATCGACGTGCGCTCGTCGCGCCCCGCCGGGCCGCTGCTCGGCGCCGGCGGGCGGCTGCTGCGCCCGGCGCAGGATTGCGCGGCCTCCTATGGCGCGGCGCTGGTGATCAACGAGATCCTCGAATGCACGCCGCGGGCCTACCGGGAGAAGGTGGTGGCGGTGCTGTCGCCCGATCCGGAGGGGCCGTTCCCGCACGGGCTGCACACCATCGCGCCGATGGCCGACGGCCGCTTCCTGCTCGATGGCAAGCGGGTGTCCGTCAGTCCCGGCATCCTGCTCCGCCGCCTGCTGCGCCGGCTGCCCGCCCTGGGCGCGTCCTGGCGCGGCGCCCTTCGCCCCCTGCACAAGCCAGCGACAGGATGGAGAGGATGAGCAACAGGTCACGTTACGTCCTGCGCCTCAACACGGATGTGGGACAGCCGCTCGCCGCCTCCGCGGCGGCCGAGCGGGAACGCGATGTGGCGGCCCGCGCCTGGACGGCGGCATGGCGGCGCAAATGGCTGATCCTCGGCGTCACGCTGCTCGTCTTCATGGCGGGCTTCGCGGCGCTGCTGTCGGTGCCGCCGAGCTACCGCACATCGGCCACCCTGCTGCTGGAGACGCAGTCGGCCAACCCCTTCCGGCGCCAGGACGCCGCCGCGAACCCGGCGCAGAACGCCGAGTTCTTGGCCAACGAGCTCGAGATCCTGCGCTCGCGCGAGCTGCTCCAGAGCGTGGTGGCGCGGCTCGGCCTGGAGGCGGACCCCGACTACAACCCGGCCCTGCGCCCTTCCCGCCTGCTGGCCGCCGCCGAGCGGCTCGCCGGCCTGCTCGGCCCCTGGTCCGAGGCGCCGCTGCACCGCATGGTCACCCTTCTCGGCCTCCGCCCGGCCGGCGCGGAGGGGACGGAAAGCCTCGACGCGACGGCGGAGACCCTGGCGCGCGGCCTGGCCATCGGGCCCATCGGCCGCAGCCGGGCCATCGAGATCACGGCCACGGCGCGCGAGCCCGGGCTGGCCGCCGCCATCGCCAACGGCGTGGCGGAGGCCTATCTCGCCCGCCGCGCCGAGCAGCGCCGGGCCGAGCTGCGCGCGCTCGGCGCCTGGGTGGAGGCGGAGCTGGCCTCGCTGCGCGGCCGCGCCAATGCCTCGGCGCGCGCGGTGGTGGAGTTCCGCGCCGCCAACGGGCTGGTGAGCGGCCTGTCCCGCACCGACCTCAACGCGAACCTGGTGCAGCAGGAGGTGTCCGAGGTGGCCAGCCAGCTCACCGCGCTCCGCCTCCGCCGCTCCGAGCTGGCGGCGCGGCTGCGCGATGCGGAGGCGGCCATGGCGGCCCGCAACATGGACGGGCTGGCGAGCGTGCTGGATTCCCGCACCATCCAGCAGCTTCGGGCGCAGGAGGCGCAATCGACGGCGCGCCTGGCGGATGTCGCCTACCAGTATGGGCGCTCCCACCCCTCGGTGCAGGCGATCCAGGCCGAGCTGGCCGACATCCGCCGCAACATCGCGCGCGAGGCGGAGCGGATCCTGCAGAGCGCGCGCAACGAGGCGAATGTGGCGCAGGAGCAGCAGCACAGCCTCACCGAGCGCCTGAAGGGGCTGCGCGGCGACGTGACGCGGGCGGACGAGGCGGAGGTGCGGCTCCAGGAACTCCAGCGCGACGTCACGGCCGACCGCGCCCTGCTCGACAACTTCCTCGTCCGCGCGCGGGAGATCGGCGCGGAGATCCGGCTGCAGGAGACGGGCGCGCGCATCGTCTCGGAGGCGGCGGTGCCGCGGCGGCCGCACGCGCCCAATCTGCGGCTGCTCCTGCCGCTGCTCGGCTTCGTCTCCCTCGGCGCCGGCGCGATGTCCGCCGTGGCGCGGGAGGCCATGGCGCGGGGGGTGCGCAGCGTGGACGACCTCGGCGGCGCGGTGCCCGCCCTGCCGCTCGGCGTCATCCCGCTCTGGCGCGGCCGCTTCGACCGCGCGGGGCGGGCCATGTTCCGCGAATCCATCGCCGGGCTCTGCGCCCATCTGCTGCGCGGCCCGTCCGGCGAGGGGCCGCCGCGCAGCCTGCTCGTCACCTCCGCCCTGCCGGGCGAGGGCAAGAGCACCGTCGCGCGCGCCCTGGCGGCGGAGGCGGCGGAGCGAGGGCTGCGGGTGATCCTGGTCGATGCCGACCTACGCGGCCGGCGCGCGCGGCGCGGCGCGGCGACGGAGCCCGGCCTGTCGGACGTGCTGCGCGGCGAGGCCAGCCTGCACGAGGCGATGCGCGCGGCGCGGGAGGGCGGCTATCGCTGGCTGCCCGCGGGGCGCCGCCCGGCGAACCCGACCCAGCTGCTGACCTCGGACGCCATGGAGCGGCTGCTGCGGCAGATGGAGGCGGAGGGGGATCTGGTGATCATCGACGCGCCGCCCGTGCCCATCGGCGGCGATGTCCCGGCCCTGGCGCGGCTCGCATCCCGCACCCTGCTGCTGCTGCGCTGGGAGCACACCCGGCCCGGCGAGGCCAATGCCGCGCTGCGCTGCCTGTCGGCCGCCGGCGCCTCGCTCGCGGGCGTGGCGATGAGCATGGTCGATACCCGCTACAACGACCACTACCAGCATGGCGATGCGAGCTTCTTCTCGCGCCGGCTGCGGCGCTACTACCTGGGCGCCCGGTGATCCCGCGCCCCGCCCCGGCGGTGCCGGCCCCGATGCCGGCGCCGATGTCAGCCGGAGGGCAGGCCCGGCCGGGCTTCCATGCCGGCTTCCCGGCGCGGCGGGCGGGGCCGGAGGTCCTGCCGCTGGGGCCGGCCCTGGCGCATGCCCTGGCCTGGCAGGCGGTGGGGCTCGGGCTGCTGGTGCTGCATGTGCTGCTGGTGCGGGAAACGGGGCCGGCGGCGGCGGTCCTGGCGCTGGGCGGGCTGGCGCTGCTCTATGCCCTGCTGCCGCTGGCCGGGCTGGTCGTCTTCTGGCAGATGGCCCTCTACCAGAACGCGGCGGTCGCCTTCTTCTCCGACGGCATGAGCCCCGGCGCCTACCAGGTGCTGCTGGGCACCGGCTTCCTGGCGGCGGGGCTGCTGGGGGGCCTGGCCACGCTCCGCATCCTGTTCGCCCGGCCGGCCGCCGCGCCGGCCGCGCGCCGGATCGCCCTCCTGGCCTGCGCGGCGATCGGGGTGTCCACGGCCTATGCGGCCTATGGCGCCACCCTCTCCTCCCCCGCCTCGGCCGCCGTGTACCTGCGCGCGGCCACCGGCATGCTGCTGATGCTGCTGGTCGGCCTCGACCTGGGGCGGCTCTGGGGCTTCCGGGCGGTGGCCATCGGCTACCTCGTCTCGCTGCTCGCCGGCCTCTGCTACAGCGCGCTGGAGGTGGCCGATCCCGCCTGGTTCTACGAGGCGGCGGGGAACCTGCCCTTCATGAACCTCAAATACGGTCCCGCCGAGCAGGACTGGCCCTTCCACACCGCGCGCGACCTGATCGCCACCCGCACCAGCGTGCTGTTCAACGTGACGGGCAGCGAGACGAGCCTGATGTCCTTCCGCTTCGGCGGGCCGAACATCCACCCCGTGAGCTATGCCTATGTGATCGCCATGGGGGGGATCGCCGCGCTCGGGCTGCGCTGGCGCTGGAGCATCGTGCCGGTCGCCTTGCTCCTGGCGGCAATCGGGGTGAAGGGGGCGATGCTCGCCTTCGTCTCCACGCTGGGCTTCTGGGCGCTGTGGCAGTGGACCGGATGGCCGCGCCTGATGCTGGCCGGCATGGCCGCCTTCGTCGTCGCCTACGCGACCGCCGTGATCCTGGTGGGCCTCGGCAGCGGCGACTTCCACGTCATCGGGCTGATCGGCGGCTTCGAGGGGTTCCTGCGCAACCCACTGGGGCACGGCATCGGCGTGGGCGGCAACCTGTCGGACGCGGCGCGGGCGGGCATCGACATGGCCGAGCTGCAGAACTCGGGCGCGGAGTTCGGGTTGGAAAGCGCCATCGGCGTGCTGCTCTACCAGCTGGGCCTCGGCCTTCTCGCCCACTTCGTGGCCTTCGGCGCATTGCTCGCCGCGGCCCGGCCGCGGAATGGCTGGCGCCATGCCCGGCCGCGGGACACGGACGCCATCTTTATCGGCGCGGCCATGACGATGGTGAACGGCCTGTTCCAGGAGGAAGCCTACACGACCTACGCGCTCGGCGCGGCGCTGCTCTTCGCGGGGACGCTGGTGGCCAACCGGCCAGAGCGGTGAGGTCAGAGCGGTGAGGGCGGAGCGCATGGCGCCAGGAGCGCGGCGGGGAAGGCGGGCCCCGGCCGGGCGGAACCGCCCGGCCGGGAGGGGGGATGCCCGCCGGAGGCCCCGGGGGAGGGCCTCCCGCCCGCTCAGCCGAAGATCAGGTCGGAGCTGGAGATCGCCGCGTTCGGCATCCAGATCTCGTCGGCGCCGGCCTGCAGCATGGTGCCGGAGACGCCATCGTGCCTCTCGGTCGCCCAGCTCACCTCGCCGCTCTTCAGGCCGATGAGCTTGAGCTTGTCCGTGCGGGGCGCGAAGTCCCAGATGATGTCGTCGCCATCGCCCTTGCGGAACACGTTGGTGTCGCGGCCATGGCCGTTCCAGATCTGGTCGTCGCCGCGGCCGCCGGTGATGGTGTCGTTGCCGGCGCCGGCATAGATCTTGTCGTCGCCCTCGCCGCCCGTCAGGCGGTTGCCGCGGCTGTTGCCGTCGATCACGCGGCCCGGCGTGCTGGGCGCGGGCGCGGGCTCCTCGGCGGGCGGCGCGGCCAGGGGGGGCTGCGAGGTCGCGGGGGGAGGCGTCACGACAGGCGCAGAGGGGGCGGGCGCGGAGGGCGCGGGCGCGGAGGGGGCGGCCTCGGCGGGGGCGCCGCCGACCGCGCCGGCCGGCAGGCCGCTCCCGGACCACTCCCAGGCCTTCACGTAGTCGATCTCCATGGACGACGTGGCCGAGTCGGCGGCGTTGCCGTGCCAGGCGCCGTCGCCGCCGACATGCAGCGACAGGGTGACGTACATGGGCTTCTTCGCGTCCGACGGCGTCGCCGTGCGGAAGGTCTCCACGCCGTCGAGATAGTAGACGATCTCGTTCGGCCCCCAGTTCACGCCATAGGTGTGGAAGTTCTCGGTGGTGGAGGTCGCGGCGTCGGTCCAGTCGGAGCGCGCATTGCCCGTCTGGGTGTGGAGGGTGTTGATCACCGTGCGCGGCTCGCCGCCGCTGACCTCGGAGACATCGATCTCCGGCGGCCAGGAGTGATCGGTCGGGATCAGCCACAGCGCGCTGAGGAAGCCGTCGCCCGGGGCGTTCTTCGCGCGGAACTCGAAGTAGCCGTATTGCTGCGAGAACATCTCGTCCGTGTGCAGCATGCCGGAAGCATGCGTCACCCAGTCGGGCTCGTTCGGGACGCCGGTCTGGTCGACCGGCTTCGCGGTGATCTTGAGGACGCCGTTCGACTGGGAGAACGGGTTGTAGCCGGTGGACGCGTCAGAAAAATAGACCGCGTCCGTTTTGTCGTCCGAGTAACGGGAATCCCAGAACCACTGCGATTTCCAGACTCCGGCGCCTGAGCTGTCTCTTCCGTTGGGACTGATGTCAATCTGGTTGCTGAAGTCCTCGAAAAACGTAACTTTCGGCGTGGTGTTGGAAATCGTAGCCACTTAATACCTCATTGGCAGTTCATTACAACTCCGGATTGTGGTTCCGGGGCAATGCCCGCTTACAAGGATATGTTCGGAACTGGCAAGCTGAATCTCGTTTGCGTGAGCGTAATGGAAATTACTTGCGTTATGGACTCGTTTTCGTTCTCGTAACGGTTTGGACTCAGCTGTTTCTGCGCAGTAACGCACTCCCTGGGGTTGAGAGGATCGGCGATGGCACGCCTTGTCCGGCGCCGCGGCATGCTCGGCACGGTTGTCTGCGCGGCCGGCGGCGCAACGCCGCCGCCCCGCTCCGCCCATGCCGCGGAGCCGCCGGGCGGCACCGCCTGGCGCCGGGCACGGCAGCTCGGGCCCGGGGTGAACCTCAGCCTGTGGCAGGATCCGCTCGGCGCCCCGGCTGCGGGGGAAGGGCACGGGACGCTGGCCGAGGTCGCGGCGCTCGGCTTCCGCCACGTCCGGCTGCCGGTCGATCCGGCTGCCGCCGTGGCGGGGATGCGGCAGGGGCCGGATGTCGCGCGGCGCATGGCGGAGCGCCTCGCGGACGACATCGCCGCCGCCCGGAGGCACGGCCTCGCGGCGATCCTCGACATGCACCCATCGGACGCGTTCCGGCAGCGCCTCGCGAGCGATCCGGGCGAGCGGCGCAGATTCGCCGGCACCTGGGCGGTCATCGCGCGTGCGCTGTCCGGCCTTGATCCTGAAGGCCTGGTCTTTGAACTTCTCAACGAGCCCGGCGAGGCGCTCGGCCCTTCCTGGCACGGGCTGCAGGCGGAGCTGGCGCGCGCGGTCCGCGGCGAGGCGCCGGAACACACGATCCTCGCCGCCGGCGCGAACTTCTCGACGGTGGCCGATCTGCGCCGCCTCGCGCCCCTGCCCGACGCCAACCTCATCTACAGCTTCCACTGCTACGCGCCGATGCTGTTCACCCACCAGGGCGCGGACTGGGCGCCACCCTTCGCGCGCGTCTCGGGCGTGCCCTATCCGCTGAGCCTGCGGCACATCCGCGCGGTCGAGGCCGCCATGCCGCCGGAGGAGCGGCCGGTCATCGCCGAGGAGGGGCGCGGCGGCCATGGCTGGGACGCGGCGCGGCTGGAGGCCCTGCTGGCGCAGGCGGGCGCCTGGTCGCGCCAGCGCGGCCTGCCGGTGATCTGCACCGAGTTCGGCGCCTTTCGCGATGGCGGCGCCGATCCTGCGGACCGGCGGCGCTACCTGGCGGACATGCGATCCGCGCTCGCGCGCCACGCACAGGCCTGGACGCTGTGGGACTACAGCGGCGGGTTCGGCGTGGTGCGCGAGGAGCGCGGCAGCCGGCAGATCGACCGCCCCATGCTGCGGGCGCTCGGCCTCGGCTGAGGCCAGGCGCCGAAAGGCGCACCCATCCGCGCCCGGCCTCCCTCATGCGTGGTTCCCGCGCGCGTGATCCCCGGGGATCGCGCGTGATCATCCGCGCCGCGGCCGCGCGCGAGCGGGCGGCAAGGGGCTGGGGGAATTGCCTTTCCGGCCGCTCTTGGCTATTCCCCTCTACCCGAGGGACGCTGCGGGATGGAGGGGAGAGATCCTCGCCGTCGCGCGTGCCCGCGACGCAAGGCTGGCTGTGCCCGCCCCGCCCGGCACCCCGCACAGGGACCGGACAGGGAAGCAAGGAGTGTATTGGATGGCGCCCCCGAAACACTCGTTGCAGCTCGGCGAGGCGCCCTTTGGCGAGGAGATCGACTGGGAGCCCCGCCGGCTGGTGATGCCGGGGCCGTGGGCCGGCCATCTCCCCTTCGCCTTCTGGCTGGTCAAGGCCGCGCGGCCGCGCCTGCTGGTGGAACTCGGCACGCATAGCGGCAACTCCTTCTCCGCCTTCTGCCAGTCCATCGAGGCCACGCGCGCGCCGACGCGCGCCTTCGCCGTCGACACCTGGCAGGGCGACGAGCATGCCGGCCATTACGGCGAGGAGATCTTCACCGACCTGAAGGCGTTCATCGAAGGCCATTACGGCGGCTTCGCCACCCTGCTCCGCCTCACCTTCGATGAAGCGGTCTCGCACTTCATGCCGCAATCGGTCGATGTGCTGCACATCGACGGCATGCACAGCTACGAGGCCGTCAAGCACGACTACCTGACATGGCTCGACATGCTGTCGGACCGGGCGGTGGTGCTGTTCCACGACACGCAGGTGCGCGAGCGGGGCTTCGGCGTCTGGAAGCTCTGGCAGGAGCTGTCCGCCGAGCATCCGTCCTTCGAGTTCACGCACAGCAACGGGCTCGGCGTGCTCGGCGTCGGCAAGAACCTGCCGCCCGAGGTCATGGCCTTCTTCGAGAGCGCCAAGGACGAGAAGGCCGCCTGGAACACGCGCGCCCTGTTCGCCGCGCGGGGCCGGCCCTTCGAGCTCGCCACGCAGATCATGGCGCTGCGCCAGGAGAATGCGCGGCTCGAAGGCTACCACCACCACCTCGAGGCCGAGCTCGCCGCGGTAAAGGGCCATCTGGAAGGCACCCAGGCGCTGCTCGCCGGCGCGCAGGAGCAGCTCGCCAGCGCGCAGGAGCAGCTCGCCAGCGCGCAGGAGGAGCAGCAGCGGCAGGCGGCGGAAGCCCGCGGCCGCATCGAGGAGGAGCGCCGCCAGCAGGGCGCGCTCGAGCGGGCGGTCGCCGAGGGCAAGGCGGAAGCGGAGCGGCTGACGCAGGCCATCGCCGAGCGCGATGCGATCCTGGCCGAGACGCGGCGCCAGCGCGCCGAGCTGACGCGCATGGTGGAGGACCTGCACCGCTCCACCTCCTGGCGCGTGACCCGCCCGTTGCGCGTCACGGGGCGGCTGGTGAAGCGCTACCTCGCCGACAGGAGGCCGCGCCTCGCGGCGGCGCCGGCCGAGATCGCGCATCCCGCCATCGCGCAGCCAGCCCCGGCGGAGGCGCCGCCGCTCCACAACGCCGCCCTGCGCGACGCCACGCGCAGCATGATGATGAGCCGGCTGGACGCCTTCCTGAACTCCGGCACCACACTGAGGCTGCCGCGCGCCCGGGAGCCGGACGTCTCGATCATCCTGGTGCTCTACAACCAGGCGGAGATGACCTATTCCTGCCTGGCCTCGATCCGGGAATGCCTGGAGCACAGCCCGGTCTCGATCGAGACGATCATCCTCGACAACGATTCCCGCGACAAGACGCACGCGCTGCTCGACCGGATCGAGGGCGCCGAGATCATCAAGAACGACAGCAACCTGCACTTCCTGCGCGGGGTGAACGCGGCCGCCGCGCGCGCCACCGGGCGGCACATCCTGCTGCTCAACAACGACGCGCAGCTGACCCCCGGCGCCCTCGAGGCCGCCGTCCGCACGCTGGACGAGGACAGCACGGTGGGCGCGGTCGGCGGCCGCATCATCCTGCCGGACGGGCTGCTGCAGGAAGCGGGCTCGATCATCTGGGCGGATGGCAGCTGCCTCGGCTATGGGCGCGGCCGCAGGCCCGACGATGCGGAGTTCATGTTCCAGCGCGACGTGGACTACTGCTCCGGCGCCTTCCTGCTGACGCCCCGCGCCCTGTTCGAGCGCATGGGGCGCCTCGACGAGGCCTATGTGCCCGCCTATTACGAGGAGACGGACTACTGCGTCCGGGTGTGGAAGGAGAACCTCCGGGTCGTCTACAACCCGAAGGTCGTCATCCACCATTTCGAGTTCGCGAGCTCCGGAAAGGTAGGCGACGCGCTGCAATTGCAGGAGCGCAACCTGCAGACCTTCCGCGACCGCCACGCGGAGTGGCTGGCGCGGCAGCAGCCGCCGCACACGGACAACATCCTGCGCGCGCGCCAGCACCGCTCGGCCCGGCCGCGCCTGCTCTTCATCGAGGACCAGGTCCCGAAGTCCTGGCTCGGCTCGGGCTTTCCCCGCGCCGCCGAGATCCTGCGGGAGCTGCACGCGCAGGGCGTGCAGGTCACCCTCTACCCGACCGCGGGCCAGCCGGAATCCTGGCCGGAGGTGTGGAAGGCGCTGCCGCTCGAGATCGAGATCGTGCTGCCGCATGCGGAGGGCGTGGAGCTGCGCGACTTCCTGGCGCGGCGCCGCGATTCCTTCGACGGCGTCTTCGTCACCCGGCCGCACAACATGGAGCGGCTGCGCAAGCTGCTCGACCGGGAGCCCGGCCTGCTCGGCGCCGCGAAGCTGATCTACGACGCGGAGGCGCTGTTCGCCAAGCGCGAGATCCTGAAGAAGGCGCTGGAGGGCGCGCCCCTCTCGCCGGCCGCGCAGCGCAAGCTGGTGCAGGAGGAGCTGGCCCTCGCCCGGGACTGCGACCTCGTGCTTTCCGTGTCCGAGGCCGAGCGCGGCGTCATGACGGAGAACGGCATCCGGAACGTCAGGGTGCTCGGCCACATGGTCGAGACCGACCCGACCTCCTCGCCCTTCGACACGCGGACGGACATCCTCTTCCTCGGCGCCATCCACGCCGACGATTCGCCCAACGCGGATTCCGTCCGCTGGTTCGCGCGGGAGGTGCTGCCCGAGCTTCGCGCCCTGCTCGGCGACGAGGATGTCCGGCTGAAGGTGGCGGGGCTGGTGCGCGCCCCCTCCATCCAGGCCATGGATGGCGACAGCCTGCAGCTCATCGGCCCCGTGGGCGCGCTGAAGCCGGTCTTCGAGAAGGCGAGGCTGGTCGTGGCCCCCACCCGCTTCGCGGCGGGCATCCCCCACAAGGCGCATCAGGCGGCCGCCTTCGGCGTGCCGATGGTGACCACGGAGCTGATCGCCTCGCAGCTCGGCTGGACCTCGGGGGAGGAGCTGCTGGCGAGCTCCGAGGCCGGCGCCTTCGCCCGCCACTGCCACGCCGCCTATACCAGCGCGGAACTCTGGTCCGGGCTGCGCGACAAGGCCCTCATCCGGGTGGCGAAGGACTGCTCCGCCGCCTCCTTCGCGGCGACGCTCCTCGAGATCACGCATCTCATCGGCGAGGCGCGCAAGCCCTAGGGCGGCTCCCGGTCAGGCGGGAGCACCGGGCCGGCATGCCCGGGACGGCGACATCCGGGCGGGGAGGACGGCCTCGCCCTTGCAGGTGAACGACAATGGCGCGGCGGCAGGAGCGGAGAGCGTGAGCGGTACCCATCAGCCACAGGCAGCGGCCCCGGAGCGCCGCCCCGACCCGTCCCTGGCCCTGCCCCTTCCCTTCCTGCCCTCCTCCTATGGAAGGCGGTTCTCCGCCTGCGCCGTCATCCATCTCTTCCATGACGAGCTGGCCTACGAGGTCCTCTCCTACGTCAACAACCTCCCCCCCGGCACGGACGCCTTCATCTCGACGGACACGCCGCTGAAGCAGGAGCGGATCGGCCAGATCTTCGCCCATTACCGGCCCGGGCGCGCCGAGATCCGCCTCATGCCCAATCGCGGCCGCGACATCGCGCCGAAGATCGTGGGCTTCCGCGACGTCCATGAGCGGTACGAGTTCGTCCTGCACCTGCACTCCAAGAAGTCCACGCACAACCGGCGGCTGGAGAGCTGGCGGACCTACCTGTACGAGACGCTGAGCGGGTCGCGCGAGCAGGTCCAGGACATGCTGGGGATCTTCCAGGACTTCCCCGGCATCGGCATGATCTTCCCGCAGCACTACGAGTACATCCGGCGGTGGCTCACCTGGGACAACAACCTCCCCGGGGCCCAGGCGCTGGCCCGGCGGCTGGGCTACGCGCTGTCTCCGGACCATCCCCTCGACTTCCCCTCCGGCTCCATGTTCTGGGCCCGGAGCGCGGCGCTCCGGCCGCTGCTGGACCTGGACCTCCGGTTCGACGACTTCCCCGCCGAGACCGGGCAGGAGGACGCGACGCTCGCGCACGCGGTCGAGCGGCTCTACGCCATCGTCTGCGAGCTGTCGGGCCATGACTGGATGAAGGTGGCCCGCCCCGAGCTGCTGGCCCGCCCCGGGGAGGTCCGCCAGGCGCGGACGCGGCAGGAGATGGCGTCCCATGTCCGGGAAAGCGTCGTCCGCCTCACCGCGGGCGGCCCGCTCGGCCGCATCGACGATTTCCACAGCACCGAGGTGGAGCCGTCGCCCGCGCTGCTGCGGATCCTGGAGAACAACCGCAAGCGCCTGGAATGCGCGGACGCGTTCAGCGCGTGGATCAAGAGCCCCATCCTGCCGCGCTATCCGCTGTCCTGAGCGGCGGTCCCGGGCATTTCCCCTTCGTCCTGGCTCACTCCGGGTGCTCCGGGCTTCTGGTCCTGCGGGCATCCCCGGCCGGCCCGGCGCCGCCGCCGCGCATGTAGGTCTGCGGGCCGCAGCCCATGTCGGCGCGGAAGGCATAGATGAAGGCCGAGGCCGAGCCGTAGCCGAGCTCCAGCGCCGTTTGCGTGACGCCCCGGCCGCCGCCCAGCAGCTCCACGGCCTTGAACATCCGCAGGCGCCGCCGCCAGGAGCGCAGGCTCATGCCCAGCTCCGCCTCGAAGCGCCGCGCCAGGGTCCGGCCGGACATGCCGAGCTCCCGGCCCCACGCCTCCGAGCCGCGCGGATCGGCGGGATCGGCGTGGAGGGCCTCGCACAGCCGGGCCAGCGGCCCGCCGCGGGGCCAGGGCAGCGCCGCCCGGAGCGGCCTCGCGCGCCGCAGCTGGTCCAGGATCAGCGCGGTCACGCGCCCCGCATAGTCCTCCGCGCCCGCCTCCCCCTCGATCGCCGCCGCCTCGACGATCAGGGCCCGCAGCAGGGGCGGGACGGTGAAGACGGTGGGGCTGCCCGGCAGGCCGGCCCCCGCCTCCTCGGCGATCCACAGGCTGCGGAACTCGGCGCCGAGCAGCGAGCCCACGCGGTGCGCGAGGCCGGTGGGCAGCCACACCGCCTGCTCGGGCGAGATGACGAAGGAGCGGCCCTCCACGGCCACGGTCAGCACGCCGGAGATGGCATAGGCCAGCTGGTGCCAGGGATGGACGTGCTCGGCGAAGTGGTGGCGGGGCGGGATGGACTGGACGCGCACCGTCATCGGCCGGGGCGGGGCCAGGCCGGCTGGCGCGGTGATCGTCTCCCAGCTCATGCGGCGGCGCTCATTCTGTCCGTTATTTTATATGAATTGGCGCTCCATCGAAAGATCGCCAGCGCCGGGCGCGCTAAGCTGCGCCCGCGCCCGCGCCGGCGCCCCTCTCCGCGCGACACGCGCCGGCTCCCCGATGCCACCCGCCTGAGGAACTCCATGTCAGAAGCCACCGCCGGTACGGCCCGGGACCTGCCGGCCGCCGAGATCTACCGCCATGAGCGCGGCAACGTCCTGCGGCTCGCCGTCGCGCAGGCGCTGGCCGGGGCGAACACCACCGTCATCTACGCGACGGGCGCCATCACCGGAAACATGCTGGCCCCCGACAAGGCGCTGGCCACCCTGCCCATCTCCATCTTCGTGGTGGGCATGGCCGCCTGCACCCTGCCCGCCGGCATGGTCGCGCAGCGCCATGGCCGCCGCGCGGCCTTTCTCGCGGGCACGGGCGGCGGGGTGCTGGCCGGGCTGCTCGCCTCGCTGGCGGTGGTGCTCGGCTCCTTCTGGCTGTTCTGCCTGGCGACCTTCCTGGGCGGCGCCTATGCCGCCGTGGTGCTGTCCTTCCGCTTCGCGGCGGCCGATTGCGCGCCGCCCGAGCGGCGGCCGCGCGCCCTCTCTGCGGTGATGGCGGGCGGGGTGTTCGCGGGCGTCATCGGGCCGCAGCTCGTCACCCACACCATGGACCTCTGGCTGCCGCACGTGTTCGCGGCCACCTTCGTGGCGCAGGCCGCGGTCGCCGCCCTGTCGGCCTTCATCCTGCTGGGCGTGCGGCTGCCGAGGCCGACGGCGGCGGAGGCGTCCCGTGGCCGGCCGCTCGGCGTCATCGCGCGCCAGCCGCGCTTCGTCACCGCCGTGATTTGCGGCGTGGTCTCCTACCTGCTGATGAACTTCCTCATGACGGCGGCGCCGCTCGCCATGCAGATGTGCGGCCTGCCGCAGGAGGCCTCCAATCTCGGGCTGCAATGGCACGTCATCGCGATGTATGGGCCGAGCTTCTTCACCGGCCGGCTGATCACGCGCTTCGGCGCGCCGCGGGTGGTGATGGCGGGGCTCGCCCTGACCGCCGCCTCCGCCGCGGTCGGGCTGACGGGCGTCGAGGTGGGCCATTTCTGGCTGACCCTGATCCTGCTCGGCCTCGGCTGGAACTTCGGCTTCGTCGGCGCCTCGGCCATGGTGCTGGAATGCCACCGCCCCGAGGAGCGGGCGCGCGTGCAGTCCTTCAACGACTTCATCGTCTTCGGCACCATGGTGTTCGGCTCCTTCCTGTCGGGCAGCCTGCTCACCTCCTATGGGTGGGACATGGTGCTCTGGCTGTCCTTCCTGCCGCTGCTGCTGGCGGTGGCCGCCCTGGCCGCCGCCCCGCGCCGCGCGGCCGCGCCCTAGGGCCGGGCGCGCCCGATTCGGCTCCCGCCGCCCGGGCGCTGGCCCCGGCGGCGGAGGGGCTCGCGGCATTGGCACCACAGCCGCCGACTAGATATAGTATCCACAACCTTTATCGGCACTCCATATTGACGGGGATGGCCGGGCTGCATCATCTAGCGCCGCGGGCCAGCACAGCCGCGGGCCAGCCGCGCCATTGTTCATGCCGATCCAGCCGGGCCCATTGGGCGGCCACGCTGCGTGTGGAAAGCCTCGAGAGGACGCCATCGATGTCCACCTCCCATGACGACCTGAAGACCCGCGACGAGCAGGATGGCCTGGCCACCAGCCTGCGGGTCATCCGCAGGGACGGCGCGGTCGCGCCCTTCCAGGCCGGCAAGATCAGCGTGGCCATGACCAAGGCCTTCCTGGCGGTGGAAGGCCATTCCGCCGCCGCGTCCCAGCGCATCCACGAGATCGTGGCGGAGCTGACGGAACAGGTCGCGGACGTGCTCCTCCGCCGCTTCCACGCCGTGCGCGCCCTGCACATCGAGGACATCCAGGACCAGGTGGAGCTGGCGCTGATGCGCGGCGGCCACCACAAGGTGGCGCGCGCCTATGTGCTGTACCGCGAGGAGCGGGCCCGCGAGCGCGCCGCCGCGGCCGCGGCGGCCGGGTCGGCGGTGCCGGGCATCCAGGTGCGCGGCAAGGACGGCGCGCTGCGCCCGCTGGACGCGTCGCTGCTGCAGCGGCTGGTGGCGGAGGCCTGCGAGGGCCTGGCCGATGTCTCGCCGGAGCCGGTGCTGGCCGAGGCGCGCCGCAACCTCTATGACGGGATCTCCAGCGACGAGCTTTCCCAGGCGCTGATCCTGGCCGCGCGCACGCTGATCGAGCAGGAGCCGAACTACTCGCAGGTTTCCGCCCGGCTGCTGCTGGCGGTCGCGCGGCGGGAGGCCACCGGCTTCGTGCTGGGCAACGGCCTGCAGACGCAGGGCGAGATGGCCGGGGCCTATCCCGAATACTTCGCCGGCTATGTGGCCAAGGGCATCGAGGCCGGGCTGCTGAACCCGGAGCTGGCGCGCTTCGACCTGAAGCGCCTGGGCGCCGCCCTGAAGCCGGAGCGGGACCTGCAGTTCCAGTATCTCGGCTTCCAGACCCTGTATGACCGCTACCTGCTGCAGACGGGCGGCGTGCGCTTCGAGATGCCGCAGGCCTTCTTCATGCGCGTCGCCATGGGGCTGGCGCTGAACGAGATCGACCGCGAGGAGCGCGCGGTCGAGTTCTACGAGCTGATCTCCTCCTTCGACTTCATGTGCTCGACGCCCACGCTGTTCAACAGCGGCACGCGCCATTCGCAGCTCTCCTCCTGCTTCCTGACCAGCGTGCCCGACGACCTCGACGGCATCTTCGGCGCCATCCGGGACAACGCGCTGCTGGCGAAGTATTCGGGCGGCATCGGCAACAGCTGGACGCGGGTGCGCGGCCTCGGCGCGCATATCCGCGGCACCAACGGGCAGAGCCAGGGCATCGTGCCCTTCCTGAAGGTGGCGAACGACACCGCCATCGCGGTGAACCAGGGCGGCAAGCGCAAGGGCGCCGTCTGCGCCTATCTGGAGACCTGGCACATCGATGTCGAGGAGTTCCTCGACCTGCGCAAGAACACCGGCGACGACCGCCGCCGCACCCATGACATGAACACCGCCAACTGGGTGCCGGACCTGTTCATGCAGCGGGTGGAGGCGGATGGCGAGTGGACGCTGTTCTCGCCCGACGAGGTGCCCGACCTGCACGACCTCTACGGCACCGCCTTCCGGGAAGCCTATGAGCGCTACGAGGCGCGCGCGCGCGCCGGCGAGATCAAGGTCCACAAGACGGTGCGGGCCGTGGACCTGTGGCGCCGCATGCTGACCATGCTGTTCGAGACGGGCCATCCCTGGATGACCTTCAAGGACCCGTGCAACCTGCGCTCGCCGCAGCGGCACGCGGGCGTGGTGCATTCCTCCAACCTCTGCACCGAGATCACGCTGAACACCTCGGACACGGAGGTCGCGGTCTGCAACCTCGGCTCGATCAACCTCGGCCGCCACGTCACGGCAGGCGGGCTCGACCGGGCGCGGCTGGCGCGCACCATCCGCACCGCCATGCGGATGCTCGACAACGTCATCGACGTGAACTTCTACACCATCCCGCAGGCCCGCCGCTCCAACCTGCGGCACCGGCCGATCGGGCTCGGGCTGATGGGCTTCCAGGACGCGCTGCACGCGCTGCGCCTGCCCATCGCCTCGGAGGAGGCGGTGCGCTTCGCCGATGAGAGCATGGAGCTGATCAGCTACCACGCCATCGAGGCCTCGGTGGAGCTGGCGGCCGAGCGCGGCGCCTATGCCTCCTTCCCCGGCTCGCTGTGGAGCCAGGGCGTGCTGCCGGTGGACAGCATCCGCTATGTGGCCGAGGCGCGCGGCGAGGCGCTGGACCAGTCCGCGACGCTGGACTGGGAGGGGCTGCGCGCGCGGGTGATGAGCACCGGCATGCGCAACTCCAACACCATGGCCATCGCGCCCACCGCGACGATCTCCAACATCGTGGGCGCCACCCAGTCGATCGAGCCCACCTTCCGCAACCTCTTCGTGAAGGCCAACATGTCCGGCGACTTCACGGTGGTGAACCCCTTCATGGTCGCCGACCTGAAGGCGCGCGGGCTGTGGGACGAGGTGATGGTCTCCGACCTGAAATACTATGACGGCAGCCTCGGCCCGATCGAGCGCATCCCCGACGACCTCAAGGCGCTCTACGCCACGGCCTTCGAGATCGACCCCTCCTGGCTGGTGGAGGCGGCGGCGCGCCGGCAGAAGTGGATCGACCAGGCGCAGTCGCTGAACCTCTACCTGACCAACCCGAACGGGCGGAAGCTGGACGCGCTGTACCGCCTGGCCTGGAAGCGCGGGCTCAAGACCACCTACTACCTGCGCACCCAGGCCGCCACGCATGTCGAGAAGGCCACGCTGAAGCGGAGCGACGGCAAGCTGAACGCGGTGAAGCTGGCCCCTGCGCCGGAAGCCCCCGCCCCTCGCCCGCCCGCGCCGCCGATGGACGAGACGCCGCTCGACGCCCCCAAGGTCTGCCTGCTCGACGACCCCACCTGCGAAGCCTGCCAGTGAAGCCCTCCAGTGAAGCCCGCCCGTGAAGCCCTCCAGTAAGGACGCCCCTGTCATGAGCCACACTTCTCTCGATTGGGACACCGGCCCCGCCGGGCAGCGCCACGCCGCCGTCCCGGCGGAGGGCGATGCCACCGGCCTCGGCGCCATCGCCGAGGGGGCGGGCCGCGTCTCGGTCGACGACAAGGCGATGATCAACTGCCGCGCCGACGTGAACCAGCTCCTGCCGCTGAAGTATCACTGGGCGTGGGAGAAGTACCTCGCCGCCTGCAACAACCACTGGATGCCGACCGAGATCTCGATGCAGGCCGACATCGCGCTGTGGAAGTCGCGCGACGGGCTGACCGAGGAGGAGCGGCGCGTGGTGAAGCGCAACCTCGGCTTCTTCGCCACCAGCGAATCCCTTGTCGCCAACAACATCGTCCTCGCCGTCTACCGGCAGCTGACCAATCCCGAATGCCGGCAGTACCTGCTGCGCCAGGCCTTCGAGGAGGCGGTGCACACCCACACCTTCCAGTACATCGTGGAAAGCCTCGGCCTCGAGGAGGGCGAGCTGTTCAACATGTACCGCGAGGTGCCCTCGATCACCGCCAAGGCGGCCTGGGCGCTGAAATACACGCAGAACCTCTCGGACCCCTCCTTCGGCACCGGCACGCCGGAGAAGGACCGCGGCTTCCTGCGCGACCTGATCGCCTTCTACGTCGTGTTCGAGGGGATGTGGTTCTACACGGGCTTCGCGCAGATCCTCTCGCTCGGCCGGCGCGGGCGCATGGTGGGCATCGCCGAGCAGTACCAGTACATCCTGCGCGACGAGAGCATCCACCTGAACTTCGGGATCGACGTGATCAACCAGATCCGCGCCGAGAACCCGCATCTCTGGACCAAGGCCTTCGCGGAGGAGGTGCGCGAGATGCTGCGGGAGGCCTGCGCGCTGGAGGTGGCCTATGGGCGCGACACCATGCCGCGCGGCTTCCTCGGCCTGAATGCCGCGCTGTGCGAGCAGTACATGCACTTCATCACCAACCGCCGCTGCGCCCAGCTCGGGCTTTCGCCGCTGTTCCCGGAAACGGAGAACCCCTTCCCCTGGATGTCCGAGGTGATGGACCTCAAGAAGGAGAAGAACTTCTTCGAGACCCGGGTGATCGAGTACCAGAACGGCGGCGCGCTGAGCTGGGACTGAAAGCCGCCGCCG
>NZ_PDNU01000050.1 GCF_002631185.1 Teichococcus rhizosphaerae | reverse complement strand
GAGCGCGGGCATCGGCTCGGCGATGGCATCGTCCATCGGCATCTTGCCCAGGGCGCCCCAGGCCCGGTCGTATTGCGGCGGGATGCGCAGCGCCTCGGTGCGGCCCAGCGCGGCCGCCGCGTGCAGCGGCCAGTAGGGGTCGCGCAGCAGGGCGCGGGCCAGCAGGATCAGGTCGGCCTTGCCCTCGGTCAGGATCTCCTGCGCCTGCCGCGGCTCGGTGATCATGCCGACGGCCGCCACCGGGATCCCGGCGCCGGCGCGCACGGCGGCAGCACCCGGCACCTGGTAGCCGGGGCCCACCGGGATCTGCGCCGGCACCAGCGCGCCGGAGGAGATATCGGCCAGGTCGATGCCCTGCGCCTTCACCTGCCGCGCCAGCTCCACCGTCTCCTCGGTGGTCCAGCCGCCCTCGGCCCAGTCAGTGTGGGAGAAGCGGATGGCCAGCGGCATGTCGTCCGGCACGGCCGCGCGCACGGCCTCCACCACCGCGCGCGTCAGCCGCGTGCGGCCGGCGAAGTCGCCGCCCCAGCCGTCGTTGCGCTGGTTGGAGAGCGGCGACAGGAACTGGTGCAGCAGGTAGCCATGCGCCGCGTGGATCTCGATGAAGCGGTAGCCCGCCGCCACCGCCCGCTTCGCCGTGGCGGCGAAGTCGGCGATCACCTGGGCGATGTCCGCCTCCGTCATGGCGCGCGGCATGGCAAGGCCCGGGAAGGCCACCGCGCTCGGCGCCAGCGGCTCCCAGCCATGCTGCTCCGGGCCGGCGACGCCGCCCACCCAGGGCGGCATGCTGCTGGCCTTGCGCCCGGCATGGGCGAGCTGGATGCCCGGCACCGAGCCGGCGGCGGCGATGGCGGCGGCCAGCCGCGCATGGCCGGGGATGTGCGCGTCGCTCCACAGGCCGAGATCGGCGGGCGTGATCCGCGCCTCGGGGCTGACGCCGGTGGCCTCCACGATCACCAGCCCGGCGCCGCCGATGGCGCGCGCATGCAGGTGCGCCAGGTGCCATTCCGTGGGCAGGCCGTCCGGCGCGCAGCTGTACTGGCACATGGGCGAGACGCCGATGCGGTTGCGCAGCGTCACCCCGCGCAGGGTCAAGGGCTCGAACAGGTCGGTCATGAAGGGTTCCTCAGCTGCCCGGGGCGTGACCCGGGAATTGCCAGGGCGGCAGTTGCCCCAGGCGGTTCTCGAACACGGCGAACCAGGCGGGGCCGCCGGCCGGGCGCGGCAGCAGCCGCCCGGCCTCGTCGGCCGGGAAGCGCGAAAGGGTGACGGCATCGGCCACGTTGCCGCCCACCGCCTCCACCGCGCCGGGGCCGGCGGCCACCACGATGTCGCAATGCATGGGCCGGAACTGGCCGATCTCGGCCCAGCGCTCCTGCCAGTGCGCCAGCGGCCGGCCGGAGCGGTCGGCGCAGACCAGGTCGCCCGGCCGGGGCGCGGCGGCCGACCAGTCGCGCGGCACGAAGGGGGCGGTGGCGGGAAAGGCCCGGGCATCGGCCAGCAGGCCGTCGATGTAGAAGGCATGCGCGGCGGAGAAGGGAAATTCCCGCCGGTCCACGCCGGCATTGCGCATCACGTAGCTGATGAAGGCGGCCGACCAGGCGGGCTCCGTCCACAGCGAGGCGGGCGCGCCGGGATGGGCGAGCGCGTTGGCGTAGCGGGCGCGGTTGCGGAGGATGGCGGCATCGCCCTCCTCCGTGGCGCGCCAATAGGCCAGCACGCGGGGGAAGTTGGCCAGCGCCGCCTCCGGCCCGGGCGGCGCCACGGCGGCACGCGGCGCATCCTCGTGCAGGCCGCCCGCCGCGGGGTCCACGACGATGCGGCCCCATTCCTCCCATTCCGCCAGGGCGAGGCGCAGCATCCGCTCGCGCGCCGCGGGCGGGTAGGGCAGGGGCGGCGCCAGGGCGGCGGTCGGCGCGGGCGGGGCGGCGCAGGCGGCCGGCAGCAGGGCCAGCAGCAGCGCCGCGCGGCCGGCATGGCGGCGCCAGTTGCGCAGGCTCACGGGCGGTGCCTCAGCCCAGCGCCGCGGCCGGCTGCGAAAGCCGCAGGATGGCCTCGTCGGGCGCCATCAGCCCCATCAGCACGGCGGGCTGGGTGGCGGCGTTGCCTTCCCCCGCCACCGGGCTGGTGAGCACCTCCAGCGTGTCGCCCAGGTCGCGCACGCGGCCGCGCAGCCCGGCGAAGCAGGCCTCGCTCAGCGCCGCGACGTGCTCCTGCTCGGCCGGCTCCAGCACGATGAAGCCGCCCTGGGCCGCCAGCCGCAGCGCGTTCAGCGCCCGCATCAGCAGCCCCAGCTTGAAGGACCAGAAGCCGCCATCCTCGTCCCATCGGCCATTGCGGCGCCGCCGCACGAAGGGGGTATCCAGCCGGTGCGGCCCCTTCTCCAGCGGCACGTCGAGGGTGCCGACCCGCACCGCCGCCAGGGCCTGCCGCAGCGCCGCCTGCACCGCCGGCTCCGGCCGGCGCGGCAGCAGCCGGGCCAGCGCCAGCATGGCGGCGGCGTGGCAGTCCAGATAGGCCGCCTGGCCGTAATCGGCGAAGGCGCCGCCCGCCTCCTCCGGCTGCTGCAGGCGCAGCAGCAGCGTCAGCCCGTCATCGAGCAGCGCCGCGTAGCGCGCCTCGCCGGTGGCGCGCAGCATGGTGTCGAGCGAGAGCAGGGCGAAGGCCAGGGCCCGCAGATAGGCGCGCCCCATGGCGGGCTCCCCGCCCGCCTCCATTCCGGCGAAGAACTGCGCCAGGTGCCGGTCGTACCAGACGCGCATCTGCGCCTGCCGCTCGGCCGGCAACGGCACCGCATAGGCGTTGCGGGCGGCGAAGAAGAGCTGCGTCGCCATGGCGTTGAGGGCGGTGCCGACATCGGCGCTCAGCCCGGCGTCGCGGCCCGAAAGGATGGCGGGATCGGCCAGGATCGCCTCATAGGCGGGCAGCCCCGCCGCATGGGTGCCGGCGGTGAGCAGCCGCGCCTCCCGGATGGCCGCCTCGGCGCCGCCTTCCAGCCGGGGAAAGAGGTAGCGCGTCAGCACCCAGTGCAGGCGCCCCTGCAGGCCCTGGGCCTTGATGCTGTGCAGCGCCTGGGGCGCGAGCGGCGCGATGTGGACGCCATTGGCAGCGCCCGGCGCCGCCTCCTCGGTCAGGCTGAACAGGCGGGTCGGGCCCTGGTGCAGCGCGATCAGCTCCGCGCCGGGCACCGGCAGGGGCTGGAGGCGCCCGTTCCGCTCGGCGACGAGGTGGCGGAAGGGCCGCTCCGGCTCGGCGGAAAGCGCGTCCAGCGCGGTGGTCAGCCGGACGTTCTCCAGCACCACCCCCGGCGCCGCGCGCAGCGTCACGCGCAGCAGCAGGCGCGGGTCACCGCCCCCGATGGCGTATTCGTAGCGCAGCCGCCCCACCTCGCGCTCCGTCTTGCGCAGCAGCCCGCCCTGCACCCTCAGCGCGCTCTCGTGGAACAGCACCACGCCGTCCGGCCGCGGCTCCACCCCGCAATCGACGATGCTGTCCTCCACGTCGAGGCAGTGGCGCTGCCGGCCGGTGCGGAACTCCACCAGGTGGCCGGTGTGGTGGATCTCGCGCCGCGCCGCGCCGCCGCGCACCGACTGGACCAGCACGCCGCGCGACAGGTCGCCGCGGAACTCGTGGCTCCGGGTGCGGATCAGGAACTGGCGCGGATCGGCGCTCCGGACCACGCATTCCGGCGGGGAAACGCGGCTGAACAGCAGGTGGCCCGTGCCCATTCCCAGCAGGAAGTCGGTCAGGCCATCGGCCATCCCCCTCCAGCGGTCATGCAGATGGGGCTGGGCCAGCATCTCGAGGGCGGTGGCGCTGTCGGCCGTCCAGCACCATTCCGAGGTGGGAAAGGGCGGATGGGTCTCGCGCAGGGCCGGCACCGCTTGCCCGTCGAGCGTGACGGTGCGGAGGAGATGCCGCTCCAGATAGGCGATGAGGCGGTCACGCTCGGGCTCGCGCAGCAATTCGGCCATCGGTCCTTCCGGCTCCGTTCCAGTCTGTGGCGGCATGATAGGCCGGAAGGCAAGGTGGCGCACGCAGCGCGGCGGATCAACCGCCCCCGCCGCCGCCACCCGCGCCTGCACGGCCCGTGCTTCCGCCGCCCGTGCTTCCACTGGCCGTGCTTCCACTGGCCGTGCTTCCACTGGCCGTGCTTCCGCCGGCCGTCATCCGGCGGCCGTCATCCGGCGGCCAGGGGATCAGCAGCCGGAGGGTTCAGAACAGGGCGAGCTGCCGGCCCTCGCCCGGCCGGGGAGGCACGGCGAACCGGGTGCAGTCCAGGCCTCCCTGTCCCATCCCCGCCTGCCCCATCCCCGCCTGCTCCATGCCAGCCGCCCCTGCCTCTCCCGCCCCCGCCGGCCCCGCGCGGTCCAGCCCCAGCCGGCGCGCCGCGACGCGGAAGCGGCGCGCCAGCATCTCGGCATAGGGGCCGGTGCCGGACATGCGCTGGGCGAAGTCCGCATCATAGGCGCGGCCGCCCCGCGTCTGCCGCACCAGGGAAAGCACCCGCTCGGCGCGGTCCGGCATGTGGGCGCGCAGCCAGTCCTCGAACAGCCCGGCGATCTCCAGCGGCAGGCGCAGCAGGACATAGCCGGCACGGCTGGCGCCGAGGCTGCTGGCGCGCTCCAGGATGCGCTCCAGCTCCATGTCGTTCACCGCCGGGATCATCGGCGCGGCGAGCACGGCGGTGGGGATGCCGGCCTCGCCCAGCGCGGCGAGGGCGGCCAGCCGCCGCTCGGGCGTGGCGGCGCGCGGCTCCAGGATGCGCGCGAGCCCCGCATCGAGCGTGGTGACGGACAGGCAGACGCGCACCAGCCGCCGCTCCGCCAGGCGCTTCAGGATGTCGATGTCGCGCAGCACGCCGGCCGACTTGGTGACGATGGTCAGCGGGTGGCCGAACCGCTCCAGCACCTCCAGCACGGCGCGGGTGAGCCGGAGCTGCCGCTCCACCGGCTGGTAGGGATCGGTGTTGGAGCCGAGCGCGATCGGGCGCGGCACATAGCCCGGCCTGCGCAGCTCCTTCTCCAGCAGCGCCGCCACGTCGGGCTTGAACAGCAGCCGCGTCTCGAAATCCAGCCCCGGCGATAGGCCGAGATAGGCGTGGCTCGGCCGGGCGTAGCAATAGACGCAGCCATGCTCGCAGCCGCGATAGGGGTTCACCGCCCGGTCGAAGCCGACATCGGGGGAGTTGTTCCAGGCGATGACGGTGCGGGAGGAATCGCGGGTCAGGGTGGTGGGCAGCGGCGGCAGGGCGGCGAAGCTGTCCTCCAGCGTTTCCCAGCCGTCGTCGAACGCCTCGGTGGCCAGCCGGTCGAAGCGCGCCGGCGGGTTGCTGGTGGCGCCACGGCCCTTCCGCACGCCTTCCAGCAGGGCGGAGGCGGCGGGGCGGATGCTGCCCTCCGGCATGGTCGGTTCCTCTTCCGTTCCGGCCGGACTCTGGGCGCGCGCGGGGGCGGAAGTCAAGAACATGGCAGGAACGCCATCCGCCCCGCCGCCACCCGGCAGGCATGGCATCGCACGGGTGGAGGGCGGCGTCAGGCGGATGCCCGGCGCCGCAATTCCTCCCGGCAGGCGGCGGCGGAGGCCTCGCAGCCGCCTTCCAGCCACCAGCGGCGCACCGCCGCCAGCGCATGGCCCACCGCCGGGCCGGGGGGCAGGCCGAGCGCCAGCGCGTCCCGGCCCTGCAAGGGAAACACCGGGCGCGGCGTGGCGGCGATCCGCGCGCGCAACGCGGCGCGGTCCTGCCCGTCCCGCGCCTCGGCGGCCCAGGCGGCGTCCAGGGCGGCGGCGGAAGGGAGCTCCGCCAGCCAGCGGCGCAGCGCGGCACCCTCCAGGCCGGGAGCGGGGAGCGGCGCCTCGCACAAAGCGCCGAGCCGCTTCGCCTCCTCGCCGGAAAGGCGCAGCCTGCGGGCCAGCGCGGCGGCCGGCGCGCCGGGCCGCAGCAGCACGGCCAGGCGCAGCACCGGGTCGGGCGGCGCGCCGAGGCGGCCGAGCGGGGCGAGGTCACCCGCTTCCGGCAGCACGGCGGGCAGCACCCCGGCCTCGCGCATCAGGGCCAGGGCGCCGGCCGGCTCCGGCGCCTCCAGCAGGCGCTTCAGCTCCATCCACACCCGCTCCGCCGAAAGCCGCGCCATTCCCGGCACGGCGGCGCGGATGGCGGCCAGCGCCGCCGCGTCCGGCGCGCCCCGCCCGTAGCGCGCCTGGAAGCGGAAGAAGCGCAGCACGCGCAGATAGTCCTCCGCCAGCCGCGTCGCCGGGTCGCCCACGAAGCGCACGCGCCCCGCGGCCAGGTCCTCGCGGCCGCCGAAATAGTCCCAGAGCCGCCCTTCGGCATCCAGGGAAAGGGCGTTGATGGTGAAGTCCCGCCGCGCCGCGTCCTCGCGCCAGTCCTCGGTCCAGGCCACGGTGGCGTGGCGGCCATCGGTGGCGAGGTCCCGCCGCAGGCTGGTCACCTCCACCGGCTGGTGGTCCAGCACGGCGGTGACGGTGCCGTGCCGCAGCCCCGTCTCGAACACCTTCAGCCCCGCCTCCCGCAGCCGCGCGGCGATGGCCTCGGGCGGCAGGGGCGCGGCCACGTCCACGTCGTGCACGTCCCGGCCGGCCAGCGCGTCGCGCACCGCCCCGCCCACCGCGCGCGCGCCGGGCAGCGCGGCCAGCACGGCGGCCGGAGCCCCCTGGCGCAGCCACACGGGCGGGACGATGCGGCCAGCGGGCGGATCGGCGGGCGGATCGGCATCGGGGCCGGCGCTGGCATCGCTTCCGGCGACGGGATCGGTGGGCGGGTTGGCGGTCATGGCGGCGGCAGGCACAGCACGGGGCGCGGCGCGGCGCAACACGCATCCAATCGCCATTTGCCGCGTTCAACCTGCGGACCGCCGCGCCAGAGGGCGCGGCACGATGGACGCAGGAGACGCAGACATGGACGAGAACCGCGTGACGGGCGCCGCCCGCGAAACCGTTGGCCGTGTGCAGGACGCCGTCGGCGGCCTGACCGGCAACCGGGACTACCAGGCGCGCGGCATGTCCAACCAGATGCAGGGCCAGGCCGAGAACGCCCTTGGCCAGCTCTGCGACAATGTCCGCGAGCAGCCGCTGACCTCGCTCGCGATCGCGGCCGGCATCGGCTACATCCTGGGCCGGCTGCGGATCCTCTGAGCAGGACGGCCACCGGCGGGGGCGCCTTGCCGCGCTCCCGCTCCGCGGCAACCCGCCCGCCCGGCGCGGTGCTGCCTCCCTGCCCCTAGCGCGGGACCCTCCCCCATGCCGGACACCGGAAACCCAGACGCCAGAGATCCAGACGCCAGGGATCCGGACGGCGGGCACTTCGACCTTGTCGTCCTCGGCTCCGGCACCGCCGGAACCAAGGTCGCCACCACCTGCCGCGCGGCGGGGTGGAGCGTGGCCGTGGTGGAGGTGCGGGACTTCGGCGGCACCTGCGCGCTGCGCGGCTGCGAGCCCAAGAAGGTGTTCTGGACCGTGGCGGAGGCCACCGAGCGGGCCCGCCTCCTGGCGCCGCGCGGCGTGGAGGGCGGCAGCGCGCTGCGGCTCGACTGGGGCGCCGCGCAGGCCTTCAAGCGGAGCTTCACCGACCCGGTGCCGGAGAACCGCGAGGCCAGCCTGCGCGAGGCCGGCATCGTGCCGATCCACGGCCAGCCCTGCTTCCTGTCGCCCGACACGCTGGCGGTGGGCGAGCGGCGCCTGACCGCGCGGCATGTGCTGATCGCCACCGGCGCGGCGCCGGCGCGCCTGCCCATCGAGGGCGCTGGCCTGCTCGCCACCAGCGACGACTTCCTGGCGCTGGAGGCCATGCCGGAAAGCCTGGTGCTGGTGGGCGGCGGCTACATCGCCTTCGAGTGCGCGCATCTGGCGGCCCGCGCCGGCGCGCGCGCCACCATCATCCAGGACGACGACAGGCCGCTGGCGCAGTTCGAGCCGGAGCTGGTGGCGCGGCTGCTGGAACGCACGCGCGCCCTCGGCATCGAGGTGGCGCTGAACTGCAAGGTGGAGCGCATCGCGCGGCGCGGCCAGGGCTTCGCCGTGGAATGCGGGAATGGCCGGACGTTCGAGGGCGCGCTGGTGGTGCACGGCCTCGGCCGCCGCCCCGCCCTCCAGGCGCTGGGGCTGGAAGCCGGCGGCGTGGCCACCGAGAAGGGCCGCCTTTCGCTCGACCCCTATCTGCGCAGCACCAGCAACCCGCGCGTCTTCGCCGCCGGCGACGCCGCCGCGCAGGGGCCGGCCCTGACCCCCGTGGCCAGCCACGACGCCGCCGTGGTGGCGCGCAACCTTCTGGAGGGCTGCCACACCAAGCCGGATTACGGC
This sequence comes from Teichococcus rhizosphaerae, assembly GCF_002631185.1. GTDB lineage: Bacteria > Pseudomonadota > Alphaproteobacteria > Acetobacterales > Acetobacteraceae > Pseudoroseomonas > Pseudoroseomonas rhizosphaerae. Next base: position 5,044 of record NZ_PDNU01000050.1, on the reverse strand, counting down.
GTGGTGCCGAGCGCCGTCTTCACCATCCCGCCCATGGCCTCGGTGGGGCTGAGCGAGGCCCGGGCGCGCGAGGACCACCCCGGTGTGGAGGTGCGGCAGGGCGACATGGCGGGCTACCAGTCCGTCCGCCGCACGGGCGAGACGGCGGCGGCCTACAAGCTGCTGGTGGCGCCGGGCAGCGGACTGATCCTGGGCGCGCACCTGCTGGGGCCGGAAGCGCCGGAGGTGATCAACGTCTTCGCCCTGGCGATGCGCGCCGGCATGACGGCGGACGATCTTTCACGGATGATGACCGCCTACCCCAGTGGCGGCTCCAACATCGCCTCCATGCTGGGATAGAAGCCGATGCAGGCCGAATGGGACGTGGTGATCGTCGGCGGCGGCCCGGCGGGGATGAGTGCCGCGCTGCTGCTGGGCCGGGCGCGGCGGCGGGTGCTGCTCTGCGACTCGGGCGAGCACCGCAACGACCGCGCCACCGCCATGCACGGCTTCCTGACGCGCGAGGGCATCCCCCCCGCCGAGTTCCGCCGCATCGCCCGCGCCGAGCTCGCCGCCTATCCCGGCATCCAGGTGGCGCCGGTGGCGGTGACGGATGCGCAGGCGCGCGACGATGAGGGCGGCTTCGCCGTCACCCTGGCCGGGCGGGAGGCGCCGGTGCTCGCCCGCCGCCTGCTGCTGGCCACCGGCCTGCGCGACGAGCTGCCGGCCATCGAGGGGCTGGAGGAGCTTTACGGCCGCGACGTGTGGCACTGCCCCTATTGCGACGGCTACGAGCGGCGCGACCGGCCGCTCGCCGTCCATGGCGCGGGCCGCGAGGCGGTGCGCATGGCGCTGGAGGTGCGCGGCTGGAGCCACGACCTGGTGCTCTGCACCGACGGCACCGAGATCCCCGCGCGGGACCGCGCCCGGCTGCGCGGCCTCGGCATCGGGCTGCGGGAATCCCCGCTGGTGGCGCTGGAGGCGGAGGAGGGCCGGCTGCGGGCGCTGCGCTTCGCCGATGGCTCGGCGCTGCCGCGGGCGGGGCTGTTCCTGTCCATGCCGCAGCGGCAGCGCTGCGAGCTGGCCCTGAAGCTGGGTTGCGAGCTGACCAGCCGCGGCCTGCTGCGCGCCGGGCATGACGGGAGCACCTGCGTGAAGGGCCTCTACACGGCGGGCGATTCCTCGCCCCACCTGCAGATGGCCATCGTCGCCGCGGCGCAGGGCACCATGGCCGCCTTCGCCATCAACGCCGACCTGCTGCGCCAGGACCTCGCCGCCGAGCAGCGCGGCTGAAGCCCGCTCAGCGCGCCCGCCGCGCCAGCCCCTCGCAGCGCTTGTCCTCGCCGATGCCGAGCTGGATGGTGGGCAGCAGCGCCAGCGGCAGGGCGATGATGCCGAGCCCCACCGCCGCGCCGCCCCGCGCGCCCAGCTCCACCGGGTCCGGCAGCACGCTGGGGTCGCGGAACGGGCCGCGGATCAGGATGTCGGCGGGCAGGGAGCCGATGGTGAAGCTCTTGGCCTCGGTGCGCAGCGCATAGTCCAGCGTCTCGCGCGCCAGGTTGATGTCGCCCCGCCCGCTGATCACCGCGTCCTCCGTGTCGATCAGCACGGTGCGGGTGGAAAGGACGCCGCGCCGCAGGCCGAGATCGGCGACGAAGCACTGCACCCGCGTGCGGTCGGGCAGGCCGAGCGCCGACAGGATGGCGTTGCCCAGCCGCAGCCCCGACAGGTCCACCAGCAGCGCCGAGAGGTTGCCGCCCGCCATGCCGAGGGTGATGCCGCCATCGCCCCGGCCGAGCATCTCCGCCACGCTGCGGCCCTGCGTCTCGATGCGGGCCGAGCCGCCGATCGCCCCCTGCCCCTCGCCCATCGGCGTGACGCCCATCAGCCGCGACAGGTCGACGCGCTGGAAGGAGATCTGGGCCTTGGTGCGCAGCCCGCCGCCCTCGGCCGGCGCGGCGTCGAGGCCGATCTCGATCCGGCCGCGGCCGACGCCGAAGCGCAGCGGCTTGAGCGCGACGGCGCCGTCGGTGATGGCCAGCTCCGCGTGCAGGTCGTCGAGCGGCATGGCTTGCCCCAGGATCTGCGCGCCGTCATAGGTCAGGCGGACATCGGCGGACTGGAGCTTGGGCATGTTCACCGGCGTGTCGGGCAGCACGCGCTCGCGCCGGGCGGCGCCGGATGGGCGGCGCGGCGCATCGCCCGGGCTGGCGCCGATGAGCCCGCCGAGGTCGTCGAGATCCACCCGGCGGGAGCGCAGCGTGGCCGTCACCAGCGGGCGCGTGCCCTCGCGTGGCTCCACCGCGATGTCGCCGTTGAGGTCGCTGCGCCCGACCGTGCCCTCCATGCCGGTGAAGCGCACGGCGCCCGCCGCGTAGTCGAGCTGCCCGGTGACGCGGTAGGGCGGCGTGGGAGGGAAGGGCACGCCGGTCAGCGGCATCAGCAGCGCCATGTCGGGGCCCGAGAAATCCAGCCGCAGATTGGCGCCCGCGAAGCGCAGCGGGTCGCTCAGCGTGCCCCGCAGGGTGGCGCGGGTGGGGCCGTTCTGCAGCGACAGCTCCACCGGCCAGGGGTTGTCCGCGTCGCGCAGCGACAGCACGGCGCCGCCGAGCAGCTCGCCCGTGATGGGCTGGTCGGCATAGCGCCCCTCGGCCGCGACGCGCAGCCGCGAGGGCTGCCCCTCCGGATGCTCGGTCTCGGCGGTCAGGCGCATGTCGGCGCGCAGCGGCGCCAGCGCCACATGCGCCTCGCCGCCCGCGATGCGCAGCTCGCCCACCTGCGGCGCCGGCCCGGGCTCGGCCGCAGGCTCCGCCCCCTCGCCCTCGCCCGAGAGGGCGGGAAAGGAATAGTTGTTCCGCCCTTCCGCATCGGCCAGCACCTCGAGCCGGGGGCGGTCGATGACGATCTCGGGCAGCACGATGCGCCGCTCGCGGATGAAGGCCATCACGTCCACCCGCACCCGCAGGCTCGGCACGGTGGCGAAGGGCGGATCGGGCGGGAAGCCCTCCGGATTGTCCACGCGCAGATCGGTCAGGGTGATGTCGGTCAGCCGGCCGAGGCTCACATCGAGCCCGCCGATCTGCACGGGCCGGCCAAGCGCCGCCTCGGCGCGCCGCTCCAGCAGCGGGATGAACCAGGCCCAGGACCAGAGCAGCACCAGGGCGAGAAGCAGCAGCGCCGGGATGCCGGTCCAGATCAGCACCCGGCGCAGGGGTCGTGCCGCCATGGGTCATGGCCCTCCCATCCTCGGAGCCGCCAGGAACCGGCGGCCGCCGGGACAAGGAAAGCGCGGGCCCGCCCCCGGGTTGCGGAAAGGGAGGAGCGGGCCGGCCCCGGCTCAGCCGCCGGGGCGGCCGGCGTCGAAGCCCAGGAAGCCCCGGTCCGGCCTCGGCGCGCCGCCATCCTCGCTCCAGAGGCGCGGCGCGGCGGGGGCGGGGCGGGGCGCGGGGGCTGCGGCCACGCGGGGCGCGGGCGCCGGGCGCGGGGCGGGGCCGCCGGACAGGCCGGGCGGCGTGGAGGACGCCGCGGCGGGAGCGGGCGCCATGGCCGGCGCCGGCCCGCGGGAGGAGAGCAGGAAGAAGGCGATCTCGCTCCGCCCCTGGTCCACCGCCGAATCGATCGGCGTCAGGCCCAGCATGTTGCGGGCGCCGAGATCGGCGCCGCGCGCCATGGCGTCGCGCGCGGCGGCGAGGTCGCCGCGGTTGATGGCGTCGAACAGCGCCTCGTTGGGGCCGAGGTTCTGCCCGGCCTCGGCGGGGATCGGCGCCGGGCTCCGGCGGCCGGCCAGCCCCGGCAGGGCCGGCGGCTCGGCGCGGCGCGGCTGGGCCTGGGCATCGGGCGTCATCGGGCCGCGCAGCCGCTGGTACTGGTCCTGCGCCTGGGCCGGCGGGCCGATGAGCAGGCCGGCGGCTACCGTGGCGGCCACGGCGGCGCCCAGCAGGACGGCGCCCAGCGGGAAGGCGCCCAGCGGGAAGGCGGATGATGAGGCGGGCATCGGGAGACGGCGCATGGCGTCCTTCCTAGACCATTTGCGGCGCCGGGCGAAGCCATCCGGCGCGGATCGTCATCGTGGTGGCGGTCAGTCGCAGCCCTGGCCGCGCGCGGTAAAGCTCTCGACCCTGTCGTTGCGGATCGCGAAGGTCATGTCGCACTGCACCACGGCATAGCTGGAGGGCGTGTGCCAGGGCCGGCGATAGCCGTAATAGCCATAGCCCCAAGGGTCGCCCGGCACCAACACGGTCTGCCGCTCCTCGAACTGCAGGAAGCGCCGCCCTCCCGTCTCATAGGTGCGGACCGGCACGCCGAGCCGGGCGACCAGCTCCGCCTCGCTGCGGTTGATGAAGGTGGAAAGGCGCTGCTCCAGCGTCGGGCCAGGGGCGGCGCAGCCCGCCAGAAGGGCAGGCAGGAGAAGGGCAGGCAGGATGCGGCGCATGGCGTTCAATCCCTTTTCCCAACAGATAGGAAGCCCGCGCCGCATCATCCAGAAGCCGGCGCCGTGTCGCCGCGAGGGCGGGTGCCTGGCAGGCCCGGAGCAGCAGGAGGCCCGGAGCGGGAGGAAGCCGGGAGCGGCGCGGGAGGCGCGCGCCTACCGCCCCTCGCGCCGCCAGGCCACCAGCGCCAGCCCCAGCACCAGCGGCAGCGCCAGCCAGGGCGGCAGCAGCGGCAGGGCGGCGATGCCCGTCACCAGATGGTCCTGGTTCCGCCGCAGCCCGATCCAGTTGCCGCCCGAGGCGTCGCGCCCCGCCGCCACCCGGCGTAGCTCCGGCACCGCGGGCTCGGCGCCGGCGCCGAGCCAGTGGGCGCCGCCGCCGGTGGCGCGGGCCAGCGGCAGGGCGGCGCCCGCATCGGCGCGGAGGTCGGCCATCTCGGGCGGGTTGGCGGCGGCCGAGGCGGCGAAGGCGGTGCGGCGGCCATCGCTCGCCTGCCACACGCCGGCCAGGCCGGCGGGCAGCTCCAGCACCGCCTGCCCGCCCCCCGCCGGCCGCGGCGCGCGGCGCGTCACCGTGCCGTCCGGCGCGGTCACCGTGATCTCGGGCGGTGCCCCGGCCTCGACGCTGCGGCGGGT
>NZ_PDNU01000005.1 GCF_002631185.1 Teichococcus rhizosphaerae | reverse complement strand
CGACCTCTGGGGGTTGGGAGTTCGAATCTTCCCGGGCGCGCCAGCCTCCGCTCCCTGCACAGCAGGAAATCACGAAAAAGCCCGGCATCCGTGCCGGGCTTTTTCGTGTTCGCGCCTCCCGCGCCGATTGCCGGGCGAGGATGCTCCCGGAAGCCGCCTCCTAGAGCCGGCGGCCGCTTTCCGCGTCGAACACATGGAGGTGGCGCGACAGGGAGACCGGCATGGTGCCGCCCGTCACCGGCGCCGCGCCCTGCACGCGCACCGTCATCGCCTCGCCGCCCGGCAGGGTGCCGTGCAGCACGGTTTCCGAGCCGAGCGGCTCCACCAGCTCGATCGCGACCGGCAGCTCGCCGCCCGGCGTGACATGCTCGGGCCGGATGCCGACGATCACGGGCCGCCCGTTCGGGGCGGGGACGGGCCGCTCGAAGCGGACGCGGCCGCCCGCGGCCAGGGTGGCGCCGGCGCCGCCATCCTCCAGCGTGGCGCGCAGCAGGTTCATGGTCGGGCTGCCGATGAAGCTGGCGACATAGGTGTCGGCCGGGTTGGTGAAGATCTCCATCGGCGTCGCGATCTGCGCCGCGCGCCCCTGGTTCATCACCACCAGCCGGTCGCCCAGCGTCATCGCCTCCACCTGGTCGTGCGTGACGAAGAGGGAGGTGACGCCGAGGCGCCGCTGCAGGCGCCGGATCTCCGCCCGCATCTGCACGCGCAGCTTGGCATCGAGGTTGGAGAGCGGCTCGTCGAACAGGAACAGCTTGGGCTCCCGCACGATGGCGCGGCCCATGGCGACGCGCTGCCGCTGCCCGCCCGAGAGCTGGCGGGGCCGCCGCGTCAGCAGCGCGTCGATGCCGAGCAGGCGGGCGGATTCCTCCACGCGGCGGCGGATCTCGTCGCGCGGCATGCCCCGGATCTTCAGGCCATAGGCCATGTTCTCGAAGACGGTCATGTGCGGGTAGAGCGCGTAGTTCTGGAACACCAGCGCGATGTCGCGGTCCGGCGGCTCCAGCGCCGTGACGTCGCGGCCGCCGATGCGCACGGTGCCGGAGCTGGGCGTCTCCAGCCCCGCCGTGATGCGCAGCAGCGTGGACTTGCCGCAGCCGGAGGCGCCGACGATGACCACCATCTCCCCTTCCGCCACGTCGAGGTCGACGCCGTGCAGCACCGTGGTGGGGCCGAAGGATTTCTGGATGCGGGAAAGCTCGAGGGTGGCCATTACTTCTCCGTCTCGGTCAGGCCCTTGACGAACCAGCGCTGCATCAGGATCACGACGGCGACCGGCGGCAGGAGGGCCAGGATGGCCGTCGCCATGATGGCGTTCCATTCATTCTGCGCGTCGCCGCGCCCGATCATCTTGGACAGGCCGACGACGATGGTCTCGAGCGAGGTGTCGGTGATGATCAGCAGCGGCCACAGATACTGGTTCCAGCCATAGATGAAGAGGATGACGAACAGGGCCGCGATGTTGGTGCGCGACAGCGGCAGCACCACGTCCCAGAAGAAGCGGAGCGGGCCGGCGCCGTCGATCTTGGCGGCCTCCACGTATTCGTCGGGGATGGTGAGGAAGAACTGCCGGAAGAGCAGCGTCGCGGTCGCGCTGGCGATCACCGGGATCACCAGCCCCGCCATGCTGTCCGTCAGGTTGAGGTCGACCATGACCTGGAAGGTCGGGATGATCCGCACCTCCACCGGCAGCATCAGGGTGATGAAGATCATCCAGAAGAAGAACATGCGGCCGGGAAAGGAGAAGAACACCACCGCATAGGCGGAAAGCAGCGAGATGGCGATCTTGCCGACCGCGATCAGCGTCGCCATCACCGCCGAGTTCCACAGCATGGTACCGGCCGGCACGGCGCGGGTGCTGCGCATGCCCTCGCCGCCGCGGGTCCAGGCGGAGATGTAGTTCTCCACCGCCTGGCCGCCGAACCACAGCGGGACCTCGCCGCGGCCGATGGTGTTCGCGTCATGCGTGGAGCCGACGAGGGTGATCCAGATCGGCAGCGCGAAGATGATGACGCCGAGCAGCAGGATGCCATGCGCCATCCAGCGGCCGCGGCGCTGCCGGGCCTGGCTGGCGCGCAGGGCGGGATCGGTGGCGGCTGTCGCGGAATCCGCCATCAGTAATGCACCTTGCGCTCGATCAGGCGGAACTGCGCCGCGGTCACGGCGATGACGATGGCCATCAGGATCACGCTCTGCGCCGCCGAGGCGCCGAGGTTCAGGTTCTCCACGCCATCGACATAGACCTTGTAGATCAGCGTCTCCGTGGCCTTGGCGGGGCCGCCCTGGGTCAGGGCGTGGATGACGCCGAAGGTGTCGAAGAAGGCGTAGACCAGGTTCACCGTCAGCAGGAAGAAGCTGGTGGGGGAGAGCAGGGGGAAGATGATGGTCCAGAAGCGGCGCATCGGCCGTGCGCCGTCGATGCTGGCCGCTTCCAGCACCGCCCGGGGGATGGATTGCAGGCCCGCCAGGAAGAAGATGAAGTTGTAGGAGACCTGCTTCCACGCGCTGGCGATGATCACCAGCGTCATCGCCTGGCCGCCATTCAGCCGGTAGTCCCAGGCGAGCTGCGCCGCGTTCAGCGCCCGCCCGATCAGCCCGATCTGCGGGTGGAACAGGAACAGCCACAGCACGGCGGCGATGGCCGGCGCCACGGCGTAGGGCCAGATCAGCAGCGTCTTGTAGGCGCCACTGCCGCGGATGGCCTTGTCCGCCTGCACGGCCAGCAGCAGCGCCGCCGCCAGTGCCAGCACCGCGACGGAGAAGGAGAACAGCGCGGTGTTGGCGGCGGCGTCCCGCCAGGTCGGGTCGGCCACCACCTCCGCGAAGTTCTCCAGCCCGACGAAGCTGCGGTTCAGCCCGAAGGCGTCCTCCCGCAGCAGGGAGGACCAGATGGCCTGGCCCGCGGGCCAGAAGAAGAAGATGCCGGTGATGACAAGCTGCGGCAGCATCAGCAGCAGCGGCAGCAGCTTGCCCTTGAAGATGACAGCCTTGCGCATGCTCAGGCGCGGTTGGCGCGCTCGAAGTTGCGCAGCACCACATTGCCGCGGCGCGTGGCGTTCTCCAGCAGCGCCTTGGCGTCCTGCTGGCCCTGGAAGGCGCGCTCCATCTCCTCCTGGATGATGTTGCGGATCTCGGGGAAGCCGCCGAGGCGGACGCCGCGCGAGTTCTCCGTCAGCACGCCGCCGCCGCGCAGCATCTGCTCGATGGGCACGTCGGCCCCGACATTCTGCTTGTAGAAGCCGCTGGCCTTGACCTGCTCGTAGCCCGAGCGCGTCAGCGGCAGGTAGCCGGTGTCCATGTGCCACTTGGCCGCGACGTCGGGCTTGGCCAGCCAGGCGAAGAACTCGGCGACGCCCTTCCACTCCTCCTCGCTGCGCCCGCCGCTCGGCCCCTTGTTCATGGCCCAGAGCGAGGCGCCGCCGATGATGGAGTTGAGCGGCGCCTTCGGCACGTCGTCGTAATAGGGCAGCATCGCCGTGCCCCAGTCGAACTTCGCCTCGCGCAGGATGCGCGCGCGGGTGCCGGAGGAGGCGAAGGTGATGGCGCACTCGCCCGCGGGCAGCAGCCCGTCGGCCGCGTTGTCCCGCCCGCCATAGCGGAACAGCCCTTCCTTGTGCCAGTCGATCAGGTTCTGCAGGTGCCGGGCCAGCACCGGGTTGTTGATGGCCAGCTCCGCGTCCAGCCCACCGAAGCCGTTGCCCTTGGTGGCCAGAGGAATGTCGTGGATGGCGCTGAACTGCTCCACCATCAGCCAGGTGGGCCAGGAGGTCGTCATCGGCGTGGCGATGCCGGCGGCCTTCAGCTTGCGCGCGGCCTCGGCCACGGCGGGCCAGGTGCGGGGAAAGGCTTCCGGGTCCAGCCCCGCCTTGCGGAAGGCGTCCTTGTTGTAGAAGGACACGGAGGTGGAGCTGTTGAACGGCATGGAGGCCATGCGGCCATCGGGCAGGCTGTAATAGCCGCGCACGCCGGCGAGCACGTCCTCGAAGTCGATCTTGACGCCGGTCTGCTGCAGCAGCTCCCACACCGGCTTGGTGGCGCGGCTCGCCGCCATCATCGTCGCGGTGCCGACCTCGAACATCTGCACGATGTGGGGCGCGTTGTTGGCGCGGAAGGCGGCGATGGCGGCCACCATCGTCTCGCTGTAGCCGCCCCGGTAGCTGGCGTTGACGCGGTACCGCTGCTGGCTCTCGTTGAAGCCGGCGGCGACCTGCTCCAGCATGCCGCCCAGCGGCTGGGTCAGCCCGTGCCAGAACTGGATCTCGACCGGCGCCCCCTGGGCCGCCGCCGGCCGTCCGGCAACCATGGCCGCCGTGGTGAGTCCGATGGCGCCCTTGGCCAGTGTGCGACGCAGCATGAGTTGACTTCTCCCTGAACCCCGCCCGGTCCCGAAGGCCGGCCGGCCCTTGCCGTTATCCTATCCGGAGGGGGCGAGGCTTGTCACGAGACCGTCATGCTTCCGCCAGGCCGGCGCGTCGGCCGCCCGCCCGACCATGCCCCGCGGGAGGCCGGGAAAGCGCGAGGCGCCGTTCAGCGCCCGAGCGCCTCATCAAGGAAGTCGAGCCGGTCCTGGCCCCAGAAGATCTCCTCCCCCAGCACATAGCTGGGCGCGCCGAAGACGCCGCGCGCCAGCGCCGCCTCCGTGTCCGCCGCGCGCCGCTCCGCCCAGCGCGGCTCCTCCGCCAGGCGGAGCACCGTGCCGCCATCCAGCCCGACGCCGGCCGCGAGTTCGGCCAGCGTCGCGGCGTCGCCGGTGTCGCGCTCCTGTTCCCAGAGCGCCTTCAGGATGGCGTGCGCCAGGGCGACGGCCGGGGCATCGCCGAAGCTTTCCCGCACGGCGATAACGGCATGGGCCGGCAGCGCCTCGCGCGCCGGGAAGAACTTCGGCTGCAGCTGGATGGGCGCCCCCAGCCTTTCCCGCCAGCGCCGCAGCTCCATGAGCCGGTAGGCCTGGCGCTGCGGCGAGCGCCGGGGCAGGGGGAGCCCGCCGGAGGCGGCGAAGATGGCGGAGAAATCCACCGGATGGATGCGCAGCCTCGCGGCATGGCGTGCCGCCAGCCCTTCCAGCCGCGCCCCGCCCAGATGCGTCCAGGGCGAGTTCAGCGAAACGTAGTAGTCGATCTGCGCGGTCATCCGACATTCCAGGCCTGGGGAGGCGATCCTGCGCGGACGGAAGGCCGGGCGCAAGCGGCACCCCGCCCTCCTTCAGGGGGCGCGCGGGAAGGCGGCCTCCAGGAAGTCGAGAAAGACGCGGATGCGCTGGCTCACATGCCGCTTGCTGTGGTGCACGGCATAGATGCTCTCCTCCATCCTCGCCGCCTCCGCCGGAAAGAGCCGGACGAGGCGGCCGGCGGCGAGATCCCCGGCCACCTGGAACTCCGCCAGCCGCGCGATGCCGACGCCGGCAAGCGCCAGGGCCAGCAGCATCTGGCCCTGGTTCGCCGTGACGCTGCCGCTGGCGCGGATGCGGCGCAGCGAGTGCTCGCTGTCGCGGAAGGTCCAGGTGCTCCAGGGCATGCGCTTGTTGAAGTTGAGGCATTCATGCTGCGCGAGATCCGCAGGCGTGGCCGGCATGCCGTGCTCGGCGAGATAGGCGGGGGCCGCGCAGATCACCCAGCGCATGTTGACGATGCGCCGCGCGACCAGGGATGAATCCGGCAGCTCGCCGATGTAGAGCGCCACGTCCACGCCGCCTTCCAGCAGGTTGCCCGCCTCGTTGCCGAGCACGAATTCCAGCCGCAGCCCGGGATGCTGGCGGCGGAAGGCGGGCACCAGCGGGGCGAGCTGGTGGATGGCGAAGGTCGGCATGGAGCGGATGCGCAGCACATCGCGCGGCGTGACGCCGGTGAAGGCCACCGCCTCCGCCTCCTCCACCGCCTCGATCGCCTGCCGGGCCGCGGGGTAGAAGGCCTCGCCTTCCGGCGTCATCGTCAGGCTGCGCAACGAGCGGTTGAACAGCACCACGCCCAGGCGGTTCTCCAGCCGCGCGATCATCTTGCTGACGGCGGACGGGCTGAGGGAAAGGCTGCGCCCGGCGGCGGAAAAGCCGCCATCCTCCACGGCGCGGACAAAGACGAGCATCTCGCCGATCCGGTCCATCCCCTGGCCCTCCGCGACCTGTGATGATCGTTCACACGAGTTTGGAAGTTTTGGAAATTGTGGGGGCAGGCACAAGCCCCTAGCCTCGCCGGATCGCCGGCCGGTGCCCGCAGGCACTGGCCAAGGCCAAGAATGCCCATGGGAAGAACATCAGGAAGGGAGCGGTGCGCATGTCGTCCACGGCGCGTAGTCAGGCGAACGGAGCCATGTCTCCGGCGGTGGAGTTCGACGCCCTGATCATCGGCGCGGGGTTCGCCGGTCTCTACCAGCTCCACATGCTGCGCGACAGGCTGGGGCTGAAGGCCAGGGTGCTGGAGGCCGGCAGCGGCGTCGGCGGCACCTGGTACTGGAACCGGTATCCCGGCGCGCGCTGTGATTCGGAAAGCTACTACTACTCCTATTCCTTCTCCGATTCCCTGCAGCAGGAATGGAGCTGGAGCGAGCGCTATCCCGAGCATGGCGAGATCCGCCGCTATCTCGACCATGTGGCGGACAAGTTCGACCTGAAGCGCGACATCCAGTTCGGCACCCGCGTCGCCAGCGCCGAATATGACGCGGCGGCCAATCTCTGGCATGTCCGCACCGAAGGGGGGGAGGCGTTCTCGGCCCGCTTCCTGATCACCGCGGTGGGCTGCCTCTCGGCCGCCAACATCCCGAAGATCCCGGGCCTCGAGAGCTTCGGCGGGCAGTGGTACCACACGGGCCGCTGGCCGCAGGAGGATGTGGACTTCACCGGCAAGCGCGTGGGCCTGATCGGCACCGGCTCCACCGGCATCCAGGCCACGCCGGTGATCGCCGAGAAGGCCGCGCACCTCACCGTGTTCCAGCGCACCGCCAACTACAGCATCCCCGCCCGCAACGGCCCGGTGAGCGCGGAGGAGCTGCGCGAGATCAAGGCCAACTACGCCGCCATCCGCGAGAAGGCGCGCGCCACGATCAACGGCCACCCCTTCGACATCTCGCCCGATTCCGCGCTTGACGTGGCGGAGGAGGAGCGGCTCGCGCGCTACGAGAAGGCGTGGGAGACGGGCGGCCTGCGCTTCCGCGCCGCCTTCCGCGACCTGCTGACCGACAAGGCCGCCAACGACACCGCCTCCGACTTCATCCGCGCCAAGATCCGCAGCATCGTCAAGGACCCCAAGGTCGCCGAGATGCTGACGCCGAAGGACCATCCCTTCGCCACCAAGCGCCCGCCGATCGACAGCCACTACTTCGAGACCTTCAACCGCGACAACGTCACGCTGGTGGACATCAAGGCGACACCGATCGCCGAGATCACGCCCGCCGGCATCCGCACCAGCGAGCGCGAGCACCCGCTCGACATCATCGTCTTCGCCACCGGCTTCGACGCGATGACGGGCCCGCTGCTGGCCATGGACATCCGCGGGCGGGACGGCGTGGCGCTGCGCGAGGCCTGGGCGGCGGGGCCGCGCAGCTATCTCGGCCTGCAGGTGGCGGGCTTCCCCAACCTGTTCACCATCACCGGGCCGGGCAGCCCGTCGGTGCTGACCAACATGCCCGTCGCCATCGAGCAGCATGTGGAGTGGATCACCGGCTGCATCGACCACATGCGGAAGAACGGGCTGCAGCGCATCGAGCCCGAGGCGGAGGCGGCGGAGCGCTGGGTCGAGCACGTGAACGAGGCGGCCAACGCCACGCTGCTGCCGCTGGCCAACAGCTCCTGGTATCTGGGCGCCAACGTGCCGGGCAAGCCGCGCGTCTTCATGCCCTATGCGGGCGGCATGGCCAATTACGCGCGGGTCTGCGCCGAGGTGGCAGCCAAGGACTATCAGGGCTTCGTGCTCGGCCGCTGAGGCAGGCGCCCGGTGCCCGCGCTTCACCCCGATGTCCTCGCGCTGCTGCAGAAGGCGCGCGAGGCCGGCAGCCAGCCCTTCGAGACCCAGACGCCCGAGGCGGCGCGCGCGGCCCATGCGGCGCGCGCCCGCGCCCTGCAATCCGAAGGCCCGGCATTGCCCTGGGTGCGGGACATGACGGCGCGGGCGGGGGAGGGGCCTCCCGTGCCGGTGCGCCTCTACCGCGCCGCCGAGACGGAACCCGGCGGCGCGCCGCTGCCCTGCCTGCTCTACCTGCATGGCGGCGGCTGGGTGCTGGGCAGCCTGGAGACGCATGACGGGCTGTGCCGCCGCCTGGCGCGGCGGCTCGGCGCCTGCGTGCTGGCGGTGGAATACCGGCTGGCGGCGGAGGCGCCCGCGCTCGGCATCGACCCCGCGCGCATCGCGGTGGGCGGCGACAGCGCCGGCGCCAACCTCGCCGCCGTGCTGGCGCTGATGGCGCGCGATGGCGACGTGCCGTCGGTCGTGTTCCAGATGCTGCTCTACCCCGCCGTCGATCTCGCTATGACGGGGGAAAGCTATGAGCGCTTCCGCGACGGCCTGCCGCTGACGGCGGCGACCATGCGCTGGTTCATCGACCACTACCTGCCGCCGCCGATGGACCGCGCGGATTGGCGCGTCTCGCCCGCCCGGGCGCCGAGCCTGGCCGGGACCGCGCCCGCTCTGGTGCTGACCTGCGGCCACGACCCGCTGTGCAGCGAGGGCCAGCTCTATGCCGCCCGGCTGGAGCGCGAGGGGGTGCGCGTCACCCACCTGCATCTGAGCGACCAGATGCACGGCATCCTCACCATGGACAAGGCGATCGGGCCCGTCGCGGAGGTGGTGGATCTCGCCGCCGGGGTTCTGCGCCGCGCGTGGTGAGGCGGCGGACGGAGGCGGACACCGTCGCGGGCTGGCCGCGCGGATGCCGGCCCGCGCCCGCGGCACGCCGAAGCCAGTTCGCGAACCTTCCTTTTGTGTGCGGGAAAATCCTTGACGGCCTGACTTTGCGCTGCCCAACATGAACGAAACCCATCGGAAAGATGGAGGGCCGGACAGGCGCAGCGAAGGTGCCGGCGGCACAAGGGGAGAGAAAGATGTCCAACGGTGCGAATGCCATCGGGCGGCGTGGGCTGCTCGGCGGCGCCGCGGCGGGGGCGGCCATCCTGGCCGCGCCGCGCATCGCCGGCGCCCAGGCCAAGGTGATCCGCGTCGGCATGCCGACGGTGCTTTCCGGCCGCGTCGCCATCCTCGGCACGTCGAGCCGCACGGCCGTGCAATACGCCTTCAGCCGCATGAACGAGGCGGGCGGCTTCGGCGGCCGCACCCTGCAGCTTGTCGAGCGCGATTCCAAGGGGCGGCCGGACGAGGCCGCCAAGGTCACGCGCGACCTGATCAACAACGATGGCTGCGAGATCATCATCGACGGCGAGGCCTCCTCCGGCGGCTTCGCGGTGCATGAGGTGGTGCGCGACCTGCCGGTGCTGTGCGTCCACACCAACTCGGAAACCTCCTCGCTCACGGCGGACCCGAAGCTGCATGTGAAGACCGCCTTCCGCTGCGCGCGCCAGGGCATCCACGACGCGGTGGCAGGCGGCGTCTACGCCTCCACCATCTCCAAGCAGCGCGGGCTGAAGCGCTGGATGACCTGCTCGCCCGACTACGCCTATGGCCGCGACAACACCGCCGAATTCCTGGAATTCGCCAGGCTCTACGACCCCGCCATCGAGGTGGTGGACCAGGTCTGGCCGCGCCTCTTCGCGCCCGACTACACCGAGAACATCACCAAGGCGCTGCAGGTGCGGCCGCAGGCCATGTATTCGGCGTTGTGGGGCGGCGACCTCGTGAGCTTCATGGAGCAGAGCAACCTCTACCGCCTGTTCCCGAACGTCGCGCTGTTCTCCTCCTCGCTGGGCGACCCGCCGGTGCTGACCGCGATCAAGCAGCTCCCGCCCGGCCTGCACACCGCCTACCGCTACAACCGCACCTATCCGGACAAGCCGGACAACACCGCCTTCGCCGACGGCTTCGCGGGGCTGGCGAAGCACGAGCCCACCAACTGGGCCTGGCAGAACTATGTCGCCTGCCAGTTCATCGGCGAGGCGCTGAAGCGCACCAATGGCCGCACGGAGGGCGCGGCGCTGGCGGCGGAGCTGAAGGGCATGCAGATCTCCTCCGGCCTCGCCGTCGACGAGAAGCTGACGATGCGCGAGTCCGACCACACGCTGATCGGCTACCCCACCGCCTGGGGCCGCACCGTGCCGAAGGCGCCCTTCGTGGAGGACTTCGCCCCCATCGCCTGGTCGCAGATCCTGGAGATGGAGACGCAGTGGAAGAAGCAGAAGGGCTATGCCTGAGCCGCGCCCCGCCACGGGAAACACGCCATGAACCTCGATGTGCTCGCCGGCTGCGTCACCACGGCCTCCTGCTTCGTCACCCAGGTGTCGACGGGGCTGATCGTCGGCATGCTGCTGTTCCTCGTCGCTTCCGGCCTGTCGCTGATCTTCGGCGTGCTGGGCGTGGTCAACTTCGCCCATGGCGTGTTCTACATGCTGGGCGCCTATTTCGCCTTCGCGGCCTATGAGGTCACGGGCAGCTTCATCCTGGCGCTGCTGGCGGGCGCGGCGGGGGCGGGGCTGCTGGGCATCGTCTTCGAGCGCTTCTTCATGAGCCGCGTCTATGGGCGCGACCTGCTGATGCAGCTGCTCGTCTGCTACGCCGCCATCCTGATCTGCGATGACCTGGTGAAGATCGTCTTCGGCGCCGACTACAAGCTGATGGGCATGCCGGAAAGCTTCGCCGCCGCGCCGGTCGAGGTGATGGGCGGCTTCATCCCCGGCTACTACATCTTCATGCTGGCCATGGCGCTCGGCATCGGCGCGGTGCTGTGGCTCGGCATCAACCGCACGCGGCTGGGCAAGATCATCCGCGCCCTGGCGATCAACCCGCAGATGGTGGGCGCGCTCGGCATCAACACGCGGCTGCTCTACGCGGCGGTGTTCGGCATGGGCTGCGTCCTCGCCGGCACGGCGGGCGCGCTGGCGGCGCCGGTGCGCACGCTGACGCCGGGCATGGGCCTGTCCGTGCTGATCGAGAGCTTCATCGTCACCGTCATCGGCGGCATGGGCTCCATCCCCGGCGCGCTGGTGGCGGCGGTGCTGATCGGGCTGACGCGCGCCTTCGGCGCCATCGGCTTCCCGCTCTTCACCGACGGGCTGATGTTCGCGCTGATGGGGCTGGTGCTGATCCTGCGCCCCTCGGGCCTGCTCGGCACGAGGACGGCCTGATGCGCACGGGGCTGGCGCGCGACCTCGGCATCGGCCTGCTGTGCCTGGTGGCGCTGCTGGCCCTGCCGGTGCTGTTCCCGCACCCCTCGCTGCGGGACTTCCTCATCTACGTCATCGCCTATGGCCTGCTGGCGATGTCGCTGAACCTGCTGGTGGGGCTGACCGGGCTGGTCTCCTTCGGGCACGCCGCCTATTTCGCCTCCGGCGCCTATGTGTTCGGCCTGCTGATGCAAGGCGGCGCCGTGTCCATCCCCGTGGCCATGCTGGCGGCGGTGGGCGGTACGGCGCTGCTGGCGCTGGTCATCGGCGCCATCTGCGTGCGGCTGAAGGAGATCTACTTCTCCTTCATCACGCTCGCCTTCCAGATGTTCATCCACAGCATCATCCTGACCTGGGTGGAGCTGACGGGCGGCGACCAGGGGCTGCGCGGCGGCATCCCGCGCCCGCCCTTCCTCGGCATCGACCTGGGCGAGGCCGGTACGCTCTACGGCTTCTGCGCCGTGGTGTTCGTGCTCTGCCTGCTGGTGATGCGGCAGGTCTGGCAGTCGCCCTTCGGCTACACGCTGCGGATGATCCGCGACAATCCGGCGCGCGCCAACTTCCTGGGCGTGGACGTGGTGCGGATGAAGCTCGGGGTCTTTGTCCTCGCCGGCATCATGGCGAGTGTCGCGGGCATCATCATGGCGCTGTTCGTATCCGGTGCCTTTCCGGAGTTCGGCTTCTGGACCACCTCCGGCGAGGCGATCTTCATGATCATGCTGGGCGGCACGCAGGTCTTCCTCGGCCCCGTCATCGGCGCCTTCCTGCTGCAGCTGCTGAACCACTACGTCACCATCTGGACGCACCATCACGGGCTGGTGCTGGGCATCGTCATCCTGGCCATCGTGCTGGGGCTGCGGCGCGGCGTGGCCGACTACGCGGCCGCCTGGCTGGCGGAGCGGCGCGCCGCCAGCCGGCCCGCCGCCGTGCCAGGTCCGGCCGAGACGCCCGCGCCGGCCGAAACCAAGGCGGTGGGCTGATGCTGTCGGTCGAGAACCTGCACAAATCCTTCGGCGGCGTGCAGGCCACGCGGGATGTCACGCTGGATTTCCCGGCAGGCTCCCTCACCGCCATCATCGGCCCCAACGGCGCCGGCAAGACCACCTTCTTCAACCTCATCTCCGGCCATGTCCGCCCCGATTCCGGGCGCGTGGTGTTCGATGGCGCGGATGTGGTGGGCCTCTCCAGCCTGGAGATCGTCCGCCGCGGCATGGCGCGCGCCTTCCAGGTGGCCTCGCTTTTCCCGAGCCTGACGGTGCGGGAGGCGCTCACCGCCGCCGTCACCGCGCATCAGCGCCGCTCCTGGTCGCTCCTTTCGCGCTTCCCGCTGGGCCAGAGCCGCGCGCGGGTGGAGGAGCTGCTGGAGCTGCTCGGCCTCGCGCCCAAGGCGGATCTGGTGTCGAGCAGCCTCTCGCATGGCGACCAGAAGCTGCTCGACATCGGCCTGGCCCTCGCCATGGACCCCAAGGTGCTGCTGCTCGACGAGCCCACCGCCGGCATGGGGCCCGACGAGCGCTGGCGGATGATCGAGAAGGTGCACCATCTCTGGCAGGCGAGACGCCTGACCATGGTCTTCATCGAGCACGACATGGACATCGTCTTCAAATACGCCCAGGCCGTGCATGTGCTGAAATACGGCGCGGTGCTGGCGCAGGGCACGCCGGCCGAGATCCGCCGCAACCAGGACGTGATCGACGCCTATCTCGGCACCGACCACCACCTGGCGGTGGCCACGGGGGAGGTGCCGGCATGAGCGCGCCGCCCATCCTCGAAGTCCGGGGAACGGACGTCTTCTACGGCGCCAGCCAGATCCTGTTCGGCATCGACCTCGCCGTGGCGC
Organism: Teichococcus rhizosphaerae; assembly: GCF_002631185.1. GTDB lineage: Bacteria > Pseudomonadota > Alphaproteobacteria > Acetobacterales > Acetobacteraceae > Pseudoroseomonas > Pseudoroseomonas rhizosphaerae. The sequence continues at coordinate 105,127 of NZ_PDNU01000005.1, read as the reverse complement.
GGGGGCAGACCATGGCGCTGCTCGGCCGCAACGGCGCGGGCAAGAGCACCACCTTCAAGGCCATCGCCGGCATCGCGCCGCCGCGCCGGGGGCAGGTGCTGCTCTCGGGCGCGCCCGTCTCGGGCAGGCCGCCCTATCTCGTGGCGCGCGCCGGCATCGGCTATGTGCCGGAGGACCGGCAGGTCTTTCCCGAGCACACGGTGGAGGACAACCTCGTCGTCGGCGCCAAGGCCGGGCCGCGTGGCGACCGGCACTGGACCACCGCGCGCGTCTATGAGGTGTTCCCGCTGCTGGCCGGCATGCGCCACCGCATGGCCGGGCGCCTTTCGGGCGGCGAGCAGCAGATGCTCACCATCGCCCGCACCCTGATGGGCAACCCGGACATCCTGCTGCTCGACGAGCCGAGCGAGGGCCTGGCGCCCATCATCGTGCGCGCCATCGGCGACCTCATCCGCACCCTGCGGGAGATGGGCGTCACCATCCTCATCGCCGAGCAGAACATGCATTTCTGCCTCGGCGTCGCCACCCACGCGACGGTTATCGACAAGGGGCAGGTGGTCTACAGTGCCGGCATCGACGAGCTGCGCGGCAACGACGCCATCCTGCAACGCTACCTGGCCGTCTAGCGGCCCGGCTGTCTGGTTATCTGGCCGTTTGGGAGAAAGCCTGCATGAATCGGGATGAAGGGCGCGGCCGCGTCGCGCTGGTGACGGGTGCGGCCAGCGGCATCGGCCTGGCCACGGCGGAGGTGCTGGCGGCGCGCGGCTGGCGCGTCGTGCTGGCCGACGTGAAGCTGGATGCGGCGCGCGAGGCCGCCGCCCGCCTCGGCGCCGAGGCCATCGCCCTTGATGTTACGGACGAGGCGGCCACCGAGGCCGCCTTCGAGGATGTCGAGGCGCGTCTCGGCCCGGTGGAGGCGCTGATGGCCAATGCCGGCCTGATCCAGCCCGGCGCCACGCCCGAGACGCTGCCGATGGCGGAGTTCGACCGGATCATCGCGGTCAACCTGCGCGGGGTCTATGTTTCCTGCGTCGCCGCGGGGCGGCGCATGGCGCCGCGCGGGCGGGGCGGCATCGTCGTCACCGGCTCCGTCACCGCCTCGCGCACCGTGCCGCTGCACGCCTATGCGCCGGCCAAGGCGGCGGTGGTGCACATGGCCGCCTGCCTCGCCGCCGAATGGGGCCGCTCAGGCGTGCGGGTGAACGCCGTCTCGCCCGGCTTCGTGGCGACGCCGCCGCTGCGCGCCGCCATGGAGCGGGGCCTGCGCGACCCGCGCCTGATCGCCGAGGCGGCGGCGCTCGGCCGCATGGTGGAGCCCGCCGAGATCGGCGCCGCCGTGGCCTTCCTGCTGTCCGACGACGCCTCGGCCATCACCGGCATCGACCTGCCGGTGGATGCCGGCTGGCTGGCGGGGGCGCACCTGACCACCTATGGCGGCATGCGCGCCCCCCGCTGAAGGCGCCGCTCAGCGGTAGTGCATCGCCCCGTTCACGTCGAGCACGGCGCCGGAAACATAGCCGGCGCCGGGGCCGGCCAGGAACACGGCGGCGGCCGCGATCTCCTCCGCCGTGGCCATGCGGCCGAGCGGGAACTGCTCGGGGCGGTAGCCCTGGCCGGCCGTCATGGGCGTCTCCACCGGGCCGGGGGCGATGGCGTTGACCAGCACCCCCTGCGGCGCTCCCCGCCGCGCCAGCCAGCGCGTGAAGGCGTGCAGCCCTCCCTTGGAGAAGGCGTAGTGCGGCCCCGACGCCACGCCGCCCATCCACCCCGCGACGGAGCCGCAGAGCACGATCCGCCCCCGCCCGCGCGCCGCCATGCCGGGCAGCAGGGCGCGGGTGAGGTTGATCGGGCCGTGGATGTTCACCTCCATCACGCGCCGCAGGCTGTCGTCCCAGCCTTCCGCCATCCAGTCGTCGAAGGGGCAGATGGCGGCCATGTCGATCAGCGCGTCCACCGGGCCGGCCTCCGCCACCAGCGCCTCCACCGCCGGGCGCTGGCTGATGTCGAGCCGGTGGCAGGCGGCATCCCGGGCGGCGGGGCCGATGCGGGCGGCGATCTCCTCCGGCGCCATCAGGTCGGCCAGGACCAGGCGGGCGCCCTGGCCGGCGCAGAGCCGCGCCGTGGCGCTGCCGATGCCGCCCCCCGCGCCGGTGATCAGGACGGTCTGGCCCGCCAGGGAAAAGGGATTGGGTGTGTCGGCCATGCGCTCAGCATCCTCCGCGACCGGGGCTCGCCGCCCCTTGGTTTCCAGGCGGGAGGCGTGGCCCCGGCGGGCCGCCACCTCCCGGCACAGAGCCTCGCGCGGAGCGGGAGAAAGTCCAGGGGGGAGGGGGCGCGGGAAGCGGGTGGCGTCGCCCGCGGGCTGCGCCAGCCGGGCGCGCCGCGAGGGGCGCGTGGCGGAAGGGCTCGTTCTGCGGGGGGAAAGGTGCAAAAAAACTTCCGAAAACCGTCTCCGCCAGGTTGCGCGCCGGCCGCCGGTTGGGTATTCCCCCGCCACTGGCAAGCGCCCGTAGCTCAGCTGGATAGAGCACCAGACTACGAATCTGGGGGTCAGAGGTTCGAATCCTTTCGGGCGCGCCAGTCAGCTTTCAAAGGAGCACGGAGCAATCCGGGGCTCCTTTTTTCATGGCCGGCCCCCGCCGGAATGCCGGCGCTGACGCTGGCGCCGTCAGATAATTTTTACGCTGCGGCCGCCTGTGAGCCGCATGGTGGATAACCTTGGCATCGCCAGATTTTTCCGGCGGTTCGGCTCCCGGCGCTCCTGTGGGCGAAAGGTCACGCCAGCAAATTGTGGGGGTGGAGGCCGCATCCGACCCACCAGATATGGGTTGATGGCGTGAAGGGGGCGGTGCAAATGTGCCCGCTTCCAGACCCAAGCCATCAGGGATTCCCGCCGTGTTCGATGCCGTTCAGCTTGCCGGAGACGTTCAGCTCGCGGGGCATGGTCAGGTGCGCGTGGACCGCTCTCGCGATGCGCTGCTGACCGATTTCGGCAAGGCCACCCTCGACGACCGCTACCTGATGCCGGGCGAGTCCTACCAGGACCTGTTCGCCCGCGTGGCCAGCGCCTATGGCGACGACGCCGCCCATGCCCAGCGCATCTACGACTACATCTCGAAGCTGTGGTTCATGCCGGCGACGCCGGTGCTGTCCAATGGCGGCACGACGCGCGGCCTGCCCATCTCCTGCTTCCTGAACGAAGCCAACGACAGCCTGAACGGCATCGTCGATCTCTGGAACGAGAATGTCTGGCTCGCCTCGAAGGGCGGCGGCATCGGCTCCTACTGGGGCAACCTGCGCTCGATCGGCGAGAAGGTCGGGCAGAACGGCAAGACCTCCGGCATCATCCCCTTCATCCGGGTGATGGACAGCCTGACGCTGGCGATCAGCCAGGGCTCGCTGCGGCGCGGCTCGGCGGCGGTGTACCTCCCTGTCTCGCACCCCGAGATCGAGGAATTCATCGACATGCGCCGCCCGACCGGCGGCGACCCGAACCGCAAGGCGCTGAACCTGCACCACGGCGTGCTGATCCCCGACGCCTTCATGCGCGCGGTCGAGAACGACGAGGAATGGGCGCTGTGCTCGCCCAAGGACGGCGCGGTGATCCGCAAGATCCCGGCGCGCGGCCTCTGGATCCGCATCCTGATGGCGCGCATCGAGCAGGGCGAGCCCTACATCATCTACTCGGACCATGTGAACCGCGCGCAGCCCGAGCACCAGAAGCTCGCGGGCCTGGAGGTCAAGACCTCCAACCTGTGCTCCGAGATCACCCTGCCCACGGGGCGCGACCAGCACGGGCGCGAGCGCACCGCCGTGTGCTGCCTGTCCTCGCTCAACCTCGAGACCTGGATGGAATGGAAGGACGATCCGGACTTCATCCCGGACGTGATGCGCTTCCTCGACAACGTGCTGCAGAACTTCATCGACACCGCGCCGGATTCCATGGCGCGGGCGAAGTACAGCGCCATGCGCGAGCGCAGCGTGGGCCTCGGCGTGATGGGCTTCCATTCCTTCCTGCAGCAGCAGAACGTGCCCTTCGAGAGCGTCATCGCGAAGGTGTGGAACAAGCGGATGTTCAAGCACATCCGCGAGCAGGCCGACCTCGCCTCCCGCCGGCTGGCCGATGAGCGCGGGCCCTGCCCGGATGCCGCCGAGTACGGCTTCAACGAGCGCTTCTCCAACAAGATGGCGATCGCGCCGACGGCGTCCATCTCCATCATCTGCGGCGGCGCGAGCCCCGGCATCGAGCCGATCGCGGCCAATGTCTACAACCACAAGACGCTGTCCGGCTCCTTCATCGTGCGCAACCCGTACCTGAAGAAGCTGCTGCAGAAGCACGGCCGCGACGACGACGAGACCTGGACCAACATCACCGTCACCAAGGGCAGCGTCCAGCACCTCGACTTCCTGGACGAGCAGGAGAAGGCGGTGTTCAAGACCGCCTTCGAGCTGGACCAGCGCTGGGTGGTGGAGCACGCGGCCGACCGCACGCCCTTCATCTGCCAGAGCCAGTCGGTGAACATCTTCCTGCCCGCCGACGTGCACAAGCGCGACCTGCACCAGATCCACTACCAGGCCTGGAAGAAGGGCGTGAAGTCGCTCTACTACTGCCGCAGCCTGTCCATCCAGCGCGCCGACACCATCAGCGAGAAGGTGGCGGTGCAGCCGGCCCTGGGCTTCGCGGCGGCCAACAGCATCGAGGCGGTGCTGCCCGCGGCGCCACCCCGCGGCACCCGCGCGGTGGCCGGCGAGAACGGCACGAACTACGAGGAATGCCTCGCCTGCCAGTGACGCGCCCATGCCGGGGCGAGGCGGGTCCGGAACACTGACACTCCGGAACAACACCATTGGGTGATCGTGGCTTTGGCATGAGCCCGGCGTCCGGTCTTGCCTTACAATGCTTGTTTATCAAGAGCCTCCAAGCTCCCGGTGCAGGCATTGTCAGCGAGGCTCCCGATGGTGGGCGATCCGATCACCTCCGGCACGGGCGGGCGTTTCCGCGGCGGGCTGGAGAGCATCATCCTCGATTCCGAGCGGTTGCGGTTCGGCGCGGCGCCGGGTGTCCAGCAGCTCGACCGCGAAGGTCGCTTCCTGACGGTCAGCACGCCTCTCGCCCAGCTTTGCGGCTGGACGGAGCAGGAGCTGGCGGGCCGGCGGTTCTGGGAACTGGCCGCGGAGGATGACGACCGGCGCCTGCTGGAGGACCGCTTCCGCGCGATGATCCGCGGCGAGGTGCCGGGCTTCGTCGCCAAATGCGGCCATGCGAGGAAGGAGGGCGGCCAGTTCTGGGCCGGCCTGCGCGCCTTCGCCGCGCCAGGCGCGAATGGCGGCATCGTCGGCGCGGTCTACATCATCGAGGACGACACCCATGACAGGGAGGCCGCCGACGCCGCGCGGCAGCTGGCCGAGCTGGTGGAGCAATCGACCGACTTCATCGGCATCGCGCGGCTGGACCTGTCCATCGTCTTCATCAACCCGGCCGGGCTCCGCCTGGTCGGGCTGGAAAGCCTCGACGCCGCCCGTGCCAAGAGGGTGCCCGACTACTTTCCTGAGCAGGAAAGGGATTTCGTCTCCGCCACGCTGGTGCCCGCCGTCCATGAGAACGGCTTCTGGCAGGGCGAGCAGACCTTCCGGAACTTCAGCACGGGCGAGATGATCCCCGTCTGGTGCAACACCTTCCTGCTGCGCGACGCGCAGGGGCGGATCACCGGCTATGGCACCGCCACGCGGGACCTGCGCGAGCTGCACAAGAACGAGGGCTGGCTGATCGCGCTGCTGCAACTCGGCGACCAGCTGCGCGACCTGCACAGCCCCGCGCAGATCGCCGTGGCCGCCGCCGAGATGATCGGCCGCCTGCTGGGCGCCACGCGCGCGGGCTATGCCGTGATCGCCATGAACGACACGGTCCATGTCGAGCGCGACTGGACGGATGGCACCGTCGCCAGCATCGCCGGCACCTGGCACCTGCCCACCTACTGGAACCTCGCGCGGCTGGCGGAGGAGCCGCCCGACATCATCGCCGTCTCCGACGTGGCCGCCGACCCGCGGGCCGCGCCGCACGCCGCCTCCTACGCCGCGATCTCCACCCAGGCCCTTCTGCTGGTGCCGGTGATGGTGAAGAAGGGCAGCATCTCCTTCCTGTTCGTGCACGACTCGCTGCCGCGCGAATGGAGCAGCGACGAGATCTCCTTCGCCCGCGGCGCGGCGGAACGCGCCTGGGGCGCCATGGAGCGCGCCGCCGCCGAGCTGCGCCAGACGCTGATGACGCGCGAGCTGAACCACCGGGTGAAGAACACCCTCGCGGTGGTGCAGGCCATCGCCTTGCAGACCGTCCGGAGCACGACGGACCTGGCCTCCTTCGGCCCGAGCTTCCAGGCGCGGCTCATCGCGCTGGCGCGGGCGCACGACCTGCTGACGCAGGCGGACTGGCAGGGCGTCTGCCTGAGCGAGGTGCTCCAGGCCGGGCTGGCGACGGGCGGCAACATCCAGGTCGACCTCCAGGACTGCCCGGACGACGACATCCTCCCCTCCGCCCAGGCGCTGTCGCTGACCATGGCGCTGCACGAGCTCCTGACCAACGCGGTGAAGCACGGCGCGCTTTCCGCGCCCGGCGGCAGCGTTTCCGTCACCTGCCGGATGGAGGCGGACGGCACGGCCAGGATCGTGGAATGGACGGAGCGGGGTGGCCCCCGCCTCCAGGGCGCGCCGGCAAGGAAGGGCTTCGGGATGCGGCTGCTGGGGCGGGGGCTCGCGGCGCAATCGGGCATGGTGGTGCGGATGGACTTCCGGCCGGAGGGGCTGCACTGCGTGCTGCACCTGCCGCGCCTCGCCCTGCCTCCGGCGGCGGCGTAGGGCACCGGCCCGCCAGAGGGGCGCAGGGCCGAATCCGGCGGCGCTTTCTTGCGCTCCGCCCTTCCGGCCAATATGCTGGCCGGCGATGAGGCGATGCGGCGAGAGGAAGGCTAGGAGGCTGGCATGGGCAAGGTTCGTGCAGCCCGCCATTCCGGCCCCGTGACCGCCGCGGACGCTTCCGCCAGGCCCGCCTTCAAGCCCGCCAGCCGATAGGGACCGAGGGGCGCCACCTTCCCGGTTCCCCGATCCCGCCAATCCGAAGATGCTCCGCGCCGCGCCAGCATGGCGGGCGTGGAACCATGCCTGAACGCCGGAGAGAATCCATGTCCGACCCCGTCGCGCCCGAGAAGATGGACCTTCTCACCGCCAACCCGGTCTACAAGCCGTTCCGCTACCCTTGGGCCTATGACGCCTGGATGACGCAGCAGCGCGTCCACTGGCTCCCCGAGGAGGTGCCGATGGCCGACGACGTGAAGGACTGGCAGAAGAACCTCACCGACGTCGAGCGCAACCTCATCACCCAGATCTTCCGCTTCTTCACCCAGGCGGACGTCGAGGTGAACTCGGCCTACATGAAGCACTACAGCCAGGTGTTCAAACCCACCGAGGTGCTGATGATGCTGTCCGCCTTCTCGAACATCGAGACGGTGCACATCGCGGCCTACTCGCACCTGCTCGACACCATCGGCATGCCGGAGACCGAGTACCAGGCCTTCCTCAAGTATAAGGAGATGAAGGACAAGTACGACTACATGCAGTCCTTCACCACCGAGAACAAGACGGAGATCGCCAAGACCCTGGCGGCCTTCGGCGCGTTCACGGAAGGGCTGCAGCTCTTCGCCTCCTTCGCCATCCTGCTGAACTTCCCGCGCTTCAACAAGATGAAGGGCATGGGGCAGATCGTGACGTGGTCGGTGCGCGACGAGACGCTGCACTGCCTGTCCGTCATCCGCCTGTTCCGCACCTTCATCCAGGAGAACCCGGAGATCTGGACGGAGCAGTTCCGCCGCGACCTGACGGAGATCTGCACCACCATCGTCGAGCACGAGGACGCCTTCATCGACCTCGCCTTCGAGCTGGGCGGCGTGCAGGGCATGACGCCCGAGGACATCAAGCTCTACATCCGCTTCATCGCCGACCGCCGGCTGCAGCAGCTCGGCCTCGACGCGCATTACGGCATCGAGAAGAACCCGCTCCCCTGGCTGGACGAGATCCTGAACGCGGTGGAGCACATGAACTTCTTCGAGGGCCGCGCCACGGAATATTCCAAGGCCAGCACCCAGGGCACCTGGGAGGAGGCCTTCGCCGAGGGCGTGTTCTCCGACAGGCAGCCGGAAGGGCAGATCCTCCCCCGGTAAGGCCCCGCTGCAGGGGCGGAAGGGGCGGGGCCCTTTTCGCCCTCACCAAGGCACGGGCATTGGGTTAAGGAAGGGGCCATGCAACGCCTCCTCCGCATCCTCGTCCTTGTCCTGATCCTCGGCCTCGGCGCGCTCTGGGGCGTGGCCTGGTTCGGCCGGCAGCCCGGGGAGCCGCTGGGCGATGCCTTCATGCGGCAGGTCGCCGCCCTCACGGGCCAGGAAGCGCCGCTGCCCTCGGCCGGCGGCGTGCAGCTGCCGCAGGGCGCCAGCCTGGGCGGCCCCTTCACCCTGGTGAACCAGGAGGGCCGCACCGTCACCCAGGCCGATTTCGGCGGCGGGCTGCTGGTGGCCTATTTCGGCTTCACCTTCTGCCCCGATGTCTGCCCCACCGAGCTCGGCGCCATCAGCGCCGCCATGGACCTCCTATCCCCCGCCCAGGCCGCTCGCGTGACGCCGGTCCTGTTCACCATCGATCCGGAGCGCGACACGCCGGAGGCGCTGAAGGCCTATGTCGCCAACTTCCATCCCCGCATGGTGGGCCTGACCGGCACGCCCGAGCAGGTGGCGGAAACCGCGCGGCGGTTCCGCGTGTACTACGCCAAGGTCACGCGCCCGGAGATGAGCGAGTACCTGATGGACCACTCCTCCTTCATCTACCTGATCGGACCGGACGGGCGCGTGCGCACCCTGCTGCGCCCGCAAACCTCTCCCGAGAACATCGCTGCGGCGATACGCGGCCAGCTTGCAGGAATGTAGCCCCCTGAAACCTTTGAGAACGTCCGCTCCGGCGGCCGTGTCATTGGTAGGCAGATTGTCTAAAGATCTGCTAAGAGAAAGCGCCTGTCGTCTCGTGAATTCGGTTGGTGTGTGGAGCAGGAAGAGAATGGCGGGGCTGTGGACCGGGGAGCGGCATCATCATGGCAGATGACTTGTCAGAAGGCCGGACGGATCGCGAGGCGGGGCGCAGCGGCCAGGCCGCCCCGCGGCACACGCGCCGCCTGTCCGACAAAATCCTCATCGCCTTCCACCAGGCCTGCGACCAGGGCGACTTCCAGGTCGCGGAGGAACTGCTCCGCATCCTGGAGACCATGCTGACCCGCCGCCCCATGGCGCCGGACCATAACCGCCGCAAGAACATGGAAAGCCTGGTCGCGGCGCATGAGAGGCTCTGGCTGCTGCGCCACCCCGAGCCGGGCAACTGAGCGGCCCCGCCGCCCATCCGGCGGGAGGTTGCCCCGCGCCACATCGGTGAAGTGGAAAACCGCGATCTCATGTCGGGGTTCGGCACCGGCCCTCCGTTGACACGCGATCGGCCTGCGTGATTTCCTGGCGCCCTCAGGAGGAGGACGCCGCATGAGCATCCCGTCGGGCCGGAACGCTCCGGACTTCATCGCAGCCCGCTCCTGCTCCCGCTCCGTCGGGCCCCGGCCGGCCTGATGCCCGCCCCCGCTCCCCGCATCGCGGATGGCTTCATCGCGGATGGCTTCTGGGGCGCCGTCGGCAACACGCCGCTGATCCGCCTGCGCCGCGCCTCGGCGGAAACCGGCTGCGAGATCCTCGGCAAGGCCGAGTTCATGAACCCGGGCGGGTCGGTGAAGGACCGGGCGGCGCTGGGCATCCTGCAAGGCGCGGTGGAGCGCGGGCTGCTCACCCCCGGCCGCCCCGGCACGGTGGTGGAAGGCACCGCCGGCAACACCGGCATCGGGCTGGCGCTGGCCGCCCAGGCGCGCGGCTGGAAGAGCGTCATCGTCGTGCCCGAGACGCAAAGCCGCGAGAAGCTGGACTTCCTGCGCATGATCGGCGCCGATCTGCGCCTCGTTCCCGCAAAGCCCTTCAGCGATCCCGGCAACTATGTGCATGTGTCCCGCCGGCTGGCGGAGGAGCTGGGTGCGGTCTGGGCCAACCAGTTCGACAACACCGACAACGCCCTGGCGCATGAGCGCAGCACCGGCCCCGAGATCTGGGAGCAGACGGGCGGGGCGGTGGACGCCTTCACCTGCGCCTGCGGCACGGGCGGCACGCTGGCGGGCACGGCGCGGGCGCTGAAGGCGCGCAACCCGGATGTGCGGATCGTGCTGGCCGACCCGGAAGGCAGCGCCCTGGCGCCCTGGGTGAACACCGGCACGGTGAAGGCCAGCCCCGGCGGTTCCGTCACCGAGGGCATCGGCCAGGCCGCCCGCGTGCCCGGCAACCTCAATGGCGCGCCGGTGGACGCCGCCGAGACCATCCCGGACGCGGAGGCGCTGGCGCAGGTCTTCTCGCTGCTGGCCGAGGAGGGGCTTTGCGTCGGCGGCAGCGCCGGGCTGAACGTGGCCGCCGCCATCCGCGTGGCCCGCGCGCTCGGGCCGGGCCACACGGTGGTGACGATCCTTTGCGACGGTGGCGCGCGCTACCAGTCCAAGCTGTTCAACCCGGCCTTTCTGCGGGAGAGGAACCTGCCGGTCCCGGCCTGGCTGGCCTGACCGGCGGACGCGGAAAGGGGCGGCGCGGCCGGACTTTTTCGCTCCGGTAGCGCCATCCGATACCCGTCCCCTTGGCCCGGCGCCGCTTTGGTTGCACCCTCCGCCCGATGACCGCCGAGGGAGAGACGCCGGTGAATGGAGCCGAGAGCCTTGTCCACACCCTGCTGAAGAGCGGGGTAGACACCTGTTTCGCCAATCCGGGCACCAGCGAGATGCACTTCGTCGCCGCGCTCGACCGGATCCCCGGCATGCGCTGCGTGCTGGGCCTGCAGGAGAACATCGTCACCGGCATGGCGGACGGCTACTGGCGCATGGCCGAGAAGCCGGCGGCCACCCTGCTGCATTGCGGCCCGGGCCTGGCGAACGGCCTGGCCAACCTGCACAACGCCCGCCGCGCCCGCAGCGGCATCGTCAACATCGTGGGCGACCAGGCGACCTATCACCGCCCGCTCGACGCCCAGCTCACCGCCGACACCGAAGGCTGGGCGCGCCCGGTTTCCGGCTGGGTGCGGACCGCGATGGACGCCAAGCGCGTGGGCGCGGATGCCGCCGTGGCCGTGCAGGCCGCGCGCACCGCGCCGGGGCAGATCGCCACGCTGATCCTGCCCGCCGACACCGCCTGGAACGAGGGCGCGGAGCCGGCCGAGGCGCTGCCCGTGCCGCCCAGCCCGGCGCCCGACCCGCATGCGGTGAAGACCGCCGCCCGCATCCTACGCGAGAAGAAGAACGTGCTGATCCTGCTGGGCGGCGTCGCCCTGCGGGCCGAGGGCCAGGCGCTGGCCTGGAGCGCCGCCCAGGCCACCGGCCAGCGCGTGCTGGCCGAGATGTCCAATGCCCGCGTCCAGCGCGGCCGCGGCCGCCTGCAGCTCGAGCGCGTGCCCTATCCGGCGGACATGGCGATCGACGCGCTGAAGTGGGTGGAGCACCTGATCCTGGTGAACAGCAAGGCGCCGGTCGGCTTCTTCGCCTATCCGGGCAAGCCCAGCCTCCACTACCCGGAAACGGCCAGCGTCCACGTCCTGTCCCGCTACGAGGAGGACGGCCTCGCCGCGCTGCAGGCGCTGGTCGACGAGCTGGGCGCGCCGCAGGCCGCCATCCCCGACCCGGGGCCCCGCCCCGAGCCGGCCAGGGGCGCCCCGACCCCGGAGGGCCTGGCGCGCACCCTCGCGGCGCTGATGCCGGAGGGCGGCATCGTCGCCGACGAGAGCGTCTCCTTCGGCCGCGGCTTCTACAAGGAGACCCACGCGGCGGTGCCGCATGACTGGCTGCACATCACCGGCGGCGCCATCGGCTGCGGCATGCCGCTGGCCACGGGGGCTGCGATCGGCGCCGGCGGGCAGCGCCGCGTCATCAACCTGCAGGCCGACGGCTCGGCCATGTACACGCTGCAGGCGCTGTGGACCCAGGCGCGGGAAAGGCTGCCCGTCACCACCATCATCCTGTCGAACCGCAAGTACCAGATCCTGATCGGCGAGTACCAGAACGTGGGCGCCAATCCCGGCCCGACGGCGATGAGCATGCTCGACCTCGGCAACCCGGACCTGGACTGGCTGCGGCTGGCCGGCGGCATGGGGGTGGAGGCGGCGCGCGCCACCACGCTGGAGCAGTGCGCGGACCTGCTGTCCCAGTCCTGCGCCCAGCAGGCGCCGTTCCTGATCGAGCTGGTGATCTGACGGCGGTATCCCGCGGGAGCAGAAGGGGGGCGGCGCCACGCGGATGGTGCCGCCCCATTCTTTTTGCGAACTTCTCGCAAATCCCGCTTGACGCGACCCGGCTGTTGGTATGTATTGCGAATAACTCGCAGTTGCAGCGAGGGCTGGCGGAAAGCGGTCACTACCGTCCCACCGCGTCACCGGATCCCGCACTCTCCCCGGGTTCCGCCAGCCCCCGAGGCAACAGTGGGAACCGGTTTCTGGCCCGCAGGGGGGGCCAGGGGCCGGAAGCGGACCGGGGAGGGCCAGGCGCACTATGCGAACCGTCTGGTCCAGCCGCGCGGCACCTGAAGGGGGACGCCGCCGGCCGATGATTTTGCACGCGGGCAGGGCGTGCAACCCCGGTCCGCGCCCCCTTCCTTCCTTTCTTCCGGTGTGGCCTGCCGCGCAATCCGCGCCCGCGAGGGCTGGCGCGGGGCGAGCCAGCCGCTAGGCTGGCAGCGTCCAAGCCAGACGGAGGAAACACCCTTCATGCCCTACATCATCGAGACCTTCGACAAGCCCGGCAGCCTCGACCTGCGCAAGGCGACGCGCGAGGAGCACATCGACTACCTCGAATCGCAGGTGGAGAAGCTGCTCGCCTGCGGCGCCAAGCTGAACGACGACGGCAGCGACGCCGGCGGCGGCTTCTACATCGTCGATGTGGAAACCCGCGCCGAGGCCGAGGCCTTCATCGCCGCCGACCCCTTCACCAAGGCCGGGCTGTTCGAGCGCACCGCCATCACCCGCTGGCGCCGCGGCTATCTCGACCGCAAGAGCTACCTGCGGCCGCGCTGAGCCGCGCGGCGAGGCCCGGCGGCCGGCCGGCCAAGCGGGAGGCCTTCGGGCGCGGCCCGCGGCTGGCCGGGCTGGCCGGCGGAGAAGACCGGCCGGAGCCGGTCGGCTGGAACGGGCTCGCCAACATCCTGGCGGCGCGGGAGGCGCCGGGCTGAATGGCGCGGAGGCGCGGGGCCGACGGAGCGCAACCCCGCCCCGGCGGGGTGGTTTCCCTCCATGACGGCGCGCCCGGCGCGCATCAGGATGGAGGAGCACATGACCGTCACCGCGCGTCCCCGATTGCTGGCGCTGGCCACCGCCGCCGCCCTGGTGGCCGGCCCTGGCCTGGCGCTGGCCCAGGGCACCGGGACCACCCCCGGCACCACTCCTGGCACCGCCACATCCCCTCCGGCCAGCCGGCAGGAGCAGACCCTGCAGAACAACAGCGCCACCCGCGCGCTGGACCGTGCCGCCGGCACCAACACCTCGGGCGCCTATCCCGGGCAGTCGGACGGCACGCCGGGCAACCCGCCCGGCACCGCCGCCACCCGCGCGCTGGACCGTGCCGCCGGCACCAACACCTCGGGCGCTTATCCTGGGCAGTCGGACGGCACGCCGGGCAATCCGCCCGGCACCGCCGCCGAGCGGGAGCTGGACCGCGCCACGGAGCCCGACAGGGCGGCCCCCCGCCCCGACCGCCGCAGCGAGGCGGCACCGCGCCTGCTGCTGGCGCAGAACCCGCTGGGCCCGCGGCCGGGGCTGGAGAGCGGCGCGACGCTGAGCGGCCCCGAGGCCAAGAGCGGCACGGGCAACAACACGGGCAACGCGCCGGGCGGCTCGACCACGCCGACCCCGGGCAACGCGGCCAGCCAGCCGGAGCGGCAGGGCGGCATGGCTCCCTCGGGCGGGCCTTCGCAGTTCACCACCGGCGCGCCCTCGCTGGAGACGCGGGAGGTGAGGCCGCCGACCGGCAACCCGACGCCGCAGCAGCGCCCCGAAAGCGCCAACTGAGGCGCGGGCCAGGGCCACATCCCGCCGGAAGAGGGGAAGGGGGCCAGCGCCCCCTTTCTCACAGCCCGCGCAGCCGGGCGGCCAGGTGGGCGGCGTAGTTGTCCGTCATGCCGGACACGAAATCGACGGCGCAGCGGATCGTCTCGCTCGGGGTGAAGCCGGGCTTCGGGTGGTAGTCCTGCATCAGCGAGAGCGCCTGCCGGGGGCGGGAGGGGATGTCGTCGAAGCCGTGCCGCGCCACCGCCAGGCAGGCCTCCAGGAACACCGCCAGCGTCTTCTCCAGCACGTCCCAGGCGCCGATCTCGAACTCCGCCTTGCGCGGATGGAAGTAGAGCTTGTCCCGGTTGGTGTCCTGCACGGCGCGGAACAGCTCGCGCAGCTCCGTCTCGCACAAGCCGATCAGCGAATCGCCCGCCGGCACGGCGCCGGCCATGAAGCGCGGATGGTGCGCGCAATAGGCTTCCGCCGCCGCGCCGATCAGCCGTCCGATGGCGCCCGAGCGCAGCAGCGCCACCTTCTGCGCCTCCGTGTCCTCGGCCGCGAGCCGCGCCCCCTCCACCCGCGCCAGCGGCGCCACCAGCGCCTCATAGGTGGCGTAGGGGACGATCTGCAGCTCCACCGCGTCCTCGAGGTCGGCGAGGCCGTAGGTGATGTCGTCCGCCGCCTCCATCAGCCACACGGCGGGGTGGCGCGGATGCGGCCCTTCCAGCCCGCAGGCGGCGGTGACGGCGGCGAAGGCCTCGCGCTCGGTGGCGAAGTGGTTGAACTTCACGCCCGCCCGGCCCTGCCGCGCGGCGCGCGGGTCCAGGGCGTCCCAGGGATATTTCAGGAAGGCGCCGAGGCTGGCGGAGGTCAGCTTCAGCCCGCCGCGCTCGCGGTAGCCATCGGCCCGGGTGAGGATGCGGAAGCCCTGGGCGTTGCCGTCGAAGAAGCGGAGGTCCTCGTCCAGTCCCAGCCCGCTGGCGCGGCCCTCAGCCTCCATCCAGCGCGCCATGAAGGTGGCGATCACCTCCTCCCCGGCATGGCCGAAGGGCGGGTTGCCGATGTCGTGCGCCAGGCAAACGGCCTGCACGAGGTAGCCCAGGTCGTCCGGCGTGTGGCCGGCGGCCACCAACTCGCCGCGCAGCCGGGAACCCACCGCGAAGCCCAGCGAGCGGCCCACCGAGGCCACCTCCAGCGTGTGCAGCAGGCGGTTGCGCACATGGGCGTTGAAGGGCAGGGGGTGGACCTGGGTCTTCTGCTGGAGCCGCCGGAAGGGGCGGCTGAAGACGATGCGGTCCTGGTCGATCTGGAAGGCGTTGCGGTTGGGCGCCGGGCGGGCCGCGTCCGAGAGGAAGCGGCGCCTCTCGAACAGCGTCTCCCAGCGCATGGGGCGGCTCAGCCCCGCATCCGCGCCACGGTGGCGGTGGTGGAGTTGCCCGGCAGCAGCGCCGCCAGCTTCACCACGCCCCCCCATTCCTGCACCAGCTCGCCGCCGACCACCTGCTCCACCGTGTAGTCGGCGCCCTTCACCAGCACGTCCGGCCGCAGCAGCTGGATCAGCTCCACCGGCGTGTCCTCCTCGAAGATCGTCACCAGGTCGACGGTGGCCAGCGAGGCCAGCACGGCGGCGCGCGCCGCCTCGGGCTGGATCGGGCGCGCCGGGCCCTTCAGGCGCTTGACGCTGGAATCGGCGTTCAGCCCCACCACCAGCCGGTCGCACCAGGAGCGGGCCTGCTCCAGCAGGTGGACATGCCCCGGGTGCAGCAGGTCGAAGCAGCCATTGGTGAAGCCCACGCGCCAGCCGCGCTGGCGCCAGCGCTCCACCTGCTCGGCCGCGGCGGCGCGGCGCAGCACCTTGCGCAGCGCGCCGCGCTCGGGCGTCAGCGCCTCCAGCAGGTCGGCCTCGCGCGCCACGGCGGTGCCCACCTTGCCCACCACCAGCCCGCCCGCGATGTTGGCGATGCGCGCCGCCAGCGGCAGCGGCAGCCCGGCCGCGTAGCCGGCGGCCAGCACCGCCACCACCGTGTCCCCGGCGCCGGACACGTCGTGCACCTCCGGCGCCTCGGCCGGCAGGTGGTGGACGGCATCGCCCTCCAGCAGGGTCATGCCGTCCTCGGAGCGGGTCACCAGCACGGCCGGGAAGCCGTGGCGCTGCTGCAGCGCGCGCGCGGCGGCGACGATCTCCTCCTCCGTGTCCACCGGCAGGCCGGTGGCGAGCGCCAGCTCGGCGCGGTTGGGGGTGATCACGTCGGCGCCGGCGTAGCGGGAGAAGTCCTCGCCCTTCGGGTCCACCACGATGCGGCGGCCGGCGGCGCGGGCGGCGGCGATCAGCCGCTCCGGCACGTCGCCCGCCAGCACGCCCTTGCGGTAGTCGGAGAGCACCATCACCGAGGTGGCCGCCACCGTGTCGGTGGCGATGCGCACCAGCCGGTCCGCCAGGCGCTGGTGGATGGGGCGGGCGATCTCGTGGTCGGCCCGCAGCATCTGCTGGCCGTTGGCGATGAAGCGCGTCTTGGTGGTGGTGGCGCGGCCGCCCTGCACCAGCAGCCAGGGCTCGACCCGCGGCTGGCCGCCGATCAGCCCGGTCAGGTCGCTGCCCGCCTGGTCGTCCCCCACCACGGACAGGAAGGCCACTGCGGCGCCCAGCGCGGTGAGGTTGCGCACCACGTTGCCGGCGCCGCCGGGCATGGCCACCTCGCGCTCCACCCCCAGCACCGGCACCGGCGCCTCGGGGCTGATGCGGCTGACGCGGCCGTACACGTAGCGGTCCAGCATGGCGTCGCCCACCACCAGCACGGAGGCGCGCTTGAGCTGGCGCACGGCCTCGGTGAGGTCGGCGGCGTCCGGGGTGGTTCCGGCATCCGGCGGAGTCTCCGCCGGCGACGCGGCGCTGTCGTCCTGCGGGGGAGCCGGAGAAGCGCCGGAAACGGCGCCCGGAGGGGCGGAGGGGGGCACGGGGCCTTGCATTGGCAAGCTGCCTAGCGCAGCCCTGCGGCCACGCGCAAGGCGCCCTCTCATACGGAGAGGAAACGAAGCTGCGCGGCTTCCAGCACCAGGCAGGTCAGCGGCCCGCCGGCGACGGCGCCCGTGTCGATGCCGATGCGGCTCGGGCGCAGTTCCGGGGCGCGGCAGGGCGTGTGCCCGTGCACCACCACCTTGGGCAGCGGCCGGGGCCAGGACAGGAAGGGCTCGCGGATCCAGAGCAGGTCCTGGCTGCGCTGGGCCGCCAGCGGCCGGCGCGGGTCGATGCCGGCATGGACGAACAGGTAGTCCCCCGCCTCCCATTGCAGCGGCATGGTCGCCAGCAGCGCGCGGTGCCGCAGCGGCAGCACGGGCAGGCCCTGGCAGACGCCGTAGCTGGCCAGGGTGGCGTCGCCGCCGTTCCACAGCCAGAGGTCCTCGGCCGCCGTGCCCGGGCCGGCGGCCAGCGCATCCAGCATCATCGCCTCATGGTTGCCGCGCAGGTTGATCCGCTCCGCCCCCGGCACAGGGCTTTCCCCGCACAGGCGGTCGAGCACCGCGGCGCTGTCCGGGCCGCGGTCCACGTAATCGCCCAGATGCACCAGGGCGCAGCGTTCCGCCGGCTGGCGCGCCCAGTCATCGGCCAGCAGGGCGTGCAGCCGGGCCAGCTTCCCGGCGCAGCCATGCACATCGCCGATGGCGTAGATCCTGAGGCCGGGCGGCAGCCGGCCGGGCGCCGGAATGGACATGGACGGGCGATACCGGGCGAGCGGAACCTTCGCGCATCATGCACGAATTCATTCGCCGTCATAACTGATCAGCCGCCGTTTCGTTGTCGCCTTCCGCCATCACGCGCCACGGCGCGGCCTGCAACCGCGCGCGGCGGCGCCACGTTGCCCGGGTCTGGCCGGCAGGTGAGGGCCGGAACCGTCCACTCCTCCGGAGGGTGCCCCGCCCTTGCCCGGAAGATCGCCCCAGAAGGATGCCGATGACGCGCCGGACCGCACCCCGTCTCCTCCTCCCCAGCACCGGCCCGGGCCCCGCCTCCCGCGCCGCTGCCGTCTGACCTGGGCCCACCGGCTTGCAGGGGCGGATGCGGTTCATCGTGCTGGGCGCGGCAGCGGGGGGCGGCTTTCCGCAATGGAACTGCGCCTGCCGCAATTGCCGCCTGGCCTGGGCGGGGGACCCGCGCGTCTCGCCCCGCACGCAATCCTCCCTGGCGGTGGAGCTGGCGGACGGAGGCTGGCTGCTGGTGAACGCCTCGCCCGACATCCTGCGGCAGGTCGCCGCCACGCCCGCCCTGCGGCCCAGGCCAGGGGAGGGCGCCCCGAGGCACAGCCCCATCGCGCAGGTGCTGCTGACCAGCGGGGAGATCGACCACGTCGCCGGGCTCCTTTCGCTGCGGGAGCGGCAGGGCTACGGGCTGCGGGCCACGCCGCGCGTGCTGGGCATCCTGCGCGCGAACCGGATCTTCGACGCCCTGGACCCGGCCCATGTCCGGCGCGAGCCGCTGGCGCCGGAGGAGGGCTGGGCGCTGCCGGGCCTTTCCGTCCGGCTCTTCGCGGTGCCCGGCAAGCCGCCGCTCTACCTGGAGGGCGGCGCGGCGGCGGATGAGGAGGACACAGTGGCGGTGGAGTTCACGGCGCCCGATGGCCGGCGGGCCTATTACATCCCCGGCTGCCACGCGGTGACGCCGGCGCTGCGCGCCCGGCTGGACGGCGCCGCGCTGCTGCTGTTCGACGGCACGGTCTGGACCGATGACGAGATGCGCCGCGCGGGCGTGGGCGAGAAGACCGGCCGGCGCATGGGGCACCAGCCGCTGTCCGGCGAGGATGGCTCGCTGGCGGCGCTGGAGGGGCTGGCGATCGGCCGGCGCGTGCTGGTGCACATCAACAACACCAACCCCCTGCTGCGGAGCGACGCGCCCGAGCGCGCCGCCGCCGCGCGGCTGGGCTGGGAGGTGGCCGAGGACGGGATGGAGCTGACATGGTGACGCGGCTGCTGACGCCGGACGAGCTGGAGGCCGCGCTGCGCCGGGTCGGCGCCGAGCGCTACCACAACCTGCACCCCTTCCACCGCATGCTGCATGGCGGCGCGCTGAACCGCGGGCAGGTGCAGGCCTGGGCGCTGAACCGCTACTACTACCAGAGCCGCATACCCCTGAAGGACGCCGCCTTCCTGTCGCGCGCCGAGGACCCGGCGCTGCGCCGCGAATGGCGCCGCCGCCTGGAGGACCATGACGGCCATGCCGAGGGGGAGGGCGGCATCGCCCGCTGGCTGGCGCTGACCGACGGGCTGGGGCTCCCCCGCGCCGAGGTGGAGGCCGGGCGCGGCATCCTGCCCGCCACGCGCTTCGCCGTGGATGCCTATGTGCGCTACGTGCGTGACAAGTCGCTGCTGGAGGCGGTGGCGTCCTCGCTGACGGAGCTGTTCTCGCCCACCATCATCTCCGAGCGCGTCTCGGGCATGCTGCGGCACTACGATTTCATCAGCGAGGACACGCTGCGCTATTTCGGCCACCGGCTGGAGCAGGCGCCGCGCGACTCCGACTTCGCGCTGGACTTCGTCAAGCGCGAGGCGCGCACGCCGGAGCAGCAGGAGCAGGTGCTGGAGGCGCTGCGCTTCAAGTGCGACGTGCTCTGGGCGCAGCTCGACGCGCTGCACCACGCCTATGTGTCGCCCGGGCTGATCCCGCCCGGCGGGTTCCGCCCCGGCTGACCGGCTCCCTCGCGCGGGCGGGGCGGCCTCAGACCCGTTCCAGCACCATGGCGATGCCCTGGCCCACGCCGATGCACATCGTCACCAGCGCGAAGCGCGCCTCGCGGTGGTGCAGCTCGGCCACCGCCGTCTGCACCAGCCGGGCGCCGGACATGCCGAGCGGATGGCCGAGCGCGATGGCGCCGCCATTGGGGTTCACATGCTCCGCGTCGTCGGCCAGGCCGAGATCGCGCGTCACCGCCAGCGCCTGCGCGGCGAAAGCCTCGTTCAGCTCGATCACGTCGATGTCGGAAAGGTCGAGCCCGGCCCGGTCCAGCACCTTGCGCGTGGCCGGCGCGGGGCCGAAGCCCATGATGCGCGGCGGCACGCCGGCCGTGGCGCTGGCCACCACGCGCGCCCGCGGCACCAGCCCGTGATGCGCCGCCGCCGCCTCGCTGGCCAGCAGGATGGCGCAGGCGCCGTCGTTGACGCCCGAGGAATTGCCCGCCGTCACCGTGCCGCCCTGGCGGAAGGGGGTGGGGAGCCTGGCCAGCATCTCCGGCGTGGTGTCCGGGCGCGGATGCTCGTCCTGGCCGACGATCACCGGCCCGCCCCTGCGGCGGTGGATCTCCACGGGAACGATCTCCTCCGCGAAGCGGCCATCCTCCATGGCGCGCCGCGCCCGGGCCTGGCTGCGGAAGGCGAAGGCGTCCTGGTCGGCGCGGCCGATCTGGAAGTCGGCCGCCACGTTCTCGGCCGTCTCGGGCATGGACTCGGCGCCGTACTGCCCGCGCATCAGCGGATTGACGAAGCGCCAGCCGATGGTGGTGTCGAACATCTCCGCCTGCCGCCCGAAAGGCTCGGCGCTCTTGCCCATCACGAAGGGGGCGCGCGTCATGCTTTCCACGCCGCCGGCCAGCATCAGTTCCGCCTCGCCCGCCCGGATGGCGCGGGCGGCGATGGCGGTGGCATCGAGCCCCGAGCCGCAAAGGCGGTTGACGGTGCCGCCCGGCACGCTGTCCGGCAGGCCGGCGAGCAGCGCGGCCATGCGCGCCACGTTGCGGTTGTCCTCCCCCGCCTGGTTGGCGCAGCCCAGGATGACGTCGTCCAGGGCGCCCCAGCCGAGGCCGGGGTGGCGGGCCATCAGCGCCTTGATCGGCACGGCGGCGAGGTCATCGGCGCGCACCGCCGCCAGCGCCCCGGCATAGCGGCCGATGGGCGTGCGGACGGCGTCGCAGATGAAGGCATCAGGCATGGCGGTGTCTCGATGGAGGTCCGCGCGGATCGTGGCCGATCCGCGCCCCGGCCGCCAGTCGTCCAACCATGTGGCCGCCAGGCCAGCCGCCGCCCGCCGCGCCTCGCGCGCCGGGCGGCCGGCGGGCGTCAGGCCTTGCGCAGCGGCGCGTCGGTGCGGGCCTGGAGGTCGTCGAAGCTCAGGCCCGGCGCCATGTCCACCACCGCGAAGCCCTGTTCCGTCACGTCCAGCACGGCGAGGTTGGTGTAGACGCGGCGCACGGCGCGCATCGCCGTCAGCGGGTAGCCGCAGCGGCGCACCAGCTTGGGGTGGCCCTCCTTGGTGGTGTGCTCCATCACCACCCACAGCCGCTTGGCGCCGGCGGCGAGGTCCATGGCGCCGCCGACGGCGGGGGCGGTGTCGTTGGCCGAGGTCGCCCAGTTGGCGATGTCACCATTCTCCGCCACCTCGAAGGCGCCGAGCACGCACAGGTCCAGGTGCCCGCCGCGGATCATGGCGAAGCTGTCGGCATGGTGCACATAGGCGCCGCCGCGCAGCAGCGTCACCTGCTGCTTGCCGGCGTTGATCAGCCAGGGGTCGGCGTCGTCGGGGGCGGGGGCGGGGCCCATGCCCAGCACGCCGTTCTCGGAGTGGAATACCACCTCGCGCTCGGCGGGGACGAAATCGGCCACCAGCGTCGGGATTCCGATGCCGAGGTTGACGTACCAGCCCTCGGGGATGTCCTGCGCCACGCGCCGGGCCATGTCCTTGCGGGACAGCGGGGTGAAGCTGGTCTCGCTCATGGGGGAAGCTCCTCTCAGGCCACGGGGTGCAGCAGGACGCGGTCGACGAAGATGCCGGGGGTGACCACCTCCTCCGGGTCCAGCGTGCCGAGCGGCTCGACCATGTCCACCTGCGCGATGGTGATCGCGGCGGCCATGGCCATCACCGGGTTGAAGTTCCGGCCCGAGCGGCGATAGGTCAGGTTGCCCCAGCGGTCGGCCTTGTGCGCCTGGACCAGCGCCACGTCGCCCGGCAGGGCGTGCTCCAGCACGCAGGGCTTGCCGTTGAACTCGGCGGTGGGCTTGCCCTCGGCCAGCAGCGTGCCGTAGCCGGTGGGGGTGTAGAAGGCGGGGACGCCGGCGCCGGCGGCGCGCATGCGCTCGGCCAGCGTGCCCTGCGGCACGATCTCCAACTCGATCTTGCCGGCCTTGTAGAGCTCCTCGAACACCACCGAGCCGGCGGAGCGCGGAAAGGAGCAGATGATCCTGCGCACCCGCCCCAGCTCCATCAGCCGCGCCAGCCCGACGCGCCCGTTGCCGGCGTTGTTGGCGACCACGGTGAGGTCCTTGGCGCCCTGCTCGATCAGCCCGTCGATCAGCGCGTCGGGCTGGCCGACCGAGCCGAAGCCGCCCACCAGCACGGTGGCGCCATCGGCGATGCCCTGCATGGCCTCGGCCATGTCGCGGACGGTCTTGTTGATCATGGACGGATCCCCTGGCGGGTCATGGCATTCCCTGTTCTTCTGATGGCGGGCGAGACTAGGTCCGGCGCGCGCGGCGCCGCAACGCCGTGCGCTATGCGCACGGCTTGTTATGTGAGCCCGGGGCGCCTCAGCCCGGGGCGCCTCAGCCCGGGGCGCCTCAGCCTGGGGCGCCTCAGCCCGGAATGGTCCGCCGCAGCTCGGCGGCGGCGCGGAGCAGGGCGGGCAGCAGCCGCTCCCGCAGCACCGCGTCCGTCGCGCGCGCGGTGCGCGCGCCGATGTTGATGGCCGCCACGCAGCGCCCGCGCTGGTCGCGCACCGGCACGGCGACGGAGCGCAGCCCGATCTCCAGCTCCTCGTCCACCAGCGCGTAGCCGCGCTCCCGCGCGGCGCGGATGGCGTCGCGGATCCCGGCGGGGGTGGTGCGGGTGTGGGCGGTCAGCGCGGCGGGGGCGAGCTGCGCCACGAAGCGGTCCACCAGCGGCTCGGGCTGGGCCGAGAGGAGCGCGCGGCCGAGCGCCGTGCAGTGCGCCGGCAGCCGGCTGCCGACGCCCAGCGCCACCGAGGCGACGCGCCGCGCCGCCGCGCGGGCGATGTAGACCACGTCCCCGCCATCGAGGATGGCGGCGGAGCAGCTCTCGCCCGTCGCCTCGCGCACCGCGTCGAGCTGCGGCTGGAGTTGCGCGGGCAGGGTGGCGCTGGCGAGCCAGGCCCCGCCCAGGCGCAGCACGCGCGGCGTGAGGGCGAAGCCGCGCCCATCCGCCTCCGCATAGCCGAGCGAGACCAGGGTGAGCAGGCAGCGCCGGGCCGCGGCGCGCGTCATGCCGGTGGCGCGGGCGATCTCGGCGATGCTGGCGCGGCCTGGCCGGGCGTGGAACGCCTCGATCACGGCGAGCCCGCGGGACAGCCCGCCCAGCAGGTCGCGCGGCTCGGGCGGCACGCTCATGCCCCGCGCCCCTCCCGCCGCGCCTGCCCGGGGGTGAGCCCGGTCATGCGGCGGAAGAAGCGGGAAAAGTAGGCGGGGTCGCGGAAGCCGAGCCCGTAGCCGATCTCGGCCACGGAAAGGGTCGAGTAGCGCAGGCCGCGCCGTGCCTCGGCGGCGCGCCGGGCGTTCAGGATCTGCAGCGGCGTGCGCCCCGCGGCGGCGTGGCAGAGGGCGGCGAGCCGCTTGCCGGAAAGGCCCAGGGCGCGCTCGTAGTCGGCCATCGGCCGCGCCTCGCGGTACCATTGCTCCACCAGGGCGCGGAAGCGGGCGAAGGCCTGCGCGTCCGGATGGACGGCGAGGCCGCCTTCCGGCCGCTCCGCGCGCAGCCGGGCGAGGGCGACCAGCAGCAGCCGCAGCTGCGCCGCCAGCGCCAGGCTGCGCCCGGGGCGGTGCGCGGCGAACTCCTCGGCCAGCTCGGCGAAGCGCTGCGGCACGCGGTGCGCGGCCAGCGCCCGCGGCTCCAGTGCCAGCAGCAGCGCCGCCTCCGGCAGGCTGCCCTCGGCCAGCAGCTCGGCCGCCCAGGGCAGGGCGATGCTGAGCACCCAGCCATCCGTGCCGGGGTGGAAGCTGTAGCCATGGATCGCGCCCGCCGGCAGCAGGAAGAGGGCGGGGGCGGCGAAGTCCCGCTCCTGCCCGTCGAGCTGCGCGGCGCCGCCGCCCCGCTCGGCCAGCAGCAATTGCAGCAGGCCGGGATGGCGGTGCGGCGCGATGTGCCAGCCATGCGGCCGGCTGCGGTGCGGGATGGTCTCGATGTGCAGGAAATGGGCATCCGTCGCATCGCCGGCCTCACCATAGAGGAAGAAGCGCGGAACGATCTCCATGGCGGAAAAGTGCCAGCATTCCGCCTTTCCGTCCATTCAGCGCGGGCGGGCAGACGCGGTAGCCTGCCGCCAAAGCACCAGAAGCGGGACGGCACGTCCCGGAAGGGGAGGGTCCATGCGCACCCAGGTCGGCATCGTCGGCTGCGGCCCGGCCGGATTGTTCCTGGCGCACCGTCTGCACCGCGCCGGCATCGAGGCCGTCATCCTGGAAAGCCGCAGCCGCGCCGAGGTGGAGGGCACCATCCGCGCCGGGGTGCTGGAGCACTGGCTGGTGGAGATGATGACGGAGATGGGGCTCGGCGCGCGGATGCTGCGCGAGGGCCATTTCCACACCGGCATCACCCTGCAGTGGAACCGCCAGCGCCTGCATCTCGACATGGAGGAGCTGACCGGCGGCAGGAAGGTGACGGTGTATCCCCAGCATGAGGTGCTGAGGGACCTGATCGCCGCCCGGCTGGCCGATGGCGGCACCATTCATTTCGGCGTCTCCGGCACGGCGATCCACGATGTGGAGACCGACCGCCCCTTCCTTACCTGGCATGACGGGGAGGGGCTGGAGCGGCGGCTGGACTGCGACTACGTCGTCGGCGCCGACGGCTTCCACGGGCCGGGGCGGCAGGCCATTCCCGCCGCGCGTCGCACGGAATACCAGAAGGTCTATCCCTTCGGCTGGCTCGGCATCCTGGCCCACGCGCCGCTGTCCTGGCCGGAGCTGATCTACGCCAACCAGGGCGAGGGCTTCGCGCTGCTGTCCACCCGCTCGCCCGAGGTCCAGCGCATGTACATCCAGTGCGACCCGGCGGACGGCATCGCCCGCTGGCCGGATGCGCGCATCTGGGCCGAGCTCCGCGCCCGCCTCGAAACCGATGATGGCTGGGTGCTGCGGGAAGGGGAGATCTTCCAGAAGGGCATCATCCCGCTGCGCAGCTTCGTCTGCGAGCCGATGCAGCATGGCCGGCTGTTCCTGGCCGGGGACGCGGCGCATATCGTGCCGCCCACCGGCGCCAAGGGGCTGAACCTGGCGGTGGCCGATGCGGTGGTGCTGTCCCGTGCCCTGGCGGAGCGCTACCGCGACAACAGCGCGGCGCGGCTCGACGCCTATAGCGACACCTGCCTGCGCCGCGTCTGGAAGGGCGAGCGCTTCTCCTGGGCCATGACCACCATGCTGCACCGCAACGCGCAGGACAGCCCCTTCGAGCGGCGCATCCACCTGGCCGGGCTCGACCTGCTGCGCAGCTCCCGCGCCGCCGCCACGGCGCTGGCGGAAAGCTATGTGGGGTTGCCGCCCGAGGACTGAGCGGGCCGCATGGACAGGGAGGCGCGTGGAATGGGACAACACTCCTCCCATCCTCCCGCGCAGGAGCCGCCGCCTTGCCCAGCCTCGATTTCCAGCAGGTCGACGTGTTCTCCGCCACGCCGCTGAAGGGCAACCCGCTGGCCGTGGTGCTGGGGGCGGATGGCATGTCGGACGCGCAGATGGCCGCCTTCGCCAACTGGACCAATCTCAGCGAGACCACCTTCCTGCTGCGCCCCACCCTGCCGGAGGCGGATTACCGGGTGCGCATCTTCACGCCGGAGCGGGAGCTGCCCTTCGCCGGCCACCCGACGCTGGGGAGCTGCCATGCCTGGCTGGCCGCGGGCGGCAGGCCGCGGGGCGCCGAGGTGGTGCAGGAATGCGGCGTGGGCCCTGTCCGCATCCGGCGGGAGGAGGGCGGGCGGCTCGCCTTCGCGGCACCGCCCCTGCTCCGCCACGGCCCGGTGGGGCCCGAGGTCCTGGCCCGGCTGGGGCGCGGCCTGAGGCTGGCGCCCGAGGCCATCCTGGCGGCGGAGTGGATCGTCAACGGCCCGGAATGGGTGGGCGTGCTGCTGCGCTCCCGCGCCGAGCTGCTGGCCGTCTCGCCCGACTACGCGGCGCTGGAGGGGCTGTGGCCCGGCCTCGTCGCGCCCTGGGACCCGGCGGTGGATGGCGATGACGCCCAGTTCGAGGTGCGCGCCTTCATCCCCGGCTCGGCCGTGCCGGAGGACCCGGTGACGGGCAGCCTCAATGCCGGCCTCGGGCAGTGGCTCATCGGCAGCGGCCGCGCGCCGGAGGCCTATGTGGCCAGCCAGGGCACGGCGCTGGGCCGCGCCGGCCGCGTCTTCCTCCGGCGCGAGGGGGGCATGGTGTGGGTGGGCGGCGCCGTGGTGACGGTGCTTTCGGGTCAGGCGAAGTTGTAACGGAAGCGGCCCTGGGCAAGCGGCGGGGGCGCCCTTTAATCGGGGCATGCAATCCGCCGCCATCCGGGCCGAGGGCCTGACCAAGCGCTACGGCGAGACCACTGCCGTGGATTCCCTGAGCTTCACCCTGCCGCGCGGCGCCACCTGGGGGCTGCTGGGCGGCAACGGGGCGGGCAAGACCACCACCATCGCCATGCTGCTGGGCCTGCTGGTGCCGAGCGCCGGCCGCGTCTCGGTGCTGGGCCACGACATGGCGCGGGACCGCTTCGCGGCGCTCGCCCGCATGAACTTCTCCTCCCCCTATGTGGCGCTGCCGCACCGGCTGACGGTGGCGGAGAACCTCCGCGTCTATGCCCATCTCTATGGCGTGCGCGGCAGCGAGGCCCGCATCGCCGAACTGGCCCGCGCGCTGCAGCTGGAGGAGATCCTGGACCGGCCGGCGGGCCAGCTCTCGGCCGGGCAGAAGACGCGCGTGGCGCTGGCCAAGGCACTGGTGAACCGCCCCGAGCTGCTGCTGCTGGACGAGCCCACCGCCAGCCTCGACCCCGACACGGGGGACTGGGTGCGGAGCTGGCTGGAAAATTACCGTGCCGAGAGCGGCTGCGCCATACTCCTGGCCAGCCACAACATGGCCGAGGTGGAGCGGCTCTGCGGCCATGTGCTGATGATGAAGCGCGGCCGGCTGGTCGATCAGGGCAGCCCGGACGAGCTCGTCTCCCGCTTCGGGCGGGACAATCTGGAGGATGTGTTCCTCGACATCGCGCGCGACCGGAGGGTGGAGGCATGAGCGGGGCGCTGCGCCGCGTCTGGGGCCTGGTCTACCGGCACCTGGCGCTCTACCGCCGCTCCTGGCCGCGCCTGCTGGAGCTGATGTACTGGCCGGTGTTGCAGATGCTGGTCTGGGGCTTCGTCACCGCCTACCTCGCCGGGGTGCAGCAGAACACCGCCACGGTGGCCGCCGGCGTGCTGCTGGGGGGCGTGCTGCTGTGGGAGGTGGCGCTGCGCAGCCAGATGGGCTTCGCGCTCTCCTTCCTGGAGGAGATCTGGAGCCGCAACCTCGGCCACATCTTCGTCAGCCCCCTCCGGCCAGGGGAGCTGGTGGCGGGGCTCGTCACCATGGCCACGCTGCGCATGCTGGTGGGCGTGCTGCCGGCGGTGGGGCTGGCCTGGCTGCTCTACGGCTTCGGGCTGTTCGCCCTGGGGCCCGTGGTGGTGCTGTTCTTCGCCGCGCTCATGCTGATGGGCTGGGCGGTGGCGCTGGGCGTCACGGCCATGATCCTGCGGCACGGGGCAGGAGCGGAGCCGCTGGCCTGGTCCGTGCTGTTCGGCCTGACGCCCTTTGCCTGCGTGTTCTACCCCCTCGCCACCCTGCCGGAGCCGCTGCAATGGGTGGCGCAGGCGATTCCCGCCGCGCATGTCTTCGAGGGCATGCGCGCCGCGCTGCTGGAGGGGCGGGTGGACGGGTGGCACCTCGCCGCCGCCTTTCTGCTCGACGCGCTGTGGCTGGCGCTGCTTGGCCGCGTCTTTCTCGCGCAGTTCGAGGCGGCGCGCCGCAGCGGCGCGCTGCTCAACATCGGCGAGTGAGGCGCGGGGGGCCGCGCCTTTCCCTGCCGCCTCAGCCGAACCAGGAGCGGTCCGGCAGGGCGCGCGGGGCGGCGGCCCGCCGCGCCTCCGCCCCGGCAGGCAAGGGAGCCGGCGAGGTGGCGGGCGATGGCGCGGGTTCCGGGGGCGGCAGCCGCGCGGGCTCGAGGCCCAGGCTCAGATCGGGTCGCAGGCTCAGCCGCAGGGCCAGCGCCTGGGACAGCGCCACCATGGCCGCCTTGCCCTGCGGCGGCTCCTGCCAGCCGGGCAGCCGCATGCTGAAGGCCAGCCCGGCGGCATGGGTGGCCAGCATGGGGTGCGGCGCGCCCCAGGCCGGGGCGCAGGCCACCGGCTCCGCTTCCGGCACGGCGGCGGGGCGGCTGGCATTGGGCAGGCTCGGCGCCGCGGCGTGCGGCGTGGCGGAAGGTGGGGGCGGCATTCTGCGCGGTCCTGATCCGGGTGGAAGCGCGGGAGGGCCGCGCCGGCGCCACTTTCCCGCGGCTGCCTTGAACAAACGGTGAATGCCGGAAGTTCTTCCGCCGCGGCTCCGGGCCGGGCCGGGCAATTCCGCCGGCGCCTGAAAGGGTCTAGAGCATCCGGCGTGACCCCGACCCGCTTCTTCCTGATCCGCCACGCCATCGTCGAGCCCTCGGCGCGTGTCGTGATGTATGGCGACATGGATGTCGCCATCTGTTCCCTGGCGATGGCGCAGGAAAGCGCCGCCTATGCCTGGCTGGCCGCCCGCCTGCCGCCGGGGGCGCGCTGGTTTCACTCGCCGCTCTCCCGCACCCGGGCCACGGCGGAGGCGATCTTCGCCGCCGGCTACGGGCCGGCGGAGCCGGAGGTGGAGCCGCGCTTCGCCGAGCAGCATCTGGGCCAGTGGCAGGGCGTCACCCATGAGGAGATGACCCGGCTGCTGACCGAGCCGGCGCATCCCTTCTGGCCGCACAGCGCCTTCGAGCGCCCCCCCGGCGGCGAGAGCCTGCAGGACGTGATCGGCCGCGTCGGCCCGGCGCTGGAGGAGATGGCGGAGAGGCTGGAGGGGATGGACGTGGTGGTCGTGGCGCATGGCGGGTCGATCCGCGCCGCGGTGGCGCACGCCATGGGGCTCGACCCGCACCAGGCCTTCCAGCTTTCGGTGAAGAACCTGTCCCTGACCCGGCTGGAGAGGCATGGCGCGCATTGGCGGGTCGGCTCGGTGAATGAGGAGCCGCCTCCCGGCGCCGCGGCCTGAGGGGCTGCATCAAACCCG
This sequence comes from Teichococcus rhizosphaerae, assembly GCF_002631185.1. GTDB lineage: Bacteria > Pseudomonadota > Alphaproteobacteria > Acetobacterales > Acetobacteraceae > Pseudoroseomonas > Pseudoroseomonas rhizosphaerae. The sequence continues at coordinate 75,763 of NZ_PDNU01000005.1, read as the reverse complement.
CGCCACCCCGCAAGTTGGGCTTGCCACGCCGCAGCCGGAAGGCCATTCCTGGGCAATGGGTTGCCGGAGGACCTTCATGCGGCGTTCGATCTTCGCACCAATCGCCCTGGCGGGCGCCCTGCTGCTGGCATCGGCCCTGGCGCGGCCGGCCGCGGCGCAGATGGAGCAGCAGGCGCTGGTGGACCGCTCCACCCTGGCGGTGCAGGAAATGCTGGGCGCCGCCGGCGGCGCCGATGCCGCCCACTACAACGACGCGGTGACCATGCTGCGCCGGGCGCGCGCCGTGATGGTCTGCCCGCGCGTGTTCCGCGCCGGCTTCATCCTGGGCGGGCAGGGCGGCTCCTGCGTGCTGCTGGCGCGCGACGGTGCCGGCTCCTGGTCCTCGCCCGCCTTCTACAGCCTGGGCGCCGGCAGCCTCGGCCTGCAGATCGGCGTGCAGGACGCCATGGTCATGATGATGGTGCTGACCGACAAGGGCCTCTCCGCCCTGATGGACAGCCAGTTCAAGGTGGGCGCCGACGCCTCCATCGCGGTGGCGACGGTGGGCGCCGGCATCTCCGGCGCCACCACCGCCGCGGTGGGGGCGGACATCGTCACCTTCGCCAAGACGCGCGGCCTTTACGCCGGCATCGCGCTGGATGGCTCGCTGATCTCCGCCCGCAGCGACTGGAACCGCGTCTATTACGGGCAGAGCGTGGGCGCGCGGCAGATCGTGGTGGACATGGCCGCCCACAATCCGGGCGCCGACCCGCTGCGCGGCGCGCTGATGCGCTTCGGCGGCGCCCCGGCCGCCACCGCCGCCCCTTCCTACCAGCAGCAGCAGCCGCAGGGCTTCCAGCAGCCGAACTACCAGCCGCCGCCCTCCTACCAGCAGGGCGGGGGCGTGCAGGCCGAGCCGCTGCGCTGAACGGAGCGGCCGCCCGCGCCGGCCCTCTGCCCCGGGCGGGCGGGCGGCGTGGCGGGCCGCCCCTCAGGCGCCGGATTGCAGCCCGTTGCGGAGCGAGCGGCCCTCGGCGCTGCCAGGGTCGATCAGCCCCTCGCGCAGCAGCAGGTCGATCAGCACCAGGTTGACGTTGAACTTCACCGTGTCCGTGTCGCGCACCACCTCCAGCACGCGCCGGATCGGCCACAGCTCGAAATGCTCCACCTCGTCGTCATGCGGGACGGGGATGAAGTCCTCGGGCAGCTCCAGGTCATAGACGTGCAGGATGTCGCGCCGCAGCCCGCCATCCGCCTGCCGCATGATGTAGGAGATGCGGCCGGCGGGGCGGGCCCGCGCCACCAGCTCGGGCGGCAGGCCGGCCTCCTCCGCGCCTTCCTTGACCAGCGTCTCCCAGGCATCCAGCCCGGCGGGAGTGCCACCGGCCACCAGGTTGTCCCATTGCCCGGGCGCCACCGCCTTGTCCCGCGCGCGCTTGCCGATCCAGACATGCAGCCCGTCGGCGCGGCGCACCAGCCCGTTCAGGTGGACCCCCTGCGCCAGCACGCCGAAGGCCGGCACGGCGCCGCGGTCCAGCGTGGCCAGCACCGGCCCCTCGGGCGTCGCGCGCACGTCGAAGGGCTCGCCGCGCACGCGGAGGAAGCCGGCCTTTTCCAGCCCCTTCACCGCGTCGGCCAGGGCGGAGCCGCGCGCGGCGGCGCCGCGCAGCCGGCCGGCCAGCGAGACGCCCCCGCCATCGAAGTGGAAGTCGCGCGGGCGGAAGGCGAGCCAGCGGGCCAGCTCGGCGCCGAGCCACCCCACCTGCTCGCCGCCGATGCGGAAGGGGATCAGCCCGGCCGGCGAGGCCAGGTTGTTGCAGGCGGCGATGTGGCGGGCGAAGCCGGTGGCGGAGATCGACATGTCCCTTCTCATGCCGCCCGCGCGCGCGGGCGGCAATGGTTCTCGGACGATCCTCGCGGCCTGTGGTCTCCTGCCATGCCCCCCGGGCGCATTGCCCATGCCGGCGCCGGGCGCCATGTAACGCCCGACCGACTGGAGATTGCCCGTGCCCGTTCCTCCCGCCGCGCCGGCGCGCCCGCGCGGCCACATGCAGACATTGCTGACCCTCGCCCCCTATCTCTGGCCCCGCAACGAGCCGGGGCTGCGGGCCCGCGTCGTCATCGCCCTGGTGCTGATGGTGCTGGCCAAGGGCGCCAACGTGCTGGTGCCCATCGTCTATGCGCGCGCCGTCGATGCGCTGGGCCCGGCGGGCGGCACCGCCGCCGCGGTGGCCACCGTGCCCATCGCGCTGGTGCTGGGCTATGGCCTGCTGCGCATCACCTCCTCCTGGATGGCCGAGCTGCGCGACGCCGTGTTCACCCGCGTGCAGGCGCGCGCGGGCCGCGTCATCGCGCTCAACGTGTTCCGCCACCTGCACGCGCTTTCCCTGCGCTTCCACCTGGACCGGCAGACGGGCGGCATGTCCCGCGTCATCGAGCGCGGCACGCGGGGCATCAACTTCGTCCTCGACTTCATGCTGTTCAACATCATCCCCACGCTGATCGAGATCCTGCTCGTCGCCGGCATCTTGTGGGGGCTGTTCGACATCAGCTTCGCCCTCGTCACGCTGCTGACGATCGGGCTCTACATCGCCTTCACCCTCGTCTTCACCGACTGGCGCCTGCGCTTCCGGCGCGCCATGAACGAGATGGACCAGGAGGCCAACACCAAGGCGATCGACAGCCTGCTGAACTACGAGACGGTCAAGTATTTCGGCAACGAGCGCCACGAGGAGCGGCGCTACGACGCCTCGCTCGCGCGCTACGAGCAGGCCTATACCCGCTCCGAGGTGACGCTGAACTACCTCAACATGGGGCAGGCGGCGATCATCGCGCTCGGCCTCACGGCGGTGATGCTGATGGCCGCGCGCGGCGTCGCCGAGGGCCGCATGACGGTGGGCGACTTCGTGCTGGTCAACACCTACCTGATCCAGCTCTACCTGCCACTCAACTTCCTGGGCTTCGTCTATCGCGAGCTGAAGCAGGGGCTGGTGGACATGGAGGCCATGTTCACCCTGATGCGCGAGAAGCAGGAAGTGGCCGACGCCCCCGGCGCCACGCCGCTCGCCGCCGGCCCGGGCGATCTGGTGTTCGAGGATGTGCGCTTCGGCTACCGCGCGGACCGCACCATCCTCAGGGGCGTGTCCTTCCACGTGCCGGCGGGGCGGACGCTCGCCATCGTCGGGCCGACGGGGGCGGGCAAGTCCACCATCTCCCGCCTGCTGTTCCGCTTCTACGACGCACAGTCGGGACGCATCCTGCTCGACGGGCAGGATCTGCGCGCGGTGACGCAGGAATCGCTGCGCGCCGCCATCGGCGTGGTGCCGCAGGACACGGTGCTGTTCAACGACACCATCCGCTACAACATCGCCTATGGCCGCCCCGGCGCCTCGGATGCCGAGATCGAGCAGGCGGCGAGGCTCGCCCAGGTGCATGACTTCGTCCTGCGGCTGCCGGAGGGCTACGACACGCGGGTGGGCGAGCGCGGCCTGAAGCTCTCGGGCGGCGAGAAGCAGCGCGTGGCGATCGCCCGCACCATCCTGAAGGACCCGCGCGTGCTGATCCTGGACGAGGCCACCAGCGCGCTCGACACCCGCACCGAGCAGGAGATCCAGGCGGCGCTGCGCGGCGTCTCGGCCGGGCGCACCACGCTGGTCATCGCCCACCGCCTGTCCACCGTGGTGGAGGCGGACGAGATCATCGTGCTGCAGGAGGGGCAGATCGCCGAGCGCGGCAACCATGCGGCGCTGATGGCGGCGGATGGCCTCTACGCGCAGATGTGGCGGCGCCAGTCCGAGGCGGTGGCGGCGGCCGAGGCGGCGGCGGCGGCCCAGGAGGCGGCGCGCGCCGCGGGGGTGGAGGCGGTGCAAGGCCAGCGCCAGCCAGCGCACGACCCGCGCGGCTGATCCGGCGAGGCTGCCGGCGAAGGCGGGGCGGGCTTTTCCGGAACGGTTCTGCCCAGGGGCGCGGCGCCGGTGCGTCAGTCAGGCGAGGCGCCGTGTGCAGCCCGTGCGATGCGACCTGCCCGATACCGCCTCACTGGCCGCGAAAGGTGGTGATGCCGTTCGGGCCATAGGCGGTGCCGCCGCCAAAGCCATCGCCCCGGAAGGTGGTGATGCCGTTCGGCCCGTAGGCGGTGCCGCCGCCAAAGCCGTCGCCCCGGAAGGTGGTGATGCCGCTCGGCCCGTAGCTTGTGAAGCCTTGGGCATGAGCCGGCAGGATGCTGCTGGAATAAAGAGCAAACATCAAAAAGATATTTCTCTTCAGCACAATTCAACTCTTGGTTTTGTTCCGTCAGGCTAATCCGTGCTGCGGTTCTTTCACCAGGAAAAACTGCCAGACCCTGCTCGCCGGGCAGGCAGGCCGGTTCGCCTGCGGATCTTTCGCGGGGAATGGGGTTTTCGCGCCCTGCCTCGTCACTTAAGTAACCTCCCTGTTTCCAGGAGGGCACCAGATGCAACTCGATCCGCAGGGGGTGGCCCCGGAAGATCTCAGCCATGCCGGTTCCGTGGTGGACAAGGCGATCGAATACATGATCGAGCAGAAGATCGCGCCGATCTCGGTCGCCTCCGCCCTGCTCGGCGGCGCGCTGGGGCTGATGGCGCGCAGCATGCGCGACGAGGCCATCGCCAACGTGCTGCGCAGCGCCCTGGCCTCGGTCGAGGCGGGGGAGCTGGCGGAGATGCGTCAGGGTCCGCCCACCGGCAGCGAGTTCTGAGATCCCGCGCAGCGGGCGGGGAAGAGGATTTCCGCCGCCGCCGCGCGGTCGGATCCTTGACTCTCGCGGGGGGGCGGGCCATACGCCCCCTCTGTTTTTCATGTTGGGTGTGCGGCGCGTGCCGCTACCCTCGCTCCGATTGAAGGGTTAGCGCCATGGCTCGCCGTTGCGGCATCACCGGCAAGGGCGTGCTGACGGGCAACAACGTCAGCCACGCCAACAACAAGACGCGTCGCCGGTTCCTGCCGAACCTGCAGGAGAACTCGTTCTTCTCCGACGTTCTTGGCACCTCCATCCAGCTGCGCCTCTCCACCAACGGCATCCGCACGGTGGAGCACAATGGCGGCCTGGATTCCTTCCTGCTCGGCACCCCCGACCGGAAGCTGCCGGCCGAGGCCCTGACCCTCAAGCGCCGCATCCTGAAGGCGCAGGAGAAGAAGGCCGCCGCCGCGGCCTGAGGCGCCTTCCGCCCCCTTTGCCGGGGGCGCACGGACCAGATGCGAACGCGCCCCGCCACAAGCGGGGCGCGTTTACTTTTTCTTCGTCGTCGTCGCGCAGCATGAGCGCATGGCGACCTTTTCCCTGATTGTCCTGATGGCCGCGCTTTCCGGATTGGGGCTGCTGCTCTGCATGGTGGAGCGCGAGCGCCGCCGCGCCGAGGGCCGGGCCGCCGGAATGGAGCAGGAGCTGGCGCAGCGCGACCGCCATCTCGGCCTTTTCGCGCGGGAGCTGCAAGGGCTGGGCCTGGCCCTGCTGGGGCAGGCGGCGCGGCAGCCGCCGGGCGGCGCGCTGGAGGGCCATGCCCGCACGCTGCTCTGCCTGGCGGCCGATGTGCATGACCTGGCCGCCGCCGCCGCCGCGCCCCGCCGCCTGCGCGAGGAGGCCGTGCCGCTGGCGCCGCTGCTGCGGGAGGTGGTGGAGCAGGTGTCGCTCGCCCTGGCGCCCGGCACGCGGCACTGGCGCATCGCCCCCGATCTCGCGGCGCTCGTCCTGTTCGCCGACCGCCGCGCGCTCAAGGGCGCGCTGGTCGAGCTGCTGGCCCGCGCCGCGCGCCACACGCGGGAGGGCGATCCCATCGACCTGCGGCTGGTGCAGGCGGAGGAGACGCTGTCCATCCTGGTGGAGGATGAGGGAGCGGGGCTGGCCGCCAGCGACCTGGGCCGCGGCGCCGCCGGGGACGGCACGCGGGGCCTGGGGCTGGGGCTGGTGCTGGCGCGCCAGCTTCTGCGCGCCCATGAGGGGGAGCTGACCGTGGAGGCGGTGCCGGGCCTCGGCGCGCGGAGCTGGATGACCCTGCCGCGCCGCCGCCTGCTCCGCGCCTCCCCCGCGCCCGCCATGCCGGCGGAGGCGCGGGGAAGGGCCGGGCAGACAACGGCGCCCCTCGTCAGGACCGGGGGTGGCTGAGCGCTTCCGGCGCCATCCCCGCGCGGAAGGTGAACAGCAGCAGCAGCCCTTCCTGGAAGAAAAGCTCGTTGTCGTCGGCCAGCAGCGCGACCCAGTGCCGCCCGGCATGGCGGAAGCTGGCGACACCCTCCCAGTTCTCGCGCGGCAGCGCCGTTTCGGGCAGCAGCGTCTCGGCCTGCAGCACCGCCCCTTCGCCAGGGTTGGCCAGCCGGGCGGCCGGAAGGTGCAGCAGCCGGCCCTGGAAGCCGTGCGGCAGGCCGAAGCCGCGCTCCACCACCAGCGCGCCGCCATCGGGCAGGCCGCAGGCATCGGTGGGCACGAAGCCCGGGGTGGGGCGGTAGGCCAGGGGCAGCCACGCGCCGGGGCTTCCCAGCCAGGCCCGGCGCGTGCCTTCCGCCTCCGCCGGCATGGCTTCCGTGATGGCCAGCCAGCGCCCGCCAGGCAGCGCCGCCAGGCTTTCCAGCCCGCCATTGACGGGCGCCAGGCGCAGCGCGGAGGGCATGGCGACGGGCCGGCACGGGCCGCGCAGCGTGTCATGGGCGCAGACGCGGTGGCGCCGCTCGAACCCCACCAGCCAGCCCCCGCCCGGTCCTGGCGCCAGCGATTCGGCATCGCCATCGACGCTGCGGGGCAGGGAGATCGGGAACTCGCTGGCCAGCCGTCCCGTTTCGATCGCCTCCAGCGCCCGCGGCTCCCCTTCCGGCCCCAGCCGCAGCCCGGCCTGGAGCCAGCGCCCCTGGTCGCTGATCGCGGTCAGCCGCAGCGCGTCATCGACATGCAGGGCGGAAAGCCCGCCGAAGCCGATGGCATGCCGGTTCAGCCGGAGCCCGCCGCGCGATTCCAGGGGAGTGCCGGGCGGCAGGGCGAGGGGGGGGAGGGGCGTGGCCGGCTCCCCGGCCAGCCGCAGCGTCGCGCAGGCCCCGAGCCCTCCCAGCGCGGCCATGGCCAGCAGGCCACGGCGCCCCGGCGGGTTCAGCATGCGGGCCGCGTCAGGCGAGCAGCGGCGCCCGCTCGGTCGCCGCGCGCTGGAAGGCGGCGGCCGCGTCCTCGTCGAACAGCTCGGCCAGCTTCTTCATCATCGTGCCGCCCAGCTCCTCCGCATCGACGATGGTGACGGCGCGGCGGTAGTAGCGCGTCACGTCGTGCCCGATGCCGATGGCGATCAGCTCCACGATGTCGCGGTGCTCGATGTCGTGGATCACCTTGCGCAGGTGCCGCTCCAGGTAGTTGCCCGGATTGACGGAAAGCGTGCTGTCGTCGACCGGCGCGCCGTCGCTGATCACCATCAGGATGCGGCGCCGCTCGGGGCGCATCATCAGGCGCTTATAGGCCCAGTCCAGCGCCTCGCCGTCGATGTTCTCCTTGAGCAGCCCCTCGCGCAGCATCAGGCCGAGGTTCTTGCGGGCGCGGCGCCAGGGCGCGTCGGCGCTCTTGTAGATGACGTGGCGCAAATCGTTCAGGCGGCCGGGGTTACGCGGCTTGCCTTCCTGCACCCAGCGCTCGCGGCTCTGGCCGCCCTTCCAGGCGCGGGTGGTGAAGCCCAGGATCTCCACCTTCACCGAGCAGCGCTCCAGCGTGCGCGCCAGGATGTCGCAGCACATGGCGGCCACCGAGATGGGGCGGCCGCGCATGGAGCCGGAATTGTCGATCAGCAGGGTGACCACGGTGTCGCGGAAATCCGCTTCCCGCTCCCGCTTGTAGGACAGCGACAGCATCGGGTTGGCGACGATGCGGGCGAGACGCGCCGCGTCGAGCTGGCCTTCCTCCAGGTCGAACTCCCAGGCGCGCTGCTGCTGCGCCAGCAGGCGGCGCTGCAGCCGGTTGGCCAGCTTGGACACCACGCCCTGGAGATGGGAAAGCTGCTGGTCGAGCTGCTGGCGGAGCCGCGCCAGCTCCTCGGCGTCGCACAGATCCTCCGCCTCGATCTCCTCGTCGAACTTCTTGGTGAAGGCGCGGTAGGCGGAGGCGTCGTCGGAGGGGGCCACCTCCTTGCGCTGCTGCGGGCCGCCGGGGCGGTCCTCGCCCTCGGCCGCGACGCCCTCCTCCTCCTCCGTCTCGCCTTCCTCCTCGGCGCCCTCGCCCTGCATGGATTCGGGCTGGGCGCCCAGCGTCGGGTCGCTTTCCTGGCTCTGCGCCTCGCCCTCGGAGGAATTGTCCTGCTGGCTGGAGGTCTCGCTGCCCTCGTCGCCCTGCTCGTCCTCCTCGGCCTCCGCCTCCACCTCGGCCTCGGCGAGGTCGAGGGCGGAAAGCAGCTTGCGGGCGGCGCTGGCGAACTTCTCCTGGTCGTCGCTGGCGGTGGCCATCTCGTCCAGCGCGGCATCCGCCTTGTCGCCCAGCGTGTCGCGCCAGAGGTCGAGGATGCGCTGCGCCGCGGCGGGGGCGGGATGGCCGGACAGGCGCTCGCGCGCCAGCAGCGAGAGCGCGGCGGGCAGCGGAAGCTGGTCCTTCCGCGTCATCCGGTCATAGCCCTCGGACTCGCAGGTCTCGGCCAGCCGGGCATCGAGATTGGCGGCGACGCCCGGCATCAGCCGGGAGCCCACCACCTCCACCCGGGCCTGCTCCAGCGCGTCGAACACCTCGCGCGCCTCGCGGCGGGCGGGGGTGCGGGCGGCATGGGCGGCCTCGTCATGGTGGCGGAGCCGCAGCGCGATGGCATCCGCCGCGCCGCGCAGCCGGGCCATCTCGGCCGGCGGCAGGGCGCGCGTCGGCAGCGGCAGGCGCGCCCGCTTGCCGGCGAGCCCCGAGGGCCCCGGCTGGTAGGCCACCTGCACCTCGGCGTTGCGCGCGATGGCGCGCAGCGTGCCGGCGGTGGCCCGCTTGAACTCTTCCTGACGCGTCAGGTCCTTGCCGCTACCGCTCATGGCTTAACCCCTGCTGGGAGGTCCAGGAATTTCAGGTTCCTGGCGGGGAGGTCCAGGAGGGGCGGCGCCCCTCCTGGCCATGGCTTCAGTTCTTGCGAACCAGCAGCCCGGTCGGCACTTCCTCGTTGAAGCAGCGCTGGTAGTACTCGGCCACGGTCGAGCGCTCCGCCTCGTCGCACTTGTTGAGGAAGGAGAGGCGGAAGGCGAAGCCCACATCGCCGAAGATGCGCGCGTTCTCGGCCCAGGTGATGACGGTGCGCGGCGACATGACGGTGGAGATGTCGCCGGCGATGAAGCCCGCGCGCGTCAGGTCGGCCAGCGCCACCATGGCGTCGATGCGCTTCCTGCCGGCCGCGTCGCCCGGCTCGACGCCGAGCTTGGCGGCGACGATGGCGCTTTCCTGCGCGTGCGGCAGGTAGTTCAGGGTGGCCACGATGTTCCAGCGGTCCATCTGGCCCTGATTGATCTGCTGGGTGCCGTGGTAGAGGCCGGTGGTGTCGCCCAGGCCCACCGTGTTGGCGGTGGCGAAGAGGCGGAAGGCGGGGTGCGGGCGGATCACGCGGTTCTGGTCGAGCAGCGTCAGCTTGCCCTCGACCTCCAGCACGCGCTGGATCACGAACATCACGTCCGGGCGGCCGGCGTCATACTCGTCGAACACCATGGCGCAGGGGTGCTGCAGCGCCCAGGGGAGGATGCCCTCGCGGAACTCCGTCACCTGCTTGCCGTCCTTGAGGACGATGGCGTCCTTGCCGATCAGGTCGATGCGGCTGATGTGGCTGTCGAGGTTGACGCGGATGCAGGGCCAGTTCAGCCGCGCCGCCACCTGCTCGATATGGGTGGACTTGCCGGTGCCGTGATAGCCCTGGACCATGACGCGCCGGTTGAAGGCGAAGCCGGCCAGGATGGCCAGCGTCGTGTCGCGGTCGAACTTGTAGGTGGGGTCGGGCTCCGGCACGTGCTCGGTGCGGACCGAGAAGGCGGGAACCTCCAGGTCGCTGTCGATGCCGAAGACCTCGCGCGCCTTCACGGTGATGTCGGGCAGGTTGATCGCGGAGGTGGGGCGGGCGTCGGACAATGTGGCGACCTTCGTCATTGGGCTCTCTTCGCTCTCGGCTGTGCGTTCGCGGTTGGCGGCGGTGTCTGGGCGGTGCGGTGTCGGTGCTCTCGCTGCTCAGGCCGCCCGGCTGGCGGATGCCGCGGGCGGTTTGGTCGGCGCCTGCTGTTCCGCCGCCATCATGGCCAGCCGCTTGCGCAGCAGGCTATAGGCGCGGTTGATGTCCTTCAGGCGGTCTTCGGCGGACTTGTCGCCGCCATTGGTGTCGGGGTGGTAGCGCTTGGCCAGCTCCTTGTAGCGGGCGCGCAGCGCATCCTCCTCGAGCGGCCAGCCCAGGCCCAGCATGTCGAGCGCGGCGCGCAGCTCGGGCGGCGCTTCCTTGGCGCTCTTGCGCGGCGTCGGCGGCGCCTGGCCGAACAGGCCGAGCGGGTCGCGGAACAGCTCGGGGTTCAGCTTGGCATTGCCGCCGAGCCGGCCGAGCGGCCAGGTGGGGCGCTGCCAGGAACTGTCCTCGCGCAGGTTCTGCTCGATCTCGTCGGCGTTCATGCCCTTGTAGTAGTCCCATGCCTGGTTGTAGGCGCGGACATGCTCCAGGCAGAAATGGTAGTAGTCGCGCAGGCGCGAGCGGTCGCGGGGTGCGCGGAACTCACCCGGGGCCTCACAGCCGGGCGCGTCGCACGGTGTGGTCGGGGTTGAGCTGTCGGGTCTGAGACGTTCGCCTCGGCGGGCCATTTGGTGGTTTATGGGCGCCTCGCGGGCATCCCGCAAGGCGGCAGATGCCAAACCTTTCGCTTGGCAGGCGGGTTTCGGCGTGGAAAACCTCCCCGCCATGTCAACACGCCCCGCCATGCCGACACGCGAAGAGCGCATGCGGACGATCCTGCTCTCGGCCTTCGCCGGGGCGGACGTCTCGATCCTGGATGAAAGCCACCGCCATGCCGGCCATGCCGGCGCGGCGCCCGGCGGGCAGACCCACTACACGGTGCGGGTGGTCAGCCCCGCCTTCGCGGGGATGAGCCGCGTGGCCCGCTCCCGCGCCGTCCACGCCGCGCTGGAACAGGAGTTCGGCAGCGGCCTGCACGCCCTGTCGCTGCGCCTGCAAACCCCGGAGGAGGCGGGCGGGGCGGCCTGACGCCAGCCCCTCCGCAGCGCGCCCATGGACGAGACCCAGCCCGCCACCACCGCCCCGCAGGCCACGATCCTGTACGAGGACGAGCACCTGCTGGTGGTGCACCGCCCCGCCGCCGGCGAGCCCACCCTGATCACCTTCGCCGACCTGACCTTCCGCCCCAGGGGCGACGGCATCTGGGGCCAGGAGGTGGCGGGCAAGCTCGGGGTGAACGCCATCGGCTTCGTGGCCAAGCGGGAGAACTGGTTCCCGCCCGCCTCGGTGGCGGCGGCGGCGCCCATGGTGCGGGCCGCCCTGCGCGGCCCGGCCATCACCTATGGCTACAGCATGGGCGGCTATGCCGCGCTGAAATACGCGGCGGCGCTGGGGGCGGGGCACGCCTTCGGCGTCTGCCCGCAGGGCTCGATCGACCCGCGCCAGGTGCCGTGGGACCAGCGCTTCCACCAGTACCACGACCCCGGCCTGCTGCCCGACATGACGGTGCGGCCGGGCGAGCCGGGCCGCTTCGCCGTGCTGCTGGCCGACCCCTACATGCCCGAGGATGCCCGCCACGCCGCGGCGCTGGCGAAGGGGGCAGGCGTGCACTGGCTGCGCACCCCCTTCATGGACCACGCGCCGATCTGGCTGCTGGTGGAGAGCGCCTTTCTGCGCCAGGTGCTCGGCCTGATCCTGGCCGAGGACCTGGCGGCGCTGACGGCGCTGATGCGCGCCCGCCGCCACCAGAGCCCGCACTGGTTCCGCCACGCCGGCAACGCCGCCTTCCGGCGCGGCCACCTGGAGATGGCCAACCGGCTGTGGAAGCGGGCGCTGGAGCTGGGGCTTTCCCCCGGCATCACCGAGCAGGACATCATCCGTGGCCTGCGGCTGCGCATGCGCGCGCTCCGCGACGCGGGCGACCGCCAGGCCGCCATCGCCGTGGCGCTGCGCCAGGCCGAATTGCGGCCGGAGGACTTCTACAGCCAGGCCCGCGCCGGCCATGCCCTGCTCGGCATGGGCGCGTTCAACGAGGCCGAAGGCCCGTTCCGCGCCGCGCTGGCGCTGCGCCAGAATGTCGGCCATGTCTATCAGGGCCTGTCCCTGGTGCTGGGCAGCCAGAAGCGGATGACGGAGGCGCTGGAGCTGTGCAGGCGCGGCGTGCGCGACGCGCCGGGCGACGGCAAGCTGCACGTGCATTACGGCCACCTGCTGCTGAACAACGGCAAGCTGGACGAGGCCGAGGCGCAGTTCCGCATCGTGCTGAAGCAGAACCCGGCCCATGCCAAGGCGCTGCTCGGCCTCAGCCACACCCTGGCCGCGCGGGGCGACCGTGCCGAGGCCATCGCCATCGCCCGCCGCCAGACCGAGGGGGCGGAGAAGGACCCGCAGGCCTTTCTCTGGCTCGGGCAGCTGCTGCTCTTCGTGGGCGAGCCGGGGGAGGCGGAGCCGGTGTTCCGCGAGGCGATGCTGCTCGCGCCCGATCTGGGGGCCGCGCATATCGGCCTGGCCCGCGCCCTGGAGCGGACGGGGCGGCTGGAGCTGGCGCGGCGCGTGGCGGCCGAGGCGGCGCGGCGGCTGCCCGGGGATGCCAGGGTGCGGGCCATCGCGGAGCGGCTCGGCCCGCCCGACCTCACCGAGCAGGAGGCGGCGGAGCTCGGGCCGCAGCCCTCGCGCCTGCGCCGCTTCCTGCGCGCCTTCTTCAGCCGCGACGAGGACTGAGCCCGGCCCGCGCCGGGCCCGGGCTCACTCGGCCGCGTCCTGGCCCGCCTGGCGGCTGGCGGCGTAGTCCGGCCAGTGGCGTGCCACCACGTCGCTGCCCTCGGCATAGGCGAGGCAGCTATCGACCAGGGCGGGGCGGCGCACCCGCCCGGTCGCGGCCGCCTCGGCCTTGCGGCGCGCCTGCCGCGCGTCATAGGTGGTCTGGAAGGCGACGGTGGCGAGCTGCGCCATCATCTCGCGCAGATGGGTGCAGCCCAGCGTGCCGCCCACCCGCTCCTGCACCGCGCGGTTGAAGCCGAGGCCGATGCGCAGCCCCGCCAGACGGGCGAAGTTGGGCGCCGCCCCGGGGCAGATGGCATAGGGGCTGAAATCGGTGGAGGCCTCGCAGGCATGGATCAGCAGGTCGTCATCCACCGTCAGCCGGATCCACATGCCGTGCAGCGGCTCGTCCGGTCCCACGGTGCGGTCCAGCGTCACGAAGCCGTGCGGCTTGGTGTCGACCAAGTGGCCCTCGATGTCGAACAGGCCGTCCTCGCGCGCATAGCCGTGCATGTCGATCAGACGCCGATGCAGTGGGCGGCGCGCGGCGGGCGGGGAGAGGGGCATGGGCAGGCCTCCCGGCATGATGCGTCGCAACAGGGCTTCCGCTATGGCATGGCCGCCCCGGCCGTGGAAGCCCAAGGACGGGGAGGGCCGCGCATGGCAGCCGCGCGCTCAGTCCGCCGCGCCGGCCTCGCGCAGCAGGGCCTCGACCAGGGCGGGCTCCACGTCGCCGCGGGTCAGCGCCTCGCCGGGGCCGCGCAGCAGCACGAAGCGCAGCGCGCCGTCGCGCACCTTCTTGTCCTTGCGCATGCGGCCCATCAGCGCCGCCACGCCGAAGCGGCGCGGCAGGTCGGCGAGGCGGGCGGGGAGGCCGACGGCCGCGAGATGCGCCTCGACCCGCCCCGGCAGCGCCGCGTCGCACAGGCCGAGCCGCGCCGAGAGCCGGGCGGCGAGGCCGAGGCCCACCGCCACGCCCTCGCCATGCAGCAGGCTGCCGTCATAGCCGCACTCGGCCTCGATGGCGTGGCCGAAGGTGTGGCCGAGATTGAGCAGGGCGCGGCCGCCCTCGGGGCTTTCCTCGCGCTCGTCGGCCGCCACCACGGCGGCCTTCAGGCGGCAGCTTTCCAGCACGGCGTGGCGCAGCGCCTCCGGATCGCCCGCCACGGCGCGGGCGCCGTTCGCCTCGCACCACTCCCAGAGCGGGCCCTGCAGCAGCCCGTGCTTGGCCACCTCGGCATAGCCGGCGCGCAGCTCGCGCGGGGGGAGGGTGGCCAGCACGCCCGTGTCGGCCAGCACGATGCGCGGCTGGTGGAAGGCGCCGGCCAGGTTCTTGCCGGCCTTGAGGTTGATGCCCGTCTTGCCGCCCACCGAGCTGTCCACCTGCGCCAGCAGGGTGGTGGGCACCTGCACGAAGGGCAGGCCGCGCAGCGCGGCGGCGGCGGCGAAGCCCGCGAGGTCGCCCACCACCCCGCCGCCCAGCGCCACGATGGCGGTGCTCCGGTCCACGCCCGCGGCCAGCAGCTCCTCCATCAGCGCGGCGAACCGGGCGAAGCTCTTGCTGCCCTCGCCCGGCGGCACGGACAGGCTGGCGCGGATCTCGAAGCCGGCCCGCTCCAGCCCGGCGCGCAGGGTGGGCAGGTGCAGCGCGGCCACGCTGGCGTCGCTGACGATGGCCACCCGCCGCGCCGGCAGCACGGGCGCGATCAGCCCGCCGGCGCGCGCCAGCAGCCCCTCGCCCACCACCACCTCATAGGGATTGGCGGAAAGCGCCACCGGCAGGCGCGCCGGCATGGCATGGCCCTCCAGCGCGGCCTGCACGCGGTCCGTCGTGGTCTCGGGGGATTCGTCCAGGCAGTTCACCACGATATCGGCCTCGGCATAGAAGGGGTGGCGGGCGGTCATCAGGCGGTTGAGCACCGCCTCCGGGTCCTGGTTGAGGAACATCGGGCGGGTGCTGCGGCCCGAGACGCGCGGCAGCAGCACCGGCACGGTGCAGCGCAGCCACAGCGCCACGGCGCCCGAGTCGCGGATGGCGCGGCGCGTCTCGGCATCGGCATAGGCGCCGCCGCCGGTGGCCAGCACGACGGGCGGGCCGGACAGCAGCCGCGCGATGACCCGGCGCTCCCCCTCGCGAAAATGCGGCTCGCCGTAGCGGGCGAAGATCTCGGTGATCGGCTGGCCCGCGGCGGCCTCGATCTCGGCGTCCGCGTCAAGGAAGGGCAGGCCCAGGCGCTGCGCCAGGCGGCGGCCGATGGAGGACTTGCCGGAGCCGGGCATGCCCACCAGCACCACCGAGCGCGGCCTGCCCGGGGCCAGGGCCGAGGGGGCGGCCTCCCCGGCCTGGCGCCGCGCGCCCGGCGGGGCGGAGGCGGACTCGGGAGCCGGGGGCGCGGCGGGTGGAATGATGGCGAAGCCGAGGTTGCGTGACACGGGGCCGGACGGTAGCACATCACACCCCGCCGTGCAGGATACCCCCGGCCGCCATGTTTCGCCGTCCCTTGCTTCTCCTGATCCTTGTCCTCGTCATCGCCGCCCTGGGCGGGCTGCTGGTGCTGGGCGCCTTTCCGCCGCCCGTGACGCAGCAGCCGGTCGAGCGCACCCTGCCCAACGAGCGCTTCGGCACGCGCTGAGGCCGGCCGGGCGGGCGGGAACAGCAGCCAGGACACCGGGATGGACCGCCACCTCGAAGCCTTCCTGGAGATGCTCTCGGCCGAGCGCGGCGCCGCGCGCAACACGCTGGCCGCCTACGAGGCCGACCTCGCCGATTTCGAAACCTATGCCCGCCGGCGTGGCGAATCGCTCGCCGGCGCCTCGACCGAGATGCTGCGCGCCTATCTGGCGCGGCTGACCGATGCCGGCCTTTCGCCGCGCACGGCGGCGCGGCGGCTCTCGGCCATGCGGCAGTTCTTCCGCTTCCTGGCGCGGGAGAACCTGCGCGCCGACGACCCGACCGAGCTGCTGGACAGCCCCCGCCAGCCGCGCTCCCTGCCCAAGGCGCTGCGGGTGGCGGAGGTGGAGGCGCTGCTGGCCGCCGCCGCCACCATCCCCGGCAAGCGCGGCCCGCTGACGGTGGCGCTGCTGGAGCTGCTCTACTGCTCGGGCCTGCGCGCCAGCGAGCTGGTCTCGCTGCCGGCGCACGCCCTGGCGCAGGGCAGCGCGCTGATCCGCGTGCGCGGCAAGGGCGGCAAGGACCGGCTGGTGCCGGTCTCGGAGCGGGCGCGCGCCGCCGTGGCCGCCCTGCGGGACCCGAAGAAGCCCTCCAAGTGGCTGTTCCCCTCGCATGGGGCGGCCGGCCACCTGACGCGCCAGGGGCTGCTGCTGCTGGTGAAGCAGGCGGCGCTGGCGGCGGGGCTCGACCCCGCCAAGGTCAGCCCGCATGTCCTGCGCCATTCCTTCGCCAGCCACCTGCTGGAAGGCGGCGCCGATCTGCGCGCCCTGCAGATGCTGCTCGGCCATGCCGACATCGCCACCACCCAGATCTACACGCGGGTGATGGAGGAGCGGCTGCGGCAGCTGGTCGAGACCCACCATCCGCTGGCCTCGCCCCCATTGGCCTGAACGGGACGGGCATGGCACGCTGCCGCCCCGCCGGTTGATGAGCCGGACGAGGGGGAGCAAGGCCATGGACGTGCTGACGGGGCGCTGCCACTGCGGCGCCATCCACTACCGGATGCCCAAGGCCGAGGTGCTGCACCACGCGCTGTGCCACTGCGCCGATTGCCGCCGCCACGCGGGCGCGCCGGTGGTCGGCTGGGCGATGGTGCCGGCGGAACACCTCGACGTGGGGGGCACGCCCCGGGTCTATGCCTCCTCCGAGCATGGCCGCCGCAGCTTCTGCGCGGAATGCGGCACCAGCCTGTTCTACGTGAACGAGGCGATGCTGCCGGGCATGGTGGACGTCCAGACCGGCACGCTGGACGACCCCGCCGCCCTGCCGCCCGGCGCCCAGATCCAGGTGGCCGAGCGCCTGCCCTGGATGACCACGCTGCACAGCCTGCCGGAATTCCCGCGCTATCCCGGCTGAAGGGGGCGGGGCGCGCGGGCGGGCGGGCCTTCCGGGCCAACGCCCCTGGCCTTGGCGCCGCGTCTGCGCTAGGCCACCCGCTCTCCACGCCCAGGCCGTGACCGGGCGCCGCCAGAGACGGGATCGCGATGCGTCACTTCCTCGACTTCGAAAAGCCCCTCGCCGAGCTGGAAGGCAAGATCGAGGAGCTGCGCCGCACCACCGATGCCGGCGGCATCGACGTGGCGGAGGAGGTCGGCCGGCTGTCGGACAAGGCGGAGAAGCTGCTGTCCGCCACCTACGCCAAGCTGACGCCCTGGCAGAAGACCCAGGTGGCCCGCCATCCCGACCGGCCGAAATGCCTCGACTACGTCCATGCGCTGATCGAGGGCTTCACCCCGCTGGCGGGCGACCGCGCCTTCGCGGATGACGCGGCGGTGGTGGGCGGCATGGGCCGCTTCCGCGGCCGCGCCGTGATGGTGCTGGGCACCGAGAAGGGCGCCGACACCGAGAGCCGGGTGCGGCACAATTTCGGCATGGCCCGCCCCGAGGGCTACCGCAAGGCGCGGCGCCTGATGGAGCTGGCCGGGCGCTTCGGCCTGCCGGTCCTGTCCTTCGTGGACACGGCCGGCGCCTTTCCCGGCATCGAGGCCGAGGCGCGCGGCCAGGCCGAGGCCATCGCCCGCTCGATCGAGGCCTGCCTCGACGCGCCCGTGCCGGTGGTTTCCACCATCATCGGCGAGGGCGGCTCGGGCGGCGCCATCGCGCTGGCGGCAGCCGACCGCGTGCTGATGCTGGAGCACTCCATCTATTCGGTGATCAGCCCCGAGGGCTGCGCCTCCATCCTGTGGCGCGACGCGGCGCAGGCCAGCACGGCCGCCGACGCGCTGAAGCTGACCGCGCAGGACCTTTCCCGCCTGGCGCTGATCGACGCCGTGGTGGCCGAGCCGCTGGGCGGCGCGCACCGCAACGCGGCGGCGGCGATCGGCGCCGTGGGCGACAAGGTGGCGGAATGCCTGGAGCCGCTGCTGGCGCTCGACAGCGGCACGCTGAAGGCCCGCCGCCGCGAGAAGTTCCTGGAGATGGGCCGGCACGGGGTGGCCTGAGGGCCGCCGCGCCCCGTCCGGCGGACAGGGCGCGGGGAAAGGCGGTCAGCTCCGGTAGGAGCCGTTGATGTCGATGTAGCCATGCGTGAGGTCGCAGGTCCAGGCGGTGCCCTTGCCACGGCCGAGGCCGATATCGACGGCGATCTCGATCTCGCGGCCCTTCATGTGGGCCACCACCGGCGCCTCGTCATAGCCTGGCACCACGCCGCCCTCCCGGGCCATCCAGGTGCCGCCCACCGCCACCGAGAGCCTGTCGCGGTCCGCCGGCTCGCCCGCCTTGCCCACCGCCATGACGATGCGGCCCCAATTGGCGTCCTCGCCGGCGATGGCGGTCTTGACCAGCGGCGAGTTGGCGATGGCCATGGCGATCTTCTGCGCCGAGCGGGCGGTGGTGGCGCCGGTCACGTCGATCCGCACCAGCTTCTGCGCCCCCTCGCCGTCGCGCACCACCTGCAGGGCGAGGTCGAGCAGCAGCTCGCCCAAGGCGCGGGCGAAGTCCTTCAGCACCGGCCCGCCCTCGGCCGGCACGCGCGGGTGCTTCGCCTGGCCGGTGGCGAAGACCAGCACCGTGTCGCTGGTCGAGGTGTCGGAATCCACC
Source organism: Teichococcus rhizosphaerae (assembly GCF_002631185.1). GTDB lineage: Bacteria > Pseudomonadota > Alphaproteobacteria > Acetobacterales > Acetobacteraceae > Pseudoroseomonas > Pseudoroseomonas rhizosphaerae. Next base: position 57,175 of record NZ_PDNU01000005.1, on the reverse strand, counting down.
GTGGTGCGGTTGAAGCTGGCATCCACCCCCTTCTTCAGGATGGCCTGGAGGGCGGCGGCGGGGACCTTGGCGTCGGTGGCGATGAAGCAGAGCATCGTCGCCATGTCCGGCGCCACCATGCCGCTGCCCTTGGCGATGCCGGCGATGGTCACCTCCGCGCCGCCGATCACCGCCTTGCGCACGCAGGCCTTGGGGAAGGTGTCGGTGGTCATGATGCCGCGCGCCGCCTCGGCCCAGCCATCCTCCGAAAGCTGGCCGTGCAGCGCCGGCAGGGCGGCGGTCAGCTTCTCGTGCGGCAGCGTCTCGCCGATCACGCCGGTGGAAGCGAGGAACACCTCGCGCGGCTTGCAGCCCACCAGGCCAGCGGCGGCATCGGCCGTGGCCTGCACCGCGTCGCGCCCCGGCTTGCCGGTGAAGACGTTGGCGTTGCCGGCGTTCACCACCAGGGCGCGCGCCTTGCCGCCCTTGAGCGCCGCGCGGCACCAGTCCACGGGCGCGCCCGGGCACTTGTTGCGGGTGAACACGCCGGCCACCGTGGTGCCGGGCGCGAACTGCATCAGGGTGAGGTCGTTGCGGCCCTTGTAGCGGATGCCCGCCGCCGCCACGCCGAGCGTCACGCCGGCGATGGGCGGCACCACAGGCAGCGGAACCGCGAGGGGAGAGACGGGCAGAGCCTTAGCGGCCATCAGGGCGCATCCTTGACGTGATCAGGGCGCCGCAGCGTTACCGCAAAGGAAGGGGGCTTGAAAGCAGCCGCGCGGGCCGGAGAGGGCGGATTTCCGCCGCCTCCGGCCCGCGGGCAAGGTGAGGCTCAGCGGCGGGGCTGGGCGGCCGGCGGCGCGGCGCCGTCCAGCAGCGAAGGAGCGGGGGCCTCGGTGCGGGGCGAGCCATCCATGTTGAAGCGCTCGATCCGGGCCTTGGCCTGGACCCGCTCCACCGCGTCGTTCACCGCCTCCTCGAAGGCGGCCTGGCGCAGCGATTCGGCGCTGTCCTCGAAGCTCGGGGCGGGCGCCATCCGGCGCGCCTCGACCTTGATGACGTGCCAGCCGAAGGGGCTCTTGACCGGCTCGCGGCTGACCTCGCCCGCCTTCAGGCCAAAGGCGGCATCGGCGAATTCCGGCACCATGTCGGACTTCTTGAAGAAGCCCAGGTCGCCGCCCTGCTGGGTGCCGGGGCCGGTGGAGCGCTGCTTCGCCACGGCGGCGAAGTCGGCGCCCGGCTTGCGCAGCTCGGCCAGGGCGGCGCGCGCCTCGGCCTCGGTGGCGGTGAGGATGTGGCGTGCATGCACCTCCTCCTCGCCCGGCTTGCCGGCGATCTCCTTCTGGTAGCGCGCGCGCAGCGCCTCCTCGGTGAGGGCGGGCGCGATCTCGCGGCGCAGCAGCGCCTGCTGCAGCTGCTCCTCCTCGGCGCGGCGGATGGCGGAGCGCACCGCCTCGTCCCGGTCGAGCCCCTGGCTGCGGGCGGCGGCGACCAGCGCCTTCTGGGCGATCAGCTGGTCCAGCACGAGCGGGAAGAGCATCGGCCCCGGCGCGCCGCGCAGCTCGGGCGGCAGCTCGGCGATGGCGGCCTGCACGTCGGACAGGCGCAGCTCCTCCTGGTCGATGCGCGCGACGACCGGGTTGGCCGCCGCCTGGCCCTGGCTGGCCTGGGGCTGGCTGACCGGGGGCTGGGCGGCGGGAGGCGCGGCGGGCGCCGGGGAGGGCGCGGGCTGGGCCAGGACAGGGGCCGCGGCAAGCAGCAGGGGGAGGATGAGTGCAGTGGATCGCATGGGATGCATGTGCCTTCGCGGCTGGACGGTTCAAGATGACGGATGGCGCCCCGCATCACAATCGGCGCGGGCCCGGCGGGTGAGGACGCGGGCAGGGCAAGGCCCGGAGCGGCGGCGGCGGAGGCCCACGCCGCCTTGGGCCTGGGCTTTCCCGGCCGTCATTCCGGCTTTCGTTGACCCTGAGGCGGCCGGCGCCTATCTGTCACGGCCAAAGCAGCCTGTTGCCCGCCCCAGGCGGACCCGGAGGCCCGGGCCCGGCCTTCCTCGGACTGGCCCCCGCGCCCCCCGGCCGGAGGGGGAAGGGGCGCCGGCGGCCCTCGGAGAGTTTCGAAACAGCATGTTCGCCCGCCTCGCCCGCGCCATCTTCGGCACCTCGAACGACCGCATGCTGAAGCAGTTCAGCGCCCGGCTGCCCGACATCACGGCCTTCGAGCCGAAGCTCGCCGCGCTGCCGGACGCGGAGCTGCAGGCGCAGACCCCGAAGCTGAAGGCCCGCCTCGCCGCCGGCGAGAGCCTGGACGACCTGCTGCCCGAGGCCTTCGCGACCGCCCGCGAGGCCTCGAAGCGCGTGCTCGGCATGCGCCACTTCGACGTGCAGATGATCGGCGGCATGGTGCTGCATTCGGGCCGCATCGCCGAGATGAAGACGGGCGAGGGCAAGACGCTGGTGGCGACGCTGGCGGTCTACCTCAACGCGCTGTCCGGCAAGGGCGTGCATGTCGTCACCGTGAACGACTACCTGGCGCAGCGCGACAGCGCCCAGATGGGGCGGCTCTACAACTTCCTCGGCCTGTCCTGCGGCGTCATCGTCCATGGCCTGACGGATGTCGAGCGGCGCGACGCCTATGCCTGCGACATCACCTACGGCACCAACAACGAGTTCGGCTTCGACTACCTGCGCGACAACATGAAGTACCGGCTGGACGAGATGGTCCAGCGCGACTTCAACTTCGCCATCGTCGACGAGGTGGACAGCATCCTCGTGGACGAGGCGCGCACGCCGCTGATCATCTCCGGCCCCGCCGAGGACAGCTCCGAGCTGTACCGCAAGGTGGACGCGGTGGTGCGCGAGCTGGTGCGCGACAAGGAGACCTTCGAGAAGGACGAGAAGCTGCGCACCGCGGCGCTGACCGAGGCCGGCACGGCGACGGTGGAGCGCATGCTCTCCGAGGCGGGGCTGCTGGAGGAAGGCAACCTCTACGACTTCCACAACGTCACGCTGGTGCACCACGTCAACCAGAGCCTGCGCGCGCATGTGCTCTTCGCGCGCGACGTGGACTACATCGTCAACCGCGAGGGCAAGCTCGTCATCATCGACGAGTTCACCGGCCGCATGATGGAGGGCCGCCGCTACAGCGAGGGCCTGCACCAGGCGCTGGAGGCCAAGGAAGGCGTCGAGGTCCAGCCCGAGAACCAGACGCTCGCCTCCATCACCTTCCAGAACTATTTCCGCCTCTACCCCAAGCTCGCCGGCATGACCGGCACGGCCTCGACCGAGGCGGACGAGTTCGCCGAGATCTACAAGCTGGAGGTGGTCGAGATCCCGACCAACCTGCCGGTGATCCGCCAGGACAGCGACGACGAGGTGTACCGCTCGGCGGCGGAGAAGTACGAGGCGGTGGCGAAGCTGGTGAAGGAGGCGCAGGCGCGCCGGCAGCCGGTGCTCGTCGGCACCACCAGCATCGAGAAGTCCGAGCTGATCAGCGAGCTGCTGCAGAAGCAGGGCGTGCCGCACAAGGTGCTGAACGCGCGCTACCACGAGCAGGAGGCGGGCATCATCGCCCAGGCCGGCCGCCCGGGCGCCGTCACCATCGCCACCAACATGGCCGGCCGCGGCACCGACATCAAGCTCGGCGGCAATGCCGAGATGCTGGCCGAGGCGAGCTTCCCCGGCGCCCGCGAAGGCGCCGAGTGGGAGGCGCATCTCGCCGCCATTCGCGAGCAGGTGAAGGCGGACGAGGCGGTGGTGAAGCAGGCGGGCGGCCTGTTCGTCATCGGCACCGAGCGGCATGAGAGCCGGCGCATCGACAACCAGCTGCGCGGCCGCGCCGGCCGCCAGGGCGACCCGGGCGCCAGCCGCTTCTTCCTCAGCCTCGAGGACGACCTGATGCGGATCTTCGGCTCGGACCGCATGGGCGGGATGCTGCAGAAGCTCGGCCTCAAGGAAGGCGAGGCCATCATCCACCCCTGGATCAACCGGGCGCTGGAGAAGGCGCAGAAGAAGGTCGAGGCGCGCAACTTCGATACCCGCAAGAACCTCCTCAAATACGACGACGTCATGAACGACCAGCGCAAGGAGGTGTACGCCCAGCGCCGCACCTTCATGACGGCGGCGGACGTGTCGGAGACGGTGGAGGAGATGCGGCGCGAGACGATCGACGCCATGGTCGCGCGCGCCATCCCGGAGAACGCCTATCCGGAGCAGTGGGACCTCGTGGGCCTGCAGGAGCGCGTGCGCAACGACCTCGGGCTCGACCTGCCGGTCGAGGCGTGGGGCAAGGAGGAGGGCATCGACGAGGTGGCGGTGCGCGAGCGCCTCCAGGCCGCCGCCGAGCAGATGGCCGCCAGCCGCGCCGCCAATATCGGCCCCGACCTGATGCGGATGGTCGAGAAGCAGCTCCTGCTGCAGGTGTTCGACGCGGTGTGGAAGGAGCACCTGCTGTCGCTCGACCACATGCGCCAGGGCATCGGGCTCCGTGCCTATGGCCAGCGCGACCCGCTGAACGAGTACAAGAGCGAGGCGTTCAACCTCTTCAACACCATGCTCGAGGACCTGCGCGAGCGCGTCACCTCGCTGCTGCTGCGCATCGAGCTGAGCCCGGCCTCGCCGCCGCCCATGCCCGAGCCGGTGATGGTGACCGACATGCGCCACCCCGAGCCGGACATGGCGGGTGCTGCGCCAGCGGATTGGGGCCACGCCCCGGCCGAGGCCGGCTTCGCCCCGGCGGTGCCGCGCGCCGTGGAAGGGGTCGATCCGCAGGACCCCGCCACCTGGTACCGCACCCCGCGCAACGCGGCCTGCCCCTGCGGCTCGGGCAAGAAGTACAAGCACTGCCACGGCAGGCTGGGCTGAGGGCCGGGCGGACGGAAGGGGCGGGGGAGGGAACTTCCCCGCCCTTTTTCCATCCCGCCGCTTCAGCCGGCATGCGCCATGCCGGCATGGTGCTGGGCCAGCCAGCCATGGATGGCGCGCGTCATGGAGCGGGCGAGCAGGGCGCGGTGCGCGGCGCGGTTCAGCGCCGCCTCGTCCCGTCGGTCCGACAGGAAGCCCATCTCCACCAGCACGCTCGGCACGTCGGGCGCCTTGAGCACGGCGAAGGAGGCCTGACGGTGGGTGTTGGGCAGCAGCGGCACGCTGCGGCCGAGCGCATCCACCACGAAGCGGGCCATGCGGGCCGAGCCCACCTTGGTTTCCTGCCGCACCAGCGAATAAAGGATGCGCTCCACCTCCGGCGAGACATCCGGCAGGCGCAGCCCGCCCGCCGCGTCGGCGCGGTTCTGGCTCTGCGCCAGCCGGGCGGACAGGCTGTCCGAGGCACGGTCGGACAGGGTGTAGACGCTGGCGCCGCGCGCGCCCGGCGCGGAATCGGCGTGCAGCGAGACGAACAGCGCCGCCTGCCGCTTGCGGGCGAACTCCACCCGGCCATCGAGCGAGACGAACACGTCGCGCCCGCGCGTCAGGGCCACGCGGCAGCGGCCGCCGGCCTCGAGCTGGCGCTTCAGCTCCAGCGCCGCGGCCAGGGTGATGCGCTTCTCCAGCGTGCCCGCCGCGCCGATCGTGCCGGGGTCCTTGCCGCCATGGCCGGGGTCGAGCACCACCAGGGGAAGGGATGAGCCGGAGGCGGTGGCCGTGGCGCCGAACCGCCCTTCGGCGATGGTGCCGCGCGCCAGCTGCGCGAAGCCGGGCTGCGTGCCGGGCGCGATGTGGATGGCGAGCTGCCGCCCCTCCGCCCTGGCCTCGGCGACCGAGACGGGCCCGGCGAGGTCGATCAGCAGCCGCTTGTTGGCGTTGTCCCAGCGCGCGCCCCGCACCAGCCCGGCACCGGCCAGGCGCGCCGGGCCGCGCCAGCTGCTGCCGGGCAGGCTGAGCACCAGCCGCGCCGGCCGCGTCGTGGCGCGCAGCGACCAGCGCGTGGCGCCGTTGACGTCGATGGTCAGGCGGCTTCCGCCATCGGCGCGGACCAGCCGGGCGGCGGTGACGGCGGCCTCGGCCGGGGCCGGCAGCCCGGCGAAGGCGAGCCCCAGCGCCATTTGCAACAGCTGCCGGCGGCCGGGTGAATCAGACATGGCGCGGCGAACTCCCCCTCGATGAGCCTGGCGGAGCCGGCGGGCTTTCCCCCTCCCGGCGGCCCCGGCCGGGCGCGGCCCTCCCCAGGGCGCGCCCGCCACCGCCGGCGCGGGGCGCGGCGGTGCCCCGGGGGCGGGCAGGAGCGGGAAAAGGCGGCCATGCCGGCCGGCCCGCTCCAGGCCGCACCCTCGGTGGCCCAGCCTCTATCATGGCAATGCCTGATGATCACGGCATTACTTCATGTAACATCTCAGGAATGCTATGCCTTGTGGAAGGAGCAGGCCCCGCCTATGGTGGCTTGCCCCGGCGGCGACGCTGCCGGTGGAGGTTCCGGGCACGGCCGCCCGGGCTTTTCCTGGCCCCGCCGCGCTGCGGCGGGCCGGAAGTCCGCGTTGGCCTGAAGGATCTGGCAAGGGATTGCCCCTTATGATCGGGGGCGCGTGCATCCCGGCTTCGCCAGAGCCCCGCTGCCCGCTCCGCCGGCGCGTGCACCATGGCGCGGAGGGATGATGCGGCGTTTCCACCCGTCATCCTGGCTCGTGCCTGCCGCTGGCCCGTTCGTGCCCGCCCGGCGTCGCTTCGCGATGTGGCGGCACGGTCCCGGGGCCTGCGCGCGGCGCGCCCAACAAGGGCCCCCCCATCATGGGGCGCGGCCCGCCGAGACGAGAGGTCGAGACCAGAGCCGCATGGCACGCCCATCGCCACGCCGCCTGCGCGACCCCGCTGCCTCGGGCCTGCCCACCCATTGCCGCCACCGGCAGCGCGACCGCGCCGGTGGCTCGGAGCATCCCGGTTCATGACCAAGCGCATGCTGATCGATGCATCCCACGCGGACGAGACCCGCGTGGTGGTGCTGGACGGCAACCGGCTCGAAGAGTTCGACATCGAGACCGAGAACAAGCGCCCGCTGAAGGGCAACATCTACCTCGCCAAGGTGATCCGCGTGGAGCCCAGCCTCCAGGCCGCCTTTGTCGAGTATGGCGGCAACCGCCACGGCTTCCTCGCCTTTGGCGAGATCCACCCCGACTATTACCAGCTCCCCGTCGCCGACCGTGAGCGCCTGCTCGCGCTCCAGGCCGCCGAGGCCGCCGAGGACGAGGCGGATGACGACGGCGAGGAGGTGAGCGAGGCCGAGGCCGACGCCATGGCCGCGCGGATCGAGCGGATGGCGGATGCCGACGAGGGCGCCGGCACCGAAGGGGCCGCCTCCGGCGAGGCCGAGGCGCTGCTGGCCACCGAGGCCGCCGCGGCCGAGGCCACCGTGCCGCATGAGGGCGTGCCGGTGGGCGACGAGGCCGACAGCTCCGCCCCCGAGGCGGCGCCCGAGATGGTCGGCGGCCGCGACAAGGACGAGGAGAACGGCCGCGACGAGCGCCGCATCCCGCCCCGCTTCCTGCGCCACTACAAGATCCAGGAGGTGATCCGCCGCCGGCAGATCATGCTGGTGCAGGTCGTCAAGGAGGAGCGCGGCAACAAGGGCGCGGCGCTGACCACCTATATCAGCCTCGCCGGCCGCTTCTCCGTGCTGATGCCGAACAGCCCGCGCGGCGGCGGCATCTCCCGCAAGATCACCTCCATCGCCGACCGCAAGCGCCTGCGCGAGGTGATCGAGGAGCTGAACATGCCGCGCGGCATGAGCATGATCGTGCGCACCGCCGGCGCCGGCCGGCCGAAGCCCGAGATCCGCCGCGACTGCGAGTACCTGCTGCGCCTGTGGGACGACATCCGCGAGCGCACGCTGGATTCCACCGCGCCCGCGCTGATCTACGAGGAAGCCGACCTCATCAAGCGCTCGATCCGCGACGTGTTCGGCCGCGACATCGAGGAGATCCAGGTGGAGGGCGAGGGCGCCTACCGCCAGGCGCGCGACTTCATGCGGATGCTGATGCCGCAGAACGACCGCAAGATCCGCCTCTACAAGGACGCCACCGTGCCGCTCTTCGCGCGCCATGGCGTGGACCAGCAGCTCGACGCGATGATGTCGCCCGTCGTGCAGCTGAAGTCGGGCGGCTACATCGTCATCAACCAGACCGAGGCGCTGGTCGCCATCGACGTGAACTCGGGCCGCGCCACGCGCGACCGGCACATCGAGGACACCGCGCTGCGCACCAACCTGGAGGCCGCCGACGAGGTGGCACGCCAGCTCCGCCTGCGCGACCTCGCCGGCCTCATCGTCATCGACTTCATCGACATGGAGTCGTCGCGCAACGACGCCCAGGTGGAGCGCCGGCTGAAGGAGGCGCTGAAGCAGGACCGCGCCCGCATCCAGGTCGGCCGCATCAGCCATTTCGGCCTGCTGGAGATGAGCCGCCAGCGGCTGCGCCCCAGCCTGACCGAGCATTCCTTCGCCACCTGCCCGCATTGCCAGGGCCTGGGCATCGTCCGCACGCCGGAAAGCAGCGCGCTGCAGGTGCTGCGCCAGATCGAGGAGGAAGGCGCCAAGCGCCGCGCCGCCGAGATCGTGGTCTCGATCGCGCCGGAACTCGCGCTGCACATCCTCAACCGCCGCCGCGAGCGGCTGGCGGAGATCGAGGCGCGCTATGGCATGGCCGTGCTGTTCGAGCCCGACGCCAAGCTGCTGCCGCCGGCCATCCGCATCGAGCGCACCCGCGCGCAGACCGTGGTGGAGCCGCCGAGCGCCCCCGCCGCGCTGCGCATGGACTACGCCCCCGAGGCGGAAGCCCCGGCCGCCGCCCCCGTTTCCGTGCCGGAGGCGCCCGCCGCCGAGCCCGCCGCGGATGAGGCGGTGGCCGAGCAGGCCGGTGCCGCCGCCATTCCCGCCGCCGCCGCCGAGAATGGCGAGGACCGTGGCAATGGCGAGAACCGCCGCCGCCGCCGCCGCCGCCGCCGCCGTGGTGGCCGCCGCGAGGATGGCACGCCGCTGCAGGCCGGCGACTTCGTGGGCGCGGAGGAGCCGGAGGGCGAGGGCGAGGGCGAGGAGGACGAGGCCGAGGCTGAGGGCGTGACCTCCGCCGAGGCCGCGCCGGAGGCGCAGCCCGCCGCCGCCGGGACCCCCGCGGCCGATGGCCCTGCCCTGGATGGTGAGGAGGAGCTGCGGCGTGGGCGGCGTGGCCGCCGCGGTGGCCGCCGCCGCTTCGGCGAGGGGGCGGCGGTGGAGCAGCCGCGTCCGCGCTATGCCGGCCCGACGCCCGCCGATCCCTTCGGCGGCACGCTGGACGACATCTTCGACGCCATGGCGGCGGCCGAGGAGGCGGCGCAGCATTCCCCGGCGCCCAAGCCTGCCGCCGCACCGCCCGTGACGCCGCCCGCCGTGCCCGATGTGGCGCCGGTGGCCTCCGTCGCGCCGGTGCCGCCGCTGCCGGGCGCGGAGGAGGTGCTGCCGGCCACCGGAAGCGTGGCCCTGCCGGGGTCCGCACCATTGCCGGAAAGCGCGCCGGCCGAGGTCGCCCCGGTGGAGGTCGCCCCGGTGGAGGCCGCGCCGGTCGCTCCGGTGGAGGTCGCTCCGGTGGATGTTGCGGTGGAGGCGGCGCCCGCCAAGCCGCGCCGCGCCCGCAAGGCGCCGGCCAAGGCCGCCGCCGCGGCGCCGGAGGCGGCCGAGGCTGCCGTGCCGGATGCGGAGGCCGTGCCCGCCAAGCCGCGCCGTGCCCGCAAGGCGCCGGCCAAGGCCGCCGCCGCGCCGGAGGTGGCCGGGGCTGCCGTGTCGGATGCGGAGGCCGTGCCCGCCAAGCCGCGCCGTGCCCGCAAGGCGCCGGCCAAGGCCACTGCCGCGCCGGAGGTGGCCGAGCCCGCCCCGGTGAGCGGGGCCGCCGCCGCGCCGGAAGCGGCGCCTGTGGCAGAGCCGGAGGCCGCGCCCGCGCCCGTTGCCGTGTCGGAGCCTGCTGCGGCTTCCGCCCCGGCCGAGCCGGAAGCGGCCGCGCCGGTGCAGCCCGTGCTGGTGGACGCCCTGCCGGACGCGCCCAAGAAGCGCGGCTGGTGGAAGCGCTGAACCCCATGGCCCCGTGGCGCGCCGCGCCACGGGGCCTGGACCTTTCCGCATGAACACCGCCGAATTCGCCCCCCTTCGCACCGAGCGCCTGACGCTGCGGCCCCTGCGCGCCGAGGACGCGCCGGCGCTGCACCGGCTGATCAACGACTGGGAGGTGGTGCGCTGGCTCAGCCGCGTGCCCTTCCCCTATTCCCGCGAGCTGGCCGATGAGTGGATCGCCTCCACCCACAAGCGGCTGGCGGAAGGCTCCGCCTGGCACCTCGCCATTGTCGGCCAGGATGGCGACACCGAGGTGCTGGTGGGCTGCGTCGGGCTGACGCGGGAGCCGGATACCCGCCGCGCCGAGCTGGGCTACTGGATCGGGCGCCGCTTCTGGGGCCATGGCGTGGCGGCCGAGGCGGCGGGCCGGCTGGCCCGCTGGGGCCTCGCCAATCTCGACCTGGACAGCATCTTCGCCCATGCGCTGGAGGACAATGGCCGCTCCGCCGGCGTGCTGCGCCGCATCGGCCTGCGCGAGACGGGCAAGGGCGAGGTGCAGTTCCTGGCGCGCGGCGCCCGCCTGCCGGTGACGCTGTTCGAGGGCGGGCGCGAGGACCTCACCGCGCCCGTGCCGCTGCCGGAGACCTTCGTGGCCGAGCCGCCGCCGGACGCGAAGCCGATGCTGCTGGTGGCCGCCTGCGCGCTGATCGACCCCGATGGCCGCGTGCTGCTGGCCCGCCGGCCGGAAGGCAAGCCGATGGCCGGGCTGTGGGAGTTCCCCGGCGGCAAGCTCGACCCGGGCGAGACGCCGGAGGACGCGCTGATCCGCGAGCTGAAGGAGGAGCTGGGCATCGATGTCTCGGCCGCCTGCCTCGCCCCCTTCACCTTCGCCAGCCACGATGCCGGGCGGTTCCACCTGCTGATGCCGCTCTATCTCTGCCGCCGCTGGGAAGGCGCGATCACGGCGCGGGAAGGCCAGGCGCTGGCCTGGGTGAAGCCGCAGAAGCTTTCCGAATACGCCATGCCGCCGGCCGACAAGCCGCTGGTCGCGCTGCTGCGCGATTTCCTGTGAACCGGGCGGGGGATAGACTCCCCCGCGACGCCGCCCAGGGGATTCGCGCATGACCAATCCAACCGCCTGCCTGCTCATCATCGGCAACGAGGTGCTGTCGGGGCGCACGCAGGATGCCAACCTGAAGTTCATCGCCACCCGGCTGGGCGAGATCGGCATCCCGCTGCGCGAGGTGCGCGTCATCCCCGATGTGCCGGACACCATCATCGCCACGGTGAACGAGGTGCGGGCGAAGTTCACCTATGTGTTCACCACGGGCGGCATCGGCCCGACGCATGACGACATCACCGCCGAATGCGTCGCCGCCGCCTTCGGCGTGCCGTGGGAGCCGCATCCGGAGGCGTGGGAGCGGCTGGCCGCGCATTACGCGCGCCAGGACCCGCCGGCCGAGTTCAACGCCGCCCGCCAGCGCATGGCCACCATGCCGCGCGGCGCGGCGCTGATCGACAACCCGGTTTCCGTGGCGCCCGGCTTCATCATCGGCAATGTGCATGTGATGGCCGGCGTGCCGCGCATCATGCAGGCGATGTTCGAGGGGCTGGCGCCGAGGCTCGCCGGCGGCACGCCGGTGCAGTCCCGCGCCGTGCACGCCACCGGCATGCTGGAAGGCACCATCGCCGAGGGGCTGGGCGCCATCCAGGCGCGCTACCCGGAGCTCGACATCGGCTCCTACCCCTATTACCGCCCGGAAGGGAACGGCGTGGCGCTGGTGGCCAAGGGCACCGAGCCCGCGCGGGTGGAGGCGGCCCTGGGCGAGATCACCACCTTCATCACCGAGCTGGGCTACGTGCCGGTGCAGGGCGAGCCGCGCTGAAGGCAGGGCCGGCTGAAGGCAGGGCCGGCTGAAGACAGGACGGGGGCGCATGAACCCGCCCCCGGCGCCCCGCTTCCCTTTCCCGGCGCTCAGGCGGCGGGGGGGAGGCCGGAAAGCTCGGCCACCAGCTCGCCCAGCGCCGCCGAATCCATCCCCCCCCGGCCGCTGTTGACCAGCGCCTCCATCATCTGCGCCGCGAGCGCCGTGGCGGGCGCGAACACCCCGTGGTCCCGCGCGGCGCCGATCGCCAGCCGCATGTCCTTGCGCATCAGCTCGGCGCGGAAGCCGGGCTTCAAGGCGCCGTCCAGGTAGCGCTTGGCGTGCGCCTCCAGCACGGCCGAGCGGGCGGAGCCGCCAAGCAGCGCCTGGCGCATCGCCTCCGGGTCGAGCCCCGCCTTGCGGCCCAGCGCCAGCGCCTCGAACACCGCCTGCATGGTGGCGGTGATGATGAGCTGGTTGGCCGACTTGCAGACCTGCCCGGCGCCCGCCGGCCCGAGATGCGTGGCGCTGCGCCCGACCGCGCCGAACACGGCGGCGGCCGCCTCGAAGGCGGCGCGGTCGCCGCCCACCATGCAGGTCAGCGTGCCGTCCCGCGCGCCGGCCGGGCCGCCCGAGACGGGGCTGTCCAGCAGGTGGGCGCCGCGCTCGGCCAGCAGGCGCGCGGCGAAGCCGGCGGCGGGGGCGGCGGCGATGGAGGAGAAGTCGATCACCACGGCGCCGGGGGAGATCCCCTCCGCCACGCCGCCGGGGCCGAACAGCACCGCCTCCACATCCGGCGTGTCGGGCACGCAAAGGCCCACGCAGGCGGCGCCGCGCGCGGTCTCGGCGGGGCTTTCCGCCCAGCGCGCCCCGTCCGCCTCCAGCGTGGCGGCCTTGGCCCGGCTGCGGTTGTGCACGGCCAGCGCGAAGCCGGCGCGGCGCAGATTGGCCGCCATGGCGGCGCCCATGACGCCGAGGCCGACAAAGGCGACGGAAGCAGGCGGGGCGATCGGGGTCATGCTGTTCTCCTCAGCTCCGGCGCAGCGCGCCGCGGATGTCGTCCAGCAGCGTGTCCATGGCGCGCTGGAAGTCGGGGCCGCTGGCATAGCCGTCCACCTCGCGGATGCGCTCCATGAAGCGGGTCCAGGCGGGCGCCTTCATGCCCTCGCGGAAGCGGTCGTGGTGGTAGGTCACCATGGCGTCGGTCAGCCCCGCCGGGCCGATCCAGCCCTTCTGGTTGTCCGCCTGCACGTCCCAGCCCAGCTCGCGCAGCGTCGGCACCTCGGGCCAGGCGGGGGACCGCTCGGCGGAGGCGAGGGCGATCGGCACGATGTCGCCCGAGGCGGCGAGGCCGCCCAGCTCGTCCGAGGCCTGCACGCCGAGGTCGATCTCGCCCGAGAGCAGCGCCTGCGCCACCGGGCCGCCGCCGGTGTAGGGGACGTGCAGGAACTCGACGCCGGCGCGCCGCTCCAGCAGCAGGAACAGCGAGTGGGACAGGGTGCCGGCGCCGGCCGAGCCATGGGTGATGCGCCCCGGCTCGGCCTTGGCCGCCGCCATCACCTGCCGCATGTCGGAGAAGCGGCCGCCCTTGCCGCGCACGCAGATGAAGTGGCCGTTCCGCGTCAGGCGGATCACGGCGCGGAAGGAGGATTTCGGGTCGTAGGGCACCTCGCGGTGGGCGGGGATCGAGGTGCTCTCGCTGCCGCCGGCCAGCAGCAGGGTGTGGCCGTCGGGCGCGGCGCGGGCCACGAAGTCCGCGGCGAGCGCGCCGCCGGCGCCGGGGCGGTTCACCACCACCAGCGGCTGCGGAAAGAGCGGTGCGCAGGCCTCGGCGATGGTGCGGGCGATGATGTCGCTGCCGCCGCCCGGCGCGAAGCCGGCGATGAGCTGCACGGGGCGCGTCGGCTGCCAGCCCTCCTGCGCCAGGGCGGGACGGGCGCGCGGCAGGGCGGGGGTGGCGAGCAGGCCGGCCAGCATGGCGCGGCGGGGCATCCTGAACATGGCTATTCTCCCGTGGTTCCTGTTCTTTCTCGCGGCCGTCTGGCGCGGCCCGCTTGTTCCGGCGCGCGGCGGGCGGTCCCGCCGCGCCTGCCGGCTTTTCCGGCTCCGGGGCCGGGCTTCCTCAGGCCAGCACGTATTCGGCGCCGCAGCGGGCGCAGATCTCCCGCACATGCCGGTCGAGCGTTTCCGGCACGGGAATGCCGGCGGCGAGGCGGGCGGCGCGCTCGGCATCCTCCGGCTCGCCCGGGATCAGCACGGGGCGGTCCGCCCGGGTGGGGGGCGTGGCGCGCATCGTCGCCAGCAGCTCGCCCAGATCGGCCTCGAACGCCTCCGGCGGGCGGAAGGCGGCGGGGTCGATGGCCAGGAAGAAATGGCCGATATTGTCCGGCTCGCCGGGCTTCGCCGTGCGGTTGTGCAGCACGGAAAGGGCGCCGCCGGTCAGGGTGCCCGCCAGGATCTGCACCATCAGCCCGAGGCCGTAGCCCTTGTGGCCGCCGCCTTCCCCCGTGCCGCCGAGCGGGGTGAGCCCCCCCTCGGCCCGCTTGAACAGGTAGGCCATGCCCTCGGCGGCATCGGTGACGGGGCGGCCCTCGCCATCCACCACCCAGCCCTCCGGCATCGGCTTGCCGTTCAGGTCATAGACCTTGACCTTGTTGCCGGCCACCGTGCTGCTCGACATGTCCAGCACGAAGGCGGGCTCGCGGCCGGCGGGGGCGGCCAGCGCGATGGGGTTGGTGCCGAGCATGGGCTGCGCGCCGCGCGTGGGCACCACCAGCACGCTGCGCGCCGTGGTCATCACCATGCCGATGACGCCGCGCCTCGCCGCCAGCCGGACATAGTAGCCGGCGGCGCCGAAATGGTGCGAGTTGAACACCCCCACCGCGCCGATGCCGCCCGCCAGCGCCATCTCGGCCGCCAGCGCCATGCCCATGGCCGCCACGGGGTGGCCGAGCCCGGCGCCACCATCCACCAGCGCGGTGGCGGCGTTGCGCCGCGCCACGCGGGGCTTCGCCGACAGGTCGAGCTGCCCGCCGTCGCGCAGCGCCTCGTACATCATCAGCATCGACAGGCCGTGCGAGTCGATGCCCATGAGGTCGGTCTCCACCATGGCCTCGGCCGTGGTGTCGGCCAGCACAGGGTCCATGCCCCAGGCCAGCAGCACGTTCAGGATCTGCCGCCGGACACGCCCGGCGGGCACCTGGGCGACGGGAATGGCCATCTGCGCGGCCCTCAGCGGGTGACGGCGAAGCCCTTGGCGGCCAGGATCTGCTCGACCCAGCCACGGTTCCAGCCGGCGCCGCGGATGGCGGCGGTGGTGTCCGCCTCCTTGGCCGCGTGCGCCTCCGCCGCGGCGATCACCGCCTCCGCCGCCTCGCGCGGGACGACGACGACGCCATCCTCGTCCGCCGCGATCAGGTCGCCCGGGGCGACCACCAGCCCGCCGCAGGCGATGGGG
The DNA here is from genome assembly GCF_002631185.1 of Teichococcus rhizosphaerae. GTDB lineage: Bacteria > Pseudomonadota > Alphaproteobacteria > Acetobacterales > Acetobacteraceae > Pseudoroseomonas > Pseudoroseomonas rhizosphaerae. The sequence goes on along the minus strand of NZ_PDNU01000005.1, from coordinate 41,872 downwards.
TAGCCGATCTCGCCCGGCCCCTCCTTGTGCGGCCCGGCCGGCGTGGCGCCGAGCGCCCAGACGCCGAGGTCGAGCTGCGCCAGCTCCTTGATGTCGCGCACCGCCCCGTCGATCACCAGGGCGCCGACGCGGCGGCTGACGGCGTGGCTCGCCATCAGGTCGCCCGCCACCGCCATGGACAGGTCGCCGCCGCCGTCGCAGACGATCACGTCGCCCGGCTGGGCCAGGTCGATGGCGCGGTGCAGCAGCAGGTTGTCGCCGGGACGGACGCGCACCGTCAGCGCCGGCCCCACCAGCGCGCGGCGCCCGCCATAGGCCTTGAAGCCGCCGCGCATGGCCTGCATCCGGTTCATGACGTCGCCGATATTGGCGACCGGCAGCTTGGCCGCGCGGTCGATCAGCGCGGGGGCGACGCGGGTGAACTGCTCGGCGATGCGCAGGCCAATGGCCATCCTGGAAATCCTCCGGAGTGCTGGATGTCTTGAGCGGGCGAGGCATTCCGCCGGCTGCCGGCAGGGTGGCATGGGGTGTTCACTGTCGGCAATCCCCCCGCCCGTCCGCTCCGTTTGCGCCGGGGGGAGAGGGTTGGGCGCCGGCGCGCCCGGCGCCGCGGCGCGTCAGCCCTCGACGGGGTCCAGGAAGCGCGCCAGGCGCACGGCGGTGTGGCCGCGCATGGTGCGCGGGCTCGGCATCACCAGCAGGCAGTCGTCATGCGGGGTGCGGATCTCCGTTTCGCCATCCAGCGCCAGCAGCGTGTTGCGGCGGGGGATGACGGTGCCGCCGCGGAACGGCTCGACGAAGCTGAAGCTGTGCGTGCCGGCGATGACGGTGCGGGTCACCACCGCCATGCGGGAGGGGGCAACCCATGGAGCGGCCAATGGAAGGGCGGGCGGCGGCTCCAGCACCCCCGTCTCGCGCAGCAGGGCGGTGGCGCAGGCTTCCAGCGTGGCGAGCGTCGCCGCTTCCCAGTGCTGGCCGCCCTCCACCAGCAGGGCGGCCCGCCCCCCCTCCGGGCGGGTGAAGCCGCGATGGTCGATCAACCGCAGCCCGGTGGTGTGGCCCTGGTCCGCCACCACCAGCGGCGGCACGCCGAGCCGCAGCCCGAGCGCCTGCGCGCGCGGCACGCTGCCGCAGAGGATCAGCGGGTCGGAGGGCCAGAGCATGCTGTGCAGGTCGAGCAGCACGTCCACCGTGCCGATCGCCGGCAGCAGCTCCCGCGCGCGGCTCAGCTCCGCGCTCTGGCGCGGCCCGTTCAGCACCCGCTCGCACCAGACGCGGTTCAGGTCCTCGTCCACGTAGCGGCTGAGGGTGGGGTCGGCGGGGTCGAAGCGGGCAAAGGCGCGGAGATTGGCGAAGATGAAGGTGAGCCGCCCCCGCGCCGGGCGCATCCCCTGCTCGAGCCAGCGCGAAAGCAGCAGCGCGCCGGCGATCTCGTTGCCATGGATCAGGCTGCACAGCGCGACATGCGGGCCGGGCGCCTCGGCGGCGAAGCTCCACACCCCGGGCAGCATGTTGCCCGGCAGCCAGGGCCGCAAGTCCGGGACCGGCAGTTCCACCGGGAAATGCGGCAGAAAGGACCGGTCCGGCCCGCCGCTCATCCGCCCGCGCCCCGCGGGCCCGCCAGCGGGCGGAGAAGGCCAAGTCTCCCGGCGGCCCGGCGGTGGCCCGGGCGCGGCTCCGGCGCCTGCATGCATGCTCGCAAACCCATCCCCCCGCGAAGCTCTCCCGCCCTCACTCTATACGCAGGTGCGAGATGGGCAACGGGGCGGGGGCGTGGCGTTTCGGACCCAGCGCCTCGATGCCTCACTGGTCCTTGCGGCCGGCGCCCTCCCGCCGCGCCTGCTCCACCAGCTGCCGCAGCGCCGGCAGGTCCACCGCGCCCGGCACCAGCGTGCCGCCGATCACCAGCGCCGGCGTGCCCTGGATCGACATCTGCCGGGCCAGCTCCAGGTTGTGCCGCAGCCGCGCCTGGATGGCGGGATCCTCCATGTCGCGCCGCAGCCGCGTCCAGTCGAGGCCGACGCGCTCGGCCTCGACCCTCAACGCCGCCTCGGTGGGCTCGCCGCGCAGCTGCATCAGCGCGTCCTGGTACGCGGCGTAGCGGTCCTGGCGCTGCGCGGCCAGCAGGGCGCGGCTGGCCATCACGCTGGCCGGGCCCAGGACCGGCAGGTCCTTCATCACCACGCGGATCTGCGGGTCCTCGGCCAGCAAGGCCTGGATGGCGGGGTGCATCATCTTGCAGTAGCCGCAGCGCACATCGAAGAACTCGACGATGGCGAGGTCGCCCCGCGGATTGCCTCTCACCGGGTCGGCCGGGTCGCGCAGCAGGGCGGCGGACTGGGCGAGGATGGCCTCGCGCTGCGCCGCCGCGCGCTCCTGCTGCTCGGCCTGCTCCAGCGTGGCGAAGGCCTCGCGCAGGATGGAGGGGTCGCGCTTCAGCGCCTCGCGCAGGATCTCCACCACCTCGCCGCGCTGCTCGGGGGTGAGGGGCTGGGCCAGGGCGGGGGCCGCTGCCAGGGGTGCCAGCGCCAGGGGTGCCAGCGCCAGGAGCGCCACCCGCAGGAACGGCAGCACCGGGATGGCGAGGCGGGGGGCGCTGCGGGTCATCGGGGTCACGCGCTTATCGTCTCCGTCGTTCGTGCTCGCGCTCGGCGGCGCGCTGGTCGAGTGTCAGGTTGTCGCGCCGGGCGGCATTGCGAAGGTCGGCGGCGCGCAGCCGCGCGGGGCCGGGGGGCAGCGCCTCCTCGGCGCGGCGGGCCAGGAAGCGGGCGGCGGGGAAGTCCTCCTCCAGCATCGCCTCCTCCGCAAGGGCGAGGTCGGCCAGCGGCATCCGGCCGAGCCGGCCCTGGGCGATGCCGAGCTGGCGCCAGGCGAAGGCGGAATCGCGGTCCAGCGCCAGGCTGGCCTCCAGCTCGGCCACGGCGCGCGGCAGCAGCGCGGGCTCGCCCAGCTCGATCATCACCCGCGCATGGGCGGTGCGGATCAGCGGCTCGGCGGGGGCGAGGCGGGCGGCGGCGGCATAGGCGGGCAGCGCCTCGGCGGCGCGGTGTCCCTCGAACAGCACCTGCCCCTTCATCTCGTGCAGCCAGGGATTGCCGGGCTGTTCGGCCAGCAGCGAATCCAGCCCCGCCGCCGCCTCCGCGATGCGCCCCGACCGGAAGGCCATGATGGCGCGGGCATAGCGGGCGGGGGCGGAGGCGTCCTCCGCCGGATAGCGCCGCAGCACCAGGGCGGGATGGTCGAGGAAGCCGTGCAGCTTGGCCTTCGCCATGGCGAAGGCGCCCTCCAGCGCCGCCGGCGGCATGGCGCGGGCGGCGCGGCCATGGCGCATCCGCTCGCGCACGAAGTCCAGCCGGTCCCGCGAAAGCGGATGGGTGCGGAAATACGGGTCCTGCCGGCCCACCGCCAGCAGCTCCTGGTCCAGCAGCCGCTCCAGCAGGCGCTCCAGCCCGGCGGCGGACCAGCCCACCGTCTCCAGGTAGTGCAGCGCGGCCTGGTCCGCCGCCTGCTCCTGGCCGCGGGTGAAGGCGAACAGGCCGCCCAGGGCGCTGGCCTGCCCGCCCATGGCCACGGCGCCGAAGGCCTCGCCCTGGCCGGTGGCCACCGCCGCGCCGGCGCCGAGCAGCATGGCGGCGAGGGAGCGGAGCATCGCCATCCGCATCTCGTCGGGCAGCCGCGCCAGGTGGCCGCCGGCGATGTGGCCGGTCTCGTGCGCCAGCACCCCCGCCAGCTCCGAGGCCCCGCCCGCCTGCAGGATCAGCCCGGTGTGGATGAACATGCGGTTGCCGGTGGTGACGAAGGCGTTTATGGCCCGGTTCTGGATGAGGGTGATGTCCACCCGGGCCGGGTCGATCCCGGCGGCGCGGAACAGGGGATCGGCGAAGCCGCGGAGCATGCGCTCCGTCTCGGCGTCGCGGATCACCACCACGCCCCGCCCGCCTTCTCGTCCCCCGTCCCGTCCACCCTGGGCCGCCACGGTCCCGGGAACCAGCACCGGAGTGAAGAACGCCAGCATGAGCAGCAGCGCGCGGAACGGGGCCAGCAGCTTTCCCATGCCGGCCATTCTACCCCGAGCGGAGGGGGAGCGGCCAGGACGACGGTTCCGGCGGCGCGTCGCCCCGGGCCTTCCGGCGGCCGCCCCGCTGCTGGCCCTCGGCCTGGTGGCGCTGGCGGGCTGCGGCACCGTCGGCAACGCGGTGAGCGGCCTGACCGGCGGCGGCCCGGCCGAGGGCCAGCCCGGCTATGTTTCCGGCTTCCTCGGCGGCGCGGTGGCCGACGAGCCGCGCGCCGCGCTGGTGGCGCGCGAGGTGCTCTCGGTGGGCGGCACGGCGGCGGACGCGGCGGTGGCGGCGGGCTTCGCCATGGCGGTCACGCTGCCCTCCCGCACCGGCCTCGGCGCCAGCGGCGCCTGCCTCGTCTACACCCACAGCCGCAACGTGACCGAGGCGCTGCTCTTCCTGCCGCCTTCCGGCGCGGCGGGCGGCGGCGACCGCCCGGCGGCGGTGCCCATGCTGGCGCGCGGCCTGTTCGCGCTGCACACCCGCAATCCGCGCCGGCCTTTCGAGGAATTGATGGCGCCGGCCGAGCAGCTCGCCCGCTTCGGCGCCACCGTCTCGCGCGCCTTCTCGCAGGACCTCGCCGCCGTGGCCGGCCCGCTCCTCGCCGACCCGGGCGCCCGCGCCCTCTACGCCGACGCCACCGGCCGGCCGCTGGCCGAGGGCGAGCGGATGACCCAGGCCGATCTCGGCGCGACGCTCGGCGCGCTGCGCGTCTCGGGCGTGGGCGACCTGCACCAGGGCGTGCTGGCCCGGCGGCTGGAGGCGGTGAGCCCCGCCATCGGCGGCCCGCTGACGGTGGAGCAGCTCCGCCCGGCCATCCCGGCCGTGGTGCCGCCCCTGCAGATGACGGTGGGCAGCGACATCCTCTCCTTCCTGCCGCCGCCGGCCGATGGCGGCCTGGCCGCCGCCGCCGCCTTCCAGGCGCTGCAGGCGGGTGAGGGGGTGGACGCCGCCTCGCAGCGCGGCCTCGCCGTCTCGCAGGCCTGGCGCCAGGGCTGGGGGGATGCCGCCGCGCTGCTGGCGAGCCCGCCCGCCTTTGGCGGCATCGCGCCGGCGCTGCCCGCCTCGGCCGGGCTGATGACGCTGGACCGCGACGGCAACGCCGTCTCCTGCGTGTTCACGCTGAACAACCTGTTCGGCACCGGGCGCGTGGTGCCGCAGATGGGCTTCCTGCTGGCCGCGGCGCCGGGCGTCGGGCGCGTGGAGCCGCCGCTGCTGGCGGCCGCCCTGGCGCACAACGCCAATCTGCGCGCCTTCCGCTACGCCGGCACCGGCACGGGGCAGGCGGCGGCGCCGGTCGCGCTCGCCCTGCCGGCGGCGCGGCACCTGCTGAACCGCACCGGCATCGACGCGGCGGTGGCGGGCGTGCCGGAGCCGGGGCGCGGCAACGCCATTGGCTGCGCCGCCTACCTGCCGGGCAATTCCGCCCAATGCGCCGCCGCCACCGACCCGCGCGGGTCGGGGCTGGCGATCGGCGGCGGCCTGTAAGCGCGCGGGGAGGGCGCCGCCCTTCCCGCCGGGAGTTCGAGAACACATGCTGAAGACGGGCCGCGGGGCGGAAGCGCCCCCCTTCCTGGTGATGGACGTCATCGCCGCCGCCAATGCGCGCGAGGCCGCGCTGCCGCCCGGCGCGCCGGGGGTGCTGCGCATGGAGGTGGGGCAGCCTTCCACCGGCGCGCCGCGCGCGGCCGTGGAGGCCGCCATGCGCGCCCTCTCGGCCGGGGCGCCGATGGGCTACACGGAAGCCTTCGGGCTGCGCAGCCTGCGCGAGCGCATCGCCCGCCACTACGAGGAGAAGTACGCGGTCACCGTGGCGCCCAACCGGGTGGCCGTGACGGTGGGAGCCTCCGGCGCCTTTCCGCTGGCCTTCCTGGCCGCCTTCGACCCGGGCGACCGCGTGGCCATGGCCGCGCCCTTCTACCCGCCCTACGCCAACATCCTCACCGCCCTCGGCATGGTGCCGCAGCTGCTGCCCTGCGACGCCTCCACCCGCTTCCAGCCCAGCATCGCCATGCTGGAGGCGCTGGACCCGCGGCCCGACGGCCTCATCGTCGCCTCGCCCTGCAACCCGGCGGGCACCATGCTTTCGGCCGGGGAGCTTGGCGCCATCGCCCGCTGGTGCCACGAGAACGGCGTGCGGCTGATCTCGGACGAGATCTACCATGGCCTCTCCTACGGCATGGAGGAGACCACCGCCGCCGCGCTGAGCGACAGCGCCGTGGTGATCAACAGCTTCTCCAAGTACTTCTCGATGACCGGCTGGCGCATCGGCTGGATGGTGCTGCCCGAGGACCTGATCCGCCCCGTCGAGTGCCTGGCGCAGAACATGTTCATCAGTGCGCCCCATGTGGCGCAGGTGGCGGCGGAGGCCGCCTTCGGGGGCGTTGAGGAGCTGGAGGCGAACAAGGCCGCCTATGCCCGCAACCGCGACCGGCTGCTGGCCGGCCTGCCGGCGGCGGGGTTCGACCGCCTCGCCGCCGCCGACGGCGCCTTCTACCTTTGGGCCGATATCGGCCACCTGACCAATGACAGCGTGGCCTTCGCCGCGCGCATGCTGGCCGAGGCCGGCATCGCCGCCACGCCGGGGGTGGATTTCGACCCCGCGCGCGGCGGCCGCTTCCTGCGCTTCTCCTATTGCGGCGCCGAGGCCGCGATGGCCGAGGCGCCGGCGCGGCTGTACTCCTGGCTGCGCCGCTGAACCGACGGGGAAGCGGGACGGGCCGGGGAAAACCCTTCCCCTGGCCCGTTCCTCAGACGAAGGTCCCCATTCCCCCCGGCCCCCGCCCCAGCAGCGCCGCCAGCGCCAGCAACCCGCGCTCCAGCGCCTCCCGGCCCGGCGCCGCGCCAAGCGCGATGCGCAGCCCGCGCGAGCCCTCGCCAAAGGCGCTGCTCGGCACCAGCGCGAGCCCGGATTGCCGGGCTTCCGCCACCAGCTCCGCCTGCCGCCAGCCTTCCGGCAGGTGCAGCCAGAGGTGGTGCCCCTCCGGCTGTGCGCGCATCGCCCAGCCGCGCAGCACCCGCGCCGCCAGCGCCTGCCGCGCCACGCTCTCGGCGCGGATGGCGGCCGTGATCTCGCCGGCCACCCCTTCCTGCACCCAGCGCGTGGCCAGCGCCGCCATCAGGGGTGGCGCCATCAGCGTGGCGGCGCGCAGCTCGGCGCCGAGGCGCTGCGCCGCGGCCGGGCCGGGCGCCGCCACATAGGCGGTGCGGAGCGCGGGCGTCAGGCATTTCGACAGGGTGGCGACGTGCCAGGCGATGTCCGGCGCCAGCGCCGCCAGGGGCGGTGGCGCGGCGCGGGCCAGCGCGCCATAGGCATCGTCCTCGATCAGCGAAAGGCCGAAGCGGCGCGCCAGGGCGACGATGGCTTCCCGCCGCGCGGGAGGGAGGGTGGCGGTGGTCGGGTTGTCCAGCGTCGGCACGCAATAAAGGGCGCGCAGGGCCTCGCGCCCGCAGGCCTCCTCCAGCGCGGCGGGGACCAGCCCGTCCGCGTCCATGGCCAGCGGCACCAGCCGCACCCCCTGCCGCGCCGCTGCCGCGCGCAGCCCCGGATAGGTGAGGGCGGGCACGCCCAGCGCCGTGCCGGCCGGCAGCAGCACGCGCAGGATGGCGGAAAGCGCCGCCTGCGCCCCCGCAGCCACCACCAGCCGCGCTGGCGGCACCGTGCCCAGCCGGGGTGCCAGCCAGCGCGCGGCGGCGGCGCGGTCCGGCGCGGCGCCGAGGCTGTCCTGGTAGTGCAGCGCCATCAGCCCGCCGGACTCGGCCAGCAGCCCGGCCAGCCCTTCCTGGATGCGGGCGCGCAGCCGGGCCGCCTCGGGTTGCGGCGGCATGTTCATGCTGAGGTCGATGACCGGGGGCACGGGCGGCCCCACCGCCTCCGCCGCCGCGGCGCGGATGAAGCTGCCGCGCCCGGCCCGCGCTTCTGTCAGCCCCATCTCGCGGGCCAGGTTGAAGGCGCGGGTCACGGTGGTGAGGTCGAGGTCGAGGGCCGCGGCCAGGGCGCGCTGCGGCGGCAGGCGCTGGCCGGGCGAAAGGCGGCCGGCGCGCAGATCGTCCCGCATCGCCCGCGCGATCGCCTGGTAGCGCGGGCTGCCATCCGCGGGGAGGTCCGGCTTCCAGGAGGACATGCGGCGGGCGCTCCGGGCACTTGGCCGGCGGGCCGGCAGGAAGGGAAGGCGGAAGGATAAGGCAACACGTATGGATGAACAATCCATGCAAAACCCGCGGCGGCTCTCTTTCGAATCTTTGCAGGAACATGCTTATTGCCTGAATTTGTTGGCCGATCTGGCCGGTGAGGGCAGGCAGGCTTCCATCGCTGCTTGACCGCGCATCCCTGCATTGCCCATACAATCGGGCGGCGACGGGACGGCCTGGGGCGCCGGCCAGCACACCCGCCACGGAAAGGAACCGCCATGTCTCCCGAGAAGCAGTGGCCGGCCCTGCCGCCCACCCGCACCGGCCTTCGCGGCCGCTGCCCGCGTTGCGGCGAAGGCCACATCTTCCAGGGCTTCCTGAAGATGCGGCCCTCCTGCGAGGTGTGCGGCCTGGACTACAGCTATGCCGATCCGGCCGATGGGCCCGCCTTCTTCGTCATCTGCTTCGCCTGCATCCCGAGCGTGGTGCTGGCGCTGTTCATCGAGGCGAAGTTCGAGCCGCCCTTCTGGGTGCATCTCGTCACCAGCATCCCCTTCATGCTGCTGACCTGCATCCCGCCGCTGCGGCCGCTGAAGGGCTGGCTGGTGGCCACCCAGTATTTCTACAAGGCCGAGGAGGCCCGCTTCACCCGCAAGGCCGGGCCTGGCCGCTGAGTTCTTGGCCGCTGAGCCCCTGGCCGCAGAACCTTTGGCCGCTGAGCCCCTGGCCGCTGAGCCTCTGGCCGCTGGGCGCCAGGCCGCTGGATGCCGGGCGGCCAGCATAGGCAACCGCGCGGCCTGCCCGGCCGTTCAAGCGCCGGCCGGAGAAAACGGAGGGCGCGGATGATCATGGGTTCCAGCGGACGTTCCAGCCGGGTTTCCGGTGGGGGTTCCAGCGGAGGGTTCGGCCTCCGCCGCCTGCCGGGCTTCCTTTCGCGGCGCAACTTCCTGCGCGGCTCCGGCACGGGCGTGGTAGCGGCCTCGGCGCTGGCGGCCGGTCCGCAAGGCGCCGGGGCAGCGGCCAGCGGCGGGGAAGGCATGCGGGATGCATGGCCGGTTGAGGCCCCTGGCCGCCCGGAACAGTGACCAGAACAGCCATCAAGGCCATCGCCAGGGCCGCCACGAGACCCCGGGCGGCTGAGCGGAGGGCCGCCTCAGTTCGGCGCGAAGAAGCGTTGCAGCCGTTGCAGCATGTCCCGCAGGTTGAAGGGCGGGGGCGGCTCCTCCGCCTGCTCGGCCGGCGCCCGGGCCCGGAAGGCGGCCAGCGCCGCCGGGGTGCCGGAAAGCGGCAGCTCGCGCGGCGGCCCCTCGGCGGTGGCGCTGCCCAGGCCCAGAACGCGCAGCAGCACGCGGTCGGCCACCGCCAGCTCGGCGGCGGCGCGCGCCGCATCCTCCGGACGGGGGGCGCAGACCACCGAGCGCCCTTCCAGCCCGCAGGGCATCTCGAACAGGGCGTTGGGCGGGAAGCGCAGCTGCACCGTGCCGGTCAGCGCCAGCAGGCCGCGCGTGGCGCTTTCCAGCCCCAGCTCGCGCGCCGTCACCACCGGCACCAGCCGGCCCCGGCGCGGCGCCACCTCCAGCGCCAGCGCGCCCTGACTGTCGGTGGCGGGCTCCACCGGCTGGTTGTGGGTCATGCGGCAGGTGGAGCGGTCGGTCATCGGGTCCGCGGCGCAGGTGAGGATCCATGGCCCGTGGCTTTCCGTGGCGGCGCGGGCGGGCGCGGCGGCAAGGCCAGCGGCGAGCAGCAGCCCGAGGCCGGCCAGGGCAGGGGCCAGGGCAGGCACCAGGGCAGGGGCCAACGCAGGGCCGGGCGGGGCGAGGGTGACGGTGCGACGCATGTTGCGCAACATAGGAAGGCGGAGAGGAGCTTGCCATGAACACCATCACCCTGCCGGATGGCCGCGGCGTTCCGGTGCTCGGCCAGGGCACCTGGCGGCTGGGCGAGCGGGGCGCCGACCGCGCCGCCGAGGCGCGGGTGCTGCGCCTCGGCCTCGACCTCGGCCTGACGCTGATCGACACGGCCGAGATGTATGCCGAGGGTGGCGCGGAGGAGGTGGTGGCCGAGGCCATCGCCGGCCGGCGGGACGAGGTGTTCCTGGTCACCAAGGCCTATCCGCAGAACGCCTCCCGCGCCCGGCTGCCGCAGGCCTGCGAGCGCAGCCTGAGGCGCCTGCGGGTGGAGACGATCGATCTCTACCTGCTGCACTGGCGCGGCGCCGTGCCGCTGGCCGAGACGGTGGAGGCGATGCGCCGGCTGGTGGAGCAGGGCAAGATCCGCGCCTGGGGCGTTTCCAACCTCGACGTGCCGGACCTGGAGGAGCTGGGCACCGCCCTGTCCGAATGCGCCACCGACCAGGTGCTCTACAACCTCGAGGCGCGCGGCGCGGAGTTCGACCTGCTGCCCTATGCGGCGCGGCTGAAGATGCCGGTGATGGCCTATTCGCCCGTGGGGCAGGGCGGCGCGCTGCTGGACCACCCCGCGCTGCGGCGGGTGGCGAAGCGCCAGGGCATCACGCCCGCGCAGGTGGCGCTGGCCTGGACGCTGCGCGCGCCCGGCCTCATCAGCATCCCCAAGGCCGCCACCGAGGCGCATCTGCGCGAGAACGCCGATGTCTGGAAAACGGTGCTGACGCCGGAGGACCTGGCCGAGCTGGACGGCGCCTTTCCCCCGCCCCGCCGCAAGCAGCCGCTGGAGATGCTCTGAGGTGGCGCCGTGCCGCCCGGGCCGGTCTCCCCACGCGGTTTCAGGCCGTTGGGGCCGCACACCGCTTTGTCGTTTCCGCCCGCGCGGGGCGGCGCCTATCCTGCCGGGGTGACATGTCCTGACCTCCGCGCGCCGTGACCGCGGCGCTCGTCCTGCCGCCCTGCCTCCTGTTGCTGCTGGCCGCCGCCGGGGCCCTGGCGGGCCGGTGGCCCGCGCCCGCCGGCCTGCCCATGGCGCGGCTGGTGCATGGCGGCTGCGCCGCCGTCTCGGCCGGGCTGGCGCTGCTGGCGGTGCTGGCGCTCGCGCAAGGCGGGGTGGCGGCGGCGCTGCTGCCGCTCGGCCCGCCCTGGGCGCCGCTGAGCCTGGGGCTGGATGCGCTGTCCGCCTGGTTCCTGCTGTTGCTCGGGCTGGCCGGGCTGGCCGCCGGCCTGTTCGCCTGGGAGCGCGAGGGGGCCGCGCCGCCGCGCCGGCTGCTGCCCTGCCCGCTGCTGCTGGCGGCCATGGCGCTCACCCTGCTGGCCGCCGATGCCTTTACCCTGCTGCTGGGCTTCGGGCTGATGTCGGTGGCCGCCTGGGCGCTGCTGGCCGCCGCACCCCCCGAGGCGGGAGAAGGGGCGGAGGCGGGCGCCGCGGCGCGGCACTATCTCGGCTTCGCGCTGTTCGCCGCCGCCTGCCTGGTGCCGGCGGCGGGGCTGATGGGCGGGCCGGCGGGCGACCTTTCCTTCGCCGGTCTGCGGAACGCGCCGCCGCAGGGCTGGGTGGCGGTGGCGGTGCTGGCGCTGGTGCTGCCGGGCGCGGGGGCCATGGCGGGGCTCGTGCCGCTGCATGGCTGGCTGCCGCTGGTCCAGCCCGCCGCGGCGGGGCCGGCCTTCGCCCTGCTTCCGGGCGTCGCGGCCCCGGTCGCGCTCTATGTCATGGCGCGCCTGCTGCTCGATCTCGGCGGGCTTGGCCAGCCGCTCTGGTGGGGCGCCCCGCTGATGGTGGCGGGCGCCGCCTCGGCCGTGCTGGGCGCGCTGCGCGCCGGGCAGGAGCGCGACACGGGCGTGCTGCTGGCCTGCTCCGCCATCGGCCATGCCGGGCTGGTCACCCTGGCGCTCGGCCTCGCCGCCACGCTGCGCGCCGCCGATCTCGGCCCGCTGGCCGCACTGGCCGCCGCCGCCGCGCTGCTGCACGCCCTGGCGCACGGGCTGTTCACGACGCTCCTCCTCCTGGTGGCCGGCGAGGTGCGGCACGCCGCCGGCTCCCGCCACCTGGACCGGCTGGGGGCATTGGTGCACGCCATGCCGGTGGTGGCGCTCTGCGCCCTGCTCGGCGCCGCCGCCGCCGCCGCCCTGCCGCCGCTGTCCGGCTTCGCGGGGGGGTGGCTGCTGTTGCAGGCGCTGCTCGGCGCCTGGCGGGTGGGCGAGCTGGGCTTCCAGCTCCTGGTTGCCGCCTGCACGGCCCTTGCCGCGCTTTCGCTGGCGCTGGGCGCAGCCGCCATGCTGCGCTTCTGGGGCCTCGCCTTTCTCGGCCGCCCGCGCGGGCCGCGCACCCTGGGCGCGCAGGAGGCGCCGCCGGTGGTGCGCGCCGCGCTCATGGGCCTGGCCGGGCTTGCGGTGCTGCTCGGCCTGCTGCCGGGCCCGCTGCTGATGCTGGGCTCGGGGGCCATCGCCGCGCTCAGCGGCCATCCTGGCCTGGCCGAGGCGGCGCCGCTTTCGGTCAGCCCCTCCCTGCGGGGCTCGGACTATGCGCCGCTGCCGCTGGCGGTGCTGCTCGGCCTGCTGGGGGCGGGGCTGGTGGCGCTGCGCCACCGCCTCTCGCCGCTGCCGTCCCGGCGCGGCCCGGCCTGGGATGGCGGCTTCCAGGCGCCGCCGCCGCACCTGCCCTTCGGCGACCCGGCCACCCAGCCCAGCGCCGACGGCTTCGCCCGGCCGCTGCGCCGGATGCTGGCGGACATGCTGGGCGGAACCCGGGGCGGGCACCCGCCGCCACCCCCGCACGACACCGGCCCCGCCCGGCCGGAGGACGGCTTCCGCGGCCCGCCGCGGGGGCGGGTGCCGGGCTTCCTCGCCACCTTATGGGAGCGGCTGGCGGCGGCGGCGGAACGGCTCGGGGGCCCTGGCCCGCGGCAAGGCCTGGTGCTGGGCTTCGGCACGCTGGCGCTGCTGCTCCTGCTGCTGGCGCTGCTGCCCGAGGGAATGCCGGGCGGGCCGGCGCCGTGACGCTGTTTCCCGCGATCCTCACCCAGCTCCTGCACGCCGCGCTGCTGGTGGCGCTGGCGCCGCTGCTGGTGGGGCTGGTGCGCTGGCTGAAGGCGCGGCTGCTCGGCCGGCGCGGCGCCCACCCGCTGCAGCCCTGGCGGGACCTGCGGAAGCTGCTGCGCAAGCAGCCGGTGCTGGCCGAGGGCGCATCCCCCGTTTCCGTGGCCGCCCCCTATGTGGCGCTGGCGGCGACGCTGGCCGCCGCGCTGATGGTGCCGGGCTTCGCCCGCGGCATGGCCCTGGCGCCGATGGGCGACCTCATCCTGGTCGGCGGCCTGCTGGCGGTGGCGCGCTGCGCGCTCGCCCTGGCGGGGATGGATGCCGGCACCGCGCTGGGCGGCCTCGGCGCCGCGCGCGCGATGGGCTTCGCCAGCCTCGCCGAGCCGGCCTTCCTGCTGGCGGTGATGGTCCTGGCCATGCTGGCGGGCACCACCAACCTCGACGGCATCGGCGCGGCGCTGGGGGAAGGCCCGGCGGGGCTCCGCCTCCCGCTCGGCCTCGCGCTGCTGGCGCTGCTTGCCGTGGCGCTGGCCGGAAACGGGCGCCTGCCGGTGGACAGCCCCGGCACCACCCTGGAGCCGGCCATGGTGCAGGAGGCGATGCTGCTGGAGGCCTCGGGCCGCCACCTGGCGCTGTGGGAGATGCAGGCCGCGCTGCGCCTCGCCCTGTGGCTGTCGCTGCTGGCGGCGGTGTTCCTCCCCTTCGGCACCGCCCCGGCGGATGCGGGCCCGCTCGGCTGGCTGCTGGGCCTCGCCGCCTGGGGGCTGAAGCTCGGCCTGCTGGCGCTGGCGCTGGCGGCGTTCGAGGCGGCCGCCGCCCGGATGCGCGTCCTCCGCGTGCCGGAGTTCCTGGGCGCGGCGCTGCTGCTGGCGCTGCTCGGGGTGGTGCTCCTGTTCCTTTCCAACGGCTTGGCCTGAGGGGAGGCGCGGCATGGGCACCGGCCAGCTTTTCCACGACATGGCGCAGCTGCTGGGGGGCGGCATGCTGCTGTTCTCCTTCGTGATGCTCTACCGGCGGCGCGTCTCCGGCGTGATCGGCGCCTTTGCCGCGCAGGCGGCGCTGCTGGCGCTGGCATTGATGTGGCAGGGCTGGGCGCAGGGCGCGCCGGGCCTTTACCTCGCCGCGCTGCTGGCGGCGGCCAAGGCGGTGCTGCTGCCGCTGGCGCTGCGCCGGCTGGCGCGCCGGCTCGGCCTGCACCCGGCGGTGGAGCCCGCGATCGGCATCGGGGCCGGCATGGCGGCGGGTGTTGCGCTGGTGGCGCTGGCGCTGGCGGCGCTGCCGCCTTCCGCCGCCGGCGCCCTGCCCCAGCCGCGCGGGGACCTCGCCATCCCCCTTTCCGTGGTGCTGCTCGGCCTGCTGATGACAGTCACGCGGCACGGCGCCATCAGCCAGGTGCTGGGCCTGCTCAGCCTGGAGAACGGGCTGGCGCTGGCGGCCTCCGGCCTGGGGGGCGCGCCGCTGGTGCCGGGGCTTTCGGCCGCGTCGCTGGTGCTGGCGCTGGCGGTGGTGGGCGGCTTCCTGGTGTTTCGCCGGCATGGGGTCCTGCCCGGCCCGGATGCCCCCCTGCCGGCCCGGCGGGGCGCCGGGCGGGAAGGGGAGGGCGCATGATCCAGCCCGCCTGGCTCGTGCTGCTGCCGCTGCTGGGGGCGGCGGTGCTGGCCCTCATCCCGCGCCAGCGCGTGGCGGCCCTGCTCAACATCGGCCTCTCGGCGGCGGGGTTCCTGCTGTCCCTGGCGCTGCCGGCGCTGGAGCGCGGGCCGGCGGGCCTGCTGCACCTGGATGCGCTGAACCTGCCGCTGCTGCTGCTGTCCGGGCTGGTGGGCCTTGCCGCCTCGGTGTTCTCGGCGGCCATGCTGCCGGCGGAAGGCTTCGGGCCGCGCGCCGGACGGGCCTACCACGCTGGCTTCCAGCTCTTCCTCGGCGCCAGCCACCTGGCGCTGCTGGCCGGCGATCTGGGTCTGATGTGGGTGGCGGCCGGACTGGCGACGCTGGCCGGCGTGCTGATGGTGGCGCTGCGCCGCACCCCCGCCGCCATCGGGGCGGCGTGGCGGTTCCTGATGCTGGGCGGGCTGGGGCTCGGGCTGGCGCTGTTCGGCACGGTGGTGCTGGCGCTGGCGGCGCAGCCGCCGGCGGGGGAGGGCGTGGCCTCGCTTTCCCTCGCCACCCTCGCCCGCGTGGCGCGGGAGGCCGATCCGGGGCTGATGACCCTGGCCTTTGTCTTCCTGCTGGTGGGCTACGGCACCCAGGCGGCCCTCGTGCCGCTGCATGCCTGGCTGCCCGATGCCCAGGCCGAGGCGCCGGCGGTGGTTCCGGTGCTGCTGTCCGGCCTGCTGATGAACGTGGCGCTGCACGCCATCCTGCGGGCCAAGGCCGTGGTCGGGCTGAACCCAGGCCCCCTGCCGCCCGGCGCGCTGATGGTGGCGCTGGGGCTGGCCTCGCTGCTGCTGGCCGCCTTTGCGCTGTGGCGGCAGCGGGATGCGCGGCGCCTCCTCGCCTGGAGCGGCATCGGGCATGTGGGGCTGGCCAGCTTCGCCTTCGGCCTGGGCGGGGCGGCGTCCATGGCGGGGCTGCTGCACATGCTCGGCCACGCCCTGGTGGCGGGGGCCGGCTTCATGGCCCTGGGCCGCGCCATGGCGCTGGGGGGCGGCCCGCGCGTGGCCGGCCTGGGCGGGCTGGCCCTGTCCCATCCCGCGCCGGGCTGGACGCTGGCGCTCTGCCTGCTGGCCCTGGCCGGGCTGCCGCCCTTTTCCCCGTTCGCCAGGCTGTTCCTGATGGCGCAGCAGAGCGTGGTGCGGCTGCCCTGGCTTGCCCTGCCGCTTGGCCTCGGCCTGCTGGCGGGGGCGCTGGCCATGCTGCGCGCCGCGCAGCATCTCTGCCGCGGCCCGGCCAGTGCCGAGGCGCCGCGGGAGGCTGATCCGCCGCCGCTGCCGGGCGCGGAATGGATGGCGCTGGCGCCGGCACAGCTTCACCTGCTGCTGGCGCTGATCCTGGGCCTGGCCCTGCCGGCGCCGCTCGCGGCGCTTCTGGCCGAGGCGGCGAGGATCGCCGGATGACCTGCCCGGCTGGCGCGAGGGAACAGCTGACGTGAACGGACCCGCGACCCGCCTGATCCAGTCCGGCACCCGTCGCTCGCCGATCCGCTGGCGGATGGACGAGGCGGGGTGGACGGCGCTGCCCGCCGCGCTGCGGCAGGAGCCGGAGCTCGAGTTCCTGGGCCTCTGGGGGGAGGCGGAGCGGGTGCACGCCGCCTTCCGCCACGCGGGCGGCGGCCCGCCGCTGCTGGCCACGGCGGATGCCGCCGGCGGGCGCTATGCCGCGCTTTCCCCCGCCCGCCCGGCGGCCGGCCTCTTCGAGCGCATGGCGGCCGACCTTTGGGGCCTGCGGGCCGAGGGCGCGGCCGATTCGCGGCCCTGGCTGGATCATGGCTTCTGGCCGCGCCACGCGCCGCTCGGCCGCAACCCCAAGCCCCCGCTCGGCGAGCTGCCGCAGCCGGCCTTTCTTCCCGCCGGTGGCGAAGGGGTGCACCAGATCCCGCTCGGCCCCGTTCATGGCGGGGTGACCGAGCCGGGGCATTTCCGCTTCCATGTCCGGGGCGAGACCATCCTCCGGCTGGAGGCGCGGCTGGGCTACGCGCACAAGGGCATCCTGGGGCTGATGCGCGGCAAGTCGCCGAAGCTGGCGGCACGGCTCGCGGCGCGCATCTCGGGCGATTCCACCGTCGCCCATGCCTGGGCCTTCGCCGCCGCCGCCGAGGCCGCCACGGGTGTCGCGCCACCGCCACGCGCCATCCTGCTGCGGGGGGTGATGGCGGAGCTGGAGCGCATCGCCAACCACCTCAACGATGCCGGCTTCCTGTGCGACGCCGCCGGCTTCGCCTGGCCGCATGCCCGCTGCGGCGCGCTGCGCGAGGTGGTGCTGCGGGCGGCGGACAGCGCCTTCGGCCACCGGCTGATGATGGACCGCGTGGTGCCCGGCGGCGTGTCCATCGACATCGCGCCGAGCGGGCCGGACGCCATCCTGGCCGCGCTGGCGGCGGTGGTGGCCGAGCTGCCCCCGCTGCGGCGGGCGATCGACGGCCATGCCGGGTTGCAGGACAGGCTGGCCGGCAGCGGCGCGCTCGCGCCCGCCCTGGCCGCGGGCTTCGCCGCCGGCGGCTTTGTCGGCCGCGCCTCGGGGCGTGACTTCGACGCGCGGCGCGACCTGCCCTACGCGCCCTATGACCGGCTCGGCTTCACCGTGCCGCTGCGCCAGGCGGGGGATGTGGCGGCGCGGCTGCAGGTCAGGCTCGACGAGATGGCCGAGAGCCTCGCCATGGTGGCCGCCCTGCTGGCGCGGCTGGAGCCGGGGGAGACGCTGCTGCCCCTGCCGGCGCGGCCAGGCGAGGGGCTCGGCCTGGTGGAGGGCTTCCGCGGCGAGGTGATGTGCTGGATGGCGCTCGACGAGCAGGGGCTGATCCGCGCCGTCTTCCCGCGCGACCCCTCCTGGCTGCACTGGCCGCTGCTGGAGGCGGCGGTGCAGGGCGGCGCCATGGCCGACTTCCCGCTTTGCGAGCGATCCTTCAACGCCTCCTGCAGCGGGGTGGACCTGTGAACCCGTTCCGGCGCGGAGCCCGACCGATGCTGTTGCCCCGATTGGCGCGCACCCTGTTCCGCCGGCCGCTGACCGACCCGGCGCCCGCCACCTATCCGGAGATCGTCGCGGCGCTGGTGGAGCGGCTGGACGCCATGGCGCGCGGGCGCCTCGGCCGCAGCCTGGCCATCCGCCATGTCGGCGCCGCCTCCTGCAATGGCTGCGAGCTGGAGATCAACGCCCTGTCCGGCGTGGTCCACGACCTGGAGCGCTTCGGGCTGCGCTTCGTCGCCTCGCCCCGCCATGCCGACGTGCTGCTCGTCACCGGGCCCTGCGGCCGCAACATGAACGAGGCGCTGCTGCGCACCCATGCCGCGATGCCCGACCCGAAATGGGTGGTGGCGGTGGGGGACTGCGCCGTGGATGGCGGGGTGTTCCAGGGCAGCGACGCGGTGGAGCCGGGCGGCGTCGGGCGGCTCCTGCCGGTGGACCTGCTGATCCCCGGCTGCCCGCCCAGCCCGACCCTGCTCCTGGAGGGGCTGCTGGCGCTGCTGGAGGCCGAGGTCACGGCCGCGCCGCCGCCGCCGCCGCTCCGGCCGGTGGAGCCCACCATGGAAAGCTGGGCGGAGCCGCGGCGCGACGGGCCCGTGCCGGAAGACGGCCCTGGGTGAGCGGGCGGGCCTTCGGGAAAGCGGCCGGCGTGGAAAAAAAAGGGCCGGCCGGATCGCTCCGGCCGGCCCAACAGCCGGCCCCCGGAAGGGCTGGCTGATCGGACGGCGGCCTGCCGGGAAAAAGGCCGCCGCCGAAGCCGTGAGCCTGTTCGGCCGGCCGCGCGGCAGGACGCGGCGGCGGCTGCCTGGTGCCGGGGGAAGGCGGCTCCCCCTCCGCTCCAGGCTGCGAAAGCCGCCCTCTCGGCGGGATGGGCCCGCGCTGAATTCAGCGTAATGAAACGGGCGGCTCAGAGCAGGCAGAGCAGTTGCAGCTCGCGCCGCAGCGCTTCCGGCAGGGCGGCGATGCCGTCCTCCCCCGCGCCCGGCGGGCGGGCGGCGATGTCGGGCGGCGCGGCCTCGGCCTCCAGGTATCGCCAGCCCTGGCAGGCCTTCACCGGCCGCGCGGCCACGGCCACCAGCGCGGGGTCCAGCACCAGCGCGGCATGGGCCGTGCCGTCCTCCGCCGCCTCCGCACGGATGTCGAGGATGCGCTGGCGGACGCAGGCGAAGCCCGCCACCACCCAGTAGAGCGAGCCGCCCTCCAGGATCTCGGCGGCGCGCTTGGGCTGCATGCGGGTGAGGTGGCGCAGCGGCGGGTCGAGCCGGGCGCGCCGCTCCTGCGCGGCGCGGAGGGAGGCCACGTCGCGCGGGCCGACGCAGAGCTTGATGATGTGCAGCACGCCGCCTGATCTACGCACCCGCCGCCCCGCCGCAAGAGGGGCATCGCGGGGGTGGGGCATGCGTCGGCGCTTCCTTTGGCCGGCCGGCTGCGGCAGGCTGTGCCTCGGCCACACCTGGCGCGACGACCGGGGCCGGGCCGGGACGGCGGCGTGCCCGCCACGAACAGGGAAGGAAAACACATGCTACGACGCGAGATGCTCTTCGGTGCCGCCCTGGCGGCGACGCTGCCGGCCCTGGGCGCGCGCCCGGCGGCGGCGCAGCCCAAGCAGGCCGGCTGGCCGCGCGCGCTCACCATGGGCACGGCGGCGCCGGGCGGCACCTACGCGCTGTATGGCCCCGCCTGGGGGCAGATGGCGCAGGAGGCCACGGGCGTCGCCATCTCCTACCGGACCACCCAGGGGCCCAACCAGAACATCCTGCTGGTGGAGCGCAAGGAGGTGGAGATCGGCATGACCACCATGGGGGTGGCGCTGCAGGCCTGGGAGGGCAAGGGCGACTGGACCCAGGGCAAGAAGTTCCGCGAGATCCGCGCCCTGTTCCCCATGTACGACACGCCCTTCCACGGCATCGCGCTGAAGCGCAGCGGCATCACCCGCTTCGAGCAGCTGGCGGGCAAGAACATCGGCGTCGGGCCCCGCGGCGGCACGCCGGGCACCTACTTCCCCATCATCATGGACACGCTGGGCTACAAGCCGGCCGCGGTGCGCTACGGCTCCGGCTCCGACATGGCGGGGCAGCTCCAGGACGGGCTGCTGGATGCCTACCTCTTCGCCTCCGGCGTGCCGGTGCCCTCCTTCAGCGAGGCCGAGACCCAGGGCGAGGTGACGTTCCTCGACTTCACCGAGGCGGAGGTGGCGAAGCTGACGGCGGCGCTGCCCGAGCTTTCCCCGGGCACCATCTCCGCCAGCACCTACCGCACCGCCGGGCGGGACCTGCGGGTGGTGGGCATGTTCAACTTCGCCATCGCCCACCGCAGTCTGGGCGAGGACCTGGTCTATGCCATCGTCAAGGCCGTGATGGACAACAACGCGCAGCTCGTTCAGGCGATCGCCGCGGCGCGTGAGACGGTGCCGGCCAATGCCGGAAAGAACGGCTTCCTGCCCTTCCACCCGGGTGCCGCGCGCTATTTCCGCGAAAAGGGCATCTCCCTGCCGGACCGGCTGGTGGCGGCCTGACGCGGCCGGCCTGACGCCACCAGCCTGACGCTGGCATTCCGGACATCGGCAGTCTGGAGATCGGCCGCCTGGCTGGTGGCGGCCATGGCGCGGCGGCGGCGGGTGCCGCGCCATGGCCGGGACGGGCGCGGTCCCGGGGGTGCAAAACAGTTGCGCCGCGCGGCGGGGGGGCGCTAAGCCACGCCACTTTTCCGCCGAATGCTGATGCGAGGGGATACACCTATGGGCTACCGGGTCGCGGTCGTCGGCGCCACCGGCAATGTGGGGCGCGAGATCCTCAAGACCCTGGCCGAGCGCGAGTTCCCGGTGAGCGAGGTCATCGCCCTCGCCTCGGGCCGTTCGGCGGGGCAGGAGGTGTCCTTCGGCGAGAAGGGCGTGCTCAAGGTGCAGAACCTGGAGAAGTTCGACTTCGCCGGCACCGATATCGGCCTGTTCTCGCCCGGCGCCTCGGTCTCGGCCGTGCACGCGCCGCGCGCGGCGGCGGCGGGATGCGTGGTGATCGACAACACCTCGCAGTTCCGCATGGACCACGACGTGCCGCTGGTGGTGCCGGAGGTGAACCCCGGCGCGCTCAAGGGCTTCCGCCGCCGCAACATCATCGCCAACCCCAACTGCTCCACCATCCAGATGGTGGTGGCGCTGAAGCCGCTGCACGAGATCGCCACGGTGAGGCGCGTGGTCGTCGCCACCTACCAGTCGGTGTCCGGCGCGGGCAAGGAGGCGATGGACGAGCTGTTCACCCAGACCCGCGGCGTCTTCGTCAACGACGCGGCGACGCCCGAGGTGTTCACCAAGCCCATCGCCTTCAACTGCATCCCGCACATCGACAAGTTCATGGATGACGGCTTCACCAAGGAGGAGTGGAAGATGGCGGTGGAGACCCGCAAGATCCTCGACCCCAACATCCAGGTGGTGGCCTCCTGCGTGCGCGTGCCCGCCTTCATCGGCCATGGCGAGGCGGTGCATGTGGAGTTCGAGCGGCCGATCAGCGTAAACCAGGCCTGGGCGGCGCTGCGCGAGGCGCCCGGCATCACCGTGCTCGATCGGCGCGAGGATGGCGGCTACGCCACCCAGGTGGAGATCGCGGGAGAGGATCCGGTGTTCGTCTCCCGCCTGCGGGCCGATCCCACCGTGCCGAACGGCCTGGCCTTCTGGTGCGTGGCCGACAACCTGCGCAAGGGCGCGGCGCTGAACGCGGTGCAGATCGCCGAGGAACTGGTGCGGCAGGAGCTGCTGGAGAAGCAGGCGGCCTGAGGCGCGCCGGGCCGCCCCACCCGGCGGGGGCGGTTCACGCGAACGTATGGAATTGCGGCGGCATGGCCACGCTGCCGCCGCATCTTCGCCGGGGGACCGGCCCAAGCCTTCTGGTGTTTGGCAGACCAGGAGGATTGACCATGCGGAACAACCTGACACGTCTGGGGCTGGCGGCCGGCCTGGCGCTTGGCCTGGCGGCATGTTCCGATCCCTACAGCCCCGGCCAGCGGGCCGTGGGGGGCGGGCTGCTCGGCGCCGGCGCCGGCGCTGGCGTGGGTGCCCTGACCGGCGGCAATGCCGGCACGGGCGCGCTGATCGGCGGCGCGCTGGGCGCCGTGGGCGGTGCCGTGACGACGCCGGAGCGCCCCGACCCCTATTACGGCCGCCGCCATCCCCGCGGCGGCTATCACGGCTACTGACCCGGCCCCCCGTGGCACCCTCCGGCGGGGACGGCCGCCCCGCCGGAGGGGAGGCGCGAGTCGGCGCCGGCGGCGCGACGGCCCCGGGCTCTGCCATCGAGGGCGGAGGCGAATGAAAAGGCCGGAACGTTAACCCGCAATTCCGCCGCGCCATGACATGGTGCGGGCCGGCGCGTTGACGCTGCACGGCAGCGCACCATAAAAGGTTCCACCGCTTCCCCCGGCCGCTTGCCCAGGCCGGGGCGGGAGCGTTTCAGAATAAGGCGGAGCGGGATCGGCCCATGTCCAGTACGAAAGACGCGCGCGAGGCGACCATGGTGGGGCGCCGCACGGACGGGACGCGCGTGAGGCGCCCCTTGTCCCCGCATCTGCAGGTCTATGACATGATGCAGATCACCAGCGGCCTGTCGATCGCCAACCGCGCGACCGGCATCGCCTGGACGGTCGGCCTGCTCTTCCTGGTGTGGTGGCTGGTGGCCGCCGCGGCCGGCCCCCGGGCCTTCGCCACGGCGCAGTGGTTCTTCTCGTCCTTCCTCGGCATCCTCATGCTGTTCGGCATGACGGCGGTGGCCTGGTTCCACACCCTGGGCGGCATCCGCCACCTGATGTGGGACGCGGGCTACGGCTACGACCTGCCGACCACCTACCGCACCGGCCGGGCCGTGCTGATCGGCACCGCCGTGCTGACGGTGCTGACCTGGCTCATCGTCATCATCGCCTGGGGCTGAGGAACGGGACATGAGCGACACTCCGACCCGCATCCCCCTGCAGTCGCCGCTCGGCCGCGTGCGCGGCCTGGGCTCGGCCAAGCAGGGCTCGCATCACTGGTGGATCCAGCGCGTGAACTCGGTGGCCATGGTGCCGCTGATGCTGTGGTTCATCATCTCCGTGGCCACCATGGGCGGCAAGGAGCATGCCGAGGTGGTGGCCTGGATCGGCCATCCGCTGAACGCCACGCTGCTGCTGCTGTCCATCGGCCTCGCCTTCCAGCATGCCGCCTCCGGCATGCAGGTGGTGATCGAGGACTACACGCGGAGCGAGATGGTGCGCATGGCGATGATCCTGGCGGTCAAGGCCGCCTGCGCCCTGTTCGGCGTCCTGGCCGCCGTGGCCGTGCTGAAGATCGCGATCTGAGCCATGGACGGGGGGTGGCATCGCGCCGGCCCCGCCCATCTCTGCGGTGACTGGTTTCTGGAAAGGCGGCGGCTCCCTGTGCCCGCCGCGCAAGTGACGGACGGATCGGGACGATGAACGCGATCACCATGCCCAACACCGGTGCCCCCGGGGGCGCCTACCGCATCGTGGACCACACCTACGACGTCGTCGTCGTGGGCGCCGGGGGTGCCGGGCTGCGGGCCACCTTCGGCATGGGTGCGGCGGGGCTGAAAACCGCCTGCATCACCAAGGTCTTCCCGACCCGCAGCCATACCGTGGCGGCGCAGGGCGGCGTGGGCGCGGCGCTGGGCAACATGGGCGAGGATGACTGGCGCTGGCACATGTACGACACCGTCAAGGGGTCGGACTGGCTGGGCGACCAGGATGCCATCGAGTACATGTGCCGCGAGGCCGTGCCGGCGATCATCGAGCTGGAGCACTTCGGCGTGCCCTTCTCGCGCACCGAGGACGGCAGGATCTATCAGCGGCCCTTCGGCGGCCACATGCAGAACTACGGCAAGACGCCGGCGATGCGCGCCTGCGCCGCCGCCGACCGCACCGGCCACGCGATCCTGCACACGCTCTACCAGCAGTCGCTGAAGCACAACTGCGAGTTCTTCGTCGAGTACTTCGCCCTCGACCTGATCATGGACGAGGAAGGCGCCTGCCGCGGCGTCATGGCCTGGAACCTGGAGGATGGCTCCATCCACCGCTTCCGCGCCCAGACCGTGGTGCTGGCGACCGGCGGCTATGGCCGCGCCTACTTCTCCTGCACCTCCGCCCACACCTGCACGGGCGATGGCGGCGGCATGGTGCTGCGCGCCGGCCTGCCGCTGCAGGACAACGAGTTCGTGCAGTTCCACCCGACCGGCATCTACGGCTCGGGCTGCCTCGTCACCGAGGGTGCGCGCGGCGAGGGCGGCTACCTGACCAACTCCGAGGGCGAGCGCTTCATGGAGCGCTATGCCCCCACGGCCAAGGACCTCGCCTCGCGCGACGTGGTGTCCCGCGCCATGTCGATGGAGATCCGCGAGGGCCGTGGCGTCGGCCCGCACAAGGACCACATCCACCTGCACCTGGAGCATCTGGGCGCGGACCTGCTGCATGAGCGGCTGCCGGGCATCTCCGAGACGGCGAAGATCTTCGCCGGCGTGGACGTGACCAAGGAGCCGATCCCGATGCTGCCGACCGTCCACTACAACATGGGCGGCATCCCGACCAACATCCACTGCGAGGTGCTGGCCGCCACCGGCGCGGACCAGGATCGCGTGGTGCCCGGCCTGATGGCGGTGGGCGAGGCGGCCTCTGTCTCGGTGCACGGCGCCAACCGCCTCGGCACCAACTCGCTGCTCGACCTGGTGGTGTTCGGCCGCGCCGCGGCGCTCCGCGCCGCCGACACGATCAAGCCCGGCGCCACCCAGGCGCCGCTGCCGGCCAAGGCCGGCGAGGCCGCGCTGGAGCGGCTGGACCGCGTCCGCCACGCCAAGGGCGGCACGCCGGTCGCCGAGCTGCGCCTGCAGATGCAGCGCACCATGCAGACCCATGCCGCCGTGTTCCGCACCTCCGAGCTGCTCAAGGAAGGCTGCGAGAAGATGGCGAAGGTGGCCCAAGGGTACAGCGACATCCGCATCGCCGACCGCTCGCTGATCTGGAACAGCGACCTCGTCGAGGCGCTGGAGCTGGACAACCTCATCGGCAACGCGCTGACCACCGTGGTGGGCGCGGAAGCGCGGCACGAGAGCCGCGGCGCCCACGCGCATGAGGACTACCCGGAGCGCGACGACCAGAACTGGATGAAGCACACCCTCGCCCGGGTGAACGAGAAGTACGAAGTCTCGCTCGACTACCGCGACGTGAAGATGCGGACCCTCACCAACGAGGTCCAGGTCTTCCCGCCCAAGCCGCGCGTGTACTGAGGAAGGAGCGGGACATCATGGCCACCTTCACCCTGCCCAAGAACTCCACCATCGGCGCCGGCAAGACCTACAAGGCCGAGCCGGGCGCCAAGAACGTCAAAGCGTTCAAGATCTACCGGTTCGACCCCGACACGGGGGAGAACCCGCGCTACGACACCTTCGAGATCGATCTCGACAAGTGCGGGCCCATGGTCCTGGACGCGCTGATCAAGATCAAGAACGAGGTGGACACCACCCTGACCTTCCGGCGCTCCTGCCGCGAGGGCATCTGCGGCTCCTGCTCGATGAACATCGACGGGATGAACACGCTGGCCTGCCTGAAGCCGATCGAGGATGTGAAGAAGGACGTGCGCATCACGCCGCTTCCGCACATGCCGGTGGTGAAGGACCTGGTGCCGGACCTGACGCACATCTACGCGCAGCTCCGCTCCATCGAGCCCTGGCTGAAGTCCGACACGCCCCCGCCGCCGGACGAGGAGCGCCGCCAGTCCAAGGAGGAGCGCGCCAAGCTCGACGGGCTGTGGGAGTGCATCCTGTGCTTCTGCTGCTCCACGGCCTGCCCGTCCTACTGGTGGAACGGCGACCGCTATCTCGGCCCGGCCGTGCTGCTCCAGGCCTATCGCTGGATCGCGGATTCGCGCGACGAGTACACGGGCGAGCGCCTCGACAACCTCGAGGACCCGTTCCGCCTGTATCGCTGCCACACCATCATGAACTGTGCCGCGACCTGCCCCAAGGGGCTGAACCCGGCCCAGGCGATCGGCAAGATCAAGCAGATGATCGTCGAGCGGCAGGGCTGATCCCGGCGCCGCGCGGCGGATAAGGGAAGGCCCGGGGGAGCGATCCCCCGGGCCTTTCTCATGCGCGAATCGCTCTCAGCCCTGGGCCTGGAAGTTGGGTCCGGTGCCTGCCTCGGGCGCGTCCTGGAGGAGCGATTGCGCGGCCTTGTGATTCACCAGGGTGATCACCCGCCCCGGCTCGGTCGAGGCCACGGCGGAGATCGGCAGGTATTTGTGCCGCCCATCCGTAGAATCCGCGGCCGTCAGCTTGATGAAGTCGCCCTCGATATGATCGACGGTGCCGACATGGTTGCCGCAGGAGCCGACGATTTCAGCGTGTTCGGTGATCGTGGACTTGTCGATCATGGGTGCCGCTCCGTTTTGTTGTTTCACCCGGGCGGTAAACGCGGTGCCGGCGCAGAGGATGCAGCACGGGGACATGACCGCGTTTTCACCAGTTCACGGAATCTAAAAAATCCATCCTTTCCGTGGGTTGGAGAATGTTGTGAAAGTGCGGTTGCCGGTTCGGGCCTCACAGGCTATGCCGCAACGCGATGGATGCTCCCTTGAAGCCGGGCGGTGCCGCGAGCCCCCCGTCCTCCGCTGAAGGTCCACTGCCCGCCTATCGCGCGAAGGTGGCGGCGGGCGAGCTGCGCGCCGACCCCGCCCAGGCCCTGGCGGCCGAAACCCTGCAGGACCTGTGGCGCCGCACCCGCGGCTACGAGCCGAAGCGCGAGGCGCCGACCGCCGAGCCGGGCAGCGGCTTCATGAGCCGCTTCTTCCGCCGCAAGCCGGTGGACGAGGCGCCGGGCAACGTGCCGCAGGGCCTCTACCTCGTGGGCGAGGTGGGGCGGGGCAAGTCCATGCTGATGGACCTGTTCTTCGCCTGCGCCGACGTGCCGCGCAAGAAGCGCATCCACTTCCACCAGTTCATGCAGCAGTCGCACCAGCGCATCCATGCCTGGAAGAAGCAGCACGGCGACACGGCGGACCCCATCCCGCCGCTGGCCGACCAGATCACCGGCGAGGCCTCGCTGCTCTGCTTCGACGAGTTCCAGGTGCACGACATCGCCGACGCGATGATCCTGGGGCGGCTGTTCGAGGCGCTGTTCGCGCGTGGCACGGTCATCGTGGCCACCTCCAACACGGCGCCCGACGACCTGTTCAAGGGCCGCCCCGGGCGGGATGCCTTCCTGCCCTTCATCGCGCTGATCAACCGGAACGTCTCGGTGCTGCACCTGCAATCGGCGCAGGACTACCGGCGTGACCGCATCCAGGGCCTGCCCACCTGGCACAGCCCGGCCGATGGCCGCGCGGAGCGGGCGCTGGATGCCGCCTTCCGGGAGCTGACCGGCAAGGCGCATGGCGCGCCGGAGGTGATCTCCGTGCTCGGCCGGCGGGTGGAGATCCCGCAGGCGCTGGGCGGCGTGGCGCGGGCGGATTTCGACGCCCTCTGCGGCAAGCCGCTGGGGCCGGCCGACTACCTGGCCATCTCCACCCATTACCACACGCTCGTGCTGGACGGCGTGCCGCGCCTCGGGCCCGACAATTTCGACAAGGCCCGCCGCTTCATCACGCTGATCGACACCCTCTACGAGCACCGCTGCAAGCTGGTCGCCTCCGCCGCAGCGGCGCCGGACCAGCTCTACGAGCAGGGCGAGAACGCCGCGATGTTCCAGCGCACCGCGTCCCGCCTGATGGAAATGCAAAGCCACGAATATCTGGGCCTGCCGCATCTCACCTGAGATGGGCCGCCCGCTGCCAGAAGGAGCTGCCATGCGAATGATCCCGCTCTGCCTGCTCGGCCTCCTGGCCGCGGCCATGGTCCCGGCGATGGCCCCCGCGGCCGAGGCCGCGTCGAGCCGTGGCGAGAGCCGCGCCTCCGCCAAGTCGGCCAAGTCCACCAAGGCGGGCAGCGCCGCCCGCGCGGCGGCCCGGCCGGCCGCGCAGCCCCAGCGCGCCGCCCTCCGCCCCGCTTCCGCCAAGGCCGGCCAGCTGCTGCGCCGCCCCGCCCTCCAGCCGCAGCGCGGCACCGCCCGCGTTGTTTCCAGGGCCGCCGCCCAGCCGCCCGCGGGCGGGGCGCGCCTCACCTCCTGGCAGGCGGGCCTGCCGCTGGCCTCCGGCACGCAGCGCGAGTGCCCCGTGGGCACCCTGGCCACCCTGGCGCGCGGGCATGATGACGTGATTCGCTGCATGCCGCTTTGAGCGGCATTCCGGCACCCGGCTCGTGCGTCGATCGGGCTGAAACGGCACTGGCCCGCCTTGCCCATATGGGTGGGGCGGAGTAGGTAGCCGCTGCAAGATTTCCCTGATCTCGCCCATCTACGAACGCCTCGGGAAGGAGCCTCCTCATGGCCCGTAAGAAGATTGCGCTCGTCGGCGCCGGCAATATCGGCGGCACGCTCGCCCACCTGATCGGCCTCAAGGAACTGGGCGACGTCGTCCTGTTCGACGTGTTCGCCGGCGTGGCCGCCGGCAAGGCGCTGGACATCATGCAGTCCGGCCCGGTCGACGGCTTCGACAGCAAGATGGTCGGCTCGGCCGACTATGCCGCCATCGAGGGCGCCGACGTGGTGATCGTCACCGCCGGCTTCCCCCGCCTGCCGGGCATGACGCGCGACGACCTGCTGACCAAGAACGCCGAGGTCATCACCAAGGTCGCCGAGGGCATCAAGACCTACGCCCCGAACGCCTTCGTCATCTGCATCACCAACCCGCTCGACGTGATGGTGTGGGTGCTGCAGCAGAAGTCCGGCCTGCCGCCGGAGAAGGTCGTCGGCATGGCCGGCGTGCTGGACTCCGCCCGCTTCCGCCTGTTCCTGGCCGAGGAGTTCGGCGTCTCCGTCGAGGACGTGACCGCCTTCGTGCTGGGTGGCCATGGCGACACCATGGTGCCGCTGACCCGCTACTCCACGGTCGCCGGCATCCCCGTGCCCGACCTGGTGAAGATGGGCTGGTCCACCCAGGAGAAGATCGACGCCATCGTGACGCGCACCGCCAATGGCGGCGGCGAGATCGTCAAGCTGCTGGAGAAGGGCTCCGCCTTCTACGCTCCGGCCGCCTCGGCGATCGCCATGGCCGAGAGCTACCTGAAGGACAAGAAGCGCGTCCTGCCCTGCGCCGTGCTGCTGAACGGCGAGTACGGCATGAACGACTTCTATGTCGGCGTGCCCGTCGTCATCGGCGACAAGGGCGTGGAGAAGATCGTCGAGGTCCAGTTCACCGAGGCCGAGAAGGCCGCCTTCGACAAGTCCTGCGACGCGGTGAAGAAGCTGATCGCGGACTTCAAGAAGCTCGGCGTCTGATCTCCCGCGGCCGGGGCGGGGTCGCCCTGGCCGTTTCCATCCGGCCGCGCCCCGGCCGTCCAGCCCAGCGAAGGGTGAGCGGATGAACATTCACGAGTATCAGGGCAAGGAACTGCTGCGCCGCTATGGCGTCGCGGTGCTCGACGGCCATGTGGCCTGGACCGCCGAGGAGGCGGCCGAGGCGGCGCGCAAGCTGCCCGGGCCTGTCTATGTGGTGAAGAGCCAGATCCATGCCGGCGGGCGTGGCGCCGGCCGCTTCGCGGAGGACCCGAACGGCAAGGGCGGCGTGCGCGTCGTCAAGTCGGTCGAGGACGTGCGCGCGGCGGCCGAGGCGATGATCGGCAAGACCCTCGTCACCAAGCAGACCGGCCCGGCCGGCAAGGTGGTGAGCCGGGTCTATGTCGAGGATGGCTGCGACATCAAGCGCGAGCTGTACCTCTCCCTGCTGGTGGACCGCGACACCTCCCGCATCGTCATCATGGCGTCGACCGAAGGCGGCATGGAGATCGAGGAGGTCGCCGAGCACCACCCGGAGAAGATCCTGAAGGCGGCGATCGACCCGGCCTCGGGCATCTCGGGCTTCCATTGCCGCAAGCTGGCCTTCGGCCTCGGCCTGGAAGGCAAGCAGGTCGCCTCCTTCACCAAGTTCGTCACGGCCATGTACCAGGCCTTCGTCGAGCTGGACTGCGCCATCGTCGAGATCAACCCGCTGGTGGTGACCGGCGCCGGCGAGATCGTGGCGCTCGACGCCAAGGTGTCCTTCGACGACAACGCGCTGTTCCGCCACAAGGACCTCGAGGCCCTGCGCGACGACAGCGAGATGGACCCGAAGGAGCTGGAGGCCGTCAAGAACGACCTGAACTATGTGGCGCTCGACGGCGAGATCGGCTGCATGGTGAACGGCGCGGGCCTCGCGATGTCCACCATGGACATCATCAAGCTCTACGGCTCCTCCCCCGCCAACTTCCTCGATGTGGGCGGCACGGCGACGGCCGAGCGCGTCACCGAGGCGTTCCGGATCATCACCTCCGACAGCAACGTCAAGGCGATCCTGGTCAACATCTTCGGCGGCATCGCCAAGTGCGACATGATCGCGACCGGCGTGGTGCAGGCGGCCAAGAACCTGACCCTGTCCGTGCCGCTGGTGGTGCGCCTCGAAGGCACCAATGTGGAGCTCGGCAAGAAGATCCTGGCCGAGAGCGGCCTGAAGATCATCCCCGCCGACAACCTGGCCGACGCCGCCGAGAAGGTGGTCCGCGCCGTGAAGGGAGCCAACTGAGATGGCCATCCTCGTCGACGCGAACACCAAGGTGATGACCCAGGGCTTCACCGGCTCCCAGGGCACCTTCCACGCCGAGCAGGGCATCGCCTACGGCTCGAACTACGTGGGCGGCGTGACCCCGGGCAAGGGCGGGCAGACGCATCTGGGCCTGCCGGTGTTCAACACCGTGGCCGAGTGCGTGGAGGCCACGGGCGCCAACGCCTCCGTCATCTACGTGCCGCCGCCCTTCGCCGCCGACAGCATCCTGGAGGCGATCGACGCCGAGGTGCCGCTGATCATCTGCATCACCGAGGGCATCCCGGTGCTGGACATGGTCAAGGTCAAGCGCGCCCTGTCCGGCTCGAAGTCCCGCCTGATCGGGCCGAACTGCCCGGGCGTGATCACGCCGGACGCCTGCAAGATCGGCATCATGCCGGGCCACATCCACAAGCGCGGCTCGGTCGGCATCGTGTCCCGCTCGGGCACGCTGACCTATGAGGCGGTGGCGCAGACCACGGCGGCGGGCCTCGGCCAGTCCACCTGCGTCGGCATCGGCGGCGACCCGGTGAAGGGCACCGACTTCACCGAGGTTCTGGAGATGTTCCTGGCCGACCCCGAGACGCAGTCGATCATCATGATCGGCGAGATCGGCGGCCAGAGCGAGATCCAGGCGGCCGAGTTCCTGGGCCGCGAGAACCGGCCGGGCTCGGCCAACTACAAGCCCGTGGTCGGCTTCATCGCCGGCGCGACCGCCCCTCCGGGCCGTCGCATGGGCCATGCCGGCGCCGTGATCTCGGGCGGCAAGGACACCGCGGAAGCCAAGATGAACGCCATGCGCGAGGCGGGCATCCATGTGGCCGAGAGCCCCGCGGCGCTGGGCTCGACCATGGTGAAGGCCCTGCGCGGCTGATGCCGGAACGGTCGCGACAAGGGGAGCCGGGCCAACCGGGCGGGTCTGCCATGCAGCCCCGTCGGTGCTGGCTCCCATGCCGCGACTTTAACCTCTATGTTAACCAGCGCCGTCCCTATATCGGGGACGGCGCTGCGTTTTGTGACGCCGGGTAGTGAAATGTGCCGCCGCGCCCGTTCGAGGTGCGGGCGAGGAGGAGATGATGGCCGGTATCGATATCCTGGCAAGCGCGATGACGGGGGCGAACGCCACCTTCCTCGCCGACCTGTATGCGCGCTGGGTGGAGAATCCGGACAGCGTGGACGTCTCCTTCCAGGAGCTGTTCGCGGCGCTGAACGATGACGCCCGCGCCGTGCTGCACGATGCCACCGGCGCCTCCTGGGCGCCCCGCCCGCGCGGCGGCTTCGCGCCCGAGCCCGAGGCGCCCAGGGCCGACCCGAAGAAGGGGGGCAAGCCTGCCGCCCCCGCCGCCGCCGATCCCGCTGCCTCGCGCCAGCAGGTGCTGGATGCGATCCGCGCCCTGATGCTGATCCGCGCCTACCGCGTGCGCGGCCATCTGGAGGCGCAGCTCGATCCGCTCGGCCTGCAGCAGGCCAAGCCGCATCCGGAGCTGGACCCCAAGACCTACGGCTTCACCGACGCCGACCTCGACCGCCCCATCTTCATCAACAAGGTGCTGGGCAAGGAAACCGCGACGCTGCGCGAGATCATGCAGATCCTGCGCGCGACCTATTGCGGGCCGATCGGCGTCGAGTTCATGCACATCCAGGACCCGGAGCAGAAGTCCTGGATCCAGCAGCGCATCGAGGGCGCGCCCTGGGGCCGCGCCTTTGACGGCCAGGCCCGCCGCACCATCCTGCAGCAGCTGACCGAGGCGGAGGGCTTCGAGGCCTTCTGCGCCCGCAAGTATGTGGGCACCAAGCGCTTCGGGCTGGAGGGCGGCGAGGTCACCATCCCGGCGCTGCAGGCCATCATCGAGACGGTGGCGGGGCTCGGCGTCAGCGAGATCGCCATCGGCATGCCGCACCGCGGCCGGCTGAACACGCTGGTCAACGTGGTGAAGAAGCCCTTCACGCAGGTCTTCTCCGAGTTCAAGGGCAACCCGGCCCACCCGGACGACGTCCAGGGCTCGGGCGACGTGAAGTACCATCTCGGCACCTCGACCGACATCGAGATCAACGGCCGCCAGGTCCACCTCTCGCTGCAGCCCAACCCGTCCCACCTCGAGGCGGTGGACCCGGTGGTGGTGGGCAAGGTGCGCGCGCGCCAGGACATGGCGGGCGACACCAAGAGCCGCCGCTCGGTCATGGGCATCCTGCTGCATGGCGACGCCGCCTTCGCCGGCCAGGGCCTGGTCTATGAGACCCTGGCGATGAGCCAGCTCATCGGCTACCGCACCGGCGGCACGGTGCATGTGGTGGTGAACAACCAGATCGGCTTCACCACCGTGCCGCTGCACGCCTATTCGGGCCTCTACTGCACCGACGTCGCCAAGTCGGTCCAGGCGCCCATCCTGCACGTCAACGGCGACGAGCCGGAGGCGGTGGTGTTCTGCGCCCGGCTCGCGGCCGAGTACCGCATGCAGTTCGGCGCCGACATCGTGCTCGACATCGTCTGCTACCGCCGCCACGGCCACAACGAGACGGACGAGCCCGCCTTCACCCAGCCCGCCATGTATGGCCGGATCCGGGAGATGAAGACGACCCGCACCAAGTATGCCGAGGCGCTCGCCGCCTCCGGCGCCGTGCCGGCCGAGGACGGCAAGGCGATGCTGGACGCCTTCAACGCCCGCCTGGAGGAGGCCTACCAGGCCGCGCAGACCTTCAAGCCCAACAAGGCGGACTGGCTGGAAGGCCACTGGGCCGGCCTCAAGGCCGCGGGCTCGGATGACGAGGAGAAGGAGGACGGCACCGCCGTCGACCTCGCCACGCTGCGCGAGGTGGGCGGCGCGCTCTCCCGCGTGCCGGAGGGCTTCAACGCCAACTCCAAGATCGTCCGCCAGCTCGAGGCCAAGAAGAACGCCATCGAGACGGGCGAGGGGATCGACTGGGCGACCGGCGAGGCGCTGGCCTTCGGCACCCTGCTGCTGGAGGGCCACCGCGTCCGCCTCTCGGGCGAGGATGTGCAGCGCGGCACCTTCAGCCACCGCCATTGCGTGCTGGTCGACCAGCGGAACCAGGCGGAATACATGCCGCTGAACAACATCCGCGAGGGTCAGGCGCGGATGGAGGCGTTCAACTCGCTGCTGTCCGAGATGGGCGTGCTGGGCTTCGACTACGGCTACACCCTGGCCGACCCGCAGACCCTGGTGCTGTGGGAGGCGCAGTTCGGCGACTTCGCCAATGGCGCGCAGGTCATCATCGACCAGTTCATCGCCAGCGCCGAGACCAAGTGGCTGCGCATGTCCGGCCTCGTGATGCTGCTGCCGCACGGCTATGAGGGGCAGGGGCCGGAGCATTCCTCGGCGCGCCTGGAGCGCTACCTGCAGCTCTGCGCCGAGCGCAACATGGCGGTGTGCAACTTCACCACGCCGGCCAACTACTTCCACGCCCTGCGCCGGCAGCTGAAGCGCAACTACCGCAAGCCGCTGGTGGTGATGACGCCGAAGTCGCTGCTGCGCCACAAGCTGGCGGTCAGCAGCCTGTCCGAGTTCGCGCCCGGCTCCACCTTCCGCACCGTGATCCCCGAGACCGACGCGATCGCGCCGTCCGAGAAGGTGAAGCGCGTCGTGCTCTGCACCGGCAAGGTCTATTACGACCTGCTGCAGGAGCGCCGCGACAAGGGCGTGCAGGACGTGGCCATCGCCCGGATGG
This sequence comes from Teichococcus rhizosphaerae, assembly GCF_002631185.1. Lineage (GTDB taxonomy): Bacteria > Pseudomonadota > Alphaproteobacteria > Acetobacterales > Acetobacteraceae > Pseudoroseomonas > Pseudoroseomonas rhizosphaerae. The sequence continues at coordinate 7,793 of NZ_PDNU01000005.1, read as the reverse complement.
AGCAGATCCATCCCTTCCCGCGCATCAGCCTCGCCAAGGTGCTGGCCGAGTACAAGAACGCCGAGGTGGTGTGGTGCCAGGAGGAGCCCGAGAACATGGGCGCCTGGACCTTCGTTGACCGGCGCATCGAAAAGGTGCTGAAGGATCTCGGCATCAAGGCCAAGCGGCCGGACTATGTCGGCCGTGCCGAGGCGGCGAGCCCCGCCACGGGCCTTGCCAAGGTCCATCAGCAGCAGCAGGAGGCCCTGGTGCGCGAAGCGCTGGGCCTCAACTGACCCATTCCTGAGCATCGCACCGGCAAGAAGGCGACGGCAGAATGACCGAAATTGTGGTGCCCACACTGGGCGAGAGCGTGTCCACCGCGACTGTGGCGAAGTGGATGAAGAAGGCCGGTGAGGCGGTTGCGGCCGACGAGCCGCTGGTGGAGCTGGAAACCGACAAGGTCACGGTCGAGGTCAACGCGCCTTCCGCCGGCGTGCTGGAGTCGATCGCGGCCGATGAGGGCGCCGAGGTGGAGCCGGGCGCCGTGCTCGGCGTGATCGGCGCGGGCGATGGCAAGGCCGCCGCGCCGAAGCCCGCCGCCGACAAGGCCGCGAGCCCGGCCGCGGCCCCCGCCGCCGCGCCCTCCGGCCCCAAGGTGGAGGCGCCGCGCGCCGAGACCGGGCCGGGGGGCCGCCCCGGCGTCGGCCACGCGCCGCTGCCCGCCGCCGCCAAGATGATGGCTGAGAACAACGTGTCGGCCGAGCAGATCGGCGCCGGCACTGCGAAGGACGGCCGCATCAGCAAGGGCGACGTGCAGTCCTTCCTGGCCCGCCCGGCGCCCGAGGCGGCCAAGCCCGCCGCGCCCAAGGCCCCACGCGCCCTGGAAGGCGGCGAGGAGCGGGTGAAGATGACCCGCCTGCGCAAGACCATCGCCAACCGGCTGAAGGAGGCGCAGAACACCGCCGCCATGCTCACCACCTTCAACGAGGTGGACATGGGCGCGGTGATGGCGCTGCGCAACGAGTACAAGGACGTGTTCGAGAAGAAGCAGGGCACCAAGCTCGGCTTCATGTCCTTCTTCGTGAAGGCCTGCGTCGCGGCGCTGAAGGAGTTCCCGGCGGTCAACGCCGAGATCGACGGCGACGACATCGTCTACAAGAACTTCGTGCACATGGGCATCGCGGTGGGTGGCCCGTCCGGCCTCGTCGTGCCGGTGCTGAAGAACGCCGACCAGATGTCCTTCGCCGAGATCGAGAAGTCGATCGCGGGCTTCGGCCGCAAGGCGCGCGATGGGCAGCTGAAGCTGGACGAGCTTTCGGGCGGCTCCTTCACCATCACCAATGGCGGCATCTACGGCTCGCTGATGTCGACGCCGATCCTGAACCCGCCGCAGTCGGGCATCCTGGGCATGCACAAGATCCAGGAGCGCCCGATGGTGGTGGGCGGCAAGATCGAGATCCGCCCGATGATGTACCTGGCGCTCTCCTACGACCACCGCATCGTGGACGGGAAGGAGGCGGTGTCCTTCCTGGTGCGCGTGAAGGAGAGCATCGAGGATCCGCGCCGGCTGATGCTGGACATCTGATCCGGCTGCTCCGCGTTGGAGTGAGGAGCGGGGGCCGCATCATGCGGCCCCCGCTTCGCGTTCTCAGCTGTCGATGCTGAGGTTGAGGCGGGTCACCATCTCCTTCTCATAGGCGGCGCGCCGCACCGTGAAGTCCCGGTAGGCCTCGGTGTCGAGGTAGTTCAGCGGCATGTCCCACTTCTCGCGGATCGCCGTGTTCTCCGGGCTGAGCAGCGCCGCCTTCAGCGCGTCGTGCAGCACCCGCACCACGCCGGGGTCCATGCCCTTCGGCCCGGCGATGCCATAGGGCGAGGTGACGGCGAGATCGATGCCGAGGTCGCGCAGCGTCGGCACGTCGGGGAAGCGCTTGGCGCGCTCGGGCGACCAGACGCAGAGCAGGCGGAACTGCCCCGCCTCCACCTGCGGCACCCAGGCCGAGCTGTCGGCGATGCTGTCGATCTGCCCGCCCAGCATCGCCGTCACCCCCTCCGTGCTGCCGCGGAAGGGCACATGCGTCAGCTGGATGCCGAGGCGCGTGCAGATGTCCTCCATGGCCAGGTGGTTGGTGGTGCCGATGCCGCTGGTGGAATAGGTCATCATCCCTGGCCGCGCCTTGGCCGCGGCCACGTAGTCGGCCCAGCTCTTGATCGGGCTGTCGGCGCGCACCACCACGCCGAACAGCCAGCCGGTGAGGCCGATGACGGGGGTGAAGTCCTCCACCGGGTGCCAGGACTTCGCCTTGGTCAGGAAGGGGTGGCGGATCACCGAGAGGTGGTGCTGCGCCAGGGTGTAGCCATCGGGGGCGGCCTGCAGCAGCGCCTGCGCGGCGAGCAGCCCGCGCGCGCCGGAGCGGTTCTCGATGACGATCGGCTGCCCCAGCGTCCGGGTGGCGAGGTCGGCCAGGGAGCGGAGCTGCGCATCGGCCGAGCCGCCGGGCGGCCAGGGGATCATCAGCCGGATCTGCCGGCTGGGGAAGCCCTGCGCCAGGGCGGGGCGCGCCAGGGCGCCGGCGGCCATGCCCGCCGCCAGCGCCAGGGCGCCACGGCGTGGCCATGCTCGGTTGGAACCAGTCACCATTCTTCATTTCTCCCCTGGGCGGGGCTTCATCCTGGCCCCGGCCCGCCGGCGAGCGTGGCAGAGGCGGCAGGCGGCTGGCAACAATCCAGACGGGAAACGGCCCCTGCGCACAAGGCGCCGCATGCGGGGGCGGGAGGGCAGCCGCGCGCGCCGCAGGGCCGGCCGGGCCACGCTGCCCCTTGCCCGATGGCGCCGGGCAGGCCAGTTTGCCCGTCACATTCCATTGCCAAGCAGGACTTTTGCCCCATGTCCGACAGCTTCGACGTGATCGTGATCGGCGCCGGCCCCGGCGGTTATGTCTGCGCCATCCGCGCCGCGCAGCTCGGGCTCAAGGTGGCCTGCGTCGAGAAGCGCGAGACGCTGGGCGGCACCTGCCTGAACGTCGGCTGCATCCCATCCAAGGCGCTGCTGCAATCCTCGGAAAGCTTCGAGGAGACGAAGCACAAATTCGCCGAGCACGGCATCATCGTCGAGGGCGTGAAGCTCGATCTCGCGCGCATGCAGGCGCGCAAGGGCGAGGTGGTGTCCGCCAACACCAAGGGCGTCGAGTTCCTCTTTAAGAAGAACAAGATCACCTGGCTGAAGGGCACCGGCAAGGTTGTCGCACCCGGCAAGGTCGAGGTCGCCGGCCAGACCTTTGAGACCAGGAACATCGTCATCGCCACCGGCTCGGACAGCGCGCCGCTGCGCGGCGTCGAGGTGGACGAGAAGCAGGTCGTCACCTCCACCGGCGCGCTGGAGCTGGAGAAGGTGCCGGGCCACCTCGTCGTCATCGGCGGCGGCGTGATCGGGCTGGAGCTGGGCTCCGTGTGGCGCCGCCTGGGCTCGGAGGTGACGGTGATCGAGTATCTCGACCGCCTCGCCCCCGGCATGGACGCCGAGACGGCCAAGCAGTTCGAGCGCGTGCTCGCCAAGCAGGGCATGAAGTTCAGGCTGAAGTCCAAGGTCACCGCCGCCGCCAAGTCGGCCGAGGGCGTGACCCTGACGGTGGAGCCCGCCGCCGGCGGCGCGGCCGAGGAGATCAAGGCGGACGTGGTGCTGCTGGCGATCGGCCGCCGCCCCTACACGGAGGGCCTGGGCCTGGCCGAGGTGGGCGTGGAGCTGGACGAGCGCGGCCGGGTGAAGACCGATGGCCACTTCGCCACCAACGTCCCCGGCATCTATGCCATCGGCGACGTCATCGCCGGCGCCATGCTGGCGCACAAGGCCGAGGATGAGGGCGTGGCTCTGGCCGAGATCCTGGCCGGGCAGGCCGGCCACGTGAACTACGGCGTCATTCCTGCCATCGTCTACACCTGGCCCGAGATCGCCAGCGTGGGCGAGACGGAGGAGGAGCTGAAGGCGCGCGGCCAGGCCTACAAGGTCGGCAAGTTCCCCTTCATGGCCAATGGCCGCGCCCGCGCCATGGGCGACGTGGACGGCTTCGTGAAGATCCTGGCCGACAAGGAGACGGACCGCGTGCTGGGCTGCCACATCCTGGGCCCGGATGCCGGCACGCTGATCGCCGAGGTGGCCATCGCCATGGAGTTCGGCGCCAGCGCCGAGGACGTGGCGCGCACCTGCCACGCCCACCCGACGCTGAACGAGGCGGTGAAGGAAGCCGCGCTGGCCGTGGACGGCCGGCCGCTGCACATCTGAGCGGGCGGCGCGGGTGGGCAAGCCTCGCCCGCGCGCCCGATCTTCTCGTCTCGGGTCTTCCCGTTTTGGGCCCTCGCGGCTCCGGCTGGTCCGCCGCCGGCTCGCCCGCCCTCTGCTTGTCCGCTGGTTCCGGGGCGGCGGGCTGAGCGAGGCGGGGCTCAGCCTCTGCCTTGCCGCCGTGGCGGGGGCGGTGAATGCCGGCGGCTTCCTGCTCGTCGGAGCCTATACCTCTCACATGTCCGGCATCGTCTCGGCCATGGCGGATCACCTGGTGCTCGGCGCCATGCCGGTGGTGCTGGCGGGGCTGCTGGCGCTGCTGGCCTTCACGGCGGGCGCCGGCGTCTCGGCCGTGCTGATCAACCGCGGGCGGCGGCGGGGGCGGCGCAACCCCTATCTCGTCCCGCTGCGGCTGGAGGCCGGGCTGCTGCTGGCCGGTGGCGGCGTGGGCTGGCTGGCGGCGCGCGAGGCCGGGGGCGTGCCGCCTGTGGCGCTGGCCACCCCGCTGCTGTGCTTCCTGATGGGGCTGCAGAACGCCACCATCACCAAGATCTCCGGCGCGCGGATGCGCACCACCCACATGACCGGCGTCATCACCGACATCGGCGTGGAGCTGGGCAAGCTGCTCTACTGGAACCGCGCCGGCCTGCTGGAAGGCCGCCCCTTCGTGCGGGCGGACCGCGCCAGGCTGCGGCTGCTGCTGGCGCTGCTCGGCAGCTTCTTCCTGGGCGGGGTGGCGGGGGCGGCGGGCTTCCTGGCGCTGGGCTTCGCCTTCTGCCTGCCGCTGGCGGCGCTGCTGATGCTGGCCGCGGAGGCCATGCGCTGCCCTTGAGGGAACGGCGCGGCAGCGCCATCTGCCCTGCCATGCTCGTCTACCGCCCTTCCTGGAAGCGCAAGATGGCCGGCTGGTCGCTTCTGGCGCTCGGCGTGGCCGGGCTGATCCTGCCGGTGATGAATGGCACGCTCTTCCTGCTGCTCGGGATCTTCGTGCTGCGCGAGCAGCATGCCTGGTCGCAGCGGGCGCTGGGCTGGTGCCATGCGCGCTGGCCCGCCCGGGTGGACAGCCTGGGCGCGCTGGAGAAGCAGATGGTGGAGCGCGGCCGGGGCTGGGCGGGGCGGCTGCGCTGGGGCTTCCGCCGCCCCTGATGGCGCCTGCAGCGCCTCAGCGGGCGCGGGGATGCGCCTTCTGCCAGGTTTCCAGCAGCTTCACGGAATCGACGCTGGTGTAGCGCTGGGTGGTGGACAGGCTGGCATGGCCCAGCAGTTCCTGGATGGCGCGCAGGTCGCCGCCCGCCCCCAGCAGGTGGGTGGCGAAGGAATGGCGCAGCGCGTGCGGCGTGGCGCTCTCGGGCAGGCCCACGAGGCGGCGATAGGTGCGCAGCGCCTTCTGCGCCACGCCGGGGTCCAGCCGGTCGCCGCGCGCGCCGAGAAAGAGCGGGTCGTCCGGCAGGGCGCCGCCGCGCAGCCGCAGATAAGCGGCAACCGCCTCGGCCACGGCGGGCAGCACCGGCACCAGCCGCTCCTTCTCCCCCTTGCCGAGGATGCGCAGCGCCTGCCCCGCCTTGGGCGCGTCCTTCACGTTGAGCGCCAGCCCCTCGGAGATGCGCAGGCCGCAGCCATAGAGCAGGGTGAACAGCGCCGTGTCGCGCGCCGAGAGGAGGGGGGTGTTCTCCACGTCGCCCGCCGCGCGCGAAACGTCGAGCGCCTGCTCGGGGGTCAGCGGGCGCGGGGCGGGGGGCACCACGCGAGGCCCGCGCAGCCCGGCGAGCGCCAGGGGCGGCAGGCCGTGGTGCCGCGCCAGGAAGCGCAGGAAGCCGCGTATGGCCGCGAGCTGCCGCGCGCGGGTGGCGTTGCCCACCCCGTCCCGCGTCGCCCGCTCGGCCAGGAAGGCGCGGAGGTCGGCCGGCCGCAGCGCGGCAAAGCTGGCCATGCTGGGCTCCTCGCCCTGGTGGCGGGTGAGGAAGTCGAGGAAGTCGGTCAGGTCGCCGCCATAGGCGACCAGGGTGTGGCGGCTGGCCCGGCGCTCGCGCGCCAGCCAGTCCAGCCAGAGCTGGCGTGCCTCGAAGCCGGTCATGGCGTCCTCGCTCATCGCAGCAGGGCGGCGGCCAGGGCGCGCGCCAGGAACAGCAGCTCAGGCCCCGCGCCCCGGGCCGGCAGGCCGGCCACGGCGCGGGCGCCCAGCACCAGCATGGCGGGGGCGCCGGGCAGGGGCAGGCGGGCCAGGGCGTCGCATTGCACCAGGCCGGCGGCCTCGGCGTGCAGCAGCGGCAGCTCGGTGGGGGAAGGGCGCACCCGCGCGTCGCGCCCCGCCGGCAGCAGCCGCGCCACCGTGCCGCGCGGCAGGCTCAGCCGGTGGGGGCGGGGCATGCCCTCATCGGCCAGGGCGCAGTGCTCGAGCCCCAGCAGGGCGGGCCATTCCTGGCTCACCGTCTCGGCCGGGTCGCGGCTCGGGATCAGCGCCAGCACGGCGGCGCGGGCACGGGCGGCGAAGCCCGCCCCCTCGCGCGCCGCCTCGGCCAGGTCGCGGCTGGCGGCGCGCTCGGTGGCCAGCATCGCCGCCATGTGGTCGGCCAGCTCCTCGCCATGCACGCGGCGGGGCGGCGCCAGCATCCGGTACAGCTCCGGCCGCTCGGCCAGGAAGCCGGGATGGGCGCGCAGCCAGGCGGCCACATCCTCGGGCGTCATGCCGGCCGGCCCCGCGCCGCTCCCATCTCCCCTCAGAGGATGCTCTGGCCGGTCTTCTTCCAGTCGGCCAGAAAGGCTTCCAGGCCGCGGTCGGTCAGCGGGTGCTTGATGAGCTGGCGGATCACGGCGGGGGGCAGGGTGGCGACGCCCGCGCCGAGCTTGGCCGCCTGCGCCAGGTGCAGCGGGTGGCGGATGGAGGCCACCAGCACCTCGGTCCGGATCGCCGGGTAGTTGCGGTAGATCTGCACGATGTCGGCGATGAGCTGCATGCCGTCCTGCGCCAGGTCGTCCAGCCGGCCGACGAAGGGCGAGATGTAGGTGGCGCCCGCCTTGGCCGCCAGCAGCGCCTGGGTGGGGGAGAAGCACAGCGTGACGTTGACCGGCGTGCCCTCGTCCGTGAGCGCCCGGCAGGTGCGCAGCCCCGCCTCGGTCAGCGGCACCTTCACCGCCACGTTCGGCGCGATGCCGCGCAGGAAGCGGCCCTCGGCCAGCATGGTCTCGTGGTCGGTGGCCGTCACCTCGGCGGAAACATGGCCGGGGGTGATGGCGCAGATCTCGGCGATCACCTCGGCCATGTTGCGGCCGGACTTGGCGATCAGCGACGGGTTGGTGGTGACGCCGTCCACCATGCCAAGCTCGGCGAGCGCGCGGATCTCGGACACCTCGGCGGTGTCGACGAAGAACTTCATGAGGCGGTTTCCTGTGGCGCGGCGGCGACGGGCGCCGGTTGCAAGGAGAAGGGGGTGCGCCCGGGGGGCGTGTCGCCCTATCTAGCGGATGGCGGGTGCCGAACGAAAGGCCGCCCGGGCGGAAGTGAGGTGCCGGCGGGCGGCGCCGCGGGAAGGTCTGG